>NZ_CP067112.1:1200000-2400000 GCF_016615815.1 Luteimonas sp. MC1572 | reverse complement strand
AGCACGAGCGCGAGGCGCAGATCGTCGCCAACGCGGGTGCGCCGGGCGCGGTCACCATCGCCACCAACATGGCCGGCCGCGGTACCGACATCGTGCTCGGCGGTTCGCTGGAGGCCGAGATCGCCGCGCTCGAGGCCGAGCAGGGCGAGATCGACGACGCTACGCGCGCGCGCCTCAAGGCGGCCTGGCAGCAGCGCCACGACGCGGTGAAGGCAGCCGGCGGGCTGCACATCGTCGGCACCGAGCGCCACGAGTCGCGCCGCATCGACAACCAGCTGCGCGGCCGCTCCGGGCGCCAGGGCGACCCGGGCTCCAGCCGCTTCTACCTGTCGCTCGAAGACAACCTGATGCGCATCTTCGCCGCCGACTGGGTGCAGAAGGTCATGGCGCGCATGGGCCTGAAGGAAGACGACATCATCGAGTCGCCGCTCGTCTCCAAGCAGATCGCCAACGCGCAGCGCAAGGTCGAGGCCCACAACTTCGACATCCGCAAGAACCTGCTCGACTTCGACGACGTCAACAACGACCAGCGCAAGGTGATCTACGCGCAGCGCGATGAACTGCTCGACGCCGACAGCATCCACGACAACGTCGCCGGCATCCGCGGCGACGTGGTGGGCGAGCTGGTGGACCGCTTCGTGCCGCCGGACTCGATCGACGAGCAGTGGGACCTCGCCGGCCTGCAGGCGGCGCTCGAAGCCGACTTCGGCCAGAACGTGGACCTGGTGCATTGGGCCACCTCGCAGTCCGAACTCGACGCCGAGGGCATCCAGAACCACGTCCAGGACCTGATGGCCAAGGTGTTCAGCGACAAGGAAGCATCGGTCGGTGGCGAGACCATGCGCATGCTCGAGAAGCACATCATGCTCAGCGTGCTCGACGACAACTGGAAGCAGCACCTTGCGCGCATGGATTACCTGCGCCAGGGCATCCACCTGCGCGGCTACGCCCAGAAGCAGCCCAAGCAGGAGTACAAGAAGGAAGCCTTCGAGCTGTTCTCCGAGCTGCTGGACAAGGTCAAGCGCGAAGTCATCACCCTGCTGGCCCGCGTGCGCGTGCGCAGCGAGGAAGAAGTGGCGGCGATGGAAGCGCAGGAGCGCCAGCAGGCCGAGGCCCAGGCGCGCAACCTGCAGTTCCAGCACGCCGATTCCGGCGGCTACGGCGCCGACGAAGAGGCCGCGACTCCCGACTACCAGCTCGACGGTCCGCCCGGCATGCCGAAGGTTGGTCGCAACGAGCCGTGCCCCTGCGGCAGCGGCAAGAAGTTCAAGCACTGCCATGGGCAGATCGCCTGACGGAATGGTCCCGCGGGATCGCCCCCGTCCGCACGCCGGGCACCTTCCCCCGCTGACCCGGGGGAAGAGGGCCGCGGCATGAAGGTGACCGAAGTCGTTGCGGGCGTGTTGAGCGACGCGCGCGGCAGGGTGCTGCTGACGCGGCGCACCGTGAACCGCGACTTCGCCGGTCTGTGGGAATTCCCCGGCGGCAAGCGCGAACCGGGCGAGGGCGCCGACGAAGCGCTGGCCCGCGAACTGCACGAAGAACTCGGCATCACCGCCACCGTTGGCGCGCCGCTGATTACCGTGCCGCAGGCATATCCGGGCAAGCGGCTGCGCCTGGACGTACGCCGCATCGCGCGCTGGCAGGGCGTGCCGCGCGGCCGCGAAGGCCAGGCCCTGGCCTGGGTGCCGCTGCACAAGCTGCACACCTACGCCATGCCCCCCGCGGACATTCCCGTGGTGGCTGCGCTGCACCAGCCCGATCGCTATCTGGTCACCCCGCTGCCTGCGGATGACGGCGACCCCGCACGCGCCGATGCGGCCTGGCTGGCGTCGCTGGACGCCTCGCTGGATGCCGGCATCGCACGCGTGCAGCTGCGCCTGCCCGGGCTGGAGCCGGCGCGGGTGCGCACGCTGGCCGGCGCGGCCTTTGATCGATGCAGGCGCACCGGCGCCGAGATGCTGGTCAATGGCGACGCACAGCTGGCGCGCGAACTCGGCGCCGGCCTGCACCTGCGTGCCGCACAGCTCGCCGCGCTCGGCGAACGCCCGGTGCTGGCGGAGGGCGCGGCGCTGGCCGCCTCGTGCCACGACGCGGATGAGCTGCAGCACGCCGCGCGCCTGGCCTGCGACTTTTGCTTGGTCGGCCCGGTGATGGCCACTGCCACGCACCCCGGCCAGGCCGGTATCGGCTGGACAAGGTTTTCCGAGCTGCGCGAAGGCGTGGCGCTGCCGATGTACGCCATCGGCGGCATGGGGGAGGAGGACATCACAGTGGCCAGACGGCACGGCGGGCAGGGCGTCGCGGCTATCCGTGGCCTGTGGACGTACCTGTCGCGCTGAAACTGTGACGCGCGGACAAACCCGACTTGACGCCCTCACCGGGCCTGACTAGCTTCGGGCGCAGACCATAAGGATATGGACGCATGCGCAGATGCCACCACCCGCGCGCAGGCCTGGCGGCCTTCCTCGCCGCAGTACTGACCGGCGCCACGCTGCTGCAGGGATGCAATGCCGTGGAGCCCGAGTTCGATCCGATGACGCCGCCCCCGGGGCATGGTCCGTTTACCGGCACGGTGGCGGATTGGCCGTTGTGGTTTGCGTGGCATCAGTTTGGGACGCATTGCTTCAGCACGCAGAGCTGCAAGATCGTCTATGCGGGACGCCCCCATGGCGTCGAGCGGCCAGGTCCGTCGTTCGAATCCCTGGGCAGGCCGCTAGAGAAAGTACTGCGTGCAGGGCGCGGACCGATCAGGAACTTCCCGCCGCCTGCCGAAGTGATCTGGACGTCCCAGGATGGAACATCACTGGCAGCCAGCGTGGACATGGCGGAGATCTTCGCGGACCGCATGGTGAGACACACGGTCGCGCGCGAGGACATCCTAGAGGACAGCAACATTCCCTATCCCGGGATCATTATCGTCGTGGATGACCGCACCGTCAGCGTATACATGAGCACGTGGATGGCGTTGAGAGAGCTGAAGAATCCAGAGAACCCCTACAGCAACCAGCACTCGGGAATTGTGCTGGTTCACTCAAGGACATACTGATATTGATTGAGTGCAATCAAGGAGGATTGCATGACTGGCTACAGACTGACACCGGACGGAGTTCAAGCCAGGCCGGCAACAAAAAACGAACTGGCATCGCTGCAATTGGCAGAAGATCGGCTCTTGCAGTTGAGAGTGCCTCTGCTGCTCGAGACAAGTCGCGACCGCGTGTTTGTAGTCGCGATTGATGGTACCGGCAACAGCATTCACAGGGACGCGCCGACGGAACACACGCTCGTCGGACGCTTAAAAGATGACATCGAGGCGCTGGAGGCGCCGAGGATCGCTGTCGGATATGTCGAAGGCATAGGTACACAGGACGAGTACATATCAAGTCGGCTCGACAGCATGTTTGCGGTGACCTTCCAGCCCCGCGTCGAGCAGGGCTATTACCAGTTCTGCGTCCAGGCCGCCAAATGGATCGATGAAGATCCCGGCGTCCGTATCCACCTTGTGGGCATCGGCTTCAGTCGCGGGGCAGAGCAGGTTCCCGCGCTGCAGCGATTGATCCATGAAAGAGGGATCCGGGACCCGACCGATGCCGATATCGCCTACGGGTCCGACGGCCGGCTCAGCAGCATCAAGTACGCCGACCGCCCGCCGCTCGTGCCACCCGGCCGAACAGTGCAGGTCGCGCTGATCCACGACCCGGTCGCCGCCTCCATAAAAGACGAGCCGCGGGCATTCCCGAGCTCGAATGTCAGCGCATTGGGGTTCACCGCCCTGCACGAAGCACGCGGCCTCTTCGATGCCACACGCCACTTGCCCGACGGACTGTCGGAGCGCGGCCGCGTCGCCAGCTTCTCCGTGCCCGGCGCGCACGCGGACGTCGGGGGCGGCTACCTGATCGACGGCATTTCCCGGCGCGTCCAGAACATGGACGTGGACTACCTCAACACCATGTTTGGCGCGCAACTGCTGCAAAAGGTGCCGGTGCCGCTCGACCCACGCCTGTACGTCATCCACAGCTCGGACCAGCACCAGCTCGGCGTCATCGACACCGTGCACTACCGGCGCAACGGTGAGCGTCGCATCCACACCGACCTGTCGCCTGCGTGCAAGGTGCTGGTTCCCGATCCCTGCGCCAGGGACCCCGTCGACCACGATCTCGCAGCCACCCTGCAGTGGCGTCATGTGGAGCGCGGACGTACACCGGGCGGCACCGACCCGAAGATGGATGCGGCGCTGACCGCCATCGAACGGATGCATACGCGCGAGGTGACGCTGCTCGACCACGTTGCAGCGCGATCGTCCCTCCCTATGCGGGCGGAAATACTGGTGGCGCGCGACACCGTGGAGGTCATGTTCGACCAGCTTTTCGACGCCGCGCAGCGCCAAGGAGCGGCCAGCATGTCAGCGGTGGCCACGGCCTATCTCGAGACCCCCATGGGCCAGGTCTTCAAGTCCGGTCTGCGACTCGGCCAAGCCTGGTCGACTACATACCGGAGTGACGAAGACCACGTCCGCCTGCGCGCAGAGGTGGAGCAGGACGTAGTGCGCCGACCGCCTCACCCGGTCGCGTCAGGGCAGGGTGCGCCGGCGATGCTGCCCCCATGACCCGGTTGCCGGCCGATCTCGACCCGCGCGAGTTCGCGCTGCAGCTGGCCGTCGTGGCCGGGCGCCTCGACGAGCGGAGCACGCGCGCGGTCGAACAACTTGAGCGCACCAGCGCCGACTTCCGACGCGAGGTCACGTCCGCTGCCAACACACTCGGGGCAGAGCACACCCGGGCAGCGGTGGCGCAGGCTGTTGCGGTCGAGTCGCGCATGCGCGTGCTCTGGATCGCATCAGCAGCGCTGCTGATCGGCGCCGTGGTCGCCGTTGCCGGCGCGACGCTGGCCTTGGCTTCAGCCAAGCGCGAGCTGGCTTCGATCAGCCGCGATCAACGGCTTCTCGAGGCGATCAATGCGGCCGATCTCACCCTGTGCGGTGATCGGGTCTGCGCGCGTGTGGAGACAGGGGAGCCGTATGCAGGCGCGCACGGCCCATACCGTACCGTTGCCCGGCGCTGACCAGCTATCCGCGCGCCGCAGCACCCCGCGCCAGCTCCAGGTAGCGCCCATGCAGCGCCGTCACCGCGCCGTCCAGCGCCGCGACCGGCCCGTCATTGATGATCACATCGTCGGCAATCGCCAGCCGCTCCTCGCGGCCGGCCTGTGCGCGGATCATCTTCCACGCCAGCGCCTCGTCGATGCCGTCGCGACGCAGTAGCCGCGCCAGCTGCACGTCGACAGGCACGTCGACCACCAGCACGCGGTGCAACCAGGGGTATGCCGCACGGCCGCCTTCTGCGAGCAAGGGGATGGCGGCAATGGCGTAAGGGCCCGGCGCTGCCGCGCAGGCGGCGCGCAACGCGAGGCGCACGCGCGGGTGGATGATGGCTTCCAGGCGATGCCGCGCGGTGGCGTCGTTGAACACCAGGCGGCGCATCGCAGGGCGGTCGAGGTCGCCTTCGGCATCGAGGGCGTCCGCGCCAAACACGGACACGACTTCCGCCAAGCCTTCGGTACCGCGGGCCACCACGTCACGGGATGCCTGGTCGGCGTCGGCGACGATGATGCCGAGCGCGCGGAAGCGGCGCTCCACTTCGGACTTGCCGGAGGCGATGCCCCCGGTGAGGGCGATGGTGTAGTCGGCCATGCGATGAGTGTGGCAGGCATCTCCCCGTTTTCGGGGGAGAGAGGTCAGAACCCGGCGTAGGCCATGTATGCGCCCATGATCTGCTCGCCCCACATGAAGACGATCCAGCCGGCGACGGCCAGGAACGGACCGAACGGGATCGGGGTGGCACGGTCGCGGCCCTTGATGGCCAGCCAGGCGCCGCCAACAATGGCGCCCACCAGCGAAGACATCAGGATGGTCGGCAGCACGCCGGCCAGGCCGCACCAGGCGCCCAGCGCGGCCAGCAGCTTGAAGTCGCCGTGGCCCATGCCTTCCTTGCCGGTGACCTGCTTGAACACCCACCACACCGACCACAGGCTCACGTAGCCGGCAATGGCGCCCAACAGCGCCGCCTTGGGCGCGACGTACAGGTTCTCCACCGCCGCGATCAACCCCAGCCACATCAGCGGCAAGGTCAGCGAATCAGGCAGCAGCTGCGTGCGCAGGTCGATGCCCGACAGTGCGATCAGGAAGCAGGTGAGCAGGCAGGCGCCAAAGCCCTGCCAGCCGAAGCCGAAGCGCCACACGCACAGCACCATCAGCAGCATCGTCAGCAGCTCGACCGCCGGGTACTGCGCGGAGATGGGCGCCTTGCATGAGCGGCACTTGCCGCGCAGCGCCAGCCAGCTGAACACCGGGATGTTCTCGAACCAGCTGAGCTGATGGCCGCAGTGCGGGCAGTGCGAGCGCTCCACCACGATCCCCGGTGGCGGCGGGTCGTACATCTCCGGCTCGCCAAGCATCTCGCGGCTGTCGCGCTTCCACTCCCACTCCATGCGCCTGGGCAGGCGCAGGATCACCACGTTGAGGAAGCTGCCGACCAGCAGGCCGAGGCCTGCGATCACCGGGTAGCCCAGTTCGGGGTTGTCGCCGAGGAAAGACATTTACCTAGATGGTGCCCGCGATCTTGAAGATCGGCAGGTACATGCCGATCACCATCGAGCCCACCACGCCGCCGATGATGACCATGATCATCGGCTCCAGCAGGCTGCTCAGCGCATCGACCGAGTTGTTGACCTCTTCCTCGAAGAACTCGGCCACCTTGAACAGCATGGTGTCCAGCGCGCCGGCCTCTTCGCCGATGGCGGTCATCTGCACCACCATGTGCGGGAAAATGTTGACCTGCTTCATGGCCATGTTGAGCTGGTAGCCCACGGACACGTCGTCCTTGATCTCGTGCACGGCCTTCTCGTATACCTGGTTGCCGGTGGCGCCGGCCACGATGTCCAGTGCTTCGACCAGCGGAACGCCGGCCCTGAAAGTGGTGGCCAAGGTGCGGGCGAAGCGGGCGACGGCGGCGTTGTGGAGAATCTGGCCGATGACCGGAATCTTCAGTACCAGCCTGTCCATCAGATGCTGCAACGGGGGCGAGCGCCTGTAGGAGTACATGAAAAAGCAGCCGCCGCCGACAATGATCGCCAATATCAGCCACCACCACGCGATCATGAAGTCGCTTGCGTTGATGATCAGCTGGGTAAACGCCGGCAGGTCGGCGCCGAAGCTCTTGAAGGTCGCCTGGAACTGCGGCACCACGAACACCAGCAAGACCGCGCTGACCAGGATCGCCACCGCGATCACCGTGGCCGGATAGAACAGCGCCTTCTTGATCTTGCCCTTCAGGCTCTCGGTGTTTTCCTTGTAGGTAGCGATGGTGTCGAGCACAGTCTCAAGCACGCCGGCCGTTTCACCCGCCTTCACCAGGTTGCGGTACAGCTCGTCAAATTGCACCGGGTGCTTGCTCATCGATTCGTAGATCGAGGAACCGCCCTCGATGTCGAGGCGCACGGTGTTAACCATCACCTTCATGCGCTCATTCTTGTGGCCGTTGCCAATGATCTCCAGCGCCTGCACCACCGGCACGCCGGACTTGATCATGGTGGCTAGCTGCCGGCTGAACACCGCGATTTCCTTGGCGGTAATCTTCTGGCCCGCGCTGCCAAACAGTGGTTTGGCCTTTGGCTTTACTACAGTGGGGGTGATGCCCTGGCGTCGCAGTTCGGCGCGCAGCAGGTTGGCGTTCTTCGCCGACTGCTCGCCCTTCATCTTCTTGCCGCGCTTGTCGGTGCCCTCCCAGACGAACGGCGACAGTTCCACGCCAGTGCGCGTCGGACCAGTGGGCTTCTTCTTCGCGGCGGACCGCGCGGCGGTACGAGACACGGCCATGCTCTAGCTCCCCAGAAGGCCCGTTACCCCGATCGGGCCACAAGCTCCCATCCTAAACCCTTGCAAGACAAAGTGAAATTTTCGTTTGTGACGCCCGGCAGACTTCCGCCGTCCCTTCCACCGCAAAGCGGCGGAAGGTGGCCCAAAGGGGCGCATCGGGACGCCCTCGCGGGTCAGTCCACCGTAATCCGGTTGATCTCTGCCAGTGTAGTCAGCCCGTTCTTCACCTTGAGTAGGGCGGATTGACGCAGGTCCTTGACGCCGGCCGCCTTGGCCACCTCGGCAATCTGGATCGCATTGCCCCCCTGCAGCACGATGGTCTGGATCTCCTCGCTCATCGGCAGTACCTGGTACACGCCAAGCCGTCCCTTGTAGCCGCCGGTGCACTCGTCGCAGCCCACAGCCTCATAGATCGTGAATCCTTCATGGATCTCGTCGGCGGTAAAGCCCTCCGCCAGAAGTGCGTTGTCTGGCAGTTCTTGGGGCTGCTTGCACTTGCTGCACAGGCGTCGCGCCAAGCGCTGGGCGATTACCAGGGTCACCGAACTCGTGATGTTGTAGGGCGCAATGCCCATGTTCATCAGTCGGGCAATGGTCTGAGGGGCGTCGTTGGTGTGCAGGGTGCTAAGCACCATGTGGCCGGTCTGCGCCGCCTTGATGGCGATCTCGGCGGTCTCCAGGTCGCGGATCTCACCCACCATGATGATGTCCGGGTCCTGGCGCAGGAAGCTGCGGAGCGCTGCGGCGAAGGTCATGCCGCGCTTTACGTTCTGCTGTACCTGGTTGACGCCGGGCAACCGGATTTCCACCGGGTCCTCCGCGGTCGAGATATTGCGAGTCTCGTCGTTCAGGATCCCCAGAGCGGTGTACAGGCTCACCGTCTTGCCGGAGCCGGTTGGGCCGGTGACCAGCACCATGCCGTAGGGCTTGTGGATGGCTTCCAGGAACAGCTTCTGCTGCTCAGGCTCGTAACCAAGTTTCTCGACGCCCAGCTTGGCTGCGCTGCCGTCGAGGATACGCAACACGACCTTCTCGCCGAACAGCGTAGGCAACGTGCTGACACGGAAGTCGATCTGCTTGGTCTTGGAGAGGTTGAGTTTGATACGGCCGTCCTGCGGCACGCGCTTCTCGGCAATGTCCAGCTGCGCCATGACTTTCAAGCGCGCGGTGATGCGCTGGTTGAGTTTCACCGGCATCTTGGCGACTTGCTTGAGGATGCCGTCGATGCGCAGGCGCACCCGGTAGTCTGTTTCGTACGGCTCGAAATGGATGTCGGAGGCGCCCTTCTTGATGGCGTCGATCAGCACCTTGTTGATGAACTTGACCACCGGCGTGTCGTCGCCCTTGGCGCTGACGCCATCGTCGGTCCCGTCCTCCTCACCCCCGCTGATGTCGAGCTTCTCCAAGCCTTCACTGTCATCGAGTGTGTCGCCGAACGTATCGCTGCTCTCCTGCCATAGCTCGATGGTGCGTCGGATGCGCTCTTCGTCGACGAGTATGGGTTCGACGGTCAGATTGGTATGGAACTTGACCTCGTCCAAAGCGTGGGTATTGGTCGGGTCTGCGACGCCGACGAACAGGCGCCCGCCACGCTTGAACAGCGGCAGCACGTTGTGCTTTGCAAGCAGCTCGTCTGTGACCAGCTTGATGGCGCTTTGCGTGCCATCCATGACCGAGGGGTCGAACACGGGCATGCCGAATTCAATGGAGTTGGCCGCTGCCATTTGTGCCGAAGTGACGAGCTTTGCTTCACGCAAATATGACGCAATAGGCTTGCGCTCGGCGGTCGCCCTGTCTAGCGAGTCTCGGGCGGTGGCCTCGTCGAGCGCTCCATCCAACACCAAGCGGCGTGCGATTCCCGTAATGCCCGCGAGGTTGCTTGTCTGAACTGCGCTCATTTAGGTTTCCTTCCGACATGTAGGCCGAAATCGATGCACGAAGCGTGCCGTGGGCCTTGCGGTTTGTCCAGCAGATGCAATTCTGCTAACGGTCTTGTCCTGCATTGGCACGGAACTGTCACCGCCCGGCCTTTGACCTGCGATCGTCGAGCATCGCCTGTACGCGTGAGATCTCATCTTGGGCCGGGGTGTCAAACGGACGTGCTCGCCGCTTGAGTTCGCCTAGCAGCTCTTCTGCTTGTTCGAACTTTCCGTTGTCGATATAGATGCGCGCCAACAGCGCCGCCAATGGTAGATAGCGAGTCGCGTTCCACACTATCTCGGCGTGGTGCTCGGCTTCCTTCCATTCCCCGCCCCGGGCGTGCATGCGGGCCGCGATAGTTCTGGTGGAAAACTTGGCGGGTGCGGTTTCTGGCTGCCCGTCAGCACTATCCACCAGTGCTGCGAGCGTAGATCCGATCATCCCTGGAGTTACGGCTCCACACGTGTGGGTTTGTGTAACGTTCACAAGTAGTCGTGCCATCTGCAATTCGGCGATGGTCACGCGCGAGCGATGCCCTTCGGTTGCCGCTTCAAGATGCTTCGGGTCTGCACCTTTTCCGTCTAGGCAACCAATGACAACCATCTGGAGATTACCTATCGCGCGTTCCTCAGGCTCGGCGCTGGTCAGCAACGGTCTGGTGACCTCCACGGCTGATGCGTAATCTTTGTTCCAGAACGAAATTGTTGCTGCATCGAGGCGGGCGCGCAGTGATTCAGGGTGGTGGTACAGGCCCTGCGCGACGATGGTTTCACCCTGCTGCCAGACCAAGACTCGTCCGAAGGTGGCGAACGCGAGGGTGAGGGTGAGGGCGGAAACGGCCACGATGCCGAGCCGTCGGGGGTTGGCCATGCGCGACCATGTGGTATCGGGGATCAGCCCGAGCAGTCCGAACGCCATGAGCAGCAACCCGAAAGCCGGCAGGTAGTTCCGGTGCTCGTAGTACATCTCGAGCGGCAGGAAGCTGGATTCCACCGAGTGCGCGACTAGGAAGAAGAACCATCCCGCGAATACCGCCGGCGCACGCTTGCGGATGGCAATGGCGAACAGGGACAACGTGACAAGGGCGACAATGGCCAAGAGCGTTGTTGGCGGTGACAGTAGTCCGCTGGAAACCGGGTAACCATCGGTGTACAGCCCCATTTGCGGGCCTCGTGGCAAGAACCACATGCCGATGTAGTCGATCATGGCACGCGCTTGGGTCATCAGGCGCTGCCACAGCGTGAAGTTCCACTCGGCGTAACCTGCCAGCAAGCGGTCCGGCGCGAACGCCAGCAGTCCGAGTACAGCCATCACGGGCAGTGCTACGAACAAGCCGAAGAAACCCCACACCAGTCGCGGGTCTCGCGCAGGTCGTTGGAAGTACGCCAGTTCGAGAACCAGGCACAAGAACCCGGCGATAGCGGCGTTCTGCTTGCTCAGGATGCCAAGCGCCAGCAGAAGCGGGAACGTCAGGAACAGGTGCAGGGAAGCGGTGCGGACACGGCCTGCTGCCAATTGCTGGCGGGCGACGAGATAGATGGCCACCGCTGCCAAGGAGAAGAACGCGGCCAGTTGCGCCATCCGTTGCACTGCGTACAAGACGGTGCTCACGTGCAGCGGATGCAGCAACCAGAGAGCGGTGGCGGCCAACGCCAGGACATCGGCGTGAGCAGCAAGCCGAGGATCAAGGCGCAGGACGCGACGTAGCAGCCACCAACCCAATATTCCGCAAAGCAGATGGACAACGACGTTGCCCAGCTTGTAGGAAAACGGGCCGACGCCACCCAGCGAGGTGGTCAACATGAAGCTGGCCATTGCCACGGGTCGCGAATTGATTACCGATGCCGGGTTGGGCAGCAATGTTGCCAGCCAGCCCTGCTGGCCGGCGTGCCAGGCTTCCACGGGTGAGAGCACGACATGGTCATCGAGCAGGAATGGGCCATAAAGACCGAGCCAGTACAAGACCACGGTGGCGACGCAAGCCAGGCCAAGCAATATCAATGGGCGCATGCGCGGCTTCCTCACGCTAGTACGATAAGCGGTTGGCGACCAACCCGCCAAAAAAAACCCTGGCCGAAGCCAGGGTTTGAAGAGCAGCTGTAGCGAACCCTGGATTACGGGCGGCACTCGGCCGGCACGTGACGCGCCTCGCCAGCGGTGAAGGCGCAGACCCAGTTGACCGGCTGGTCGACGGCTGCCTGGCTGGGGCTGAGGGTCAGAATCGGCTGCACGGTGGCGCCCGTCGCCTTCGTGGTCACGGTGATAACGCCGCTCGCGACGCCAATGCTGGCCACGTAGTCGGTTGCGTTAGCGGCAAAGCTGAAACCGGCAGCCGAAGCGTCGGTCACAGCAGTTGCAAGGATGCCGCGTGCGGAGGCAGTTTCGGCAACAGCAAGCTTCGCCGGAGCGGCCTGGGCAACGCCTTCCGAAACGCGGGCGCGGATGCTGTAGTCCTGGTACGCCGGCAGCGCGATGGCAACGAGGATGCCGAGGATCGCGATCACGATCATCAGTTCGATGAGGGTAAAGCCCTTCTGGATCTTCTTCATGGTGTATCCCCTAGAGGTGTGAGTTTGCTTCACGTGCTGCAGTGCCGGCAGTGGTTCCGGAACCGTGCTTGCCGTGCGTCACGCTGCACGTGCAGCAGGATCATACGCACAAGCCGTGCCAATGCTGCTGGCCGATCCGGGAAGTTTGCGATCTGCAATCGCAATCACGGATAGCAGGTGAATGTGAGGGGCATGAAGTGACGTGGTCTGTCATGTACGAAACGTGACTGACAAATAGCGTCACATTGCGTGTGTCGGCGCGCACGGTTTTTCCGTGACGTGGACGCGCTGCGTCAGTCGGCACGGCCGTCAGTGCGCAAATCAAGGTCGCGCAAGGCAAGTCCAGAGGAGTGACGCTGGATGACGGCAGCTGCCGTTGTTCAGCGCGACTTGCCGTTGTCCCGGGTCACAACCCAGTCGGGAAGCGCGGTGGATGGGTCGATCAACAACTGGCCTTCGCCACGTCGGGAGACGACGGGCATGAGGCGCGCCGGGTCCACAGCACCTGGTGCGCGCTCTGCGGCCTCGAGAATTTGCCCAGCGACGTCCTTGAAGGGCATGTAGTACTTCGGGGTGCGCTCGATCCCTGCGCCACCCGCCATGAATTCCTCGATCACCGCATGTCGCTGTTCGGGCTCCGTGGGCATGCGTGTACCAACCAGCACGGGTCCGGTCCACGACAGGCGCCGCCACTCGGGGCGTGAGGCCTTGGCGAGGTCCTCGTCGGCGATCTCGTTTGCGAACACCACGGTGAACGTCTCTGGAGTACCGACAAGGAACACCGGGCGGCCGCCCCAGAGGGTGTGCAGGCCGTAGCCGAGGAAGGCCAGCTGCGCGATCGCAACCATGATCAGATCGAACTTCAGCCCCCACTTGCCCGGTTTGTAAAGGATCAGCGTCAGCAGCGGCCCAGCCGTCAGGTCGATCCCCAGCATCACCAGCAGGATGCGATCCAGCCCCGCCACCTTGTACAGGCCGTGCGGATACCAGAGCAGGAACGCAGTGATGGCGATGCCGCCGATCACCAAGAGACTGAGGGCGAGGTGGCTTCCGGCGGCTTTCCAGCGGGTCATGGGATGCGGCTGCGATGGAGAGGGCCGGATTGTTCCCGGCGTGCAGGTTCGCTGCAAGGTGGCCCCCATCCGACCGCTGGACGTGGCCAGTCGACGGGTCTCCGGGGTTGGTGAACCGGTATGATGCCGCCTCCCGCCACCCCCGGAAGCCCCATGGTCCGCGCCTTCCTCATGATCCTCTTTGTCACCTGCACCACGATCAGCGGCCAGCTCCTGCTGAAGCGCGCGGTCACCGAAGTGGCGGAGCGGGTGCCAGGGGTCAGCGGCCTGCAATGGCTGATGGTGACGTTCATGTCGCCGCTGGTGTGGGCGGCGGTCGTGATCCAGGGCGTCGGGTTCATCGTCTGGGTGGTGGTGATCAGCAAGCTGAAGCTGGGCGTGGCCTTTGCGCTGGCGGGAGCATCGCTCTACATCCTGATGGCGTTGGTGGCCTGGCTGCTGCACGGTGAGCGCCTGGCGCCTGTCCAGTGGGCCGGCCTGATGCTGATCTCCTGCGGGGTGTTGATGGTGTCCAAGCTCGGGCAAGCGGCAGCCTGATGGCCGGGCACTGCTTCGTGGTGCCGGCCTACGGCCACTCCCCTTATCTGGACGATTGCCTGGCTTCGCTGGCGGGGCAGGCGCGGCCCTCAAGCCTGGTGGTGACCACGTCGACGCCGTTCGACGGGCTGGAGGCGATCGCGGCGCGCTACGGCGCACGGCTGGTGGTGCACGGACCCAACGCGGGAATCGGGCGCGACTGGAACGCCGCCCTTGAGCACGCGGACGCCGACTGGGTGACGCTCGCACACCAGGACGATACCTACGACCCGGGCTTCAGCGCGGCAGTGCTGGACGCGGCCGCGCGCCATCGCGACGCGCTGATCGTGTTCACCGGCTACGCCGAGCTGCTGGATGGCAAGCTGCGCCGCGGTGGCCTGCCGGCGATCAAGCGCGCCCTGCTCGAGCTCGGGTTCCTGGGCCGCGAGTGCGTGCGCTCGCGCAGCGCGCGGACCAACAGCCTGCGCTTCGGCAATGCGATCCCGTGCCCTGCGGTGACCATGCACCGTGCACGCACGGGGCTGCGCTTCGACGAGTCGATGCGCACCAACATGGACTGGGCGGCGTGGCTTGACCTCTGCCAGCTGGACGGCAGCTTCGTGTACTTGCGCGAGCCGCTGATGACGCACCGCATCCATGCGGGCAGCGAGACCTCCAGCACCATCGGCAGCGGCCACCGCGCCGCCGAGGACTTGCAACTGCTGCGCCGCCTGTGGCCGGCGTGGATTGCCGGCGGTATTGCCCGTGCCTATGCTCTGGCCTACGCCAGCAATGCCGCGGCCGAGCCTGGCCGCTCCGCGCGGTCCTAGGCGAACGGTCATGGCCATGAAGGAAAAGTCGATGTCGATGCAGCTTGCCGAGGGCGTGCCCGGCACCGCGCGCCCCAATGCCGGGGCCTGGGTCGTGGTGCCGGCCTACAACGAGTCGACCAGCATCGGGCCCGTAGTGCGTGGTGCGCTGGCGCATGTGGACGGCGTGGTGGTGGTGGATGACGCGTCGGCCGACGACACCGGGGAACAGGCGCGCCTGGCCGGGGCTGTCGTGCTGAGGCATCCGGTGAACCTGGGCCAGGGCGCGGCGCTGCAGACCGGTATCAGCCATGCGCTGGCGGAGGGCGCGCGCTACATCGTGATGTTCGACGCCGACGGCCAGCACGAGGCTGCCGAGATCGACCGGATGCTCGCGGCACTGCGCGACTCGAAGGTCGACGTGGCCCTGGGCAGCCGGTTCAAGGGCACGACCGTGGGCATGCCGCGCCTGCGTCGGGTGGTGCTCAAGCTGGCGATCGCCTTCACCCGGCTGACCACGGGGCTGAAGCTCAGCGACAGCCACAACGGATTCCGGGCGTTTACCGCGGATGCCGCGCGCCAGCTGCGCATCCGCCAGAACCGGATGGCGCACGCGTCGGAGATCCTCGAGCAGATCGGGCAACGGCGCCTGGCCTTCGTGGAGGTGCCGGTGACCATCCGCTACACCGACTATTCAAAGCGGAAAGGGCAGGGCAACTCCGAATCCCTGAACATCCTGCTTGATCTCTTGACCCAATGGATCCGCAAATGATCGAGATCATCCTGACCGCGCTGCTGTCGGTGGGCATCGCGTTCGCGCTGCGCGAGTGGAAGCAGTCGCGGATCCTGTGCACCGCCATCGTGCTGCTGACCGCCACCGGCATCTACTTCGTGTGGGAGCAGAGCGCCTCGACCCGGGTGGCCCATGCGCTCGGCGTGGGTCGTGGCGCGGACCTGGTGCTGTACATCTATGCCGCGATCAGCTTCGTGCTGATCATCAGCCTGGTGCTGCGCATCAAGGGGCTGCAGGAGACCCTGACCGACCTCGCCCGGGCGTTTGCGCTGGCGCATCCGGCCAGGCCGGCGAGGGACGGCGACCAGGAGGACGCGCGATGAAGATCGGTCCCGCGGTCCGCAAGCTGATGCCGGCAGGCCTGGAGCGAAAGGCGGCCGCGGCCTACCGGCGGGTCTTCGTCGACCTGCACAAGGTCGCTGCACTGGTTGCGGGGGCGCTGCCGGTCGACGCGCATCTGCTCGACATCGGCGGGGGCGACGGCGAACTGCTCAACCACCTGCTGGCGGCACGCCCGGACGTGCGGGTCACGATGGTCGATATCGCTGGCAGCGTGGGCAAGTTCGTCGAGCCGGTCCATCTTGAGCGCGTGCGGCGGCTGCCGGGCACGTCCATCGAAGCGCATCTCGGGCAGCTGGACGCGCCCTACGACGCGGCACTGGTCAGTGACGTGATGCACCACCTGCCTGTCGGGTACCGGGCGCAGTTCCTGCGATCGATCCGCGATGCGCTCCGGCCGTCCGGTGCACTCTTCGTCAAGGACATCGAGCCCGGGCACCCGGTCGCCTGGTTGAGCCTGGTCTGCGACAAGTACGTCAGCGGCGACCGCGGGGTGACGCTGGTGTCGCTGGCGGAGTTGCTCGCCCTCGCCGGGGCCGAACTTGCGCCCGGCGCGGCGGGCGAGATCGGCCTGCACAGGGTTGACCCGCCCAACTACCTGGTGCGCCTGGACCTCCAGGCGCAGGAAGTGCCGGCATGACGGCGACCAGCCCGCTGCCCAACCTGCATTACACGGCGCTGGAGCGCGTGCGGGTCCCGCGGCCGGTGGACCGGCTGGCGACATTGGCGGCGCTGGTCCGCGGCAAGGGCGTGTTCGACCTCGGCGCCCTGGATGAGACCGCGATCGATGCCAAGCGCGGCGACGACAATTGGTTGCACGCGCGGCTGTGCCGCGAGGCGGCGTGGGTGGTCGGGATAGACAACTCCCAGCGCCTTCCGCCCGAAGGCATGGACACGGCCCCCAGGGGGCGGATCATCCACGCCGACATCTTCGACCTGGCGCCGGTGGTCGAGCTGCACGGCCGCCCGGACCTGGTGGTGGCCGGGGAGCTGATCGAGCACCTGCCCGACACCGAAGGCTTCCTGCGCAGCCTGCGCGCGAACGCAGCGCTGCGCGGTGCGGACTTCGTGTTCTCGACCCCGAACGCATGCTGCTGGCACAACGGCATCGTCGGCCTGGCAGGCCGCGAGTCGATGCACCAGGATCATCTCCAGATCTATTCGTACAAGACGCTGCGCACCCTGTTCGCGCGCGCCGACATCGCGCTGGTATCGCTCACGCCCTACCACGCGCGCTTCCAGGAAATGATCAGCGGCAGCCGCGGCGTGGCGAAGCTGGGGGTGCGCGGGTTCCAGGGACTGGTGAACGCGCTCGAGTTCGCCTGCCCGATGCTCTCGGGTGGCTGGATCGGCGTCGCTCGGCTCTAGGTGCCACAGGGACGCCACGCGTCCCCGGGGCTAGTCGATGCCGAGCTTCTTCAACTTGTACCGCAACGCCCGGAACGTGATCCCCAGCGCCGCCGCTGCCTTGGTCTTGTTGTAGCGGCTCTCGGTCAGCGCCTGCTGGATCGCCGCGCGCTCGATCTCTTCGATGTAGGACGGCAGGGCGCTCGACGCGGTCTCGCGGGGATTGAGCGAGCCGGGTGATGGACCCACCGGCGGCGGTGCCGCCATCGGCGCGCCGCGACCCTGCGAGGCAAACCCGCCACCGCCACCCGTCGGCAAGCGCAGATCCGCCGCCGTGATGTGGTCGCTGTCGGCCAGCGCCATCGCCCGCTCCAGCACGTTCTCCAGCTCCCGCACGTTGCCCGGGAACGCGTACCCCGCGAGGGCCGCCAGCGCATCCGGACCCAGCACCGGCGCAGTGCGATGCATCGCCTGCGCCAGGCGCGCGAAGATCGCATTCGACAGCAGCGGCAGGTCGCCATCACGCTCGCGCAGCGCCGGCACGTGCAGCTCGATCACATTGATCCGGTAATACAGGTCATGCCGGAAGCTGCCGGCATTCACCAGCGCATTGAGGTCCTTGTGCGTCGCCGAAAGGATGCGCACGTCGACATCGATCTCGGTGCTCGCACCCACCGGGCGGATCTTCTTTTCCTGGATGGCGCGCAGCAGCTTGACCTGCATGGACAGCGGAAGCTCGGCCACTTCGTCCAGGAACAGGGTGCCGCCGTCGGCGGTCTGGAACAGGCCGGGCTTGTCGGCGTGGGCGCCGGTGAAGCTGCCCTTCTTGTGGCCGAAGAACTCGCTCTCCATCAGCTCGGTGGGGATGGCGCCGCAGTTGACCGGCACGAACGGCCCGCCGGCGCGCGCGCCCTGGGCGTGGATGGTGCGGGCCACCAGCTCCTTGCCGGTGCCGGACTCGCCGCTGATGTGCACCGGCGCCTGGCTGCGCGAAACCTTGGCGATGGTGTCGCGCAGGGCAACCATGGCCGGCGAGGTGCCGAGCAGGCGGCTGGCTTCCTCCGGGCGCGTGGTGCGCTTGGTGTTGAGCTCCAGCGCCTGGCGCACCAGGCCTCTGAGCACGTTGATGTCGACCGGCTTGTTGACGAAGTCGAAGGCGCCGGCCTTCAGCGCTTCCACGGCGGCTTCGACGTTGCCGTAGGCGGTGATCACCGCCACCGGGGTGTTGGGGAAGCGGGTGGAGATGTCGCTCACCAGTTCCAGCCCGGAGCCGTCGGGCAGGCGCATGTCGGTCAGGCAGAGGTCGTAGCTGGCGACGGCCAGCATCTCGCGTGCGACCGCCAGGTTGGCGGCGGTGTCGGTGCGCAGGCCCATGCGGCCCAGGGTGAGTACGAGCAGCTCGCGGATGTCGTGTTCGTCATCGACGATAAGGGCGCTACGGGCTTCACTCATGATGGTCATGGGCGTGTCAGGCGAAAGGTGACCAATTTTGGCACCTTTTTGCAGACTGTGACGAGTGTCAAAGGTTTGAAGATGAGGCAAGCATCGCATTCCTGCCTCGCAACACCATCCGGAAGCAGGCCCCGCCGCCCGGAACGGCCACGTAATCCAGCGTGGCCTCGTTGGCGCGGCACAGCTCGTGGGCGATGTAGAGGCCCAGGCCGGTGCCGTGCTCGGAGGTCGTGAAGAACGGCCGGAACAGCTGCGCGGTGACGGCATCGGGGATGCCGGGGCCGCGGTCGCTGACCTGGATCACCGGCAGGCCGTCCTGCGCGTCGACGTGGAGTGTGATGCGCGCGGGTTCACCGGGCTGGTGGCCATGGCGCACGGCGTTGTTGACCAGCGCGGTCAGTACCTGGTGCAGGTGGCGCGGGTCGATCATGGCGGGGAGCCGCGCCAGGCTGCCGGCGGCCTTGACGCTGCCGTTCTCCTCCGGGGTGGTCTCGCGGTAGTCCTCGACGAAATTGCGCACCAGGCCGACCAGGTCGACGTGCTCCGGCTGGGCGCGTTCGCGGCGGGCCAGGCTGAGCACGCTTTCGACGATGCCATTGGTGCGCATGCACTGCTGGTGGACGATCTGCAGCAGGCGGCGGTCGCTGTCGCCGATGTCGCGCGATTCCTCGAGCAGCTGCGTGGCGTAGCTGATCGCGGCCAGCGGGTTGCGGATCTCGTGCGCAAGGCTCGCCGAGAAGCGGCCCATCGCGGCCAGGGTCAGGGTCTCGGCGCGGCGTGCCACCAGCGAGGTGTCGTCGAGGAAGATCAGGGTGGTGTCGTCGGTGGCCAGCAGGCGCGCGAAGCGCGGCAGGATGTCGTGGCCGTCGTCGCCGATCTTCAGCGGGGTGTCATCGCTCTCGCCGCTGCGCCGCCATTCGGCCACGCGCATGGACAGCGCCGGGGAGATCTGCGGCAGCGTGCGCAGCTGGCCGTCGGCGCCGCTGGCGGTGTTGCCCAGCAGCACCATGGCCGCCTCGTTGGACATGCGGATGTGGCCGGAACCGTCGACCATCATCACGCCCACCCGCATGCGGCGGATGATCAGTTCGTTGATCTCGGCCAGGTTCGCCGCTTCGGCGCCGCGCTGCTGGGCGATGGTGCGGCTTTCGCGCGTCTGCAGGCCCAGGAAGTTGGTCAGCGTGGCCATGGCGAAGTAGCTGACGGCAAACATCAGCACCTCGGCCAGCGGGCGGTCGCGCACCATGCTGCCGCTCGCCACGACCACCATGAACTGTGCCACCAGCGCGCCGGAGGCCAGGGCGGCGGCCACCAGGCCGAGGCGCAGCGGCAGCAGCAGCGACGCCGCGCCGACGTTGAAGAGCAGCATCATCGCGATGCCTGGCCCGGCGCTGGGCATGGCGTGCGTGGCCAGCGTGGCGGCGCCGACGTCGCAGACGATGCCCACCAGCAGGTGCGGCAGCATCGGGTAGTTCTCGCGCTGCGAGAACAGCAGCAGCACCAGCGACATCAGCACGTAGGCCACGGCCACGGTGGCGGCGAGCGCCGGGTCGCGGGCCTCGCCGAACAGCGCGCCGGCCGGGCTGAACACCATGGCCGCCAGCAGCGTGGCCTCGAGCACCCGGTAGAGGGCAAGCAGGTAGAGCTCGCGGCGCATGGCGCGATCGGCGGTTGGGCTTGGCAAGGACCGTGGCTCCCCCCTGGGTGTCCACGCACTATATAGGTGCCGGACGCAGTGTCCGCCGGGTCGGGGGGAGGAGTTTTTGGCGTGGGGCGGCCGGATCGGCGAGAATGGCGGGCGCTGTCCCATCCTCCCACCACGGATCCCCACATGAACTTCCACGAGTACCAGGCGAAGCAGTTGTTTGCCGATTACGGCATTGCAGTCCCGGCCGGGCGCGTTGCGCATACCGCCGAGGAGGCTGTTGACGCGGCCAAGGCCATCGGCGGCGACTTCTGGGTGGTCAAGGCCCAGATCCACGCGGGCGGCCGCGGCAAGGCCGGTGGCGTGAAGCTCGCCAAGACGCTCGAGCAGGTCAAGGAGTACGCCACGGCGATGCTCGGCACCAGGATGGAGACCTACCAGACGGCCGGCATCAAGCTGCCGATCGACGCGGTGCTGGTCACCCAGGCCACCGATATCGCCAAGGAGCTCTACCTCTCCGTGCTGGTGGACCGCAGCACGCAGTCGGTGACCTTCATCGCCTCCAGCGAAGGCGGCGTGGACATCGAGCAGGTGGCGGCGGAAACGCCGGAGAAGATCCAGTCGCTCAACGTGAACTTCGTGCAGGGCCTGCAGCCCTACCAGTGCCGCGACATGGGCTTCGGCCTGGGCCTGACCGCCAAGCAGGTCAACCAGCTCACCAAGATCATGATGGGGCTCTACAAGCTGTTCAACGAGAAGGACCTGGCGCTGGTGGAGCTCAATCCGCTCGCCATCCTCACCGACGGCAACCTCGCGGTGCTCGACGGCAAGGTCGACTCCGACGACAACGCCGGCTTCCGCCATCCCGAGCTGGTCGCCATGCGCGACATCCGCCAGGAAGACGAGACCGAGGTCAAGGCCAGCCAGCACGACCTCAACTACGTGACCATGGACGGCAACATCGGCTGCATGGTCAACGGCGCGGGCCTGGCCATGGCCACCATGGACGTGATCCAGCTCGAAGGCGGCTCGCCGGCCAACTTCCTGGACGTGGGCGGCGGCGCCACCAAGGCGCGCGTGACCGAGGCGTTCAAGCTGATCCTGTCGTCGGACGACGTGAAGGCGATCTTCGTCAACATCTTCGGCGGCATCGTGCGCTGCGACATGATTGCCGAGGGCATCATCGCCGCGGTCAAGGAAGTGGACGTCAAGGTGCCGGTGATCGTGCGCCTGGAGGGCACCAACGTGGAGGAAGGCAAGGCGCTGCTGAAGTCGAGCGGCCTGGCCATCACCCCGGCCGACGACATCAACGACGGCGCCCGCAAGGCCGTCCAAGCCGCCAAGGCCGCCTGACCCGCGCAGCGCGCGGCAGCCCCCACTTCCTACTTTTCCAGGATCCAATTCGAATGAGCGTTCTGATCAACAAGGACACCAAGGTCATCGTGCAGGGCTTCACCGGCACGCAGGGCACCTTCCACGCCGAGCAGATGCTCGACTACGGCACCAAGGTCGTCGGTGGCGTGACCCCCGGCAAGGGCGGCACCGAGCACCTGGGCCTGCCGGTGTTCAACACCGTGGCCGATGCCGTGGGCGAGACCGGCGCCAATGCGTCGGTGATCTACGTGCCGCCACCGTTCGCGGCCGACGCGATCCTCGAAGCCGCCGATGCCGGCATCAAGGTGATCGTGTGCATTACCGAGGGCATCCCGGTGCTCGACATGCTGCGCGTCAAGAAGACCCTGGTCGGCACCTATCCGGACACCGTGCTGGTGGGCCCGAACTGCCCCGGTGTGATCACCCCGGGCGAGTGCAAGATCGGCATCATGCCGGGCCACATCCACATGCCGGGCAAGATCGCGATCGTGTCGCGCTCGGGCACGCTGACCTATGAAGCGGTCAAGCAGACCACCGACGCCGGCCTCGGCCAGTCGACGGTGATCGGCATCGGCGGCGACCCGATCAACGGCCTGAACTTCATCGACTGCCTGAAGCTGTTCCAGGACGATGCGCAGACCGAGGGCATCATCATGGTCGGCGAGATCGGCGGTTCGGCCGAGGAAGAAGCGGCCGAGTTCATCGCCGAGTACGTGACCAAGCCGGTGGTCGGCTTCATCGCCGGTGCGAGCGCGCCGAAGGGCAAGCGCATGGGCCATGCCGGTGCGATCGCTTCGGGCGGTTCGGGCACGGCGGAAGGCAAGTTCGCGGCGATGGAGAAGGCCGGCGTGACCACGGTGAAGTCGCCGGGTGACCTCGGTGCCGCCATCGCCAAGCGCCTGGCTGGCTGAGTTTCGTCCGCTGCTTCGCGTTGAGAGGAACCCCGCATTCGTGCGGGGTTTTTTCTTTGTGCTGTCGGGTGCCGGGTACCAAGGCCCTAGAGGACTCATGTCCCCCGACGATGGCCTCCCGGCCACGCACCCGGGCCCCAGCTGATTGACTGCACAAGTCATCTATGCGCATCATTCATGCGCATATTTTGGAGAGCCGCAATGCGCATTCGCGACGACTACGCCGGCTTTGGCAAGCGCGCCACCAATGTCAGCATCAACCTGGGGCTGCTGGAGGCCGCCAAGGCCCTGGACATCAACCTGTCCGCCACGCTGGAGCGCGCGCTGGAGGCCGAGGTGCGGGCACGCAAGCGCGAGAAATGGCTGGATGAGAACCGCGCGGCGATCGAGGCCTACAACCTCCGCATCGAGCGCGACGGCATGTTGAGCGAGCACGTGAGCGCATTCACGGCCAGGGCGGGCGAATGAGCCAGTTCGTCGCGTATGCCAATGCCGATCCGGTTTCGGAGAAGTTGATTCCGTACTTTCTCGACGTACAGAGCAACCTGATCGAGACCATCGGCTCGCGCGTGGTCGTGCCGCTGGTGACGGTCGAGCGCGCCGGTGGCGTGATGGAGCGACTGATGCCCAGCCTGCTGGTGGGCGATCGACACATGGTGATGGATACGCCGCAGGTCATGGGCGTCCCCATGCGAATGCTGGGCAAGCAGGCGGCCGACCTGTCACACGAACGTGATGCCATCCTCGCCGCCATCGACATGCTGACGCATGGAATCTGACATGACCCCAACGCTCCGCATCGCACTCGCCCAGTTCGACTTCCCTGTGGGTGATGTCGAAGGCAACGCGACCCGCATTGCGGCGATGATCGCCGAGGCGCGCGACGAATACGGCGCCGACATCGTGCTGTTCCCCGAACTCGCCATCAGCGGCTATCCGCCCGAAGACCTGCTGTTGCGGCCGTCGTTCCTTGCGGACTGCGAGCGCGCGCTGCAGCGGGTGGCCGCGGCGGCGACCGGTATCGTGGCCGTCGTCGGCTGGCCGGAGTCGGCCGGCAGCATCCTCTACAACGCGGCGAGCGTGCTGCGCGACGGCCGCGTCGAGCGCACCTACCGCAAGCGCGAACTGCCCAACTACAACGTGTTCGACGAGCGCCGCTACTTCCACGTCGATCCGGATGGCGGGTCGTGCGTGTTCGACGTTCGGGGCGTGCCGGTGGGCCTGCTGGTCTGCGAGGACCTGTGGTTTCCCGAGCCGATTGCCGACACCGTGGCGCAGGGTGCGCAGCTGGTGCTCGTGCCCAACGCGTCGCCTTTCGAGCGCGGCAAGCACGCGCAGCGCGATGCCATGCTGGCCGCGCTCACGCGCGACAACGGCGCGGCCATCGCCTACCTCAACGTGGTGGGCGGCCAGGACGCGCTGGTGTTCGATGGCGCCTCGGTGGTGGCCGACGGCGACGGCACGGTGCATCCGGCCGCGGCCGCGTTCACCGACCAGTGGCTGGTGGTGGACTACGACGCCGCGAGTCGCGCGTTCACGCCCATCACGTGGATGGACGATGGTGACGAGAGCATGGACGCGCTGGCCTGGCGCGCCGTGGTGCGCGGCATCCGCGACTACTTCGCCAAGAACGGGTTCACGCGCGCATGGCTGGGGCTGTCGGGCGGGATCGACTCGTCGATCGTGCTGGCGATGGCGGTGGATGCGCTGGGTGCCGGCAACGTCACCGCCGTGCGCATGCCGTCGCGCTACACCGCCAACCTCAGCAACGACCTGGCCGACGAGCAGTGCCGCGCGCTGGGCGTGGAGCTGATGACGGTGCCGATCGAGGCACCGTTCGAAGGCTACCTGTCGGTGCTGCGCGAGGCCTTTGCCGGGCGCGAGGTGGATACCGCCGAGGAGAACCTGCAGTCGCGCGCGCGCGGCGCGATCCTGATGGCGCTGTCCAACAAGCTGGGTGGCCTGGTGCTGACCACCGGCAACAAGAGCGAGTACGCGGTGGGCTACGCCACCATCTACGGCGACATGTGCGGCGGCTACGCGCCCATCAAGGATCTCTACAAGACCGAGGTCTACGGCCTGTCGAAGTGGCGCAACACGGTTGGCGGCGCGCCGGTCATCCCGCCAGCGGTCATCGCGCGCGCGCCGTCGGCGGAGCTGCGCGACAACCAGCTCGACCAGGATTCATTGCCACCCTACGACGTGCTGGACGCCATCCTGCGCCGGTTCGTCGACCAGGAGCAGTCACGCGAGGAGATCACCGCCGCCGGGTTCGACGTGGCGGTGGTGGACCGCGTGGTGAAGCTGGTGCGCACCAGCGAGTGGAAGCGCCAGCAGTCGGCGCCAGGGCCGAAGATCTCGCGCCGCGCCTTCGGGCGCGAACGCCGCTACCCGATCAGCAACAAGTACACGCACTAGGCGAACAGCGGGCGGTGCGCCCCGAAGTGGCCGTGAGGCCTTCGCGGGGAAGTCAAGGAGGAGGCATCCGCCGCCAGGCGGATCCGGGGGACATGAGCCGCGAAGGCCTCACGGCCACCGCGGCCGCGCCATCAATCCAGCGCGGACTTTTCCGACGCGAACGGGTTGAGCTTGCGGATGGTCCAGGGGTAGTTCGGCCACTTGCCGGTCAGGTATGGATGCGCCGGCTCGTTGAGCTCCAGCACGCGCCGGGCGTCGGCGGCCAGGGTGGTGTTGCCCAGCTCGGTGTACGCGGCGGCCAGCACGGCGACGGCATCGTTCTGGTATTCGCTCTGCGGGTAGGTTTCCAGCAGGTAGGTGGCGCGCTCGCTGGCCGCCACCCAGGCCTCGCGGCGCATGTAATACAGCGCCGTCTCGATCTCGTGGCGCGCGAACAGGTTGCGCAGCGCCACCATGCGCAGGCGCGCGTCGGCGGCGTAGCGGCTGTTGGGGTAGCGGTCGGCGACGATGGACAGGTCGTTGAAGCCCTGCGTCGGCGTGGCCAGGTCGCGACGGCTGGCATCGAGCGACCAGACGCGCTGCAGGAAGACGGTGTCGCGGTTGGAGTTCACCAGGCCGCGCAGGTAGTACATGTACGCCACGTTGCGGTGCGTGGGGTAGGTGCGGATGAAGCGGTCGATGGACGAGATGGCTTCCTCGTTGTTGCCCATCTTGTAGTGCGCGTAGGCGGTTTCCATCATCGCCTGTTCGGTGTGCGTGCCGTAGGGGTATTGCGCCACCAGGCGCCTGAAGGTGTTGGCGGCGGCGCTCCAGTTGCCGCGGCGCATCATCCCGTGGCCCTTGTCATAGAGGGTCTCGACCGCGACGCCCTCGTTGGCATCTTCATCCTTGAACATGCCCTTCATGCGGGCACATCCGGAGGTGGTGAGCACCGCCAGCAGCACGAGCAGCAGGGCGCGGCGGAACAGGGTCGGGCGAGCGGTCATGGGCATCTGGGGCAGCTGAGGCGTGAACCGGGGATAATAGCAGCCAGTCCCGGCCTGCCGCCGGGCGCGCCTGAACCCGAGCCCCTCCCCCATGTCCGACCACGAATCCGCTGCCGGTGCCGCCGACGGCACCCCCGAAGCCCCGCTGACCGCGCGTGTTCCCGATGCGCTGTCCGGACGCCGCTTCGACGCGGTGCTGGCCGAGCTGTTTCCCGAATTCTCGCGCTCCAGGCTGACCACCTGGATCAAGTCCGGCGACGTGCTGCTCGATGGCGCAGTCGTGCGTCCGCGCGACCCCGTGCGCGGTGGCGAGGAAGTGGTGCTGGCCGCCACGTTCGACACCCAGGTGCGCGCCGAGCCCGAGGACATCCCGCTTTCCGTGCTGTACGAGGACGCCGACGTGCTGGTGGTCGACAAGCCCGCGGGCCTGGTCGTCCATCCCGGCGCCGGCAATCCCACCGGCACCATGGTCAACGCGTTGCTGTTCCGCGATCCGGCGCTGGCGCTGGTGCCGCGCGCGGGCATCGTGCACCGCCTGGACAAGGACACCTCGGGCGTCATGGTGATCGCACGTACCGTGCAGGCGCAGACCGCGCTGGTGGCGCAGCTGTCGGCGCGCGAGGTGCACCGCCAGTACCTGGCCGTGGTGGTCGGGGCGCTGGTGTCGGGCGGCACGGTGAACGCCGCGATCGACCGCCACCCGCGCGACCGCATCCGCATGGCGGTGCGCGAGGACGGCCGCGAGGCGACCACGCACTACCGCCTGCAGGAGCGCTTCCGCGCGCACACCGCGCTGGAGTGCCGCCTGGAAACCGGGCGCACGCACCAGATCCGCGTGCACATGATGCACATGAAGCACCCGATCCTCGGCGACCCGATGTATGGCGGCCCGCTCAAGCTCCCGCGCGGCGCGACCGACGAACTGGTCACGGCGCTGCGCGGGTTCCGCCGCCAGGCGCTGCATGCGCAGGTGCTGGAATTCGTGCACCCGACGACGGGCGAGTCCATCCGCTGCGAGGCGCCGCTGCCCGCCGACATGCAGGGGCTGCTGCGCGCCCTGCGCGACGACAGCCGCGCCCACGCGCACGCCCAGCCGCGGCGATGAGCGCCGCGCCGTGGCTGGATGCGGACTGGCCCGCGCCGCCCGGCGTGCGCGCGCTGGTGACACTGCGCCACGGCGCAGGCGCGTCGGAGGCGCCGTTCGACAGCTTCAACCTCGGCAATGCGCGCGCTGACGCCGGCGACGATCCGGCCACGGTGTCGGCCAATCGCGCCAGGCTGGTCTCGCTCATGGACCTGCCCTCCGCGCCGCGCTGGCTGCGCCAGGTGCATGGCACGCGCGTGCTGCGCGTGGACGCGGCCTTGCCACCGGGCGACGCGACCGCGGAGCGCGCGCGGATGGCCGCCGAGCCGGAAGCCGATGCCGCGGTGACCGCGCGCGTGGGCACCGTGCTCGCCATCCTCACCGCCGACTGCCTGCCCGTGGTGCTGGCCGCGCGCAATGGCGGCGAGGTGGGCGCGGCGCATGCGGGCTGGCGCGGACTGGCGGCGGGCGTGCTGGAGCGCGCGGTCGCTGCGATGCGCACGGCGCCGGGTGGTCTTGTCGCGTGGCTGGGTCCCGCCGCAGGGCCGCAGGCGTATGAAGTGGGTGCCGAGGTCCGCGAGGCCTTCGTGGCCACCGACGCCGACGCGGATGCGGCGTTCGCCGCCACCCGGCCCGGCCACTGGCGCGTTGACCTTTACGCCCTCGCACGCCGCCGGCTGCAGGCCGCCGGGCTTGCCGCGCACGACATCCACGGCGGCGGCCTGTGCACGATCAGCGAGCCGGCGCACTTCTATTCGCATCGTCGAGACGCGCGCACCGGTCGCATGGCGACGCTGGCGTGGCTGGAACGCTGAGACCCGGCCGCGTTCCCGCGTCGCACGGGGGCGCCAGCGCCGAGGCGCGATAATGACCGGCACTCCCCCACAGGATGCCGACCATGACCGACACCACTTCCGCGCCAGGCGTGGCCGCGACGCGCGACGCCGCGACCGCCGGCTTCGTCTTCAACCACACCATGCTGCGCGTCAAGGACGCGCGCGCCTCGCTGGACTTCTATACGCGCGTGCTCGGCTTCAGCCTGCTGCGCAGCAACGATTTCCCCGAGGCCGCGTTCTCGCTGTATTTCCTGGCGCTGGTCGATGACCTGTCGGCGATGCCCGAGGAGCCCGCGGCACGCCAGCACTGGATCGCCGGCCTGCAGGGCGTGCTGGAGCTGACCCACAACCACGGCACCGAGCTCCACGACGGGCCCGTGTATCACGACGGCAACAGCGAGCCGCGCGGCTTCGGCCACATCTGCCTGAGCGTGCCCGACCTGCGCGCCACCTGCGCGCGCCTGGAGGCGCTCGGCGTGCCGTTCCAGAAGCGGTTGCAGGACGGGCGCATGAAGCACCTCGCCTTCATCAAGGACCCGGACGGGTACTGGATCGAACTGATCCAGCAGTCGGCGCTGGTCGAGGCCTGACGCGCGGAGACTATCCCTTCATCCGGATGTGGAGATATAGTCGCCCGACCTGTTCCGCAGCCGAGGATTCCCCGCATGCCGTCGCCTGCTTTCCGTCAGTTCCCCCTTCGCCGCCACCGCCTCGCCGTGGCCCTGCTCACCGCACTTCCATTCGTGGCTGTCGCACAGGACGCGCCGACGGCGCAGCGCGAGTCCGCGACCACGCTCGACGCGATCCAGGTCACCGCGCAGCGTCGGGTGGAGAACATCCAGGACGTTCCGGTTTCGATCACCGCGGTTGGCGGCGAGAAGCTCGACGTGCTCGGATCGGGCGGTGGTGACGTGAGGTTCCTTTCGGGACGCGTGCCGAGCCTCAACATCGAATCGTCCTACGGCCGCGCCTTCCCGCGCTTCTATATCCGCGGCCTGGGCAACACCGACTTCGACCTCAATGCCTCGCAGCCGGTATCGCTGGTGTATGACGAGGTGGTGCAGGAAAGCCCGCTGCTGAAGGGCTTTCCGGTCTTCGACCTGGAGCGCGTGGAGGTGCTGCGCGGCCCGCAGGGCACGCTGTTCGGGCGCAACACGCCGGCCGGCGTGGTCAAGTTCGAGTCGGCCAAGCCCTCGCAGGATGCCGACGGCTACCTGCAGTTCGCGCTCGGCAACGACGGCATGTTCAATTTCGAGGGCGCGTACGGTGGCCCGCTGACCGAGCGCTGGTCGGCGCGTGCATCCGCGCTCTACCAGCGCCGCGAGGATTCGGTCGACAACGCCTTCCCCGGTCCCAACGACGGCTTCGAGGGTTATGACGAATCCGCCGCGCGCGTGCAGTTCCTGTACGAGGGCGACGAATTCGAGGCGCTGTTCAACCTGCACAAGCGGCACATGAACGGCACCGCGCGGCTGTTCCGCGCCAACATCATCCAGCCCGGCACCAACGACCTGGTGCCGGGCTTCGACCGCGACGTGGTTGCCAACGACGGCGTCAATTTCTCCGACCTCGAGACCTGGGGCGGAAGCGCGCGCCTGCGCTGGGACCTCGGCAGCGTGAGCCTGTACTCCATCACCGGCTACGAGACCGCGGAGTCGCTCAATCGCGGCGACATCGACGGCGGCTTCGGCGCGGCCTTCCTCGGCCCCGGCAACTCCGGCCCGGGCTTCATTCCGTTCGCGTCCGAGTCGGCAGACGGCCTGCCGGACCATCGGCAGATCACCCAGGAATTCCGCGTCGAGTCCAACGAATGGGGCCGCTTCGACTGGCAGGCAGGCCTGTTCTGGTACGACGAGGACATCGCGATCGACAGCTTCAACTACGACTCGCTGTCGCCGGGCAATCCACAGGCGGGCTATGCGATCCAGGCGCAGCGCAACAAGGCCTGGGCGGTGTTCGCTTCCGGCGAATACGACATCACCGACCGCTTCGCGCTGCGCGGCGGCGTGCGCTACACCCAGGACCAGAAGGACTTCTCGGCCAGCGTGCTGGAGGCCGCACCGTTCTCGGCCGCTCCCGTTGGCGGGCCGTACACCGTGCACACCGATGTCAACGACATCAGCTGGGACCTGTCCGGCACCTTCGCGCTCAACGACGACATCAACCTGTATGCGCGCGTCGCGAAGGGGTTCCGCGCGCCGTCGGTGCAGGGGCGATTGCTGTTCGCTTCGGCTGCGGCGGTCGCCGACAACGGCGGCGTGTCGACCGCGGGTTCGGAGGAGGTGCTGTCGTGGGAGGCCGGCATCAAGGCGGAGCTGTGGGACCGCCGCGCGCGCCTGGGCTTCAACGTGTTCCGCTACGACGTCGACGACCAGCAGATCATCGCGGTCGGCGGCGGCGGCAATACCGCGACGCTGCTCAACGCCGACAAGACCCGCGGCCAGGGCTTCGAGCTCGACCTCGAGGCCTACCTGGCGGAGAACCTGCTGGTGACGCTGGGCTCGAGCTACAACGACACCGAGATCCAGGACGCCGCTCTGGCCGTGCCGGGTTGCGGTGGCGGCTGCACTGTTACAGATCCGGAAACCGCGCCCGGTTCCGGCCTGTACCTGATCGACGGCAACCGCCTGCCGCAGGCGCCGAAGTGGGTGCATGCGGTCACCGCGCGCTACGCGATCCCGGTGGGCGACGGCGCCGAGTTCTACGTCTACACCGACTGGGCCTACCGCAGCGAAGTCGACTTCTTCCTGTACGACGCGGTGGAGTTCACCGGCAAGTCGATGGTCGAGGGTGGCCTGCGCCTGGGCTACCTGTGGAACCAGGGCGACTACGAAGTGGCGCTGTTCGGACGCAACATCACCGACACCACGCGCGTGGTCGGCGCCATCGACTTCAACAACCTGACCGGCTTCCTCAACGAACCGCGCACCTACGGGATCGAGTTCACGGCGCGGTTCTGAGGCCGTGATGCGCATCGACCACGCCGCGGGCGCGCGGCCACGGTGGTTCGTGGCCGGCGACCTCAACGGCTTCTTTGGCCTGGCGATCGACAACCTGTCGATCCTGGGCTTCATCGCCGCGGCGCTGGTCGGCATCTACGGCATGCCCGCGGACATCGTGTTCGCACGCATGTTCCCGGGCACGGCGCTCGGCGTGCTGGTCGGCAACCTGCTTTACACGTGGATGGGGCGGCGGCTGGCCGCGCGCACCGGGCGCGACGACGTCACCGCGATGCCGCTGGGCCTGGACGCTCCGACCAGCATCGGCATGGCGCTGCTGGTGCTGGGGCCGGCGTATGCCGGGCTGCGCGAGCAGGGCATGGCGCCCGAGGCCGCCGGCATCGCCACCTGGCAGTTGGGGATGGCATCGCTGGTGGTGATGGGCCTGCTGAAGCTGGTGCTGTCGTTCGCCGGCGATGCGGTCACCCGCGCGGTGCCGCGCGCGGCGCTGCTGGGCGCGATCGGTGGCGCCGCGCTGATGCTGCTGGGCTTCCTGCCGCTCTTGGAAACGCTGCGCCAGCCGATGGTGGGGCTGCCGGTGCTGGGCCTGCTGCTGTACGTGCTGGTGGGCAAGGGCAGGGTGCCGCTGCGCATCCCCGGCGTGCTGTTCGCGCTGCTGGTGGGCGTGGCGGCGTATTACGGGCTGGGCTTGTCGGGCGCACTCACCGGCTTCGCGCTGCCTCGGGCGGAATGGCCGGGTGTGGCGCTGCCCTGGCCAGGCCTCGGCTTCATCGAGGGACTGCCGGCCACCGTGCCCTACCTGTCGCTGCTGCTGCCGTTCGGCCTGCTGATGGTGGTGGGCGGCATCAACGTCGCCGAAAGCGCGCGCGCGGCCGGGGACGATTTCCGCACCCGCGACGTGCTGCTGGTCGAAGCGGTGGCCACGCTGGTGGCCGGCGTCTGCGGCGGCGTGGCGCAGACCACGCCCTACATCGGCCAGCCCGCGTACAAGCACATGGGCGCGCGCACCGGCTACACGCTGCTGACCGGATTGTTCATCGGACTGGGCGGCGTGCTGGGCCTGGTCTCGGGCCTGGTGCAGTGGCTGCCGATGGCGGTGCTCGCGCCGATCCTGGTGTTCGTCGGCATCGACATCGCCGTGCAGGCCTTCCAGAGCACGAAACGCGAGCACACCATCGCGGTGGCGCTGGCGTTCCTGCCGGCGATCGCCTACCTGCTGGCGATCCGCTTCGGCAATCCGCAGTGGATGGCGCCGCAGCGTTACGCGGAACTGTTCACCACGGTCGCGGTGCACGGACTGCCCGAGCTGGCGGTGATCGTGGCGCTGGGCAACGGCTTCATCATCATCGCCATGCTGTGGGCGACGATGCTGGTGGCGCTGGTCGACGGTCGGCCGGGGCGCGCGGCCGGCGTGCTGCTGCTGGCGGCGGCACTCACCCTGTTCGGCCTGATCCATTCGGTGCATCCGCAGGGCGCGGTGTACTGGACGTGGGCGCTGGATGGCCTGCGGCGGGCGATGGTGCTGCAGTTCGCCGGTGGCTACGCGCTGCTGGCGCTCGCGCTCGGGCTGCTGGCGCTGCAGCGGCCGGGCGCGCCGGCAGCCCCGGGGGCCGACCGCTGACTTGAATCACGTCCTGGGAACCTCATTTCCGGAGTATTGCCGGCAGCGCCGGCTCCCGATATCCGAGGCTTCCTCATGCGAATGGACAAGCTCACCTCGCGTTTCCAGCAGGCGCTGGCCGACGCGCAGTCGTTGGCCGTCGGCCGCGACCACAACCTCATCGAACCCGCGCACCTGATGCTGGCGCTCGTCGACCAGGCGGGCGGCGGCACGCGCCCGCTGCTGGCGCAGGCCGGCGTGAACGTGCCGGTGCTGCGCGAGCGCCTGGCGGAAGCGCTGGGCAAGCTGCCGGCCGTGTCGGGACAGGATGGCGCGGTGTCGGTCGGCAACGACCTGGGCCGCCTGCTCAACGTCACCGACAAGCTGGCGCAGCAGCGTGGCGACGGCTTCATCGCATCCGAACTGTTCGTGCTCGCCGCGCTCGACGACCGCGGCGACACCGGGCGCGCGTTGAAGGCCGCGGGCGCAGACAAGGCGCGCCTGGAGGCCGCCATCGACGCGATGCGCGGCGGCGAGACGGTCGCCGATGCCAGCGCCGAGGAAGCGCGACAGGCGCTGGAGAAGTACACGATCGACCTCACCGAGCGCGCCGAGCGCGGCAAGCTCGACCCGGTGATCGGCCGCGACGAGGAGATCCGCCGCACCATCCAGGTGCTGCAGCGGCGCACCAAGAACAACCCGGTGCTGATCGGCGAACCCGGCGTCGGCAAGACCGCGATCGTCGAAGGCCTCGCGCAGCGCATCATCAACAACGAGGTGCCGGAGGGCCTGCGCGGGCGGCGCGTGCTGTCGCTGGACATGGGCGCGCTGATCGCCGGCGCGAAGTTCCGCGGCGAGTTCGAAGAGCGGCTGAAAGCGGTGTTGAACGACCTCGCGAAGCAGGAAGGCAACGTCATCCTGTTCATCGACGAGCTGCACACCATGGTCGGCGCCGGCAAGGCGGAAGGCTCGATGGACGCCGGCAACATGCTCAAGCCGGCCCTTGCGCGCGGCGAGCTGCACTGCATCGGCGCCACCACGCTCGACGAGTACCGCAAGTACGTCGAGAAGGATGCCGCGCTGGAGCGGCGCTTCCAGAAGGTGTTCGTGGGCGAGCCCAGCGTCGAGGACACCATCGCCATCCTGCGCGGCCTGAAGGAGCGCTACGCCGTGCACCACGGCGTCGAGATCACCGACCCGGCGATCGTCGCCGCGGCCACGCTCTCGCACCGCTACATCGCCGACCGCCAGCTGCCCGACAAGGCGATCGACCTGATGGACGAAGCGGCGAGCCGCATCCGCATGGAGATCGACTCCAAGCCCGAGGAGCTCGACCGCAAGGAGCGCCGGCTGATCCAGCTCAAGATCCAGCGCGAGGCGCTGAAGAAGGAGAAGGACGCCGAATCGAAGAAGCGGCTGGCTGACCTGGAAGCCGAGATCGCCACGCTCGAGCGCGACTACAACGACCTCGAGGAAGTGTGGAAGGCCGAAAAGGCAATGCTGCAGGGCGCGACGAAGGTCAAGGAACAGATCGAGCAGGCGCGGCTTGAGCTCGAAGCCGCGCAGCGCAGGCAGGACTATGCGCGCATGAGCGAGATCCAGTACGGCCAGCTGCCGGAACTCGAGAAACAGCTCAAGGCCGCGCAGGAAGTCGAGACGCAGGGCTTCACCCTGCTGCAGGACAAGGTCACCGCCGAGGAGATCGCGCAGGTGGTCGCGCGCTGGACCGGCATCCCGGTCAGCAAGATGCTGGAAGGCGAGCGCGAGAAACTGCTGGCGATGGAGTCGCAGCTGCACACGCGCGTGGTCGGCCAGCATGAAGCGATCAAGGTGGTGTCGGATTCGATCCGGCGGTCGCGCGCGGGCCTGTCCGATCCCGGCCGTCCGACCGGATCGTTCCTGTTCCTCGGCCCCACCGGCGTGGGCAAGACCGAGCTGTGCAAGGCACTCGCGGAATTCCTGTTCGACTCCAGCGACGCCATGGTGCGCATCGACATGAGCGAGTTCATGGAGAAGCACTCGGTTGCGCGGCTGATCGGCGCGCCGCCGGGCTATGTCGGCTACGAGGAAGGCGGGTATCTCACCGAGGCGGTGCGCCGCCGCCCGTACAGCGTGATCCTGCTCGACGAGGTGGAGAAGGCGCACCCGGACGTGTTCAACATCCTGCTGCAGGTGCTCGATGACGGCCGCCTCACCGACGGCCAGGGGCGCACGGTCGACTTCCGCAATGCGGTGATCGTGATGACGTCGAACCTCGGCTCGCACCAGATCCAGGAGCTCGGCGGCGATGATTCGGCCGAGGCCTATACGCAGATGAAGGCCGGGGTGATGGCGGTGGTGCAGGCGCACTTCCGGCCCGAGTTCATCAACCGGCTCGACGACATCGTGGTCTTCCACGCGCTCGACAAGGTGCAGATCAAGGAGATCGCGCGCATCCAGATGCGTGGCCTGGAGAAGCGGCTGGCCGAACGCGGCATGCGCATCGAGGTGAGTGACAGGGCCTTCGACCTGCTGGCCAACGTGGGCTTCGATCCGGTCTACGGTGCGCGGCCGCTGAAGCGCGCCATCCAGCAGCAGCTGGAGAACCCGCTGGCGACGAAGATCCTTTCCGGCGACTTCGCCGGCGGCGACACCGTGCAGGTGGATGCCGAGGGCGGGCACCTGGAGTTCACGAAGGGCTGACCTCGCACGGCGGGCCGCGCGCCGCGCTTCAGGTGGCGACGCGCGCCGGCCGGTACGGCGGCGTGGACATCACCATCTCCGCCAGCGAGTAGGCAAGCTCGCGTTCGGCGAGCACCGCGCCATCGGCGCCGTGATGCAGCAGGTGTTTCACTTCCGCATCGCTGTGCGCGCGCGCGAGCACGGTGATGGCGGGGCTGAGTGCCTTGAGCCGCGCGATGGTTTCGCCGGCTTCGAGCGCATTGGGAATGGCGAATACGGCGAGCTTGGCGCGGTCGGGAGCGGCTTCGAGCATCACCGGTTCCGACGCCGCGTTGCCGCGCACCGCGTGCACGCCGGCCTCGCGTGCCAGCGCGACCAGGTCGGCATCGTCCTCGATCACGACCACCGGCACGCCGCGCTGCTGCAGCAGCGTGACGAGCTGGCGGCCGACGCGGCCGTAGCCGACCACGATGGTGTGGTCGGTGACCGATTCCGGAAGGTGGTGGCTCGCCGCATCCTCGGCCAATGCGCGCGCGGCGTGGTTCGCGGTTTCCGCCGCCTGCTTCGCGTCCTGGCGCGCCTGCCAGCGGTCGACCAGCCCGAACACCAGCGGGTTGAGCATGATCGACAGCAGCGCCGCGGCCAGCACCAGGTCCTTGCCCTGCTCGGGCAGGATGCCGAGCGTCACGCCGAGCGCGGCGATGATGAAGGCGAACTCGCCGATCTGCGCCAGGCTGGCGGAAATGGTCAGTGCGGTGGCCTTGGGCCGCCCGAATGCGCGCACGATCAGGTAGGCCGCGGCGGACTTGCCGAACATGACGATGAACGTGGTGGCCAGCACCAGCTGCGGCTGTTCGACCAGGATCGCCGGGTCGAACAGCATGCCCACCGAAACAAAGAACAGCACCGCGAACGCATCGCGCATCGGCAGCGAGTCCTGCGCCGCCTTCTGGCTGAGCTCCGACTCGTTGAGCAGCATGCCGGCGAAGAACGCGCCGAGCGCGAACGACACGCCGAACAGCTCCGCCGAGCCCAGCGCGATGCCGAGCGCGATCGACAGCACCGCCAGCGTGAACAGCTCGCGCGAGCCGGTGCCGGCGGTGCGCTCCAGCATCCACGGGATCACCCTCCGCCCGAGCACCAGCATCACCGCCACGAACAGGCCCACCTGCACCAGTGTCTTGCCGATCGCCACCGCCAGCGCGCCCAGGCTTATGTCGCCATCGCCGGCATTGACCATCAGCCTGGCCAGCACCGGCATCAGCACCAGCGCCAGCACGCAGGCCAGGTCCTCGACGATCAGCCAGCCGACGGCGATCCGGCCGCGCTGGGTTTCCAGCAGGCGGCGTTGCTCCATGGCGCGCAGCAGCACCACCGTGCTGGCCGTGGCCAGCGCGAAGCCGAACACCACGCCATGCAGCGTCGGCCAGCCCAGCATGGTCGCCAGCCCCCAGCCGAGCAGGGTGGCGACCGTGATCTGCACCACCGCGCCGGGGATGGCGATGGCCTTCACCGCCATCAGGTCCTTCAGCGAGAAATGCAGGCCCACGCCGAACATCAGCAGGATCACGCCGATCTCGGCGAGCTGCGGGGCCAGCGCCTGGTCGCCGACGAAGCCCGGCGTGAACGGTCCGGCGATGATGCCGGCGACCAGGTAACCCACCAGCGGCGACAGGCGCAGGCGATGCGCCGCCAGGCCCAGGACGTAGGCCAGCACGAATCCAACCGTCAGGATCGTGATGAGCTCGGTGTGGTGGGGCATGGGGGGATCCACCGCGCCATCAGCGCCGCTGGGTCGTTACCACCGGTAGTCGATCTTGCCGTACACGAACGCACCGTTGAACCCGAAGGGCGCCGCGGAACTGGCATACGGAAACTGGCCGCCGGTCGAGTTGGCGAACACGTTCTCGTCCGGATACTCGTTCAGCACGTTGTCGCCGCCCAGGGTGAAGCTCCAGCGGTCAAGCTTGAGCGTTGCGGCAAGCGCGAGCGTCCACTTGGGGTCGAAGGTCTGGTCCTGCGCCGGGTTGGCGTTGCGCACGGTGATCTCGCCGTAACGCACCGCATTGGCGGAAAAGCCCCAGCGATCGGAGCTCCAGTCGCCGCCGACCAGGAACTTGTCACGCGGCGCGCCCACCTCGAAGCGGCCGATCTCGACCCTGCCGAATCGCAGGGCGGTGGGATCGATGGCATTGAGCGACGCGGGATTGGGCGCGATCCGGTCGATGCTGGTCTTGTTGTGGTTGTAGCCCACGGTCACGTCCAGGTCGCCGTTGCCCACCTGCCAGCCGTACGTGCCGATCACGTCGATGCCGTCGGTGGTGGTGTCGATGGCATTGGTGAAGTAGCGGCCGCCGCCGACGCCCGGGAAGCCGTTGGCATTGAGGAAGTTGCGTACCGCGGCACTCGTCAGGTTCTCCGACAGGGTGATGCGGTCCTCAAGCTCGATCCGGTAGGCATCGATGGTGATGTACATGCGATCGATCGGCTGCAACACCAGGCCGACGCTGAAGTTGGTGGACTCCTCCGCCCGCAGTGGCTCCGCTCCCAGCGCAATGCCGGCGGGGTTGGTCACCCGGAAGGTGACGATGTCGAACGGGGTGTTGCCCTGGGGCGGCGGAAGAACGATGAAATTGGTGGCCGTCGACTGGAAATACTGCTGCTGCAGTGACGGCGCGTGGAAGCCGGTCGACAGCGTGCCGCGCAGCGCAACCCTTGGCGTGAAGTCGTAGCGTGCGGTCAGCTTGCCGGTCGAGGTATCGCCAAAGTCGCTGTAGTCCTCGTAGCGTGCGGCGACGCCCGCCGACAGCTTTTCCGTCACCTTGCCTTCGAGCGACACGTACAGCGAGATGTTGTCGCGCTTGAACTCTCCGCCGTCGCCGGGCTTGAAGCCGGCAAAGACCTGCGACCCGGGGATGTTCGCGAACGGGCCCAGTGCGTATGAATCCGGTTCGCCGGGCGACTGCTCGAACTCGTCCTCGCGGTACTCCGCGCCGTAGGCGAGGATCAGCGGCGAGGACAGTCCCAGGTCGAGCGGGGTGCTCATGTCGAGGTTCAGGATGTGCTGCCTGACTTCCAGCGCACCCGCGTAGAACTGCGTGGGCGAGGTCGGGCCCAGGCTGCGGTTGAGCGTGTTCTTGATGTCGAAGGTCAGCTCGTTCGAGCCGTAGGTGTAGCTGAGGTCGAGCGCCGTGGCGCCGGCGAACAGCTTGCGCAGCCCGCCCACGAAACTGTAGTCGGTCGAGTTGTTGTTGATCTGCGGCAGGAAGCCGTCGGGGTAGATCGACGGGATGTTGCGTGAATCACCCGCCGGCCGGAAAAAGCCGTTGGACAGGATGTCGCGCTTGGTGTGCAGGCCATGGGAGTAGAGCGTCAGGCTGTCGCTCGCGGCGAGCTCCGCGTTGTAGCTGCCCGAATAGCTGTCGATCTCCGGATCGCCCTGCCGCTGCACCACGCGGCCCAGCGGCGCGGAGGTCGGGGTCACGGGGCCGAGGAACGGCCGGGCGCGGTCGGTCTGGTCCTGCTTGTCGCCCTGGACGGCCAGGTGCACGAACCCGCCGTTGGCGCCCAGCGGGAAACCGGCATCTGCAAGCAGGTTGGTCTGCGCCCCGTCGCCCGCGCTGGTCTGGCCGTGGCGCAGGCTGACGTTGCCGCCTTCCGGGCTGCCCTTGAGCACGATATTGATGACGCCGGCGATGGCGTCGGAGCCGTACTGCGCCGACGCGCCATCACGCAGCACCTCGACCCGCGCGATGGCGGCGATGGGAATGGTGTTGAGGTCGACCGGCGAGGAACTGCGCCCCTGGGTTCCGTTGACGTTGACCAGGGCGCCGGTGTGGTACCGCTTGCCGTTGACCAGCACCAGGGTGTGGTCCGGGGAAAGTCCACGCAACTGGGCGGGGCGAACCGCATCGGTGCCATCGGAGACTGCAGGCCGGGGGAAGTTGAGCGAAGGCAGCAGCCGCCCGAGTGCGGTCGCGAGTTCGGTGGTGCCGGAGGACTGCAGCGCCTCCGGTGTGATGAGGTCGATCGGCGCCGTGGATTCAGCCGCGGTGCGGTCGCTGGCGCGCGTGCCGGTCACGATCAGCGTGTCCAGGCGGGTGGCCTTGCGCTCGGTGGGGGTGGTGGGGTCCTGCGCATGGGCGGGCAGGGCGGAGGCGGCCAATGCGGCGATCAGTGCGAGAGCGAGCGGGTGTGGCGTCATGGCAGGCGACCTCGTTGGATGGACGGCGGCGCAGCGGGTTCACGCTCAACCGCTTTAACATCCGCTGAACAACCGCGTCAATCGGCACGAATCCCTGCGCGCCGCGCATCCCCTGGCACTCAGGTGAAGGCGCGCTCGCGCATCCAGCGCGTGGCGATCCATTTTTCGCCGCGCAGCACCGGCGCACCGGCATGGAACGACAGTGGATCGCAGCGCGACTGCGCATCGGTGTAGGCGAAATACACCGCGCTGCCCTTGGCCGGCGCGACCGACAGGCCCACTTCCGGAAACACGGTTTCGCCGCCGGCCTCGACGTCGTTGAGGTAGATCACCAGGCTTGAGATGCGCTGACCCCCATTGGCCAGGTGCAGGGCCTGGCCCGGCCGGTCGAGGTTGAAGTAGTCGAAGTGCGGCGTGTATTCGGCACCCACGCCGTAGCGCATCACCTGCAGATCCTCGCCCTGCGCGACCGGCACGCCGGTGATGCGGGTGATGCGCGCGTCGATCCGCGCCAGCAGCGGAGTGGTCCCGCGCATGAGCACGGTCAGCTCGCTGGTGCGGCGGTCATCGACCTTGGAGCCGCCCCTTTCCGAATCGATCACCTTGGCGCGCTCAAGCGCGGGCTTCGCCTCGGCGATCAGCTGGTCGCACTCGTCATGGGTGAGCACGTTGTTAAACAGCACCACGTACGGCCGGACGCTGTGGAAGGCCACGCGCACGTCGCCATGCTCGCAGGTGATCGCGTGGCCGGCGGCCAGCGCGATCGGCGCCACCGGCACGAAGCTGCTGCCCGCGCGCGCCCCGGCACCGACTTCCGCCCGCGCCTGCGCGCGCTGGGCCTGGCTGTCGGGCGCCTTGGGTGCGGCGTGCGCAACCTTCGGCTGGCTCGGGCTCAGCCGCGAGAAGCCCGCCTTGAACCCGTCCGGGTCGCGCAGCGCGGCGTCGTAGATGCGCCGGATCTGGAACTCGTCATAGCCACGGCGGCCAAGCACCTCGTGGATTTCGCTGAACGGCGCCTGCGCCACCACGCGGGCATGCACCCAGGTGGCCGTTTCGAGATTGATCGAGATCGCCATCACGCCTCCAAGCCGTTCATTTCCCGGCTGCCGACACTACCGCAATCCCCGGCGCGGCGGCCGCGGCCCGGTACAATGGCGGATGATTTCCTTCCGCAATTTCGCCCTCCGGCGCGGCGAACGCCTGCTGCTGTCCGATCTCGACCTGTCCCTGCACGCCGGATGGCGGGTGGGCGTGGTGGGCCGCAACGGCACCGGCAAGTCCTCCCTGTTCGCCGCCGTGCGTGGCGAGGTGGAGGCCGACCGTGGCGACCTCGACCTGCCGTCGCGCCTGCGCATCGCCAGCATCGCCCAGGAAATGCCCTCGCTGCCCGATCCGGCGGTCGACTTCGTGCTCGCCGGCGATGCCGCCGTGCACGACGCCCTGCAGGCCGAGGCCAATGCCTTCGCCAACGAGGATTGGGAAGCGGTCGCCATGGCCCACCACCGGCTGGAAGAAGTGGGCGGCTACGACGGCGCCGCGCGCGCGGCCAAGCTGCTGCACGGCCTCGGGTTCCCGGCGGAAACCCAGCAGCGCCCGGTCGCGTCGTTTTCCGGCGGCTGGCGCGTGCGCCTGAACCTGGCGCGCGCGCTGATGACGCCATCCGACGTGCTGCTGCTCGACGAGCCCACCAACCACCTCGACCTCGACGCGGTGCTGTGGCTTGAGCAGTGGCTGCTGAAGTACGCCGGCACGCTGCTGCTGATCTCGCATGACCGCGAGTTCCTCGACAACGTCAACACCCACACCCTGCACCTGCACGGCGGCAAGGCCAAGCTGTACACCGGCAACTACACGGCGTTCGAGCGCCAGCGCTCCGAGCAGCTGCGCCTGCAGCAGATCACCCACGAGAAGGCGCAGGCCGAGCGCGCCCACCTGCAGAGCTTCATCGACCGCTTCAGCGCCAGCGCGGCCAAGGCCAAGCAGGCGCAGTCGCGGGTCAAGCGCCTGGCCAAGATGGCCAACACCGAAGCGGTGCGTGCCGAGCGCGAAGTGCGCATCGATTTCCCGGCGCCGCTGAAGCTGCCGCATGCGCTGCTGCGGCTCAACCACGCGGATTGCGGCTACGGCACCGCGACCATCCTGCACGACGCCAACTTCGGCCTGGAGGCCGGCGACCGCATCGGCCTGCTCGGCCCCAACGGCGCGGGCAAGTCGACGCTGGTGAAGAGCCTGGTCGGTGAACTGCCGCTGCTCACCGGCGAGCGCTATGCACACCCGGACCTGCGCATCGGCTACTTCGCCCAGCACACGGTGGAAGCACTGGTGGCCGGCACCTCGCCCATCGACCACCTGCGCGAGATCTCGCCGGAAGCGTCGGTGCAGGATTTCCGCAATTTCCTCGGCAAGTGGAGCTTCCCCGGCGACCGCGCGTTCGAATCGATCGACGGTTTTTCGGGCGGCGAGCGCGCGCGCCTGGCGCTGTCGCTGATCGCCTGGCGCCAGCCCAACGTGCTGCTGCTCGACGAACCCACCAACCACCTCGACCTCGAAATGCGCGAAGCGCTGGCCGAGGCGCTGAGCGATTTCCCGGGCGCGATCGTGCTGGTCTCGCACGACCGCCACCTGATCGGCCTGGTCAGCGACACCTTCTGGCGCGTCGCCGAAGGCGTGGTCACGCCGTTCGACGGCGACCTCGACGAATACGCGGCGTGGCTGCGTTCGCGGCCGCAGGACGTGCGGCCGGCGGCAGGGGCTGCAGCGGCACCGCCCGCACCGCCGGCGCCCCCGCCGGCGCAACCCAGGGCCAAGGTCAACCCGCACAAGCTGGCGCAGGCCGAAGCCCAGGTGGCGACGCTGGAAGCCGACATCGCGGCCATCGACGCCTGCCTGGCCGATCCCGGTTTCCACGCCGGCGCCGATGCGTCCAACCGCGTGGCCGACGCCGCCCAGCGCCGCGCCGCGCTGGCCGCCCGCCTGTCGGAGGCCGAGTCCGCGCTGCTGGCCCTCTACGAAGCGGCCTGACCGAACCGGCGCCACGACCTGGCTTGACCTGGGTCAACGTTTTCTCCTGTGGGGCGGAGCACGCTGGGACGACCACAGGAGAAATGCCATGTACAAGCGGATCCTGATCCCGACCGATGGTTCGGAACTCTCCCTTGCGGCAATCGAGCAGGGCCTGGCCTTTGCCAAGGGCATCGGCGCGTCGGTCACCTTCCTGACCGTGACCGAGCCGTTCCAGGTCTTCGCCATCAGTGGCGCCCAGCTGGTCGACAGCCGCGCCACGTATGCCGAGAGTGCGAAGGAGGAGGGCACGCGCCGCCTGCGCGAAGCCGAGACGCGTGCAAGCGCCCTCGGTGTGCCATGCCGGACGCGCCTGGTGGAAAACGACGCGCCGTACCGCGCGATCATCGAAGCCGCCAGTGACGATGGCTGCGACCTGATCGCGATGGCCTCCCACGGCCGCCGCGGCATCGGCGCGCTGATGCTCGGCAGCGAAACGCTCAAGGTACTGACGTACTCGACCATCCCGGTGCTGGTGTACCGCAAGCCGCCGGCCCGCTGACGCGGGGCAGAGCGGCTGGCGCGCGTCGCGGCCGGGGCGAGATCAGCGACCTGGCCGTCGGCCAAGGCGGCCGCACCACGCGCACCCTGGTCTACGACGACCTCGACCGGCTGGTGGGAGCCACCTCGCCGATGTACCCGGGCGGCGCCGCGTACGCCTACGACACCCTGGACAACCTGGTGCGGGTCAAGGCGCCCGGGCGCGACGACCTGTACTGCTACGACGCCAGCAACCGCCTGGCGTTCGTGCGCACCGGCGCGACCACCTGCAGCAACGGCGCGGCGACCACCGCCCTGGGCTACGACCTGCAGGGCAACGTGCAGTTCAAGAACGAGGCCAACTACGACTTCGACTACGGCAACCGCCTGCGCGAGGTGATGGGCGTGGAGCGCTACCGCTACGACGACCAAGGCCGGCGCATCCTGGCGATGAACTTCGCGACCGGCGTGGTGTTTTCGCAGTACGGGCAGAACGGACAACTGCTGTACCAGCAGAACACCCGCACCGGGCAGATGAAGGAGACCGACCACGTGTACCTGGCCGGCAGCCTGGTCGCGCAGCGTGAGGTGCCGATCGGGGGCGGTACGGCCGTGGTGAAGTACCAGCACACCGACGCGCTGGGCAGCCCCGTGGCGGTGACCAACGAGGCCGGTGGGCTGGTGGAGCGGACGGAGTACGAGCCCTATGGCAAGCAATTGAGCCCCTCGGCGAGCACCGGCAACGATCGCCCTGGCTACACGGGGCACGTCGAGGACCGGGCGACGGGGCTGACGTATATGCAGCAGCGCTATTACGATCCGGGGATCGGACTGTTCCTCAGCGTTGATCCCGTCACCGCGCACAGCGACCCGGTGGGGCAGTTCCATCGGTATCGGTATGCCAACAACAATCCGTACACCAATATCGATCCGGATGGTCGTAGGTGTGTCGTCGCGAACAGCGACAGCGTCTATTGCATGAGGCGCGACATATATAGGGCTTTCGATCGCGGTGCAGCAGGCTCAACGCGCTTCTTTGGAGCTGCGGCACTGACTGTTGAGTATCTAGCTAACAGGGACATCCCTGGAGTCAGGTTCGCCGGACGTATGGGTGGTGGCATCAATCCGGAGGCGAATCAGTTCCTGGATGGCGTTAGCAGCGCACTGTACTCCCTCAACGCCAAGACATACTCGCAGATTCGCAACGGCTCCCTGTCAGGGCCGGGACTCGATGCCAAGCTTGTAAGCATGGAGCAGACAGCTGTTCAAGCGGCGCTGGACGCACTGCCAACTGAGCAGCGAAATCGTATAACTGAATCCATCAACTCCAGTTTCGGTGCGCGATGGGTTGCTGGCAGTCATCCCGCAGACAGGGCGTATAACAGGGTTCTTGACGGAGTAGAGAAGGGCCTTGGGCGCGCGATTGACTTTGGCAATCAGTCTGACCGGGAGGCGATAGGAAACGCGCTGATTAAAGATCTTCGGAGTTCGGGTGCGTGCACGACAACGGGCACGAGGATTCGCTCATGCTAAGGCGGCTTACTTTGCTGGCATTTCCTTTGGTCTTCGTTCTCGCGCTGCTGATGCTTCTCGCACTTACGCTAGAGGCGCATAGGTTGGTGGACGGCTTAGGAACACCACGCTTTGAAGCGAATGCAGCTGTGAGGATCTGGCAGAGCGTCGTGTTTGCTGGGTATTTCCTTGTGATGTCGGGGTACTTGCTGACGTTCCTGGTGATCTACATACTTCTCACGAGAAAATGGCGGAGGCTTCAGCGAATGCTTGCTAGTGTGATGCTCTTCGTCGGGTGTTACATAGTTTTTTCTCTTATGATGGGTCACGACATCACGTTGACTTGGGGCGCATTGTTGGTCGCTGGGGTCATGAGTGTGGCGATCTCCGATGCGCTCGCTGACGCTGCCAAGCGAGTTGGCGACCGCAGGCCGCATGGCGCCTAGGATTGATCGCAGCAATAGGCGGAACCCGCGTCGGGTCAGAGTGTTCAGCGCTATTACGATCCCGCAATCGGAAAGTTCCTTAGCGTTGATCCGGTGGCGGCAGACGGAAGCACCGACGCGAACTTCAATCGGTACCGCTACGCCAATAGCAATCCGTACAAGTACACAGACCCTGACGGACGAATGGCTTACCTAGTCGACAATGAATTGGGGCGAGATGTACTCGTGATACCTGTCTTCTTCACAGGATCCGATGCGACGCGCGAAAACATCGCTCTAATCGCATCCGAGTTCAGCAAGCTTCGCGTCGAAGGCCAAGGCGGAATGCGCCTGCTGTTGCAAGTTCTGCCCGAACCCCGCGCAACTGGAACCTACAACACCATGGATCTATCTCCTGGCGACTGGGATCGATTGGGAGGGTTGACGTTAGAACACGGAGAAGGAGTTGCGGGGCACCTGGGACATATAAACACTTCGCGCCAAAACTGGATCGGCGCTACTGTCCGCGACATTCTTCACTTCCCCGGGATTCCAGATGGTTACACGGACTTGCCAGTCAGCAAACATGGTGCGCGTAGGACTGAGCCCTTAGCTGGTTACGACGGAAGTCATAACCTCTCGACCGTCGTAATCAATCCTAGGAGTCGCGTTGCCGGGCCAGGAGGCACGGCGTCTAGTCTCGGATTTGATGCCATTCTTGTGGCGTGCGTGCTGTCAGTTGCCGGGGCCGCGGGCGGCAACGTGCCTGTAACTCCGAATCGTTGCGTGGCAGGCTTGTGCCTGAGCCTCACCCAATACAAGTTCAAGCTCCGCGACATTCGCTACCGTGAATCCGCGGAAGGCAGGAGATTGTTGTTGATTTTCGACCGGGGGCTGGTCGTCGCCATAACGCGGCTCGAAGGGCGCCCATGCAAGTGGGTAGAAGGCGACCTCCATGTTTCAGTTCGTGACGATGCGTTGGTGACAAGTGGATGCCTTGAGGTGCCGGGAGATGCAACCGGAGCGAACGTCGGCATCGCGATCGCGCCCCTGGCCCAAGGCCGGGACTTCCTGAAGCTCGAAGGTGTTTGTCTCTGGCTCCAGGAGGACAGTCCCACGGGGAACATCGGTGGACGCTTCGCCCAGTTGATTGGTCGAGGCAGATGCGTCCAGCAGGAAGTCTAATCACTGAATCGCACCGGCATCGAATGAGGTGCATATAGGCAGCATGCGGTACACGGACGAATTCAAGGCCTAAGCGGCCAAGCAGGTGATCGCCAAGGGGATACGCAAAAAGCGATCTTTACTCGCTCATTGATCCAGACGGCAGGAGGCTTGTGGCAACGACACCACATGCCGGATCTCAAATGTGATGTCGACACGATCAATGGAACCAGGCGCGAACGGCAGCACGTTCGCCATGAATGGTGACATCAGGACTGACTGTGGTTCGAGTAGCGCTGCTGCGGCCGCAGCAGGTGCTTTGACGAAAGATGAACGTCTACATCGTCCGCTGGTGCGTATGCGCCAGATGCTTACGAGCAGAATCGGGAAGCAAACTGGCTCATCCTTGCACTTTCAGATGAGCTTCAAAGGAGCCAGGGTCACTGACGTGCTTTCCATCGGGCATGACCACTTGCGTGGTGATACGAAGTTCAGTACCTGGGACCAACATGCCGATCAGCTGGTGCTACCGGTGAGACGTCGGGCAAGGGTGTATAGGAAGCGGCGACGGGCTTGTGCGGCGCGATAGCGTTTGCGGTGGGCGGTGCGCGGCGGTTACGGTGACCGCATGACGATCATCCGACTCTCCGCTCTTTCAGCCGCGCTGGTGGCCATCGCCGCCTGCACTCCGTCCACTCCGCAGGCGACGGCCGACGTCGCCGCGGGCAACACATCCGCCCCTGCGTCCGACGCGCCGGCCACCGATGCCGCCCCCGCCGATGCCTTCCTTGCCGCGCTCGCCAGCCACTGCGGCCAGGCGTTTGCCGGGCGCATCGTCGCCAACGAGCCGGCCTCGGCCGAACCCGACGCCTTCGAGGGCAAGGCGCTGGTGATGCACGTCCGAGGCTGCGACGACCCGACCCGCGAGCTGCGCGTGCCGTTCCACGTTGGCGACGACCATTCGCGCACCTGGGTGCTCACCCGCACCGGCACCGGCCTGCGCCTGAAGCACGACCATCGCCACGAAGACGGCAGCTCCGACGTGCAGACCATGTACGGCGGCGAGAGCACCACCGCTGGCACCGCGGTGCGCCAGGAGTTCCCGGTAGACGCCGACTCGATCGCGCTGTTCGGCCGCACCGGTGCAGACGTCTCCACCACCAACACCTGGGCGATGGAGATCGAGCCCGGGAATCGCTTCCTCTACGAGCTGTCGCGTCCCGGTGGCCGCATGTTCCAGGTCGAGTTCGACCTGGCCACGCCGGTCGCGACGCCGCCGGCACCGTGGGGCAGCAGCGACTGACCTGAAGGTTGCCCTTCGCGTGCCGAGCTGAGAGCATCCCGCGCTGCCGCAGGGGGCGGTATCGAAAGGGGAAACAGATGAAGCTCGGATTCACGGTTGCCGTCGCGGCGCTTGTCGCGGGCGGTGCCCTGGCATGGGACGCTTCGACTGCATCGGCGTCGCGCACGCCGGCACGCGTCGTCCCGCCTGTGGTGTCTGCCACGCCGTCGGCGCGTCTGCGGTTGCCTGGCGCGGCGACGGGCCTGCGTATCGACGGCCAGGTCGCGATAGCGGGCGTGGACAGCGGGCCGGCAATGGTGACGCTGCGCGTCGGCGATGCCGTTGCCACATTGCCGGTCAGCCTGCCGGTGTTCTCCGTGCAGGTCCCGGGTGGTCGCCCCGAGGCGATGGTCTCGATCGAAATCGATTCCGACCATGGCAGGCACGCGGCCATCCTGGGCAGTTACGCGCGCCTGGCGCGCAACGCGGGCGCGGATGCCATCCTGACGCCGGGTGAACTCGACCGCGTCCGCATCACCGCGATGGGCACCTCGCTGCACCATCACGTCAGCCGCGTGCTCGGTGGCCGCCTGCCGCTGTCGGACCAGGAACACCAGCAGGCGATCCGCTCGATCGGCCTTGAAGCCGCGGTCGGCGGCAATGTGTTGCAGGCACTCGCCTCGGGTGCCGCGCCGCTGCCGGCCGGCTATGCGCACGGCTACGCGCTGCTGCAGGACGATGCCGGAGTGCGCACGTTCCTGGCAGCCCAGCCAGGCGTTGCCGCGTCGCTGGAAGCATTCGTCCAGCAGCCGACGGGAATTCCGCTGCCGCTCGCCGTGCTGGGAGCCCGGACCGCGATCCTGCCGCCCCTCGCCTATGGTGAGGCGACGCTCCAGAGCGCGGCCCACCTGCTCCTGCGTGGCAATGGCGGTTTCGAGTACCACGGCCGCAGCGGCACCGATCCGGCCGCCACCGTCACGGCGCTTGATGCAGGAACGCTGCGCATGACCCCGCGCGCGTCGGCGCCGGTCTTCTCCTACGACTTCGTGCAGCTTGCGCCGGGCCAGCCGCCGGTGCAGGTGCTGGCAAGGCGTGACACCGTGCACGAAACCTGGCGGCGCCACTTCGTCGGGGATCGCTACAGCCTGTGGTCGGTGACCGGGGCCGTGCGGGTTTCCTATCCCGACTATCCCCATCTCCCGCCGACTGACGCGAGCAGCACCCGGATCGCGCATGCCTTCAGCCTGGACGGAATGTCCCAGCGCATCTGGCCGGCCGACGTGAGCGGAAGGCGCGCGTTGCCGCACTTCTGCCTGGAGCCGGATGCGGTCAGCACGACGGACGTGCTCTCGGGTTGCGAATACGCGCAGACCACGTTCCTTCCCGATGGCAGCGGGCTCGTCCAGGACACCGGATCCAAGGTGGACTCGGACATGCAGCCGCGGGTGGGCGGGTTTGGCAGCGGATCATTCGAGTGGAAGCTCGGTCCGCGCGGCACCCTGCAGCTGCGGTATCCGCAGACGGAGGTCACCTACTGGCGCCTCGAAGGCGGTGAGTCGATGGCCGTGCCGGTGCTCTACCTGGCGCGCACGCAGGCGGCCGACGGCCTGACGCACAGCCTGGTGGGCACATCGGTGCTGATGGACGCGCGCGTCGGCGCGGCAGTGGATGCGTTGTCGGTGCTGGGGAGCTGGGAGTACGGCACGTTCACCCAGAACGCAAATGCCAGCCCGTGGCAGTCACCGCGTGCCGACACGACCTTCGTGCGCGACCCGGACGGCATTACCCGGCAGGTGACGCGCTATCCGGGGGCGGAGTACCCGACCTCGACCTCCCGCGCCTCCTGGCAGCTGTTTGGCACCGTCATTGGCGGCGAGCCGCATACCCGGCTGTACGAGAGTCGCTACCGAGGAAACATCGGCGGCCCGGTCCCGTCCTGTTCCGAGGCATACGCGATCGGCGCCACCGAATGCATGCCGCTGCAGGTCCGCTACTTCCGGCCGATGGGGCAGCGTGGCAACCGGATCTACGGCATCGACGAGCTGTACGTGAACGCTGCCTGGTTCGGCGAGGCACCGATCATCCAGCGCCACGTGCGCCCGACGTACCACGACCGCGTCGCGGACGGCATCGATGCGATGCCGCCGCGGGTGGGCGAGCGGAAAGTCTCCCGCGCGCGGTAACGGAATCCCGGCAATTCGCGGACTCGGGGCCTGGTGGTCGTGGGCTGTGGGCGTGGGACCGTGGGACCGGCGCTTGATTCGCCCGCCCGCGCCCCCAGAATGCCCGCAGCCCACGTCACCGAGTCAATGCCACCGCCATGCCGATCTACGCTTACCGCTGCGCCCAGTGCGAACACGATTTCGACCGCCTGCAGAAGCTCTCCGATCCCGATCCCGATGTCTGTCCGGAGTGCGGGGCGGTGGGCGAGGTGCGCCGGCAGCTGACGGCGCCATCCTTCCGCCTCGCGGGCAGCGGCTGGTACGAGACCGACTTCAAGAAGGACGGCGACAGGAAACGCAACCTGGCCGAAGGCGGCGAGGGCGCCGGCAAGCCCGATGCCAAGCCGGCGGCCGCCACCCCGGCGAAGAGCGAGCCCGCCACGCCGGCGGCGGCACCTGCACCCAAGGCGGAGCCCAAGCCGGTTGCCTGACGGCGCCCGGAAACAATCCGGACCGGGGCGGCATCGACGGCGGGACGCTTTAAACTAGCGGGCTCCGCCGCCCGGCGGCCCGTTTCCCGCGTCCGGAGTTTTCATGCGTACCCATTTCTGCGGCCTGATCGACGCCTCCCTGGTCGGCCAGACCGTCACCCTCTGCGGCTGGGCCGACGTGGCCCGCGACCTCGGCGGCCTGTGCTTCATCGACCTGCGCGACCATGAAGGCATCGTGCAGGTGGTCGCCGAGCCCGACGCCGCCACGGCGGGCAACGCCGAGGTGATCGCCACCGCCGCCAAGGTGGGGTACGAGGACTGCCTGCGCGTCACCGGCACCGTGCGCCGCCGCGAGAGCGTCAACGCCAAGATCGCCACCGGCCAGCTGGAAGTGGTGGCGACCGCGATCGAGGTGCTGAACAAGGCCGAGCCGCTGCCGTTCCACGCGCACGAGAACCCGGGCGAGGACATCCGCCTGAAGTACCGCTACCTGGACCTGCGCACGCCGGAGATGCAGCGCAAGATGCGCACGCGCTCGAAGCTGGTGGCCGCGCTGCGCCGCTGGCTGGACGCGCGCGATTTCCAGGACATCGAGACGCCGATCCTCACCAAGGCCACGCCCGAGGGCGCGCGCGATTTCCTGGTGCCGGCGCGCATGCACGCCGGCGAGTTCTACGCGCTGCCGCAGTCGCCGCAGCTGTTCAAGCAGCTGCTGATGATGGCGGGCTTCGACCGCTACTACCAGATCGCGCGCTGCTTCCGCGACGAGGCGCTGCGCGCCGACCGCCAGCTCGAATTCACCCAGCTGGACATGGAGTTCGCCTGGGTGGACGAGGCGATCGTGCAGGACACGGTGGAAGCGATGATGCGCGACGTGTTCCGCGAGGTGATCGACGTGGAACTGGGCGCATTCCCGCGCATGACCTGGGCCGAGGCCATGCGCCGCTACGGCTCCGACAAGCCCGACCTGCGCATCGCGCTGGAGCTGGTGGACGTCGATGCGCTGGTGAAGGACTCGCAGTTCAAGGTGTTCACCGACTTCGCCGGCGTGGACGGCGGCCGCGTCTGCGCGCTGCGCATCCCCGGCGGTGCGGCGCTCAGCCGCAAGCAGATCGACGAGTACGCCGCGCACGCCGCCAAGTACGGCGCCAAGGGCCTGGCCTACGCGAAGATCGGAGACGACGGCGCGGTGAACTCGCCGATCGCGAAGTTCTTCGACGAGCCGGCGTTCGCCGCGCTGCTGCAGCACGTGGGCGCCGGCAACGGCGACATGGTGTTCTTCGGTGCCGGTGCCTACAACACGGTCAGCGATTTCATGGGCGCGGTGCGGCTCAAGGCCGGCAAGGATTTCGACCTGGTCGCCGCGGGCTGGGCGCCGCTGTGGGTCACCGACTTCCCGATGTTCGAGTTCGACGACGAGGCGCAGCGCTACGTGGCGCTGCACCACCCGTTCACGGCGCCGGCAGTGGATGACGAGGCCGCGCTGCGCGCCAGTGCGCGCACCGCGACCAGCCGCGGCTACGACATGGTGCTCAACGGCAACGAGATCGGCGGCGGTTCGATCCGCATCCATCGGTCCTCGATGCAGTCGGCGGTGTTCGAACTGCTCGGCATCGGCGCGGAGGAGGCCGAGGCCAAGTTCGGCTTCCTGCTGGACGCGCTGAAGTACGGGGCGCCGCCGCACGGCGGCATCGCCTTCGGCATCGACCGCATCGCCGCGCTGATGGCCGGCAGCGATTCGATCCGCGACGTGATCGCGTTCCCCAAGACCACCGGCGCGCAGTGCCTGATGACCGGCGCGCCGTCGCCGATCCCGGACGTGCAGCTGGCCGAGGTGCACGTGGCGGTGCGGCCGAAGCCTGCTGCCTGATCGCGGCGCGCCTGGACGCGACTGCGTGACCGTCACCATCCGCCGCGCGACGCCCGACGATGCCGCGACCCTGTCGCGGCTGGCGGCGCGGACGTTCGTCGAAACCTTCGGCCACCTGTACCCGCCGGAGGATCTCGAGGCGTTCCTCGCCGACGCCTATGTGGTCGAAAAGCAACACGTGATCCTCTCGCACCCGGACTACGCGGTCTGGCTGCTCGAGGACGACGGTGAAGCCGTCGGCCACGCGGCGGTCGGGCCCTGCGGCCTGCCGCATCCGGATGTCGCCCCGGGTGACGGCGAACTCAAGCGCCTGTACCTGATGGCATCCCACCAGGGAGGCGGCTGGGGCGGGCGGCTGTTCGACACCGCCATGGGCTGGCTGGAACGCGACGGTCCGCGCACGCTGTGGATCGGCGTCTGGTCCGGGAATCTCGGCGCGCAGCGCTTCTATGCGCGCCGCGGCTTCGAGCCGGTGGGCGAATACCTGTTCCCGGTCGGCCGCGTGCGCGACCTGGAGTTCATCCTGCGCCGCCCGGCGCCTGGCGCAGCCTGACATGCCCGCCACCGCCCGCCGCGTACTGCTGCTGCACGGGCTGTGGATGCCGCCGCTGGCGATGCACCGCTTCGCTGCACGCCTGCGCGCAGCCGGCTTCACTACCGGGATCATCGGGTACCGCAGCATCCTGGGCAGCACCGGGGCCGCGGTCGACGCGCTGCGCGCGCGGCTGCGCGGCAGCGAGCCCACGCACCTCGTCGGCCACAGCCTTGGTGGGCTGGTCGCGCTGCAGGCGCTGCAGACCGAGCCGGGACTGCCGGTGGCGCGCGTGGTCTGCCTGGGCACGCCGCTGTGCGGCAGCGGCGCAGCCCACGCGCTGTCGCGTCGCGCATTGACCGCGCTCTACCTCGGGCGCAGCGCCGCGCTGCTGCGGCAGGGCTGCATCGCGCTGCCGCAGGGAGTGGAGGTCGGCATGGTCGCCGGGTCGCGGCCGCACGGGCTGGGCGCGCTGGTCGCGCGTTTCGAGGAGCCGCACGACGGCACCGTGGCCGTGGCCGAGACGCGCCTGCCGGGCCTGGCCGGCCACGTGGTCATCGACGCCTCGCACAGCGGCTTGCTGGTCTCCGCCGAGGCCGCGCGCCTGGCGATCACGTTCCTGCGCGACGGCCGCTTCGCCCGCTGACCGGCTGCGCCGGGGAGCGCATTCGCCGGAGCGGGTACCATCTCCTATCGCCACCAGGTTTGACGGGAATACGCATGGGCAGAGGCCCCTCCATCGAAGGCCGCAAGAACGCCGAAGACGCGCGTCGCGGCAAGATCTTCACCAAGCTGATCCGCGAGATCTCGGTTGCCGCGCGCGCCGGCGGGGGAGATCCCGGCAGCAATCCGCGCCTGCGCAGCGGCGTCGACAAGGCGCTCTCGGCCAACATGACCAAGGACGTCATCGAGCGCGCCATCAAGAAGGCGACCGGCGAACTGGAAGGCGTGGACTACGAGGAGATCCGCTACGAGGGCTACGCCCCGGGCGGGGTGGCGGTGATCGCCGACTGCCTGACCGACAACAAGGTGCGCACCGTGGCCGACGTGCGCCACGCGTTCGGCAAGTTCGGCGGCAACCTGGGCACCGACGGTTCCGTGGCCTTCATGTTCCACAAGCAGGGCGTGCTGCGTTACGCGCCGGGCGCCAGCGAGGACGCGGTGACCAATGCCGCCATCGAGGCCGGCGCCGACGACGTGGTGGTGTACCCGGAGGACGGCGCGATCGACGTGGTCACCTCGCCCGAGGATTTCGGCAGCGTGCGTGACGCGATGGCCGCCGCCGGCCTTCCCGCCGACCACGCCGAAATCACCATGCGCGCCGACAACGACATCGCCGTCGAAGGCGAGACCGCGCAGCAGGTGGTCAAGCTGCTGCGCTGGCTGGAGGACATCGACGACGTCCAGGCCGTGTATTCCAACGCCGAACTCGGCGACGACGCGTACGCGTAGCAGCACGACGTGACCAGGATCCTCGGCATCGACCCCGGCTCGCAGCGCACCGGCGTGGGCATCATCGATGTCGATGCCACCGGGCGGGTGAAGCACGTGTTCCACGCGCCGCTCAACCTGATGGCCGGCGTGGCCGCGTGCAAGGGCGACCTGCCGCAGCGCCTGCGCCGCCTGCTGGACGGCCTGCGCGCGATCGTCGAGGAGCACCGCCCGGACGAGGTCGCCATCGAGCAGGTGTTCATGGCCAAGAACGCCGACTCCGCGCTCAAGCTGGGCCAGGCGCGCGGCGCGGCGATCTGCGCGGTGGTCATGCACGACCTGCCGGTGCACGAATACGGCGCGCGCCAGGTGAAGCTGGCGCTGGTCGGCAAGGGCGCCGCGGACAAGGCCCAGGTGCAGCACATGGTCGGCGCGATGCTGGGGCTCAGCGGCCGCCTTCAAGCCGACGCCGCGGACGCGCTCGCCATTGCCATCACCCACGCCCACGTCAGCGCCAGCGCGCGGCGCCTGGGCATCGACGAACGCCTGGCCTGGAGCCGCAAATGATCGGACGCCTGCGCGGCAAGCTCGCGCACAAATCACCGCCGTGGCTTGTGATCGACGTCAACGGCGTCGGCTACGAGCTGGAAGCGCCGATGAGCACGTTCTACGAACTTCCCGTGCTCGGCGCCGAGGTCTCGCTGTTCACGCACTACGCGCAGAAGGAAGACTCGGTGTCGCTGTACGGCTTTGCCAGCGAGGTCGAGCGGCGCCTGTTCCGCGACGTGCAGCGGGTGACCGGCATCGGCGCGAAGATCGCGCTGGCGATCCTGTCCGGCGCCAGCGTCCAGGAGTTCGCGCGCCTGGTGTCGGGCGGCGACGTCACCGCGCTGACGCGCATCCCGGGCATCGGCAAGAAGACCGCCGAGCGCATCGTGGTGGAACTGCGCGACCGCGCCGAGGCAATCATGGGTGGTGCGACGGCGATGCCGATGGCGGGCACGCCCGCCGACCCGCTGTCGGAGGCGACCGAGGCCCTGCAGCAGCTGGGCTACAAGCCGGCCGAGGCGCAGCGCATGGCGCGCCAGGCGCACGTGGACGGCGATCCTGCGGAAACCATCATCCGAAAGGCGCTACAGTCCGCGCTTCGTTGACCGCAGGCACCCCGGAAACCCATGTCCGCAGGTACTCCACGGCGCGCTGCCGCGACCCACGGCGCGCCAGGCAAGGCCAAGTCCAGGACCGGCCTGCCCGCCCTCGTGGTGGGTGCGGTTGGCGTGGTGTTCGGCGACATCGGCACCAGCCCGCTGTACACGCTGCGCGAGGCGTTTTCGCCGCACTACGGCCTGGTCGCCAACCACGACACCGTGCTTGGCATCCTGTCGCTGGTGTTCTGGGCGCTGACCGTGGTGGTGACGCTGAAGTACGTCACCATCATCATGCGCGCCGACAACGAGGGCGAGGGCGGGATCATGGCGCTGATGGCGCTGGCCCAGCGCAGCCTGAAGCCCGGATCCAAGTCCGTGTACATGGTGGGGCTGCTCGGCGTGTTCGGCGCCTCGCTGTTCTTCGGCGACGGCGTGATCACCCCGGCGATCTCGGTGCTGTCGGCGGTCGAAGGCCTGGAGGTGGTGGCGCCGGGCCTGCGCCGCTGGATCGTGCCGGTCACGGTGCTGGTGCTGGCGGGGCTGTTCGCCACCCAGCGTTACGGCACCGAGAAGGTCGGGCGTGTGTTCGGGCCGATCACCATCCTCTGGTTCCTGTCGCTTGCGGTGCTGGGGGTGGTGAACATCCTCCACGAACCCGAAGTACTGCAGGCGATCAACCCCTGGTGGGGCGCCAAGTTCTTCATGGAGCACAGCTGGGGCGGTGTGTTCATCCTCGGGGCGGTGGTGCTGGCGGTGACCGGCGGCGAGGCGATCTATACCGACATGGGCCATTTCGGCCCGCGTCCGATCCGCCTGGGCTGGTACTGGTTCGTGCTGCCGGCGCTGATGCTCAACTACCTGGGCCAGGGCGCACTGGTGCTCGAGGACCCGACGGCGATCCGCAATCCGTTCTACATCGGCGTGCCGGAGTGGGGTCGCTGGCCGATGATCGTGCTGGCCACGGCGGCCACGGTGATCGCGTCGCAAGCGGTGATCACCGGCGGCTTCTCGGTGGCGCGCCAGGCCATGCAGCTGGGCTACATCCCGCGCATGCGCATCAAGCACACCTCGAGCGAGACCATCGGCCAGATCTACATCCCGGCGATCAACTGGTCGATGGCGATTGTGGTGATCGGGCTGGTGCTGGCGTTCGGCAGCTCGTCGCGGCTGGCGGTGGCCTATGGCGTGTCGGTGTCGATGACGATGCTGATCGACACCCTGCTGCTGGTGATCGTGGCGCGCGCGCTGTGGCTGCGGGCACGGCGCTGGGTGCTGCCGTGCTGCGTGGCGTTCGTGGCCATCGAAGTCGCGTTCGTGGTCGCCAACGGCGCCAAGATCCTGCAGGGCGGCTGGTTCCCGCTGGTGCTGGGCATCGTGCTGTTCACCATGTTGCGCACGTGGCGCCACGGCCGCGAGCTGCTGCGCCTGGCGGTGCAGAAGGAAGGCATCCGCCTGGACACCTTCATCCCCGGACTGATGCTGGCCCCGCCGGTGCGCGTACCGGGTACGGCGATCTTCCTGACCAGCGACCCCGGCGTGGTGCCGCACGCGCTGATGCACAACCTCAAGCACAACAAGGTGCTGCACGAGCGCAACGTGTTCCTGACCGCGGAGACCCTCAAGGTGCCGTACGCGCCGCGCGAGCGAAGGCTGGAAGTGAAGGAAATCGGCGACGACTTCTACCGGGTCACCGCGCGCTTCGGCTTCATGGAAACGCCCGACCTGCCGCTGGCGCTGATGCGCTCCTGCGACGTCGAAGGCATGGATTTCGATCCGATGGACACCACGTACTTCGTCAGCCGCGAGACCATCGTCGCCAGCCGCCACGTCGGCATGCCGGTGTGGCGCGACAAGCTGTTCGCCTTCATGCACCGCAACGCGGCGCCGGCCAACAACTTCTTCCGCATCCCGGGCAACCGCCTGGTGGAGCTGGGCGCGCAGGTCGAGATCTGAGCAGGGAAGGGCGGCTGGCGCGCCAGGGCCGCGGCGCCCATGCGAACATGTCGGCATGAGCGAAGACCGCATCATTGCCCCCTCCGCCTCGCGCGAGGACGCCGCCCTCGAGGCCTCCATCCGCCCGCAGCGGCTGGACGAATACCTGGGCCAGCAGCCCGTGCGCGAGCAGCTGTCGATCTACATCGAAGCGGCCAAGGGCCGCGGCGAGGCGCTCGACCACGTGCTGATATTCGGTCCGCCCGGCCTGGGCAAGACCACGCTCAGTCACGTGATCGCCAACGAGCTGGGCGTGAACCTGCGCGTGACCTCGGGCCCGGTGATCGAGAAGGCCGGCGACCTGGCGGCGCTGCTGACCAACCTGCAGCCGCACGACGTGCTGTTCATCGACGAGATCCACCGCCTCTCGCCCGTGGTCGAGGAGGTGCTGTACCCGGCGATGGAAGACTTCCAGATCGACATCATGATCGGCGAAGGTCCCGCCGCGCGCTCGATCAAGCTCGACCTGCCGCCGTTCACGCTGATCGGCGCCACCACCCGCGCGGGCCTGCTGACCGCGCCGCTGCGTGACCGCTTCGGCATCGTCCAGCGCCTGGAGTTCTACAACGTGGAGGAGCTGACGCGGATCGTGCGTCGCTCGGCACGGATCCTCGGCATCGACTGCGCGCCGGAAGGTGCCGACGAGATCGCGCGCCGCGCGCGCGGCACGCCGCGCATCGCCAACCGCCTGCTGCGCCGCGTGCGCGACTTCGCCCAGGTGCGCGCCGGCGGGCATATCGACCACGAGGTCGCCAAGGCCGCGATGCAGCTGCTGAAGGTCGACCCGGAAGGCTTCGACGACCTCGACCGGCGCCTGCTCAACCTGATCATCGGCAGCTTCGACGGTGGCCCGGTAGGCGTGGAGTCGCTGGCCGCCGCGCTCAGCGAAGAGCGCGGCACGCTGGAGGACGTGATCGAGCCATTCCTGATCCAGCAGGGCTTCCTGGTGCGCAGTGCGCGCGGGCGCATGGCCACCGACAAGGCCTACCGCCACCTCGGCCTGCAGCCGCGCGGCGCAGGCAGGGAATTGCTGCCATGACAAGCGCGGTTTGCCACCCGTTCAGCTTGGCGACAAGGGTGTATTGGGAAGATACCGACGCTGGCGGCGTGGTGTACCACGCGCGGTACGTGGCCTACTTCGAACGCGCACGCAGTGACTGGATGCGCGCCCTCGGGCACGGGCAACGTGGAATGCGCGACCAGCACGACCTGGTGTTCGCCGTCCGTGACATGCAGCTCGACTTCCATCGGCCTGCACGCCTGGACGACGCGCTGCAGGTCACCGTGGCAGTTGCCGAGCTCCGCCGCGCCAGCGTGGTGTTCACGCAGGAAGTGCGGCGCGACGGCGAACTGCTGGTGGCCGCGCGGGTGCGGGTCGCGGCGCTCGACGCCGGCGGCTTCCGGCCGCGCGCCATCCCGGACCACCTGTACCTGCAACTCAAACCCCTCGAATCGAACGCGGAGCAAGACCGATGAGTGTACTGGCCACCCTGCTGCAGGCGACCACGGCGGAACCGTTGCCCGACGAAGCCGCGGCGCAGTCCGTCGAGCTCGCGGCCGACGCCGCGCAGGCCGCGGCGGCACCGGCCGCCGGCGCCAACCTCGACCTGCTGCACCTGGTGCTGCACGCCTCCATCCCCGTGCAGCTGGTGATGCTGGTGCTGCTGTTAGCGTCGATCGCATCGTGGGTGATCATCTTCCGCAAGAAGCGCATGCTCGACCGCGCCGCGAAGGAAGCCGACCGCTTCGAAGAGAAGTTCTGGTCCGGCGTCGACCTCGGCAAGCTCTACAGCTCGGCCAGCGAGCGCAACCGCGAAGTCGAAGGCCTGGAGTCGATCTTCGAGGCCGGCTTCCGCGAATACTCGCGCGGCCGCCAGCGCATCGGTGGTGACGGACGCGCCCAGCTCGAAGGCGCGCAGCGCGGCATGCGCGTGGCCAGTTCGCGCGAGCTGGACGGACTCGAGCACAACCTCGAGTTCCTCGCCAACGTCGGTTCCATCGCGCCCTACGTGGGCCTGCTGGGCACGGTGTGGGGCATCATGATCGCCTTCCAGGGCCTGGCCAACGTCAAGGAAGCCACCATCGCCAGCGTCGCGCCGGGCATTTCCGAGGCGCTGATCGCCACCGCCATGGGCCTGTTCGCCGCGATCCCGGCGGTGTGGGCGTACAACCGCTTCGCGACCCGGGTCGAGCGCATCGCCGGCCGCTATGACGCGTTCTCCGACGAGTTCTCCTCGATCCTGGAGCGGCAGGCGACCACCGGGGAGGCCTGAGCCATGTCCGTCCGAAGCCGTCGCGCGCGCCGTCGCAAGCTCAAGAACGAGATCAACGTCGTGCCGTACATCGACGTGATGCTGGTGCTGCTGATCATCTTCATGGTGACCGCGCCGCTGATGAACCTCGGCGTCGACGTGCAGCTGCCGGAATCCAACGCCAAGTCGATCCAGGAGAAGAAGGACCCGGTGCTCGTCCAGGTCGACGCCGCAGGCAACTACTCGCTCATCGTCGCATCCGGCAGCAACGAGGCTGTGGACTCGGCCACGCTCACCGCGAAGATCCGTGCCCTTGTCGCCAACAACCCGGATATCGCGATATTCGTCGCGGCAGACGGTGCTGGTACCTATCAGCACGTCATGGACGCGATGGCGCTGCTGCAGAACGCCGGCGTGGAGCGCGTCGGCCTGATGAGCGACCCCAGGCAGGACGGTCCGCGCTGATGCGTGAAAGCCGCGCCGATACCGCGCGGGCGTTCGGGCTGGCGCTGCTGCTCCACGTCGCCCTGTTCGCCCTGATGTTCGCCGGCCTGTGGTGGACGCGCGCGGCTGCGCCGCAGTCGGCCGCCGGTTCGCCGATCAGCGCCGAGATGATGGATGTCGGCGACCTGTCGCCGGCCATGCAGCGCACGCTGCGCCAGCCTCCCGACCCGGTGCCGCGTGAGCCGGAGCCCGAGCCCCCGCTGCCCGAGCCCGTGGAAGACGCCGCCGTGCCGCCACCGCAGCCGCTGCCCGAACCGCGCCCGGAAGACTCGCCGGTCACGCCGCAACCGCAGGCCCAGGAGCAGGTGCCCGAGCCCGACACCGTCGACCAGGAGGCCGCGCGCCGCGATGCGATCTCGCGCGAGACCGCCGAGCGTGAGCAGGAGGCGCGGCGTCGCCAGGAACAGATCGACCTCACCGAACGCCTGCGCCAGGAGGAGGCCGAGAAACAGCGCCGCCTGGCCGCGCAGCAGCGCGAGCGCGACGAGAAGCTCGCCGAGCTGCGCAAGCAGCAGGCGCAGGCGCGGCGCGAGGCCGAGCTGGCCGAGCAGAAGCTCAAGCAGATCGCCGACACGCGCGCGCAGCAGGCGTCCGCGCAGCAGTCGGACAACAATCCGCCGCGCGGAAACGAGGGTGTCGATCCGGGTTTGGACGCGGGCTACAAGGCGGCGATCCAAGCGGCGATCCTGGGCAACTGGACTCGTCCGGAGAACGTGCCGCTGGGGCAGGAGTGCAGGATGACCATCACCCAGGTGCGTGGCGGAACCGTGGTGAGGGTGGAGTTTTCGTCTTCCTGCCCGTACGACGAGCTCGGACGCCGCTCGGTGGAAGCCGCTGTGCGCAAGGCCGAGCCGTTGCCGTATGCCGGCTTTGAGAGCGTCTTCAACCGCACCCTCAACCTCAATTTCAGGGCCAAGGACCGCTGACCTTCCGCGGGGAGGAATCCGTTCATCCTTGTGAGCGCCTTCACGGCCATCCTGTCACGTTAGCAAGCCCATCCCCCCGGAGCCCGGAATGACCCGAACCCAACGCCGCCTGGCTACGCCCAGCGCCTGGCTAGTCGCCTGCCTTGCATTGCTCCTGCCGTTCGCGGCCTCGGCGCAGCAGGCGCTCGAGATCGACATCGTGGGCGGCAACGCCCAGGCGCTGCCGATCACCGTCGTACCGATGCCCTACCAGGGTGGCGGCGCGGCGCCTGATACCGACGTCGCCCGCGTGGTCCGCGAGGACCTGGCGCGATCGGGGCAATTCCGCGGCCTGCCCGAGCAGGACATCACCGAGCGCCCGACACGTGGCAGCGAGGTGAACTACCCGACCTGGCGCCTGCTGAAGCAGGACTTCCTGGTCGTCGGCCGCGTAATCGATGCCGGCGGCGGCGCGTTCCGGGTGGAGTACGAACTGTTCGATGTCGCCAAGCAGGAGCGCCTGCTCGGCATGGCGATGACCGGCCGCGCCAACGCCATGCGCGACGTCGCCCATCAGATGGCGGATGCCATCTACGAGAAGATCCTCGGCGTGCGCGGCGCGTTCTGGACGCGCATCGCCTATGTCACCGCCACCGGCACCGGCACCAACACGCGCTACGCGCTGATGGTGGCCGACGCCGATGGCCACGCGCCGCAGGTGGTGGTGCGCTCGACCGAGCCGCTGATGTCGCCCAGCTGGAGCCCGGATGGCCGTCGCCTGGCCTATGTGTCGTTCGAGCACAACAACAACTCGGCGATCTACATCCAGGACCTGGGCACCGGCGCGCGCGAGCGCGTGGCGAGCTTCCGCGGCATCAACAGCTCGCCCGCGTTTTCGCCCGATGGCAATCGCCTGGCGCTCACGCTGTCGCGCAGCGGCAGCCCGGAAATCTACGTGATGGATCTCGGCAGCAAGGCCCTGACCCAGCTGACCAGCCAGATCGGCATCGACACCGAGCCCACCTGGAGCAGCGACGGCAACAGCGTCTACTTCACTTCCGACCGCGGCGGCAGGCCGCAGGTTTACCAGGTGCCGGCGTCCGGCGGCAGCGCCACGCGCGTGACGTTCCAGGGAAATTACAACGCCAGCCCGACGGTGTCGTTCGACGACAAGAAGATCGCCGTGGCACAAGGTTCAGGAAACGTATACCGTATCGCGTTGCTGGATCGCAGCCTCGGTTCGCCGCGGTGGTCCACGCTGTCGCCGGGGTCGCTCGATGAATCACCGAGCTTCGCTCCGAACGCCAGCATGGTCCTGTACGCGGCAAGGGAAGGCACCAGGGGAGTCCTGTATGCCGTCTCCGCCGATGGCCGGGTCCGGCAACGACTGGTGCTCGCCGACGGCAACGTCCGCGAACCCGCATGGGGACCGTTCCGGCAGCGCTGACGCTGCCTGCACATACCCGCCAGCAATCTGAATGCACAACCCCTTTGCAGAGGATCGACGAGAGATGAAGACCCCAACCCGCGTTCTGCTCACGGCCCTGCTCTGCATGGCCGCCGTTGCATGTACCAAGAAGGTCAAGGAAGAGGCCCCGGTAGACACCGGTCCGTCGTCCCCGACGACCACCCAGCCGGCCACCACCGCGGGCGCCTACGGTCCTGAGGACCTCGATACCGATGCATGCCTGCGCCAGCGCGTGGTGTACTTCGATCTCGACCAGGAAGCGCTGCGTCCGGAGTTCCAGGCCGCGATGGCGTGCCACGCCAAGTACCTGCGTGACCGTCCGTCCGCGCGCCTGACCCTCGAAGGCCATGCCGACGAGCGCGGCAGCCGCGACTACAACCTGGGCCTCGGCGAGCGCCGCGGCAATGCCGTGTCGTCGGCCCTCCAGGCCAACGGCGGCAACGGCAGCCAGGTCTCGGTGACCAGCTACGGCGAAGAGCGTCCGACCTGCACCGCCTCGAACGAGGATTGCTGGGCCAAGAACCGCCGCGCCGAGATCGTCTATACCGCCCGCTGAGCGGCGCACGCGTGACCCACGTCGGCAGCTGTCGGGGAACCCCGCCAGCTGCCGATTGTCTTTCCAGAGTCCGAACAACAGCAGCCGATGCCATGACCCGCAGCCACGTCCTGTCCAGCCTTGTCCTCGCCAGCGCGCTTGCCGCGGCGCTGTTCGCCCCGCCGGCTTCGGCGCAGCGTGCCAGCCTTGGCGAGCGCGTCTCCGCGCTCGAAGCGCAGGCCGCCAACAACCAGGGCAACGTCGACCTGCTCAACCAGCTCACCGCACTGCGCAATGAAGTGCAGGCGCTGCGTGGGCAGATCGAGGAACTGCAGCAGCAGAACGACCAGCTGCAGACCAGTGCCCGCAACCAGTACCTCGACCTCGACGACCGCATGAACCGCCTGGAAGGCGCCGGAGGTTCGGCGCCTGCTCCCGCTGCGTCGACGCCGCCAGCGGCCAAGCCGCCAGCTACCCCGGCACCGCGTTCGGCGGGCCCCGTGGACAGCGCTCCGGCCGTGTTCGGCGATGCCGGCCTGCTGGCCAACGCCGCCGACGAGCGCAGCGCCTACGAGCTGGCGTTTTCCGCCATGAAGGAAGGCCGCTACGCGGATTCCGCCAACCTGTTCCAGGCGTTCCTGCGCGCCTATCCGACCGGCTCCTACGCGCCGAACGCGCTGTACTGGCTGGGTGAGAGCTATTACGTCACCAGCAACTACGCGCTGGCCATGGAACAGTTCCAGGCGGTCCTGCAGCGCTATCCCACGCATGACAAGAGCGCGGGCGCATTGCTGAAGGTGGGCCTGTCGCAGTACGGCCTGCGCGACCTGCCCGCCGCCGAGGCCACGCTGGGCCAGGTGGTGGCGAAATACCCGGGTACCGACGCCGCGCGCACGGCCGACGACCGCCTGCGCTCGATCCAGCTCAACAGCCTGCGCTGAACCCTGCTTTCCGCCGCCCCGTACGGGGAGAGGCGCGGGGCGCGCGGTAGAATGACGCCCATGGACACCCTTTCCGCCGAGTCCGGCGTGGCCGCTGCCGCGGCCCCGGACCGGCTTCGCATCACTGAAATCTTCCTCTCGCTGCAGGGCGAGGCGCGCGACGCCGGCTGGCCCACGGTCTTCGTGCGCCTGACCGGCTGCCCGCTGCGCTGCCAGTACTGCGACACCGCCTACGCCTTCCACGGCGGCGAGTGGCGCGACATCGCCGCCATCGTCGACGAGGTCGCCAGCCACGGCGTGCGCCATGTCTGCGTCACCGGCGGCGAGCCACTGGCGCAGAAGCGCTGCATCGGCCTGCTGCGTGCGCTGTGCGACGCCGGATTCGCGGTGTCGCTGGAAACCTCGGGTGCGATCGACATCGCCGACGTCGACCCGCGCGTGTCGCGCGTGCTCGACATCAAGACGCCCGGCTCCGGCGAAGTTCACCGCAACCTCTGGTCCAACATTCCGCTGCTCACGGCGCACGACCAGGTCAAGTTCGTGATCTGCAATCGCGCCGATTACGAGTGGGCGCGCGCGACCCTGGCCGAGCAGGCCTTGCCGGAGCGCTGCGACGTGCTGTTCTCGCCCAGCAAATCGGAGCTTCAGCCGCGCGAACTGGCCGACTGGATCGTCGCCGACCGCTTGCCGGTGAAGTTCCAGCTGCAGCTGCACAAGATCCTCTGGAACGATGAGCCGGGCCGGTAACGTGCAGGCGAACCGTCAAGGAGCCTCGGCGGCCATGAAGAAAAACGCCGTCGTGCTGGTGTCCGGCGGGATGGATTCGGCAGTGGTGCTGGCCATCGCGCGCGAACAGGGATTCGCCGTGCATGCGCTGAGCGTCGCCTATGGCCAGCGCCACACCTCCGAGCTCGAGGCCGCGGCCGCGCTGGCCGCGTCCGCGGGCGTGGCCGCGCACAAGGTGGTGGGCGTGGACCTGCGCGCGATCGGTGGCTCGGCGCTGACCGCCGACATCGACGTGCCGGAGCCGGGCGGCACGGGCGTTCCGGTGACCTACGTGCCGGCGCGCAACACCATCATGCTGTCGGTGGCGCTCGGCTGGGCCGAAGTGGTGGGCGCGGCGGACATCTTCTGCGGCGTCAACGCCGTGGACTATTCCGGCTATCCGGACTGCCGGCCGGAGTTCATCGCAGCGTTCGAGCGCCTCGCCAACCTGGCCACCCAGGCCGGCGTGGACGGCGCGGGGATCCGCGTGCACGCGCCGCTGCAGCACATGTCCAAGGCCGACATCGTGCGCGAAGGCCTGCGCCTCGGGGTCGACTTCGCGCAGACCGTGTCCTGCTACAGCGCCGATGCCGAAGGCCGCGCCTGCGGCCGCTGTGATGCCTGCGCGCTGCGCGCCGAGGGTTTCGCGGGCGCCGGCGTGGCGGATCCGACCCGCTACGTGGGCTGTGGTATCGCGAGGCCGCGCGGGCCGCTGTGCGGCGAGGGGCGTGTGACATAATTCCGCCCCTGCCGGGCCGTTAGCTCAGTCGGTAGAGCATCGGACTTTTAATCCGCTGGTCGATGGTTCGAATCCATCACGGCCCACCAGCTTCACGTCCAACCTGGTCCAGTGAAGTCCAGGAAACAAAATCAAACCCGTTTTGAGCGGGTTTATTGTCCGTCTGCGTCCAGCATGGTCCACGTGAAGCCGGCCATGAAGTGAGTCAGCTTGGGAGTCAAGGTCGCGAGTCTCGCGCTCTGACTCACTTTCAGTTGACTTACACCTGCTGACGGACACGAAAGTACGGAACCTCAATCCACGAGCTATCCCGTGCGGGCCGGCGGCCCCGCAGATCTGCGCCTGCGGGGCGCTCTTCTACGAGGTGCTCAGGCTGCGCGCTTGGCCTTCTGGCTACCGCCGCCTTCCGCGATCATCGTCAGCTTCTCGTCGGTAGCCTTCTCTTCCTTCAGGGTGGCCTCCAGCAGCGGCAGCGCGTCGTTGTAGCCGAGCTGCCTGGCTAGCGCGCAGAGCGTGCCGTAGGCCGCGATCTCGTAATGTTCGGCCTTCTGCGCGCCGCCGATCAGCGCGGCGTCGCGCACCGGGCCCGCTTCTACCTCTTCAATCGTTTCCTTGCTCTCTTCCACCAGGCCTTCCATCGCCACGCACTTCATGCGCTTGAGCTTGATGCCCAGAGCTTCGACAACCTGGTCGATGCGCTCGATCTGGCCTAGCGTTTCCTCCAGATGAGTCTCGAAGGCAGCCACAAGCTTCTCCGACTGGGAGTTCTTCGCCAGCCGTGGCAGGGCTTTGCTCATCTGCTTTTCGGCGCTGTAAATGTCCGAAAGCTCATGGACAAACAGTTCTTCCATCGTTTTGACAGCCATGGGGACATACCTCGGTAGGGGGAATTGTCGAATCTACGCAGCGGGGCAGAAGCACCAGGTGAAAAAATCGCGGGGCAGAGGTACACCCGGCGTGAACTTTCGCGCGCACGTCAGGGCGTCAGCACCACCTTCCTGCAGTCATCTTCTTGGGCATCGAACATCTTGTAGCCCTGTGCCGCGTCGGCCAGCTTCATGCGATGCGAAATGATCACCTCGGGTGCCAGTCGTCCCTCGCCGATCGCCTCCAACAGCTCGGGCATGTACCGCTGCACATGGGTCTGGCCCATCTTGAAGGTAAGCCCTTTGTCGAACGCGTCGCCGAATAGGAAACCGTGGATGAAGCCGGCGTATACGCCCGGTACGCTCACGGTGCCGCCCCGCCGCGTCGCGGCGATGCACTGGCGGATCGCCTTGCCGCTGGAGCCCTCCAGCTTCAACGTGGTGAGCACGGTTTCAGTCGTACTGCCCTTGGCTTCGAAGCCCACGGCCTCGACGCTGGCGTCCACGCCGCGGCCAAGGGTCGCCTCCACGATCGCTTCGGCCGGGTCGTCCACCTTCGAGAAGTTGATGGGAAGGATCCCGTAGGTCGCGCGGGCGAACTCCAGGCGGTGCGCGTTGTCGTCCACCATGAACACGGATTCGGCGCCGAGCATGCGCGCGCAGGCTGCGGTCATCAGTCCCACCGGGCCAGCGCCAAAGATTGCCAGCGACGTACCCGGCACCACGCCGGCGTTCAGCGCCGCCTGGTAACCGGTGGGCAGGATGTCCGACAGGAACAGCACCTGCTCGTCGGCCAGCACGTCCGGCACCACCAGCGGCCCCACGTTGGCGTTGGGCACGCGCACCAGTTGGGCCTGGCCGCCAGGCACGCCGCCATACAGGCGGCTGTAGCCGAACAGCGCCGCCGGCGGCTTGATGCCCTTGGCATTCATGATGGCGCCGCGCCCGGTGTTGGTGGTCTCGCACGCCGCGAACTCGTCGAGCATGCAGTGGAAGCACTGACCGCAGGCGATCACGAACGGGATTACCACGCGGTCGCCCACCTTGACGCGGGTCACGCCGGCACCGGCGTCTTCCACGATGCCCATGAACTCATGTCCGAGGATGTCGCCGTCTTCCATCGTCGGGATCTTGCCGCGGTAGATGTGCAGGTCGGAGCCGCAGATCGCGGTGGCGGTGACGCGCAGGATGATGTCGTCCGCGGCGACAAGCACGGGATCGGGCATGGTCTCGACGCGCACGTCGCGCGAGCCCTGGTAGGTGAGTGCCTGCATGGAGTGGTTCCGGTGATCGAGGGCGGGTGGCGTGCTTCAGAGCTTCTTGCCCGACGTCGCACCCGCACCCGGGCCGGCTCCAAGGTCTGCGCCGGTAATCGGGTCCGCGGACGGGTCCGACAGCGTGCGCGCCGCAAGCTTGTCCAGCGTTGCCTGCTGTTTCTTGGTCACGCCGACGCTCGCGCTGCCGTCGCCGCCGTCCACCGCCGCCTGTGCATCGCGGTCTTCCACCCGCTCCCACATCTCGCCGCTGTTCCACGGGCCGAGTTCGTCGCCTACGCCTTGCGACATGTCGAAGTAAACGTCAGTGAAGGCCGGATCGCCCGGCAGCTTGCCCGGCGGGAAGTTCGGGGTGATCGCGTACAGCGCCTTCTCGAACGATTTCTGGTGCGCCACTTCGCGCGTCATGAGGAAAGTCAGCGCATCCTTGATGCCCGGATCGTCGGTGACATTGATCAGGCGTTCGTACACCAGCTTCGCGCGTGACTCCGCGGCGATGTTGGACCGCAGGTCGGCGGTGGGATCGCCGATGCTGTCGATGTACGCGGCAGTCCAGGGCACGCCGCTGCTGTTAACCAGAGCAGGGCCGTTGCCATACAGGATCGCTTCGGTCTGGCTCGTACTGTTGCCGGTCAGCACGCGCATCTCGGCCATTTCATCCACGCCCTCGGCCAACTCGCCTTTGGCGCCCTTGTTGAGCATGGCGATGATGGAGCCGATGATCTCGAGGTGGCTCAATTCCTCGGTCGCGATGTCGTACAGCATGTCCTTGCGCCCGGCGTCATCTTCGGCGAGTGCCTGGGTGAAATAGCGCATCGCCGCTGCCAATTCGCCCTGGGGCCCGCCGAACTGTTCCAGCATCAGCGTGGCAAGGATGGGATCGCCTTTCTCCACGCGGACTGTGTACTGAAGCCGCTTGTTGTGCATGAACATCGTGATCTCTCCGTCTGGACCGCCTTCGTCGCGAGAATGCGCCAATGGTGCGGAGGCCAGAAGCTAGACGGCGCACAGTGATGCACCCATGAAAAACAAAGCTGAATTCGTCTTCCACTTTACGCGCAGCTTTTATGCGCGAAGCGCCTGCATCCACGGCGCCCGCTGCAATCGGGAGATCTCGAATCCAATTTCAAACAGGCGTTGTCCAGAGATGAACAGGGTCTCTTCAGGAATAGTCATCGACCTGAACTTTCTCTCAGCAGATCTTCACTTTCCCGTCGACGCGTCAGGCGAAAAATCCACGTACCCACTCAGTTGGAGTTGACATGGCAAGTGAATTCGATGGATCGCGCAGCAGCGCGATCGACATGCAGGAGGAGCCAAATACCCTGCTCTCGCACGCGCACACGAGCAGCCGGAGAACGCATGCGCAATGCGCATCGCGCGATCGACAGATGACGACTTCGGACGACCGGCGTTTCCCCTTGATTGTCCATTGCCACCTGCGCTGGGATTTCGTGTGGCAACGGCCACAACAGCTGTTCACCCGCCTCGCCGCGCAACATCCGGTGCTGTTCATCGAAGATCCTCTCTCTGGCGATGGGCCAGCCTCGCTCGATCTGTCCGAGCCGTTCGCCAACGTGGTTCGACTGGTGCCGCGCCTGCCGCAGGGTGCGCCGGCCGACGTCGACGGCCAGTGGGCGCTGCTGCTGCCGCTCATCGAGCAGGCGCTGCGCAGCCATCCGCTGCTTGCCGGGCGTTTCAACGATGCGGTGCAGTGGTTCTACTCGCCTATGAGCGCGCCGGTGCTACTGGGGCAGCTCGGGACGCGTGGCACGGTATACGACTGCATGGACGAGCTGGCGAACTTCCGCTTTGCGCCCTCGGACATCGCCGAACGCGAGCGCTTCCTTCTTTCGCGTGCCGACGTGGTGTTCACCGGCGGCTACCAGCTTTATGAAGCGAAGGCGCGCCTGCACTCCACGGTGCACTTCCACGGCTGCGGCGTGGACGTGGGCCACTACGGCCGCGCGCGGCTGGCGTCGACCGAGGTGCCGGAGGCGGTGGCTTGCCTGCCGGGACCGGTGTTCGGCTACATCGGCGTGATTGACGAGCGGCTGGACTACGGATTGATCGAAGCACTGGCGCTGCAGTTCCCGGAAGGGTCGGTCGTGATGGCCGGGCCGCTTGCCAAGGTGGAGCGTTCCGAATTGCCAGACCTCGCGAACATCCACTGGCTGGGTCAGCAGGACTACATGGCGCTGCCAGCCCTCGTAAAAGGGTTCGACGTGTGCCTGATGCCGTTTGCGCTCAACGACGCGACGCGCTTCATCAACCCGACCAAGACGCTCGAGTACATGGCGGCCGGCAAGCCGGTGGTGTCCACCGCGATTGCCGACGTGGTGCGCAACTTCACCCCGGTTGTGGCCGTGGGTCATACGGCGGCGGACTTTCTGGATGCTGCGGCGCAGGCAGCGCACGCGCCGGATCCGCTGCTGCTTCGCCAAGGCATCGCGCGGGCGATGGACGCGTCATGGGATGCGACGGTGGCGTCGATGCGTGGTGAATTGCTCGACGCCGTGCTGCCGGTACGCGTCAGCGCGTCGGCGGGTGCAGCGTGACAACCGATGTGCTGGTGGTAGGCGCCGGCTTTTCGGGTGCCGTGGTGGCCAGGCAACTGGCCGACGAAGGCCTGCAGGTGCTGGTGATCGACAAGCGCGATCATGTCGGAGGCAACGCGCACGATCGCATGGACGCCCATGGCGTGCTCGTTCACCCCTATGGCCCACACATCTTCCACACCAACAGCGCGCGCATCTTCGATTACCTCTCGCAGTTCACCGAGTGGCGCCCCTACGAGCACCGCGTGCTGGCCAGCGTGGATGGCCAGCTGGTGCCGCTGCCGATCAATATCGACACAGTGAACCGGCTGTACGGGATGTCCCTGGACGAAAACACGATCCAGGCGTTCTATGACCACGTTCGCGAACCCCGAGAAACCATCGCCACCAGCGAGGACGTGGTGCTGGTTGCGGTAGGGCGTGACCTGTACGCCAAGTTTTTCCAAGGCTATACCCGCAAGCAGTGGGGATTGGATCCGTCGGAGCTGTCCGCATCCGTTGCCGCGCGCGTGCCGGCGCGGACGAACCACGACGACCGCTACTTCACCGACCGCTACCAGTCGATGCCGCGCGACGGCTACACGGCGATGTTCAAGCGCCTGCTCGATCACCCCGGAATCATCGTCGAGGTCGGCGTCGACTACTTCCAGCAGCGCGACCGCCTGGCGGCGAGGCACGTGGTGTACACCGGGCCTGTCGATGCGTACTTCGACCATTGCTACGGTCCGCTGCCATACCGCTCGCTCCGTTTCGAGCATCAGCATCTGGCCGGTACCACGCAGTACCAGGCGGTGGGCACGGTGAACTATCCCAACGACCATGCTTATACGCGCATCACCGAGTTCCGGCACCTGACCGGGCAGACGCATTCGGGCACGTCGATCGTGCGCGAGTACCCGCAGGGCGATGGCGAGCCGTATTACCCGGTACCGCGCCCCGAAAACGAGCGCCTGTTTAAACGTTACGAGGCGCTTGCGCAGGATGAAGCAGGCACTACGTTCGTCGGCCGGCTGGCGCAGTACCGCTACTACAACATGGACCAGTGCGTGGGCGCGGCCCTGAAGGCGGCCGAGTACGTTCTGGCCAAGCTTGACTATCGCTCCGCAGCGTCGGAGGCGACGACTGGCGCGCTGCTGCAGTCCGAATCCAGCCAGGGCGCCTGAAGCGATGAAGCGCAACCACGCAGTCGCCGTGCGCGATGGGTCGTTGCCGGCCCTGTGGGGCGGCGTGGAGTGCACTATAAATCGCGTGGGTGATCGCTGGTTCAGCCAGCTTGAACGCAGTGGCCACTTGGACCGCACGTCCGATCTCGTCGCCTTTGCCAAGCTCGGGTTGCGCGCGGTGCGACAGCCAGTGCTGTGGGAGCAGGTGGCGCCCGATGGGCTGGCAACGGCCGACTGGACATGGGCCGACCAGCAGTTGCGCAGGATTCACCAGCTCGGCATGGAACCCATCGTCGGCCTGCTGCACCACGGCAGCGGCCCGCGCCACACCAGCCTGGTTTCACCCTGCTTTGCAGGCAAGCTGGCCGCATATGCCGGCGCGGTGGCGGCACGTTATCCGTGGGTGACGGATTACACGCCGGTCAACGAGCCGCTGACCACGGCGCGTTTCAGTGGCCTTTACGGACACTGGTATCCGCATGGCTGCGACAGCGAGACATTCTGGCGCGCGCTGCATGCGCAGTGCCGCGCCACGGTGCTGGCGATGGCGGCGATCCGCGAGGTGCAGCCGGGCGCACGCTTGGTGCAGACCGACGACCTGGGCCGCACCTGGTCCACGCCGCGGCTCGTCTACCAGGCCAAGTTCAACAACGAACTGCGCTGGTTGGCCTGGGACCTGCTGTGCGGTCGCGTGGATGCGTCGCATGCGTTGTGGAGCTGGCTCCTCGACTGCTGCCACGCCGACCCCGCGGACATCCTCTGGTTTGCCGCCAACAGATGCCCTCCGGACATCATCGGCGTCAACCATTACGTCACCAGCGAGCGCTTCCTGGACGAGCGCGTGGAACGCTACCCGCCGCCCACGCACGGGGGGAACGGACGCGACCGGTACGCCGACGTCGAGGCCGTGCGCGTGTTGGCCGCGCCGACCGGCGGCATTGGTCCGCTGTTGCAGGAAGCTTGGGCGCGCTACGGTCTGCCGCTCGCAGTGACCGAAGTGCACCTGCACGCGCCGCGCGAGGACCAGCTGCGCTGGCTCGCGGAGACGTGGATTGCGGCCTGTCAGGCGCGGCATGCGGGCATTGATGTGCAAGCGGTCACGGTCTGGGCGCTGCTCGGCAGCCGTGACTGGGACTGCCTGCTGACGCGCTGCAGCGAACACTACGAACCCGGCGCGTTCGAGGTTCGCGGCGACACCCTGCGTCCGACCGCGATCGCACGGCTGGCGACGCAGCTGGCGACGGGTGTGATGCCGCAACACCCTGTGTTGTCGGGCGCGGGCTGGTGGCGGCGCCCGTCGCGGCTGTTGCATCCCCCGGTAACGCTGGCACAGCGTTTTCCCGAGCGTCCAGCCGTAGGCGAGGCCCGGGCCCCGATCCTGATCACCGGCGCCACCGGCACGCTCGGGCGCGCGTTCGCGCGGATCTGCGTGGAGCGCGGCCTGGACTATCGGTTGCTGGACCGCGCGCAGCTCGATATCGCCGATCCAACCGCAGTGCGCCGCGTTCTCGAGGACCATCTGCCGTGGGCGCTGGTGAACGCCGCCGGCTACGTGCGGGTGGACGACGCCGAAGCCGATGCGGCGCGCTGCTATCGCGAGAACACCGACGGTCCTGGCCACCTGGCGGCCGAATGCGCGCGCGCCGGCATCGCGCTGCTCACCTTCTCCACCGACCTGGTATTCGATGGCGCGCGCCGCGAGCCCTACATGGAGGATGCGCAGGTCGCACCGCTGAATGTGTACGGGCTGAGCAAGGCGCGTGCGGAGCGGCTGGTGCTGGAGCGGCATCCCGAAGCGCTGGTTGTCCGCACCAGCGCCTTCTTCGGCCCGTGGGATGGCCACAACTTCATCACCTCCGCGCTGCGCGCCCTCCGAGCCGGCCTGCCTTTCAACGCGGCGAGCGACCAGACCATTTCGCCGACGTACGTCCCCGACCTGGTCCACGCCTGCCTGGACCTGCTGGTGGACGGCGAGGCCGGCATCTGGCACCTCAGCAACGGGCACGCGCTCACCTGGGCTGATCTGGCACGACGTGCAGCCGCTGTTGTCCGTACCGACACCTCCAGCCTCCGCCCCTGCACCTCCGGGTACTTGGCACTGGCGGCGCGCAGGCCGCGCTACAGCGCCCTTGGCAGCCAGCGGGCCTGCAGCCTGCCGACGCTTGACGATGCCTTGACCCGCTGCCTGGCCGGCAGCGGCTACCACCTGCTGGATGCCGCCTAGCGGCGTGCAGGATCCCTCGAGGTTTGCGAGGCCCGAATACGGACCGCACCGTTTCGGGCTGAATCACGCCGCAGCCCGCGCCAGTCGGCTCAGGCCGCCTCGACCTCGGCGACCGCGTCGAGCACCTCGTCGCCGTAGCGCTCGATCTTGCCCGCGCCGATGCCGCCGATCAGCGCGAGGTCACCGGGCGTGCGCGGGCGCAGGCGCGCGATCTCGCGCAGGGTGGCGTCGTGGAAGATCACATAGGGCGGCACGCCCTGTTCGCGTGACAGCCGCGTACGCAGCGCGCGCAGCGCGTCGAACAGCGGCTGGTCGGCGCGCGCCACTTCCACCGCCGCGGGGCGGTCGCGCCGTTCGCTGCCGCGGCTGCGCGGCGCCTCCTTGCGCAGCAGCACTTGGCGCTTGCCCTGCAGTACATCCCGGCTGTCGGCGGTGAGTCGCAGGCCGCCGAAGCCCGCACTGTCGACCTCCAGCAGGCCGGCGGCGACCAACTGCCGGAACACGCCGCGCCAGCTGCGCGCGTCGAGGTCGGCGCCGATGCCATGGGTGCTGAGCGCGTCGTGGCCGAACTGGCGGATCTTTTCCGAGTCGGAGCCGCGCAGGATGTCGATCAGGTGCGCGGCGCCGAAACGCTGACCGCTGCGGTACACGCAGGACAGCGCCTTCTGCGCCGCGACGGTCGCGTCCCAGGACTCGGCCGGGTGCAGGCAGTTGTCGCAGTTGCCACAGGGCTCGCCCGGGCCGTTGCCGGCGTAGTCCTCGCCGAAGTTGGCCAGCAGCACCTGCCGCCGGCAGCGCATGGACTCGCAGTAGCCGACCAGCGCATCGAGCTTGCGGTGCTCCAGGCGCTTGCGCTCGTCGCCGGATTCGGACTGGTCGATCATCTGCCGCAGCAGCACCACGTCGCCCAGGCCGTGGCACATCCAGGCGTCGGCCGGGTCGCCGTCGCGGCCGGCGCGCCCGGTTTCCTGGTAGTAGCCCTCGATCGACTTGGGCAGGTCCATGTGCGCCACGAAGCGCACGTCGGGCTTGTCGATGCCCATGCCGAAGGCGATGGTGGCCACCATCACCACGCCGTCCTCGAGCAGGAAGCGGCGCTGGTTGGCGGCGCGCACCGCGGCGTCCAGGCCCGCGTGGTAGGGCAGGGCGTCGATACCCGCCTCCTGCAGCAGCTCGGCGGTCTTGCCGACCTTGTTGCGCGACAGGCAGTACACGATGCCGGCCTCGCCGCGATGGCCGGCCATGAAGTCGAGCAACTGGCGGCGGCCGTTGTCCTTGTTGACCACGGTGTAGCGGATGTTCGGCCGGTCGAAGGAGCTGGTGAAGTGGCGCGCATCCTCGAGCTGCAGGCGCTCGGCGATCTCGCGCTGGGTGGGCGGATCGGCGGTGGCGGTGAGCGCGATGCGCGGCACCTGCGGCCAGCGCTCGTGGAGCACGGTCAGTTCGCGGTATTCGCGACGGAAGTCGTGGCCCCACTGCGAGACGCAATGCGCCTCGTCGATCGCGAACAGCGCGATGCGGCTGGCGTCGAGCAATGCCATGAAGCGCGGGGTCAGCAGGCGCTCCGGCGCGACATACAGCAGGTCCAGCGTGCCCTCGCGCAGCTGGCGCTCGACGGCGGCCGCTTCGGCGCCATCGAGGGTGGAATTGAGGAACGCCGCGTTGACGCCCAGCTGGCGCAGCGCCTCCACTTGGTCCTGCATCAGCGCGATCAGCGGCGAAATCACCACCGCAGTGCCCTCGCGCAGCAGCGCCGGCACCTGGTAGCACAGCGACTTGCCGCCGCCGGTGGGCATCAGGACCAGCGCATCGCCGCCGCCGGCGACGTGCTCGATGATGGCGGCCTGCTGGCCGCGGAAGGCGTCGTGGCCGAAAACCCCGCGCAGCACCTGGTGGGCGTTGTCACTCATGCGACAAGGATACGCGCCCGCCGTCCCGCGACCCGGTGCGAAGACGCCCGACACGGGGGTCGGGCGTCTCCATTGGCGGCCACCGGAAGGATCCGGCGCGGCGGGCCTACTGCAGCAGCGAGCGCAACATCCAGGCGTTCTTTTCGTGGACCACCAGGCGCTGGGTGAGCAGGTCCACGGTGGGGTCGTCGCCGGCATCGTCGGCGTGCGACAGGGCGCGGCGCGCGGTGCGACACACGGCCTCGTTGCCGACCACCAGCTGGCGCACCATCTCGCGCCAGTCCGGGGCTTCGGTCAGGCCCGGCTCTTCGGTGATCGAGCTCAGTCGGATGAACTCCGCGTACGAGCCGGGGGCGTTGTAGCCCAGCGCACGGATGCGCTCGGCGGTCTCGTCCAGCGCATTCCACTGCTCGGTGTACTGGTCCATGAACATCGCATGCAGCGAATTGAACATCGCGCCGGTGACGTTCCAATGGAAGTTGTGGGTCTTCAGGTACAGCGTGAAGCTGTCGGACAGGAACTGCGACAGGTCCTGGGAGATCGTCTTGCGGTCCTTGTCGGAGATGCCGATGTCGACGTTGGGCGCCATCGAGGTTGGGCCAGGAGACGCGGCCGGGTCGGCGGCCCTTGCGCGGGTGGCGGCGGTTTTGTTGGTGGTCTTCGTCTTGGTCTTGGCCATCGGGGTTTCCTCTCGTTGATTGCACGCGACAATGGGCACGATGGACACACGTGATCGGCCCGGGCCGCGTATCGGATCTGCATGAAACAGAAGGAGTCTAGCCACGCGGCTGCAAGCACCGCGTCAATGCGCGGTGCGCGTGCCGCGGTGGACGGCGCGCTGACCCGCGACCGTGGCCGCCTGCTCGGGCTGCTGGCGCGCTGGCGTGCAATGCCGGCGGATGCCGCCCGCGAGGCCGCGTTTGCCGAGGCCCTGGCGCGTTCGGTGGCGACACGCGAGGCGCGCGCGAAAGCGCTGCCGCAGGCCGAGGTCGATCCGGACCTGCCGATCGCGGCCGAAGGCGACACCATCGTCGCCCTGCTGCGCAGCCACCAGGTGGTGGTGGTGGCCGGCGAGACCGGCTCCGGCAAGACCACCCAGCTGCCCAAGCTGTGCCTGGCCGCGGGGCGCGGCGCGGCCGGGATGATCGGCTGCACCCAGCCGCGGCGGATCGCCGCGCGCGCCGTGGCGCGCCGCGTAGCCGAGGAGCTGCAGGTGCCGCTGGGCGGCGCGGTCGGCTACCAGGTGCGCTTCACCGAGAACGTCGGCGAGCAGACCGCGATCAAGTTCATGACCGACGGCATCCTGCTGGCCGAGATCCAGTCCGACCGCTGGCTGTCGCGCTACGACACGCTGATCATCGACGAGGCGCACGAGCGCAGCCTCAACATCGACTTCCTGCTCGGCTACCTGAAGCAGCTGCTCGCCAAACGCCCCGACCTGAAACTGGTGGTGACCTCGGCCACCATCGACACCGCGCGCTTCTCGGCGCACTTCAACGAAGCGCCGGTGGTCAACGTGGAAGGCCGCGGCTATCCGGTCGAGGTGCGCTACCGGCCCGACGCGCCCACGGTGACCGACGGCATCGTGGCCGCCTGCGACGAGATCCTGCAGGGCGGCCGCGGCATGGGCGGCGACGTGCTGGTGTTCCTGCCCGGCGAGCGCGAGATCCGCGACGCCCACCGCGCGTTGGAAGGCCGCAAGTACCGCCACACCGAAGTGCTGCCGCTGTACGCGCGGCTGTCGGTGCGCGACCAGGACCGGGTGTTCAACCCGGGCCCGCAGCGGCGCATCGTGCTGGCGACCAACGTCGCCGAGACCTCGCTCACCGTGCCGCGCACGCACTACGTGGTCGATCCGGGTCTGGCGCGCGTCAAGCGCTACAGCCCGCGGCAGAAGCTCGACCGCCTGCACATCGAACCGGTCAGCCAGGCCAGCGCCAACCAGCGCGCCGGCCGCTGCGGCCGCATCGCGCCCGGCACCTGCTACCGGCTGTACGCCGAGGAGGATTTCGCGGCGCGGCCGGCATTCACCGACCCGGAGATCCGCCGCGCGGCGCTGGCCGGGGTGATCCTGCGCATGCTGTCGCTGGGCCTGGGCACGATCGAGGAGTTCCCGTTCCTGGAGCCGCCCGATCCGCGCGCCATCGCCGACGGCTGGCAGCAGCTGACCGAGCTCGGCGCGGTGGATGCGCGTCGCGAGCTCACCGCCATCGGCAAGCTGATGGCGCGGCTGCCGGTCGACGTGAAGCTGGCGCGCATGCTGGTCGCCGCGCACGGCCACGGCTGCCTGCGCGAGATGCTGGCGATCACCAGCTTCCTCGGCATCCAGGACCCGCGCGAACGCCCGGCCGACCAGCGCGCGGCGGCCGACACCGCGCACGCGCTGTTCCGCGACCCGAAGTCCGAGTTCGTCGCCATCCTCAACCTCTGGCGTGCCTATCGCGACGCGCACGAAGAGATGACCCAGTCGCAGCTGCGCAAGTGGTGCGAGCGTCATTTCCTCGGCTTCCTGCGCATGCGCGAATGGCGCGAGCTGCACCGCCAGCTGAAGCTGCAGTGCGAAGGCCTCGGCTGGGAGGAGGAAGCCGACACCGGCGAGAGTCCCGCGCCTTCGGAAAGCGCGGGTGGACGTGCACCCTCCGCGAAGGACCAACCCGACCGCTTCGTGCTGCTGCACCGCTCGCTGCTGGCGGGGCTGCCGACACAGGTCGGGCACGCGCTGCCGGAGCGCGACAAGCGCCGCGCGGCGACCTACGAAGGCCCGCGCGGGCGCCGCTTCCAGCTGTTTCCGGGATCGGCGCTGGCCTCGAAGCCGCCGCCGTGGGTGTTGTCGGCCACGCTTCTGGATACCGAGAAGGTCTGGTCGTTGACCAACGCCGCGATCGAGCCGGACTGGGTGGTGGCCGAACTCGATCACCTGCTGTCGCGGCGGCACTTCGACCCGCGCTGGTCGCGCCGACAGGGTCGCGTCACGGGCAGCGAGCAGCTCGGCCTGTTCGGCCTGGTGCTGGTCGCCGCCCGGCCCATCCACTACGGCGCGCTGTATCCGGAGGAGTCGCGCGAGCTGTTCCTGCGCGACGGCCTGGTGGCGGGCGAGATCAACCTGCGCGCCGACTTTGTCACCCGCAACCGCCGCGCGCTGGCCGCCGCCGAGGAAGAGGAAGCCAAGCAGCGCCGCTCCGGCCTGGTGGTGGATGACGACTGGATGCTGCGCTGGTACCGCGACCGCATTCCCGCGGAGATCACCAGCGCGCAGGCGCTCGACGCCTGGTACGCGCGGCTGTCGCGCGAGGAGCGGCGCGCGCTGCAGTGGTCGAGCGAGGACCTGCTGGTCGGCGATGGCAGTGATGCCGACCGCTATCCGGCGTTCCTGGCGCTCGGCGACGCGCGCCTGGCCGTGCACTACCGCTTCGAGCCGGGCGCCGTGGACGACGGCATGACGGTCGTCGTGCCGCTGCACCTGCTGAACGCCCTCGACGCGCCGCGGCTGACATGGCTGGCGCCGGGCTTCGTGCTGGAAAAGGCGACCGCACTGCTGCGTGGCCTGCCCAAGGCGCTGCGCCGCAACTTCGTGCCGGCACCGGACTTCGCGCGCGCATTCGCCGAGGCGCACGGCAGCGCCGATGCCGCCACCGACACGCTGCACGGCGCGCTCGCACGCTTCCTGAAGCGCATGACCGGCGTCGACATCGCCCCGACCGACTTCGACGATGCCGCGCTCGAGCCGCACCTGCGCGCCAACCTGCGCCTGCTCGATGCCGACGCCCGCAGCGTGCTGGCCGAGGCGCGCGATCTCGACGCGCTGCGCGCGCGCTTTGGCGGTCGCGCCGCGGATGCCTTCGCCGCGCAGGCGTCCGAGGGACTCGCGCGCGAGGCCTTGACCGCGTTCCCCGACACGGCGATCCCCGAATCGGTGCCCGGCGCCGGCGGCGTGCCTGCCTACCCCGCGCTGCACGACCAGGGCGACAGCGCGTCGCTGGAGGTCCACGCCGACCGCGCCGAAGCGCTCCGCCAGCATCCCGGAGGCGTGCGCCGCCTGCTCGCGATCGCGCTTGCCGAGCGCATGCGCCAGGCGCGCAGGCAGCTGCCGGTGTCGCCGAAGACCGGCCTGCTGTACGCCGCCATCGAATCCGCCGCGCCGCGTGCCAACGGCGGCCGGCCGGCCGAATACCTGCGCAACGACCTCGTCGACGGCGCGTTCGCGGCACTTGCGGCCGACGGGCTCGAATCGATCCGCGACCCGGCGGTCTTCGCCACGCGCAGCGAGGCGCTGGGCAGGGAGCTGTTCGGTGAAGCCATGCGCCGCCTGCAGCTGGCCGAGCAGATCCTCGGCCTGGTGGCCGATGTCCGCGCCGCGCTCGACAGCCGCCTGGTCGGCTGGGCGCGTGGCAACCTCGACGACATGCAGGCGCAGCTCGCGGCGCTGGTGCCGCCGGGGTTCCTGCGCGACGTGCCGGGAACGGCGCTGGCCGAGTACCCGCGCTACCTGAAGGCGCTGGCCACGCGCGCGGCGCGCGCGCTCAACGATCCCACCCGCGACCAGCAGCGCATGCTCGAGCTGAAGCCGTTTGCGGACGCGCTGGCGCAGGCGGTGCAGGCCGGGCGCGCGGGTGCTCCGGGCTGGCAGGCGCTGCGCTGGGACCTGGAAGAGCTGCGCGTGCAGCTCTTCGCGCAGGAACTCGGCACCCGCGGCGGCGTGTCGCCAAAGAAGCTGGCGGCACGGCTGGCTGCGCTTACTTGATGCGCTGGACCTTGGCGCGGGTGTTGTACGTGCCCACCTGCATGTACCAGGTCGAGCCGACCAGGCTCGGGGTGATGGTGACCTGGGCATCGGTCAGGCGCGCGCCGACGAGGCTCGCGCCGTCAACCTGCCGCCACACCTGGCCATTGTCGAGGGTGTAGTCGCGGCCTTGCCGGAAACCGCGGAACTCGCCCGGTATCCGGGCGGTGATTGGCTCGTCGGTTCCGAACGACGCGAAGCCGCGATGCTCCTTGATCACCCGATCCTTGGCGACGTCCGCGGCCTTGGCGGTTTCGTCGACGATGGTGCGGTTGAGCCACGCGTCAAGCCGCGCGAGCTCCGCGGCGCTGAGCTTGTCGAGGCCGGCGGCCTTGAATTCATCGGCGCTCATCTGCGCCTGGATCGACTGCTGCGCGAACGCGGGCGATGCGACGAGGAGCAGGGCGGCGAGGAAGATACTGCGTACCGGCATCATGTCTGTTCCAAGTGGCGTGGTGCGGCTAGTGTAGACCGTCCCCCGCCGTGGATCGCCGCCCGCCATGGCCCAAGCCGTGGACATCGAAACCCTGCTGGCGCGGCCCGCGCTCGCCACCCTCGCCGAGCCCCTGCGCGCACTGCTGCGCGAGGCGGCCGCGGTCGGTCCCTGCACGGGCGGCGACCCGCCGCGGGTGCTGGCCGACACGCTGGATGCGCTGGCCCTGCTCGACGCCGATGGCGAGGTGCTGGCCGCTGCCGTCCTGCACGCCTGCCCGGACTGGGCCGAACGCCACGCCGCGCACGCAGCGCCCGCCGGCGCGGCGATCGCGGCACTGCTCGAGGGCCAGCGCGCCGCCAGCCAGGTCTGGGCGCTGCACGCCGAACAGGAGCGCGGACGCAGCCATGAAGGCCTGCGCCGCCTGCTGCTGGCGATCGTCCGCGACCTGCGCGTGGTGCCGATCCTGCTCGCGCGCCAGCTCGCGCGGATGCGCGCCGCCGCCGCGCTGCCCGACGCCGAACGCCTGGCGCTGGCGCGGCTGACCCGCGACATCCACGCGCCTCTGGCGAACCGGCTCGGCATCTGGCAGCTGAAGTGGGAGCTCGAGGACCTGGCGTTCCGCCATCTCGAGCCGGCTACCTACCGGCAGATCGCCACCCTGCTGGACGACAAGCGCGCGGGGCGCGAGCGCTACATCGAGGACGTCAAGGCGCGCCTGGGCGAAGCGCTGGCCGCGGCGGGCATCGGCGCCGAGATCGCCGGCCGGCCCAAGCACATCTACAGCATCTGGAAGAAGATGCAGAAGAAGAACGCGCCGATCGGCGAGCTCTACGACCTGCGCGCGGTGCGCGTGCTGGTCGACGACGTGCAGGCCTGTTACGCGGCGCTGGGCGCGGTGCATGCGCTGTGGGCGCCGGTGCCGGGCGAGTTCGACGACTACATCGCCCGCCCCAAGCACAACGACTACCGATCCCTGCACACCGCCGTGGTCGGGCCCGAGGGCAAGACGCTCGAGGTGCAGATCCGCACCCGCGAGATGCACGACCAGGCCGAGCTCGGCGTGGCCGCGCACTGGCGCTACAAGGAACACGCCTACCAGGGGCGCGGCGGCGCGCAGCGTTCGGCGGCCGGCGAGGCCGCGGTGAACCGCAAGATCGAGTGGATGCGACGGCTGCTCGACGCGCCGGCGGAGGCCGGTGACGGCGCGCTCGCGGGCGCCTTCGACACCGAGCTTGTCGAGGACCGGATCTACGCGCTGACGCCCAAGGGCGAGGTGGTCGACCTGCCGCTTGGCGCCACACCGCTGGACTTCGCATACCGCGTGCACACCGAGGTCGGCCACCGCTGCCGCGGTGCCAAGGTGGACGGCCGCATCGTGACGCTCGACCACGTGCTGCACACCGGCGACCGCGTCGAGATCCTGACCGGCAAGGTCTCGGAGCCGCGCCGCGACTGGCTGCTGGCGTCCAACGGATTCCTCGCCAGCGCGCGCTCGCGCGAGAAGGTGCGCAGCTGGTTCCACAAGCTCGACCGCGCGCGCAACCTGCAGGCCGGCCGCGAGCTGCTGGACCGCGAGTTGAAGCGCGTCGGCATGCAGCACGCGGACCTCGCGCCGGCGTTGCGCAGGTTCAACGTCGATACCGCGGACGACCTGCAGGTGCTGGTCGCGCTGGGCGACGTGGGGCCGCACCAGGTGGTGCGCGCGCTGGCCGACCACGAGCGCGAGCAGCGCGAGGCCGAGGCCGCCGGCGAAGACGCGGACGTGATCGCGCTGCGCGCTCCGAAGCGGCTGCGCCCCGGCGGCAAGCCGGCGTTCACCGTGGTCGGCGTGGACAACCTGCTGGTGCAGGTGGCGCGCTGCTGCCAGCCGCTGCCGGGCGAGTCTGTCGCCGGTTACCTGACGCGTGCGCGCGGGGTGAGCGTGCACCGCAGCGACTGCGCGTCGTTCCTGCGCCTGGCCGCGCGTGAGCCGCAGCGCGTCCTGCCGGTGGAGTGGGGCGCCTCCGGCGGCGCCCACCAGGCCGAACTGATGCTGCAGGCGATCGACCGCAAGCACCTGCTCAAGGACGTCACCAACCTGATCGCGCAGGAGGATGCGCACGTACTCGCCATCGACGGCGATGCCGGCGGCGGTCGTGGCCGCGTGCAGCTGCGGCTGTCGCTGCGCGTCGCGGATTTCGGGCAGCTGTCGCGCCTGCTCGGCAAGCTCGAGGCGCTGCCTGGCGTGGAGCGCGCCTACCGCACCTGAGCGCGGCGGCTGCGACGCAGGCCCGGTCGCCGGCGTCGCGCGCGCATTCACCCGGTGCCGCTTATGCTCCCGGGCGTGATTCCCTCATCGCATCCCGACGCCGCCCGCGATTCCACCGCCGCCGCCGCGCGCTCCCGCCTGCATGGCGGCACGCGGCTGCGTGGCGGCGTGGTCGAACGCCTCGGGCTTGCGCGCCGTTGGCAGTGGTGGCTGATCGGTTCGATGCTGGTGGTCGTGCTGCTGGCGGTGCTGCGTGCGCCGCTCGGTGGGCTGCTGTGGCCCGAGACCCGCAGCCAGGCGTTGCGCGCCGAAGCCGCGCGCGCACTCGCCGAAGGCCGTCTCAGCGCCGCCGATGGCACGGGGGCGCGCGAGCTGTTCGAAGCCGCGTTGGCCATGGATCCCGACCGTCGCGAGGCGAGCCAGGGCCTGGCGCAGGTGGCGGCGGCGGCGCTTGCGCAGGCGCGCGTGGCGCTTGCCGAGGATCGACTGGACGACGCCCGCGCCGGGCTGGCGCTGGCGCGTGAGCTTTCGGTGCCGAAGGCGGAGGCCGAGCAGTTGGAGGAAGCGCTGCGCCGCCGCGAGGCCGGCCATGCCGGCCTGGATTCGCTGCTGGCTGCGGCCGAAGCTGCGCGTCTGCGCGGACACCTCGACGGCGATGACAGCGCCGCGCTGCCGCTGTACGCGCGCGTGCTGGCGATCGAGCCCGCGCATGCGGACGCGCTGCGCGGTCGCGAAGATGCATTGGCGGAGCTGCTGGGGCAGGCGCGCGAGGCGCTGCGGCGCGGCGAGCTGGGCGCGGCCGCGCAGCGCATCGATGCGGCGCGACGTTTCGACGGCGGCCACATCGACCTCCCGGACACGCTGGCACGCCTGACCGAAGAGACCGATGCCGTGCGTCGCCGTGCCGACAACGCCCTGGCGCGCGGTCGGCTCGACCGCGCCCTCGAGGGTTACAACGCGCTGCTGGCGCTGGATGCCAGCGACGCCTCGGCGCAGGACGGCGTGGCGGCGGTGGCCAGCGCGCACGCCGCGGAGGCATCGCGCCTGGCCGCGGATTTCGCGTTCGTGGCTGCCGAGGCCGCGCTGGCGAGGGCGCAGGCCATCGCGCCCGATGCCGCGGGCGTCGCCGAGGCCGAAGCGCGGCTCGAACGCGCGCGCCAGAACAGTGCCCAGCTCGCGACGCGGCTGCCTGCAGCCGAGCGCGACCGCCGTGTGCGCCAGCTGCTGGACGCGGCCGAGGCCGCGCGTGCGCGCGGCAACCTGCTGTCGCCGCCGGGCGAGAGCGCCTTCGACAAGATCGCCCGTGCCCGCGCGCTGGCACCACAGTCACGCGCGGTGCGCGCCGCCAGCGCGCGCCTGCTGCCGGCCGCGCGCGACTGCTACGAGCGCGAACTGCGTGGCAACAGCCTGGGCCAGGCGCGCGCCTGCCTGGACGCCCGCGCGGCCCTGGGCGAGGACGCGGGCGAGCTCGCGGCCGCGCGCACGCGGCTCGCGCAGCGCTGGCTGGCGGTGGGCAACGAGCGCCTGGGTGCCGGCGAAGTGGAGCGCGCGCAGCGCGCGCTGGCGCTGGCGCGCGCCATCGATCCCGGCGTGCCGGGGCTGGACGATTTCAGGCAGCGCCTGCGCGCCGCGGGTGCTCCCGCAGACTGAGCCGGTTCAGGCCATGAACACGCGATGCACGACCGCACGCGCGGCGTCGGCGGAAAAATGCCGGGCCACGTTTTCGAGCCCGTGCGTCGCCAATGCCTGCCACAGCGCGGCGTCGCCGCAGGCGCGTACCACCGCCGCCGCGAATGCTTCGGCCTCGTCGGCCACCAGCACGTCGCGCCCGTCGACCAGGTGCATGCCCTCGACCGCGCACGACGTGGCGACCACCGGCTGGCCGTGCGCCATGCTGAGGTTGATCTTGCCCTTGACCCCGGCGCCGAAGCGCAGCGGCGCTATGGCGACCAGTCCGCCATCCATGTACGGCGCGATATCCGGCACGTGGCCATGCACCACCACGCCCGGCAGCGCGGCGAGCGCGGCGACCTCGGGGGTGACGTCATCGCCGATCACGTGGAACGCGATATCCGGCAGCTGCCGGCGGACATGCGGGAAGACATCGGCGGCGAACCAGCGCACGGCATCGACGTTCGGCGGGTGGCGGAAGCCGCCCACGAACACCAGGTCGCGGCGCTCGGCGAATGGCCTGCCGGGCCCGGCCACGCTGTGCAGGTTGGACAACACCTCGACGGTGGCCTGCGGCGCATCGCGCTGCAGGACCACGCGCTCGGCCTCGCTGACCACCAGGGTGATGTCGCTCGCGGCGATGACTGCGAGTTCGCGCGCGCGCGTGCGCAGCGCGGCCCTCGCGATCGCGGCGTCGCCGGTGACCTCCGCGGCGCGCTGCTCGCGCAGGTAGTGCAGGTCGATGCTGTCGAACACCAGCCGCGCCTGCGGCGCATGACGGCGCAGCAGCGGGATGAACTCGCTGGCCACGTAATGGCGGCAGGCCACCACCACGTCGAAGCGCGGTCCGTGCTCGGCCAGCCAAGCCGGCGCGCGCGCGGCGTGTGGCGCGCACCAGGCTTCCACGCCCAGCTGGCGCAGGGCGTCGGTGTAGCGGCCGTCGTAGCTGCGGTTGGCGGGCAGGAACACCACATGCGCGCCTTCCTCGCGCAGCAGGCGCATCAGGTTGACCAGCCGCAGCGAGCCGGAGTCGCGGTCGGGCTGCGGGGTGAGCGCGTCGATCACCAGCACCTGGCGCTGGCCGGCATGCAGCGTGGCCGGCGTCGGCTCGTGCGGCGCGCGGTGGTGCGCGAGTGCCGCGGCGCGATGGGCGAGGAAGACCTCGCGGTTGCGCAGCTGGTGCGCCTTGGGGCCGGTGCCGGTATCGGTGCCGGACGTGGCGCCTTCGTCGTGCACCACCTTTGCCGCGGGCTGGTACAGCACGCGGCGCCCGGCGGCGCGCACGGCGAAGGCGAGGTCGGTGTCTTCATAATAAGCCGGCGCGTAGCGGGTGTCGAAGCCGCCGAGCTCCTGGAACAGCGCGCGCGGGATCGCGATCGCCGCGCCGCTGACGTAGTCGGCATCGCGCAGATAGGCATGGCGCGGATGCGAGGGATCACCGAGGCGGCCGTAGTTCCAGGCATTGCCGTCGTTGAACACCACCCCGCCGGCCTCCTGCAGGCGGCCGTCGGGGTAGAGCAGCTGCGCGCCGACCAGGCCGGCGTCGGGCACCGCGTCGAAGGTGGCCAGCAGTGCGTCCAGCCAGCCCGGCTGCGGCACCGTGTCATTGTTGAGGAACACCAGCACCTCGCCGCGGGCGAGCGCCGCGCCGTCGTTGCAGGCGGCGATGAAGCCGCCGTTCACGGCGCGGCGGTGATAGCGCAGGCCCGCGACCCGCGGCAGCGCGTCGGCGGTCTCGTCAGCCGAGCCGTCGTCGACCACGATCACCTCGAACGCCGCCGCCGGCGGATGCGCCGCCAGCGCGCGCAGGCAGGCCAGGGTATGCGCGAACTGGCCATAGACCGGGATCACCAAGCTCGCCCGCGGCATGTCGCTCGTCGGCAGCGTGAACGGTGCGAACGGCGCGCGTGCCGGCAGGTACAGCGCTGCGCGCAGTGCCGGCGGCGCGGGCCGCAGCTGCGCGCACACGCGCGTCCAGCTCGAGGCCACGCCGCGGGTGCGCAGGCTCAGCAGGCCACGGTGCAGCAGGCCGGAGGCACGGGCGACGAAAAAGCGCGCGTCGGCGATCGAGAACGACATCCAGCGACAACTCCGGCTGACTGGGGGGTGGCGGCGTGACCGGGAGCGCGCTGGCGCTGGGCTAGACTCGGCACGCTTTTTTTCCATTCTCGCATCCCTTCAACGCGCCCACCCGGCGCCACCTGGCCCGCGGGCCGCCGAGCCCACATGGCACGCATCGATTACGACGAAGACGACCACGACATCGACAGCCCGCGGCTTGACTGGCGCCGCCGGCTGCTGACCTGGGCGCTGGCCGCCGTCGGCCTCGGCCTCGGCTTCCTCATTCCGTACACGCTGTACCTGAACCACCAGGTCGGGAAGAGCTTCGGGCAACTGCAGTGGCAGATCCCGACCCGCGTCTACGCGCGGCCGCTGGCGCTGGCACCGGGCCTGGCGATGGATGCCGGCACGCTCAAGACGGAACTTGCCGCGGCCGGCTATCGCGAAGGCGACGGCCGCAAGGCGGGCACCTGGGCGGCGGGCGAAGGCGGGCGTTTCACCATCGCCAGCCGCGGTTTCCAGGACGTCGGCGGCGACGTGGCGCCGAGCCGCGTCGAAGTGCGCCTGGCCTCGGGCCGGGTCTCGAAGGTCCGCGACCTGGTGGCCGACCGCGACGCCAAGGCCGCGCGCCTGGATCCGGCGCGCATCGCCACGCTGTACGGCAAGCAGCAGGAAGAGCGCCGGCTGGTGCGCGTGCAGGACGTGCCGCAGCAGCTCACCGATGCGCTGCAGGCGGTCGAGGACCGCGACTTCGCGCACCACCACGGCATCGACCTGGGCGGCATGCTGCGCGCGGCGTTCGTGAACCTGAAGGCCGGTGACACCAGGCAGGGCGCCAGCACGCTGACCCAGCAGCTCGCGCGCAGCGGCCTGCTCGGCATCGGCCGCGAGCAGACCTGGAGCCGCAAGTTCAACGAGATCATCTACGCGCTGCTGATCGAAGCGCGCTACGACAAGGGCCTGATCCTCGAGGCCTACCTCAACCAGGTGTACCTGGGCCAGCGCGGCGCGCAGGCGATCCGCGGCGTGGCTGCGGGCTCCGAGCACTGGTTCGGCCGCCACCTCGACGATCTCTCCACCGAGCAGGTGGCGCTGCTGGTCGGCATCATCCGCGGGCCGTCGGACTACGATCCGCGCCGCCATCCCGAGCGCGCGCGCGCGCGCCGCGATTTCGTGCTCGGCAAGATGCTCGAGACCGGGCTGATCAACCAGGCCGAGCACGACCGCGCCGTCGCCGCGCCTTTGGGCGTGAGCGAGCGCCCGGGCAGCGCCGCCGCCAACCGCTTCCCGGCATACGTGGACCTGGTGCGCCGGCACCTCGCCGCCGATTACTCGGCTGCGGAGCTGCAGGGCGCCGGGCTGGCGGTCATGACCAGCATGTCGCCCTCGGCGCAGGCGTATGCCGAAGCCGCGGTCAAGCGCACCATGAAATCGCTCGACAACGCGCGCCGCCCGGCGCTCGAGACCGGCCTCGTGGTCACCGACGTGCACAACGGCGAAGTGCTCGCGGTGATCGGCAGCCGCGACGTGTCGACGCCGGGCTTCAACCGCGCGGTCGAGGCACAGCGGCCGGTCGGCTCGCTGCTGAAGCCGTTCGTATACCTGCTGGCGCTGGCCCTGCCGGACCGCTGGTCGCTGGCGACCTGGGTGGACGATTCGCCGGTGACCGTGACGCTCGACACCGGCAAGCGCTGGAACCCCGGCAATTCCGACGGCAGGAGCCACGGCAGCGTGCGCCTGGTGGATGCGCTGGCGCGCTCCTACAACCAGGCGACGGTGCGGGTGGGCATGGCGGTGCGCCCGGAGCGCCTGGCCAACCTGATCAAGCAGCTCGCAGGCATCGAGGCGGCGGCCAATCCCGCGCTCATCCTCGGCTCCGTCGACCAGAGCCCGTATGCCATGGCGCAGCTTTACCAGTTCCTGGCGTCCGACGGCGAGATCCAGCCGCTGTACACCGTGCGCGGGGTGCTGGGCGACGACGGCCGCGTGCTCAAGCGCTACGACAAGGCGCCGCCGCAGCCCGATGACGGCGACCGCACTGCGGCGCGCCTGGTGACGCTGGCCCTGCAGCACGCGGTGTCGTCAGGCACCGGCCGGCAGCTGGTCAACGACGGCCTGGGCAAGCTCAACGCCGCCGGCAAGACCGGCACCAGCAACGACGGCCGCGACAGCTGGTTTGCCGGCTACACCGGCGACCATCTCGCGGTCGTCTGGGTGGGCAACGACAAGAACGAGCAGACCGGCCTGTATGGCGCCACCGGCGCGATGCGGATCTGGTCGGGCCTGTTCAAGGCGCTGCCCACCGCGCCGCTCAAGGTCGGCGACAAGGGCCTCGACTGGCAGTGGGTGGTCGGCGGCACCAGCACCGATGCCGGCTGCCCGGAGGCGCGCCGGTTCGCGTTCGCCGACGGCTTCGCGCCGCCCTGGCAACCCTGCGCGCCGCCTGCCTATGTCGAGGAGAGCGGGCAGGGCGGTGGAGGCTGGCGCGAGTGGCTCGGCTTCGGTCGCGACCGCGAAAGCGCGGCAGAGCCCCAGGATTCGCCGCCACCCCCACCGCCTTCGGAACCGCAGCACTGACCATGACGTCCCCCACGTTCCGCGCGCCGTCGCTGCGCATCGCACTGGCGTGCGTGCTGTTTGCCGCGCTGGTGGCCTGCGCCTCGGCTCCGACCATCGCCCCGTCCACGTCGCTTACTTCGGCCACGCCGGCGGAAATGGTCGCTGCGATCCGCGCCTCCGCCGGCGATGGCGAAGGCGAACTCTCGGTGCAGCCGCTGCGCGACAACGAGGTCGAGGACCTGCGCGACCAGGCGCATCGCCTCGAAGCCCAAGGCCATGTGGCCGACGCCGCCAAGGCGCTGGACCACGCGATCAGCATCGTGCCCGGCGATCCCGCGCTGCTGCAGGAGCGCGCCGAGCTGGCCCTGCTGCTGGGCGACCGCGCCGCGGCCGCCAGCCTGGCGGAGCGCGCGTTCGCGCTCGGTTCGCAGGTCGGTCCGCTGTGCCGCCGCCACTGGGCGACCCTCGAACAGGTGCGCCTGCTTGAGGGCGATGCCGCCGGTGCGGCCGCGGCCAAGGCCGCCATCGACGCCTGCCGGATCGGTCCGCCGGCGCGCTACTGAGAACGCGATCGCGTCGCGCGCGTACTCCGCCGACGCCGCCACCGGTCGACGGATGACGACCAGGCCCGCGGTTTGCGGCGATCATGGCGACCAGATGAGTCATTCCGAATCCCATGTCGCCGCGCCGCAGGTCGAGGGCGAGCTGGCGGCGCGCAGCCGCGCCGCGCTGGTCGAAGGCGGCCTGCTGGCCGACCGCCTGTCCGGGTTCCGGCCGCGACCGGCGCAGCAGGACCTGGCCGCTGCAGTGGCCGAGGCCTTCGACAGTCGCGACGTGCTGCTGGCCGAAGCCGGCACCGGCACCGGCAAGACCTTCGCCTACCTGGTGCCCGCCATCCTGTCGCGGCGCAAGACCATCATCTCCACCGGGACGCGCGCACTGCAGGACCAGCTCTACCACCGCGACCTGCCGCGGGTGCGCGATGCGCTCGGCATCGGCCTGCGCACCGCGCTGCTGAAGGGCCGCGCCAACTACCTGTGCCGCCATCGCGTGGAGCGCGCGCGCGGTGAGGCGCGCTTCACCAGCGCGGCGCAGGCGTCGCAGTTCGAGCGCATCGTCGCCTGGGGCGGGCGCACGCGCATGGGCGACCTGGCCGAACTGGAATCGCTGGCCGAAGACTCGCCGCTGCTGCCGATGGTCACCTCCACCGCCGACAACTGCCTGGGCAACGAATGCCCGTTCTGGGGCGAGTGCTTCGTGGTGCAGGCGCGCCAGCGCGCGCAGGATGCCGACATCGTGGTGGTCAACCACCACCTGCTGCTGGCCGACCTGGCGCTGAAGCAGGAGGGCTTCGGCGAGATCCTGCCCGGCGCCGAGGCGTTCGTGGTCGACGAAGCGCACCAGCTTCCCGAGCTCGCCGCGCAGTTCTTCGGCGAAGGCCTGTCGGCGCGCCCGCTGGTCGAGTTGGCGCGCGATGCGATCGCCGAATGCCGCGACGTCGACGGCGCGCTGGCGGTGCTGCAGTCGCCGGCGAGCGCGCTGGAGCAGGCGACCCGCGGCCTGCGCGCGGAACTGGAGGTCTTGCCGGTGCGCGGCACGCAGGCGCAGGCGCTGCTGTACGCCAACGTCGCCACGGCGCTGGACGCGCTGTCGGCGGCGCTGCACGCGTTGGCCGAGGCGCTGGCGCCGCTGCGCGATGCCGCGCCCGGGCTCGAGGCCTGCCACGTGCGCACGCTCGACCAGCAGGGGCGTCTCGCGCGCTGGTGCGTGCCGCGTGGCCTCGACGACGGCATGGCCGAGGCCGACGACGACATCCGCTGGTACGAACTGTCACCGCGCGGCTTCCGCCTGCAGCGCACGCCGCTGGACGTGTCCGGGCCGCTGCGCGCGCATCGCGAACGCTCGGGCGCGGCCTGGGTGTTCACGTCGGCCACGCTGGCGGTGGACGGCCGCTTCGACCATATCGCCAACCGGCTCGGGCTGGTCGAGCCGCGCACGCTGCTGGCGCCAAGCCCGTTCGACTGGGGCACCCAGGCGCTCGCCTACCTGCCGCCGTCGCTGCCCGAGCCGTCGTCGCGTGATTACACCTCGGCGGTCACCGCCGCGGTGCGCCCGGTGCTGGAGGCCTCGGGCGGGCGCGCGTTCCTGCTGTTCGCTTCGCACCGCGCGCTGCGTGAGACCGCGGAGGGTCTGCGCGACGGGCCCTGGCCGCTGTTCGTGCAGGGCGAGGCGCCGCGGCACGTCCTGCTGCAGAGGTTCCGCGAGTCAGGCAACGGCGTGCTGCTGGGTGCCGCCAGCTTCCGCGAGGGCGTCGACGTGGCCGGCGGCGCGCTGAGCGTGGTGGTGATCGACAAGCTGCCGTTCGCCGCGCCCGACGATCCGGTGTTCGAGGCGCGGCTGGACGCCATCCGCCGCGCCGGCGGCAATCCGTTCCGCGACGAACAGGTGCCGCAGGCGGTGATCGCGCTGAAACAGGGCGTGGGCCGGCTGATCCGTTCGGAAACCGATCGCGGCGTGCTGGTGCTGTGCGATCCGCGCCTGCTCGGCAAGGGCTACGGCAAGCGCTTCCTGAAGTCGCTGCCACCGTTCCCGCACACCCGCGACATCGCCGACGTGGCGGCGTTCTTCGCCCGGGGCTGAGCCTGGCGCTGGCGCGGGTTACGCTGTCGCGCCCCGCCGTCCGGTCCGCCGTCCATGCGCCTGCTTGCCATTGAAACCTCCACCGAGGCCTGCTCGGTCGCGCTCTGGCTCGACGGCGAGGTGCGCGAGCGCTTCGAGGTCGCGCCGCGGCGCCACGCCGAGCTGGTGTTGCCCTGGGCGGACGCGCTGCTGGCCGAGGCCGGCATTGCCCGCGCCAGCCTCGACGGCATCGCCGTCAGCCGCGGGCCGGGTGCGTTCACCGGGGTGCGGCTGGGGATTTCGCTGACGCAGGGCATCGCGCTCGCGCTCGACCTGCCGGCGCTGGCGGTGTCCACGCTGGCGGTGCTGGCGCAGGGCGCGCGCATCCCGGAAGCAGGCCCTGCGGATGCCCGGGTGCTGGCGGCGATCGACGCGCGCATGGGTGAGGTCTACCTCGGCGGCTTCGCGCGCGAGCACGACGCGTGGCGCGTACTGGCGCCGGAGGCGGTCATGGCACCGGATGCGGCCGCGCTGCCGGGTGAAGCCGGGGAGGGCGGCTGGCTCGGCGTCGGCACCGGGTTCTCGGCGCTCGACGGCGCGCTGCGCACGCGTTTCGGTGCACGGCTGGTCGCGGTCGACGACGCGGCGCTGCCGCGCGCCGGCGACCTGGCTCGGCTGGCCGCGGCGGCATTCGCGCGCGGTGAGGCGGTGGCTCCCGAGCTGCTGGAACCCGCCTACCTGCGCAACAACGTGGCGCTCACCCTGGCCGAGCAGGCGGCATCGCGCCAGCGCGGCTGAGGCCCGGGAACCTTCGCGCAGCCGGCAGGGTCGGTGGAGGTCCACGCCTCCACACCGCCAAGGCTCCGCCATGACGCAATCCACCACCGCGCAGGGTGCACACGCGCGCCTTGCCCGCCTGTTCCGCGAATCGGCACCGCTGCTGGTCATGCTGGCGCTGCTGCTGGTGGCGCGCAGTTCGTTCGCCAACCACTACGTGGTGCCCAGCGGCTCCATGCAGCCGACGCTGCGGCCGGGCGATCGCGTGGTGGTCGACATGAGTGCGTACGGCGTGCGCGTGCCGTTCACCGCCGTCACTTTGATCGAGCGCGATGTGCCGCGCGCCGGTGATGTCGCGGTGTTCAAGTCGCCGCATGACGGCACGCGCCTGATCAAGCGCGTGGTGGCCGTGGCGGGTGACCAGGTGGCGCTGCTTGATGGTCGCCTCAGCATCAATGGCCGGCCGCTGGCGCGTGGCGCCGATGCCGGCATCGAGTCCTTCGGCGGGCGGCAGGTGGCGCTCGACCTCGATGATGGCGGCGGGCCGGACATCGCCTCGCTGCGCGTGCCGCCGGGCAAGCTGCTGGTGCTCGGCGACCATCGCGGCGCCAGCGCCGACGGCCGCATGTTCGGACTGGTCAGTGCCGATTCGGTGTATGCCCGTGCGCGGGGCGTGTACTACCGGCGCGGCGAGGGCCTGCGCTGGCAGGCGCTGTAACCCTGCGGTCGCGGCACACGTGCCGCGCCGTCAGTCGTCGACCAGCTCGCCGCCCGGCAGGAAGTTCCAGGTGCGGGTGACGTGGAGGACATCGATCTCCTCCTCGGTACGCGGCAGGGGCGGGTAAGGCTCGGCGAGGCGGGCGATGCGCAGCGCGGCGTCGTCGAGCAGGCGCACGCCGCTGGACTGGATCACCTCCGCGCGCTCCACCGAGCCGTCGCGGCGGATCGCCACGCTGATCACCAGCGTGCCGGACAGCTGCCTGCGGCGCGCCTCGTCCGGATAGTTCAGGTTGCCGACCCGCTCGACGCGGTCCACCCAGCTGCGCAGGTAGGTCGCGTACGCCCACTCCTGGGTGCTTGCCGACACGAACTTGCGCTTCGGTCGCTTGGCGTAGCGCTCCGACTGCAGGTGGATCTCCGCGGCCAGTCGTGCCATCGCCAGGTCGCGCTCGATGCGCTCCTCGCCGCGCGGCAGGGGCGTGTCGTCGGCAAGCGGCGTGTCCTCCGGCGCGGCGACGCGCGTCTCGCCGTTGCGGCTGGCGACCACCCGCGTTTCCGGCGGCACGCTGGCGTCGGGTGACTGCGCGCGCATCGCCTGCTGTGCCACGCCGGCCTCGTCCTGCGGCAGCTGGCCGACCTGGGCGTCGCGCGGGCGCTTGCTGAGCTCGTCCTCGCCGCCGCCCTGGTTGCTGGCCTGGGCGAGGAAATCGGCCTGCGACTGCGTCAGCGGGCTGGTGGTTTCGGTGAGGATGACATCCAGCGTGGGCAGCACCGGCGCCGCGTCGTCGAGCGCGAAGCCGACGCCCAGCACCAGCATGCCGTGCACCAGCAGCGACAGCACCAGCGTTGCGCCGAGCCGGTCGCGCTCGCCGATCACCGATTGCGCAGGCAATGCCGCCACGTCAGCCGCCGCTCCTCACTGCTCGATGGCGTCGAACAGCAGGCCGGCGATGTTGAGGCCGAACTGGGCGTCGAGCTCGCGGATGCAGGTCGGGCTGGTGACGTTGACCTCGGTGAGGTAATCACCGATCACGTCCAGGCCGACGAAGCGCATGCCGCGGCGGACCATCTCGGGGCCGACCTGCGCCGCGATCCAGCGGTCGCGCTCGCTCAGCGGACGGCCTTCGCCGCGGCCGCCGGCGGCCAGGTTGCCGCGGAACTCGTCGCCTTGCGGGATGCGCGCCAGGCAGTAGTCCACCGGCACGCCGTCGACCAGCAGGATGCGCTTGTCGCCCTCGGTGATCTCCGGCAGGTAGCGCTGCGCCATGGCCAGGTGCCGGCCGCTGTCGGTGAGCGTCTCGAGGATGACGTTGAGGTTGGGATCGCCAGCGCTGGCGCGGAAGATCGAGCGGCCGCCCATGCCATCCAGCGGCTTCAGCACCGCCTGGTCATGGTGGCCGACGAACGCCTTCAGCGCGGCGGCATTGCGGCTGACCAGGGTCGGCGGGCAGCACTGCGGGAAGAGCAGGGCGGCGAGCTTCTCGTTGAGGTCGCGCAGTCCACGCGGATCGTTGACCACGTTGGCGCCGGCCATGCGCGCGGCGTCGAGGATCAACGTGTCGTGCAGGTAGTCTGAATCGACCGGCGGGTCGCGGCGCATCAGCACCACGTCGCGCGCCTGGAACGCGCGTTGTGACGTAGTTCCCAGTTCGAACCAGCCCGCGGCGTCGTCAGCGACCTGCAGCGGCGCGACGAGCGCCTGCGCCACGCCACCTTCCATCGACAGGCCACCCGGCACCACGTAGTGAAGGCGATGGCCACGCCGCTGCGCCTCGAGGAGCATGGCGAAGGTCGAATCCTTGGCGATGGTGATCGACCCGATCGGGTCCATCACGACGATGACTTCGAGTGGCATATGGGCCTTCCACGGCAGTAACTGACAAATGTTAGCAGCTGCGCGCGGCACCACTGCCGCGATTGCTGATCGCGCACGCACAACGCCATATTCTCGCTTGACAGTGTGGCGTCCGACTGGGATATAAGACTGCTTGCAGCGACGCCGGCGTTTACGAGCGACGCGCACCGGGGAGACATGATGACGCAGGACGAAAACCGCGCCGGCAGCCTTGATGGCCTGCGCGTGATGGTGATCGACGATTCGAAGACCATCCGCCGCACGGCAGAGACACTGCTGCGCCGCGAGGGTGCGGACGTGGTGACTGCGACCGACGGGTTCGAGGCGCTGGCCAAGATCGCCGACCAGCGGCCGCAGATCATCTTCGTGGACATCATGATGCCGCGCCTGGACGGCTACCAGACCTGCGCACTGATCAAGAACAACCAGCTTTTCAAGCACACGCCGGTGATCATGCTGTCTTCCAAGGACGGCCTGTTCGACAAGGCCCGAGGTCGCATCGTGGGCTCCGAGCAGTACGTCACCAAGCCTTTTACGCGCGAGGAACTCCTCGACGCCATCCGCAAACACGTCAACGCCTGACCGGGGGGACAGGCACACCATGGCAAAGATCCTGTTGATCGAGGACTCGCCGACCGATACCGCGGTCCTCACCCAGTTGCTTGAACGCAACGGCCACCAGGTGCTGGCTGCGGCCAACGCCGAGGACGGCATCGAAGTCTGCAAGCGCGAGCTGCCGGCACTGGTCCTGATGGACCTGGTGCTGCCCGGCATGAATGGTTTCCAGGCCACGCGCGCGCTGTCGCGCGATGCGGTGACCAGCGCCATCCCGGTGCTGATCGTCAGCACCAAGGGCATGGAGACCGACAAGGCCTGGGGCATGCGCCAGGGCGCGAAGGGCTACATCGTCAAGCCGCCGGTCGAAAGCGACCTGGTCGAGCAAATCAACAGCCTGCTCGGTGGCTGAAGTGGCCAATGCCCACGCCCAACCGGTGGCGATGGATCCGTTCGAGATCCTCGCCAGCTACGAGCAGCGCAGCCTGGCGCACATCGCCGGCCTGCCTGAGCAGCTGGATGCGCCTGGCCTGTGGCGCGGTGTGGGCTATCGCGTTGGCCGACGCTCGCTGGCTTCCGGCTTCGATGAGGTGGTCGAGATCCTGCCGATGCCGCAGCTGACGCCGGTGCCCGGGGCGCAGCCCTGGATGCTTGGCGTCGCCAATATCCGCGGCAACCTGCTGCCGGTGGTCGACCTGCGCATGTTCCTGGAAGGCGAGCGCACCGTGCTCCACGAAGGCCAGCGCGTGCTGCTGGTGCGCCAGCCCGGCGGCGACGTGGCGGTGACGATCGACGAGCTGTACGGCCAGCGCAGCTTCCTGGTCGAGCAGGAGACGGACGCCGCCGGCCTTGCCGACGGCCGCTACGCGAATTTCATCGACCGCGCCTACGACGTGGGCGGTCATGCATGGGCGGTTTTCAGCCTCGACAGGCTGTCCCGCACTCCCGAATTCAGACACGCCGCGGCATGACCGCCGCCCCAGCAAGGTCAGAGGTAACTCCATGAGCAATGTCATCGACAGCGTAGCCGGCAAGGGTCGCAACATCGGCACCAACGTCTGGATCTGGTTGCTCGTGGTCTCGTTGCTGGTATTCGCCGGCAACACCATCTATGCGATGACCAAGGCCGCGCGCCTCGGCGGCGCCAGTACGGCGGCCTCCAGCCTGCAGGTGAACTCGCAGCGCCTGGCCAACCAGGGCCGCGAGGCGGTGGAAGGCAATGCCGCGTCGTTCGCGACGTTCCGCGCCACCAAGGCCGCGATCGACGGCGACATTTCCCGCCTCGACAGCAACTTCGGCACCACCACCGGCGTCAGCGGCCCGATCCGCGCGGTCGGCGAAACCTGGGCGCCACTGGCGATGAACGCCGACCAGGTGCTGGCCAGCGAGGCCGCCGTGGTCGCCTTCGCCGGCAACGCCGAGCGCTTCAGCCAGGCGGTGCCGCAGCTGCAGGCGCAGCTCGACGAAGTGGTGCGCGCGATGTCGGCCAGCGGCTCGCCGTCGTCGCAGATCTACATCGCGCTGCGCGAGGTGGTGCTGGCGTCCACGATGGCGCGCCGCGTCACCGAGATCCGCGCCGGCGGCGCCGGTGCCTCCAACGCGGGTGATGCGCTGGCCCGCGACGCGGGCGTCTTCGACCAGGTGCTCACGGGCCTGCGCTCCGGCGACGATGCGATGAACGTGCAGCCGCTGTCGAACGCCGCCGCGCTGGCCGCGCTGGCGCAGGCGACGACGCAGTGGGGGGAAATGAAGAAGGACCTCGACGCGATCCTCGCGAGCTCCGAGGACCTGTTCACCGCGCAGAACGCGGCCGCCGCGCTGACCACCGGATCGGACAAGCTGCTCGGCAACAGCGAATCGCTGTTCCAGGCGCTGACCGCGTTCGGTTCGCTGCGCGACACCAGCCTGCTGGGCAACATCTGGATCTCGATCATCTTCGGTGGCCTGGCGCTGGCCGCGCTGGTCGGCCTGCTGTGGTCGTCCGGCCGCGAGCGCCGCGAGCGCTTCGAGAACACCATGGAGCTCAACAACCGCAACCAGGAGGCGATCATGCGCCTGCTGGACGAAATGGGTTCGCTCGCCGAAGGCGACCTGACGGTCAAGGCCACCGTCACCGAGGACATGACCGGCGCCATCGCCGACTCCATCAACTTCGCCGTCGAGCAGCTGCGCAGCCTGGTGCAGACGATCAACGACACCTCGGTGCAGGTGGCGTCCAGTGCGCAGGAGACGCAGGCCACCGCCATGCACCTGGCCGAGGCCGCCGAGCACCAGGCGCAGGAGATCAACTCCGCGTCCGACCGCATCAACGAGATCGCGCAGAGCATCAACCAGGTGTCGCGCAACTCCGCCGAGTCCGCCGACGTGGCGCAGCGCTCGGTGCAGATCGCCACCAAGGGCGCGGGCGTGGTCCGCGAGACGATCGCCGGCATGGACTCGATCCGCGACCAGATCCAGGAAACCTCCAAGCGCATCAAGCGCCTCGGCGAAAGCTCGCAGGAGATCGGCTCGATCGTCGAACTGATCAACGACATCTCCGAGCAGACCAACATCCTGGCGCTGAACGCGGCCATCCAGGCGGCGTCCGCCGGTGAGGCGGGTCGTGGCTTCGCGGTCGTGGCCGACGAAGTGCAGCGCCTCGCCGAACGCGCATCCAACGCCACCAAGCGCATCGAGACGCTGGTGCAGACCATTCAGAGCGATACCAACGAGGCCGTCAGCTCGATGGAACAGACGACGTCCGAGGTGGTCGCCGGTGCGCGCCTGGCCGAGGACGCCGGTACCGCGCTGGGTGAGATCGAAAACGTGTCGACCAGCCTGGCATCGCTCATCGAAGGCATCTCCAGCGCCTCGCAGCAGCAGTCCGCGGCCGCGACCAACATCACCGCGACCATGAACACGATCCAGTCGATCACCGCGCAGACTTCGCAAGGCGCCAACCAGACCGCCGAGTCGATTGGCAACCTGGCCCAGCTCGCGGCCGACCTGCGCCGCTCGGTCGCCGACTTCAAGCTGCCGGCCTGAAGCGCAGACCGATGACCGCCCTGCGCGACGCGATCGACTACACCACGCTCGGCTGGGTCAAGCCGGAGCTCGACGAGACCCTGCGCCAGGCGCGGATCGAGATCGAGGACTTCGCCGCCGACCCCGCCGACACCAGCCGCATGCGCTTCTGTGCCAGCTACCTGCACCAGGTGCAGGGCACGCTGCGCATGGTCGAGCTGTACGCGCCGGCGATGGTGGCCGAGGAGATGGAGCGCCTGGCCCAGGCGCTGCAGGACGGTCGCACCACCGACCGCGATGGCGCCTGCGCCACCCTGATGCGTGGCGTTGTGCTGCTCCCGGATTACCTCGAGCGCCTGCAGAGCGGCCACAAGGACATCCCGATCGTGCTGCTGCCGCTGCTCAACGAGCTGCGCGCGGCACGCGGCGAAGCGGGGTTGTCGGAGAGCGTGCTGTTCGCGCCCGACCTGCAGCGTCCGTTGCCCGGCGGGATCGCGCCGGCACCGACCACGGTCGAGCCGGCGCCGGTGCGCAATGCGCGCGTCCAGCCCCTGCTTTCCGGGCTGCGCGACGCCATGGCCGCCTGGCCGGAATCCGGCGCGCCGGACAATGCCGGCGTGCTTGCCGGATCGCTCGACGAGCTGCTGGCACAGACCCGGCAGGAGCCCGCGAGGCGGATGCTGTGGGTGGCGTCGTCGGTGGCCAAGGCCATGTCCGATGGCGCGCTGCAGGCAGGCCCGGGCCTGCGCCAGGCGTTCGCCAGCGTCGAGCGCGAATCGCGGCGCATGTTCGAGGACGACGGCTTCGGCATTCCGCGCGCCGAGGCCGTACTCGAGCCGACCCGCCAGCTGCTGTACCACGTGGCCCACGGCAGCGGCGACCATGAGCAGCTGCGCGCGCTGCACGAAACGTTCGAACTGGGCGGCCAGCTGCCCACCGATTCCGAGATCAGCCACGCGCAAGGCAGCCTGAGCGGCCGCAACCGCGCGCTGCTCGACACCGTGTCCGCCGCCGTCAAGGAAGACCTGCTGCGCGTCAAGGATGCGCTCGACCTGCACCTGCGCACCGGCGAAGGCGAGCTCTCGCGCCTGGCGCCGCAGGTCGAGGCACTCGGCGGCGTCGCCGACACCCTCGGCATGCTCGGCCTGGGCGTCGCGCGCGGCGTGATCCAGCAGCAGCGCGATGCCATGGCGGCCATCGTCCGCGGCGACCGTGCCGCCGACGAGGGCGCGCTGCTCGACGTCGCCGGCGCACTGCTCTATGTCGAAGCCACGCTCGACGACCAGGTTTCGCGCCTTGGTGCGGGCGACGAGGAGGGCGGCGACCAGGACGACCTGTTCTCCACCGAGTCGCGCAAGGTGCTGGAGGTGCTGGTCCGCGAGGCCATCGCCAACTTCGCCGATGCGCGCCAGGCCTTCGTTGCGTTCATCGAGACCAGCTGGGACCACGCCGAGCTGGCCGAGGTGCCCCGGCTGCTGCAGGAGGTCTCGGGCGCACTGCAGATGCTCGAGCTGCCAGTGCCCGCCGCCTACCTCACCGGTGTGCGCCGCTACACCGAAACCGAATTGATCGGCTGCCGCCGCGTGCCCAACGGCCGCCAGCTGGACACCTTCGCCGACGCACTGGCGAGCCTGGAGTACTACCTCGAGGCGCTGCGCGAGAACCGCTTCAACCGCGACGAGATCCTCGATGTCACCCGCCAGAGCCTGGAAACGCTGGGCTACTGGCCGCTGCCGGCGGAACTGGATACCGGAGCTGCCGCGTCGCCTGCCGGTTCCGGCACGGAGCCGCAGGCGGTCTTCAGCGAGGCGGACATCGAGCGCACGGTTGCTGCGCTGATCGACCGCGATGCCGACGGCGCGCGTGCGGCACTGCCTGCGCCCGCAGCTGCATCGGAACCGGCACCCGCACCTGCACCCGCGCCCGCGATCGCGCGCGCCGCGGGTGGCTTCGAGGCCACCGGCGACGAGATCGACGACGAGATCCGCGAGGTGTTCCTCGAGGAATTCGCGGAAGAGATCGACAACCTCGACCAGCTGCTGCCGCTGTGGCGTGCGCAGCCCGATGATCTCGAGCGCCTGCGCCCGATCCGCCGCGTGTTCCACACCCTCAAGGGCAGCGGGCGCTTGGTCGGCGCGCGCACGCTGGGTGAATTCAGCTGGAAGGTCGAGCACATGCTCAACCGCGTGCTCGACGGCACGCGCGTCGCGAGCCCGGCGGTGGTGGCGATGGTCGACCAGGCCTTCTACACCCTGCCGCAGCTGCAGGCTGCGCTGCGCGGCGACGGTCCGGTGCAGGTCGACCTCGAGCGCATGCAGGCCTCCGCCGAGCGTATCGCCAGCGGCGACGAAGGCATGCCCGAGCATGCGGTGCCGTCTGCTGCGGCGGTTGATGGTGCGTCCGCGGCCGGTGACGCTGCGACGAGCGCGCTGTCGGGGATCGACGCCGATGCGCGCGCGGACTTCGACACCGCAGCCGCTACGCCGGACGACGAGGCCGTGGCCGAAGAGACGTCCGGCGGCGCCCCCATCGAGATGATGCCGGCGTCGGTCGACGCGCTCCTGCTCGAAATCCTCGACGCCGAGGTCGCCGGTCACTTGGTGACGGTCGACGCGTGGGTGGCCCGTGCGGCCGAGGCGCCGACCCCGGCCAGCGAGGAGCTGCTGCGCGCCCTGCACACCATGAACGGCGCCTTCGCGATGACCGAAGTGCCGTCGGTCGCGCAGGTGGTGGCGCCCGCCGAGGGGTATATCCGTCGCCTGCTCGCTGGCGGTGCCCCGGCATCCGCGGAAGGCGTGGCCGCCATCGGCGAACTCACCGAGGTGGCACGCGCCGCCCTGGTCGGCCTGCATGCGCCCGCGCCGCAGGTGCCGGTAGCCATCGCACTTGCCGCACGCCTGGTGAGCCTGCGTGACGCGCTGCCCGATATCAGGATGGCCCCGCAGGATGGCCAGGCCGGAGAGCGCGACGCCGACGCGGACGCGGCGGCGGACGACAGCATTGCCGGTGCGATGCAGGCCTTGATTGGCCAGTCCCCGGAGCTGGTCGATCTCGATTTGAGCAAATACGCGAACTTCCAGCCGACCTCCGAAGATGCCGTCGCACCCGACAGCGTCGCCGCGGACGCGGAGCGCATTGAAACGGAGCGCCTTGAAGCGGAGCGCCTCGAAGCGGAGCGCATTGAAGCGGAGCGCATTGAAGCGGAGCGAATTGAAGCGGAGCGCTTCGAAGCGGAGCGCCTTGAGGCGGCGCGCGTCGAGGCCGAGCGCGTGGAAATCGAACGCGGCGAAGCCGAACGCGTCGAAGCCGAGCGGCTCGAAGCGGAGCGCGTCGAGGCAGAACGAGTCGAAGCCGAACGAATCGAAGCGGAGCGAGTCGAAGCGGAGCGCCTCGAAGCGGAACGCCTTGAACTCGAGCGTCTCGATGCCGAACGCATCGAGAGCGAACGGCTTGAAGCCGAACGGGCCGAAGCAGCGCAGTCGATGGTGGCGTCGCTCGATGCCGGAGACGCAGACGCCGGGATGCTGGCCGAAGACCTGGATGCATCCGATGCCGGGCGCCTTGAGGCCGAGCGCGCGGCACTGGATGCGCTGGAAGCCGGACTGCTCGACGCCGAGCGCATCGAAGCCGAGCGCCTGGAGGCGGAACGCGTAGAGCTCGAACAGCTGGAAGCCGAAATCGCCGCAGAGGAGCGTGCCGAGGCCGAGCGGGTCGAGGCAGAGCGTCTTGAAGCAGCCCGCGTCGAGGCAGAGAGCGCCGAGGCGGAGCGGGCCGAAGCCGAACGGGCAGACGCCGAACGCGTCGCAGCAGAACGCGCGGAAGCGGAACGCCTCGAACTCGAGCAGCTGGAAGCCGAGATCGCCGCCGCCGATCAGGCCGAAGCCGAACGCCTCGATGCCGAACGTGCCGAGGCCGAGCGCCTCGAAGCCGAGCGCCTCGACGCCGAAGCCTTCGAAGCCGAAGAACTCGAAGCCGCCAACGACGGCCGGCACGACGTCGACCCGGCGGTGGCAGCGCTGCTGGCGGCGATCGCGCTGGACCATGACCCGGATGCGGCGTTCGACTTCACCGGCCTGGATCCAGAGCTCATCGACATCTTCGTCGAGGAGAGCCGCGACCTGCTCGACCATTCCGACGGCCTGCTTGCGCGCCTGCGCGAAGCGCCGGGCGACCGCGATCCGGTGGTCGGCATGCAGCGCGACCTGCATACCCTCAAGGGTGGCGCGCGCATGGCGGGCGTGTTCGCCATCGGCGAGCTGGGCCACGCGATGGAATCCCTGCTGGAAGCCGTGGCGGAGCAGCGCTTCGACCTCGGTCGCGGTGACGTGCCGCTGCTCGAGCGCGGCTTCGACCGACTGCATGCGATGGTCCTGCGCGTGGGCGAAGGCCGCGCGATCAGCGCGTCGCAGGCGCTGATCGACGCGTTCGACGCGCGTGCCCGCGGCGATGACCTGGCGACGCACACGGCGGCTGCCGATGCGGTCCGCGTCCCCGCGCCGAAGGTCGAGCTCAGGCCGCTGTCGGCACCGATCAGCAACTCGCCGCTTGGGGGCGACGACGACGACATCGCCGTCCGCGCGCCGCAGGAGCAGGTGCGCATCCGCGCCGACCTGCTCGACCGCCTGGTCAACTACGCCGGCGAGGTGGCGATCTACCGCGCGCGCCTCGAACAGCAGCTGGGCGCGTTCCGCGGCGCGATGGGCGAGATGGAGCAGACCAACATGCGTCTGCGCGACCAGCTGCGTCGCCTCGACATCGAGACCGAAGCGCAGATCGTCGCCCGGTACCAGCGCGAGCAGGACACCGGCGACGCGACCTTCGATCCGCTCGAACTCGACCGCTTCTCGACCCTGCAGCAGCTGTCGCGCGCGCTTGGCGAGTCCGCGGCCGACCTGACCAGCCTGCAGGGCACGCTGGACGACCTGACGCGCCAGTACGAAACCCTGCTGCTGCAGCAGTCGCGCGTGAGCTCGGAGCTGCAGGAAGGCCTCATGCGCACGCGCATGGTGCCGTTCGACGGGCTGGTGCCGCGCCTGCGTCGCGTGGTCCGCCAGGCCGCCGGCGATACCGGCAAGCACGTGCAGCTGAAGCTCGACGGCGCGCATGGCGAGCTCGACCGCAACGTGCTGGAGCGCATGACCGCGCCGCTGGAGCACATGCTGCGCAACGCCGTGGCCCACGGCCTCGAGTCGCCCAAGCAGCGCCGCAAGGCGCGCAAGGCGGAAGAGGGCACCGTGCGCATCGCGGTTCGCCGCGAGGGTTCGGAAGTGGTGCTCGAGGTCGGAGACGACGGTGACGGCCTGGACCGCGCCGCGATCCGCCGGCGTGGCGAGGAGCGCGGCCTGCTGCGTCCCGACGCCGTGATCGCCGATGCCGACCTCGACATGCTGATCTTCGAGCCCGGCTTCTCCACGGTCGACGAGGTCAGCCGCCTGGCCGGCCGCGGCGTCGGCATGGACGTCGTGGCCAGCGAGGTCCGCCAGCTCGGCGGCACGCTCGACATCAGGACCCGCAAGGGTGAAGGCACGACCTTCATCCTGCGCCTGCCGCAGACGCTGGCGGTGACCCAGGCGGTGTTCGTCAAGATCGGCGACACCAGCTTCGCGGTGCCCATCGCCTCGGTGCGCGGCGTCGGCCGCATTGCCCGCGACGAGTTCGAAAAGCCGGGCGCCAGCTATTCCTACGGTGGCGAGGACTACATCGTCCACGACCTCGGCGGACTGGTCGGTCATGGCGCGGCGAAGGCCGAAGGCCAGATGCAGATGCCGGTGCTGCTGGTCCGCTCGGGCGAGCTGCGCGCGGCGGTGGCGGTGGACCAGATCATCGGCAGCCGCGAAATCGTGGTGAAGCCGGTGGGACCGCAGGTCGCCTCGATCCCGGGCATCTTCGGCGCCACCATCATGGGCGACGGCGGCGTGGTGGTGATCCTCGACGTCGCGCCGCTGGTGCGCCGCCAGGTCACGATGCCGCGCGACGCCGAGCCGGTGGTCGCGCAGGAGCAGCGCCCGGTACCGCTGGTGATGGTGGTCGACGACTCGATCACCATGCGCAAGGTCACCGGCCGCATCCTGGAGCGCCACAACTTCGAGGTCGCGACCGCGAAGGACGGCCTGGATGCCCTGGAGCGGATGGCCGAGCGCGTGCCGGACCTGATGCTGCTCGACATCGAGATGCCGCGCATGGACGGCTACGAGCTTGCCACCGAGATGAAGGCCGACCCGCGCCTGCGCAATGTGCCGATCGTGATGATCACCTCGCGTACCAGCGAGAAGCATCGCCAGCGCGCGTTCGAGATCGGTGTCGACCGCTATCTCGGCAAGCCGTACCAGGAGAACGAGCTGGTGCGCAACGTCTACGACCTGCTGAAGCTGAAGCGCGAAGATGCCTGACGCGAGCGACAAGATCCGCGTGCTGCTGCTCGCGCGCCCCGGTGAGGCGCGCGTGCGCCTGGAGGCCGCGATTGCCGATGCCGGCGCGGAGCTCGCGCTGGCAGCCGATCCGGTCTCGGCCGATCCCGCCGAGGCCGTGGCGCTTGCGCCGCAGGCGGTGCTGGTCGCGCTGGAGCCGGCGATCGAGGACGCGCTGGAGGGCTACGACGCCCTGCTCATGGATCCCGCGATCGTGGTGGTGTTCGACGAGGCCGAGCTGGCCGCGCAGCGCGAAGGCTGGGACGCGGCGCGCTGGGTCCGCCACCTCGCCGCCAAGCTCAACCGGCACCACGACGTGCTGCCGCCCGGAGCCGAGGACGAACACGCCCTCCATCCCCGACCGGGTGCATTGCCGGCGCGCGAGTTCGACGGCAGCACACTCGATCTGGTCGCGCTGGCGGACACGGCGCTTGAGCTTGCCGCCGAGGTGCCACGCGCGGACGCGTTCGATGATCCCGTGCCGGGCTCCGGCTTGTCGGGGCTGGTGTCGGCCGAAGACATGGACTGGTCCTCTTCGGCGCCGACCGGCGATTACGCTGCGTCGCTGGCCGACGACCCGGGGCTCGCCGCGCTGCTGGCGGAGCAGGCGCAAGCCGCGCCGGGCGACCAGGCATCGCTGGTGGCCGCCGATCACGATTTCGGATTCAGCCTGGTCGACCCGCAGGCGCCAGCCGCGGATGTCGTCGAGGCGGGTGAAGGCGAGGCCGACGACAGCGCCGACAGCAGCAGGGCCGACATGCTCGCGCTGGGCGATGGCCTGTCGCTGGCCGAAGACGACGCGCCGCTGGCCAGCCGGCCATCCGCGCCCTCCGTCGATCTCGATGCCCTGGAAAGCCGCCTCGGCGGGCTGTCGCTGGCCGAGTTCGACAGCTATGGCCACGGCACACTGCGCGGCGCGGTGCTGGTGGAAGGCGGGCTGGGTGGGCCGGATGCGGTGCGCCAGCTGCTCGGCACGCTGCCCGAGGGTTTCCCGCGCGCGGTGCTGGTGCGCCTGCAGCTCGACGGCGGGCGCTACGACCGGCTGGTGAAGCAGATGGAACGCGCGACGCCGCTGCCGGTGGCGCTCGCCGAAGCCGGCCAGGCCGCCGAGGCCGCCACGATCTATTTCCTGCCGCCGGAGCTGGTGGTCGTCGCCGACCGCGCGCGCCTGGTGTTCGAGGCGGTTGGAGAGGACGACGCGCGGGATCCCGTCGCAGCGCTTCCGGCAGGCGACAGTGCGCTGCTGTTCCTGAGCGGCAGCGATCCGGTGCGCGCAGAGCGCGCCATGGCGCTGGCGATGAACGGTGCGCTGGTGATGGCCCAGTCGCCGGAGACCTGCTACGACGCTGCCGCCGCCGACGCGCTGATCGCGCGTGGTGCCGCGTCGGCCGATCCTTCCGACCTCGCGCAGCATCTGTGCGACCGCTGGCCAAGTTGAGAACCCACATGAACACCCCTGCCAGCACCGAGATCCGCGGCGTCCTGATCCAGGTCGCAGGCGCGCGCCTGCTGCTGCCCAACGCCACGATCGCCGAGGTCCTGTCCTTCGCCGAACCGGAGCCGGTGGACGGTGCCCCGCACTGGCTGCTGGGCCGCATCCGCTGGCGTGGCTGGCAACTGCCGCTGGTGTCGTTCTCGCGCCTGTCCGGCCTGGCTGACGAGGCCGGCGGCCTTGGCAGCAAGGTCGTGGTGCTGAAGGCGCTGGGCGAGGACGCCAAGCTTCCGCACCTGGCGCTCCTGACCCAGGGCTTCCCGCGCCTGGTGACGGTGGCGCGTGACGCGCTGGTGGAGGACACCGGTGACGGCGATGGCGACCAGGCGCTGCCGACCGCGGTGCGCATGCGCGTGCTGCTCAACAATGAGCCGGCGCTGCTGCCCGACGTGGACGCGGTCGAGCGCGCGATCCACGGCGCCCTGGCCGCCTGACGCCATGCCTTCGGCGCCCGCACACCGGGCGTCGCCTAGCGCAGGTCCCCGAACGCCGCCTGCAGCACGCTGATCGCCGCGATGCCGGCGGTTTCGGTGCGCAGGATCCGCGGCCCCAACCGCACGCCGCTGAACCCCGCCGCGACCAGCTGCTCGCGGTCGCGCGGCGACCAGCCGCCCTCCGGACCCACGCCGACGACCACCGTGGCCGACGCCGGCATCGCCAGCGCGTGGATGCCGGCCACCGCGCCCGGGTCGAGCGTCACCCGCAGGGCGTCTCCCGGCAGCGACGCCATCGCCTCGGCCAGGCCGAGCGGAGCGGCCACCGACGGCAGTCGCGCGCGGCCGCTCTGGCCACAGGCGGACGCCACCACGCCCTGCCAGTGCTGCACGCGTTTTGCGGACCGCGCGGCGTCCAGCCGCACCTCGCTGCGCTCGCTGTTGACCGGCACGAACCCGGCGACGCCGAGCTCGGTGGCCTTCTGCAGGATCCAGTCCATCTTCTCGCCGCGCGCCACGCCCTGCAGCAGGATGATGCGCAGCGGCGATTCGGCATCCACCACGCGCGCGGCCAGCACTTCGACCTCGCCGCCGCGCTTGCCGGCCGCGACCACGCGCGCGTCGTAGTCGTGGCCGTCGCCGTTGAACAGCACGCAGCTGTCACCCACGTCGAGTCGCAGTGCGCGGAGCAGATGGGCCGCCGCATCCTCGGGCAGCGCCAGACGCATGCCGGGCGCCAGCACCGCATCGACCCAGGCGCGGGTCAGGCGCATGTGCCCGCCGCGATCGCCGCGGCCGTGGTCTCGGCGAGCAGCGCCAACTGGTCGTCATCGATGCAGTAGGGCGGCATCCAGTACAGGATGTCGCCGAGCGGACGCAGCAGAACGCCGCGTTCGATGGCTTCGCGATGGGCGCGCAGGCCGACCTTGTCGGAGGCCGCGAATGGTGTCGCGCGGTTGCCATCGCGGGCCAGTTCGAACGCCACCACCATGCCGGCCTGGCGGACGTCGGCGACGTGCGGCAGTGACGCGAACGGCGCGGCGAGCGCGGCCATCTTCGCCGCCGTGACCCGGTTGCGGGCGACGACATCGTCGCTGGCGAAGATGTCGAGCGAGGCCAGCGCCGCGGCGCAGGCCAGCGGATTGCCGGTGTAGCTGTGCGAATGCAGGAACGCACGTTCACGCGTGTCGTCGAGGAAGCCGTCGTAGATCGCCTCCGTGGCGAGCACGGCCGCCAGCGGCAGGAAGCCGCCGGTCAGGCCCTTCGACAGGCACATCAGGTCGGGCATGATGCCGGCCTGCTCGCAGGCGAACATGGTGCCGGTGCGGCCGAAGCCGGTGGCGATCTCGTCCGCGATCAGGAACACGCCGTGCACGTCGCACAGCTCGCGCGCGCGCTTCAGGTACACCGGGTCGTGCATGCGCATGCCGCCGGCGCACTGCAGGCGCGGCTCGAGGATCAACGCGCAGAACTCGCCCGGATGGTCGTCGAACAGGCGCGCCAGCGCGTCCGCGGCATCCTCCGCGCAGGCCGCCGCAGACTGGCCGGGAGCGGCCAGGTAGGCATCGGGCGAGGGCGTGAACATCGCCTCCAGCAGCAGCGGCGCGTACACGCGGCGGTACAGCGGGATGTCGCCCACCGAGAGCGCGCCGATCGTTTCGCCGTGGTACCCGTTGGACAGCGCGGCGAACTTCGTGCGCCGCGGCTCGTCGCCGCGGTTGCGGAACCACTGGAACGCCATCTTCAGCGCGACTTCCACGCCGGCCGAGCCGTTGTCGGCATAGAACACCTTGGTCAGCGGCGCGCGGCCGGGCTGGCGCGGCGCCAGGGCGAGCAGGCGCTCGGCGAGCTCCACCGCGCCCGGGTGCGTGGCGCCGGCGAGGATCACGTGTTCGAGGGTCCGTGCCTGACGCGCCACCGCCTCGGCGATGCGCGGCTCGGCGTGGCCGTGGATGTTGGTCCACCAGCTGCTGACGGCGTCCAGCGTGCGGCGGCCGTCGTGACCGACCAGCCAGGCGCCGTCGCCGCGCGCGACTTCGAGCATCGGCAGCTCGCCGGCCTGCTCCCTCATCTGCGTGCACGGGTGCCAGACCACGGCCAGGTCGCGGGAACGCCAGCTGCCGGGCTCGGCTAGAATGGCGGGATCGTGGATCGTCATGTCGGACATCGCTGCATTATCGCCCGAGCGGCCGCGTGGACGTCGCGATGAGCCGCCGGCTGCCGATCATCCACGGCATCACCGAGAGCGATGCCGGCCCGTACCGCCTCGAGCACATGGACATCGAGTTCGGCAACGGCGAGCGCCGCCGCTACGAGCGCCTGCATGGCCGCGGCCATGGCGCGGTGGTGGTGGTGCCGATGCTCGACGCCGACACCGTGCTGCTGGTGCGCGAGTACGCCGCCGGCGTGCACCGCTACGAACTGGGCCTGGTCAAGGGCCGGATCGACGCCGGTGAAACGCCCGTCGAGGCCGCCAACCGCGAGCTCAAGGAGGAAGCCGGCTACGGCGCGGAGCGCATCGACGTATTGCGTGCGCTGACCCTGGCGCCGACCTACATGAGCCACCAGACGCACCTCGTGCTGGCGCGCGACCTGTATCCCGAGCGCCTGCCCGGCGACGAGCCCGAGGAGCTCGAGGTCGTGCCGTGGCGCTTCGACCGCCTGCACGAGCTGATCCTGCGCGAGGACTTCTCCGAAGGCCGCTCGATCGCCGCGCTGTTCATCGTCCGCGACTGGCTGGCGCACCATGCCGCTGGCTGAGGGCGTGCGCGCCGGCGTGCTGGCCGTCGCGCGCGATGCCGCGGCCGCGATCATGGCGGTGTACGCCGGCGAGTTCGCGGTCGAGCACAAGGCCGACGCCAGCCCGCTGACCGCCGCCGACATGGCCGCGCACCGCTGCATCGTCGCGGGCCTTGCCGCGTTGACGCCCGACATTCCCGTGCTGTCGGAAGAGTCGGCGCAGGTGCCGCCGGCCACCCGCCACGGCTGGCGCACGTTCTGGCTGGTCGATCCGCTCGACGGCACGCGCGAGTTCATCAAGCGCAATGGCGAGTTCACCGTCAACATCGCGCTGGTCGATGACGGCGTGCCGGTGTTCGGCGTGATCCAGGCACCGGTGACCGGCGTGCTCTGGCACGGCACGCCTGGCGTGGGCGCGTGGCGTTGCGACGCCGACGGCGAGCGCGCGATCCAGACGCGGCGCCCGGCCACGATGCCGTTGACGGTCGCCGCCAGCCGCTCGCACCTCGACACGCGCACCGCCGCGCTGATGGCGCGCATCGGCGAACACGCCACCATCGGCCTCGGCTCGTCGCTGAAGTTCTGCCTGCTGGCCGAAGGCGGCATGGATGCGTATCCGCGCTTCGGCCCGACCAGCGAGTGGGATACCGCAGCAGGCCAGGCCATCCTCGAAGCCGCCGGCGGCTGCGTGCTCGATCCGCGCGGCCGTCCTTTCCGCTACAACCAGCGCGACACCCTGCTCAACGGCGACTTCATCGCGCTCGGCGATCCGCAGCTGCCCTGGCGCGACTGGATCTAGGCGCGTGCCCAGGAGCAACACGTGAACGGACAACTCGACCCCATGCAGCGGTTGCTGGCGATCATGGCGCGGCTGCGCGATCCCGATGGCGGCTGTCCGTGGGACCTGGAGCAGGACTTCGCGAGCATCGCGCCGTACACGATCGAGGAGGCGTACGAGGTCGCCGACGCGATCGACCGCGGCGACCTGCCAGCGCTGTGCGAGGAGCTCGGTGACCTGCTGCTGCAGGTGGTGTTCCATGCGCAGATGGCGGCGGAGCAGGGTGCGTTCGCCTTCGGCGACGTCGCCAACGCGATCGCCGACAAGATGGAGCGCCGCCACCCGCACGTGTTCGGCGATGCCAGCCAGGACGATGCCGAAGGCGTGCTGCGCGAGTGGGACGCCATCAAGCGCGCCGAGCGCGCGGCCGCCGGCGATGCCGACACCTCGGCGCTCGCCGGCATAGCCCGCGGCCTGCCGGAGTGGCAGCGCGCAACCAAGCTGCAGCACCGCGCGGCGCGGGTCGGTTTCGATTGGCCCGGGCCGGCACCGGTGTTCGCCAAGCTCGAGGAAGAGCTTGCGGAAGTGCGCGTCGAGTTCGACGCGGTGGCGGGCGATGCGGATGACGCCGCGGCCCGCGATCGCCTGGAAGCGGAGATCGGCGACCTGCTGTTCGTCGCGGCCAATCTCGCCCGCCACGCAAAGGTCGATGTCGGATCCGCGCTGCGCCGCGCCAACCACAAGTTCGAGCGCCGCTTCCGCAGCATGGAGGCGATGGCCGCATCGGACGGCACCGGCTTGCAGTGCCTGTCGCTGGAAGAGCAGGATCGCTACTGGGATCTCGCCAAGGCGCGCGAGAGCAACTGAGGACGGGGGCCGGAATGTCGCGCTTCACCAGTTTCCGCGAGTTCTATCCGTTCTACCTGTCCGAGCACGCCAACCGCACCTCGCGACGGCTCCACTTCGCGGGCAGCTGCGGTGCGCTGGCCTGTGTCGCCATGGCGATGGTCCGTGGCAACGCCTGGTGGGTACTGGCCGCCCTGGCCTGCGGCTACGGGTTCGCCTGGGTGGGGCACTATGTCTTCGAGAAGAACCGCCCGGCCACATTCCGCCACCCGCTGTACTCGTTCGCCGGCGACTGGGTGATGTTCAAGGACATCCTGACCGGCCGGATTCCGTTCTGACCCGGCTTTTTTACGATATTTCTCCGGGCCTTCACGGCGCGTAGACCTGCCACACGGCAGCCTTTCACAAAGCTGAAGACTGCCTTGGAGTGGAGCACATATGCGCGGATCGCAGGAGCCGGGTGGACTTGTCCTGATCGTCGAGGACAACCGCAATATTTCGGAAATGGTCGGTGAGTACCTGGAGGGGAAGGGGTTCGAGGTCGATTACGCCGCCGATGGCCTGGACGGTTACCGCTTGGCCGCGGAGAACAACTACGACGTGGTGGTGCTGGACCTGATGCTGCCGCGGCTTGACGGCATCGAAGTCTGCAAGCGCCTGCGCGAGGAAGCCCGCAAGTCCACGCCGGTGCTGATGCTGACCGCGCGCGACACGCTGGACGAAAAGCTCACCGGCCTGGGTGCCGGCGCCGACGACTACCTCACCAAGCCGTTCGCGATCCAGGAGCTCGAGGCGCGCCTGCGTGCCCTGATCCGTCGCGAGCGGCGCCAGGTGGGGTCGGAGGTGCTGAAGGTCGCCGACCTGGTCCTCGACCCGGCGAGCCTCCGCGCCACGCGCGGCGGCAGCGAACTGCAGCTGTCGCCGATCGGGCTGAAGCTCCTCACCATCCTGATGCGTGAGTCGCCGCGGGTGGTCAACCGCCAGGAGATCGAGCGCGAGATCTGGGGCAACAGCCTGCCCGATTCGGACACGCTGCGCAGCCATCTCTACAACCTGCGCAAGACCATCGACAAGCCGTTCGACAAGCCGCTGCTGCATACCGTGCAGAGCGCCGGCTATCGCATCGCGGACATCGAACAGCCCCCGGCCTGACGGTTCCACGTTGATGCCACAGGGGTTGCCGCACAAGCTGCGTCGCGTGTTCATCGTCCAGGCGGTACTCGCGGTGTTCGCGGTCGTGGTCGTGCTGTACGGGTCGGGGTCGCTGGCGCGGGACTGGATGACCGCCGAGCGCATCCGCGCCGAGGCGCGCGCGTTCTGGGACGGGCGCGCCAACGATCCCGCGCACCCGGTCCCCGGTACGGCGACGGTGCATGCGTGGTTCGTGCCGGCTTCCGGGGGCGGGAGTCGGGCGGTGCCCGACAGTTACGCCAGTCTGGCGCCGGGTCTGCACGACCTGCGCATCGCCGGCGTGCGCCAACGCCTGTTGATCGATGAACGCCGCGACGGTCGGCTGTACATCACCATGTCGTTCGCGCTCGTCGACCGGGTGGCCACCTGGACGCTTTTCATCGCGGTGCTGCTGGCATCGCTGGCGATTGCCGCGGTGAGCTGGCTGAGCTACCGCATCGCCAGGCAGATGGTGCTGCCGGTCACACAGATGGCGGGCGAGGTGGCGCGATGGGATCCGCGCGCGCCGGATCTCGACGCCATCGATCCCGGCCAACTCACGGGCGAGGCCGGGCGCGAGGTGCGGCTGCTCGGCGATGCGCTGCGCGGCCTGACGGAGCGCACCCAGGCGTTCATGCGCCGCGAGCGTGACTTCACGCGCGAGGCGAGCCACGAACTGCGCACGCCGTTGGCGGTGGTCCGCGTTGCCGCCGACATGCTGCGCGGCGATCCGGAAACGCCCCCGCGCATGCAGCGTTCGCTCAACCGGATCCAGCTTGCCGCGCGCGAGATGGAAGGCGTGCTTGATGCGTTCCTGATCCTGGCGCGGGAAGACGTGCCGGGCCCCGACGAGGAGTTCGAGTTGCTCCCGATGGTTTCCCTTGCGGTCGAGGGTGCGCGGGAAATGCTCACCGACAAGCCCGGCGTGGTGATGTCGCTGCACGAAGAGGCCGCGCCGCGACTGCGCGGATCGTCGCGCGCGATGGCGGTGATGGTTGGCAACCTGCTGCGCAACGCCTGCTTCTTCACCGAATCCGGGCGCATCGACGTGGTCGTGCGGCGCAATCGCCTCGAGATCACCGACACCGGTATCGGCATGGATGACGAGGTGCTGGAGCGCGTGTTCGAGCCCTTCTACCGCGCCGACCAGTACGTCGGCGGCAAGGGCATGGGCCTGGCGATCGCGCGCCAGCTGAGCGAGCGCGCAGGCTGGCCGATGCGCATCGACAGCGTTGCGGGGCAGGGCACCACGGTGACTATCGAATTCGCGGCGGCGCGGGCGAAACACTGATCCGGTTGCGTGCGTTGCGTGCGTTGCGCGCACGCGGTCAACGCAGGTCGCGATGATGCGTTAGCCTCCCGACCCCAGCCAGCAGCCACAGACCGCATGAGCACACGATCCAAGCCCGCCAGGCGTCGCGCCCGGCCGTACATCCTTGTCGCCGTTGCGATCGCTGCGCTTGCCGCGGCTGGCGCGTGGTGGAGCGGCACGCGCGGTGCCAGCGAGGAAGGCGCGTACCGCACCACCGAGGTCCAGCGTGGCGACATCCGCATGGCGATTTCCGCCACCGGCACGCTCAGCGCCATTTCCACCGTGGTGGTGGGCAGCCAGATCTCCGGCCAGGTGACCGAAGTGCTGGTCGACTTCAACGACAAGGTGGAAAGCGGGCAGGTGCTCGCGCGCATCGATCCAAGCAGCTACCAGGCGCAGATCGAACAGGGGTCGGCGCAGATCGCCAGCGCCCGCGCGTCGCTCAGCCAGGCGCAGGCGACGCTGCGCAACGCCGAACTCGACTATCGCCGCAAGGCGGAACTTGGCGACCGCCAGCTGGTGGCGCGCAGCGACATCGATCTTGCGCGCGCGGCGCGCGAGCAGGCGCAGGCGCAGGTGCGCTCGGCACAGGCGCAGATCCAGCAGCAAACCGCCGCCACCCGCACCACGCGCATCAACCTCGACCGCACGGTGATCCGTTCGCCGGTCGACGGCGTGGTGCTGACGCGCACCATCGAGGCCGGCCAGACCGTGGCCGCCAGCCTGCAGGCACCGGAGCTGTTCACCATCGCCGAGGACCTGTCGAAGATGAAGATCGAGCTGGCGGTCGACGAGGCAGATATCGGCCAGGTCAAGGCCGGCCAAGGCGTGAGTTTCACCGCTGACGCATTCGCCGATCGCCAGTTCCGCGGCGTTGTGGAGCAGGTGCGCCTGGCCGCGACCAACACCAGCAACGTGGTGACCTATCCGGTGGTGGTGACCGTGGACAACAGCGACGGCACCCTGCTGCCGGGCCTGACCGTCAACGCCGAGATCGAGGTCAACCGCCGCGATGACGTGCTCAAGGTGTCCAACGCCGCGCTGCGCTACAAGCCCACCGGCGCCGAGGGTGCAGCAGCCGCCATGCCGCCGGGCGGGGCACGCAACGGTGTCTCCGCGGACCTCGCGCGGGTAACTGCTGACCTGGGCCTGGCCCCGGCGCAGCAGGCGGCATTCGACCAAGCGCTTGCGGCGGTTCAGGCGCGCCAGGTCGCACGCCAGGCCGCGCCGCGGCCCGGTGCCGCCGGCGCGGGTGGTGGCCAGGGGGGCGGCCAGGGCGGCGGCCCGCGGATGGTCGTGATGTCCGCCGGCGGCGCCGCGGGTGCGGCCTCGCAGATGCGCCAGCGCATGCTGCAGCGCTTCCGCGAGGATTTCGCAGGCTTCCGTGGCAGCCTCGATGAAAGCCAGGCGGCCAGGTGGGATGCCGCGCTCTCCTCGCTGGTCGGCGCCACGCGCGCCACCGTATACAAGCTCGTCGACGGCAGCCCGCAGCCCGTGCTGGTGCGCGTCGGCGCCAGCGACGGCACCGACACCGAGCTGTCGGGTGCGCTCGAAGCCGGCGACCTGCTGGTGACCGGCGAGCGCCCCGCGAAATGACCACCCGCGTCCCGGTGATCGAGACCCGCGGCCTGGGCAAGGTGTACTCGCCCGGCAGCGAAGCCGAGGTGGTCGCGCTCAAGGCGGTCGACCTGCGCATCGAGCGCGGCGACTTCATCGCGATCATGGGGCCGTCCGGCTCGGGGAAGTCGACGCTGATGAACCTGATCGGTTGCCTGGACAAGCCCAGCGCCGGCAGCTACCTCTGCGACGGCGTGGACGTGTCCGCGCTGGACGCCGAGGAGCTCGCGATCCTGCGCCGCGACAAAATCGGCTTCGTGTTCCAGGGCTTCCACCTGCTGCCGCGCATGACCGCGCTGGAGAACGTGGAAATGCCGCTCGGCTACGCCCGCATCCCGCCGGCGGAGCGACAGGAGAGAGCCCGCGAGGCGCTGGCCGCGGTGGGGCTTGGCGAACGCGGCGGGCATCGCCCGAATGAACTCTCCGGCGGCCAGCAGCAGCGCGTGGCGATCGCGCGCGCGCTGATCAACCGGCCGCCGATCCTGCTGGCCGACGAACCCACCGGTGCGCTCGACTCGAAGACCGGCGAGGAGATCCTGACGCTGTTCAAGCGCCTGCGCGACGACGGCCACACCGTGATCCTGATCACCCACGACGCCGAAGTCGCCGCCCATGCCGATCGCATCTGCGTGATGCGCGACGGCGAGCTGCACCCGGAACACGCCGAGGCGACGCCATGAAGTTCAGCGACATCCTGCGCACCGCCATCCACGCGCTGCGCGGCAACTGGATGCGCAGCGTGCTGACCTCGCTGGGCGTGATCATCGGCATCGCGGCGGTGATCGTGATGGTGTCGGTCGGCCAGGGCACGCAGGCCGAGATCGACAAGATGGTCTCCGGCCTTGGTTCGCAACGGCTGGACATCTCGCCGGGGGCGGGCCGTGGCCAAGGCGGCGCACGCATGAGCGCCAGCAGTTTCTACACGCTCACCGAAGGCGACGTGGACGCGATCCGCCAGGAAATTCCCGAGGTGCAGTACGTCGCTGGCGCGCTGCGCGGCGGCACCCAGGTGGTGTATGCCGAGAACAACTGGTCGACCAGCTGGCAGGGCGTGCAGCCGGACTTCTTCGACATCAACGGCTGGACCATCGCCGAGGGCGAGGCCTTCGACGCCCAGGACTACAGCGCCGCCGCCAAGGGCGTGATCCTCGGCGATACCGTGCGGCGCGAACTGTTCGGCGAGGACTCCGGCGTCGGCCAGACCATCCGCATCGGCCGTGTGCCGTTCGTGGTCACCGGCACCCTGGCGCCGAAGGGGCAGGGCGGCTTCGGCCAGGACCAGGACGACGTGATGATGGTGCCGCTGCAGACCGCGCGGCGCCGCCTGCTTGGCGCCATGGGCCTGCCACCGGGAGCGGTGATGCAGGTCGCGCTCACCGTGGCCGACGCCGACGACCTCGGCTACGCGCAGGGCGAGGTGGAAGCCCTGCTGCGCCAGCGCCATCGCATAGGCCCCGGCAAGGACGATGATTTCAGCGTGCGCAACATCAGCGAGATCGTCGCCACGCGCACCGCCACCACGCGGCTGATGTCGCTGTTGCTGGGTGCGGTGGCCAGCATCTCGCTGATCGTCGGCGGCATCGGGATCATGAACATCATGCTGGTGTCGGTGACCGAGCGCATCCGCGAGATAGGCCTGCGCATGGCGGTCGGCGCCGGGCCCACCGACGTGCGCCGGCAGTTCCTCGCCGAGGCGATGCTGCTGTCGCTGATCGGCGGTGCGCTCGGCATCGTGATCGGCATCGCGGGCGCGCTGCTGGTGGCCCGGTTCGGCGACCTGCCGGTGGCGCTCAACGGCCAGGTGATCGCGCTGGCCGCGGGGTTCTCGATCGCGACCGGCCTGTTCTTCGGTTATTACCCGGCGCGCAAGGCATCGCAGCTGGACCCGATCGAGGCGTTGCGCTCGCAGTAGCGCGCGCTGTCGTCGGCTATCCTTGTGGCCCGCCCACGGGGATCCGCCATGCGCCTGATCGCCCTCCTGCTGACGACCACGCTCGCCATGACCAGCCCTGCCCATGCCAACGACCGCCCCACCGCCCTGGTGATCCACGGTGGTGCCGGCGTCATCGAACGCGATGCGCTGGATGCCGGCGAGGAGCGGGCGATCCGCGCCGATCTGGATCGTGCGCTCGACGCCGGACACGCCGTGCTCGCCCGCGGTGGCAGCGCGCTCGACGCGGCCGAGGCCGCCGTGCGCGCGCTGGAGGAATCGCCTCGCTTCAACGCCGGCAAGGGTGCGGTGTTCAACGCCGAGGAACGCCATGAGCTGGACGCTTCGGTGATGGAAGGCCACACCCGCCGTGCGGGCGCGGTGGCCGGCGTGACCACGGTGCGCAACCCCGTGCGCCTTGCGCGCGCGGTGATGGAACATTCGCCGCACGTCATGCTCATCGGCGACGGCGCGGAAGCGTTCGCCGATACCCGGCCTGAACTCGACCGGGTCGACAACCGATGGTTCGATACCGACCACCGCCGCGAGCAGCTCGAGCAGGCGCAGGCGCGCGAGGCGGCGGCACGCCAGTCCGGCGCCGCCGATCCGGCGGACCTGAAGGGCACGTACTTCGGCACGGTCGGCGCGGTGGCGCTCGATGCGCACGGCCACATCGCCGCCGCCACCTCGACCGGTGGCATGACCAACAAACGCTGGGGCCGCGTCGGCGATTCGCCGGTGATCGGCGCGGGCACCTGGGCCGACGATCGCTGCGGCGTGTCCGGCACCGGTTGGGGCGAGTTCTTCATCCGCGCTGCCGTGGCGCACGACATCTGCGCGCGCGTCGCCTACCGCGGCGACAGCCTGCAGGCGGCGGCCGACGAAGTGCTGATGAACGTGGTGCCTGGCCTCGGCGGCGACGGTGGGGCGATCGCGCTCGATGCCGACGGCAACATCGCCATGCCGTTCAACACGTCAGGCATGTATCGGGGCTGGGTCAAGCCCGACGGTTCGCGCGGCACGGCGATCTTCCGCGAGGAGTAGGCCGCGGCGCCGGGCAGCCGGTAGCCGTGCGTGCTACCTCGGGTAAACCCGATAGGGGCCGCCCCCGGGTTGTGGCTGGTGGTCCCCGCACCGAGACTCCGTTGCGTAGACCACGCAGCCGCGCAGACCGCGGAACGGAGACGCCAATGACCGCCATCGGCAGCAGCCACCACATCGTCAGCGGCGACACGCTGTCGCATATCGCGCAGCGCTACGGCACCAGCGTCGACGCGCTGATGGCGAGCAACGCGCAGATCAAGGATGCCGACCTGATCTACGCCGGCGATACGCTGAACATTCCGGGCGCGGGGGGCAATGGGGGAGGGAGCGGCGGCTCGGGCGGGGTGGCCGGTACTCAGGACGTGGGCGGGTCGTCCAGGGTGGGCGGCAACAATGCCGCGGCGATCGCCGAGCAGTTCATCGGTCGCAACGCCGGCGAGCTCAAGCACAGCAGCGAGCTGCCGATGCAGAGCTGGGTGCCGAACAACGTCAACTGCGCGAATTTCGTGTCCGCCTGCCTGCAGAAGGCCGGGCTGATCGATGCCAGCCAGGCCAGTGCGTCGGTCAACACGCTGGCGAACAACCTGAAGTCCGATGGTTGGCAGACGGTGTCGCTGGCCAATGCGCGTCCGGGCGACGTGGTGCTGATGCAGCGCAACGGCCAGTCGCACGTGGTGTTGTTTGCAGGCATGGAGAACGGCAGGCCGACCTTCATCGGCTCGAACAACGTCAATGCAGACGGCTCGCAGCGCATCAGCTGGGGCGGAGCCTCCGGCAACTACGAGATCATCAGCCCGAGGGGCTGATTCGGGCCGCGGTACGGGAAAGCAAAAGGCCGGGCATTGCCCGGCCTTTCCGTCATTGCCGGCGTCGGCTCAGAAGCCGAACAGCGCGCGCGGGGCGGCGTGTTCCTGCGGCCAGTCGAGCCAGACGACGTCACCCGGGCCGATCGCGTAATCGAGCACCGTCCAGCTGCCGGCGGGGAAACCAGCGTCATCGTCGCCATCACCGGCCTGGTCGCGCGCCGCTGCCGCGGCGGGCGCTGCCGCCGCGGCCTGGTTGGCGCCATCCGCATCCGGTTCGCGGCGCAGCAGCGCGACGTAGACATCGGACATGCCACCCTGCGCTGCGGCTTCCGCGAACGGCGTGCCCTGGTAATCAACGCGCCCGCCGCCCGCGGCGCGCATGGTGCCGAGCACGAACGCCCAGTTGCCGAGGCGGTCGAGGCGCTCGACCTGCAAGGACACGCCGTCGCCCAGGCGGGCGTGCAACGGCGCACTGGCGGCTTCGAGCAACAGCGCATAGCCGGTGTCACCGGAGTGCATCTGCCGGGGCGCGGCCTGTGCGAAAGCTGGGTTCATGGTGGCTCCCATTGCGAGTGCGATGAACGGTCCGAGGATAGCAGCGTGCCGGTGCATGCGTGTTCCCGATACGGTGAGTGCGGATGCTCTCAGCCCAGGCCTGCGCGCGGAGTGAACGCGCACGCATTTCCATGGGCAAACAGACGGCCACGGCGGGCGCGCTGCCGGGGGCCGGAGTTGCCGCGCCGCGGCCCCGACGCGCCAACCTGAAGCCGATCAGGCCCCGGAACCGCCCTTGTGGCAAAATTGCCACCTTCTGGTCGGACGCGGCAGCGAATCAGCATGCAGTTCCTGTGATGGCCGACGAAACCGGACACATGCCCAGGGGGCCTGCGCGGATGCTCAAGGCCGCGGGCTGGTCGATGCAGGGCCTGCGCGCGGCGTGGCTGCACGAGTCTTCGTTCCGGCTCGAGGTGTTGCTGTTCGTCGTGCTGGCACCGCTGGGCCTGTGGCTGGGCGAGGGTGGCGTGGAGCGCGCCCTGCTGGTCGGCTCGTTGCTGCTGGTGCTGTCGGCTGAGCTGCTGAATTCCGCGATCGAAGCGGTCATCGCCCGCTATGGCGATGAACACCATGAACTGGCCGGACGCGCCAAGGACATGGGCTCCGCCGCGGTGTTCGTGCTGATGCTCAACGTGCTGCTGGTCTGGGGCGCACTGCTGTTGCCGCGCCTGGCGTGACGCAGCTCCAAATGAATTTCCCAAGGATATGCAAGCAATGATGGAATTGATCTCCGACCCGCAGGTCTGGATCCTGCTGGTCACGCTGGCCACGATCGAGATCGTGCTCGGCATCGACAACCTGGTGTTCATCTCGATCGCCGTGAGCCGCCTGCCGGCCGAGAAACGCGAGTTCGCCCGCAAGTTCGGCATCGCCGTGGCCTGCATCACCCGCATCGGCCTGCTGCTCACGCTGGCGTGGCTGGCGGGACTGACCAGTGACCTGTTCACGGTGTTCGGTCAGGGCGTTTCAGTGCGCGACCTGGTACTGATCCTTGGCGGCCTGTTCCTCATCGTGAAGGGCGCGATGGAGATCCGCGAGCTGGTCGCCGGTGCGCACGAGGACGCCAGCGGCGCCGGCAAGGCGGCGACGTCGTTCGCGATGGTGATCGCGCAGATCGCGGTCATCGACATCGTGTTCTCGCTGGACTCGGTGATCGCGGCGGTCGGCATGGCCGGCGACTACGTGCCGGTGATGGTGATCGCGATCCTGATCGCGGTAGGCGTGATGCTGCTTGCGGCGCGCCCGCTGGGCACGTTCATCGACAACAACCCGACCATCAAGATGCTGGCGCTGGCGTTCATCGTGCTGATCGGTGCGTACCTGGTCGCCGAGGGCTTCGAGCTGCACATTCCGCGTGGCTACATCTACGGCGCGATGGGCTTCTCCGCGTTCGTGGAGCTGCTGAACCTGTGGGCCAAGCGCCGCGCGCTGCGCCACGTGGCTCCGGACTGACCACGGCATGACCTACCTGCACCTGATCGATCCGATCGCGCTCCAGTCCCCGGCGTTCGCGCTGTTCGGGCGGACGTTCCAGCCGGCGGTGCACTGGTACGGGGTGATGTACCTGCTGGCGTTCGCCAGCGCGTGGTGGCTGGGGCGTTCGCGCATCCGTGCCGGGCGCCTGCCCGGCGTGGACGACGCCGGCTTCGGCGACCTGATGTTCTACGGCATGCTCGGCGTGGTGCTGGGTGGCCGCATCGGCTACGTGCTGTTCTATGCGTTCGGCGACCTGCTGGCCGACCCGCTGATGCTGTTCAAGGTCTGGGATGGCGGCATGAGCTTCCACGGCGGCCTGCTCGGCGTGCTGGTGGCGATCTGGCTGTGGTCGCGGGCGCGCCGCCTGCATGTGTTCGACAGCATGGACTTCGTGGCGCCGCTGGTGCCGCTGGGCCTGGGCTTCGGCCGTATCGGCAACTGGATCGGTGGCGAGCTCTGGGGCAAGCCGACCGAAGCCGGCTGGGGCGTCGTGTTCCGCAATGCGCTGCCGCCGGACCTGGCCGGCCTGCCGGAGGCCGCGCTGCGCGCACAGTTCCAGGCGGGCGAACTGGCGCAATACGCGCGCCATCCTTCGCAGCTCTACCAGGCATTCCTCGAGGGCGTGGTGATGTTCGCGGCGCTGTGGTGGTTCTCGCGCCGGCCGCGCCCGCGCTACGCGGTTGCCGGCATGTTCGCGCTGCTCTACGGCGCGTTCCGCTTCCTGGTGGAGTTCGTGCGCGAGCCCGACGCCCACCTCGGCTATCTCGCCTTCGGCTGGCTGACCATGGGCCAGGTGCTGAGCCTGCCGCTGGTCCTGGTGGGCCTGTACTGGCTGTGGCTGGCGCGGCGCTCGCCGACCCTGCAGCCCGTGCCCCCGACCGCTTCCGGCCCCAGCACCACCGACTGACGAGCTCGCGACGCCATGCGCCAGTACCTCGACCTCCTGCGCCACGTCCTCGAACACGGCACCGACAAGGCCGACCGCACCGGCACGGGCACGCGCAGCGTGTTCGGCTGGCAGATGCGCTTCGACCTCAATGACGGCTTTCCGCTGGTCACCACCAAGAAGCTGCACCTGCGCTCGATCATCCACGAGCTGCTCTGGTTCCTGCGCGGCGAGACCAACATCGCCTACCTGCGCGAGCACAAGGTCGGCATCTGGGACGAATGGGCCGACGCCGACGGCGAGCTGGGCCCGGTGTACGGCAAGCAGTGGCGGCACTGGGCGGGTGCCGACGGCGTGGAGATCGACCAGATCCGCTGGGTCATCGACGAGATCCGCCGCAACCCGGATTCGCGGCGCCTGGTGGTGTCGGCGTGGAACGTGGCCGAGCTGCCGGCGATGGCGCTGCAGCCCTGCCATGCGCTGTTCCAGTTCTACGTGGTCGACGGCCGGCTGAGCTGCCAGCTGTACCAGCGCAGCGGCGACATCTTCCTCGGCGTGCCGTTCAACATCGCCAGCTACGCGCTGCTGACGCACATGGTGGCGCAGGCCTGCGGGCTCGGCGTGGGCGATTTCGTGCACACGCTGGGCGATGCGCACCTGTACAGCAACCATTTCGGGCAGGCGCGCGAACAGCTGGAACGCGCGCCGCGCGCGCTGCCGCGGCTGGTTCTCGATCCATCGATCCGTGATGTCTTCGCCTTCACCCACGAGCACATCGCCATCGAAGGCTACGATCCGCTGCCGGCCATCAAGGCCCCGGTCGCGGTCTGAGCGCGACGCGATGATGCAGCCGCCGTTCGCCCCTGCGTTGTCCCTCGTGGCCGCCCTCGACCGCCAGCGCGCGATCGGCCGCGACAACGGCCTGCCGTGGCACCTGCCGGCGGATCTCGCGCATTTCAAGGCGCTGACGCTCGGCAAGCCGGTGCTGATGGGGCGCAGGACGGCCGAGTCGCTGGGCCGCGCGCTGCCGAAGCGGCGCAACCTGGTGCTGACGCGCAGCGGGCAGGTGCCGTTCGCCGGCATGGACGCCGTGGCGTCGCTGGATGAGGCCTGCGCGCTGGCATCGGGAGCCGCCGAGCTGTGCGTCATCGGCGGCGCCGAGGTCTATGCCCTGGCGCTGCCGCGCGCCGCGGTGCTGTACCTGACGCATGTCGACACCGCGGTCGAAGGCGGCGACGCGTTCTTCCCGGCCTTCGACGGGGACGGCTGGCGGGAGGTGTCGCGCGAGCACCATACAGCCGACGGGCGGCACGCCTTCGCCTTTGATTTTGTCGAATACCGGCGCGCCTGATCGCCTCCAGGCGCCATCTGGCGCCTTTACACATGGCACCATGGCAAATCGCGCCACGCGGCGCATGATGCCCCGGTCGCACCCCGCGATGCCTCCCGGAGTCCTTCCATGTCGATTCCACTTAATCCCCTTGTCGCAGCCATGGCGCTGGCGCTGGCCCTGGCCGGCTGCGACCGGGCCGTGCCGCCGGACACTCCGGCCACCGCGCCCGAGGCCACCGCTCCGACAGCCGTGGCCACGGCGCCAGCGCCAATGCCCGAGTCCGGCGCTGTCGCCGCACCACAGCTCCACGCCGCCATGCGCGAGCTTTGGCACGGCCACATCGTGCATGCCCGCGACTACGCGCTCGCCGTGCATGCCGGCGGTACCGCCGACGCCCAGGCCGCGGCCGACGCGGTGGTCGAGAACGCCACGCAGATCAGCACCGCGGTGGCGGGCTTCTATGGCGAGGCCGGCGGCAAGCAGATGCTGGCCCTGCTCGGTGGCCACTGGGGCGCGGTGAAGGCGCTCACCGATGCCCGCGCCGCTGGCGGGGGAGCCGCCGCCGAGGCTGCCATGGCCGACCTCACCGCCAATGCCGGCGAGATCGCGAAGTTCCTGGCGGGTGCCAATCCCAACCTGCCCGAAGACACCGTGCACGGCCTGATGCTGGCCCACGGCGCGCACCATTCGCGGCAGGTCGACCTGATCCTGGCGGACGACACCGCCGGTGAAGCCGCCGAATGGAGCGCGATGCAGACGCACATGGACATGATCGCCGACGCGCTCGCGGGAGCCATCGCCAAACAGTTCCCGGACAAGGCCACCTAGGCCCGCGATGACGCCAGGGCTGGCGCACTTCGGGGATACCCGGCAGCGGCTGCTCAGGCAGCTGCTGTCGGCCGTCGATGGCCTCGGCGTCGAGGAGATGTGCGAGCGGCTGCGCATCAGCCACAACGCGGTGCGCCAGCACATCACCGCGCTGGCCGCGCGCGGGCTGGTGCAGAGTGGACAGTCGCGCGCCACCGGTGGCCGCCCGCAGGCGCGCTACGTGCTGACCGCCGAGGGGCGCGCCCTGTTCCCGCGCAACTACGGCGCCATCGCAGCCGCGCTGCTCACGCAGCTGCATGCGCGCATGGGCGAGGACGAGGTCGGGGCGCTGCTGCGGGAGCTGGGCCGCACCATCGCGGCGACGCAGCCACCGCTCGACGTCGAAAGCGGCGAAGGACTGGCGCGTGCGCTGGCGCAGCGGCTGGATGCGCTGGGCTACGAGGCGGTGCCCGCGCGCCACGGCGAAGACTGGCAGGTCGAAGCCTTCAACTGCGTGTTCCACGACCTCGCGCGCCAGCACCCGCAGGTGTGCAGGTTCGACCTTGCCTACATGGAAGCGACCACCGGGCGCCGCGTCCACCACGTCGAGTGCATCGTCCGCGGCGGGCACGCCTGCCGTTTCAGGCTGGGGGCTGGGAAGGCAGCGACCGACCCGGAACCTGCACCACCTGCAGCTCCTCGCAGTCCAGCCGCAGCGCGGTGAGTTTGCCGCCCCAGACGGCGCCGGTATCGATCGCGTGCACGCCGTGGCCGATGAACAGGCCGAGTGACGACCAGTGCCCGCAGACCACCTTCAGGCCGCGCTCGACGCGACCGGGGACGGCGTACCAGGGATACAGGCCCGGCAGCTGGGTGCCTGGCGCACCCTTCTCCTCGAACGCGATGCGGCCGCGCGGGCTGCAATAGCGCATGCGCGTGAAGATGTTGATGATCGCGCGCTCGCGGTCGGTGCCGCGCAGGCCCGGCGACCACGCCGGCCGGTCGCCATACATCTGCTTGAACAGGCGCCGGCGGTCCTTGCCCTGGATGCTGGCCTCGACCTCGCGCGCCAAGGCTTCGGCGTCGGCGGCGGTCCACCTCGGGGCCAGGCCGGCGTGCACCATCATCCAGCCGAGCTCGTGGTCGGCATGCACCAGTGGCTGCACGCGCAGCCAGTCGAGCAGCTCGTCGCGGTCGGGCGCGAACAGCACGCGCTGCAGGTCCGGATTGACCTTGCGCTGCTCGTCCTCGCGGCGATCGGCGATCGCCAGCAGCGACAGGTCGTGGTTGCCGAGCACGGTGACCGCGTTCGCGCGCAACGAATGCACCAGGCGCAGCGTCTCCAGCGATTCGCCGCCGCGGTTGACCAGGTCGCCGCAGAACCAGATGCGGTCGCGCGCGGGATCGAAGCGGATCCGATCGAGCAGGCGCTCGGTCGGACCCAGGCAGCCCTGGAGGTCGCCAATCGCCCAGACGGCCATCAGTGCAGCGTTCGCGGTACGGCGAGCGTGAACGGCGGGATCGGCGCATCGAACTGCGTGCCGTCATCGCCGAGCATGCCGTAACTGCCTTCCATCGTGCCCACGGCGGTCTGCAGCACCGCGCCGGAGGTGTAGGTGAACTGTTCGCCCGGTTCGAGCCTGGGCTGTTCGCCCACCACGCCTTCGCCGCGCACTTCCTCGACACGGCCGTTGCCGTCGGTGATCACCCAGTGCCGGTCCAGCAGCTGCGCCGCACGCTTGCCCAGGTTGCGGATGCGGATCGTGTACGCGAACACGTAGCGATCGTCCTCCGGCGCCGACTCGTCGGCGAGGAATCGCGTCGCGATCTGTATTTCCAGCGTGTAGTCCGGCGTGTCGTCCATGCCGGCAGTTTAAGCCGTCGGTGTGAATCCGGGGACTACGTGGCCGCCGGAAGATTGGCGATGCGGATGAAATCCGCGACATCCAGCTGCTCCGCGCGCTGCGACGGGTCGACGCCGGCGGCGCTGATCTCGTCTGCGGAACACAGTGGTTGCAAGGCATTGCGCAGTGTCTTGCGGCGCTGCCCGAACGCCGCGCGCACGATCGCGGCGAACCGCGCCCGGTTGTCGATGCCGATCTCCTCCGGCGGCCGCGGCACCAGCCTGACGACGGCGGAGTCGACCTTCGGCGGCGGCTTGAACGCGCCCGGGCCCACGGTGAACAGCGCGGTCACCCTGCAGTAGGCCTGCAGCATGACGCTGAGCCGCCCGTACACCTTGCTGCCCGGTCCTGCGGCCATGCGGTCGACGACTTCCTTCTGCAGCATGAAGTGCATGTCGCGCACGACCGCGGCGTGGTCGAGCGCATGGAACAGGATCGGCGACGACAGGTTGTAGGGCAGGTTGCCGACCAGGCGGATCGGCGTGCCCGCGGCCAGCGCGGTGAAATCGACGTCGAGCACGTTGGCGTGCACCAAATCGAGTTCGCCATGCGCGCGTGCGCGCGCCGCCAGCGGTGCCAGCAGGTCGCGGTCGAATTCGATCGCCGTGAGGCGACCGTGGCGGTCAAGCAGTGGATACGTCATCGCGCCCTGGCCCGGGCCGATCTCGACGATGTGGTCGCCCGGGCGCGGGTCCACCGCGAGCACGATCTTGTCGACCACGCCGCGCTCGTGCAGGAAGTGCTGGCCGAGCGATTTCTTCGCCGGATCGCGGAACGTGCCGTCGTGGCTTGTGGTGGTGCTCATGCCAGCCTGTCCGCGTGCAGGGCGTCGTGCGTGGCCCGGCGCGCACTCGCCAGCCGCGTACAGGCTTCGATCGCCGCAAACAGGCTGGAAGGGTCGGCGCGGCCGCTGCCGGCAAGGTCGAACGCGGTGCCATGGTCCACCGCGACGCGCGGGTAGGGCAGGCCCAGGCTGATGTTCACCGCCTGCTCGAAACCACTGTATTTAAGCACCGGAAGCCCCTGGTCGTGATACATGGCCAGCACGGCGTCGACGCCGGCCAGTTTGCGCGGCAGGAAGGCGGTGTCCGCCGGCAGCGGGCCTTCGAGCCGCAGGCCTTCGCTGCGCAGGCGCGTGAGCACCGGGATGATGACGTCGAGCTCCTCGCGGCCCAGGTGGCCCTCCTCCCCGGCATGCGGGTTGAGCCCGAGTACCGCGATCACCGGGTCGGCAATGGCGAAGTCGTCGCGCAGCGCGGCATGGACGATGCGCAGGCTGCGTTCGAGCAGCGTCGGGGTGAGCGCATCGGCAACGGCGCGCAGCGGCAGGTGCACCGTGGCCAGCGCGACGCGCATGTGGTCATTGGCCAGCATCATCACCACCTCGCATCCGGCGTGGGCGGCCAGCAGGCCGGTGGTGCCGGTGTAGGCGATGCCGCCGTGGTTGATGGTGGCCTTGTGCACCGGGCCGGTGACCATGCCGTCGCAGTCGCCGCGAAGGCAGGCATCGGCGGCACTGGACAGCGCGGCGACCACGGCAGGTGCATTGGCCGCCACGGGCCTGCCGGGCGCGACCACGCAGGCGCCAGGGACGTCGATCAGGCGGAAGCGGCCGCCGGCGGCGACGAGGGTGTCGTGCGCAGGGCGTTCGAGCGTGATCCCGAGCCGTTCAGCGGCAGTGAGCAGGGCGTCGCCGTCGCCGTGCACGACGAGTTCGGCATCCCACGCGCGCTGCAGGGCGCGTGCGCAGAGCTCCGGCCCGACGCCGGCCGGTTCACCCGGGACCAGCGCGAGCCGTGGGCGCTGCAAATCAGTCGCCGTTGGCGCCGGAGACGCCGGCCGTGCGGATGTCGACGTAGGCTTCGCCGCGCAGCTCGCGCAGGTAGCGGTTCCATTCGTCTTCGAGCTTGCGCTGGCCGATGGTCTCTCGGACCTGGGCGCGGCGGTTTTCCTCGCCGACGTTGGCCTGGCGCGTACCCTGGCGCTGCACCACATGCCAGCCCGCCTGGGTACGGAACGGCGCGGAAACCTCGCCATCGGCCAGTCCAGCCACCTGGGCGCCGAAGTCAGGACCGAACTGGTCCTGCATGAACCAGCCGAGGTCGCCACCCTTGTCACCGGTGAAGCGGTCTTCGGAGTCCTCGCGGGCCACCGTCGCGAAATCGGCGCCACCCGCGATGCGCGCGCGCAGAGTGTCGATGCGGGCTTTGCCGGCGGCGTCGCTGCTGCGCACCAGGATGTGGCGCGCCTGGTACTGGGTCACGGTCTGCGCGTCAGCGGCGGCGGCGCTGCGGGTGTCGACCAGCTGCAGCAGCTGGAAGCCGCTCGGTCCGCGGAACGGCCCAAGCACCTGGCCGCGCTGCATGGTGCTGATGGAGCCGCTGAACGCGGTCGGGATCTCATCGCTGCTGCGCCAGCCCAGGTCACCGCCCTCGAGGGCGTTGGGGCTGTCCGAATAACGCACCGCCGCGGCCTGGAAATCCATTTCGCCGCGGTCCAGCAGGCCCTTCACGCCGTCCGCCTTCTGCTGCGCGGTGGCGATCTGTTCCGGGGTGGCGCCGTTGGGCAGTGCGACCAGGATGTGGGCCAGGCGGTACTGGGTGCCGCTGGCCTGGGTGGCCAGCGCGGCGTCGACTTCGCCTTCGCTGACGGTGATCCGGCTCTGCGCGAAACGCTGGCGCATGCGCTGGATCATCAGCTCCTCGCCGAGCGAGCGACGGAAGTCGCTGAAGCTCAGGCCGTCGCCCGCCAGCTGCTGTCGCAGCTGGTCCGGTGTCAGGTTGTTCTGCTTCGCGATACCACCGATCGCGGCGTCGATTTCCTCATCGGACACGCGCACGCCGCTCTCCTGGGCGCGAGCGGTCTGCAGGCGCACCAGGATCAGGCGCTCCAGCACCTGGCGCCGCAGCACTTCCGCCGGCGGCAGTTGCTCGGGGCGGTCGCCGTACTGGGACAGGATGTTGGCTGTCGCCAGCGCGAGTTCGCTCTCGAGAATCACGTCCTCGTTGACGACCGCGGCGATGCCGTCAAGCGGCTGGATGTCCTGCGCCATGGAAGGCAGGCCAAAGGCGGCCAAGGCGAGGGCGAGGCTCGGAATCAGGATGTTTTTCATGGGGTCGCGTCGAGGGATGGGTCGTTGCCTGGGCCACTGCGGACTTCGGCAGGAGGCACCAGGTACAGGTCCTCGCGGTAGTAACCGAGGATAGCACGGCGCAGACGGCTGGCCGTGTCGGGGCCGGCGGAGCCGAGGCCCTTGAATTCGAGTTCGAACTGGATCGCGTCGTTCATCTCGCCGACGCGGTTGCGGACATAGCGGCGCGCGACCAGGCGCGCGGCCATGCAGCAGCTGTCCCACTGCACGCCGGCGATGCCCTCGAGCAGCTGCTTGTCGAGCAGGGAATAGTAGTAGCGGCCCACCAGGCTCCACGACTTGTTGATCGGGTACAGGAACGACATGTCGACCTGCTCGAGCAGGTCGAGCTGGTTGGCGGCGTTTCGGCGGTAGCGATAGGCCAGGTTGACCACGCCGTCGTCGCCCATCAGGTAGCGGGTGCGTACGCTGGCCAGGTCCTCCTGCCGGGTGGCCGGGTTCCAGTGGTAGGTGGCGCCGATGCTCCAGCGGTCGTTGATGGCGTAGTTGCCATCGGCGATCCAGGCCGACTTGCCCTCGCGGATGACCGGCGAGGTCGCCTCGAGGCCGACCCGCGAGTCCTCGAAGTAGCGGATCTGGCCGATGCTGGCCGAGAGCTTCTCAACGCCCGATTCGGACTCGATCAGGCGGGTGGTCAGCGCCAGGGTGAGCTGGTTGGAATCGGCCTGGCGGTCGGCGCCGGTGAAGCGGTTGTCGCGGAACAGCTGGCCCCAGCCGAACGACGTGAACTGGGTATCGAACAGCGGCAGGTTGGACTGGTCGCGGTAGGGCGCGTTGACGTAATAGAGGCGCGGTTCGAGGGTCTGCAGGTAGGTGTCGCCGCGGAACAGCGTCTCGCGGTCGAAGAACATGCCCGCGTCAACGGTGGTGATCGGCAGGTTGCGCGAGGGCGAGGCGTCGGGGCTCCTGCCATTTACGCGGGCGAGCTCCTGCGCCAACGCATCCTCGAGCGCATAGGCGGTATAGCGCCAGGCGACGGTCGGCTTGATGAACCAGCTGGCGCCCTCGAGCGGCATGGAGAGGTAGGGCCGCACGTCGATGCGGCTTCCGCCCGGCCGGGCGGTGCTGTCCGCGTGCGCGAAGCGCGTGGCGTCGGCGGTGAGCCCGGCGACCAGCCAGTCGCCGAAGGAGTCTTCCCAGTTGACGTACGCGCGCGGCAGGCGGTGGTAGGGAAGGTTGGCTTCGGCCAGCGTCCAGTCACCCAGTTGCCAGTAGTCGGCCATCACCCCGGCATCCCACGAGCGGCCTCGGCCATAGACGCCGACGTCGCTCTTGACGGAGAAGTTGGTCATGCCGTTCAACGCGTTGCTGGAGTCTTCCAGGTAGCGCGGATCGCTGGCCCACGCCAGGTTGGTCCGCGCCTGCCAGTGCGGGCCCATGTTCTGGTAGCCGTTGAACCGGAACATGCCGCGGTCTTCCTTGCGGAAGTTCTCTTCGGGGTAGGGCGACGCGATCTCGTCGGCGCGCCCGTCCCTGGTCAGCTTGTCGGAAGGCAGAACGTCGAGCTCCAGCACGCCGCCGCCGCCATTGATGAGGTAGCGGAACTCGGTGCCGAGCTGCAGTCCGCGATTGGTCATCAGCCGCGGCTCGAGCGTCATGTCGTAGTTGGGCGCGAGGTTCAGGTAGATCGGCTGCCGCCAGTCGAAGCCGTTGCGGCTGGAATAGGAAATGGCGGGGTAGAGCAGGCCGGTGTGGCGGCGGTTGTCGGTGGGGAAGGCGAAGATCGGCACGTACAGCACGGGCACTTTGCCCACGCGCAGCGTGGCGTTGCGTGCGATGCCCTGGCCTTTCTCGTTGTCGATGTCGATGCGGCCGGCGCGCAGCTCCCACCACCGGTCGTCCGGTGGACAGGTCGAATAGGTGGAGCCGTACAGCGAGCCCTGCGAGCCTTTCATCTCGATGCGCTCGGCGCCGCCGTTGCCGCGGCGGTCGGTCAGCTGGTAACGGACATCGTCGACGCGGTGGGTGTCGGCTTCCTGGTCGCCCTCGAGGCGCTCGGCGACCATCCGCATGCCGGAGTCCTGGTAGCGCACGCTGCCGGTGGCGACATAGGTCGATGTCTCGTTTTCAAACTGCAGGCCGTCCGCCCCGAGGAACTGGTCGCCGCGGCGCAGCGTGACGTTGCCCTTGCAGGCGACGTTCTCGCCGTCGATGCCGCTCATGTCGTCGCAGGCGATGTCGGTCGGCTGCGAGGCACGGTCTTCGATCGAGCCGACCGCGGGTTGCGCATCGGCGAACGCCGGCACCGAATCGTCGACCGGACACAGGCCCCAATCGGGTTCGGGTTCATCCGCTGCCCGCGCATCCGGGATGTGCGTCGCCAGTGCGCAGGCAATGCACAGCGACAACGGGAGCAGTCGGAGGGGTTTGTGCACGCGTTCATCCGGGCGAAAGGGCGGCGGCTAGCTTGCCGCATCGCCCGTGCAGCGGCAATGCGCGCCGGGTGAACGCAGGACGGCCCGCGTGCAGGGCGGCGCCCGGCGTGAACGCGGCGTTCAGCGGGGCGACGCTGCCGCCAGCGCCGCGACGTGGGCGACGCTGCACTCGGCGAGCGCCGCCAGGTCGTAGCCGCCTTCCAGCACCGAGACCATGCGGCCGTCGGCATGGCGCCCGGCGATCGCGCCAAGCTCGCCGGTGATCCAGGCGAAGTCGTCGGCTTCGAGCTCGATGTGTGCCATCGGGTCGGCGCGATGGCCGTCGAAGCCTGCGGACAGCAGCAGCAGTTGCGGCGCGAAGGCATCGATCGCCGGCAACAGCTGCTCGCGCCAGGCCTCGCGGAAGCGGTGGCTGCCGGTGCCGGCCCGCAACGCCGCGTTGCGCACGTTGCCGGCGCCGCGTTCACGCGGGTCGCCGGTCTCGGGGAACAGCGGCATCTCGTGCGAGCTGCTGTAGTGCACGCGCGGCTCCTCCGCGAAGATCGCCTGCGTGCCATTGCCGTGGTGCACGTCGAAATCGACGATCGCGACGCGCGACAGGCCGTGCCGCTCCAGCGCGTGCGCGGCGCCGACGGCGACGTTGTTGAACAGGCAGAAGCCCATCGCATGCAGTTCGGTGGCGTGGTGGCCGGGAGGGCGTACCGCGCAGAATGCGCTGTGCGAGATGCCGGCCATCACGTGGTCCACGGCCGCGACCACGGCACCGGCGGCGCGCAGCGCGGCCTCGGGCGAACCCGGCGACAGCACGGTGTCGGGATCCAGCTGCACCAGCCGGTCGGGCACCTCGAGGACCGCCTGCAGCAGGATCGGGTCGTGCACGCGCAGCAGCTGCCCGCGCGTGGCGCGGGGCGCTTCCAGCCAGTCCAGACCGGGGACGTGGTCGCGCAGCGCGGTGATCACGGCCCCCAGCCGCTGCGGGCTTTCGGCGTGGCCGGGGCCGGTGTCGTGCGCGAAGCACGCGGCGTGGGTAAAGACCGGCAGGCCGGTCGCGCTCAAGGCGCGGACTCCAGCGCGGGTGCGCGGCCAGCCATCGCTCAGGCGTTGCGGCGCTCGTGCCGCCAGATGACCTCGCCATGGCCGCTCCCGCGCGCCAGCACGCGCGCCAGCACGAACAGCAGGTCGGAGAGGCGGTTGAGGTAGCGCACCGGCTGCGCCCGGATGTCCTCGACCCGCGACAGCGCCACCGTGCAGCGTTCCGCGCGGCGCACCACGGTGCGTGCGATGTGGCAGCGTGCCGCCGCATCGCCGCCGCCGGGCAGGATGAAATCCTTGAGCGGCGGCAAGGGCGCGTTGTACTGGTCGAGGTGCTGCTCGAGGCGGGTGACGTCGTCATCGCTGATGGCCGCGTGCCCCGGGATGCAGAGCTCGCCGCCGAGGTCGAACAGCTGGTGCTGCACCGACGTCAACAGCTCGCGCATCGGCTCCGGGATCTCGCTGGCCAGCAGCAGCCCGATCGTGGAGTTGGCCTCGTCGACCGTGCCATAGGCCTCGACGCGGAGCGAATCCTTGCCGGTGCGGCTGCCGTCGCCGAGTCCCGTGCTGCCGTCGTCGCCGGTACGGGTGTAGATCTTCGACAGGCGGTTGCCCATGGCGTCAGCGGCGCTTGTCGCGCGCCGGCGCGCTCACGGCACCGTGGCGCGAGATGGCTTCGGCCACCACCTGCGCGATCGCCGCAAGCGCGACGAACATCGCCGTGGCGCTCAGGTAGGGCAGGAACCAGTGGCCGTAGTTGAGTGCCCAGCCGGCGAACGTCGGCTCGGCAACCGCGTTGGACAGCCAGTAGAAACCGCCCTGCGCCAGCAGGTGGCAGGTTGCGGTGGCCAGCACCACGGCGGCGGCGAGGCGGCCGAGCGCGGCCACGCTGGCACCACCGTAGCCGCGGCGCAGCCATGCACCGGCAGCCCAGATGGCCGCGTGCGCCGGCAGCAGCATCCAGTAGCCGGCCGACACGCAGTAGTGGCTCCAGAACGACATGCCCTGGCCGGTGATCACCGCCCAGTCGATCGCCACGGCGAGGGCCAGCAGGCCCGGCAGCACCAGGCGCGACCAGCTGCGCAGGTAGAAGCCGGCGATCAGGAACACCGCCCAGGACGCATCCGGCACCGGAGTGAAGTGGTTGAACACATGGCTGCGGGTCGCCGCCATCAGCAGCACGAGCAGTGACAGGATGATGGCGCGTTGCAGGGTGGTGTTCATGGCGCTGGGAGCTCCGGCACGGACTTCGAGGTGGCGGCCATTCTAGCGAACTGGCGGCACGAGGGGCCGTATCATGCCCGCATGAGCGCAACCCACGACGTGGTGATCATCGGCGGCGGCCTGGTCGGCGCCAGCCTTGCAATCGCACTGGAAACCACCGGGCTCGATGTCGCGCTGGTCGAGGCGGCGCCCTCGGCGGCAATGCCGGCGGTGTTCGACGAGCGCAACCTGAGCTTTGCCGAGGCGACTGTGAACGCCCTGGCGCACCTTGGCGTGATGACGCGCCTGCGCGCGCCCACCGGCGCCATCGAGCGCATCCATGTCAGCCGCCGCGGCGATTTCGGCCGCATTCGCCTCGCCGCGGCCGATTACGGCCGCGCGTGTTTCGGCCGGGTGGTCGTGGCCCGGGACTTCGGCGAGGCGCTGGAAGCGCGGCTGGGCGACGTGGCCGGGCTCACGCGCCATCGCGGCACGCGCTTCACTGCGCTGGGCGTTGCCGCCGACGGCGTGCGCGAAGTGCATGTGGAGGGCGGTGCCGCGTCCGTGCTGCGCGCGCGCCTGGTGGTCGCCGCCGATGGCATGCGCAGCGGCGTGCGCGCCGCGCTCGGGATCGACGCCGGTGAGCATGACTATGGCCAGGTGCTGCTGGTGGCGCGGCTGCGCGCGTCGCGCGCGCCGGACGGCACCGCCTACGAGCGCCTCGGCGACGACGGCCCGACGGCCCTGCTGCCGCGCGGCGATCGCGCCTGGGGCCTGGTGCACGGCGTGGCGATTGCGGACGCCGCGCGCGTGCAGGCACTGGATGAGCGCGCGTTCCTCGCCCACGTCCAGGCTGCGTTCGGCTGGCGGGTCGGCCGCCTGCTCGAGGCCGGACCGCGCAGCGCCTACCCGGCGGTCGCGGTCACCGCCGCGGAAACCGTGGCGGCACGCGCGGTGCTGGTCGGCAACGCCGCACAGAGCCTGCACCCGATCGGTGCGCAGGGATTCAACCTCGGCCTGCGCGATGCCATGACGCTGGCCGAGCTGCTGGCAACGCAGGCCGCCGCGGGCGCCGATCCGGGCGACCCCGCGCTGCTGGCCGCCTACGCGGCGCGCCGCGCCGAGGACCGCAGCCGCACGCTGGCGTTCTCGCACGGATTCGCGCGGTTGACGTCCAATCCCGCGCCCGGCGTGACGCTGCTGCGCAGCCTGGGCCTGATGGCACTCGATGCCGTGCCGGCGCTGCAGGCGGGACTGGTCGGCGGCGCCATGGGCTATCGCGGCGACGTGCCTGCCGCGTGCCGCGCGGAGGCGGGCTGATGCGCCGCGGCCAGGTCGATGCCGTGGTGGTCGGCGGCGGCGTCGTCGGTGCCGCGACCGCGCTTGCGCTGGCGCAACAGGATCTTTCAGTGGTGCTGGTCGAGGGCCACGCGCCCGCGCCCTGGTCCGCCGACGCCCCGGACCTGCGCGTCTACGCGTTCGCGCCCGACAACGCCGCGCTGTTCGAGACGCTCGGCGCCTGGGACGCGGTCGCCGGCCGCAACGGTGCGCCCTCGACGCGCCTGCAGCCGTACCGGCGCATGCGGGTGTGGGACGCCGCCGGCGGCGGCGAGCTGATGTTCGACGCCGACGCCTACGGGCGCCGCGAGCTGGGCTGGATCGTCGAGAACGCGCTGCTGGTCGACCGCCTGTGGGCGCGCCTGGCAGCCGCGGGCGTGGAACTGCGCTGTCCTGCCCGCGTCGAGAGCCTCGAGCAGGACGACGCTGGCGTGCAGCTGCGCCTTGACGACGGCCGCCGCGTTTCCGCGCGCGTCGCGATCGCGGCCGACGGCGCCGCATCTACCCTGCGCGGGCTGGCCGGCATCGCCGTCGACGGCCGTGATTACGGACAATCCGGAGTGGTCGGCTACGTGCGCACGGAAGAGGCGCATGAAGCGACCGCCTGGCAGCGCTTCCTGCCGGGCGGGCCGCTGGCGTTCCTGCCCTGCGCCGACGGCAGCTCTTCGATTGTCTGGTCGCAGCCTACCGCCGCGGCGCAGGCTGCGCTGGCGATGGATGACGCCGCGTTCGGCAACGCCCTCACACGGGCCTTCGATGCGCGCCTTGGCCGCACCGCGCCATGTTCGCGACGCGTCGCATTCCCCCTGCGCATGCAGCTCGCGCGCAGTTATGTCGTCGGCCGGGTGCTGCTGGTTGGCGATGCCGCGCATGCCGTGCATCCGCTGGCCGGGCAAGGCGTCAATCTGGGCCTGCGCGATGTCGCCGCGCTGCGCGAGTCCATTGCCAGCGCACGCACGCGCAAGCAGGACTGGGCCACGCCGCAGCGGCTCGCGCGCTGGGCACGTGCGCGCCGCAGCGAAGACACGCTGGCCGCACGCGCGTTCGACGGCATCAACCGCGCCTTTACCAGCGCGTCGCTTCCGGCGACGTTGCTGCGTGGACCGCTGCTCGGCATGGCCGGGCGCATGCCGCTGCTGTCCTCCGCGCTCTGGCGCCACGCCGCGGGGACCTGAGCGGCCGGACGCGCGGCCTCGTGCGGGTTATCGCATCCAACCCTTGAGTTCATGGCTGTCGAGCACGCCGTCGCCATTGGCATCCACGGCGCGGAACTCGGCGCTCAGGGTGGCATTGGTGCGGGCCTCGCGGCGCGTCAGCTTGCCGTCGGCGTTCGCGTCGAGCGCCGCCATGTCGATCCGGTACTCGCCGATCACGGAATCGGGCAGCCGGCTGCTGATCGTCACCGGCGCTTCGGCGGGCTGGGTCGATGTGACCGTGCCGGTGACCGGCGCTTGCGTGGGCGTGTCCAGGGACGATTGCGCCAGCACGCTGCCGCTGGCGGCGAATGCACCCAGCGCGGCGAGCACCAGGCTGGTCGGGGTGCGTGGCTTCATCTTCGGGTCTCCGGGCTGGTGGTCAGCGGACACTAGCGGCCACGCCATGACGTCGGCGTAGGGAATCGTGGACTGTCCGCTGAATACCGCGCGCGTCTTCAGCTGCCGGACGGCATCGCGATGACCGTGATCTCTTCGCGGTCGTGGTACAGCTGCCGTGCGCGCACGGTCAGCGGCCGCCCCGCCTCGCGCGCGAACAGGTCCAGGCACAGCGTGGTCTCGAGCCAGCGCTTCTTCATCGGCAGCTTCAGGTTGAACACCGCCTGCCGGCACCAGCCCTCGCGGAACCAGGTCGCCATCCGCGAGGCGACCCGGCGCGGCTGCTCGACCATGTCGCACACCATCCAGTCCAGCGGGCGCGGCGGCTGCCAGCGGAAACCGTCCTCGCGCAGGTGGGTCACGCGTCCGGTATCCATCACATGCTCGCGCAGCGGGCCATTGTCGATCGCCATCACCTGCAGGCCTTCGCGCAGCAGCACCCAGGTCCAGCCGCCCGGCGCGGCGCCGAGGTCGGCGGCGTGCATGCCGGGTTTCAGCAGGCGCGCGCGCTCGGCGTCGTCCAGCATCGACATGAACGCTTCTTCGAGCTTCAGCGCCGAGCGCGAGGGCGCATCGCGGTGCAGTCGCAGCCGCGGCACGCCGTTCGGCCACGGCGAGGAGTCGCGGCTGTCGCTGCATGCCAGCAGCAGGTGGTCGCCGGCGAGCAGGCAGACGTGCAGGCGCGGGCGGCGCGGGTCGTCGCTTGCAGCCAGCAGCCCGGCCTTGCGCAGCGCCGGGCGCAGCGCATTGCCGAACGCGCGCGCCAGGCCCGAGAGTGGACCGGCGGCATCGCTGTCGGGGTGCTCCACCAGCAGGGTGCCGTACGGCGCCTGGCCCGCGGCGGCGGGTGGCCCCGCCACGGATGCGGATTGCAGCGCCGCGATGATCGGCGCTATGCGGTCCTTCGGGTCGAGCGCGGGCAGGTCGGCGAGCAGCTGCAGCTTCTGCCTCGCGAACACCAGGTCGCGCCAGGGCAGCGCGCGCGACAGCGCATGCGCGTCGCCACCGGGCACGAGGAAGCGCACGTAGCCGCTGTCGCGATCGGTGACGGCGTAGCCGGCGTGGCCGGCAGCCGCGGCGCGCTCGCCCAGTTCGGCGGCGAGTTCGGGTTCGAAACCCGCCCGGCAATAGCAGAGCAGGCCACTCATGCCGCCACGGCCCGCGGCATGGGCGGCGACGGCATCAGTAGCGCCGGCCGCCGGCCTGGCCATAGGCGGCCAGCACGGCGCGGGCGTCATCGCGGCGCACGTCGCGTGCAACCTCGATCCCGCGGCGCGCGAGCTCGCCGATCCAGTCGGCGGGCAGCGGGCCTTCGTCGAATTCGGTGAGCGCGTGCACGTCCTCGGCGCGCGCGCCGATCAGCAGGCGGTCCACGCCCGCCCACACCGTCGCGCCGTAGCACTGGCAGCACGGCTGCGCCGAAGTGGCGAGGGTGTAGGGGCCGTCATGGCGTCCGTCCGCGTCCTGGTTGAGGCGCGGCCGCTGCAGGCGCTGCTGGGCCAGCATGTAGGCCATGTTCTCGGCGTGCGCGAGCGAGGTGCTCTGCGGCAGCACCACGTTGACGCCGGCGGCGACCACGCGGTCGGTCGGGCCGAAGACCACGGCGCCGAACGGGCCGCCGGTTTCGGCGGCGACGTTGCGACCCGCCAGTTCGATCGCCAGCCCGACCTTGTCTTCGTCGGTGGCGTAGGCGCGCGCGGTATCGACCGCGTCATGGACCCACGCCGGCAGCGTGAGGTGGACCTGGGCGTAGAGCATCAGCGTGCCACCGCCGCGGAGGCCGAGGCTTCGCAGCTGTTGGCGACGCAGCTGCAGGCTTCGATCTCGCGAAAGCCACAGGTGCCCATCACGCCATTGGCGGCGCAGGCGGCCTGGACCGCGGCCGGGTCGGGCTTGGCGTCCTTGTTGACGCAGGCCGGGCGGTAGCCGCAGCAGCTGCCGACGTCCTTCACGGTGCAGTCGGTGTCGACCTTGCAGCTGCGGTCGAGGACCGGTACGCCGGCCACGGTACCCGGGCGCTGGCGCGGCACGGATTCCACCGGTTGTTCCGCGGTTGTCGGTGGTCCGACGTCGTTGCCGGCGTTCGACTGCGGCGCCGCACAGGCGGCCAGCAGCAGCGGGGCGAGCAGCAGGGAAAGCAGGGACAACAGCGTGCGGGGTTCGATCCGGCGCATGTGGGGCTCCTTGGCGGAATGAGGCGCGGGCGATGGTAGCCGCGCCGCGGTGGCGCCGCCGTGCAGGCCGGCGCGCGGATCGGATCAGGCCTTGGCGGCCCAGGTGTCGCGCAGGGTCACGCTGCGGTTGAACACCGGCGCATCGGCGCGGTGGTCGCGGCGGTCGGCGACGAAGTAGCCGATGCGCTCGAACTGCAGCGACTGTTCCGGCGCGGCGTCGGCCGCGGCCGGCTCCACCCAGCCCTTCACGGTGCGCCGCGAGTCCGGATTGATGCGGTCGCGGTAGCCCAGGCCGTCGCTCTCGTCGTCCGGGTCGGCCACCGCGAACAGGCGGTCGTACAGGCGGATCTCGGCGGCGATCGCGCGGCCGGCATCGACCCAGTGGATCGTGCCCTTGACCTTGCGGTTGGCGCCTTCCATGCCCGGACGCGACTCCGGGTCGAGCGTGCAGCGCAGTTCGACGACGTTGCCGTCGGCGTCCTTGACCACCTCGTCGCAGCGGATGATGCCCGCGCCGCGCAGCCGCACCTCGCCACCCGGCACCAGGCGCTTCCAGCCTTTGGGCGGCACTTCGGCGAAGTCGTCCTGCTCGATCCACAGCACGCGCGAGAACGGCACCGCGCGCGTGCCCAGCGCTTCGTCCTTGGGGTGGTTCGGGAACAGCAGCTGCTCGGCGTGATCGTCGGGCAGGTTGGTGAGCGTGAGCTTCAGCGGGTCCACCACGGCCATGCGCCGCTCGGCGCCGGTGTCCAGGTCGTCGCGCAGGCAGCCCTCGAGCACCGAGTAGTCGATCACCGAGTTCTGCTTGCTGATGCCGACGCGGTCCACCAGCAGGCGCAGCGCGGCCGGCGTGTAGCCGCGGCGGCGCAGGCCCTGCAGGGTCGGCATGCGCGGATCGTCCCAGCCGTCCACCAGGCCTTCGGTGACCAGCTGCGTCAGCTTGCGCTTGCTCATCACCGTGTAGTTGATGTTGAGGCGCGAGAACTCGATCTGGCGCGGTTTTGCGGCCTCGATCGGCAGGCCCTTCGCCGCCAGCGGCGCCAGCAGCTCCGGGTTGCCGGCGAGGTCGACGCGGTCCACGCACCAGTCGTACAGCGGGCGGTGGTCCTCGAATTCCAGCGTGCACAGCGAATGGGTGATGCCTTCGACGGCGTCGCCCAAGGCGTGCGCGAAGTCGTACATCGGGTAGATCGGCCAGTCCGCGCCGGTGTTCTGGTGCTCGACGTGCTTGATGCGGTACAGCGCCGGGTCGCGCAGGTTGATGTTGCCGCTGGCCATGTCGATCTTCGCGCGCAGCGTGCGCGCGCCGTCGGCGAATTCGCCCGCGCGCATGCGCCGGAACAGGTCCAGGTTCTCATCCACGCCGCGCTCGCGGAACGGCGAGTTGCGGCCGCCTTCGGTGAGCGAGCCGCGGTAGCTGCGCACGTCGTCGGCGCTCAGGTCGCAGACGAAGGCGTCGCCCTGGCGGATGAGCTTTTCTGCCGCCAGGTAGAAGACCTCGAAGTAGTCCGACGCATGGCGCAGGCTGGCCCATTCGAAGCCCAGCCAGCGCACGTCGTCCTGGATCGCGCGCACGAACTCGGGGTCTTCCTTGGCCGGGTTGGTGTCGTCGAAGCGCAGGTTGCAGCGGCCGCCGAACTCCCCGGCGATGCCGAAGTCCAGGCAGATCGCCTTGGCGTGGCCGATGTGCAGGTAGCCGTTGGGCTCCGGCGGAAAACGGGTGCGGATCGCTTGGTGGCGGCCCGCCGCCAGGTCCTGGCGCACGATCTGGCGGATGAAATCCTGCTTCTCGGCGGGCGCTGCGGGCGCGGTGGCGGACGGGTCTGCGGGTAGGCTCATGTGGCGATGGACGCTGCCGGCGCGGGCTGCGCCACGGACCGCGAAGTGTAGCCGAGCGGCGCCCGCCGGAGCAGGTGGCATGCCGCTTGCTTGTATGTTTGGCATTGGTTCGGGGGGGGGGGGCGGCTATGGATAGCGGAATCCCGGTTGGTGCGTGGGCTCCGCGCCGCGCAGGACGGGCGCGCGGTTCCGGCGGGTGCGCCTGATGGCGTCCCGCTGGCGGCTCGCGCTGCTCCACGACTGGGCCTTCGCCGCCGGCGTCGCCCTGCTGCTGGCGTTGCTGGTGGCAGCCAGTTCGGACGCGTTCCGCGGCGGCCTTGACGGGCTTGCCGTGACGCTGGGCGAGCCGCAGGGCGCGGGACGCGCGGGCGCTGCCGCGGACATCCTGGTCCTGCCGGCGCGCCACACCGGGCTGACCGTGGTCCCCCTGCGCGTCGCATTTCCCGCCGAGGCCGGCGATGGTCCCCCCTGGGTCGTCTGGGTGGGCAGGGGCGCGGTGGATGCGATCTGGCTGGAAGGCGCGGGCTGGCAAAGCGCGCGCAGCGACTTCTTCGCGCCGGGGGGCGACGATGGCACGCTGCCATCCGGCTACATGTTTCCCCTCCGCGGGGACCTGGGCAACGACGCCAGCATCGCCCTGCACGTGGTCGGCAGCGAGCGCGGGGTGATGCGCGTGCGCCTGGTGCGCGCGGACGCGGCGATGCGCATCGCCCAGCTCGGCTCTGCGATGAGTGCGTCGATCTATGCCGCGCTGTTCGTCCTGGCCCTGTTGACGCTGGCGCTGTACGGCGCGGTCCGCGATCGTGCGTTCCTGCAGTTTTTCGCGGCGGCCGTGCTTGCCCTCCTGGCATCGGCAGCCGACAACGGGCACCTGTACGCGCTGCCGGTGTTCGGCGCCGCGTCGGCCTGGCGCGGGGACGGGATCCGCGTGCTCGGGCTGCTGTTCCTGGCTGCGGTGCTGCCGCTGCTGCAGCGCTACGCCGGTACCGCCCTGGCCATGCCGCGGCTGTCGCGGCTGGCAGATCGCCATGTGTGGGCGCTTTTTGCCCTTGCCGCGGTGTGCCTGATGCGCGTCGAGGCGTTCGGCGGCGTGCTGCCGGGCGTGGCGCTGGTCGCGCAGCTGGGCGCGGCGACGCTGGGCCTGGCGATGCTGGTGGATGCGGGGCGGCGGCGGGTGCCGATGGCCTGGTCGCTGGTGCTGCTGTTCGCGCTGGTCGCGGTGGCGTCGCTGGTGATCGAATTCGTGGCCCACGGCCGCTGGCTGGACCCGGTGTGGCTGCGCTATGGCGGACAGCTGGTGCTTGCGTTCGCCGCCGCCGTGCTGGCGGTCGGCCTGGTGAGCCGGGTGGGCCAGTACCGGGACCAGCGCGACCGCGACCGCATCGCCCGCGCCGAGTCGGAAACGCGGATGCGGCGCGAAGCCGCGCGCGCCGACCTCAATGCCGCCCTGCAGACGGCGCTGCGTGGCGTGCCCGATACCGACCTTGCGTGGACCGCGTACCGCCTCTTGCTGGAGCATCTGGTGCCGCAGGTGCCGGTCGCCTTTGCGGCGGTGCTGTCGCGCGGCCACGGCGGGCGCGACATCGACATCGTCGTTCCCCAGGCCAGCAAGGCGGCGGTGGATGCGATCGTGTCCGGCCGGCTGCTGCCGCTGAAGCGCCAGGCCGCCAACGGCATTCCGCTGCAGCAGCCGGTCACGGTCGAAGGACAGCACGGGGTGGTGGCGATGGAAGCGGTCCTGCCGCTCGCCATCCGCGCGCCCGCTTGGGGCGTGCTGCTGCTGCAGCGCACCGGCGGCGACTCGTTCAATGCGGCCGAGCTGGCGCTGGCCGGCGAGTTCGCGCGCGCGACCCAGGTGGGCATCGAGCACGCGCGCGCGGCCGTCGCCTTGCAGCGCTCGGCCGAGCTGGATGCGCTGACCGGCACCTTCAACCGGCGCACGATCGACCAGTGGCTCGGTCGCGGCGTCGCCGAGTCCGTGCGCAGCGGCCAGCCGATCTCGGTCCTGTTCATCGACCTCGACCGCTTCAAGGCGATCAATGACCGCCATGGCCACGGCTGTGGTGATGCCTGCCTGCGCGCGGTGTCGAAAGTCCTGCACTCGGCATTGACCGAAGGCGACCTGCTCGGGCGCTACGGCGGCGAGGAGTTCATCGTCGTGCTGCCCGGTCGCGGGGGCGCCGCGGCACGCGCGATCGGCGAGGAGATGCGCCTTGCGGTGGAGTGCCTGGTGTTCGAATGGGAAGGCCAGCGCGTACAGCTGACCGCCAGCGTCGGCGTGGCCACGCGCCTGTCGGACGAGGATCTGCCGGCCTCGCTGGTCGAGCGCGCCGACAAGGCGGTGTACGCGGCCAAGCACGGCGGCCGCAACAGTGTGCACGTGGCGCCGGCGGTGTTCAGCTAGGCCATTGCCGCGCCTTGATCGCGCGGCGCGGCGCGCCGATCATGGCCGCGACGTCGATATGGAGCGGGACATGCTTGGAGTCGGTTCGTGGAAGCAGCGGATGCCGACGGCGGGGCAGGCGTTGCCGGGTCGCGATACGCCGCTGCCGCTGCACAACATCCACCACGTGCACGGCCGTCCGCTGCGTGGCCCATTCGAAGGGTTGGGGCGCGTCGCATTCGGGATGGGTTGCTTCTGGGGAGCGGAACGCCTGTTCTGGACGCTGCCGGGCGTGGAGACCACCGCGGTCGGCTATGCCGGTGGGCTGACGCCCAACCCCACCTACCGCGAGGTCTGCAGTGGCGAGACCGGACACGCCGAGGTGGTGCTGGTGGTGCATGACCCGGCGGTGGTGTCGTTCGCGCAGCTGCTGGCGCGCTTCTGGGAAGGCCACGACCCCACCCAAGGCATGCGCCAGGGCAACGACATCGGCACCCAGTACCGCTCGGTGATCCATTGCGAAACCGCGGCGCAGCATGCGCAGGCGCTGGCCAGCCGCGACGCCTACCAGCAACGGCTGGCTGCGGCGGGGCTGGGCGCCATCACCACTGAAATCGTGTACCCCGCGCCGGTGTTCCATTACGCCGAAGACGAACACCAGCAGTACCTGTCCAAGCATCCCGCGGGCTACTGCGGCATCGGTGGCACCGGGGTGTCCTGCCCGGTCGGCGTCGGCGCCTGACGGCGCGGGCGCTCAGGCGCCCGAGGTACCCGGTGCGTGCAGCGGTGCGCGCGCCCCGCCGTTGCCGGGTGCCAGTAGGCCGGGTGGAAGTTCGCGCAGCACCTGCGCCAGCGCCAGCAGGAATTCGTGCATCGCCGAACTCTTGCGCCACACCATCGCCACGCGACGGCTTGGCGGCGGATCGCGGAAGCCGACCAGCTGGATGCTGTCCGAACGCGCCACCGGCGGCTTGACTGCCAGCGTCGGCAACAGGGTGACGCCGACGCCGGCCGCGACCATCTGCCGCAGCGTCTCCAGGCTGGTCGCCTGGAACTCGTCCTTCTCGCTCGCCCCCGACAGGTGGCAGACATCCAGCGCCTGGTCGCGCAGGCAGTGGCCGTCGGCAAGCAGCAGCAGGCGTTCGCCGGCGATGTCCTTCATGGACAGTGCGTCGCGCCCGGCCAGCCGGTGCGTGTCCGGCACCGCCAGCACGAACGGCTCCTCGAACAGGAACTCCAGGTGCAGCTGCTCCTCGTTCACCGGCAGCGCCAGCAGCGCGGCGTCCAGCCGGCCTTCCTGCAGGCGCGACAGCAGCACGTCGCTCTTTTCCTCCACGAGCAGCAGTTCGAGCTGCGGGAAGCGCGCGCGGATCCCGGGCACCACGTGCGGCAGGAGATAAGGCCCCAGCGTGGGGAAGACGCCGAGCCTGACCGTGCCCGCTTCCGGGTCACGGCTGCGTCGCGCCGATTCGCGCATCTGCTCGACGTCGGCCACGATCCGCCGCGCGCGCGCGGCGACGTCGCGCCCGGCCGGGGTGAGCATGACCTTGCGCGGTGCGCGCTCCACCAGCACCACGCCCAGCTCTTCCTCGAGCTTGCGCACCTGCGTGGACAGGGTCGGCTGGCTGACGAAGCTGGCCGCCGCCGCGCGCCCGAAGTGCAGGTGTTCGGCGAGGGCGATGAAATATTTCAGGTCGCGCAGGTTCATGCTGTCCCCCTCGTGGCCCGCCGCGGCCGGGTGGCCGTTGCGCGGGTTGTGCCTTACGCGGCGGCGGTCTCGACGACCGGACTGCTGCTGCGGATGAGGTGGTCGAACGCGCTGAGCGCGGCCTTGGAGCCTTCACCCATGGCGATCACGATCTGCTTGTACGGCACCGTGGTCGCGTCGCCCGCGGCAAACACGCCAGGCAGCGAAGTGCGGCCCGCGGCATCCACTTCGATCTCGCCGCGCGGCGACAGCGCCAGCGTGCCCTTCAGCCATTCGGTGTTGGGCAGCAGGCCGATCTGCACGAACACGCCCTCCAGCTCAATGCGATGGGAATCGCCGCCGGCGCGGTCGCGGTAGACCAGGCCGTTGACGCGGTTGCCGTCGCCGAGCACCTCGGTGGTCTGCGCGGAGGTGATGATGCGGACGTTCGCCAGGCTGCGCAGCTTGCGCTGCAGCACCTCGTCGGCACGCAGCTTGTCGTCGTATTCGATCAGCGTCACGTGGGCGACAAGGCCGGCGAGATCGATCGCCGCTTCCACGCCCGAGTTGCCACCGCCGACCACCGCGACGCGCTTGCCCTTGAACAGCGGCCCGTCACAGTGCGGGCAATAAGCCACGCCCTTGTTGCGGTACTTGTCTTCGCCGGGCACGCCCATCTGCCGCCATCGCGCGCCGGTGGACAGCACCACGGTGCGGCCGCGCACCGATGCACCGCTGGCCAGGCGCACGGTGGTGATGCCGTCGGCGTCCTGCGTAAGCGCTTCGGCGCGCTGCAGGTTCATGATGTCGACGTCGTACTGGCGCACATGCGCTTCGAGCTGCGCCGCCAGGCGTGGACCCTCGGTCTCCTGCACGGAGATGAAGTTCTCGATCGCCATGGTGTCGAGCACCTGGCCGCCGAAGCGTTCGGCGACCACGCCGGTGTTGATGCCCTTGCGCGCGGCGTAGATCGCGGCCGCTGCGCCGGCCGGGCCACCGCCGACCACCAGCACGTCGAACAGGTCCTTGCCGGCGATTTCGCTCGCGGCACGCTCCGCGGCGCCGGTGTCGAGCCGCGCCACGATCTGCTCCAGGCTCATGCGGCCCTGGTCGAACAGCTCGCCGTTGAGGAACACGGTCGGTACCGACATGACCTCGCGCGCGTCCACCTCGTCCTGGAACAGGGCGCCGTCGATCGCCACGTGGCGGATGCCGGGGTTCAGCACCGCCGCCAGGTTGAGCGCCTGCACCACGTCGGGGCAGTTCTGGCACGACTGCGAGAAATAGGTCTCGAAGCGGAACTCGCCCTTCAGGTTGGCGACCTGCTCGAGCAGCGCCGGGGCCGCCTTCGACGGATGGCCGCCGGCCTGCAGCAGCGCCAGCACCAGCGAGGTGAATTCGTGGCCCATCGGCAGGCCTGCGAAGCGCAGGTCGATGTCGTGGCCGGGGGACGTCACGGCGAAGGAGGGCTTGCGCTGGTCGTCGTCGCGACGGATCTCGACCGAGACCTTGTCGGACTGCGCGCGGATGTCCTCGAGCAGCTCGAGCAGTTCCGCCGACTTCGTGCCGTCGTCGACGCTGGCGACCAGCACCACCGGTCGCTGCAGGCGCTCCAGGTAGCCCTTGAGCTGGGTCTTGAGATCGTCTTCGAGCATGTCGGACTCCTGATGTTCGGCAAAGCGGGGCCAGCACCCCGCCATGGACGGGGCACCACCGGCGTGGGGATGGACCGCAGGCCGCGCAGGGCACGGACTCCGGTCCAGCCCCACCCCCGCTCGCGCGGGGATGGAGTGGGATGTGGCGGGTACTTAGATCTTGCCGACCAGGTCGAGCGACGGCTTCAGCGTCTTCTCGCCTTCCTTCCACTTGGCCGGGCACACCTCGCCCGGGTGGGCGGCGACGTACTGGGCGGCCTTGACCTTGCGCAGCACTTCCAGCGCGTCACGGCCGATGCCCTCGGCGGTGATCTCGACGGACTGGATCACGCCCTGCGGGTCGATGATGAACGTGCCGCGGTCGGCCAGGCCAACGCCCGGGCGCATCACGTCGAAGTTGTTGGTGATGGTGCCGGTCGGGTCACCGATCATCGGGTACTGGATCTTGCCGATCGCGTCCGAGGTGTCGTGCCACGCCTTGTGCGAGAAGTGGGTATCGGTGGACACGCTGTACACGTTCACGCCGAGCTTCTGGAACGCGTCGTAGTTGATCGCCAGGTCTTCCAGCTCGGTCGGGCAGACGAAGGTGAAGTCGGCCGGGTAGAACACGACCACCGACCACTTGCCCTTGAGATCGGCGTCGGAGACTTCGATGAACTCGCCGTTGTGATAGGCGGTAGCCTTGAACGGCTTGATTTCGGTATTGATGACGGACATGGAATCCTCGGTGTCGGTGGGGAAGAAACCGGCGCGTGCCGGATGCGGTGAACTTTAGGCAAAACCTATCGGAAAGTGAAACTGATTAATTCTATGTAATCGATAGGTCTTGGCTATCGATATGGCGCCACCTCAGTCAATTCACAAGGCAACTCGTTGAAAGCGTTCCCATTCCCCGTATTCCCGCCCGGTGTCCCGGCGTTTGCAGGTCGGACGTCGCCGTCGGGTGGCGGGCCGTGACCGGTCGCCGCTCGGTTGACGAGGCGCTCCGGGCCGCCCGCGCCCGCATCGCCCCGGAAGACGCGCTGCCCCTGCTGCTCCACGTGCTGGGCCGCAGCCATGGCTGGCTGTATGCCCACGGGGACGCGCCGCTGGCGGACGCCGACGCGGCGCGGTTTGACGCATTGGTCGCACGCCGCGAGGCCGGCGAGCCGGTCGCCTACCTGGTGGGCCGCCGCGGATTCTGGACCCTCGACCTGGCGGTCACCCCGGACACGCTGATCCCGCGCCCCGAAACCGAGCTCCTGGTCGAGCAGGCGCTGGCGCGCATTCCGCCGGGCGCCGCCACGCGCGTGGCGGACCTGGGCACCGGCAGCGGCGCGATCGCGCTGGCGATCGCCAGCGAGCGGCCGCAGGCGCGCGTGGTCGCCACCGACCGCAGTGCTGCCGCACTGGCGGTCGCCGGCGCCAACGCCCGCGCGCTGGGCCTCGGCAAAGTAGAGTTCCGCGAGGGCGACTGGTTCGCGCCGCTGGCCGGGGAGTGCTTCGACCTGATCGCAAGCAATCCGCCGTACATCGTCGCGGGCGACCCGCACCTGGGTCGCGGTGACCTGCGCCACGAGCCGGCGGCGGCGCTCGCCTCGGGCCGGGATGGCCTCGACGCGATCCGCGAGATCGTGGCGGCAGCACCCGCGCACCTCGTCGCGGGCGGCTGGCTGCTGCTCGAACATGGTTGGGACCAGGGCGTCGCAGTGGGCGGGTTGCTGGCGGCGGCGGGCTTCGCCGAAGTCGCCACCGTCGCCGACCTCGAAGGCCGCGACCGCGTGACGCTCGGCCGCCGCGGCGGGGCTGGCGAACCCGCCTGTTAGACTCCCGGGCGGATTTCCACGAGGTTTCCGCTGCATGCGCACCCTGTATCCCGAGCTCGAGCCCTACGACACCGGCCGGCTCCAGGCGGACGATCGCCACTCTCTCTATTACGAGCAGTGCGGCAATCCCGACGGCAAGCCGGTCGTACTGCTGCATGGCGGGCCCGGCGGCGGCTGCACCGACAAGATGCGCCGCTTCCACGATCCGGCGAAGTACCGCATCGTGCTGTTCGACCAGCGTGGTTCGGGGCGGTCCACGCCGCATGCCGACCTTGTCGACAACACCACCTGGCATCTTGTCGCCGACATCGAGCGCCTGCGCGAGAAGCTCGGCATCGAACGCTGGCAGGTGTTCGGCGGTTCCTGGGGGTCGACGCTGGCGCTGGCCTACGCCCAGGCGCACTGCAAGCGGGTCACCGAGCTGGTCTTGCGCGGCATCTTCATGCTGCGCCGCTGGGAGCTGGAGTGGTTCTACCAGGAGGGCGCCTCGCGCCTGTTCCCCGAGGCCTGGCAGCGCTATATCGCGGCCATCCCGGAGGACGAGCGTGGCGACCTGATCGCGGCCTTCCATCGCCGGCTGACATCCGATGACGCGTCGACGCGCCTCGCCGCCGCGCGCGCGTGGAGCATGTGGGAAGGCGCCACGAGCTTCCTCCACGTCGACGACGGTTTCGTGGCCGACCACGAAGACGCGGAGTTCGCGCTGGCCTTCGCGCGCATCGAGAACCACTACTTCAGCAACCGCGGCTTCTTCGAAGTCGACGACCAGCTGCTGCGCGATGCCTACCGCATCGTCGACATTCCCGGCGTCATCGTGCACGGCCGCTACGACGTGGTCTGTCCCGTGCAGAACGCCTGGGACCTCCACCAGGTGTGGCCGAAGGCGGAGATGGTGGTCACCCCGGGCTCGGGGCATTCGGCATTCGAGGCCGAGAACGTCGACGCGCTGGTGCGCGCCACCGACCGCTTCGCGCAGGGCTGACGCGCGCGGCGATCAGCGGGCCGGCGATCCGTCCGGCTCGTGGTCGATCATCCACAGCCCGGCCCAGAGCTTGAGGTCGAGTTCGTAGCCCTCGGCGTACTTGCGCATCAACCACGCCGGCGCGGTGGCGCGCGGGATCGCGTGGACGGTGATGTTCTCGTCGGCCACGCCGCCGCCTTCGCCGACCTTGCGCAGGTCGCGGGCGCGGGCGAAGGCGATGCGCTCGTTGCTCATGCCCGACGAGGTCGGCCCGACCAGCAGCACGTCGATGCGTCCCGCATCCCAGCCGGTTTCCTCGATCAGCTCGCGGCGTGCGGCGGATTCCAGCGTGTCGCCTTCGAGGTCGTCGCCGACCAGGCCGGCCGGCATCTCGATGGTCCGTGCGCCCAGCGGCACCCGGTACTGCTCGACGAACAGCACGTCGTCGTCCGGCGTCACCGCGATCACCAGCACCGCCAAGCCATCCTTGCCGTGGGTACGCTCGCAGGACTCCCAATGGCCGCGCCTGACCATGCGCAGCCAGTCGCCCTGGTAGAGGATTTCAGGTTGTTCGTCGAGTCGGGCGTCGGTCATGGAGCCGATCCTACGTGCTGCGGCGGGTCCTGCGTTTCCGCCAGGCCGGCCGCGGCCTGCAGGCGACGGCGTGTCATCGGCCCGAAGCCGACCGCGTCGGCCAGCGCCGCGAGGGTGCCGGCGTCGCCGTTGCCGCGCACGAATGGCGGCGTGGCATCGTCGATCGGCGCGTCCAGCGCGACCGTCGACAGCTGGCGGCACAGCAGCGCCTGTTCGCGGTGCTGGCGCAGCCGCACGGCGGCCTGTGCCGCGCCGCGGAAGCGCAGGAACGCGACCTCGTCCACGCGCTCAAGCAGCGCATCCAGGCTGCCGAAGTGCGCCAGCAGCACCGCCGCGGTCTTGCTGCCGATGCCGGGGACGCCCGGAATGTTGTCGACCGCGTCGCCGCTCAGCGCCAGGAAATCGGCCACCTGGTGGGCGTGCACGCCCTGGCGCGCCTTCACCCCGGCCGCGCCCCAGCGCACGCCGCGGGCGAAGTCCCACTGCTCGTCGTGGGTTTCGAGCAGCTGCGACAGGTCCTTGTCGGCGGACACGATCACGCCGCGGAAGCCCTGCGCGCGCACCAGCACCAGCGCGCTGCCGATCAGGTCGTCGGCCTCGTACTCGCGGTGCGCCAGCACCGGCAGGCCGAGCGCCGCGCACAGCGATTTGCAATAGGCGAACTGGCGCTTCAGTTCGGCCGGCGCCGGGTCGCGGTTGGCCTTGTACGCCGGGTACAGCGCGTTGCGGAAACAGCTGTCGAGCGCCTCGTCGAACGCGATGGCGATATGACGCGGCCGCTCGCGCTCGATCAGGTCCAGCAGGAAGCGCGCGAAGCCGTGCACGGCGTTGGTCGGCCAGCCGTCGGCATCGCGGAATTCGTCCGGCATCGAATGCCAGGCGCGGAACACGTACAGGCTGGCGTCCACCAGGTGCAGCGCGGGCAGCGGCGCCGGCAGCGGCACGCTCACGCGGGCGGCGACCAGTCGGTGAGCAGCTCGGCCGGGTCCGGGCGCTCGCGCTCGTGCGCCTCCTGCATCGGCGTGCCGATATGGATGAAGCCGGCGATGCGCTCCTGCGTGCCCAGGCCGAGCAGCCGCAGGATCTCGGCGTCGTAGGCCGGCCAGCCGGTCAGCCAGCAGGCACCGAAGCCGAATGCCTGCGCGGCCTGCAGCAGCGCGAAGCACGCGCTGCCGGCGGTCAGCAGGCGTTCCTGCGCCGGGATCGCGGTATCGGCGTCGTCGAGCACCGCGACCACGGCCACCACCAGCGGTGCGCGGGTGAAACGCATGCGGTCCTTCCCGGCAGCCGCCTCGCCTGCATCGGGACGCAGTTCCAGGCCGCGCGCCACGACCGCGTCGCCGAGCGCGTTGCGCGCATCGCCGGCGATGCGGATGAAGCGGAACGGCTCGCGCTTGCCGTGGTCGGGGACGCGCACGGCCGAGCGCAGCATGCGTAACAGGGTCGCGTCGTCGGGCGCCGGTTCGGCCAGGTGTTTGGACGAAACCGAGCGGCGGGCGTCGATCGCCTCGAGCATCGCTGGGATGCGTGGACTAACTGGGATTGCAGTCACAGACCTCGGGTGCTCCATTCAGGGATGGTATGCACGGGTGTCCCCCGAACACCGGCAGTGCCCCCATGATCGCAGAAGAACCCCGTCCGTTTTCTCCTCCACGCAGCCGCGGTGGCGCCATGCGCGAGCCCGCGCGCGTGTTCGAAGCGATCAAGCGCGAGGCGGTGACCACGCTTGGCGGTGTGCTGTCCGGGTTCTGGGGCACGATCGAGGAGCAGGTGCGGCTGGAGGCGTTGGCGGGCCACGACTACAGCGGCGCGCAGGACGACCGCATGGCGGTGATGGCGCTCGGCCATCGTGCGCTGGAACTCGCCACTCGCTATCGCGATTCGCTCGAGCGCGAGTTCGACGCCTGGCGCAAGCCGCCCGTGGAGCGGAGCGGCGACAAGTCGCTGAGCCTGATGTCGGAAGGCGAGCTGGAGATCCACCTCGCCGGCCAGCACACCACCGAACTCCTCGACCACCAGTTCCTGCACCCGCTGGAGCTGATGGAGGAGCGCCTGCAGGCGCTGGCCACCGCGCTCGGCGTCGAAGGCAAGCGGGCAAACCCGGTGCGCCCCGACGCCACCGTCGCCGCGTTCGTCAACCTGTTCGGCGCGGAAGACCTGACCCGCGGGCTGCGCCCGCTGGTGTTCAACCAGTTCGACAAGCGCCTGCCGGAGGTGCTCGGCGAGCTGTACGAAAAGCTGAACTCGATGCTCGAGGCGGCCGGCTTCGGCTATTCGCTCGCGTCCGACGCGCCGGTGCGTGGTCGCCAGCCAGATACGATGCATTCGGCCGGTACCGCGTCCGCGGCGCCCGCCGCACGTGGGGCGGACGGCGGCGGCCAATGGGTGCCGGACGGCGGCATGGTCGAGCACATGGGTGGCGCACAGTCGCCTGGCGGCACGGCTGCCGGCATGGCCCAGGGGTATCGGGGCAACACCGGCGGCATGGCCGGCGGAGGCCACGCCACTGGCGGATACGCGGGTGGCGGCATCGGCGCCGCGATCGCCGGCGGCGGCATGCATGCCGCCCTTGCCGAGGGGCGCGCGCCGCGCTATCGCGACGTGGTCCGCGACCAGCTCCGCCACTGGCGCGCCGCGGGCAACGATTCCGACGCATACGGCCACGACGACAGCGGCCTCACCGAAAGCGCCGCTGCAATCGCGGCCGGCGTGCAGGTGCTGCGCACCGAGGACCTGCTCAGCGTGGCGCAGATCCTGCAGGGCGACGATGCCAGCCTGTACACGCAAGCGTTGGGCGCAAGCGACTCGCGCGAGCTGTCGCGGGTGATCCGCGAGGCGATCCTCGGCGGCGTGCGCCAGCTGGGCTTCGATCCCGACGCCACCCACTTCAGCGTCGACGAAGAAGACGCCATCGACCTCGTCGGCATGCTGTTCAGTTCACTCAGCGATTCCACCGATCTCGCCCAGCGCGCGCGTGATTTCTACGGGCGGCTGGTGGTGCCCTACCTGAAGGTCGCGCTGACCGATGATTCGATGTTCAACCGTCGCAGCCACCCGGCGCGGCGCCTGTTGGACGTGCTCACCGAGGCTTGCGACGGCAACGCCGGCGAAACGCCGCAGGACCGCGAAACACTGGACCGCGCCGAGCGCGCGGTCGACCGCGTGGTCGAGGAGTACGACGACGACCAGGCGATCTTCGAACTGGCGGCGAGCGAGCTGCGCGACCAGCTGGAGCAACAGCGCCGCCGCACCGATCTTGCCGAAAAGCGTGCCGGCGAAGCCATCCACGGGCGCGAGCGGCTGCAGCAGGCGCGCGCCCATGCCGCCGACATGGTCGCGTCCCGGCTTGCCGGGCGCAGCCTGACCACGCCGGTCGCGCACTTCCTCGACCGCCACTGGCGCCACCACCTCACCCAGGCCTGGCTGCGTGAAGGCCATGGCACCGATCGCCACCACCAGGCGATCGCGGTCGGCGACGCCATGGTCCAGGTCGATGCCGACGCCGCGCAGGCGCGCGGGCGCGTGGTCGCGGAACAACTGCTGGCGCTGCAGGTCCCGCTGGGCGAGTGCTACGCCAGCTGCGGCATGGACGCGACCGCGGCGCGTGACGCCATGGCGCGCATCATCGCCGCGTTGGGCCTGCCCGACTCGCCGCGCAAGGTGCACCACCCGGAGCAGGCGGCCGACGATGTGGATGGCGCCGAAGACGCGTCGCCGCTTTCCGGGCTGCACCTTGCCGGCGGGACCGACACGCTGGCGTTCGATCCCAACATCGCCGCGCGCATGCGCCGCCTGCGCGTCGGCCAGGGCCTGCGCCTGATCGACGAGGACGGCCACGAGACCGCCGCGCGGATCGCCTGGATCAGCCCGCTGACCGGCCGTTTCCTGGTGGTCAACCGTCGCGGCGTGCGCAAGATGGTGGTGTCGCCGGAAGAGCTCACGGTGCTGGTCGCCCGCGGCCGCGCGGTGATCCGGTCGGTGGACGCGCCGTTCGACGAGGCGATGAAGCAGGTGTGGCAACACCTGAATCCGCGACAGGCGGCCGAAGGCGGCGGCTGAATTCGCGCTCCGGGCCGGTTGCCGGCGAACCGTGTCGCCGGTCACGCTATATCGGCTATCGTGTGCGTCTCCACGCCGCCCCCTGACCACGACGTATGCGAACGCCCCAAGGATCCGGAGGCGACGCGGCTGCCAGTGCGCAACGCGCAGCGGCTCCGCCGATGCAACAGCTCGACGCGCTCCGCCAGGAGTTCCGGGCGCGGCTGCAGCCACTGCTCGCCGAGGCGCAGCTCGCGGCGGAAAAAGATCTGCTGCAGATGTTCGCCGAGGCGCCCGACGTGGCGGTCGGCGATGCGCTGGCGAACGTGGCCATGCTGCGCCGCGATGCGCTGCGCCATGAACGGCGCTGGCAGGCACGGATCGATGCGGCATTCGCCGGTTGGCCGGCACGCGCCCCGGCGGCTACCGGCGATCCGGCCGCATTCGCGCTGTTGTCCGAAGGCGAGCTGAGCACCCAGCTGATCGGGCAGCCGGCCATCGAGGCGCTGCAGCGGCGGTTCTCCGATGCGCTTTCGATCGTCGAGAGCCGGCTGGTCTCGCTGGCCGCGCGCATGGGCGGCGATGGCTTGCCGGCCAACCCGTTCGCGCCGCCCGTGGTGGTCGACGCGTTCCTCGTGGCCTTTCCGCCGATCGACTGCGAGCCGCTGCTGCGCCAGTCGCTGCTGCGCCATTACGAGCGGCTGTGCGGTGCACATCTTGGGCCGACCTACGCCTGGCTCAACGGCGCGCTGGCCGCCGGTGGTTTCGCGATGCTGGGCGGCAGCGTGCACGCGGCGATGGTCTCGCAGCCGGTGGGCAGTGCCGAAGGCGCTTCCTGGCGGGGGCGGGACGGCCTGGCACCACGCGGACCCGATGAGGGGCGCGGTGCCGCCACGGCGGCGAGCCGTGGCGACACGCCTGCGCCGAGGCGTGGAAACCTGCTGCGCGCGTACGTGCGCGCGAGGCGGCCGGAACGGGCGGTCGACGACAGCCGCCGCGCGTTCGGCGACCGCGAGTTCCTGGCCGTGCTGTCCCTGCTCCAGGGCAGCGAAACCCCGACGCGCTGGCCGCCAGCCGATCCGGGACCGTTCGCGGTGCAGCTGCGCCGAGCACTGCTGGCCGGCGCGTCCAGCCTGGGCATGGGCGCGGACGCCGCGCTTCCGTCGATGGCGCAGGACGACGCAATCGACGTCACCGCGCTGCTGTTCGACGCGTTGCGCGCATCGGCCTGCCTCACGCCCGCTGCCGAGGCCCGCCTGGTCCGCCTGGCCTGGCCGTGGACGCGCCTGGTGCTCGAAGACCCGCAGCTGTTCGACGCGGTCGCGCATCCGGCGATGCGCGCGCTGGCCACCATCGTCACGCTGTGGGATGGCAATCCGGGCAGCGGCGACGACGCGCCGCTGCATGCGCTGGCTGACGCGGCGGCGGACGGGATCGCCAACGCCTACCAGGGTGAACTCGCCGTTTTCGAGCGCGCCTTGGCCGATCTCGAGGCGGGCAGCGCGCCACTGCTGCGGCGCGCCGCGATCAGCGAACGGCGCGCATGGCAGGCGCTCGATGGCAGCGAACGCCTGGAGGCCGCGCGCCGGTCGGCGGATGCCACGCTGGCCGAACGCGTCGGCGAGCGTGCCGTGCTACCGATCGTCGGCGAGTTCCTTGCCGGCCCGTGGCGTGGCGCGCTGGTCCAGGCGTGGCTGCGCGAGGGCGCGGGTTCGGCCCGCCATCAGGCGCTTCTGGACCTGGCCGATGGCGTGCTGCGGCTGGATGCCGACGCCGCGCAGGCGCGTGGCGCCGCCGTGGCCGACGGCCTGCTTTCCATCGAGGCGCCGCTGCGTGCCTGCCTCGCCGCCGTTGGCGAGGATGCGGGGGCCATCGACATGCAGCTGGCTTCGATCGCCGCGGGGCTCGCGCTTCCGGACGCGCCGCGCGCCATGCCCGGGTTCACTGCGCTGGCCACCGACGCTGCCGATCCAGAGGCCGATGCCGATGCGGCCGAACCCGGATCCGTCGCCGTACCAGGTCCCGAGGTCGGCGATGTGCTGGTTGCGCGCGACCATGGCGCGATGGCGCGGCACCTCCGCCTTGCGTGGCGTAGCCCGCTGACCGGCCGCTGCCTCCTCGTGACCCGGCAGGGTGGGCGCCATGCCGTGCTTTCGCCGCGGCGCATGGCCGCCGCCCTCGCCAGCGGGGAACTGCTGGCACGCGCCGGTCCGGATCCGGTCGAGGCCGCCGTCTGCCACGTCCTGGACGAAGCCGCGCGCTGAGCGCCGGTCGGGCGTCATCGCGCGCATCGCGCCGCCCCGGCGCATTCGCTAGGATGGCCGCTGCGCATCCCGGGGAGCAGGCATGGCAGTAAAGATCGGCATCGCACGCGAGGCCGCGCCCGCGGAACGGCGCGTGGCGCTCACTCCCGAGACCTGCAAAAAGCTGGTCGCCGCCGGCGCCAGCGTGTCGGTCGAACGCGGGCTCGGCACGCGCGCGCATTTCAGCGATGACGCATATGCCGACGCCGGCGCCATCCTGGTCGATGACGGCGCCGCTGCGCTGGCCGATGCCGACCTCGTGCTGTGCGTGCAGGCGCCGCCGCCCGCGGTGCTCGCGGCATTGAAGCCTGGCGCGGCGATCGTCGGCCAGCTCCAGCCCGAAGCCGACGCGGCGCGCGCGGACGCGATCCGTGCCGCGGGCCTGCTCGCGTTTCCACTGGAGCGCCTGCCGCGCACCACCCGCGCCCAGGCGATGGACGTGCTCAGCTCGCAGGCCGGCATGGCCGGCTACAAGGCGGTGCTGGTCGGCGCGCAGCTGGCGCCGCGCTTCTTCCCGATGCTGACCACCGCGGCCGGCACCATCCGGCCCTCGAAGGTGCTGGTGGTCGGCGCCGGCGTGGCCGGCCTGCAGGCGGTGGCCACCGCGCGGCGCCTCGGTGCGCAGGTCGAATGTTTCGACGTACGCCCGGAAACCCGCGAGCAGATCGAATCCCTCGGTGGGCGCTTCCTCGATCTTGGCGTGAGCGCGGCGGGCGAGGGCGGTTATGCGCGGCAGCTCACCGATGAAGAGCGTGCGGAGCAGCAGCGCAGGCTGGGCGAGCACCTGAAAACGATCGACGTGGTGGTCTGCACCGCGGCGGTGCCGGGACGCCCGGCGCCGCGGATCATCAGCGCGGCGATGGTGGCCGGCATGCGCGCCGGCAGCGTGATCGTCGACCTGGCGGCCGAGACCGGCGGCAACTGCGAAGCGACGCAGCCGGGCCGGACGGTCGACGTCGATGGCGTCACCGTTGCGGGCCCGCTGGACCTGGCGAGCAGCGGCGCGGTGCACGCCAGCGAGATGTTCGCGCGCAACGTCTTCAATTTCGCGTCGCTGCTGCTGCGCGGCGGCGCGCTGGGCTTCGACTGGAGCGACGAGCTGCTCGCGAAAACCGTCTGGCCCTCGCGCGAGGCCTGAGCGGCGCGCGCGCCGGAGCGTGGCGCCGGCACGCGGTACTCAGCGCGGGGGCGCGGCCCCCCGCTCGGCCGGCGGGTTCGCTTCGGCCCAGGCGCGACGCTGCTCCGGGGTCATCGCCTTCCATCGCGCGCGCAGGGCGCGGCGCTCGTCTTCGGGAAGGCTGCGCAGCTTGCCGTAGAGCGCGCGCGTTTCCGCTTTCTCCGCCGGGCTCATCCCGTGCCAGCGGTCGGCGCCGTGCCGGGCACGTTCGCGCTGTTCGGGCGTCATCTGCTGCCAACGCCGGGCATGCGCGAGCATCTTCGCGCGGCCTTCGGGCCTGTCGTCCCAGCGCTGCTTGAGCGGTGCCACCAGGGCTTCGCGCTGCTCGCTGTCGAGCTGGTCCCAGGTCGGAAGCGGCTCGCTCTTTGCGGGTCCCTGGGCCGCCGCGGGCAGAGAGAGCGCCAGCGCGAGCGGCAGCAGCAGGGTAGCGAGGAGTCGGATGTGCATGGTCTTACTCCATGGCCAGCGGCAAGGCGTCCTGGGACGCCAGCCACAGGAACAGGTCGGGGTCTTCGTCGAGGGTGGCGAAGGCTTCATAGGTTTCGGCAGCGGCGTCGGGGCCGCTGGTCGTGGCCAGGGGCGCGGCAGGCGCCTGCTCGATCCCGGGCTGTCGCAGGCCGATGGCCAGCGCGAACACCGCCGTGCAGGCGGCGGCCAGCGACCAGCCCGCAATCCGCGCGCCGCGTGCCGGCACGGCCGCAGACGACATGCCGCGGGTGCGGCGGATGCGCAGTTGTTCCAGCGTGCGCGACGGCACGTGTTGCACGGCTTGCGCATGCAATGCGCGCGCCCTGCGATCGAAATCGTCTTGCCGGGTGGTCATCGGAAATCCTCCAGTCGCTTCTGCAGCGCGCCACGTGCGCGCGACAGGTGTGTCTTGACCGAACCCTCGCCGCAGCCCATGACGCGCGCGGTCGTCGCGACGTCGAGCTCCTCCAGCACGCGCAGGGTGAAGGCCTCGCGCTGGCGACGCGGCAGATCGCGCAGCGCCGCCGCGAACACCCCGTAGGCTTCGCGGCCGTCGTGGCTGCGCGACGGGTCGGGGCCGTCGTCGGCCCATTCCACGCCGGCCTCCTGGCGCTCGTCCGCCGAGGTCAACCACCCCAGGCGGAACGTGCGCCGGCGCTGCGCGTCGACGATCCGGCTGCGCACGATCGTCCAGAACAGCGGCGTCCATTCCGCGGGCGGACGGTCGCGGTAGCCCAGCATCTTCACCATCGCGTCCTGCAGCACATCCATGGCGTCCTCGCGGTGGCGCAGGCCGGACTCGGCAAAGCGGAACGCGCGCGGGGCGATGGCGTCGAGGAATTCCTCGAGCGTCTCCGCCGGCGGCGCGGGCACCGCGTCGGTGGCCGGCATGGTGGCGGCAGGGATGTCGGCGGGCTGACCCATGCCGTCCAGCATAGCCAGCGCGCCGATGTCGCGGTGTTGCTGCATGCCGCCATCCATTCCACGCATCCCGGGTCGGGTCCGGGGCTGTCAACGCGTCGCCGCGCCCGCGGTTGACAGCGGCGTCGCGCCCGCCGCCGCGGCGGTTATGATCGAGCGCAGGGCAGCCCGGGGAAAAAGCGGATGAGCGACGGTTTCGTGGCCTTGTACATCTTCATGCTGGCGGCGATCGCCGGCAACGTGATCATCTCGCGGGTGCCGGTGATCCTGCACACGCCGCTCATGTCGGGCAGCAACTTCATCCACGGCATCGTGCTGATCGGCGCCATGCTGGTGCTGGGCCACGCCGACACCACGCTGGAAAAGGCGATCGGGTTCATCGCGGTGCTGCTGGGCGCCGGCAACGCGGCCGGCGGCTACATCGTCACCGAGCGCATGCTGGACATGTTCAAGCCGAGCGCGAAGCCTGCCGCCAAGCCGGGCGCCGCGCCGTGACGTGGGACTTCGCGGATGTCCTGATGCTGCTGGTCAAGGCCAGCTACCTGGTGGCCGCCACCCTGTTCCTGCTCGGTCTGCAGCGCATGGCGTCACCGCGCACCGCGCGCAGCGGCATCCGCTGGGCCGGGCTGGGCATGGTGATCGCCACCGTGGCCACGCTGTTCATGCCGGGGCTGCAGAACATCGGCCTGATCGTGCTGGCCACGGTAATCGGCATCGCCTCGACCTGGATCTGGGGCAAGAAGGTGGCGATCACCGACATGCCGCAGATGGTCGCCCTGTTCAACGGCATGGGTGGCGGTTCGGCCGCGGCCATCGGCGCCGTCGAGCTGCTGCGCTTCTCGGGTGGCGGCCCCGACGCCACGCCATTGATGACCACGCTGGTGCTCGGCACGCTGGGCGCGCTGATCGGTGCGGTGTCGCTGTCGGGTTCGGTCATCGCCTGGGCCAAGCTTGACGGACGCATGGACCGGCGCTTCACGTTCCCCGGCCAGCAGGTGTTCAACGCACTGGTGTTCCTGGCCGCGGTGGTGCTGGGCGCGATGGCCATCCACACCCTCGACGTGCCGGTGATCGTGGCCTTCTTCATCGTCGCGCTGGCGCTGGGCGTGTTGATGACGCTGCCCATCGGCGGTGCCGACATGCCGGTGGTGATCTCGCTGTACAACGCACTGACCGGCCTCGCGGTGGCGTTCGAGGGCTACGTGCTCGGCAACGAAGCGCTGATCATTGCCGGCATGATGGTCGGCGCCGCCGGCCTGCTGCTGACGCGGCTGATGGCCAAGGCCATGAACCGCTCGATCGCCAGCGTGCTGTTCTCGAGCTTCGGCGCCAGCGGCGAGGCGCAGGAGATCACCGGTGCGCAGAAGCCGATCGAGGCCGCCGACGTCGCGGCGATGATGGCCTACGCCGAACGCGTGGTGATCGTGCCCGGCTACGGCATGGCCGTGGCGCAGGCGCAGCACAAGATCTGGGAGCTCAGCCAGCGCCTGATCGAGCGCGGGGTGAAGGTGCGCTTCGCCATCCACCCGGTCGCCGGGCGCATGCCGGGCCACATGAACGTGCTGCTGGCGGAAGCCGGCGTGCCCTACGACCTGATCGTCGACATGGACGACATAAACCCCGAGTTCCCCAACACCGACGTGTCGCTGGTGATCGGCGCAAACGACGTGGTCAATCCGGTGGCGCGCACCGATCCGGCCAGCCCGATCTACGGCATGCCGGTGCTCGACGTGGTCGACTCGAAGAACACCATCGTGATCAAGCGCGGCAAGGGCACCGGTTTCGCGGGCATCGAGAATGCGCTGTTCTACGCCGACAACACGCGCATGCTCTACGGCGATGGCGCGGAGGTGGCGAGCGCGCTGGTCGCCGAGCTCAAGGCGCTCGACGGCGGGCACTGACGCGCGGATCCGCATTGCGCCGGGCGCGCCCCGCGACCGGGCGCCGGGGTCTCAGCGGCAACTCACCGCGGCAACCACGATCCCCGCGCCCAGCCACGCCAGGTCGACGGCGCCGTTGGCCAGTCGCGCCAGCAGCCAGCCGTGTTCGAACCCGAGGCGACCGAGCGAGGTCCAGGGCGCCAGGCCGGTGACCTTACCGAGCTCGGTGGCGACGATCCCCCAGTTGGCCAGCGCGATCGTCAGCACCGTGGCCAGCACGCCCCAGGCGGCACGTGTCATGCCCGGCTGCACGCGCACCATGCGCAGCAGCAGGGCGGCGTCGAGCGCGGCCAGCACGGCCATCCAGCTGCACTGCCGGCCGGTGGCCTGTGCCAGCAGCACCCAGGCACAGGCAAAACCGATGCCGCCAGCCAGCGCCAGCGTGGGCGCCAGCCGGGATCGCATTGGGGTCATGGAACGCTGCACCGCTCGGGGCGGCACAGGATAGCGTCCCGGCGGCGCTAGAATGGGCGCCTTGCATCATGCCGCCAGCGGCCACACATCCCCGACATGTACTCCCGTAGCAGCGAACCCGTGCGCCTCGAGCGCGATTGCGCCGCCGTGCTCGTCCCGCAGGGCGATGAGGTGACGTTGCCGGCCGGCAGCATCGGCTACATCACCCAGGCGCTCGGCGGCAGCTATACCGTCTACATCGAAGGCAATCTGTTCCGCATCGCCGGTCCCGATGGCGACGCCATCGGCAAGGAACCGCCGGAGCCGCTGGTCCTCGAGGAAGGCGCCGACGACGCCGCGGTTGAAAGGCTGGTCTGGCAGCAGCTGCGCACCTGTTTCGACCCCGAGATCCCGATCAACGTCGTCGACCTCGGGCTGGTCTACGAAGCGGTGGTCACCCACCGCGACGACGGCCAGCGGGAGGTCGCGGTGAAGATGACGCTCACCGCGCCCGGCTGCGGCATGGGTAACATCCTCGTTGACGACGTGCGCAGCAAGCTGGAGATGATCCCGACCGTGGCCGAGGCGGATGTCGAGCTGGTCTTCGACCCGCCGTGGGGCCGCAACATGATGTCGGAAGCCGCGCGCCTCGAGACCGGGATGCTCTGAGGGGCTGGTGCTGGCGACCGGGTCGCCAGCCACTTTCAAGCTTTGTGAGCGTCGCCACATTTTCAAGGCGGAAGTAGGGTCTGCGCCCGCTTGTGTGAACGCCAACCTGTCGCGTAGCGTCAGTTCGCGGACAATCTGGTCAGTCCGCTTCGCGTCCGGCAGGGTCGTGAACGGGGGAGGGATCCCGGGCAGGCGTCCTGCCGGCAGTTGCCGCCCAGCGGCGCCGTCACACCTCCCGGAAACAACCGCCATGACCGATCGTCCGAACCGCCGCGTGCGCCTGCACGCGCTCGCCGTTGCCACCACCCTTGCGCTTGCGTCGCTGGCTGCCGTCTCGGCGCCGGCTGCCGATCGCATCGACCTGAGTGGCCTGCAGGCGTCCGAACTGCACGACCGCTTCATCGTCAAATACGTGGACGGCAGCGCCGAACACGCGCAGGCCGCCGCTCGCGATGCCGCGCTCAGGTCCGCCGCCGTCGCCGTTCCACAGGCACGTAACGCGCGCGGCGCGACGCCGCTGGCGCTGCGCCACGAACGCCGCATGGCCGTCGGTGCCGAGGTGGTGCGCAGCAGCCGCAAGCTGGACCGCATCGAAGCCGAATCGCTGATGCGCCAGATCGCATCCAACCCGAACGTCGAGTACGTCGAGGTCGACAAGCTCAACAAGGCGGTCCTGACCCCCAACGACACCAACTTCAGCCAGCAGTGGGGCTTTGGCACCACGCCGGCCGGCATCCGCGCCACCCAGGCCTGGGATGTCACCACCGGCACCGGCGCGGTGGTCGCGGTGCTCGATACCGGCATCACCAACCACAGCGACCTCAACGCCAACATCCTGCCGGGCTACGACTTCATCATCGACACCGCGGTCGCCGGCGACGGCAACGGCCGCGACAGCGATGCGAGCGATCCCGGGGACTACTCCGGCGGCTATGCCTCGAGCTGGCACGGCACGCATGTCGCCGGCACCGTGGCCGCGGTGACCAACAACGCCAAGGGCGTCGCCGGCACCGCGTTCGGTGCCAAGGTGGTCCCGGTGCGCGTGCTCGGACGCGGCGGCGGCTACGACTCCGACATCGCCGACGCGGTCATCTGGGCATCGGGCGGCACCGTGAGCGGCGTGCCGGCCAATGCCAACCCGGCAGAGGTGATCAACCTCAGCCTGGGCGGCACCGGCAGCTGCGGCAGCGCCATGCAGAGCGCGATCAACGGCGCCGTCGGCCGCGGAACCACCCTGGTGATCGCCGCCGGCAACAGCAACGCCAACACCTCCGGGTTCTCGCCGGCCAACTGCAACAACGTGATCGCGGTGGGCTCGATCACCAGCACCGGCGCGCGCTCCAGCTTCTCCAACTACGGCGCGCTGGTCGACATCGCCGCGCCCGGCTCCAGCATCATGTCCACGCTGAACTCGGGCAGCCAGGGTCCGGGCAGCGAAAGCTACGCGAGCTACAGCGGCACCTCGATGGCGGCACCGCACGTGGCCGGCGTGGTCGCGCTGATCCAGTCGGTCTCCAACCCGGCCAAGACGCCCGCGCAGATCGAAGCGCTCATCAAGAGCACCGCCAGCGCATTCCCGAGCACGCCCTCGCAGACCATCGGTGCGGGCATCGTCAACGCCAAGGCGGCGGTCGATGCCGCCGGCGGCGGGACCGGCAACGTCGCCCCGACCGCGAACTTCAGCGTCAGCACCAGCGGCCTGGTCGCCAGCTTTACCGACAGTTCCACGGACAGCGACGGCAGCATCGCCTCGCGCAGCTGGACCTTCGGCGATGGCACCAGCTCCACCGCCACCAGCCCCAGCAAGACGTACGCGGCGGCAGGCACCTACAGCGTCACCCTCACCGTGACCGACAACAGCGGCGCCAGCAACAGCCGCACCCAGTCGGTGACGGTCAGCAGCGGTGGCGGCGGAGGCAGCGTGCTGCAGAACGGCGTACCGGTGAGCGGCATCGCCGGCGCGGCATCGAGCACGCAGTCGTGGACGATCAATGTCCCGGCCGGCGCCAGCAACCTCACCATCGCCAGCAGTGGCGGTACCGGTGATGCCGACCTGTACGTGCGCTTCGGTTCCGCACCGACCACCACCACCTACGACTGCCGTCCGTACCGCGCCGGCAACGCCGAAAGCTGCAGCTTCGCCGCGCCGCAGGCGGGCACCTACCACGTGATGCTGCGCGGCTACTCGGCGTTCTCCGGCGTCACCCTCACCGGCAGCTACACGGCCGGCGGTGGCGGCGGTTCCCCGCAGACCTACAGCAACGGCACCGACTACCCGGTCAACAGCAATGCCACCGTGGAGAGCCCGATCACGGTCTCCGGCCGCAGCGGCAACGCGCCGGCGTCGACGCCGGTCGCGGTCAATATCGTCCACACCTACCGCGGTGATCTGAAGGTCGACCTGGTGGCGCCGGACGGCAGCGTGTACGTGCTGCACAACCGCAGCGGCGGCAGCGCCGACAACATCAACTCGACCTACAACGTGAACCTGTCGAGCGAGGCGCTCAATGGCACCTGGAAGCTGCGGGTGAACGACAACGCCGCCGGCGACAGCGGCTACATCAACAGCTGGAGCGTCACTTTCTGAGTCTCAGCCTGATCTGAATGGCCTTCGCCCGGTTACAGTCTGCTGCCCCGGCCCGCGCCGGGGCAGCATTCCATCAACGGTCGATCGGTCCAGTGCGGGGACGCAGATATGAAAAGGATGAAGCGGGTTTGCCTGGCGCTGTGCGCGCTGCTGATGGCGGGCGGCGCCATGGCCTCCGGGAGCCGCATGGCCCCGCAGGGGCTGCCCGCCGAACACACGGTTGAAGTGGTCCGCATGCCGGCGGTCGATGTCGCCAGGCTGCATGCCGAAGACCGCGCCGCGACGCGCGGCGACGCGCCGGCTCGGTTCGCGGTGGCGCATGCGGTGAACATCACGCCGGACAGAGCGGGCGACTGGGACGCGGTCGGCAAGGACCGCATGATGTGGCGCCTGCGCATCGAGTCGCCCGGCGCGCTGTCCCTCAATTTCGGATTCAGCGCGTACCGGATGCCGGAAGGCGGCGAGCTGCGCGTCTATCCTGCAGGCCTGCCCAAGGCGCATGCGCCGGAGCTGGTCAGCGTGTTCACCGCAGCCGACAACAAGCCGCATGGCCAGCTGTGGACACCGATCGTGCCGGGCGATCATGCCGTGATCGAAGTGACGGTGCCCGCGGTGCGCGTCGGCGAACTGAAGCTGGCGCTGTCCAGCGTCAACCATGACTACGTCGGCTTCGGCCGCATCGCGCGCGAGGCGGCTTACGAAGTGCGCGCCATGGGCGTGTCCGGCGCCTGCAATATCGACGTCGCGTGCCCGCAGGGCGATGCGCATCGCCCGCAGATCCGCTCGGTCGGCGCGTACTCGCGCTACGGCACCTTCTACTGCACGGGCTCGCTGCTCAACAACACCGCCAACGACCGGCGCATGCTGTTCCTGACCGCGCACCACTGCAGCATGGGCACGGCGGCGGCTGCAGCCAGCATCGTCGTGTACTGGAACTACCAGAACTCCACCTGCCGCATCCCCGGCAGCGCCGCCAGCGGCCAGAACGGCGACGGCTCGCTTGCGTACAACCAGTCGGGCGCGCAGGTGCGCGCGACCAACGCGGCCTCGGACTTCACCCTGCTCGAACTCGATGACGCTGCCGATCCCGCGTTCAACCTGTACTGGGGGGGCTGGGACCGGCGCGACGTCGCGCATGCCAACGCCACCGGCATCCATCACCCGCGCGTGGCGGAAAAGCGCATCACGCATTCGCTCGATCCGCTGGTCATCAGCGGCTACTTCGGCAGCGGCAGCAGTCACTACCAGGTGTTCTGGGAGCCGGGCGGCATCGGCACCACGGAGGGCGGCTCGTCGGGATCGCCGTTGTACAGCCCCGAGAAGCGCGTTGTCGGCCAGCTGCACGGTGGACTCGCCAGCTGCAGCACCACCGGCGCCAGCCACAGCGACTATTACGGACGGATCTTCACCTCGTGGAGTGGCGGCGGCACAGCGGCAACGCGGCTCAGCGACTGGCTGGATCCGGCCGGCAGCGGCGCGGCCTTCGTCGATGGACTCGACGCTGCCGGCACGCCCAATGCCGACCCGGTCGCGCAGTTCGCCTTCCAGCGCAATGGCGGCCTGAACATCCGGTTCGACGACCGGTCCAGCGATGCGGACGGCAGCATCGTGGCCTGGCATTGGGACTTCGGCGACGGCACCACTTCCACGGCAGCCAACCCGACCCGGACCTACGCGGCCAAGGTGTTCTACCAGGTCACCCTGACGGTGACCGACGATCGCGGCGCCACGTCCAGCGTCACGCGGACCGTGCGCCCGGGTACGCGGCTTTGAAGCGCGCGCTGACCAGCGGCCTCGTGGCTGCCACGATGCTGCTTGCGAGCGGCGCCGCAGCGGCGCACGACCATGGCGCGACCACGGTCGACCCGATGGCGCCGGTGCACGTGGTCGCCGAACGCGCCACCTTCGAGGCCGCGTTGCGCGACTTCAGCGGCCGGCTCGCGTCGCGCCGCGATGCCCTGGGCAATGCGCTGGTGCTGGCCGAGCTGCGCGAGCACCAGATCCAGGACCTGGCCCGCCACGTGCACGAGGTCGAGCGCCGCTGCGGAGGCTACTTCGCGTTCGCGACCCGCGCCGAGGCCGAGGCCTTCGTCGCGAATCGCGCACCGCTGGACGGCATGCGCGCCGCCGCGCCGCCGGCGTACACCATCAACAACCAGGCGGTGGTCGGGCGCTGGCTGCCGCAGGTGTCCGCGGCGAACCTCGCCGCCACCATCACCCACCTGTCCACGGCCTGGCCGAACCGGTATTTCGCCAGCACCCACGGGCAGGCGTCCGCGCTGTGGATCCGCGACCACTGGCTGTCGCTCGCCGCCGGCCGCAGCGATGTCAGCGCCGAGCTGTTCACCGCCTGCAACAACTGCGGTGGCCAGCCGTCGGTGATCCTCACCATCCAGGGCAGCGACCTGGCCGACGAGATCGTCGTACTCGGCGGCCATCTCGATTCGATCTCCAGCACCGGCAGCGGCAACGCCATGGTCGCGCCGGGCGCGGACGACGACGCATCCGGCATCGCCACGCTGACCGAGGTGCTGCGCGTGGCGATGGCCGACGGGTACCGGCCACGGCGCACGGTCAAGCTGATGGCGTACGCCGCCGAGGAAGTCGGCCTGCGCGGCTCGCGCGCGATCGCGCAGTCGTTCGCCCTCGAGGGCCGCACCGTGGTCGGCGTGCTGCAGATGGACATGACCAACTACCGCGCGCCGGGCGGCGGCAGCGACATCCGGGTGATGACCGACAACTCCAACCCGGCGCTGGTGCAGTTCCTGCGCGACCTGTTCGACGAGTACATGGCGCCGCAGGGCTATACGCGCAGCGATTCGTCCTGCGGGTATGCCTGCTCCGACCACGCTTCGTGGACCCAGTCCGGGTTCCCTGCGGCGATGTACGACGAAGGCCCGTTCTTCCCGCGCCTGCACACGCCCGGCGACACGCTGGCCAACATGGGCGGCAACGCGGAGCACGCCACGATCATCGCGCGCCTGGGGCTGGCGTTCATGGGCGAACTGGCCAAGTCGAACAGGACCCGGCTGCAGGTGCCACCACCGGCATCGCCCGGCCAGGTACCACGCAACCGCCCGCACCCGGCGCTGCCGGATCCGGTGCCGCCGGGTGGCCCGGGACGGTCGCGCTTCAGCCCGCCCTGACGTCGCGCTCCGCGCCCGCGTGCCGCGCGTGCGTGGGGCTCAGGTCGCTTCGAAGCGGTTCGCGGCGACGTTCTTGCGCACCTTGAGCGGATCCCAGATGCGCCCGTTCATGGCGATGTAGACCCCGGGCGCGAGCGACTGCACCGCACCGACCGCGGTGCCGATGTTGAACTCGGCGTCCGAACCGCGGAAGCGCGCCGGGTTCAGCGCGCCGGTCAGCACGATCGTGCGATCGGTGAGCGACGCCAGCGCCTGCGCGGTCTCCACCATGGTGTCGGTGCCGTGGGTGATCAGCACATGGCGCGCCGGCTGCGCGGCGATGGTGGCGCGCACCAGCTCGCGGTCGGCATTGTCGATGTGCAGCGAATCCTTGCGGATGATCGGGATCACGCGGGAGCGGAACGCCACCCCGAGCTCCTCGAGGATCCGGCCGATCTGCGGTTCGCCGACCTGGAAATCCGACTTGTCGTCGAAGTAGACCTTGTCGATCGTGCCGCCGGTGGTGACGACCAGGAGTTCATCCATCGCGTGTTCCTCGAATGCCGTGCGCGGTGGCGGGCGTGTCGCCGGCCGGGTGCGCATTCTAGTCGGTCGCGCCGCCCTGGCCGCGACGGCCGAAGCGCGCGCTCAGCCCCGGCCAGCTCGCGGCCACGATGATCGCCAGCGCCAGCGCGACTTCCGCCAGGGCGTAGCCGCGGCCTGCCGCGCGCTCCCAACCGACCATCACGCCGTGGCAGAACCAGCCGAGGCCGAACACGCCGGACCAGAATGCCGCGACCCGGCTGCCGAGCAGCACACCGGCCATCAGCAGCAGCGGCGGCAGCGCGAACACCGCGAGCGCCTGCAGGTAGCGCGGGTCGTCGCGGAACCACGCCGCGAACAGCAGCGCGAGCACCGCGAGCAGCGCGGCGAGTGCCCACCTCGAACGGGGTGCCATCATCAACCCAGCCTCGCGGCGAGCATCGCGATGCGGCGCCCGAGCGCGCGGGCCAGCCGCGCCTCCTCGTCGGTGGGGAGCGGGTCATTGTCGCCGCCGGCGACGTGGCTGGCGCCGTAGGGCGTGCCGCCACTGCGCGTGGCGGACAGGCCCGGCTCGGTGAAGGGGATGCCGGCCAGCACGCAGCCGTGGTGCAACAGCGGCACCATCATGGTCAGGAGCGTCGACTCCTGGCCTCCGTGCAGGGTGGCGGTAGACGTGAACACGCCCGCCGGCTTGCCGACCAGCGTGCCGCTCGCCCATTCGCTGCCGAGGCCGTCGAGGAAGTGCTTGAGCGGCGCGGCCATGTTGCCGAAGCGCGTCGGGCTGCCCAGCAGCAGGCCGGTGCATTCGTCGAGGTCCGCGCGTTCCACGTAGGGCGCGCCTTCATCGGGCACGGGCGGTGCGGCCGCCTGCGTCACCGCGGCCACCGGCGGCACCGTGCGCAGCCGCGCCGCCATGCCGTCCACTTCGCCCACGCCGCGCGCGACGTGGCGCGCGAGCGCGGCGACCGAACCGCCGCGGCTGTAGTACAGGACCAGGATGTCGGGCATGCGGTTTCCTCCGGGCGGCAAAGCATAGCCGCATGCGCCAGGCCCCGTGCCGCGGCGCGGGTTCGTGATCGGTTAACCTCGCCACGATGGAGCCGCTGGATTCCCTGTACCGCTGGAAGGAACGCATCCGCGACCGCGCGCGCGCGATATCGTTCGCCCGCTTCCTGTGGCGACGCTTCCTTGATGACCGCCTGTTCGAAGCGGCCGGTGCGCTGTCGTTCACCACCACCTTCGCGCTGGTGCCGCTGTCGATGGTGGTGTTCGGCGTGCTGTCCGCGTTCCCGGTGTTCGAGCAGTGGAGCGCACAGCTGAGCACCTACATCTTTTCCAACTTCGTGCCCAGTTCGGCACAGGCCATCGAGGGCTACCTGCGTTCGTTCTCGGAAAACACCGGGCAGCTGACCGCGGTCGGCGTGGTGGCACTGGTGGTGTCGGTGCTGGTGACGCTGTTCGGCATCGAGGGCGCCTTCAACCGCATCTGGCGCGTGCACACCGCACGGCCGCGGTTCGGGCGGTTCCTGGTGTACTGGACGGTGCTGACCCTCGGCACGCTGGTCGCCGCGGCCAGCCTGTCGGTGTCGGCGAGGTTCTTTGCACTGGATGTGTTCCGCAGCAACGCCGGGCAGTGGCTGCAGCACCTGATGCTGGGGCTGGCCCCGACGCTGATCGAGCTGCTCGCGTTCGCCACCATCTACCGCGTGGTGCCACACCGCACCGTGCAGTGGCGGCACGCGTTCGCCGGCGCCGTGCTGGCGGTGGTACTGCTGGAAATCGGCAAACGCCTGCTCGGCCTGTACCTGGGAAGTTTCAACGCCTACCAGAACATCTACGGGCCGCTGGCGTTCGTGCCGATCTTCCTGCTGTGGCTGTACTTCGGCTGGATCTCGATCCTGCTGGGCGCGTCGTTCGCCGCGTCGATCTCGGCGTTCCGCTACCAGCCCGCGCACATGCGCCTGCCGCAGGGCTACGAGCTGTACGGGATCCTGCGCCTGCTCGGCCGCTTCGCCGAGGCGCGTCGCGAAGGCCGCGGCCTGCACAGCGACGACATCCTGGCATGCGAACCGATGCTGACCGACGCGCTGGTGCAGGAGATCCTCGGCCAGCTGCAGGGCATCGACGTGGTGCGCCGCGCCGAGACCGGCGAATGGCTGCTGGCGCGCGACCTCGACGGGCTGTCGCTCGCCGAACTCTACGAAGCCGGACAGCTGCGCATCCCGGTCGCCGAGGCGGTGCTGCCGTGCCGCGACGACGCCCTCGGCGCGGCCGCGATCGCCGCGCTGGACGAACTTCGCCTGCCGCTGCGCGACCTGCTGCGCCGCCGCATCGGCGACATCCACGATCCCTCCAGGACCTGAGCCCATGCGTGTGCGCCCGCTGTACATCCCCTGCCTTGCATTGACCGCGCTGCTGGCGCTTTCCGGCTGCCGGCCCGACGGCGGCGATGCGCCGGCGACCACAGGCGACACCCCGGCGCAGCCCGCTGCGCCTGCAGGCGATGCGCCGGAACCGGCACCGCCAATGGCCGCGGACGAGGCGGGCGCCGCCGCGTCCGCGGATGCCGAGGTCCCGGTGCTCGAGGTGACCACGATCGACGGCGTGCCCTACCGGCTTGCCGATCATCGTGGCCGCTGGGTGGTGGTCAATTTCTGGGCCACCTGGTGCGCGCCCTGCATCAAGGAAATGCCCGAGCTGTCGGCGCTGGACGCGATGCGCGAGCACATCGAAGTGGTCGGGCTGGCCTACGAGGACATCGCGGTCGACGACATGCGCGCGTTCCTGGACAAGCATCCGGTGGTCTATCCGGTCGCGATCCTGGACGTCTACGACCCTCCGAAGGACTTCGCCACCCCGCGCGGGCTGCCGCTGACCTACCTGATCGCGCCCGACGGCCGCGTGGCCCGGAAGTTCCTCGGCCCGGTGACCGCCAGCGAGATTGAAGCCGCGATCACCGCGGCCGGCGAACCGGACGCACCGGCCGCACCGGCCGCTTGACGCGCGGCGGCCTCAGCCTTCCCAGGCCGGGATCGGCTTGAGTTTGCCGAAGCGTTCCTTCTTCGGCTTGCCATCGAGCGGCGGGAACTCGGGTGCGCGGCGCGGCACGTGCACGTCGGGCAGGCGGTCAAGCAGGTGGCGGATGAGCGTGAGCCGGCCGCGCTTCTGGTCGTCGAAGTCGACCAGGGTCCAGGGCGCGTTCCCGGTATGCGTGGCCTCGAGCATCGCTTCGCGGGCCCGGGTGTAATCGGCGTAGCGGGTGCGCGCCTCGACGTCGATCGGCGACAGCTTCCACGACTTCAGCGGATCCGCGAGTCGCTCCGCGAAGCGTTCTTCCTGTTGTTCCTGATCGCAGCACAGCCAGTACTTGAACAGCAGGATGCCGTCGTCGGTGAGCAGCTTCTCGAACGCCGGCGCCTGGCGCAGGAAGGCGGCGACCTGGTCGTCCGTGGCAAAGCCCATCACTTTTTCGACGCCGGCGCGGTTGTACCAGCTGCGGTCGAACAGCACGATCTCGCCGGTGGTGGGCAGGTGGCGCACATAGCGCTGGAAATACCACTCACCCTGTTCGCGCTCACTCGGCTTGGGCAGCGCGACGACACGGTACTGGCGGGTGTCCAGGTGCTCGGTGATGGCCTTGATGGCGCCGCCCTTGCCGGCGGTGTCGCGGCCTTCCATGACAATGGCGATGCGCTGCCCGGCACATCGCGCCCAGCGTGCCATGGCCACCAGCTCGTGCTGCAGCGGCTCCAGCAGCGATGCGTACTGCTTGCGCTTGAGTTCCTTCACGTGCCGCTCCCGTTCCGCAATGGTTGGGCGATCGCGCCGGTCATTCCTTCAGGCGCGGCCGCAGCGTGGCGAGGTTGCAGGGACGGGTGCGTGAATCCAGCTGCGCGCGGATGATCCGTTCCCACGCCGTGCGGCAGGCCGAGGTCGATCCGGGCACGCAGAACAGGAACGTGCCGTTTGCCAGGCCGGCGAACGCCCGCGACTGCAGCGACGAGGTGCCGATTTCCTCGAAGCTGATCGCGCGGAACAGTTCGCCGAAGCCCGCCATCTCCTTGTCCAGCAGCGGCAGCAGCGCTTCCGGCGTCGAGTCGCGTCCGGTGAAGCCGGTACCGCCGGTGACCAGGATGCCGTCTATCGCGGGGTCCGCGATCCACTGCGAAACCAACGCACGCAGGCGGTAGCGGTCATCGGGCAGCAGGCCGCGGCCCGCCAGGCGGTGACCGGCTTTCTCGAGCGCGGCGACGAGGTAATCGCCCGAGCTGTCCTCGGCAGCCGTCCGCGAATCGGACACGGTGAGGACGCACAGGTGCAGCTGGACGGCGGTGTCTGACTGGGTCATCCGTCGAGCCTACCGCGCCTGGAGCGCGGCCGGAGGCAGTCCGCTCCGCTGGCGGTCCGCCATGGCCAGGGCCATCGCGGCGAAGTCGCGCGCGAACGCCGGCATGTCGAACAGCCCCGACTCCTGCCGCAGGGCGTGCAGGCGAGCGCGCAAGGCCTGCAGGCGTACGCGGTCGTTGCCGAGCGCGGTGGCCAGCGCGACGAAGCCCGCGTCGTCGGCGACGTTGAGTTCGCCAAGCCCGATGTGGTGGTTGAGGCTGCCCGCGACGCGTGCAGCAAAGGTGCGCCCCGGCCGGGTGAGCACCGGGCAACCGGCCCACAGCGCGTCCGAAGCGGTGGTATGGGCGTTGTACGGATTGCTGTCGAGGAACAGGTCGGCGAGCTGCAGCCGCGCGAGGTAGATGGCATGCGGCTGCTTGGCCATGAACACCAGCCGCGCCGGATCGATGCCGGCCGCCTGGGCGGCGGCGCGCAGGCGCTCGTCGCCGCGCCCCGGTCCGGACAGCAGCCACAGCACGCTGCCCGGGACGCCGCCCAGCACTGCCATGGCGCGCGCGAAGCTGGCCGGATTGAGCTTGTAGCTGTTGTTGAAGGAGCAGAACACCACGCCTTCCGCCGGCAGGCCGCACTCCACGCGCGACGGCGGCGGGGCGGGGGCGCGCCGGGTGTCGGAGGGCTGGAAGCAGCGCGGCAGGCGTGCCACCGCTTCGGAAAAGCCCGTCTCGAGCGCTGGTGGCAGCACGAAGCCATCGGCGAGCACGTAGTCGATCCACGGCGCGCCGGAGGTGCCTGGATAGGCGAGCCAGTTGACCTGCAGCGGCGCCGGGCGCATCGCCAGCACGGCCGGCGTGCCGCCACCTCCCCAGCCGCGCAGGTCGTGGAGCACGTCGATGCCGGCCGCCCGGATGCGCGCCGCCACCTCCGCATGGGGCAGGGCGGAGACGTCATGCAGGGTGGTCGCGGCCTGGAGTCGCTGGCGCACCGCGCTGCCGTCGTCGGCGTTGAGCGCGAACAGATGCGCCTCGACGGCCGCCTCCGCGCGCAGCGCCTCCAGGAACGCCACGGTCAGCAGGCCGGTGGGATGCGCACCGAAACCGTTGGACAGGAAGCCGATCCGAAGCGGGCCGTCGCCGGCGATCGCGCGCGGCGGCAGCGGACGCACGCTGCGCGCCACCTGCGCCGCGCTCAGCCGCGCGCAGCGCAACTGCTCGAGCGCATCACCGTCTTCGCTGAGGAAGGCGAACGGCTCCACCGCCGCTTCGCCGCGCGCCACCGCCGAACGCACCTGCGCCGACAGGGCGTCCAGCCCGCGCCAGACGCACAGGCGCCGGCGCCAGGCCAGTAGGTGGGCCGCGATCTGCGCCGCGGCGGGTGCCAGCGCATGCGCGCGTGCATACGCGTCGGCCGCGGCTTCCGCTTCGCCCACGTCCTCCAGCGCATGTCCGTGCCAGAGCGCGATGCCGGGATGCCCCGGCGCAGCGCGCGCAGCCTGCCCGAGGCTGTCCGCGGCGTCGCGGCGGTGGCCGAGCAACCATTGGGCGCGGCCCAGGCGCGCGAGCGCTTCGGGGTGTCCGGGCGCCAGCGCGAGTGCACGCTGCGCAGCGGCTTCGCCGGCGACGCCGTCACCGGCATCAAGCTCGGCATCCGACAGCAGGATCCAGGCGATCAGGTTGCCCGGCGCCAAGACCGTCGCGCGGCGCGCTTCGCTGCGCGCATCCGCGGGGGCGCTCACGCACCCGCTCCGCGGATCACGTCGACTGCTCCGTCAGGCGTGCCAGTTCGTCGGCCTGGTGTTCCTGCAGCAGGCGATCGACCAGCGGGTCGAGCGCGCCTTCCATCACGGCCGGCAGGTCGTACAGCGTCAGGCCGTCGACGCGGTGGTCGGTGATCCGGCCTTGCGGGAAGTTGTAGGTGCGGATGCGCTGGCTGCGGTCGCCGCTGCCCACCTGCAGCTTGCGCGACTGCGCGGTGGCGGCGGCGCGGCGCGCGGCTTCGGCCTCGGCCAGCATCGCCTTCAGGCGCTTCATGGCCTTGTCGCGGTTGGCGTGCTGCGAGCGCTCGGTCTGCGATTCCACCACCACGCCGGACGGCAGGTGGGTGATGCGGATCGCGGAGTCGGTCTTGTTGACGTGCTGGCCGCCCGCACCCGAAGAACGGAAGGTGTCGACCCGCAGGTCGGCAGGATTGATCTCGATCGGCTCGCTCTCGTCCTCCACCGGGATGATCGCGACCGTCGCCGCCGAGGTGTGGATGCGGCCCTGCGATTCGGTCTCCGGCACGCGCTGCACGCGGTGGGTGCCGGACTCGAACTTCAGGCGTGCGTAGGCGCCGGCGCCCTCGATGCGCGCCACCACTTCGCGGAAGCCGCCGTGCTCGCCGGCGTTGGCGGACTCGACCTCGACCCGCCAGCCCTGGCGCTCGGCGTAGCGGCTGTACAGGCGGAACAGGTCGCCGGCGAAGATCGCCGCCTCGTCGCCGCCGGTGCCGGCGCGGACTTCGAGGTAGATGCCGCCGTCGTCGCGCGCATCGCGCGGCACCAGCAGCGCCATCAGCGCGGCGTCGAGTTCGGCGAGGCGCGCGGTTGCGGACGTCACCTCCTCGTCGGCCATCTCGCGCAGCTCGGGGTCGTCGCGCAGCGCCTGCGCCGCGGCGAGGTCGGCGCGGGCGCGGGCCTCGTCGGCGAGCGCGCTGGACAGCGGCGCCAGGCTCGCGAATTCCCGTGACCACGCGCGGTACCGCGCCTGGTCGGCCGCGGCGGCGGGATCGGAGAGCAGGCGTTCGAGTTCGTCGCGGCGCTCGGCCAGCGCCTCGAGCTTACGGCGCAGGGAGGGGAGCATCGTCGTCGTCGTGCACGCCGGCATCGGCCCGCTGGCGTGGTGCGTCGGCGGTCGCGGGGTCGGCGGGGAGCATGCGTTCCACGGCGCGCAACAGGATGTCGTCGCCGCTGGCGGCCGCTTCGCGCAGGGCGGCGGTGGGCGCGTGCAGCAGGCGGTTGGTCAGCGCGTGGGCAAGATGCTCCAGTGCGGCCTCCGGCGACTGGCCGGCCGCGAGCTGCTGCCGCGCCCTGGCCAGCGCTTCGCTCCGCGCCGCTTCGCCATGCGCGCGCAGTCGGCGCAGCGGCGCGCTGCGCGCGTTGGTGGCCAGCAGTTCGGCGTAGCGCGAGACCTGCAGGTCGATGATCGATTCCGCCGCGTCCGCGGCCTCGCGGCGGCTGCGCCGGTTGTCCTCGACCGCGCGTTCCAGGTCGTCCACGGTGTACAGGTAGGTGTCGCGCAGCTCGGCGACGGAGGGTTCGATGTCGCGCGGCACGGCCAGGTCGACCAGCAGCATCGGCCTGTTCCTGCGCGCCGACAGGGCCGCGGCGACGTGCTCGCGGCGGATCACCGGGGTGCGGCTGGCCGTGGCCGAGAACACGATATCGGCGAGGAACAGGTGGCGGTCGAGTTCGTCCAGCGGCAGCGCTACGCCGCCGTGGCGCGCGGCCAGCTCCTCGGCGTGGCGGAAGGTGCGGTTGGCCACCAGCAGGCGCTTGACCTTGGCCTGCGCGAGGTGGCGCGCCGCCAGTTCGATGGTCTCGCCGGCACCGACCAGCAGCACCACCGAGTCTTCCGGCCGGGCAAAGCTCTCCTGCGCCAGGCGCACCGCCATCGACGCCATCGACACCGGGCTGTTGCCGATGCGGGTCTCGGTGCGCGCGCGCTTGGCCGTCACGAACGCGTGCTGGAACAGCCGGTCGAGGTGGCCACCGAGCGTGCCCGCGCTGCGCGCGCTGGACCAGGCCTGCTTCACCTGGCCGAGGATTTGCGGCTCGCCGAGCACCATCGAGTCCAGGCCGGTGGCGACGCGGAACAGGTGGCGCGCCGCGGCGTCGCCCGCATGGTGGTACAGGTAGGCGTGCAGCCCGGCGGCATCGCCCGAAGCGTCGTCGGGGTGGGTGGCGAGCCAGTTCACCAGCGCGCGGCCTTCGTCATCGGCAACGGCATACAGCTCGGTGCGGTTGCAGGTGGAAAGCAGCGCCACCTCCTTGACGTCGGGCAGCGCGCGCAGTTCGGCCAGCGCGGCCTCCAGCCGATCGCCGGCAAAGGCCACCCGTTCACGCAGCTGGAGCGGCGCGGTCTGGTGGTTGAGACCGATGGCGATCAGCCTCATCGGTTCAGGTGCTTGCGATAAGCTGCTGGCATGACAGGTCGCTATTTTACGTCGCCGGCAGCCTCCGCGTCCGCGACCGGCGTTCGCCACCTCCCGCGCGGTCGTTCGCGGCGCCCCCGCGCGGCGCTGGCCGCCGTCCTGATGCTCTTTTGCGCCATGGCCGCCCAGGCGCGGGACCGCGTCGCCCGCGACCCGCTCGAGGCGGTGATTGCCGCGGAATTCGCGGTTTCGGCCGGTCGCTTGGACGAAGGCACGGCGTGGTACCTGGAGGCGGCGCGTGCGCTGCCCGAAGACGCCGAACTCGCGGCCCGCGCCACCCGCTATGCGTTGATGGGGCGCGACGACGTCGCGCTGGGCGAGGCCCTCGGCCTGTGGTGCCAGCGCGCACCGGAGTCGGTGGGCATGAAGGGCGCGGCCGCCACGCTCGCGTTGCGCACCGGCAAGGGCCGCGCCGCCCGGAGCGAGCTCGAGTCGCTGCTGCGCGAAGACGGCCGCGAAGGCCTGCTCACCGCGATGTCGGTGCTCGGCACCGGCAGCAGTGACCAGGCGCTGTCGGCCAAGGTGCTCGGCCAGCTGTTCGATCGCGACGCGATCCCGCACGAATCGCTGGCGCTCGCCAGCGCCGGCGAGCTTGCGCTGGGGCTGGGCGACCAGGCCCTGTTCGAACGCATCGACGGCGTCGCCCGCGTGGCGTTCCCCGACGACCCGCTCACCGCCCTGGTCCGCAGCCGCCACCTCCACCAGACCGGCCGCAGCGAGGAGGCGAAGGCAGTGCTGGACGAGCTCGCGGCACAGCCCGGGGTCACAGCGCATCCGCGCATGCGCGAGAACATCGCCCTGGCCTACGCCGAGGTCGGCGCCCCGGCAGCCGGCGCGGCGCTGCTGGAAGACGGCCCTCCGGAACTCCGCTGGCTGGCGCTGCGCGCGTCCCTGCTGGCGCAGGCCGAGGACAAGGAGGGGTTGGGGCGGCTGTACGACGTCCTCAAGACCGATGCCGAGGCACCCAATCCACCGCGTCGCCTGCTGCTCGGCCAGCTCGCCGAGTACCTCGAGCTGCCGACCGAGGCGCTCGACTGGTACCGCAGCGTGCCGGGCGGCGAGCAGCGCTGGCTGGCGCGGCTGCGCATTCCCAAGGTGCTGCACGACCTCGACAAGGACGACGAGGCCTACGCGGAGCTCTCGCGCCTGCAGCAGGATGGCGACGCCGACGGCGAATACCGCCGCGACGCCTACGTGATGGAGGCGGAGCTGCGCCGCGAGGATGGTGGTGGCGACGCCGAGCTCGATGCGTACGCGCGTGGGCTGGCCGCGTTCGTCGATGACCCCGCGCTGCTCTACGCGCGCGCCCTGATGTGGGAGCGGCGCGACGATATCGCCCGCGCCGAGGCCGACCTGCGCCGCATCCTGGTGGCCGATCCGGACAGCACGGCCGCGCTCAACGCCTTGGGCTACACGCTCGCCGACCGCACCACGCGCTATGACGAGGCGCTCGAGCTGATCGAGCGCGCGCGAGTCGCCGAGCCGGGCAACGCCGCGATCATCGACAGCTACGGTTGGGTACTCTACCGCCTGGGCCGCAACGAGGAAGCGCTGGTCGAGCTGCGCCGCGCCTACGTACTCGAGAAGGACGCGGAGATCGCCGCGCACCTGGGCGAAGTGCTCTGGGTGCTGGGCCGCCATGAGGAAGCGCGTCGTTACCTCGAGGAAGCGCGCGCGATCGATCCGGACAACCGCGCCCTCAAGCGCGCGCTGGAAAAGACCGCGTCATGAGGCCGGCGAGGGTCCTGCTGGCGCTTGCCGCCGCGGCCGTGCTGGCCGCGTGCGCGACCCGCGGGCCTGCATCCCCGCCGTTGCCCGTGCTGGCGCCTGCTGCCGTGGCGGCGGCCATGGATGCCCAGGTGGCGCGCGAGGCGCAGCTGGCCGCGCTGCCGGCGTGGACCCTGACGGGGCGCGCGGCCATCACCCGTGACGGCAAGGGCGGCAGTGGCCGTATCGACTGGCGCCAGGATGGAGCCGGCTATCGCGTCGAGCTGTCCGCGCCCGTGACCCGACAGGGCTGGCGGCTCTCCGCGGATGATGCCGGCGCGCGCCTGGAAGGGCTTGAAGGAGGGACCCGTGAAGGGCCGGACGGCGGCGCGCTGCTGTACGAGGCCACCGGGCTGGAAGTGCCGATGGCCGCCCTGGGCGCCTGGCTGCGGGGGGCGCGCGCCGATGAGGGCCGCCACGGGCCCGCGACGCTCGCGTTCGGCGGCGACCTGCTGCCGGCGCGGCTGGAGCAGGACGGCTGGGTCATCGATTTCCGCGCCTGGCACGCGGGCGATGCGGCCACGCCGCCGCTGCCGCGGCGCATCGAAGCGCGCCGCGGCGGAGCCGACGTGCGCCTGGTTGTCGACCAGTGGGGCGGGATGTCGCCATGACGGTCATTGGGGACTGGTCGGCCTGGCCGGCACCGGCCAAGCTCAACCTGTTCCTGCGCATCACCGGCCGCCGCGCCGACGGTTACCACAACCTGCAGACCGTGTTCCGGCTGCTGGACTGGGGCGACACCGTGCATCTGCGGCCGCGCGCCGACGGCCGGATCGTGCGCTGCGGGACGGATCTTGGGGCCGTCCCGGAATCCGCGGACCTGAGCCTCCGCGCGGCGGAAGTTCTGCAAAAAGCAGCTAAATGTGCACTTGGTGCCGATATCCGCGTCGAAAAACGCATTCCCGCCGGCGGAGGTTTCGGCGGCGGGTCATCCGACGCGGCGACCGTGCTGGTGGCCCTGGACGCGCTCTGGGGGCTTCACCTGGGCCGGGACGCGCTGGCGGCGCTCGGAGTCGGCCTCGGCGCCGACGTTCCGGTGTTCGTGCATGGCGAGAACGCCTGGGCCGAGGGCGTCGGCGAGCGCCTGGCGCCGGTGGCGCTGCCGCCGGCCTGGTACCTGCTGGTCGACCCCGGCGTGCACGCGGCGACCGCCGCGCTGTTCCAGGCCCCTGAATTGACGAGGGATGCCGCCGCCGCGACAATAGCGGACTTCGCTTCAAGTGTTCCGCTCGGCAATGCGTTCGAGCCGGTGCTGCGTCGCCTCGAACCGGCCGTGGAGGCTGTATTCCAGGTACTTTCGCGCGTCGGCACGCCACGGCTTACCGGGACGGGTAGCGGCTGTTTCGTCGAGTTCGCAGACCGCGCGCTCGCCGAGGCTGCGCTCGCCGGATTGCCGCCAGGCCTCGTGGCCTGGGTGGTGCCCGGTGCCGCGCGGTCGCCGCTGCTGGATGCACTTGCGGCGTGGCCTCTGCAGGGGCGTCGCCAAGAGGCCCAAGGCACCAGGTTTTGATCCTGGCATTCGTAGGTTCGAATCCTACCGCCCCTGCCATTTCCCACTCGAAACCAGCGTGCAGCGGAGACGTCCCGTGAAAAAGGAAGATGGCAACCTGCTGATCTTCTCCGGCAATGCCAACCGCCCGCTCGCCCAGGCCGTGTGTCGCGAGCTCGGCGTGCGCCCCGGCAAAGCCCTGGTGTCGACCTTCTCCGATGGCGAAGTGCAGGTCGAGATCGAGGAAAACGTGCGCCGCCAGGACGTGTTCGTGGTGCAGTCCACCTGCGCCCCGACCGCCGAGCATTTCATGGAGCTGATGGCGCTGATCGACGCGCTCAAGCGCGCCTCCACCGCCAGCATCACCGCGGTGGTGCCGTATTTCGGATACGCCCGCCAGGACCGCCGCATGCGCTCGTCGCGGGTGCCGATCACCGCCAAGCTCGCCGCCAAGATGTTCACCGTGGCCGGTGCCGACGGCCTGCTCACGATCGACCTGCACGCCGACCAGATCCAGGGCTTCTTCGACATCCCGGTCGACAACGTCTACGCCTCGCCGCTGCTGCTGGCCGATATCTGGCGCGCGCACGGCACCGACAACATGGTCGTGGTCAGCCCCGATGTCGGCGGCGTGGTGCGCGCCCGCGCGCTGGCCAAGCGCCTGGATGACGCGGATCTCGCGATCATCGACAAGCGCCGCCCGAAGGCCAACGTCGCCACGGTGATGAACATCATCGGCGACGTGCAGGGCAAGACCTGCGTGCTGGTGGACGACATCGTCGACACCGCTGGCACGCTGTGCGCCGCCGCCGCTGCGCTGAAGGCACAGGGCGCCACCAAGGTGGTCGCCTACTGCACGCATCCGGTGCTCTCGGGCGCGGCGATCGACAACCTGAACCGCTCCCAGCTCGACGAGCTGGTGGTCACTGATACCATTCCGCTTTCCGATGCCGCCCGCGCCTGCGGCCGCATCCGCCAGCTCAGCGTGGCCGAGCTGCTGGCAGAAACCATCCGCCGCATCGCCTTCGGCGAGTCGGTGAGTTCCCTCTACGTGGACTGAGGCGGCGCTGCCGCCCCGGTCCCGGTCGTGTTCCAACCGGCTCCCCTGGTCGCGGGGGAGTCAACATTTCCGCCGCGAGGCGGGCCAACCAAGCAAACGAGTACATCCAATGACACAGCACAAGATTTCGGCAGTCGGCCGCAAGGACGAGGGGAAGGGTGCGAGCCGCCGCCTGCGTCGCGCGGGCAGCCTGCCGGCCATCATCTACGGTGGCGACGCCGCTCCCATGAGCATCCAGCTCGAGCAGGAAAAGACCTGGGTTGCCAGCCAGCACGAGTGGTTCTACTCGTCGATCCTCGACCTCGACGTCGACGGCAAGATCGAGCGCGTGCTGCTGCGTGACATGCAGCGCCACCCGTTCAAGCAGCAGATCATGCACATCGACTTCCAGCGCGTGAACGAGAACGAGGCGATCCGCTTCAACGTTCCGCTGCACCTGGTCAACGCCGACACTTCGGTGGCCGGCAAGACCGCGGGCGTCGTGCTCACCCAGGAGCTCAACGAGATCGAAGTCAGCTGCCTGCCGGGCAAGCTGCCGGAGTTCATCGAGGTCGACCTGGCCAACATGCAGGTCGGCGACACCGTGCACCTGTCGGACGTCGTGTTCCCCGAGGGCGTCACGCCCGCGCAGAAGATCGACGAAGGCCACAACCCGGCCGTGGCCGTCGCGCGCCATGTCCGCGAGGAAGTGGAAGCCGACGTCGAGGCCGGCGCCGAAGTGCCTGCCGCCAAGCAGGAACAGCCGGGCAAGGAAGGCTGACCGCGTTCCACCGGTGCATCCCCAGCGGATGCGCCGGTGGGCAGCGCCGCGATGGACGGGCTTCGACTCATCGTCGGGCTGGGTAATCCCGGCCCCGACCACGCGCGGGACAGGCACAACGCCGGGTTCCGCTTTGTCGACGCCCTTGCGGAGCGGGGCGGCGCGCGCTTCAAGGTCGACGGCAAGCTCTTTGGCGAGACCGCCAGGGTGCAGGTCGGTGGTCGCGACGTGTGGTTGCTGAAACCGGCCACCTTCATGAACCTGAGCGGCAAGTCGGTGCTGGCCGCGCTGCAGTTCTGGAAGATCGAGCCGGAGCAGGCGCTGCTTGCCCACGACGAGCTCGACCTGCCGCCGGGCACCGCGCGCCTGAAGTTCGATGGTGGCCACGGCGGCCAGAACGGCCTGCGTGACACCATGCGCCTGCTCGGGCATGGCCGGTTCCACCGCCTGCGCATCGGCATCGGCCATCCCGGCCACAAGGACCGCGTGACCGGCTGGGTGCTGGGCCGCGCCACGGGGGCGGACGACATCCTCATCGGACGCGCCATCGATGACGCGATCGACGTGCTGCCGCTGGCGGTCGCCGGCGACGTCAACGAGGCGATGAAGCGGCTGCACACGGCGGCGCCGGCAGGCGCGGACGGCTGACGGCCGACCACATCACGCATTGCCGAGACGCGATGCGGGAGCCTCCAGCCGCAACGGCCGGTGGCTCCCGCCTCCCGTTTCACGAGTCCCGGATCCATGGGCATCAAATGCGGCATCGTCGGCCTGCCCAACGTCGGCAAGTCGACCCTGTTCAACGCGCTCACCAAGGCGGGCATCGCCGCGGCCAATTTTCCGTTTTGCACCATCGAGCCCAACGTCGGCGTGGTGCCGGTGCCGGATCCGCGCCTGAATGCGCTGTCGGAGATCGTCAAGCCGCAGAAGTGCATCCCGACCGCGGTCGAGTTCGTCGACATCGCGGGCCTGGTGGCTGGCGCGGCCAGCGGTGAGGGCCTGGGCAACAAGTTCCTGGCGCATATCCGTGAGGTCGACGCGATCTGCCACGTGGTGCGCTGCTTCGAGAACCCGGACGTGATCCACGTCAACAACAAGGTCGACCCGATCGCCGACATCGAGACCATCGATACCGAGCTGGCGCTGGCCGATCTGGAATCGGTCGAAAAGGCCCTGCAGCGCGCCGAGCGCTCGGCGAAGACCGGTGACAAGGACGCCAAGGTGCGCGTGGAAGTGCTGGCCCGGGTGCGCGAGGCGCTCGACAGCGGCAAGCCGGCGCGCGCACTGGCGCTGACCGAGGACGATCACGTCGCCATCCGCGACCTGTTCCTGCTGACGCTCAAGCCGGTGATGTACGTGGCCAACGTGCTCGAGGACGGCTTCACCGACAACCCCCACCTGGATGCGGTCCGCGCGCGCGCGGCCGGCGAGGGCGCCGAGGTGGTTCCGGTCTCGGCGGCGATCGAGGAGGAGCTGTCGCAGCTCGAGGACGAGGACCGCGACGCGTTCCTGACCGACCTCGGGCTCGAAGAGCCTGGCCTGAACCGTGTCATCCGCGCGGCCTACACCTTGCTGGGCCTGCAGACCTATTTCACGGCGGGGGTCAAGGAAGTCCGCGCATGGACGGTCAAGGGTGGCTCGACCGCCCCGCAGGCCGCCGCGGTGATCCACACCGACTTCGAGAAGGGCTTCATCCGCGCCGAGACCATCGGCTACGACGACTTCATCAAGTACAAGGGCGAGGCCGGGGCCCGCGAGGCCGGCCGCCTGCGCCTGGAAGGCAAGGAATACCGGGTCCGCGAGGGCGACGTGCTGCATTTCCGATTCAACGTCTGACCGCGGACGGCGGGCCGGCGTGTTCTTCTTTCGGGAAAAACACGCGCAGGCGTTGACAGCAGGATTGGGGGGCGTCAAAATCGCGGGCTGTTTTCACCGGTTCATTACTTGCCGGAGGGATACCCAAGCGGCCAACGGGGGCAGACTGTAAATCTGCTGGCTTACGCCTTCGGTGGTTCGAATCCACCTCCCTCCACCAAGTGCGGTTCCCGGCGCGGGAGTAGTTCAACGGTAGAACCTCAGCCTTCCAAGCTGATGGTGCGGGTTCGATTCCCGTCTCCCGCTCCACCGCGGGCCTGCCATTGCAATCCAGGCGCCAGGACACAATTTACGCTCACGTAGCTCAGTCGGTAGAGCACCTCCTTGGTAAGGAGGAGGTCGATGGTTCGATTCCATTCGTGAGCACCATGTTCAAGGCCGCGGCCACCGCGCGGCACTCCATCCAACAGTTCAGCGAGATACGCAATCATGGCCAAGGGTAAGTTCGAGCGCACCAAGCCCCACGTGAACGTGGGCACGATCGGTCACGTCGACCACGGCAAGACGACGCTGACGGCGGCGCTGACGAAGATCGGTGCGGAACGCTTCGGCGGCGAATTCCACGCCTACGACGCGATCGACAAGGCGCCGGAAGAGAAGGCGCGTGGCATCACCATCTCGACCTCGCACGTCGAGTACGAATCGCCGAACCGCCACTACGCGCACGTCGATTGCCCGGGTCACGCCGACTACGTCAAGAACATGATCACCGGTGCCGCGCAGATGGACGGCGCGATCCTGGTGTGCTCGGCCGCTGACGGCCCGATGCCGCAGACGCGCGAGCACATCCTGCTGGCGCGCCAGGTGGGCGTGCCGTACATCGTGGTGTTCCTGAACAAGGCCGACATGGTCGACGACGCCGAGCTGATGGAGCTCGTCGAGATGGAAGTGCGCGAGCTGCTGTCGAAGTACGACTTCCCCGGCGACGACACCCCGATCATCCAGGGTTCGGCGCTGAAGGCGCTGGAAGGCGACCAGTCGGACATCGGCGTGCCGGCGATCGTGAAGCTGGTCGAGGCGCTGGACACCTGGATCCCGGAGCCCCAGCGCGACGTGGACAAGCCGTTCCTGATGCCGGTCGAGGACGTGTTCTCGATCTCGGGCCGCGGCACGGTGGTGACCGGTCGCATCGAGCGCGGCATCATCAAGGTGGGCGAGGAAATCGAGATCGTCGGCATCCGTCCGACCGTCAAGACGACCGTCACCGGCGTGGAGATGTTCCGCAAGCTGCTCGACCAGGGTCAGGCGGGCGACAACGCCGGCCTGCTGCTGCGCGGCACCAAGCGTGACGACGTGGAGCGCGGCCAGGTGCTGTGCAAGCCGGGTTCGATCAAGCCGCACACCGAGTTCGAAGCCGAGGTGTACGTGCTGTCGAAGGACGAGGGCGGCCGCCACACGCCGTTCTTCAAGGGCTACCGCCCGCAGTTCTATTTCCGCACCACCGACATCACTGGCGCCTGCGAGCTGCCGGAAGGTGTCGAGATGGTGATGCCGGGCGACAACGTGAAGATGGTGGTCACGCTGATCAACCCGGTGGCGATGGACGACGGCCTGCGCTTCGCGATCCGCGAAGGTGGCCGTACGGTCGGCGCCGGCGTGGTGGCCAAGATCATCAAGTAAGCAGTCGTATCCCGGCGGCCTTGGCCGCCGTGATACGTGCCGGGGCGAGTCGGTGACGGCTCGCCGTTGGCGTCTAAGGAAGTCCGATTTTTACGATTTACACGCCAGTAGCTCAATTGGCAGAGCAGCGGTCTCCAAAACCGCAGGTTGGGGGTTCGAGTCCCTCCTGGCGTGCCATGCCGCAACGAGGGCAGTAACGACTTGAACAGCAGGGTCGATCATTCGCGGAACCAGTCTTCGGCTGGCGATGTGGCCAAGTACGTCATTGCCGGGCTTCTGGTCGTTGCCGGGCTGGTGGCGTTCTACTGGTTTGACGGGCAGTGGCCCACCCCGCTGCGCGTGCTGGCGGTCGTTGCTGGCGTCGCCGCCGGCCTGGTGGTGTTCCTGACCAGCGCCAAGGGCCTGCAGTTGCGGGAGTTCCTGTCGGAGGCACGCTTCGAGCTGCGCAAGGTGGTCTGGCCGACGCGCCAGGAGGCCATGCGCATGACGTGGGTGGTCATGCTGGTGGTGGTCATCATCAGCCTGCTGCTCGCCGGGTTCGACCTGGTCATCCAGTGGGTCATCCGCCTGCTGCTTGGCAATTGAATAAAGGCTGTCTAAGTCATATGGAAACCGAGCTCATCAAGCGCTGGTACGTGGTCCACGCCTATTCCGGCTTCGAGAAGTCGGTGGCCCAGGCGCTGCGTGACCGCATTGCCCGCCTTGAGATGGAAGAGAAGTTCGGCGACGTGATGGTGCCGACCGAGGAAGTGATCGAGATGCGCGCCGGCCAGAAGCGTCGCTCCGAGCGCAAGTTCTTCCCCGGCTACGTGCTCGTGCAGATCGCCACCCACGACGAGGGCGGCATCCCGCGCATCGACAGCGAAAGCTGGCACCTGGTCAAGGAAACCCCCAAGGTCATGGGCTTCATCGGCGGAACCGCCGCCAACCCGCTGCCGATCCGCGACGACGAGGCCGATGCCATCCTCGCCCGCGTTCAGGAAGGCGTGGAGAAGCCGCGCCCGAAGGTGTTGTTCGAGGCCGGCCAGATGGTCCGCGTCACCGACGGCCCCTTCAACGACTTCAACGGCGTGGTCGAGGAAGTCAACTACGAGAAGAGCCGACTGCGCGTGGCGGTGCTGATTTTCGGACGCTCCACCCCGGTCGAGCTCGAGTTCGGGCAGGTCGAAAAGGCCTGATCGCCGGCCGCGTGCCGCAAGCCCCGGGAGCTGCTATAGTATGCGGCTTCCTGCCCGCCACTGGCGGGCAAACGCACTGGCCGCCGGATGGGCGGCCTTTCGCGCACCAGATAACGCGATGCCGGGACGCGTGCGTATTCCCGGCCCGATGGGGAGCCTGAACGGCGTTCGCACCCGGAGAGCAACATGGCAAAGAAAGTAGTCGGTTACATCAAACTGCAGGTCAAGGCAGGCCAGGCGAATCCGTCGCCGCCCGTCGGCCCGGCCCTGGGCCAGCGCGGCCTGAACATCATGGAATTCTGCAAGGCGTTCAATGCCGCCACGCAGAAGCTCGAGCCGGGTCTCCCGACTCCCGTGATCATCACCGCGTACTCGGACCGCACGTTCACCTTCATCACCAAGAGCACCCCGGCTGCCGTGCTGCTCAAGAAGGCGGCTGGCGTGACCACGGGCTCCAAGCGCCCGAACACCGAGAAGGTGGGCAAGGTGACCCGCGCGCAGATCGAAGAGATCGCCAAGGCGAAGGAAGCCGACCTGACGGCGGCCGATCTGGAAGCAGCAGTACGCACCATCACGGGTTCCGCCCGTTCGATGGGCTTGTCGGTGGAGGGCTGAGACCATGGCAGAGACCAAGCGACAGAAGGCGGCCAAGGCGGCAGTCGTCCCGGGCAAGAGCTACCCGATCGATGAAGCCCTGAAGATCGTCAAGGACAACAGCAAGTCCAAGTTCGTCGAGGCCGTGGACGTTGCCGTCCGCCTCGGCGTGGACGCGCGCAAGTCGGACCAGCAGGTGCGCGGTTCCACCGTGCTGCCGGGCGGTACCGGCAAGAGCGTGCGCGTGGCGGTGTTCGCCCCGGCGGGCGCCAAGGCCGACGAGGCCCTGGCTGCCGGTGCCGACGCGGTCGGCATGGACGACCTGGCCGAGAAGATGCAGGCCGGCGACCTCAGCTATGACGTCGTCATCGCCACCCCGGATGCGATGCGCGTTGTCGGCAAGCTCGGCACGCTGCTCGGTCCGCGTGGCCTGATGCCCAACCCCAAGGTCGGCACGGTGTCCCCGAACCCGGGCGAAGCCGTGAAGAACGCGAAGGGCGGCCAGGTGCGTTACCGCACCGACAAGGCCGGCATCATCCACTGCACCATCGGCAAGGCCGACTTCGAGTCGGACCGCCTGAAGGAAAACCTGCAGGCGCTGCTGGCCGACCTGGTGAAGGCCAAGCCGGCCACCGCCAAGGGCCAGTACCTGCAGAAGATTTCGGTGAGCTCCACCATGGGCCCGGGCGTCGCGGTCGACGCGTCGACGCTCTCGCTCAAGTAATCAGCAAGTTTTGAGGGCATCGCCAAGGGCTCAGGCCCGAAGCGGAGCCGTCAAAGACCGCAGGCGCGGCCTGCGTGGCAACGACGACGGGCAAGGATGCTCGAACTGGCATGGAATCGCCGTCGTTGCCCGCGCAGGGCGCTTAATCCTCGAACCGCGTGAGCGGGAACGGGCCTGCGCAGATGGTTGCCGACCCTCCTCAGAATCAATGTTTCACGATCTGCTGGAAAACGGCCACCACCGGAATGCCGCTTGCGGCCTTCCCGGCGCCAAGGGACTGGCGTCGCCCCAGTACCGTCCGGGCGAGGATTCGCCAGGGCGGAATTCGATGTACGGAGGAGTGCAATGGCTCTCAATCTGAACCAGAAGAAGGAAGTCGTTGCCGAACTGGCCGAGGTCGCCTCCAAGGCGCACTCGCTGGTTGCCGCGGAGTACGCGGGTCTGACGGTCGAGCAATTGACCAACATGCGGAAGAAAGCGCGCGTGGAAGGCGTGTTCTTGAAGGTAGCCAAGAACACTCTGGTCTCGCGTGCGGTGGAGGATACCGATTACGCCGTCGTCAAGGACGAGCTGACCGGTCCGCTGCTGTTTGCTTTCTCGCAGGAAGACCCCGGCGCCGCAGGACGCCTGATCAAGGAGTTCGCCAAGGCGAACGACAAGCTGAAGCCGCGCCTGGTGGCGATGGGCGGACAGATGTACCCGGGGTCCCATGTGGACGTCCTGGCTGCACTGCCGACCCGCGACCAGGCACTGTCGATGCTGCTCAGCGTCATGGTTCAGCCCGCCACCATGCTGGTGCGCGTACTGGCCGAGCCGGCCACGCAGGTTGCCCGCGCCACGAGCGCGGTTGGCCAGCAAAAGGCGGCTTGAGGCACCCAATCGTTCGGTCACGACAACTGACCCCAGACGTTTTCCAACTTAGATAACAGAGGTATCGAGATGTCCCTTTCCAACGAGCAGATCATCGAAGCGATCAGCAGCAAGACCCTCATCGAGGTGATGGAGCTGGTCAAGGCGATGGAAGAGAAGTTCGGCGTGTCCGCCGCCGCCCCGGTGGCCGCTGCCGCCGGTCCGGCCGCCGCCGCCGCCCCGGTCGAAGAGCAGACCGAGTTCACCGTGACCCTGAAGTCGCCTGGCGACAAGAAGGTCGAAGTGATCAAGGTGGTCCGCGCGATCACCGGCCTTGGCCTGAAGGAAGCGAAGGATCTGACCGAAGCCGGTGGCGTGGTCAAGGACAGCGCTTCGAAGGACGAAGCCGAGAAGATCAAGAAGGATCTGGAAGCGGCCGGCGCCACGGTCGAAGTCAAGTAAGCGTTGTTGCGTCGCCTGCGTGATGGGCGACCACCGGGGCTGGGGGCGTAAGCCCCCGGCCTTCGGCCGTTGTAGCAAGTAAAAAACCCCGACATCGAGTCGGTAGTTGGAAGTAGCAGCAGAAGGCGTGCTGGTGCCGGCAATACCAGCGACTTCCAACTGGCGATTCACTTCGATTCCCCCTGGGGCGCGGACGCGCGCCCCGCAGATGCCAAAGGCGGTAGCCCCATGACGACGTATTCGTTCACCGAGAAGAAGCGCATCCGCAAGGACTTCGGCAAGCGCCGTTCGATCCTCGAGGTCCCGTTCCTGCTCGCCATCCAGGTCGACTCGTACCGCGAGTTCCTGCAGGCCGACGTGGATCCGGCCCGCCGCGACGACCGCGGCCTCCATGCCGCGCTGAAGTCGGTGTTCCCGATCGTCAGCTACAACGGTTACGCAGCGCTGGAGTATGTCGGCTACAAGCTCGGCAGCCCGGTGTTCGACGAGCGCGAGTGCCGCAACCGCGGCCTCAGCTACGGCGCCCCGCTGCGCGTGACCGTGCGCCTGGTGATCTACGACCGCGAGTCGTCGAACAAGGCCATCAAGTACGTGAAGGAGCAGGAGGTCTACATGGGCGAGATCCCGCTCATGACCGACAACGGCACCTTCATCGTCAATGGCACCGAGCGCGTCATCGTCTCGCAGCTGCACCGCTCGCCGGGCGTGTTCTTCGACCACGACCGTGGCAAGACGCACAGCTCGGGCAAGCTGTTGTACAGCGCCCGCATCATCCCGTACCGCGGTTCGTGGCTCGACTTCGAGTTCGACCCGAAGGACGCGCTGTTCACCCGCATCGACCGCCGTCGCAAGCTGCCGGTGTCCGTGCTGCTGCGCGCGCTCGGCTACAACAACGAAGAAATGCTCAACGAGTTCTTCGAGATCAACACGTTCCACATCGATCCCGAAGAGGGCGTGCAGCTGGCGCTGGTCGCCGACCGCCTTCGCGGCGAAACGCTCGATTTCGACCTCGCCGACGGCGACCGCGTCATCGTCGAGGCGGGCAAGCGCATCACCGCGCGCCACGTCAAGCAGCTCACCGACTCGGGCATCGAAGCCCTGGCCGTGCCGGACAGCTACCTGGTCGGCCGCATCCTGTCGCATGACGTGATCGATGCCGCCACCGGCGAGCTGATCGCCAGCGCCAACGACGAGATCACCGACGAGATGCTGGAAGGCCTGCGCAAGGCCGGCGTCGAGGCGGTCGGCACCATCTGGGTCAACGACCTGGACCGTGGCCCGTACATGTCCAACACGCTGCGCATCGACGGTACCAAGACCCAGCTCGAAGCGCTGGTCGAGATCTACCGCATGATGCGTCCCGGCGAGCCGCCGACCAAGGACGCCGCGCAGAACCTGTTCCACAACCTGTTCTTCACCTTCGAGCGCTACGACCTGTCGTCGGTCGGCCGCATGAAGTTCAACCGCCGCATCGGCCGCAAGGAAACCACCGGCGCGCCGGTGCTGTACGACGCGCGCTACTTCGCCGAGCGCAAGGACGAGGACTCGGTCCGCCTGCGCGAGCAGTTCGGCGACATGTCCGACATCCTCGACGTGGTCAAGGTGCTCACCGAGATCCGCAACGGTCGCGGCACGGTCGATGACATCGACCACCTCGGCAACCGTCGCGTGCGTTCGGTCGGTGAAATGGCCGAGAACGTGTTCCGTGTCGGCCTGGTGCGCGTCGAGCGCGCCGTGCGCGAGCGCCTGACGATGGCCGAGAACGATGGCCTGACGCCGCAGGAACTGATCAACGCCAAGCCGGTCGCGGCAGCGGTGAAGGAGTTCTTCGGTTCGTCGCAGCTGTCGCAGTTCATGGACCAGAACAACCCGCTGTCCGAGGTCACCCACAAGCGCCGCGTGTCGGCACTTGGCCCGGGCGGCCTGACGCGCGAGCGTGCCGGTTTCGAGGTGCGCGACGTGCACCCGACGCACTACGGCCGCGTCTGCACGATCGAAACCCCTGAAGGCCCGAACATCGGCCTGATCAACTCGCTGGCCGTGTTCGCGCGCACCAACCACTACGGCTTCCTCGAGACTCCGTACCGCAAGGTCGTGGACGGCAAGGTCACCGACGACGTCGAGTACCTGTCGGCGATCGAGGAAAACGAGTACGTCATCGCGCAGGTGAGCGCACCGCAGGACGAGAACGGCGTGCTGACGGCGCAGTTCGTCGCCTGCCGCTTCCAGGGCGAGAACCTGCTCAAGCCGCCGAGCGAGATCCACTACATGGACGTCTCGCCGATGCAGACCGTGTCGGTCGCGGCGGCGCTGGTGCCGTTCCTGGAGCACGACGACGCGAACCGCGCGTTGATGGGCGCCAACATGCAGCGCCAGGCCGTGCCCACGCTGCGCAGCCAGAAGCCGCTGGTCGGCACCGGCATCGAGCGCGCCGTGGCGCGCGACTCGGGCGTGACGGTGAACGCGCGCCGTGGCGGCGTGATCGAGCAGATCGACGCCGGCCGCATCGTGGTCAAGGTCAACGAGGACGAGATTTCCGGCGAGACCGATGCCGGCGTCGACATCTACAACCTGATCAAGTACACGCGCTCCAACCAGAACACCTGCATCAACCAGACCCCACTGGTCAACGTCGGCGACGTGGTCGCCCGCGGCGACGTGCTGGCCGACGGCCCTTCGACCGACATCGGCGAGCTCGCGCTCGGCCAGAACATGCTGGTCGCGTTCATGCCGTGGAACGGCTACAACTTCGAGGACTCGATCCTGCTCTCCGAGCGCGTGGTCGAGGAGGATCGCTACACCACGATCCATATCGAAGAGCTCACCGCGGTCGCGCGTGACACCAAGCTCGGGCCGGAGGAGATCTCCGCCGACATCCCGAACGTCTCCGAGCAGGCGCTGAACCGCCTCGACGAGTCGGGCGTGGTGTACATCGGCGCCGAGGTGCGTGCCGGCGACATCCTGGTCGGCAAGGTCACGCCGAAGGGCGAGAGCCAGCTGACCCCGGAAGAGAAGCTGCTGCGCGCGATCTTCGGCGAGAAGGCGTCCGACGTTAAGGACAGCTCGCTGCGCGTGCCGCCGGGCATGGACGGCACCGTCATCGACGTGCAGGTCTTCACCCGCGACGGCATCGAGAAGGACAAGCGCGCGCGCCAGATCGAGGAAAACGAGATCAAGAGCGTCAAGAAGGACTTTGACGACCAGTTCCGCATCCTCGAGGGCGCGATCTACGCGCGCCTGCGCGACCAGCTGCTGGGCAAGGTCGCCAATGGCGGCCCCGGCGTGAAGAAGGGCGACACCGTCTCCTCGCTGGTGCTCGACGGCATCCGCAAGGCCGAGTGGCTGCAGCTGCGCATGAAGGACGACGACGCGGCCGACGCGATCGAGCGCGCGCAGAAGCAGCTCGAGGTCCACGAGAAGGAGTTCGAGCGCCGCTTCCAGGACAAGCGCGGCAAGATCACCCAGGGCGACGACCTCGCCCCGGGCGTGCTGAAGATGGTCAAGGTCTACCTGGCCGTGAAGCGCCGCATCCAGCCGGGCGACAAGATGGCCGGCCGCCACGGCAACAAGGGCGTGGTGTCGACCATCGTGCCGGTGCAGGACATGCCGTACATGGCCGATGGCCAGACCGTCGACATCGTGCTCAACCCGCTGGGCGTGCCGAGCCGAATGAACATCGGCCAGATCCTCGAAGTCCACCTCGGCTGGGCCGCGAAGGGCCTGGGCCAGAAGATCGACCGCATGCTGCAGGCGCAGGCCAAGATCACCGAGCTGCGCAAGTTCCTCGACCAGATCTACAACCACGACGACAAGCTGCACGGCCAGCGCGTCGACCTCAAGCAGTTCAGCGACGAGGAACTGCTGGCGTTGGCGCACAACCTGACCGACGGCGTGCCGATGGCCACCCCGGTGTTCGACGGTGCCGACGAGTCCGAGATCAAGGCGATGCTGACGCTGGCCGACCTGCCGACCAACGGCCAGGCGCAGCTGTTCGACGGCCGCACCGGCGACGCGTTCGAGCGCAAGGTCACCGTGGGCTACATGCACATGCTGAAGCTCAACCACCTGGTCGACGACAAGATGCACGCGCGTTCCACCGGTCCGTACTCGCTCGTCACCCAGCAGCCGCTGGGCGGCAAGGCGCAGTTCGGCGGCCAGCGCTTCGGCGAGATGGAGGTCTGGGCGCTGGAGGCCTACGGCGCGGCGTACACGCTGCAGGAGATGCTGACGGTCAAGTCGGACGACGTGCAGGGCCGCAACCAGATGTACAAGAACATCGTCGACGGCGAACACGAGATGGTCGCGGGCATGCCCGAGTCCTTCAACGTGCTGGTCAAGGAAATCCGCTCGCTCGCGATCAACATGGAGCTGGAAGAGAACTGAGGACGCAGCCGGGGCAGGGCGCGCATGACGCGCCCCGCACCCGCAAGCACCGCAGCCCCGTCCTCGATTCCCGATCCCGGAGAAACACATGAAAGACCTTCTGAACCTGTTCAACCAGCAGCGCCCGGCGCTCGACTTCGACGCGATCAAGATCGCGCTCGCCTCCCCCGACCTGATCCGATCGTGGTCGTTCGGCGAGGTCAAGAAGCCCGAGACCATCAACTACCGCACCTTCAAGCCGGAGCGTGACGGCCTGTTCTGCTCGGCCATCTTCGGCCCGATCAAGGACTACGAGTGCCTGTGCGGCAAGTACAAGCGCATGAAGCACCGCGGCGTGGTGTGCGAGAAGTGCGGCACGGAAGTGACGCTGGCCAAGGTGCGCCGCGAGCGCATGGGCCACATCGACCTGGCCAGCCCGACCGCGCACATCTGGTTCCTCAAGTCGCTGCCGTCGCGCATCGGCCTGATGCTGGACATGACGCTGCGTGACATCGAACGCATCCTCTACTTCGAGGCGTTCGTGGTCACCGAGCCGGGCCTGACTCCGATGGAGCGTGGCCAGCTGCTCAACGAAGAGCAGTACATGCAGATGCGCCAGGAGCACGGCGACGACTTCGACGCCGCCATGGGCGCCGAAGCCGTGTTCGACCTGCTGCGCACGATCGACCTGCAGGCGCAGATGGTGCAGCTGCGCGAAGACATCGCCGCCACCGGTTCCGAGACCAAGCTCAAGCGCCTCACCAAGCGCATCAAGCTGGTCGAGGCCTTCCTCGAGTCGGGCAACCGCCCCGAGTGGATGGTGATGACCGTGCTGCCGGTGCTGCCGCCGGACCTGCGTCCGCTGGTGCCGCTGGACGGTGGCCGCTTCGCGACCTCCGACCTCAACGACCTGTACCGCCGCGTCATCAACCGCAACAACCGCCTGCGTCGCCTGCTGGAGCTCAACGCGCCCGACATCATCGTGCGCAACGAGAAGCGCATGCTGCAGGAATCGGTTGACGCGCTGATGGACAACGGCCGTCGCGGCCGCGCCATCACCGGCACCAACAAGCGCCCGCTCAAGTCGCTCGCCGACATGATCAAGGGCAAGCAGGGTCGCTTCCGCCAGAACCTGCTCGGCAAGCGCGTCGACTACTCGGGCCGTTCGGTCATCGTGGTCGGCCCGTACCTGAAGCTGCACCAGTGCGGCCTGCCGAAGAAGATGGCGCTCGAGCTGTTCAAGCCCTTCATCTTCGCCAAGCTGCAGCGCCGCGGCCTGGCCACCACCATCAAGGCCGCCAAGAAGCTCGTCGAGCGCGAAGAGGCCGAGGTGTGGGACATCCTCGAAGAGGTGATCCGCGAGCATCCGGTGCTGCTGAACCGCGCGCCGACGCTGCACCGCCTGGGCATCCAGGCGTTCGAGCCGGTGCTGATCGAGGGCAAGGCCATCCAGCTGCACCCGCTGGTCTGCACCGCGTTCAACGCCGACTTCGACGGTGACCAGATGGCCGTCCACGTGCCGCTCTCGCTGGAAGCCCAGCTGGAAGCGCGTGCGCTGATGATGTCGTCCAACAACATCCTGTCGCCGGCCAACGGCGAGCCGATCATCGTGCCGTCGCAGGACGTGGTGCTGGGCCTGTACTACATGACCCGCGCCCTGGAGAACACCCCGGGCGAGGGCATGGCGTTCGCCAACGTGTCCGAGGTCAAGCGCGCCTACGACGCCAAGGTCGCCGGCCTGCATGCCAAGGTGAAGGTGCGCATCACCGAAACCGTGATCGACGAAGAAGGTGGCCGCAAGACCGGCACCTCGATCGTGGAGACCACGGTGGGCCGCGCGTTGCTGGCGGAGATCCTGCCGGAGGGCCTGCCGTTCTCGCTGGCCAACACCGAGCTGAACAAGAAGAACATCAGCCGCCTGATCAACACCTGCTACCGCATGCTCGGCCTGAAGGACACGGTCGTGTTCGCCGACCGCCTGATGTACACCGGCTTCGCGTACGCCACGCGCGCCGGCGTCTCCATCGGCATCGACGACATGATCATCCCGCCGGAGAAGAAGGGCATCCTGGCCGAGGCCGAGGGCGAGGTGCTGGAAATCCAGCAGCAGTACCAGTCGGGCCTGGTCACCGCGGGCGAGCGCTACAACAAGGTCGTCGACATCTGGTCGCGCACGAACGAGCGCGTGGCCAAGGCGATGATGGAAGCCATCGGCACCGAGACCGTGACCAACGCCAAGGGCGAGCAGGTCCCGCAGAAGTCGATGAACTCCGTGTACATCATGGCCGACTCCGGCGCGCGTGGTTCGCAGGCGCAGATCCGCCAGCTGGCCGGCATGCGCGGCCTGATGGCCAAGCCCGACGGCTCGATCATCGAGACCCCGATCACCTCGAACTTCCGCGAGGGCCTGAACGTCCAGCAGTACTTCATCTCGACCCACGGCGCCCGCAAGGGCCTCGCGGATACCGCGCTGAAGACCGCGAACTCCGGCTACCTGACCCGTCGCCTGGTCGACGTGGCGCAGGACGTGGTGATCACCGAGACCGATTGCGGCACGCGCGATGGCCTGACCATGACCCCGATCGTGGAAGGCGGCGACGTGGTCGAACCGCTGAAGGATCGCGTGCTGGGCCGCGTGGTTGCCGAGGACGTGTTCCTGCCGGGCAATGACGACGAGCCGGTGGTGACCCGCAATACGCTGCTCGACGAAGCCTGGGTGCAGAAGCTCGAGGACGACGGCGTGCAGACCATCCAGGTCCGCTCCACCATCACCTGCGAGTCGTCCTTCGGCGTTTGCGCGCTGTGCTACGGCCGCGATCTCGGTCGCGGACACCAGGTGAACCATGGCGAGGCGGTCGGCGTGGTCGCCGCGCAGTCCATCGGCGAGCCCGGCACGCAGCTGACGATGCGTACGTTCCACATCGGCGGCGCGGCTTCGCGTGCGGCGGCGATCGACAACGTCACCGTCAAGACCACCGGCTCGGTGAAGTTCAACAACATCAAGTCGGTCCAGCACGGCAACGGCCACCTGGTGGCGGTGTCGCGCTCCGGCGAGCTGTCGATCCTCGACGCCCATGGCCGCGAGCGCGAGCGCTACAAGCTCCCGTACGGCGCGACCATCCACGTCAAGGACGCGCAGGCGGTCAAGGCCGGGCAGACGGTCGCCAACTGGGACCCGCATAACCACCCGATCGTGTCGGAAGTGAAGGGCGTGATGCGCTTCGTCGACTTCATCGACGGCGTGACGGTGATCGAGAAGACCGACGACCTGACCGGCCTCGCCTCGCGCGAGATCACCGATCCGAAGCGTCGCGGCTCGCAGGGCAAGGACCTGCGCCCGATCATCCGCATCGTCGACGAGAAGACCGGCAAGGACCTGAGCATCCCGAACACCGACCTGCCGGCGCAGTACATGCTGCCGCCGCGCTCGATCGTCAACATGCAGGACGGCGCGTCCGTCGGCGTGGGCGACGTGGTGGCGAAGATCCCGCAGGAAGCGTCGAAGACCCGCGACATCACCGGCGGCCTGCCGCGCGTTGCCGACCTGTTCGAAGCCCGCAAGCCCAAGGACCCGGCGATCCTCGCCGAGAAGTCGGGCGTGGTGAGCTTCGGCAAGGACACCAAGGGCAAGCAGCGCCTGATCATCAAGGGTGCCGACGGTGACGATCACGAGGAGCTGATCCCGAAGTACCGCCAGATCATCGTGTTCGAAGGCGAGCACGTCGAGAAGGGCGAGACCGTGGTGGACGGCGAGCCGAGCCCGCAGGACATCCTGCGCCTGAAGGGCGTCGAGGAACTTGCGTCGTACCTGACCAAGGAAATCCAGGACGTCTACCGCCTGCAGGGCGTGAAGATCAACGACAAGCACATCGAAGTGATCGTCCGCCAGATGCTGCGCAAGGTGGAGATCACCGACGCCGGTGACAGCCGTTTCCTCAATGGAGAGCAGGCCGAGCGCCAGCGCGTGATCGAGGACAACATCAAGCTGAATGCCAAGGGCGAGCTGCCGGTGCGTTACGACCCGGTGCTGCTGGGTATCACCAAGGCGTCGCTTGCGACCGAGTCGTTCATCTCCGCCGCGTCGTTCCAGGAGACCACCCGCGTGTTGACCGAGGCCGCTGTACGCGGCACCCGTGACAGCCTGCGTGGCCTGAAGGAGAACGTCATCGTCGGGCGCCTTATCCCGGCGGGCACCGGCTTGGCGTACCATACGCAGCGCCGCAAGAATGCCTCCGGCCTGACCGACTCCGAAATGGATGCGCTGTCCGGGGTCTCCGTGGCAGAAGTTGCCGCGGAACCTGCAGTGATGATCGAAGCCCCGGCCGCCGCGGAAGCGGCGGGCGAGGGCGACGAAGGCTGATACAAAGTTAGTGACGGCCCCACGGGGCCGTCCCAGATCCCGAAATGAGGTGCCATGGAGGCGCTTCGTGTTCGGCCCAGGATGGGCGGGAAAGAGATCGCGGCCATGGCTGCGCCCAGGTTGGGGCGCGCATGGCGGGTCGTATGCTGCGTTGACGCTGGTCGTCGGCGCACGCTATACTTTTCCGTCTGGCAGGCTGGATCATTCCGCCTGCCTTTGTTTTCGCGCACGGGACCTGGACCGTGCGGCCGGCACGGGCCTCGGTCCGCGCCACCAGAGCCGGGCCCAGGCCCGCCACACACACCGCGGGCCCCGTGCCCAGAGCAAAGACCCGAGACCGATGGCAACAATCAACCAGCTTGTGCGCAAGTCGCGCAGCCCGGAAACCTACAAGAGCAACTCGCCCGCCCTGGAGAACTGTCCCCAGCGTCGCGGCGTGTGCACGCGCGTCTACACCACCACCCCGAAGAAGCCGAACTCGGCCCTGCGCAAGGTTGCCAAGGTGCGCCTGACCAACGGTTACGAGGTGATCTCCTACATCGGTGGCGAAGGCCACAACCTGCAGGAGCACTCCGTGGTGCTGATCCGCGGCGGTCGCGTCAAGGACCTCCCGGGCGTGCGTTACCACACCGTGCGTGGCTCGCTCGACGCCGCCGGCGTCACCAAGCGCAAGCAGGCGCGTTCGAAGTACGGCGCGAAGCGTCCGAAGGCCTGAGCCTCCGGCTGTTGACGCACCGTCGAACCAGATACTGACAAAGGCACAAGAACAATGTCGCGTAAAGGAAACACCCCGCAGCGCTCGGTGCTGCCCGACCCGAAGCACGGGAGCGAGACCATCGCCCGCTTCATCAACATGGTCATGTACAGCGGCAAGAAGTCCGTCGCCGAAAAGATCGTCTACGGCGCCATGGACGTGATCGGTGAAAAGACTCCGAACCCGCTCGAAGTCGTCGAAAAGGCGCTCGGCAACATTTCGCCTTCGGTCGAAGTGAAGTCGCGTCGCGTCGGCGGTGCCACGTACCAGGTGCCGGTCGAAGTGCGCCAGTCGCGGCGCATGGCGCTGGCGATGCGCTGGCTGATCGACTCCGCGCGCAAGCGTGGCGAGAACACCATGCCGCGCAAGCTTGCGGCCGAACTGATCGACGCCTCCGAGAACCGCGGCGGCGCCATCAAGAAGCGCGAGGAAACCCATCGCATGGCGGAGGCGAACAAGGCGTTCGCACACTACCGCTGGTAATGGCACCCGGGCGGCGCGCACCTCGCGCCGCCGGCGACGGCCCCGCCGGCGCCAGTACATCGCAGTAGCCGGGTGCCGCCTTCTGGCGGCATTCGGCCATCCGGAAACTTCTCCGCTCAGCGGACAAAAAATAGAGAGACCGCCGTGGCTCGCACCACTCCCATCGAACGCTACCGCAACTTCGGCATCATGGCCCACATCGATGCCGGCAAGACCACCACGTCCGAGCGCATCCTGTTCTACACGGGTGTCAGCCACAAGCTGGGCGAAGTGCACGACGGCGCCGCCACCATGGACTGGATGGAGCAGGAGCAGGAGCGCGGCATCACGATCCAGTCTGCGGCCACCACCGCGTTCTGGTCCGGCATGGACAAGTCGCTGCCGCAGCACCGCTTCAACATCATCGATACCCCCGGGCACGTCGACTTCACGATCGAAGTCGAGCGCAGCCTGCGCGTGCTCGATGGTGCCGTGTTCGTGCTGTGCGCCGTTGGCGGCGTGCAGCCGCAGTCGGAAACCGTCTGGCGCCAGGCCAACAAGTACCACGTGCCGCGCATGGCGTTCGTCAACAAGATGGACCGCACCGGCGCCAACTTCGACAAGGTCGTCGAGCAGCTGAAGTCGCGCCTGGGCGCGAGCCCGGTGCCGATGCAGGTGCCGGTCGGTGCCGAGGACGGCTTCGAGGGCGTCATCGACCTGCTGAAGATGAAGGCGGTCCATTGGGATACCGCGTCGCAGGGCATGGTGTTCGAGTACAAGGAGATTCCCGCGCACCTGGCCGACAAGGCCGTCGAGGCGCGCGCGTTCATGGTGGAGTCGGCGGCCGAGGCCACCGAGGAGCTGATGGACAAGTACCTCGAGGGCGGCGAGCTCACCGAGGACGAGATCGTTGCCGGCCTGCGTCTGCGCACCCTGAACGTCGAGATCGTGCCGGTGTACTGCGGCACCGCGTTCAAGAACAAGGGCGTGCAGGCCATGCTTGACGGCGTGATCCAGTTGCTGCCGTCGCCCGTCGACCGGCCGCCGGTCCAGGGCATCGACGACCGCGACCAGCCGGACACCCGCGTTTCCGACGACAAGGCGCCGTTCTCGGCGCTGGCGTTCAAGATCATGACCGACCCGTTCGTCGGTTCGCTGACCTTCTTCCGCGTGTACTCGGGCGTGCTCAACGCCGGCGACCAGGTGTTCAACCCGGTCAAGAGCCGCAAGGAACGCATCGGCCGCCTGTTGCAGATGCACTCCAACGATCGACAGGAAATCAAGCAGGTGTGCGCGGGCGACATCGCCGCGGCCGTCGGCCTGAAGGACGTGACCACCGGCGACACGCTGTGCGCGCAGGACCACATCATCACGCTGGAACGCATGATCTTCCCGGAGCCCGTCATCTCGATGGCGGTCGAGCCGAAGACCAAGTCCGACCAGGAGAAGATGGGCCTCGCGCTTGGTCGCCTGGCGCAGGAGGATCCGTCGTTCCGCGTGCGTACCGACGAGGAATCCGGCCAGACGATCATCGCCGGCATGGGTGAGCTGCACCTGGACATCCTCGTGGACCGCATGAAGCGCGAGTTCAACGTCGAGGCCAACGTCGGCAAGCCGCAGGTTGCCTACCGCGAGACCATCCGCAAGACGGTCAAGTCGGAAGGCAAGTTCGTCCGCCAGTCGGGCGGCAAGGGCCAGTTCGGCCACGTGTGGCTGGAAATCTCGCCGCAGGAAGCCGGCGTGGGCTACGTGTTCGAGAACGCGATCGTCGGCGGCGTGGTGCCGAAGGAATACATCCCGGCCGTCGACAAGGGCATCCAGGAAGCAATGGCCAACGGCCTGCTTGCCGGCTACCCGATCGTCGACATCAAGGTGAAGCTGATCGACGGCTCGTACCACGAAGTCGACTCCTCGGAAATGGCGTTCAAGATCGCCGGCTCCATGGGCTTCAAGGAAGGTTTCCACAAGGCCGGTCCGGTCCTGCTGGAGCCGATCATGAAGGTCGAGATCGTGTCGCCGGAGGATTACATCGGTGACGTGATGGGCGACGTCAGCCGTCGTCGCGGCATCCTGCAGGGCCAGGACGACAGCCCGTCGGGCAAGATCGTCAACGCGATGATCCCGCTGGGCGAGATGTTCGGCTACGCGACCAGCCTGCGTTCGATGTCCCAGGGCCGCGCGACGTTCACGATGGAGTTCGACCATTACGCCGACGCGCCGACCAACATCGTCGACGAAGTCGTCAAGAAGAAGTAAGCGGCCGCGGCAACGCGGTCCCTTCCAACAACTTTCTGAGAGTGAAGAATCATGGCCAAGGGTAAGTTCGAGCGCACCAAGCCCCACGTGAACGTGGGCACGATCGGTCACGTCGACCACGGCAAGACGACGCTGACGGCGGCGCTGACGAAGATCGGTGCGGAACGCTTCGGCGGCGAATTCCACGCCTACGACGCGATCGACAAGGCGCCGGAAGAGAAGGCGCGCGGCATCACCATCTCGACCTCGCACGTCGAGTACGAATCGCCGAACCGCCATTACGCGCACGTCGATTGCCCGGGTCACGCCGACTACGTCAAGAACATGATCACCGGTGCCGCGCAGATGGACGGCGCGATCCTGGTTTGCTCGGCCGCCGACGGCCCGATGCCGCAGACGCGCGAGCACATCCTGCTGGCGCGCCAGGTGGGCGTGCCGTACATCGTGGTGTTCCTGAACAAGGCCGACATGGTCGACGACGCCGAGCTGATGGAGCTCGTCGAGATGGAAGTGCGCGAGCTGCTGTCGAAGTACGACTTCCCCGGCGATGACACCCCGATCATCCAGGGTTCGGCGCTGAAGGCGCTGGAAGGCGACCAGTCGGACATCGGCGTGCCGGCGATCGTGAAGCTGGTCGAGGCGCTGGACACCTGGATCCCGGAGCCCGAGCGCGACGTGGACAAGCCGTTCCTGATGCCGGTCGAGGACGTGTTCTCGATCTCGGGCCGCGGCACGGTGGTGACCGGTCGCATCGAGCGCGGCATCATCAAGGTGGGCGAGGAAATCGAGATCGTCGGCATCCGTCCGACCGTCAAGACGACCGTCACCGGCGTGGAGATGTTCCGCAAGCTGCTCGACCAGGGCCAGGCGGGCGACAACGCCGGCCTGCTGCTGCGCGGCACCAAGCGTGACGACGTGGAGCGCGGCCAGGTGCTGTGCAAGCCGGGTTCGATCAAGCCGCACACCGAGTTCGAAGCCGAGGTGTACGTGCTGTCGAAGGACGAGGGCGGCCGCCACACGCCGTTCTTCAAGGGCTACCGTCCGCAGTTCTACTTCCGCACCACCGACATCACCGGCGCCTGCGAGCTGCCGGAGGGCGTCGAGATGGTGATGCCGGGCGACAACGTGAAGATGGTGGTCACGCTGATCAACCCGGTGGCGATGGACGACGGCCTGCGCTTCGCGATCCGCGAAGGTGGCCGTACGGTCGGCGCCGGCGTGGTGGCCAAGATCATCAAGTAAGTATTCGTATCCCGGCGGCTTGCGCCGCCGTGATACGTGCCGGTGTTGATCCGGATCGCCGTAGGCGCTCCAGATAACACCGGCGGGGGCCATCGGCTTGCGCCGACGGCCTCCGGCGCCGGCGGGCTGTGGTTTCCCTGCGATTTGTTGGCCGCGGGTGTTGCGTGGCTGGTGGGTAGGTGTCTATAATGTTCGACTACTTCGGCAAGACCCTTCGGGGGCTCGCCGGAACCGCGAAATGAGGTGCAGGATGCGCCTCGTTTTCGCCAGACAGGGAACACGTCGCGCGGCAGTACCCCGGTTCGTCCCGAAGCTCTTCGGGACAAAGTGACCAGGGGAATCGTCGCGTCCGCATCTCCGTCTGGGCGGGCCGGGTAACTGGCCTGCCTTGTTGTTTTCAAGGACGGTCGCCGGGCGGGGTCTCCAGCCTTGGCATCCATTGATTTCACGGGGTTCCGCGCATCCAGCCGCGGGCCTGTCGCTCTTTAAAGAAGGAATTCCGTCATGGCGGACCAGAAAATCCGGATCCGGCTGAAAGCGTTCGATCATCGACTGATCGACCGTTCGGCCAGCGAGATCGTCGAAACGGCCAAGAGGACGGGCGCCCAGGTGCGCGGCCCGATTCCCCTGCCGACCAAGATCGAGCGTTACACCATCCTGACCTCGCCGCACGTCGACAAGGACGCGCGCGACCAGTATGAGACCCGCACGCACAAGCGCGTGCTCGACATCGTCGACCCCAACGACAAGACCGTGGACGCGCTGATGAAGCTCGAGCTCGCGGCTGGCGTCGACGTCCAGATCAAGCTGACCTGAGGACGCCACCATGACCGCGAAGCGATATTCGTTGGGCATTGTCGGTCGCAAGGCCGGCATGACCAGGGTGTTCACCGAGGATGGCCAGTCCATCCCGGTCACCCTGATCGAAGCCACCCCCAACCGCATCACCCAGATCAAGACCCAGGAGACCGACGGCTACAGCGCCGTGCAGGTCGCCGTCGGCACCAAGCGTGCCGTGCTGGTCAACAAGCCCGAGACGGGTCACCTGGCCAAGGCCAAGGTTGAAGCCGGCCGTGGCCTGTGGGAACTGCGCGTCGGCGACGACCAGATCGGCGGTTTCGAAGTGGGCGGCGAGATCCGCGCCGATATCTTCGAAGTTGGCCAGATCGTCGACGTCGAGGGCGTGACCAAGGGCAAGGGCTTCCAGGGCACGATCAAGCGCTGGAATTTCAAGATGGGCGACGCGACGCACGGCAACTCGCTGTCGCACCGTTCGCCGGGCTCGATCGGCCAGCGCCAGACGCCGGGCCGCGTGTTCCCGGGCAAGAAGATGTCCGGTCACATGGGTGCGGTGCGCCAGAGCACGCAGAACCTCGAAGTGGTCCGGGTCGACGCCGAGCGCGGCCTGATCGCAGTCAAGGGCGCGGTTCCGGGCGCCCCGGGTGGCGACGTGATCGTGCGTCCCACGAGCAAGGCATAAGGAGAGATGACGATGGAACTCTCCATCAACGGTAGCAGCGACAAGATGTCGGTTTCCGAAGGCGTGTTCGGCCGCGAGTTCAACATGGACCTGGTTCACCAGGTCGTGGTGGCTTACCGCAATGCCGGCCGCTCGGGTACCAAGGCGCAGAAGACCCGCTCGGAAGTCAGCGGCACGACCAAGAAGTCGAAGAAGCAGAAGGGTGGCGGCGCGCGTCATGGCGCCCTGACGGCCCCGATCTTCGTCGGCGGCGGCGTGACGTTCGCGGCCAAGCCGCGCAGCTTCGAGCAGAAGGTCAACCGCAAGATGTACCGCGCGGCGATGTCGACCATCCTGTCCGAGCTGGCCCGCCAGGGTCGCCTGCAGGTCGTCGAGTCCTTCGACGTCGCGGAGACCAACACCAGCGCGTTCGCCGAGAAGCTCAAGGGCCTCGATCTGGGCAAGCGCCCGCTGATCGTGACCGAGGACGCTTCGGACCACCTGTACCTGTCGGCGCGCAACCTGCCGTACGTGCAGATCCGTGACGTCCAGGGCCTGGATCCGGTTTCGCTGGTCGGCGCCGACAGCGTGCTGGTCACCGCCGACGCCATCAAGAAGATCGAGGAGTGGCTGGCATGAATGACGCCAAGCTCTATGCACTGATCCGTGCGCCGCGCGTGTCCGAGAAGACCGCACGCCTGCAGGAAGTGTCCAACCAGTACGCGTTCGAAGTGGCGACCGATGCCACCAAGGCCGACATCAAGATCGCGATCGAAAAGCTGTTCGCCGTCAAGGTCGAAGCCGTCAACGTGCTCAACGTGAAAGGCAAGCAGAAGGCCTTCCGCAACCGCAACGGTCGCCGCGGCGATTGGCGCAAGGCCTACGTGACGCTGGCCGACGGCCAGTCGATCGACGTCATGAACACCAAGGCCTGAGGAAGACCCCATGCCATTGATGAAATTCAAGCCCACCTCGCCCGGCCGCCGTTCAGCGGTCCGCGTGGTCACGCCGGAACTCCACAAGGGTGCGCCGCACGCCGCCCTCGTCGAGCCGCAGAGCAAGACCGGTGGTCGCAACCACCATGGCCGCATCACCACGCGGCACATGGGTGGCGGCCACAAGCAGCACTACCGCATCATCGACTTCAAGCGCGACAAGGAAGGCATTCCGGCGCGCGTCGAGCGCATCGAGTACGACCCGAACCGCACCGCTCACATCGCGCTGCTGTGCTACGTCGACGGTGAGCGCCGCTACATCATCGCGCCGAAGGGCCTCAAGGCCGGCGACCAGGTGATCGCGGGCAATGATGCGCCGATCAAGGCGGGCAACACGCTGCCGCTGCGTAACATCCCGGTCGGTTCCACCGTGCATTGCGTCGAGATGAAGCCGGGCAAGGGCGCGCAGATCGCCCGTGCCGCCGGCGCCGGCGTACAGCTCGTCGCCCGCGACGGCCTCTACGCCACCGTCCGCCTGCGTTCCGGCGAGATGCGTCGCGTGCCTGCCGAGTGCCGCGCCACCATCGGTGAAGTGGGCAACGTCGAGCACAACCTGCAGAAGCTGGGCAAGGCCGGTGCTTCGCGCTGGCGCGGCATCAAGCCGACCGTCCGTGGTGCCGCCATGAACCCCGTCGACCACCCGCACGGTGGTGGCGAGGCCAAGGCCGGCCAGGGCAACCCGCATCCGGTCACCCCGTGGGGCGTGCCGACCAAGGGTTACAAGACCCGCCACAACAAGCGGACGCAGCAGTTCATCGTGCGCGATCGCAGGAGCTAACCGACCATGGCACGTTCACTGAAGAAGGGTCCGTTCGTCGACCATCACCTGATCAAGAAGGTGGAGACCGCGGGCAACACCAAGCGCCCGATCAAGACCTGGTCGCGCCGCTCGATGATCCTGCCGGAGATGGTGGGTTTCACCATCGCCGTGCACAACGGTCGCAACCACGTTCCGGTGCTCGTCAACGAGAACATGGTGGGCCACAAGCTCGGCGAGTTCGCCCTGACCAGGACCTTCAAGGGTCATGGCGGCGACAAGAAGTCGCGCTAAGGAGATGACGATGGAAGCCAAGGCAATCCTGCGCAGTGCGCGCATCTCCCCGCAGAAGGCACGTCTGGTCGCCGACCAGATCCGCGGCCTCTCCGCGGCCCGTGCGCTCGACCTCCTGAAGTTCAGCGACAAGAAGGCCGCGCACATGATCTACAAGGTCGTGTACTCGGCCACGTCGAACGCCGAGAACAACCTGGGCGCCGATGTCGACGAGCTCAAGGTCAGTGCGATCACGGTCGACGAGGGTCCCACCCTGAAGCGGTTCATGGCGCGAGCCAAGGGTCGCGGCAGCCGCATCCTCAAGCGCACCAGCCACATCACCGTCGTCGTCGGCGAGGGGAAGTAACTCATGGGTCATAAAGTTCACCCGACCGGCATCCGCCTTGGCATCGCCAAGGACTGGAATTCCAAGTGGTATGCCGGCAAGAAGGAATTCGCCGATTACCTGGTCGCCGACATCAAGGTCCGCGAGATGCTTCGCAAGAAGCTCGCCGCGGCCGGCATCAGCAAGATCCTGATCGAGCGTCCGTCGAAGTCTGCCCGCGTCACGATCCACACCGCCCGTCCGGGCGTGGTGATCGGCAAGCGCGGCGAAGACATCGAGAAGCTGCGCAAGGAAGTCTCCGCGCTGATGGGCGTCCCGGCGCACATCAACGTGACCGAGGTCCGCAAGCCGGAGCTCGACGCGCAGCTGGTCGCCGAGTCGATCGCGCAGCAGCTGGAGCGCCGCATCATGTTCCGTCGCGCGATGAAGCGCGCCGTCGGCAACGCGATGCGCCTTGGCTCGCTGGGCATCAAGGTCAACGTGGCCGGCCGCCTCAACGGCGCCGAGATCGCGCGTTCGGAGTGGTACCGCGAGGGTCGCGTGCCGCTGCACACGCTGCGCGCCGACGTCGACTACGGCTTTGCCGAGGCCAAGACGACCTACGGGATCATCGGTATCAAGACCTGGATCTACAAGGGCGAGATCTTCGACTTCGCCCAGGTCGGCCAGGAAAAGCAGGACGACTCGCCGCGCGGCGAGCGTGGTGATCGCGGTGACCGCGAGCGCCCGCGTGGCCCGCGTCGCGACCGCGAGGCGAGGGAGTAATCAACCATGCTGCAACCCAAGCGAACCAAATACCGCAAGATGCACAAGGGCCGCAACGACGGCCTGGCCTGGAACGGCAATGCCGTCAGCTTCGGCGAGTATGGCCTCAAGGCCACGCAGACCGGCCAGCTGACCGCGCGCCAGATCGAGTCCGCGCGTCGTGCCATCAGCCGCTACGTGAAGCGCGGCGGCAAGATGTGGATCCGCGTGTTCCCGGACAAGCCGATCACCAAGAAGCCCATCGAAGTCCGCATGGGCTCGGGCAAGGGTGCGGTCGAGTTCTGGGTCGCCCAGATCCAGCCGGGCCGCATGATCTATGAGATCGAGGGCGTCGACGAGGTGACCGCACGCGAGGCGTTCCGCCTGGCGGCCGCCAAGCTCTCGGTCACCACCACTTTCGTGACGCGGACGGTGCGCTGATGGAAATCAAGGAACTCCGCCAGAAGTCGACGGACGAGCTGAAGGCACACTTGCTTGAGCTGCAGAAGGAGTCGTTCTCGCTCCGCATGCAGAAGGCAACCGGCCAGCTCGCCAAGACCCACGACGCCCGCCGGGTTCGCCGCGAGATTGCTCGCGTCAACACCCTCCTCGGCGCCAAGCAGTAAGGACCGGGCAGACATGACCGAAAACACTGAAAAGAAGCTGCGCACGGTCGAAGGCCGCGTTGTCAGCAACAAGATGGACAAGACCGTGACGGTGCTCGTCGAGCGCCAGGTGAAGCACGCGTTGTATGGCAAGTACATCCGCCGTTCGACGAAGCTCCACGCCCACGACGCCGAGAATTCCTGCAACGAGGGCGATACCGTCCGCGTGGTGGAAATCGCGCCGATGTCCAAGACCAAGAACTGGCGCGTCGTCGAAATCGTCACGCGCGCGGCCGACTAAGGAGGCTCTCCAATGATCCAGATGCAGAGCCACCTCGACGTGGCGGACAATTCGGGTGCCAAGGAAGTGATGTGCATCAAGGTGCTGGGCGGCTCGAAGCGCCGCTATGCAGGCATCGGCGACATCATCAAGGTGTCCATCAAGGACGCCATCCCGCGCGGCAAGGTCAAGAAGGGCGAAGTCTACGACGCGGTCGTCGTGCGCACCCGCAAGGGCGTCCGCCGCCCCGACGGTTCGCTGATCCGCTTCGACGGCAATGCCGCCGTGCTGCTCAACAACAAGCAGGAGCCGATCGGCACCCGCATCTTCGGGCCCGTGACCCGTGAGCTTCGTACCGAGAAGTTCATGAAGATCGTCTCGCTCGCGCCCGAAGTGCTCTGAGCCGGACGGAGAGGAAACCGACATGAATCGCATCAAGAAGGGTGATCGCGTGATGGTCACCGCCGGCAAGGACAAGGGCAAGCAGGGTGAGGTCGTTCGCGTGCTCGGCGACAAGGTCGTCGTCGCGAACATCAACATCATCAAGCGCCACACCAAGCCGAACCCGCAGGCCAACCAGCCTGGCGGCGTGATCGAGCGCGAAGCGCCGATCCACGCGTCGAACGTGATGGTGTTCAACCCTGCCACCGGCAAGGGCGAGCGCATTGGTACCAAGGTCCTCGAGGATGGACGGCGCATCCGCGTCTTCCGCTCGAGCGGTGAGGCGATTGACGCCTGAGGAATGTGAAATGAACACCCGTCTCGAAAAGTTCTACAAGGAAGAAGTGGTGCCGAAGCTGACAAAGCAGTTCGGCTACACCAATCCCATGCAGGTTCCGCGCCTGAGCAAGATCACGCTCAACATGGGCGTGGGCGAAGCCGCCGCGAACAAGAAGGTCCTGGAGAACGCGACCGCCGACATGGCCAAGCTCTCCGGCCAGAAGCCGATCGTGACCAAGTCCCGCGTGTCGGTGGCTTCGTTCAAGATCCGCGACGGCTGGCCGATCGGCTGCAAGGTGACCCTGCGCCGCGCCAAGATGTTCGAGTTCCTCGATCGCCTGGTGAACGTGTCGCTGCCGCGCGTCCGCGACTTCCGCGGCGTGTCCGCGCGGTCGTTCGATGGCCGTGGCAACTACAACATGGGCATCAAGGAACAGATCATCTTCCCGGAAATCGACTTCGACCAGGTCGATGCGATCCGCGGCATGGATATCGCGATCACCACGACCGCCAAGACCAACGAGGAAGCCAAGGCACTGCTCGAAGCCTTCCGTTTCCCGTTCCGCACCTGATCGGACAAAGAAGACCATGGCCAAGACCTCAATGATCAACCGCGAGACGAAGCGCACCAAGCTGGCGAAGAAGTTCGCCGCGAAGCGCGAGGCGTTGAAGAAGGTTGTCAGCAGCCAGGACGCCAGCTTCGAAGAGAAGATGGACGCCGCCACCAGGCTGCAGAAGCTTCCGCGTGACTCCTCCACCTCGCGCCAGACCACGCGTTGCGCGTTGACCGGTCGTCCGCGCGCCGTGTACAGCAAGTTCGGCCTCGGCCGCAACAAGCTGCGCGAGGCCACGATGCGCGGCGACGTTCCCGGCCTGCGCAAGGCAAGCTGGTAAGCAATTTCCACTTACGAATTCGCATTCCTGCGGATATCGGTGCACTCAGAAGGTAACAACGATGAGCATGACTGATCCCATCGCCGATATGCTGACCCGCATGCGTAATGCGGCGGCCGTCGGCAAGCCGGTGGTGAAGATGCCGTCCTCCAAGACCAAGGTGGCAATCGCCAAGGTCCTGAAGGACGAGGGTTACATCGCCGGTTCGCGCGTGACCGAGATCGGTGCCAAGGCCGAACTCGAAATCGAGCTCAAGTATTACGAGGGTCGTCCCGTGATCGAGCGCATGCAGCGCTTCTCGCGTTCCGGCCTGCGCCAGTACCGCGGCAAGGACGCGATCCCGAAGGTCCTCAACGGCCTCGGCATCGCCATCATTTCCACCTCGAAGGGCATCATGACCGATGCGCAGGCGCGCCAGTTGGGCGTCGGCGGCGAGGTTCTGTGCTTCGTGGCTTAAGGGAGTAACCGCAATGTCCCGAGTCGCCAAGAAGCCGATCGCCCTCCCGAAGGGCGTCGAGCTGAACATCCAGGCCGACAGTGTCAGCGTCAAGGGCCCGAAGGGCACCCTGTCGATGGCCAAGCCGTCCGACGTGGACGTCACGATCGAAGACGGCCATGCCGTGCTTTCGTCGCAGGATCCCGACCAGGTGGCCATGACCGGCACCATGCGCGCGATCATCGCGAACATGGTCCACGGCGTGTCCGAAGGCTTCGTGCGCAAGCTCGAGCTGGTCGGCGTCGGCTACCGTGCCGCCATGCAGGGCCCGGACCTGAACCTGTCGCTGGGCTTTTCGCACCCGGTGCTGTTCAAGGCCCCGGCCGGCATCAGCATCGCCACGCCGACGCAGACGGAAATCGTCGTGACCGGCGCCGACAAGCAGCAGGTCGGCGAGGTTGCAGCGAAGATCCGCGGGTTCCGCCCGCCGGAGCCGTACAAGGGCAAGGGCGTCAAGTACGCCGGCGAGAACATCATCCGCAAGGAAGCCAAGAAGGCCTAAGCGGGCCTTCAGCTTTCGGAGAACGACAACATGCTCAAGAAAATTGCCCGCCTGCGCCGCGCCAAGTCGACGCGTTCGCACATCCGCGTGCTCGGCGTGCCGCGCCTGTCGGTGCTGCGCACCGGCCAGCACCTGTACGCCCAGCTGTTCACCGCCGATGGCTCCAAGGTCCTGGCCTCGGCCAGCACCACCCAGTCCGATGTCCGCGAGGGCCTGAAGGGCGCGAAGAACATCGAGGCCGCCGCCAAGGTCGGTCGCGTGATCGCCGAGCGTGCCAAGGCCGCCGGTATCGAGAAAGTCGCGTTCGATCGCTCCGGTTACAGGTATCATGGGCGGATCAAGGCCCTGGCCGACGCCGCGCGCGAAGGTGGCTTGCAGTTCTGATTGAAAGGGTGGGGCTCCGTCCCCACCATTGCCCCCTGCCGATGCGGGCTGCATCGGACGCCCTCCGCCTTTTGCGCGGTCCGGCGGTCCACCGATCCGACCAACAACTCCAAGCGGCATGAAGCCGTACATCCCTTTCGTACAACAGAGGCAATACAGAGATGGCAGAGGAACGTGCTCCGCGCGGTCGTGACCGCGACCGCAACAGGGAAGAAGTCGACGACGGCATGATCGAGAAGCTGATCGCGGTGAACCGCGTCAGCAAGACCGTCAAGGGTGGCCGCCAGTTCACCTTCACCGCGCTGACCGTGGTCGGCGACGGCGCCGGCAAGGTCGGCTTCGGCTACGGCAAGGCCCGCGAGGTCCCGGTCGCGATCCAGAAGTCGATGGAATATGCGCGTCGCAGCATGTCCACGGTCGATCTCAACGGCGGTACGTTGTGGCACACGGTCAAGGCCGGCCACGGCGCGGCGCGCGTGTTCATGATGCCGGCGTCCGAGGGTACCGGCGTCATCGCCGGTGGCGCGATGCGCGCCGTCCTCGAAGCCGTCGGCGTGAAGGACGTGCTGGCCAAGGCCGTCGGTTCGCGCAATCCCATCAACCTGGTTCGCGCGACCGTCCGCGGTCTCGAGAGCATGCACTCGCCGGCGAACATTGCCGCCAAGCGCGGCAAGAAGGTCGAGGAGATCGTCAATGGTTAAGAAGGAAGCGACCGGCGGCACGCTCAAGGTGCGCCTGGTCAAGGGCCTTCGCGGCTCGCAGGGCATCCATCGCCTGTCGGTGCAGGCCCTGGGCCTGCGCAAGATCAACGACGTCCGTGAACTCAAGGACAGCCCGCAGGTCCGTGGACTGATCAACAAGGTCCATTACCTTGTCCGGGTCGAGGAATAATCCAATGAAGCTCAATACTCTGCACCCCACGCCCGGCGCGCGTACCGATCGCAAGCGCGTTGGCCGCGGCATCGGTTCCGGCCTCGGCAAGACCGCGGGCCGCGGCCACAAGGGTTCCTTCGCCCGCTCGGGCAAGGGCAAGATCAAGGCCGGCTTCGAAGGCGGCCAGATGCCGCTGCGCAAGCGCCTGCCCAAGGTCGGCTTCCGCTCGCGCATCGCCGGCGACACCGCCGAGGTCATGCTGTACCAGCTCGAGCGCCTGGAAGGCGACATCGACTTCAAGGCGCTGCGCGCCGCGAAGCTGGTGCCGGCCACCGCCAAGCGCGCCAAGATCGTGCTGAAGGGTGACGTCACCAAGGCCCTGGTGCTGAAGGGCGTGCTGGCCACGGCCGGTGCGCGCGCGGCGATCGAAGCCGCCGGCGGCAAGGTCGAGGAGTAAGAACGGCATGGCACGTAGCGGCAACGCGATGGCCGGGGTCGGCGGGCTCGGCAAGTTCACCGAGCTCCGCCAGCGCCTGCTGTTCGTCGCTGGGGCACTGATCGTCTACCGCATCGGCTGCTACATCCCGGTGCCCGGCGTGAACCCCGACGCCATGCTGCGCCTCATGGAGCAGCAGGAAGGCACCATCGTGGACATGTTCAACATGTTCTCCGGTGGCGCCCTCTCGCGCTTCAGCCTGTTCGCGCTCAACGTCATTCCCTACATTTCGGCGTCGATCATCATCCAGCTGCTGGTGCAGATCCTGCCCAGCCTGAAGGCGATCTCGAAGGAAGGCGAGTCCGGTCGCCGCAGGATCACGCAGTGGTCGCGCATCGGCGCGATCCCGCTGGCGATCTTCCAGTCGGCCGGCATCGCCGTCGCGCTGCAGAGCTCGGGCGCCAGCAATGGCATCCCGGTGGTCTACGCACCCGGCATGGGCTTCGTGGTCACCGCAATCATCGCGCTCACCGCCGGCACCATGTTCCTGGTGTGGCTGGGCGAGCAGGTGACCGAGCGCGGCATCGGCAACGGTGTGTCGCTGATCATCTTCGCGGGCATCGTTGCAGGCCTGCCGAGTGCCGTCATCACCACGTTCGAAGCCGCGCGCAACGGCGACATGAGCCCGATTGCGGTGATCCTGATCGCGCTGATCGTGGCGATGTTCACGTACTTCGTGGTGTTCGTGGAGCGTGGCCAGCGCCGGATCACGGTGAACTACGCGCGTCGCCAGGGTGGCCGCAACGCGTACATGAACCAGAGCTCGTTCCTGCCGCTGAAGCTCAACATGGCGGGCGTGATCCCGGCGATCTTCGCATCGTCGATCATCATGTTCCCGGCCACCGCGTCCACCTGGTTCAGCCAGGCCGGATCGGCGACGTGGCTGCAGCGGGTGAGCCAGGCGCTGTCGCCGGGCGAGCCGCTGTACATCCTGCTTTACGCGGGCCTGATCGCGGGTTTCACCTTCTTCTACACGGCCTTGGTCTTCAATTCCCAGGAAACCGCCGACAACCTGAAGAAGTCGGGCGCGCTGATCCCGGGCATCCGTCCGGGCAAGGCGACGGCGGACTACATCGACGGCGTGCTGACGCGGCTCACCGCGGCCGGCGCGACCTATCTGGTGCTGGTCTGCCTGCTCCCCGAGTTCATGCGCACCGAGCTGAATGCGTCGTTCTATTTCGGCGGCACCTCGCTGCTGATCGTGGTGGTCGTGGTCATGGACTTCATTGCCCAGATCCAGGCACACCTGATGTCGCACCAGTACGAAAGCCTGCTCAAGAAGGCCAACCTCAAGGGAGGCCAGCGCGGCCTGCCGCGCGGCTGACGATATTCAAGCGGATGCCCCCGCGGCCGGCTGGCCGGGGAGGGGATCCTGGTCCCACCGCTTCGCGGTCGGACCGTGATGGGCGACTCGCGCGGCGGTCCCGCGTGCGAGTGGTTCGAAGCCTGTCCTGGCGCCAGAGTAGCGCCGGGCGGACCCGGTCCCGCAAGGGGGCGGGTTGCAGCATCGGACCTTCGCCGGAGCATGGGCACACTCCCCATGCCGGGCTTGCTGGACGCCATTGGCGGCCACGGGCTTCCTTGTACCTCGGGATCCTGATAGAATTTCGTGTTCACTGCGTCGGATGAACCCATCCGTGCGCCAAACCAGTTGGAGATCCGCGCATGGCGCGTATTGCAGGTGTCAACCTGCCTGCCCAGAAACACGTCTGGGTCGGGCTGCAAAGCATCTACGGCATTGGCCGTACCCGTTCGAAGCTCGTCTGCCAGGCGGCCGGCGTGGATTCGTCCATCAAGATCCGCGACCTGTCGGAGCCTGACGTCGAGCGCCTGCGCTCGGAAGTCGGCAAGTACGTGGTCGAGGGCGACCTGCGCCGCGAAATCGGCATGGCGATCAAGCGCCTGATGGACCTCGCCTGCTACCGCGGGCTCCGCCATCGTCGCGGCTTGCCGCTGCGCGGCCAGCGCACCCGGACCAATGCCCGCACCCGCAAGGGTCCGCGCAAGGCCATCAGGAAATAAGGAAACAAGACCATGGCCAAGCCGGCAGCTAAGCCGAAGAAGAAGATCAAGCGCGTCGTCACCGACGGCGTTGCCCACGTCCACGCTTCGTTCAACAACACCATCATCACGATCACCGACCGCCAGGGCAACGCGCTCTCGTGGGCGACTTCGGGCGGCGCGGGCTTCCGCGGTTCGCGCAAGTCGACCCCGTTCGCAGCACAGGTCGCCGCAGAGAAGGCCGGCAAGGCCGCCCTCGACTACGGCGTGAAGTCGCTGGAAGTGCGCATCAAGGGACCCGGTCCGGGCCGTGAATCTGCCGTTCGTTCGCTGAACAACGTCGGCTACAAGATCACCAACATCATCGACGTGACGCCAATCCCGCATAACGGGTGCCGTCCGCCGAAGAAGCGTCGCGTCTAAGGGGCGATAAGAAATGGCTCGTTATATCGGACCCACCTGTAAGCTCGCGCGCCGCGAAGGCGCCGACCTGTCGCTCAAGTCGCCCGCCCGCGCTCTTGATTCCAAGTGCAAGCTGGAGCAGAAGCCCGGCCAGCACGGTGCCGGCACCGGCGCCCGCCGGAGCAAGCTCTCCAACTACGCCGTCCAGCTGCGTGAAAAGCAGAAGGTCAAGCGTATCTACGGCCTGCTCGAGCGCCAGTTCCGCAACTACTACAAGAAGGCCTCGACCAAGAAGGGCAACACCGGCGAGAACCTCCTGCAGCTGCTGGAAACCCGTCTCGACAACGTGATCTACCGCATGGGCTTCGCGGTCACCCGCCCGGCGGCCCGCCAGCTGGTCTCGCACCGCGGCGTCACGGTCAACGGCAAGCCCGTCAACCTGCCGTCCTACCTGGTCAAGGCTGGCGATGCCATCGCCCTGTCCGAGAAGGCGCAGAAGCAGCTCCGCGTGCAGGAGGCCCTCACGGTCTCGTCCACGATGGACCTGTCGCCGTCCTGGGTCGAGGTTGATTCGAAGAAGTTCAGCGGCGTGTTCAAGGCGGTCCCGGACCGCGGCGACCTGCCGGCTGACATCAACGAAGCGCTGATCGTCGAGCTGTATTCGAAGTAATTCACTTGGCCCGCCGGCGTCAGTCGACGGGCCCCAGGAGACACCAAACATGACGGTTACCGCCAACCAGGTCCTGCGCCCGCGTGGTCCCCAGATCGAGCGCATTACCGGCAACCGCGCGAAGGTCGTGATCGAGCCGCTCGAGCGCGGCTACGGCCACACGCTCGGCAATGCCCTGCGCCGCGTCCTGCTGTCGTCGATCCCCGGCTTCGCCATCACCGAAGTGGAGATGGACGGCGTGCTGCACGAATACAGCACGATCGAAGGCCTGCAGGAAGACGTGCTCGAGGTGCTGTTGAACCTCAAGGACGTCGCCATCCGCATGGGCACCGGCGAAAGCGCCACCCTCACCCTGGCCAAGTCCGGCCCGGGCGTGGTGACCGCCGCCGACATCAAGACCGACCACAACGTCGAGATCCTCAACGGCGAGCACGTGATCTGCCATCTCACCAAGGATGCGTCGGTCAACATGCGCCTGAAGATCGAGCGTGGTTTCGGCTACCAGCCGGCCGCCGCGCGTCGTCGCCCGGACGATGAGACCCGCGTCATCGGCAGGCTGATGCTCGACGCATCGTTCTCGCCGGTTCGCCGCGTCGCGTACGAAGTCGAAGCCGCCCGTGTCGAGCAGCGCACCGACCTCGACAAGCTGGTCATCGACATCGAGACCAACGGCACGATCGACGCCGAGGAAGCCGTGCGCACCGCCGCCGACATCCTCACCGACCAGCTCAGCGTGTTCGGCGACTTCACCCGCCGCACCGCCGGCGACACGAAGCAGCCGACGCCGGGTGTCGACCCGATGCTGCTGCGTCCGATCGACGACCTCGAGCTGACGGTGCGTTCGGCCAACTGCCTCAAGGCCGAGAGCATCTACTACGTGGGCGACCTGATCCAGAAGACCGAGGTCGAGCTTCTCAAGACCCCGAACCTCGGCAAGAAGTCGCTGACCGAGATCAAGGAAGTCCTGGCCCAGCGTGGCCTTTCGCTTGGCATGAAGCTCGAGAACTGGCCGCCGGCCGGCGTCTCGGCGCACGGCATGCTCGGTTAAGACAGACAAACAGGAACCAAGACCATGCGCCACCAGAAATCCGGACGCAAGTTCAGCCGCACCAGCGCACACCGCGATGCCATGTTCACCAACATGGCGGCGTCGCTGATCAAGCATGAGCTGATCAAGACCACGCTTCCGAAGGCCAAGGAGCTGCGCCGCGTCGCAGAGCCGCTGATCACGATGTCGAAGACCGACGGCGTTGCCAACCGCCGCCTCGCCTTCTCGCGCCTGCGCGACAAGGAAGCCGTGGGCAAGCTGTTCGTCGAGCTTGGCCCGCGCTACCAGGCGCGCCCGGGTGGTTACCTGCGCATCCTGAAGTGCGGTTTCCGCGACGGTGACAACGCGCCGATGGCGTACGTCGAGCTCGTCGATCGCCCGGAAGCGTCGGCCGAGTAATAACGCGGCATGCGCCACCTGTGAAAACCCCGGACCTGTTCCGGGGTTTTTGCTATGTTGGCGGCCGCTTTCGGGAAGCCCCTTGCCATGGTCCTCAATCCGTTTCGCTGGTCGTTCCGCGCCCAGTGCCTGTCCGGCTTTGCCGCCTGCGCGGCGCTGATCGGCTTTGCGATCTTCTCGCAGTTCGCGTGGGGGCTCGAGCCCTGTCCGTTGTGCATCTTCCAGCGCATCGCGTTCGCGGCGCTTGGCGTGGTGTTCCTGCTCGCAGCGCTGCATTCGCCGCGCTCCGCCTCGACCCGCGCGTTCTACGGCGTGCTCGGCTTCCTGGCCGCGGCCGTGGGGATGGCGATCGCGGGGCGCCATGTCTGGATGCAGCTCAATCCGCCGGAGATCCCCGGCTGTGGCCCGCCGCTGTCGTTCCTGCGCGAAACGCTGTCCACCGGCAACGTGATCCGCAAGGTGCTGACCGGCACCGGCGACTGCGGCAACGTGGACTGGACCTTCCTCGGGATTTCGATGCCCGCCTGGAGCCTGATCTGGTTCGTTCTGCTGGCCGTGCTGTTCGTTGTCGCGGGCTTCCGCAGCCGTCGTTCGCGCTGGGCGTGAGCCGGCATTGCGGCGCGCCGGCAAGCGGCGGATGATGGTCCCGCTGCAGTGCAACAAAGACCGATGACGATGCCCGCCAACGACCGTGCCCTCCATCCCGTGAACCTGCCCGAGCATTGGAGCCCTGGAAGCTGGCGCCAGCGCCGCGCCCTGCAGCTGCCGAGCTATCCCGACGCGGACGAGCTCGGCCGTGTGCAGGACGAACTCCGTGCGCTGCCACCGCTTGTCACGTCGTGGGAGATCCAGGCGCTCAAACAGCAGCTGGCCGAAGCGCAGGAAGGCAAGCGCTTCCTGCTGCAGGGCGGCGATTGCGCCGAGAACTTCAGCGACTGCACCTCGGAGGTCGTGTCCAACCGGCTCAAGGTGTTGCTGCAGATGAGCCTGGTGTTGGTGCACGGCCTGCGCTTGCCGGTGGTGCGCGTCGGGCGCTTTGCCGGCCAGTACGCGAAACCGCGCTCCGCCGACACCGAGACCCGCGGCGACATCACCTTGCCCAGCTATCGCGGCGACATGGTCAACGGCCCGGAGTTCACCGCGTCCGCGCGCATCCCCGATCCGCGGCGCATGGTCAAGGCACACGCCCGATCGGCAATGACCATGAATTTCGTGCGTTCGCTGATCGATGGCGGATTCGCCGACCTGCACCACCCGGAATACTGGGACCTCGGCTGGGTGACGCATTCGCCGCTCGCCGACGACTACCACCGCATGGTCGCCAACATCGGCGACGCGGTGCGCTTCATGGAGACGCTGTCCGGGAGCGAGGTCCACAACCTCAACCGGGTGGATTTCTATACGTCGCATGAAGCGCTGCTGCTGCCGTACGAAGAGGCGCAGACGCGGCAGGTGCCGCGCCAGTGGGGCTGGTTCAACCTCAGCACCCACTTCCCGTGGATCGGCATGCGCACGGCGGCACTCGATGGCGCGCATGCGGAATACTTCCGCGGCATCCGCAATCCGGTCGCCGTGAAGATCGGCCCGTCGGTGGAGCCCGATGACCTGCTGCGCCTGGTCGACCTGCTGAACCCGGACGATGAGCCCGGTCGGCTGAGCCTGATCTGCAGGATGGGCGCGGCCCATGTGGCCGATCGACTGCCGCGCCTGCTGGAGGCGGTCAAGCGCGACGGACGCCGCGTGCTGTGGATCTGCGACCCGATGCACGGCAACACCGAAGCCACCAGCAACGGCTACAAGACGCGTCGCTTCGACAACATCCGCAGCGAGATCGAGCAGAGCTACGACCTGCATGCCGCGGCCGGCACGCGCCTCGGCGGCGTGCACCTCGAGCTGACCGGCGAGGATGTCACCGAGTGCACGGGTGGTGCGCGCGACCTCGGCGAGATCGATCTCGAGCGCGCCTACCGCTCATCGGTGGACCCGCGGCTCAACTACGAGCAGTCGCTGGAGATCGCCATGGCGATCGTGCGCAAGCAGGCGCAGTTGTGAAGCCGCCGTCCAACGCCTGAGCGGCAGAGCGGGCCTCGTTCTACAGCAGGCGCGGCTGCTCCGGCGCGACGGGAAGCGGCCCGCCGGTCAGTGGCCAGTCGCCCAGGGCTTCGTAGTGGCCGCCGGGGTTGAGCAGCAGCTCGAAACGATCCACGCGCATCACGTCGCCGCCGCAGTCGATGTCGTCCAGCCACGCCTGCGCGGGCAGGCCGCGCGGAAGATGGGCCAGAGTGACGTGCGGCTGCGTGGTGGCCTGTTCCGGCCGGATGCCGCACTGGCGGATGGCATCACGCGTCGCGTCGCACAGGGCCTGCAGCGCGGGACTGGCGTGTGGCAGGGCGACGACCGCCCCGGATTGCGCCCAGTACGCCACGCGTTGGACTTTGAACCCGTGCGCGGGAATGCGCCGCGCGACCGCCGCGAATGCGTCGAGCAGGGCAGGCGTCGCGGCCTGCCTGGCCTCGTAACCGATGAAGCAGAGGGTGGCGTGCCATTGGTCCGGGCGACGCGGCTGCAGGCGCCGTCCGTCGGGCGGCTGTGCGGCCTGCAGCCTGGCCGCGATCGCGGTCAGGCTCTCCCGGCCCCCGGCATCCGGTCGCCAGGCGGGGAACAGCGCGTGGCTCACGCCGCGCGGCTGGCCCGCTTGCGATCGGTTTCGCTGAGGTGCTTCTTGCGCAGGCGGATTTCCTTCGGGGTGACCTCGACCAGCTCGTCGTCCTCGATGAAGTCCAGCGCCTGTTCCAGCGTGTACTTGATCGCCGGGGTCAGCTTGATGGCATCGTCCTTGCCCGAGGCGCGCATGTTGGTGAGCGGCTTGGTCTTGATGGCATTGACCGTGAGGTCGTTGTCCTTGGAGTGGATGCCGATCAGCTGGCCTTCGTACACGTTGTCGCCTTCGGCCGCGAACAGCTTGCCGCGCTCTTCGAGCGGGCCGAGCGAGTAGGCGGGCGTGACGCCGGCGGCGTTCGCGATCATCACGCCGTTGGTGCGCTTGGCGATCGCGCCCTGCTCCTTCGGGCCGTAATGGTCGAACACGTGGAACAGCAGGCCGGTGCCCTGGGTGAGGGTCTTGAACTCGTTCTGGAAGCCGATCAGGCCGCGGGCCGGGATCATGTAGTCCAGGCGCACGCGCCCCTTGCCGTCGGACTCCATGTTCTTCAGCTGGCCCTTGCGGATGCCGAGCTTCTCCATCACGCCGCCCTGGTGCACTTCCTCGATGTCGACCACCAGCTGCTCGACAGGCTCCATCTGCTGGCCGTCGATATTCTTGATGATCACTTCCGGGCGCGACACGGCGAGCTCGAAGCCCTCGCGGCGCATGGTCTCGATCAGCACCGACAGGTGCAGCTCGCCGCGGCCGGAGACCAGGAACTTGTCCGGGTCCGAACCTTCCTCGACCTTGAGCGCCACGTTGTGCAGCGTCTCGCGCTCCAGGCGCTCGCGGATCTGGCGGCTGGTGATGAACTTTCCGCCGCTGCGGTCCTTGTTGCCGGCGAACGGTGAGTTGTTGACCTGGAAGGTCATGCTGATGGTCGGCTCGTCGACGGTCAGCGCGGGCAGTGCTTCCGGCGTATCGAGCGCGCAGACGGTGTCGGAGATCGACAGGTCGGCGATGCCGGAGAGGGCGAGGATGTCGCCTGCCTTACCTTCATCGACTTCGACGCGTTCCAGGCCGAGGAAGCCCAGCACCTGCATCACCTTGGCCTGGCGCTTCTTGCCGTGGCGGTCGACCACGCTCACCGGCATGTTGGTCCGCACCGTGCCGCGCTGGATGCGCCCGATGCCGATCAGGCCGACGAAGTTGTTGTAGTCCAGCTGGCTGATGCGCATCTGGAACGGGCCGTCCGGATCCACGGTGGGCGGCGGCACGTGCTTCATGATCGCTTCGTAAAGCGGGGTCATGTCGCCTTCGCGGGCGGTGTCTTCCAGGCTCGCGTAACCGTGCAGCGCCGAGGCGTAGACGATCGGGAAGTCGAGCTGCTCGTTGGTGGCGCCGAGCTTGTCGAACAGGTCGAAGACCTGGTCGATCACCCAGTCCGGGCGCGCGCCGGGCCGGTCGATCTTGTTGACCACCACGATCGGGTTGAAGCCCATCGCGAACGCCTTCTGGGTCACGAAGCGCGTCTGCGGCATCGGCCCGTCCATGGCGTCGACGAGGATCAGCACCGAGTCGACCATCGACAGCACGCGCTCGACCTCGCCACCGAAGTCGGCGTGGCCAGGGGTGTCGACGATGTTGATGCGGTTGCCATTCCAGTTGATGGCGGTGTTCTTGGACAGGATCGTGATGCCACGTTCCTTTTCCTGGTCATTGCTGTCCATCATCCGCTCGGCCGTGACCGTGCGTTCGTTGAACGTACCGGATTGCTTGAGCAGGCAATCGACGAGGGTGGTCTTGCCGTGGTCGACGTGGGCGACGATGGCGATATTGCGGAGGCGTTCGATGGACATCGGGAAAGCCGCACCTGGGTGCCGTTGTCGGGCAGGGCGCGCGGGACCTTGTTTTGGGAAGCCCGGTAGTATACAGCCCCATCCGCTGGCGTCATCAGTGTTGGAATCCGCCCCGGCGGCTCCATATCGACGCCACGGTGCCTTGGCCCCCGGCCACGGCCCTCCGGCCGCGTCCCCGGGCCGACGCCCCAGCATCCCTCCACCAGGAATCCATCCATGTCCCTGAATGCCGTATTCGACACCGCCCGTGGCCAGATCAAGGTCGAGCTCTACCCCGACAAGGCCCCGCTCACGGTCGCCAGCTTCGTCAACCTCGCCAAGCACGGCTTCTACGACGGCCTGAGCTTCCACCGCGTGATCCCCGACTTCATGGTGCAGGGCGGCTGCCCGCAGGGCACCGGTACCGGCGGTCCCGGCTACAAGTTCGAGGACGAGACCGGCAACGGCGTGAAGCACGAGCGTGGCGTGCTCTCGATGGCCAACGCCGGCCCCAACACCAATGGCAGCCAGTTCTTCATCACCCACATCAAGACCGACTGGCTGGACGGCAAGCACACCGTGTTCGGCAAGGTCGTGGAAGGGCTGGACGTGGTCGACGCGATCAAGCAGGGCGACGCCATCAACTCGGTGACGGTGCAGGGTGATGTCGACGCCGCGCTGGCCGCCAAGCCGGAGCGCGTCGCCGAGTGGAACCGCATCCTCTCCGCGTGACCCGTGCCAGCCTTGCCGCGCGTCGCCCTGGTGCGGCCGCGGCAGGCCCCGGCGATGCCCGGGCTGTTAGAATACGCGGCTGAAATACGCGCGGCGCGGCCCCCGGGCCCGCCGCCCAGCCCACCCAACTCCCGAGGTTCCGCGATGCTGCAGCTCGCCAAGCGAATGGGCCGTGCCAAGCCCAGCGCGATCATGGTCGTGGCCGAAAAGGCCAAGCGTCTGAAGGCCGAAGGCCGCGACATCATCAGTTTCTCGATCGGTGTCCCCAATTTCCTGCCCGGCGACCATGTCTATGCCGCCGCGCGCCAGGCGCTCGAGCACGATTCCGGCCAGTACGGCAGCAACCGCGGCGCCAACGAGCTGCTGGATGCGTTTCTTGCGCACATGCAGGCGCTGGGCCTTGACGGCTATACCCGGGCCAACTGCGCCACCGGCGTGGGCGCCAAGCACGTGCTCTACAACCTGGCCGAGGCGCTGCTGGACGAGGGCGACGGGTTCGCGTTCGCAACGCCGTACTGGACCAGCTACCTCGACATTGGCGAGATTGTCGGCGCCGACATCCAGCTGCTGCCATGTCCGCCCGAGCAGGATTACAAGCTCAGCCCCGCGCAGCTCGACGCGGCGCTGGCGAAGAAGCCCAAGGTGTTCCTGTTCAACAACCCGTCCAACCCGACGGGCATGGTCTACACCCGTGACGAGATCAGCGCGCTGGCCGACGTGTTCGCCCGCCATCCCGACACCTGGATCATCACCGACGACATCTACAACACGATGGTGTTCGACGGCGTCGGCTACCACAACTTCGTGCAGGCGCGCCCTGAGCTGCGCGACCGGGTGATCTTCGTGGATTCGCTGTCCAAGACCTACGGCATGCCCGGCTGGCGCGCGGGCTTCATGGCCGGCCCCGAGGTCGTGGCCCAGGCCGTGACCACCATGAACTCCAACCACATCACCAACCTGCCGGAGATCGTCACCGCGGCCGCCGTGGCGGCGCTGTCGGGCCCGCAGGATGTGCCCGCCGCGCGTCGCGCGGAGTTCCAGGCCAAGCGTGACCAGGTGGTGGCCGCGCTCAATGCGATCCCGGGCGTGGTCTGCCCGGTGCCACAGGGTGCGTTCTACGCGTTCCCCGACATCAGCGTGGCCTACGGCAAGTCGCACGCCGGCCAGGTGATCAACAACGACGTCGAGTTCTGCGCGGCCCTGCTCGAAGCCAAGGGCGTGGCCTGCGTGCCGGGCTCGGCCTTCGGCGAGCCGCGCGGCATGCGCATCAGCTACACGTGCCCGACGCCGCAGCTGGCGCCCGGGCTGGAGCGCATCCAGGCGTTCTTCGCCGAGCTCCAGTAATTCCCCAACACAAACCCCATACCCCGGAGTCCGCACGATGAACGCCCCCGTCCGAGTTGCCGTCACCGGCGCCGCCGGCCAGATCGGCTACGCCCTCCTGTTCCGCATCGCCTCGGGCGAAATGCTGGGCAAGGACCAGCCCGTCATCCTGCAGCTGCTCGAGCTGCCGATGGAGAAGGCCCAGGCCGCGCTCAAGGGCGTGATGATGGAGCTGGAAGACTGCGCGTTCCCGCTGCTGGCGGGCATGGTCGGCACCGATGACCCGGAAGTCGCATTCAAGGATGCCGACATCGCGCTGCTGGTCGGCGCGCGTCCGCGCGGCCCCGGCATGGAGCGCAAGGACCTGCTGCTCGAGAACGCCAAGATCTTCACCGCGCAGGGCGCGGCGCTGAACAAGGTCGCCTCGCGCGACGTCAAGGTGCTGGTGGTCGGCAACCCGGCCAACACCAACGCCTACATCGCGATGAAGTCGGCGCCGGACCTGAAGGCGGCCAACTTCACCGCGATGCTGCGCCTCGATCACAACCGCGCGCTGAGCCAGCTGGCCAACAAGGCCGGCGTGGCCGTGGGCGACATCGAGAAGCTGGTCGTCTGGGGCAACCACAGCCCGACCATGTATCCCGACTACCGCTTCGCCACTGTCAACGGCGAGTCGCTGAAGGACAAGGTCAACGACGCCGACTGGAACGCCAACGCATTCATCCCGCAGGTCGGCAAGCGCGGCGCGGCCATCATCGAAGCACGCGGCCTGTCCTCGGCGGCGTCGGCGGCGAATGCGGCCATCGACCACATCCGCGACTGGGTGCTGGGCAGCAACGGCAAGTGGGTGACCATGGGCGTGCCGTCGGATGGCAGCTACGGCATCCCCGAGGGCGTGATCTACGGCGTGCCGGTCACCACCGCGAACGGCACCTACACGCGCGTCGAGGGCCTGGAAGTGGACGCGTTCAGCCGCGCCGCCATGGACAAGACCCTTGCCGAGCTCGAGGAAGAGCGCGCCGGCGTGGCGCACCTGCTGGGCTGAGGCCGCACGCCAGGCAGTGCTGAAGAAACCGGGCGCCTGCCCGGTTTCTTCGTTTTCGGCACCGCTGCGGCTACCATCGGGCGAAGGCATGGACCATCGTCGTAGTGCGCCGCTGCGGGCGACGGCCCAGGCTGTTCGAACCCACTGGAGGCAGGCATGCGTTACGAAGATTTCCACCGTCGTTCGATCGAGGAGCCGGAAGCGTTCTGGGCCGAGCAGGCGCGGGCGATCCACTGGCACAAGCAGCCCGAGTCGATCCTCGAGTACGCCAACCCTCCGTTCCGCCGCTGGTTCGCTGGAGGCGAAACCAACCTCTGCCACAACGCCATCGATCGCCACCTGGCCGAACGCGGCGAGCAGTTGGCCCTCGTCGCCGTGTCGAGCGAAACCGGCAGCACGCGCGAGTACACCTACCGCGAACTGCACCGCGAGGTGAGCACCTTCGCCGCGGTGCTGAAGTCGCTGGACGTCGGCCGCGGCGACCGCGTCGTGGTCTACATGCCCAACATCGCCGAGGCCGTGTTCGCCATGCTCGCCTGCGCGCGGATCGGCGCGGTGCATTCCGTGGTGTTCGGTGGTTTCGCCGCGCACAACCTCGCGGTGCGCATCGACGATGCCGAACCGAAGCTGCTCATCGCCGCCGATGCCGGCAGCCGTGGCGGCAAGGTCATTCCCTACAAGCCGCTGGTCGATGCCGCGTGCGCGCAGGCCAAGTCGCCGCCAGCACGCGTGTTGATGGTCGACCGTGGCCTCGCGCCCTACGCGCGCTCCGGGGGTCGCGACGTCGACTACGGCGAAGTACGCGGCCGGTTCGAGGATGCCGAGGTGCCGGTGCAGTGGCTGGAGTCCAACGAACCGAGCTACCTGCTGTACACCTCGGGCACCACCGGCAAGCCCAAGGGCGTGCAACGGGACGTCGGCGGCTACGCGGTGGCACTGGCGATGTCGATGTGGTCGATCTACGACGTGCGCGCCGGCCAGGTGATGTTCTCGACCTCCGACGTCGGCTGGGCGGTCGGGCACTCGTACAACGTGTACGGGCCATTGATCGCCGGCGCGACCACGATCCTGTACGAAGGATTGCCCACGACGCCGGATGCCGGCATCTGGTGGCGCATCTGCGAGCAGTACGGCGTGCGCACCATGTTCTCGTCGCCGACCGCGGTGCGCGTGCTGAAGAAGCAGGACCCGGCCTGGCTGACGAAGTACGACCTGTCGGCGCTGCAGTACCTGTTCCTGGCCGGTGAGCCGCTCGACGAGCCCACCGCGCACTGGATCAACGAAGGCCTGGGCAAGACCATCATCGACAACTACTGGCAGACCGAGACCGGCTGGCCGGTGCTTTCGCTGATGCCGGGCGTGGAGCTGAAGCCGGTGAAGTTCGGCTCTCCCGGCCTGCCGACGCCGGGCTACGACGTGCGCGTGATCGACGAGGCCACCGGCGAGGAAGCCAAGCCCGGCGAGAAGGGCGTGCTGGTGATCCAGCCGCCGCTGCCGCCCGGTTGCATGACCACCGTGTGGCGCGATGACGAGCGCTTCCTGTCCAGCTACTTCTCGCATTTCAAGGAGCTGCTCTACAGCTCGCTGGACTGGGCGATCCGCGACCAGGACGGCTACACCTTCATCCTTGGCCGCACCGATGACGTGATCAACGTGGCCGGCCATCGCCTGGGTACGCGCGAGATCGAGGAGTCGGTGTCCAGCCATCCGGGCGTTGCCGAGGTGGCTGTGATCGGCGTGAGCGACGAGCTCAAGGGCCAGGTGCCGGTGGTGTTCGCCACGCTCAAGCAGGCCGCGGACTCGGCCGTCGCGGCGCAGGAGATGCAGGGCAGGGTGGTCGAGCAGCTCGGTGCGATCGCGCGCCCTGCGCGGGTGTACGTGGTCGCTGCGCTGCCCAAGACCCGCTCCGGCAAACTGCTGCGGCGCTCGATCCAGGCGCTTGCCGAATCACGTGATCCCGGCGACTTGTCGACGCTCGACGATCCGGGCTCGCTGGAAGAGATCCGCGACGCGCTGGAGCGCGGTGCCGACGCCGGCAGCTGAGCAGGCGCGGCGCATGCCCGGGGCAAGGCCGCGCCGCCTGCTCGGATAGAATGGCGGTCCCGCAACACGCAGGTTCGCCATGTCCCAGTCGACCTCATCCGGCGCGCGGTTCCGCGCCGCCGTCGCCGCCGAATCCCCGCTGCAGGTGATGGGCGCCATCACCGCCTATGCCGGCCTCATGGCCAGGCGCGTGGGCTACAAGGCGCTCTATCTGTCCGGTGGCGGCGTGGCCGCCAACTCGCTGGGCGTGCCCGACCTCGGCATCAGCACCATGGAGGACGTGCTGATCGACGCGCGCCGCATCGTCGACGCCACCGGCCTGCCGCTGCTGGTCGACATCGACACCGGCTGGGGCGGCGCGTTCAACATCGCGCGCACGGTCAGGTCGTTCGAGCGCGCCGGCGTCGCCGCGGTGCACATGGAGGACCAGGTGGGCCAGAAGCGCTGTGGCCACCGCCCCAACAAGGAAGTGGTGCCGAAGGCCGAGATGGTCGACCGGGTCAAGGCCGCGGTCGACGGCCGCAGCGATGCCGGGTTCGTGATCATGGCGCGCACCGACGCCGCCGCGGTCGAGGGCATCGACGCGGCCATCGAGCGCGCGGTTGCCTATGTGGAGGCCGGCGCCGACATGATCTTTCCCGAAGCGATGAACTCGCTCGCGGACTATGCGCGGTTCAAGGACGCGGTGAAGGTGCCGATCCTCGCCAACCTCACCGAATTCGGCTCCACGCCGTTCTTCACCACCGACGAGCTGCGCAGCGCAGGTGTCGACATCGCGCTGTACTGCTGCGGCGCCTATCGCGCGATGAACAAGGCCGCGCTCAATTTCTACGAGACCGTGCGTCGCGAAGGCACGCAGAAGGGCATCGTCGACACCCTGCAGACGCGCGCCGAGCTGTACGACTATCTCGGTTACCACGCTTACGAAGACAAGCTGGACGCGTTGTTCGCCAGCGAAGAGTGACGCGTCGAGGCCGCCGCGCATGCGGTGGCCCGTCAACAAACCCGCTATCAGATCCGGAGCATGCGCATGAGCGATACCGCACCCACCCCGCCGAAGCCCAAGAAGTCGGTGGCCCTGTCGGGCACGCCCGCAGGCAACACCGCGCTGTGCACGGTGGGCCGCAGCGGCAATGACCTGCACTACCGTGGCTACGACATCCTCGATTTCGCGACCACCGCCGAGTTCGAGGAGATCGCGTACCTGCTGGTGCACGGCAAGCTGCCGTCCAAGCCTGAGCTCGCCGGCTACAAGGCCAAGCTGAAGTCCTTGCGCGGCATCCCGGCGTCGGTCAAGGCCGCGCTCGAGGAGCTGCCGCCGTCGGCGCACCCGATGGACGTGATGCGCACCGCGGTCTCCGTGCTGGGCTGCGTGCAGCCCGAGAAGGACGACCACAACCATCCGGGGGCGCGCGACATCGCCGACAAGCTGATGGCGTCGCTGGGTTCGATGCTGCTGTACTGGTACCACTACAGCCACAACGGCCGCGTCATCGATGTCGAGACCGACGACGAGACCATCGGCGGGCACTTCCTGCACCTGCTGCACGGCGAGCCGCCGCCGGCGTCGTGGGTGCGTGCCATGCACACCTCGCTGATCCTCTACGCCGAGCACGAGTTCAACGCATCCACGTTCACCGCGCGCGTCATCGCCGGCACCGGCAGCGACATGCATTCGTGCATCAGCGGCGCGATCGGCGCGCTGCGCGGGCCGAAGCACGGCGGCGCCAACGAAGTCGCGTTCGAAGTGCAGAAGCGCTACGACAGCGCCGACGAGGCCGAGGCCGACATCAAGGAGCGCGTGGGCCGCAAGGAAGTGGTGATCGGTTTCGGCCATCCGGTCTACACCGTCGGCGATCCACGCAACAACGTGATCAAGCAGGTCGCGAAGGAGCTGTCCGCCGAGCGCGAGGACATGCGCATGTACGACATCGCCGAGCGCCTCGAGTCGGTGATGTGGGACATCAAGAAGATGTTCCCCAACCTCGACTGGTTCAGCGCGGTGAGCTACCACATGATGGGCGTGCCGACGGCGATGTTCACGCCGCTGTTCGTGCTGGCGCGTACCAGCGGCTGGAGCGCGCATGTGATCGAGCAGCGCATCGACGGCAAGATCATCCGCCCCAGCGCCAACTACACCGGTCCGGAAGACCGCGCCTGGGTACCGCTCGACGCACGCGACTGACCCATCCGGATCCGTGAAATGAAAACGGCGCCCAAGGGCGCCGTTCTCGTGTGCGCTGTCGCGGCGTGGCTCAGGCCAGGCCTTCCGCCTTGAGTGTTGCCTGCACGCCTTGGTCGGCGTCCATGCGCACCTTGAAGGCGGCGATGTTGTCGAGGCCGGCCATGTCCACGCCGGTGCCTTGCGCCCAGCGCACGGTCATATAGAAGTAGGGGTCGGCAAAGCTGCGGAAGCCCGCCAGCCACGAGTTGTCGGCGAGGCGCTTGTCGGCAGACTCCATCAGCCCGCGGACCAGGTTCCGTGCCGCCGCCTTGACCGCGTCGTGTTGCGACTCGTCACCGACGTAACGCGCCGGCGAGAAGATCGGCTTGAACGCCGGATGCACATCGGAATTGACGAAGGCCAGCCAACGCGTGGCGTCGGCACGCTCGCGCGCCGAGCCGTCGCCGCCCAGGCCCGCCTGCGGATGCGTGTCGGCGATGTAGCCCATGATCGCGGCGTTCTGGGTGAGTACGAAGTCGCCGTCGACGAGGGCCGGCACCGCGCCGGCGGGATTGATGGCGAGATAGGCGGGCGCCTTCATCGAAGGGCCGTCGAGGATCTCGACTTCGAACGGGCCGCCGGCCCACTGCAGGGCGATGTGGACGGCCGTCGAGCAGGCGCCCGGCTTGGTGTACAGCTTCATGTGCGGCTCCGGTTGGGGGACACCGCCATCATCCGCGCTTGCCGACGACCACTCAATGCAGGACGCGCACCAGCATCAGGTCTTCGGCTTGAGGCTCTGCACTTTCAGGAACGTGTGGTCGCCGATCGTCGCCACCTGGTACGCGTTGCGCCAGCTCGGGCTGGCAATCGCATGGGCCAGGAAGTGGCTGGCACCGGGCACGACTTCCTTGCGCTCGCCCGCGGGCAGCGCCCAGTTGTGCTGGGATTCCAGCGCGATGGTCACAGCCTGCGACCAGGCTTCGGTATTGGTCAGGCGCGTCCGCGGCGAAACGATGGTCGGCGCGAACTGCTTGCGCGCTGTGACCACGTCGCACACCGAGTCGCCCCACAGGCCGCTGTCGGTGCGACGCAGGGCCACTTCGGCCACGGCGCGCTGGCCGAGGACCGACTGGTCGCGGGCTTCGAGGTAAAGCGTGGTGCTCAGGCAGAGTGAATCCGCGGCCTGTGGCGGCAGCACTGAGGCCAGCCACAGGATCCAGGCGAGTTTCATGACGACTCCTTGCTCCGTTGCGTCGGTCGCAACGGGGCACCCCGTCCAAATGGAATCGGGAAGCCGCTGTCGCGGACCGGCATGGCGTGTTGGGGAGGGCGGCGGCACTCTGTGGCGCATTTGCTGCCCGGGCGCGAACCCGCAGGGTTGCGTGTCGTGCCGGTTCCGCCGAAGACGCGGCGGGAAAGTGGGCGCACCTTAATGCGAGTTTTGAAAACGTGGCGTGAACGCGGGAGCGGCCCGGCACTTGCACCACGTGCCCTATTCAGACTAGAGCGCGGCCGCGAGCCTGGAGCCCTGGTCGATGGCGCGCTTGGCATCGAGTTCGGCCGCCACGTCCGCGCCGCCGATGACGTGGACCTCGCATCCTGCCTCTCGCAGCGGTGCGGCCAGGTCGCGCCGCGACTCCTGTCCCGCACAGACCACGACATGGTCGACCGGCAGCAAGCGGGCTTCGTCGCCGATGCGCAGGTGCAGGCCGTCATCATCGATGCGTTCGTAGGTGATGCCGCCGAGCATCTGCACGCGCTTGCCCTTGAGCGTCGCGCGATGGATCCATCCGGTGGTCTTGCCCAGGCGTGCACCCGGCCGGCCCGGGCTGCGCTGCAGCAGCCATACTTCGCGCGCCGGGGCCTCGGGCCGCGCTGGTACCAGGCCGCCGCTCGTGGCGAAGCGGGGATCAACGCCCCATTCGGCCATCCAGCGCGCCGGATCAAGGCTGGGCGAAGTGCCTTCGTGGACCAGGAATTCGGCCACGTCGAAGCCGATCCCGCCGGCGCCGATGATCGCCACGCGGTGCCCCGGTACGACGTCGCCGCGCAGCACCTCGGCATAGCCGAGGACCTTGGGATGGTCGTGACCCGGCAGGTCCACGCTGCGCGGCGTCACGCCCGTGGCCAGCACCACCGCGTCGAAACCGGCCAGCACTGACGGCGTGGCGGTGGTGGCGAGGCGAAGCGACACGCCGGTGTCGGCGATGCGCTCGCGGAAGTAGCGCAGGGTTTCGTCGAATTCCTCCTTGCCCGGCACGCGCCGCGCAAGGTTGAACTGGCCGCCGATTTCGGCGGCGGAATCGAACAGCGTGACCGCATGCCCGCGCTGCGCGGCGACCGTGGCGCAGGCGAGCCCGGCCGGTCCCGCGCCGACGACGGCGATCCGCCGCGGCGATGCGGACGCGATGTAGTTGAGCTCGGTCTCGTGGCAGGCGCGCGGATTGACCAGGCAGCTTGCGCGCCGGTTCTGGAAGACGTGGTCAAGGCAGGCCTGGTTGCAGGCGATGCAGGTGTTGATGGCCTGCGGACGGCCGGCGCGCGCCTTCGCGACCCACTGCGGGTCGGCGAGCAGCGGGCGCGCCATCGACACCATGTCGGCGGCGCCCGTGGCCAGGATGCGTTCGGCGACGTCCGGCATGTTGATGCGGTTGGTCGCGACTACCGGCAGCGACACCAGCGGCCGCAGCTTGGCGGTCACGCCGGCGAACGCGCCGCGCGGCACCGACGTGGCGATCGTCGGCACCCGCGCCTCGTGCCAGCCGATGCCGGTATTCAGGATGGTCGCGCCGGCGGCCTCGACCGCGCGCGCCTGGGCCACGATCGCCTCCCAGTCGTTGCCGCCGTCCACCAGGTCGAGCATCGACAGCCGGTAGATGATGATGAAGTCCGGTCCGCAGGCCTCGCGCACCTGGCGCACGATTTCGACCGCGAAGCGCATGCGGTTTTCGACGCTGCCGCCCCAGCGGTCGCCACGATGGTTGGTACGGGCCACCGTGAACTGGTTCAGCAGGTAGCCCTCCGAGCCCATGATCTCCACGCCGTCGTAGCCGCCATCGCGCGCGAGCCGGGCCGAGGTCGCGAATGCCGCGATCTGTCGCTCGACGCCGCGCGCCGACAGCCCGCGCGGCGTGAACGGGTTGATCGGTGCCTTCAGCCGCGACGCCGATACCGACAGCGGGTGATAGGCGTAGCGGCCTGCATGCAACAGCTGCATGCAGATCCGTGCGCCATGGGCGTGGACCGCGGACGTCACCTGGCGATGCTTGGCCGATTCCCACGGCCAGCTCAGCTTGCCGGCGAATGGCTTCAGCCAGCCGACCACATTGGGCGCGAATCCGCCGGTGACGATCAGCCCCACGCCCCCTTCGGCGCGCTCGGCGAAGTAGGCCGCGAGCCTGGGGAAGTCGCGGCGATGGTCCTCGAGGCCGGTATGCATGGACCCCATGAGCACGCGATTGCGCAGCGTGGTGAAGCCCAGGTCCAGCGGCGCGAAAAGGTGCGGGTACGGCGTGGCTTCGGACATGCTGCGTGCGTGGTGTGAGGATCGCGCACAGTGCAGTGAAAGGCGGGGGGCGGCAAGGACGCCTCGGCGATCGGCGGCTCAATCAATTGTTAGCTGGGTGTTAACGCGGTCTTCACGCCGCCGATCCTAACCTGCGCCCCGGTGGTGGCCAGTGTGGCGGCCACCTTTCCCCCCAATACGCTAGCGACCGCTGTCTTCGCCAGGTCCGTCAAAGCGATTCAAGGAGCCATAACGACATGAACAAGAAGCTGCTTTGTGCTGCCATGCTGATAGGCGGGCTGGGCGTGGCGCAAGCCGCCGGTGCGCAGGATTTCGACGATCGCTGGTACATCACCGGAAGCGCAGGCTTCAACCTGCAGGACAACGACCGTGAGACGCGCAACGCGCCGTTCCTCGCGCTGGGCGTCGGCAAGTTCATCAACCCCAACTGGTCGTTCGACGCCGAGCTGAACTACCAGAACCCGCACCACGACGCCAACCAGGACCTCAACTGGAGCCAGTACGGCATCTCGTTCGATGCCCGCCGCCACTTCATCCGGGAAGGCCGCAACTGGAATCCGTACCTGCTGATGGGCCTCGGTTACCAGCGCGAGGAGATCGAGACCGACAACTTCCCGAACCCGAACTCGCCGTTCGAGGAAAAAGAGGGCGCGATCGCGGGCAAGTTCGGCGTCGGCCTGCAGGGTGACCTGGGTCGCGTCAGCATCCGCACCGAGCTGGCCTACCGGGCCGTCGCCATCGACGACACGCGTGCGCAGCTTCTCAACGACGACCCGTTCCCGGAGCGCAATGACGGCGAAGACTGGTTCGGCGACGTGCTGGCCTCAGTCGGCGTCGTGATCCCGCTGGGTCCGGAGCCGACCGCACCGGTCGCTCCGGCTCCGGTGGCCCCGAGCTGCGCCGACATGGACAGCGACGGCGACGGCGTGAACGACTGCGACGACAAGTGCCCCGGTTCGCAGGCTGGCCAGACCATCGGTCCGGACGGCTGCCCGGTGCCGGTGTCGATCGACCTGAAGGGCGTCAACTTCGACTTCGACAAGGCGACCCTGCGTCCTGACGCGGTGTCGATCCTCAACGAGGCGATCGAGATCCTGAAGCGCTATCCGCAGCTGAAGGTCGAAGTGGCTGGCCACACCGACTCGAAGGGCACCGACGCGTACAACCAGTCGCTGTCCGAGCGTCGTGCGACCACGGTCTATGACTACCTGACCAGCAACGGCATCGACTCCGGCCGCCTGGTGGGCCCGAACGGTTACGGCGAGAGCCGTCCGATCGCGCCGAACACCAACGACGACGGTTCGGACAACCCGGAAGGCCGCGCGCGCAACCGCCGCACGGAGCTGAACGTCCAGAACTGATTTCGTTTTGACCGGCTCTGCCAACGCCCAGGGGACGCTCCTGGGCGTTGGTTTAATGTATGGTTAACATTCACCTGAATGTGTATTATTGCGGCGCAACTGGCAGGGGTCAGGGTGCCCGAGTGGTTGATCCCCCGCACTTCCCACCCCCCGATTCGTTCCTGACTGGACTTAGGAGTACGTATATGAAGATTCGCTTGTTGAGCACCGCCCTGCTGGCAGGTCTCGCAGTGTCGCAGGCCGCGGTCGCGCAGGATTTCGACGATCGCTGGTACATCACCGGAAGCGCTGGCTTCAACCTGCAGGACAACGACCGCGAGACGCGCAACGCGCCGTTCCTCGCGCTGGGCGTCGGCAAGTTCATCAGCCCCGAGTGGTCGCTGGACGCCGAGCTGAACTACCAGAACCCGCACAATGACGCCAACCAGGATCTCAACTGGAGCCAGTACGGCGTGTCGCTCGATGCCCGCCGCCACTTCATCACCGAAGGGCGCAACTGGAACCCCTACGCGCTGTTCGGCGTCGGCTACCAGCGTTCGGAGGAGGAGTACGACAACTTCCCGAGCCCGAATTCCCCCGGCCAGCGTGAAGACGGCAACTTCGCCGCCAAGGTTGGCGTCGGCCTGCAGGGCGACCTGGGTCGCGTCGGCATCCGTACCGAGCTTGCGTACCGCGCCAGCTTCGACGACACCAGCGTTGCTGCGCCGCAGGAAGACTGGTTCGGCGACGTGCTGGCCTCGGTCGGCGTCGTGATCCCGCTGGGTCCGGAGCCGACCGCACCGGTCGCCCCGGCTCCGGTGGCCCCGAGCTGCGCCGACATGGACAGCGACGGCGACGGCGTGAACGACTGCGACGACAAGTGCCCCGGTTCGCAGGCTGGCCAGACCATCGGTCCGGACGGCTGCCCGGTGCCGGTGTCGATCGACCTGAAGGGCGTCAACTTCGACTTCGACAAGGCGACCCTGCGTCCTGACGCGGTGTCGATCCTCAACGAGGCGATCGAGATCCTGAAGCGTTACCCGCAGCTGAAGGTCGAAGTGGCTGGCCACACCGACTCGAAGGGCACCGACGCGTACAACCAGTCGCTGTCCGAGCGTCGTGCCACCACGGTCTATGACTACCTGACCAGCAACGGCATCGACTCCGGCCGCCTGGTGGGCCCGAACGGTTACGGCGAGAGCCGTCCGATCGCGCCGAACACCAACGACGACGGTTCGGACAACCCGGAAGGCCGCGCGCGCAACCGCCGCACGGAGCTGAACGTCCAGAACTGAGGACGTCGGCACAAGCAGTCCCGCGAAGCCCGGCCCAGTGCCGGGCTTCGCGCTTTCAGGGGCTGCTACACTTCGCGGCGCAGCAGGAGAAACCCCACATGAAGCGTGCAGCAATGTTGTTGATGGCCGGCCTCGCCGCCCCGGGCATGGCCCACGCGGCGATCGATTGCGCCAACCTTCCGGCCGCGAACGCGTCGGTGCAGCGCGTCACCGTGCTCGCGCCCCTGGCGCAGGAACTGGTCGCGCCCTCGTACCTCCTCGGTGGCAACAGCGGCGTGCTGTCGTACGCCTACGACGAGTCGCAGACCGTCGACGAAGTGCTGCTCCGCCAGCGCATCGAGGGCTGCCGCAACGTGGCCATCGCGGCGCCGGCCCCCAGCGTCGCCAACCCCGACGATCCGGGCGCCTACAAGCCGAAGACAGAGTTCGACAACACGCCGTGGCGGTTCGACATGAACCAGAACGGCAAGCGCATGACCGCCGACGAGTTCGATGCCTGGATGAAGTCACGCGGAGTGCGCGTTGCGCGCGGCAGCGGACCCGCGCCGGTGGCGGCGGCTGCCCCGGCACTTCCGGGCGCCGCGCCAGCCGCCGCGGACGGATCGCCGGCCGCCGCGGCACCGCCGGCGTCGGATCCGCCTCCGGCCGAAGCGGCCAAAGGCGAAGCCACCCCCGGCTGATCGCATCGCCTGGCGCAGCAGGCCGGTTGCCCTCGCTGCGCCATCAGGCAACGCGCTTCGATGAAGTCGCGTTGCCCGAAAGCCCCGCTCAGCTCGCCAGCACGCCGAGCTCGCGGCCGATGCGCGTGAAGGCGTCGATCGCGCGGTCGAGGTGCGCGCGCGTGTGCGCCGCGGAAATCTGCGTGCGGATCCGCGCCTGGTCCTTCGGCACCACCGGGAAGAAGAAGCCGATCGCGTAGATGCCTTCCTCCAGCAGCCGCTCGGCGAAACGCTGCGCGAGCTTCGCGTCGTAGAGCATGACCGGGCTGATCGGATGCGTGCCCGGGCGCACGTCGAAGCCTGCGGCGGTCATTCTTTCGCGGAAGTAGCGCGTGTTTTCGACCAGGCGCTCACGCAGGTCGGCGGCGGCGGCCAGCATGTCGAACGCCTTGATGCCGGCCGCGACCACATGCGGCGGCAGCGAATTCGAGAACAGGTAGGGACGCGAGCGCTGGCGCAGCATTTCCACGACCTCGGCCTTCGCGGTGGTGAACCCGCCCAGCGCGCCGCCCATCGCCTTGCCCAGCGTGCCGGTGATGATGTCGATCCGGTCCAGCACGCCCTTGACCTCGGCGGACCCGCGGCCGGTGGCACCGAGGAAGCCGGTGGCGTGGCATTCGTCGATGTGCACCAGCGCGCCGTACTTCTCCGCCAGCGCGGTGATCTCGTCGAGCGGGGCGATGTAGCCGTCCATCGAGAACACGCCGTCGGTGGTGATCATGATCGTGCGCGCGCCGTCGGCCCGGGCCTGCCGGAGCTGCGCTTCCAGGTCCGCCATGTCGCAGTTCGCGTAGCGGTAGCGCTTCGCCTTGCACAGGCGCACGCCGTCGATGATCGAGGCATGGTTGAGCGCGTCGGAAATGATCGCGTCGTCCTCGCCCAGCAGCGGCTCGAACAGCCCGCCGTTGGCGTCGAAGCAGGCGGCGTAGAGGATCGTGTCCTCCTTGCCGAAGAAGCCGGCGATCGTCGCCTCCAGCTGCTTGTGCAGGTCCTGGGTGCCGCAGATGAAGCGCACCGAGGCCATGCCGAAGCCGTGCGTGTCGAGCGCGTCCTTGGCCGCGGCGATGATGTCCGGATGGTCGGCCAGGCCCAGGTAGTTGTTGGCGCAGAAGTTCAGCACCGTGCGCCCGTCGGCGAGCGTGATCTCGGCCGCCTGCGGGCTGGTGATCGTGCGCTCGGACTTGAACAGCCCCTGGCTGCGGATGGCGTCGAGTTCGTCGGCGTAGCGCGTGGTGAGGCTGGTGTCGGACATGGGGCGGCTCCCTGCGAGGCAGCCGCCATTCTATCCGTGCGTCAGTTCCAGCTCAGGACCACCTTGCCCGACTTGCCGCTTTCCATCAGGTCGAAGCCCTTCTGGAACTCGTCGACCGGCAGTTGGTGGCTCAGCACCTTGTGCAGCGGGAAGCCCGACAGCACCAGCTGCGTCATCTTGTACCAGGTCTCGTACATCTTCCGGCCGTAGATGCCCTGCACGGTGAGGCCCTTGAAGATGATCCGGTCCCAGTCGATGCCGGCGCCCTGCGGCAGGATGCCCAGCAGGGCGACCTTGCCGCCGTGGTACATGCAGTCGAGCATGTCGTTGAACGCGCGCGGGTTGCCGCTCATCTCCAGGCCCACGTCGAAGCCTTCCAGATGCAGGTCGGCCATGACCTCCTTGAGCGACTGCTGGGCCACGTTCACCACCCGCGTGGCGCCCATGTCGGCGGCGAGCTTCAGCCGGTAGTCGTTGACGTCGGTGACCACCACGTTGCGCGCGCCGATGTGCTTGCAGATGCCGGCCGCCATCACCCCGATGGGGCCGGCGCCGGTGATCAGCACGTCCTCGCCGACCACGTCGAACTCCAGCGCGCAGTGCGCGGCGTTGCCGTAGGGGTCGAAGAACGCCGCCAGCTCGCTGGGGATCTGGTCGGGGATCGGCCACAGGTTGGTGGCCGGCATGACGATGTACTCGGCGAAGGCGCCGTCGCGGGTCACGCCGATGCCGACGGTGTTCGGGCACAGGTGCTGCTTGCCGGCGCGGCAGTTGCGGCAGTGGCCGCAGACGATGTGGCCCTCGGCCGAGACCCGCTGGCCCAGGGTGTAGCCGTTGACGCCCGGACCGATCTGCACGATGCGGCCGACGAACTCGTGGCCGATCACCAGTCCCGGCTTGACGGTGCGCTGGCTCCACTCGTCCCAGAGGTAGATGTGCAGGTCGGTGCCGCAGATCGCGGTCTTCTCGAGCTTGATCAGCACCTCGTTCGGCCCCGGCGCGGGCACCGGCACCTCGTCCATCCAGATGCCCTTGCCTGCTTCGCGCTTGACCAGCGCCTTCATGGTGGAGGGAATGAGGGCGGGTGCGGTCTGCGACATGTCGGGCCTGCGGCGTGCGATCGAAAGCGCGATTGTAGCGCCGGCCCATGCAGCGACGCGTGTGCCGGATTTGCCTCGATCGGTGCCAGCGCCTAAGGTCGCGGGCTTTATGCCTGCCCCGAGGAATGCCCGTGACCCTGCGCCTGCTGCCCGTCGCACTCGCCGCCGCCCTGTTTCCCGCCGCCGTGCTCGCCGATGAAGGCATGTGGATGCCGTCGCAGCTGCCCGCGGTGGCCGCGCAGATGGAGGCCGCCGGTTTCCAGGGCGATCCGAAGGATCTCGCCGACCTCGGCAGGCATCCGATGAGCGCGGTGGTGTCGCTGGGCGGCTGCACCGCGAGCTTCGTGTCGCCGCGCGGGCTGGTGGTCACCAACCACCACTGTGCGCACGGCGCCATCCAGCTGAATTCGACGCCGGAGAACAACCTGATCGTCAACGGCTTCAATGCCGCGACGCCTGCCGACGAGGTGTCCGCCGGCCCGGGCGCCCGGGTGCTGGTGACCGACCGCTTCGAGCCGGTCACGGAGCGGATCCTGGGTGCCGCCAGCGGCCTGCGTGGCCGTGCGTACTACGACGCGATCGATGCCGCCAGCAAGGCCGTGGTGGCCGAGTGCGAAGCCGAGGCCGGCTACCGGTGCAGCGTGGCCAACATGTACAGCGGCAGCGAGTTCCACCTGGTGCGCCAGCTGGAGCTGAAGGACATCCGCCTGGCGTACGCGCCGCCGGACGCGATCGGCAGCTACGGCGACGAGATCGACAATTTCATGTGGCCGCGCCACAGCGGCGACTTCGCCTTCTACCGCGCCTACGTCGGCCCGGACGGCAAGCCGGCGCCGTTCGCCGCGGACAACGTGCCGTACACGCCCGCTGCCTGGCTGGAGGTCTCCACCGATCCGATCGCCGAGGGCGATTTCGCGATGCTCGCCGGCTATCCGGGGCGGACCTTCCGCCACCGCACCGCCGCCGAGTTCGCCGACCAGGTCGAGTGGCAGCTGCCTTCGCGCGTGGCGCTGAACGCCGCGCTGCTGAAGACCATCGAAACCGCCACCGAGGGCCAGCCGGACGCCACGGTGCGCTACGCCGCGCACGTCGCCGGCATCAAGAACACCCTCAAGCGCGCGCAGGGCGAACTGGACGGCCTGCAGCGCAGCGACGCGGTCGCGGTACGGCGCGCGGAAGAGTCGGCGGTGCTCGGCTGGCTGGCGCGGCAGCCGCGCGCTGCCGCCAGTCGCAAGGACATCGACGCCGCCATGCAGGTCATCGCCCAGGCACGCGCCACCCGTGAACGCGACCAGCTGTTCGGCATGCTGCGCGGCCAGACCCAGTTGCTGAAGTCGGCGCTGCAGCTGCAGCGCCTGGCGCTGGAGCGCGGCAAGCCCGACCCGCAGCGCGAAAGCGGCTACCAGCAACGCGACGAAGCGCTGGTGGAGGCCGCCCTGAAGCAGGCGCAGCGCCGCTACGACCCGGCGGTGGAGCGCGCCATCCTGGCCACGTTGCTGGCGCGCTACCACGCGCTGCCGGCCGACCAGCGCATCGCCGAGGTGGATGCGGTGTTCGGTGGCACCGATGCCGCCGCGGCGAAGGCGCTCGACACGTTGTACGCCGGCACCGCGCTGGGCGAGGAAGCCGTGCGCCTGCGTCTGCTCGCGGCCCCGCCGGCCGAGGTGCAGGCCTCGACTGATGCGCTGATGCAGGCCGCGGCCACGCTGCTCACCGCCGAGCTGCGCCTGGAAGACGAAGCCAAGGCGCGCGAAGGCGAGCTGCTGCGCCTGCGTCCGGCGTACATGCGTGCGTTGGCCGGGCACGCCGCAGCGCAGGGCAGGGCGCTGTATCCGGACGCCAACTCCACGCTGCGCGTGAGCTACGGGCAGGTCAGCGCGCTGGCGCCGCGTGACGCGGTGCACTACACGCCGCTCACCACCGTGGACGGCATCGTCGAAAAGCACACCGGCATCGCGCCTTTCGATGCACCCGCGCCCCTGCTCGCCGCCATCGCGCGGCGCGATTTCGGCGCCACGGTCGATCCGGTGCTGGGCAAGCAGACCGTCAATTTCCTGACCAACCTCGACACCACGGGCGGCAACTCGGGCTCGCCGGTGATGGACGCCAGGGGCCGCCTGATCGGCCTGAACTTCGACAGCAACTGGGAGGCGGTGAGCGCCAGCTGGATGTTCGATCCGCGCTACAAGCGCGCGATCCACGTCGATGCGCGCTACATGCGCTGGCTTATGGCGCGCGTCTATCCGGCCCCGCAGCTGCTGCGCGAGATGGGGCTGCCGCTCGACCAGGCGGACTGAGGCGGCACGGCCCGGCCCGACCGGCAACCGGGCCGACCGGCACGGTCCAGGCGGCGGCAGGGGAGGCTAAACTCCCCCTTCACTGGCTATCCGGGATCCATCCATGCGCAAGACCTTCCTCGCGGCCGCCGCCGCAGCCGCCACGGCCTCCGTCGCCTTCCCCGTGCATTCGGGCGAGGGCATGTGGGTGCCGCAGCAACTGCCGGAGATCGCCGGACCGCTGAAGAAGGCTGGCCTGAAGCTCAACGCCACGCAGCTCGCCGACCTGACCGGCGACCCGCTGGGCGCCGTGGTCTCGCTGGGCGGCTGCACCGCGAGCTTCGTCTCGCCGCAGGGCCTGGTGGCCACCAACCACCACTGCGCCTATGGCGCGATCCAGCTCAACTCGACGCCAGAGAACAACCTGATGCGCGACGGCTTCTACGCCGCCGCCCTCGGTGACGAGCTGAGCGCGGGCCCGACCTCGCGCATCTACGCGCTGGAGGCGATCGAGGACGTCACCGAACGCGTCCAGGCTGCCGTGGCCGCCGCGCCGGACGCGATCGGCCGCACCAAGGCGCTCGATGCCATCGAAAAGTCGCTGGTCGCTGCCTGCGAAGCCGACGCCGGCTACCGCTGCCGGCTGTACAGCTTTGCCGGCGGCAATACCTACCGCCTGTTCAAGAACATCGAGATCCGCGACGTGCGCCTGGTGTACGCGCCGCAGGGCAGCATCGGTGCCTACGGCGGCGAGATCGACAACTGGATGTGGCCGCGCCACACCGGCGACTTCGCGTTCTACCGCGCCTACGTCGGCAAGGACGGCAAGCCGGCCGCCTACGCCGAAGACAACGTGCCGTTCCAGCCCAAGCGCTGGCTGAAGTTCGCCGAGCGGCCGCTGGGCGCCGGTGACTTCGTGATGGTGGCCGGCTACCCGGGCCGCACCGCGCGCTACGCGCTGGCCAGCGAGTTCCAGGCCACCCAGGACTGGACGTACCCGACCATCAGCCGCCACTACAAGGCCCTGCAGGCGCTCGTGGCCGAGGCCGGCAAGTCCGACCCGGACATCGAGGTGAAGTACGCCAGCACCATGCGCGGCTGGGAAAACGTCTACAAGAACTACGACGGCCAGCTGGCCGGCTTCGAGCGCACGGGTGCGCTGGCCACCAAGCAGAGGGTCGAGGCGGAGGTGCTGGCCTGGGCCGCCGCGCAGGGCGAGTCAGGCAAGCCGGCGATCGCGGCACACGCGCGCCTGCTCGAGCTCGAAGCCACCAGCAACGCCACGCGCGAACGCGACCTGGTGTTCGGCCAGTTCAACGGCACCGGCCTGCTGTCGGCGGCGATCCGCAGCTACCGCCTGGCGATCGAGCGCGAGAAGCCCGACGCCGAGCGCGAGCAGGGTTACCAGGAGCGCGACCTGCCGACGCTGGAGGGCGCCATCCGCCAGATGGACCGCCGCTACGTGACCGGCATGGACCGCGCCCTGCAGCAGTACTGGCTGGATGCGTACGTGAAACTGCCGGCCAACCAGCGCATCGAGGCGCTGGATACCTGGCTCGGCGGCACCGACGCCAAGGCGATCACGCGCACCCTGGACCGCGTCAACCGCAGCGAGCTGACCAATGCCGATGCTCGGATGACCTGGCTCAAGGCCGATCGCAAGACCTTCGAGCGCAGCAAGGATCCGGCGATCCGCTACGCGGTGGCGGTCATGCCGACGCTGCTGGCCCTCGAGGCCGAGCGCAAGACGCAGGCGGGCGACGCGCTGCAGGCGCGCCCGGTGTTCCTGCGGGCGATCGCCGACTACAAGGCCAGCAAGGGCGAGTTCGTCTATCCCGACGCCAACTCCTCGCTGCGCATCACCTTCGGCAACGTCAAGCCGTACACCAAGCTCGACGGCACGCCGCAGCAGCCGTTCACCAGGCTCGAAGAGGTGGCCGCCAAGGCCACCGGCGAAGAGCCCTTCGACGCGCCACCCGCGCTGCTCGAGGCGATCGCCGAAAAGCGCTACGGCGGCCTGGCCGACCGTCGCCTGAAGACGGTGCCGGTGAATTTCCTGTCCGACCTCGACATCACCGGCGGCAATTCCGGCTCGCCGGTGCTCGACGCGCGCGGCCAGCTGGTGGGCCTGGCGTTCGACGGCAACTGGGAGTCAGTGGCGTCCAACTGGGTGTTCGACCCGGTGATGACGCGCATGATCTCGGTGGACCAGCGCTACATGCGCTGGGTGATGCAGGAGGTCTATCCGGCGCCGCGCGTGCTGGCGGAGCTCGGCCTGACGCCCAAGCCGTGAGGATCCTGCTCGCGCGGCACGGCGAAACCGCCTGGAACCGGGAAGGCCGCTACCAGGGCCAGGAAGACATCCCGCTGTCGGACGCGGGCGCGAAGCAGGCGCTGCGCCTCGGCGAGCGCCTGCACGACGTGCGCATCGCGCGCGCCGTGGCGTCGCCGCTCGGCCGCGCCTACGACACCGCGCGCCTCGCGCTGGGCGATGCGCGCGCGGACATGCTGGAGGTCGACAACGGCCTGATGGAGATCGCCCACGGCAGCTGGGAAGGCAAGCTGGCCAGCGAGATCCGCGAGTCCGATCCCGAACGCCTCGCGGCCTGGCGCGACACGCCCGACAAGGTGCAGATGCCCGGCGGCGAATCGCTCAAGCAGGTGCTGGCCCGGGCCTGGCCGGCGCTGGCCAATGCCTGCGAAGGCCTCGGCCCGGACGACACCCTGCTCGTGGTGTCGCACGACGCGGTGAACCGGGTGCTGCTGTGCCGAGTGCTCGGCCTGCCGCTGTTCCGGCTGTGGACCTTCCGCCAGGCGCCGGCCACGCTCAACCTGCTCGAAGGCCCGGACGTCGAGCATCTCGACGTGGTGCGCATGAACGACTGCACGCACCACACCCTGCTGTTCGGCGAAGCGGTGCACCGCGCACTCTGAGCACGACGCGATGACCGTTACGCGCAGCCTCGGCGACTGGCTCCGGCATATCGAGGGCCAGCACCCGCACGCCGTCGACATGGGCCTGGACCGCGTGCGCGCGGTCGCCGCACGCATGCGGCTGGCGCGCCCGGCGGCGCACGTGGTGACGGTGGCCGGGAGCAACGGAAAGGGCTCCACGGTGGCGTTCATCGAGGCGATCGCGCGCGCCAGCGGCCTGCGCGTGGGTGCCTACACGTCGCCGCACCTGCTGGCGTACAACGAACGCGTGCGCATCGATGGCGCCGACGCCGATGATGCCGCGCTGGTGCGCGCGTTCGACGCGGTCGAGACCGCGCGCGGCGACACCACGCTGACCTATTTCGAGTACGGCACGCTGGCCGCGCTGTGGCTGTTCGAACGCGCGGGCCTGGACCTCGCGGTGCTCGAGGTCGGCCTCGGTGGCCGGCTCGACGCAGTGAACATCGTCGACCCCGACGTCGCCGTGGTCACCACCGTCGATCTCGACCACCAGGACTGGCTGGGCGCGGATCGCGAGGCGATCGGGCGCGAGAAGGTCGGCATCGCGCGCGCATGGAAACCGCTGGTATTGGGCGAGGACGATCCGCCGTCCAGCGTGCTCGGCCATGCATACGCCATCGGCGCGTCGGCGATCCGCGGCGGCAGCGACTTCCGCTTCGGCCTGCACGACGACGCCAGCCCCGGCTGGTGGTGGCGCGAACCCGGCTTCGAGCTCGCGCTGCCCATGCCCCGGCTGGCGGCGCCGACGCAGCTGCGCAATGCGGCGACCGCGATCGCGGCACTGCGCGCGCTGGACGTGGACATCGACGATGACGCCTGGGCACGCGGCGTGGCCGCGGCCGATATCCCGGGGCGCCTGCAGCGCTTCGAGCGCGGCGGCGTCACGGTGCTGGTGGATGTCGGCCACAACCCGCAGGCGGCGCGCGCGCTGGGCGACTGGCTGCGCACGCAGGCCGGGCAGGGCGGACGGACGCATGCGGTGTATGGCGCGCTTGCCGACAAGGACGCGGCCGGCGTGGTGGACGCGCTGGCGTCGCAGGTCGATGCCTGGTACCTCGCGGGTCTTGCCGATGCGGGTCCGCGCAGTGGCGATGCCGACGCGCTCGCCGCGCGCCTGGTCGGCACCGCGGCCGCCGCAGGCGCGCGCCATGGCGATGTCGCCGCCGCGTTGTCCGCCGCAGTCGCACAGGCCGCCCCCGGCGATCGCGTGCTCGCGTTCGGCTCGTTCCATGTCGCAGCCGCCGCGTTGGCATGGCTGGCCGGCACGGGTTCAGAAGCCCATGCGGGTGGCGGCGTATAATTCGCGGGACCCCTTGCCGCCCCGAGCGCATATGGAATCCGGACTGAAACAGCGCCTGATCGGCGCCGCGGTGCTGATCGCGCTTGCGGTGATCTTCCTGCCGATGCTTGTCCAGGGCCCGGCCCCGGACAGCGGCGTGTCCGACCTGTCGCTGCAGGTGCCATCGGCGCCCGGCGGCCAGTACGAAACGCGCGACCTGCCGCTGGTCGTGCCCAATGCCACCACCAGCGCCGGCCTGCTCGCCGATGACGGCAGCCTGGCGACGGTCGACACCGCCACTGCGCCGACGCCTGCGGGCACGCCGTCCGACGACGCCGCAGACCTGTCCAGCGCGCAGCCGCTGGTCGAGGAAGACGGCGTAGTCGCGACGCCGCTGCCGCCTCCTCCGGAGCCTGCGGTCACTGCGGCCGTCGCCGCGGCGCCGGCGGCGACTACGGCCAACACGCCCGCTCAGGTTCCGGCTGCGGCAGCGCCGAAGCCGGTGGAAGCACCCAAGCCGGTCGCCGCCGCGCCTGCGCAGCGCCTGCCGGCCGCCACCGCCGGTGGTGACTACGTGGTCAGCTTCGGCGCGTACGCCACGCGTGCCGATGCCGGTGCGGTCGTCGACCGCCTGCGCAAGGCCAGCCTGCCGGGCTACGTGGAAGAAACCACGGTCAACGGCCGCGACGCCTGGCGCGTGCGCATCGGTCCCTACGCCTCGCGCGCGGACGCCGAGTCGGCGCGCATCACCGCCGGTGGCATCGGCTCGCGTGCGCAGGCGCAGGTGGTTGCGCTGGACGCCCGTCCCGCAGCCACGGTGTCGGCCAAGCCAGCCGCGACGGCTTCGGCCCCGGCGAAGCCGGCGGCCAGCACGCCGTCCGCTGCGGCCCCGACGCCCGCGCCTGCCGCCACGCCACCCGCCGCCGCCGGCACCGGTTTTGCCGTGCAGCTCGGCGCGTTCGGCAACGCGGCGGACGCGCAGGCGCTGCGCGACCGCCTGCGCGCCGCCGGCATCGGTGCGTTCACCGACACCGTGCAGACCGACAAGGGCGCGCTCACCCGCGTCAAGGCCGGCCCGGTGCTGACCCGCGCCGAAGCCGAGCAGCTCAAGGCGCGCATCAAGTCTTCGCAGGGCATCGACGGACTCGTCCGCGCGCATCCCTGACACCGCCGGTCGACCGACCGGCTGATCCTTTCCATCGCTCCATTCCAGACCCTGGCAGGACCCCATGTGCGGCATCGTCGGCATCGTTGGCACCACTGAAGTCGCGCCCGCGCTGTACGACGGGCTGACCGTGCTCCAGCACCGCGGCCAGGACGCGGCGGGCATCGCCACGGCGGTCGGCACCCAGCTGCGCGTGCACAAGGGCAACGGCCTGGTGCGCGATGTCTTCGACGCGCGGGCCATGGCGCTGCTGGATGGCCGCGTGGGCATCGGCCACTGCCGCTATCCGACGGCGGGTTCGGAAGGCAGCGACGAAGCGCAGCCGTTCTACGTCAACTCGCCGTTCGGCATCGCGCTGGCGCACAACGGCAACCTGGTCAACACCGACGCGCTGCGCCGCGAGGTGTTCGAGACCGACCGCCGCAACGTCAACACCCAGTCCGATTCCGAGGTCCTGCTCAACGTGTTCGCGCACGAGCTTGACCGCAGCCGCGCGCTGTCGCCGGAGACCGCGTTCGCCGCGGTTGAAGGCGTGATGCGCCGCGCCAAGGGCGGGTTTTCGGTGGTGGCGGTGGTGCTCGGCCTGGGCCTGGTGGCGTTCCGCGACCGCAACGGCATCCGCCCGCTGGTGCTCGGCAAGCGCGAGACGGCGGAGGGCACCGAATACTGCGTGGCCTCGGAATCGGTGGCGCTCGACATCCTCGGCTTCGAGCGCCTGCGCGACGTGGCGCCCGGCGAGGGCATCGTGATCACCGCGCGCGGCGAGCTGCACGAGCGGCAGTGCGCGGAGCCGGCCGAGCATGCGCCGTGCATCTTCGAGTATGTGTATTTCGCGCGTCCGGACTCGATGATCGAAAACATCTCGGTGCACAAGGCGCGCATGCGCATGGGCGTGACGCTGGGCGAGAAGATCCTGCGCGAGCGTCCGGACCACGACATCGACGTGGTGATCCCGATCCCCGACACCTCGCGCGATTCCGCGCTCGAGCTCGCCAACGTGCTCAACGTGAAGTACCGCGAGGGCTTCATCAAGAACCGTTACGTCGGCCGCACCTTCATCATGCCGGGGCAGGTGGAGCGGGCGAAATCCGTGCGCCGCAAGCTCAACCCGATCCCGCTGGAGTTCCGCAACCGGGTGGTGCTGCTGGTAGACGATTCCATCGTGCGCGGCACCACGTCGCGGCAGATCGTGCAGATGGCGCGCGACGCCGGTGCGCGCAAGGTCTACCTGGCGTCCGCGGCGCCGCCGGTGCGCCATCCCAACATCTACGGCATCGACATGCCATCGGTGGAGGAGCTGGTGGCCAATGGCCGCAGCGAGAAGGAGATCGAGGAACTGCTGGGCTGCGACTGGCTGGTCTACCAGGACCTCGCCGATCTCGAGGTCGCGGTGGCCGGGCACAAGTTCCCCGGCAAGAAGTTCGACAGCTCCTGCTTCAGCGGCGAGTACGTGACCGGCATCGAGCCGGGTTATTTCGAGCGCCTGCGCCAGCTGCGCTCCGACGAGGCGAAGAAGAAGCGCCGCGTCGGCGCCTGAGCGTGGGCGCCTCGCTGTTCGACGCCGCGCGCGACTGCCTCGCCGCGGCGTCCCCGGAGGACAAGGTGGCCGCGACGCACGCGGCCGCCGACGCGTTCCGGAGTGGCGGGCTCGCGATCGATGCCAACGCCCCAGAAGCGATGACCATCGCGATGCCGGGCCGCCCGCCGCGCCCACGCCTGGTGCATCCGCGCGAGCTTCCGCGCCGCGGCGTCGGCACCGACGAAGGGCGTGCGGCGTTCATCCACGCGATCGCGCACATCGAGTTCAACGCCATCGACCTCGGCTGGGATGCGGTCTACCGCTTCCGCGGCATGCCGGCGCAGTACTACGCCGACTGGGTGATGGTGGCCGACGACGAAGCGCGGCACTTCACCATGCTGCGCGCGCGGCTGCAGGCGATGGGCTTCGACTACGGCGATTTCGACGCGCACAACGGGCTGTGGGAGATGGCCGAGAAGACCGCGCACGACGTGCTGGCGCGCATGGCACTGGTGCCGCGGGTGCTCGAGGCGCGCGGGCTGGACGTCACGCCGGGGATGATCGTGAAGCTGCGCGCGCTGGGCGACCAGGCGACCGCCGACATCCTGGAGATCATCCTGCGCGAGGAGATCGCGCACGTGGCCGCCGGCAGTCGCTGGTTCCGCTGGTGTTGCGAGCGCGGTGGCATCGATCCGGAGCCGCGCTTCCGTGAATTGCTGACCGAATACGCGCGCGCGGTGCTGCATGGGCCGTTCAACGTCGATGCGCGCAGTGCGGCGGGTTTCAGCGAGGACGAGCTGGCGGCGCTGGTGCAGATTTCGGGCTGAGCGCTGGAGGTCGTGCGGTCAGGCCTGCAGGTTGTCCAGGCGCATGCCATCGGCGTCCACGCGCAGCACCGATCCCTGCTCGTACCAGTCGCCGAGGACCACGCGGCTGCAGGCGCGGCCCTCGACATCAAGACCGTGCACGGCGGGGCGGTGGGTATGGCCGTGGATCAGCAGGTCCACGCCATGCCCGCGGAACGCGGCGGCGACGGCTTCGGGTGCGACGTCGGTGATGGTTTCCATGGTGCCGGCGTCGCGCAGTTCGCCCTGGCGCGCCTGGCTGGCGGCGCGCGCCTGGCGTGCGAAGGCGAGCCTCGCCGCCAGCGGCTGCGCGAGGAACTGCGCCTGCCACGCCGGGTCGCGGGTCTGGGCGCGGAACTGCTGGTAGGCGATGTCGTCGGTGCACAGGGTGTCGCCGTGCATCAGCAACGCGCGCCGGCCATGCAGGTCGATGACGGTCGGATCGTCCAGCAGGAGCATGCCGGCGCGTTGCGCGTAGGCGGCGCCGAGCAGGAAGTCGCGGTTGCCGTGCATGAAATGCACCGGGACGCCGGACGCGGCAAGCGCGGCGAGGCGCTTCGCCACGAATGCGCCGGTCTCCGACGGGTCGTCATCGCCCACCCAGGCTTCGAACAGGTCGCCGAGGATGTAGAGCGCGTCGGCGCTGCGGGCTTCGCCGTCGAGGAACGCGCCGAACAGGCGGGTGATGTCCGGGCGCGCCGGATCGAGGTGCAGGTCGGAGACGAAGAGGGTGGCCATGCGGCCGATTGTAGAGCGCCGCGGCGTCAGTCCACTTCGAGCTCGCGGCGCAGCCAGGCGCGGGCCATGCGCCATTCGCGCTGCACGGTGGCGGTGGAGAGGCCGGTGGCGGCGGCGATCTGTTCGCCGGTCAGGCCGGCGAAGAAGCGCATGTCGACGATCCGCGCCTGGCGTTGGTCGAGCGTGGCCAGGCGGTTGAGCGCGTCCTCCAGCGCATCGGGTTCGACCTCGTCGCCGAGGTTCTCGGCGACCTCGGTGAGTTGCATGCGATCGCCGTCCTGCGGGCGCTTGGCCGAGAGGCGGCGGCGGGCGTGGTCGATCAGCACCTGGCGCATGGCGTGCGCGGCCAGGCCCAGGAGGTGGCCGCGGTTCTCCAGCGGTGGCAGTGGCGCGCCTGCGAACAGCTTCAGCCAGGCCTCGTTGATCAGCACGGTGGCGCTGAGCATGGGGTCGTGGCGCTCGTGTCCCAGCTGCGCGGCCGCCAGCTGGTGCAGGGCCTGGTACAGCCCGTGCACCACCTGGTCCATCGCCGCGGGTTCGCCGTCGGCGGCGGCCTGCAGCAGGCGCGTCACGTCACCCTGGGCTGCTTGCGCGCTCATTGCCCGAGCGTCTTGCGCAGGTCCGCAAGGCTCTCGCGCCAAGGCGATTTGGCGGGCTCGCCATGCGCGTCCAGCAAGGCCGCGTAGCGCGCCATGGCCGCACTGGCCTGCCCGTGCGCGCCGAGCATGGTGAGCGAGCGCGCGAGCGGATCGATCACGCCGTCGTAGACCACCAGATAGTCGCCGGCATGCGGCAACAGCACGGCCTCGGCTTCAACGGCAAGGTCGCGGGCCTGTGCCGGATCCTGGCCCTGGTCCACCAGCACACGGGCCAGGGCCGCCAGCGCGTAGGCCAGGTTGACCGCGTCCACGCCGGGGGCGGACCGGCTGCGAAGCCCGGGCAGCACCTCGCGCAGCAGCGTCGCCGATTCGTCGAGGCGTCCCAGGCTGCGCAGCCCGATCGCATGGCCGACGGCAAGCTGCAGGTACAGGCGGTTGTCGGCGCTCGTCGTCTTGCGTGCCACGGCCACCGCCAGGCCACTGGCCCTGGCGGCATCGTCATCGCGGTTGGCGCGCGAATAGCCGACCGAGAGCTGGTTGAGGTTGACGGCGCGCGACAGCGTGTTCTCGCCGATCAGCCTGACGTAGTCGGCATCGAGTGCTTCGAACATGCGGATGCCGCGCTCAAGGTCCACGTCGAGCATGAGTGCGGCCTGGTTGGCGCGCGCGGTCAGCAGCACGACGGGCGCATCCTTCGAATGGCGTTCAAGCAGCGCGACGGCCTCTTCGTGGGCGGCAAGCGACAGGTCGAGTTCGCGCGTGTGCTGGCGCGCGTCCGCCAGCGCGGTCAGCGCATCGGAACGGATCAGCGCACGGGTCTCGTCGCTCGGTTCGCCGAGCGTGGCCAGCACCTCTTCGAGATCCACCGCCATGTCGGCGGCGGGCCGGGTGCTGGCGAGTCCCTCGTTGCGGAGCTCGCGCACCCGGTGGCGGACACGTTCTAGGAATTCCTCGGGGTCGTCCTGCGAAAGGCCCGCCTGCGCCTCGCGATGGATGCGGATGGCGTCGGCGTTGCGCCCCTGCTGCGCGTAGACGTGCGCCAGCTTCATCTGCAGGCGCGACAGTTCCACAGGCGTGCCCGTCAGGCGCTTGAGCTCCAGTGCCTCCTGGAACAGCGGCTCCGCGGCGGAATCCAGCGCCAGGCCGTGGTTGGCTTCGGCCATGGCCATGAGCAGGTCGGCGCGGACGTCGGGCGGCAGGTCGGTGCGCGCGCGCAGGTCGGTCGCGCCGCGGTCCAGCACCTCGCGCACGGTGATCTGTTCACCGCGCGAGCGCGAGGGATCGGCATTGGCGAACAGCTCGGTCATGAAGCCGGCCAGTGCCTGCGCCTTGCCGCGTTCCGCGGTCACCTGTTGCAGCTGGCGTTCGCGCTCGAATACGAAGCCGGTGCCGATCACCAGCAACACCATGCCAGCGGCCAGCGGCCAGCGCCGGCGCCAGGCGAACCTGCGCAGCCGATACAGCGCGTGCCCGCGCCGCGCCGACACCGGGCGCGAATCCAGGAACCGGCGCAGGTCCTCGGACAAGGCGGCGACCGAGGGATAGCGCTGCTCGGGTGCGTGCCGCAGCGCCTTGAGCACGATCGCGTCGATGTCGGCGGGAATCCTGCCGACCGCGTGGCTGATCGTGCGCGCGTCCCGGTCGGCGTCGCGATTGCCGGTGTGCGGCGCGTTGCTGGGCGGACGGATTTCGCCGGAGACGATGGCATCGGGCAGCAGGTGGCCCGATTCCATTGCCTGGTGCGGGCGCGTACCCGCCAGCAGTTCGTACAGCACGATGCCCAGCGACCAGACGTCGGTGGCGGTGGTCAGGGGCTTGCCCGCGACGTGCTCGGGGCTGGCATAGGCGAGGGTGAGGGCGCGATGCGCGGTGCCGGTCGGGTCGGCTGGCGCGTTCTCCTCGACCAGGCGTGCGATGCCGAAATCCAGCAGCTTGGGCTCGCCCTCCGCGGTGACGAGGATGTTGGCGGGCTTCAGGTCGCGATGGATCACCAGGCGCTGGTGCGCGTGCTCCACCGCGGAACAGACCTTGAGGAACAGCGCCACGCGCTCGCGCAGGGGCAGGGCGCGGACCTGGCACCAGCGATCGATGCGCTCGCCCTCCACGTATTCCATGGCGATGAAGGGCTGGCCATCGCCGGTGCTGCCGCCGTCCAGCAGGTGGGCGATGTTGGGGTGCTGCAGCGTGGCGAGGATGCGGCGCTCTTCGGCCATGCGCTGCGCCAGCCGCGCGCCATGCGGGCCGGCGCTGGCCAGCAGCTTGAGCGCGACCAGCTGGTGGGCATCGCCATCGTCGCGTTCGGCCAGGTAGACCACGCCCATGCCGCCTTCGCCGAGCAGGCGCAGCACGCGGTACTGGCCCGGCTGCGCGGCATCGACCCGGGTCCCTTCGTGCAACGGCGCAGGACCTGGTTGTGACCAGCCCGGGGCGAGTGGATCGTCCGGGCCGGTGCGGGCGGAGGCGATCAGCCAGTCGACTTCCGCACGCAGCCCGGCATCGTCCGCACAGCGTTGCGCGAGCCAGGCATCGCGCGCGTCCGGCGCAAGTTCCAGCGCTTCCATGGCAAGCGCCTTGGCCTGCAGATAGCGGTCTTGCATCGGGGTTCCCCTGCCGTGCCGGACGGATGTCGCGCCCGCATGGCGGTTCCCCGCGCCCGGACATGCATGGCAAACGTGCAAGCCGGCTGAAACCGGCCAGGCGAAGGCGGTGATCAAATCCGTCGCCGTCCTGCGCAGTCATGGGAAACGGGCAGCAAACGCCCGCCCACCGGACCTTGGGCCGCACGCATGATCACCTCGCATACCATCGACACCCCGCGCGGCAGCGTAGCCCCGCTGCTGCCGTATTTCGTGCGCCACCCGCGTGTGCGGGCGGCGAGGCCACGTCCCGGCCTGCACCCGATCGTGAGGCTCGACTACGTCTCACGGATGTCGTGCATGCCGCTGCTGTCGGCGGTCATCTACTCCGTCTTCCACGCCAGCGGGCGCGACAGTGCACTGGTGGTCGCGCTGTTGCTGTTCTGGGGCGTCATATGGCCGCAGCTGGCCTACCTGCACGCGCGGTGGAGTCGCGATTCCAAGCGCGCCGAGCACGCCAACCTGCTGGTGGATGGGGTGATGGTGGGAGTGCTGCTCGCGGGCATGCATTTCAGCCCGTGGCCCAGCGTCATGATGTTGATGGGCATGAGCCTGGGCAACATGGGCGTGGGTGGCGCGCCCCTCGCCGGCCGCGGCCTGCAGGGCATCGCGGTGGGGGTCATCGCCTGCGGCTGGTTCACCGGGTACCAGGTCGACTTCGCGTCCACGGTGCTGCCGACCGTGGCCAGCATCATCGGCATTTTTCTTATCGCCGCGGTCTTCGCGCTGTTCACCCACCAGCAGAGCAAGCGCTTCGTGCGCAGCCGCCGGCTGCTGCAGGAGCAGAACCTCAAGATCGAGGAAAAGAGCGCGCAGCTGGCGCAGGCCAAGGAGGAAGCGGACGCCGCCAACCGTTCCAAGAGCCTGTTCCTGGCCAACATGAGCCATGAGCTGCGCACACCGCTGAACGCGATCATCGGTTACAGCGAGCTGCTGGTGGAGGAAGCGGAAGAGTCCGGGGGCGAGCACCTGGTGTCCGACCTGCGCAAGATCCACAAGGCCGGCAAGCACCTGCTGCGCCTGATCAACGACGTGCTGGACCTGTCGAAGATCGAGGCCGGCAAGATGCAGCTCGACCTGGAAGACGTCGAGGTACGCGCGCTGCTCGACGACGTGGTCACCACGATGCGCCCGCTGGTGGACAAGAAGGGCAACCGGTTCGCGATCGAGGCGGGCGAGCTGGGGACGATGCGCACCGACGTCACCAAGCTGCGGCAGCTCCTGTTCAACCTGGTCGGCAACGCCGCCAAGTTCACCGAGAACGGCGCCATCCGCCTGCGCGCGCGCCGCAAGACCGGAGCCTCCGGCGACTGGCTGGTGTTCGAGGTCGAGGACACCGGCATCGGCATGTCCCCGGAGCAGCAGCGCGGCCTGTTCCAGCCGTTCTCGCAGGCCGACGTGTCGACCACGCGCAAGTACGGCGGAACCGGCCTGGGCCTGGTGCTGACGCGGCGCTTCGCCGAGATGCTGGGGGGCGAAGTGGGCATGCGCAGCGCGCTTGGCGCCGGCACCACGTTCACCATCCGCCTGCCCGCGGAATCCGTCGACGCCGAACAGCTGCACCCCGCCGCCACGCCGGAAGAGCAGGCCACCGAACAGGCCGCGGCCGAGGCGCGCACCGTACTGGTGATCGACGACGACGCCGCCGGCGCGGACGTCATCGGCCGGATGCTGCTGCGGCAGGGCCTGCGGGTGGAGTTCGCGAGCAACGGTGCGGACGGGCTGCGCATGGCGCGCGAGCGCGCGCCCAAGCTGATCCTGCTGGACGTGCTGATGCCGGGCGCCGACGGCTGGAGCGTTCTGACCGCGTTGAAGACCGACCCCCGGCTCGCGTCGATCCCGGTGGTCATGATTTCGGTGACCGAACAGCAGGCACTGGGCCAGGCGATCGGGGCCGCCGATTACCTGGTCAAGCCGGTGCAGCAGGACAGCCTGGTGCAGGCGGTTGCGCGGCACCTGCCGTCCGGCATTCCGCGCCCGATCCTTGTGATCGACGACGACGCGACCACGCGCAGCATGTTGCGGCGGCAGATGGAACGCCAGGGATGGCGCGTCGTGGAGGCCGCGAACGGCGCCGAAGGACTGGCCTGCGTCGGCAGCCTGGCCCCGGCCATGATCCTGCTGGACCTGATGATGCCGGCGATGGATGGGTTCGCATTCCTCGATGCCCTGCGCGGCGAGCTTGGCGCGGCATCCGTCCCGATCATCGTGCTCACCGCCAAGGAACTGTCGCGCGACGAGGAGCGCGGGTTGTCGACCCGCGTGTCCAGGGTCATCGCCAAGGGCGGTTACCGCGGCCGCGAGCTGGAAGACGAGGTGCGGCGCGTGATGCAGGGCATGGACCACGTGGTCGACGTGCCGGTCGGCGAGGCGCTGCCGTCATGAGGATCCTGCTGGTCGAGGACAACGAGATGAACCGCGACATGCTGTCGCGGCGGCTGGTGCGGCGCGGCTACGAGGTGGTCATCGCCGAAGACGGCTGCGTGGCGCTGGAGGTTGCGCTGCGTGAAGCGCCCGACCTGATCCTGATGGACATGGGCCTGCCGGTGATGGATGGCTGGGAGGCGACCCGCCGACTCAAGGCGGATGCGCGAACGGCGTCGATCCCGGTCATCGCACTCACCGCGCATGCCATGGCCGACGACCGCATGCGCGCGCTGGAGGCCGGCTGCGACGACTTCGACACCAAGCCCGTCGACATCGACCGGCTGCTGGTCAAGGCCGGTGCCTTGCTGTGGGACGACGTGCCGCGATGAACGTCGTTGATGCAGGAGGGCGCATGGCATTCCGGGCGCAGCGGCTGCAGGACCTCGCGCCGCTGGCGGCGTTCCTGGACACCGCCTGTGCCGGCGTCGATGCCGATGTGCGGGCCGACCTGCGGCTGGCGACCGAGGAAGTGTTCGCCAACATCTTCAAGCATGGCTACCGCGGCCACGCGGGCCCGGTCGAGATCCGTGTCAGCCGCGCACCCGGGCGGATCACGGTGCTGATCGCGGACGAGGCGCCGGCGTTCGATCCGGCTTCGGCGCCCGCACCGGACCTCGCATCCGACCCCACCGAACGCAGTGTCGGCGGGCTGGGCTGGCACCTGGTGCGCCATGTCATCGACGAGGTCGGATGGGAGCGCGCCGCGGAGCGCGGCAACGTCTATCGACTGGTCAAGCACGTCGCACCGGATCCATCGGATCTACCGGCACAGAGAAAGGATCACACGCACATGAACATCGAACTCCAGCCCGGCGAACACGCCGCGGTCGTCGTCATCTCCGGCAGCGTGGACGGCCTGACCGCCGACCACCTGCTGGGGACCCTGCAGGGCTTTGTCGATGCCGGCCAGACGCGGCTGGTGGCTGACCTCGCGGGCGTCCTTTACACCAGCAGCGCCGGATTGCGCGCGCTGCTGGCCACGGTGAAGCAGGCCCGCCAGGGCGGCGGCGACCTGCGCCTGGCCAGCATCAATCCGCCCGTGCTGAAGGTGCTCGAGTTGAGCGGCTTCACCACCATCATGAAGTGCTACGACAACGTCGCCAGCGCCATCGACAGCTACGCGGGCTGAGGCCCAGGGAGAGACGGGATGGACGCAATGACGAGGCCGGCCCGGCGCAAGCGCGTGGCGGTGGTGATCGGCGCGGGCAGCGTGCAGTGCGCGGCCGCGCTGGGCATGTGGAAGGTCCTGCAGCGCGAAGGCATCGAGATCGACCTGCTGGTCGGCTGCAGCGGTGGAAGCCTGTACGCCTCGGTGATGGCCCTGGGTTACGACCTGGACGCGTGCGAACGCCTGACCCGCGGCCTGTGGACGCCTTCGCTGACCCGGCGCCGCGACCTGCGCTCGATGCTCAGCGCGTTCATGCCACGCCTGTTCAAGTTCGATGGCGCGTTCGGCATGGTCGACGATCGCCCGATGATGGCGGCGCTGGAGAAGATCTTCGGCGACCGGCGTTTCGAGGACGCACACACCCCGCTGCACGTCGTCGCCACCGACCTGCAGAACGGCCAGAAGGTGGTGCTGGGCGAGGGCCGGGTGCGCGACGCGATCCGCGCGAGCATCGCGATCCCGTACGTGTGGAAGCCGTGGAAGATCGACGGCCGCCTGCTGCTGGACGGCTGCGCGTCGGACCCATTGCCGATCGATGTCGCGATCCGCGAAGGCGCGGACGTGATCCTGGCGATGGGCTTCGAGAGCCCGTATCCGAGCCGGATCCGCTCCGCGACGCGTTTCGCGTTCCAGGTCAACAGCATCTACACCAACAACCTGCTGCGCGCGAACTACGCGTTCCACAACCTGGCGCACCATGCCGAGATCATCCCGGTGCTGCCGGATTTCGGGCGCCCGATACGCCTGTTCGACACCGCCGAGATCCCGCACGTCATCGAGCAGGGCGAGCGCGCCACCGAAGCGCAGCTTCCGCACATCCGCCAGGCGCTCGAGGCCGCCGGTGTCTGAGGCCTCGCCGGCGCCTTCGCTGCGCGCACGGCCACGGGTTGCGGTGGTGGTCGGATCGGGTGGCGTGAAGTGCGCCGCCGCGGTCGGCATGTGGAAGGTGCTGGAGCGCGAAGGCATCCGCGCCGACATGGTGGTCGGCTGCAGCGGCGGCAGCATCTACATGGCCGGGATGGCGCTCGGCAGGACCGCGGCCGAAGCCGAGCAGTACAGCCACGAGATGTGGAGCGGGCTGTTCAGGCGCCTGCATGTCCGCTCGGTGCTGCGCAGCCTGTTGCCGCGGCGCTTCGGTTTCAGCGAACGCATCGGCCTGGTCGATGACGCGGCGGTCTGCGCGAATATCGCCCGCCTGTTCGGCGCGGCGACGTTCGCCGATGCCGGCATTCCCCTGCACATCGCGGCCACCGACCTGCATTCCGGTGAAAAGGTCGCCTTGAGCTCCGGTTCGATCGCCGATGCGGTGCGTGCCAGCATCGCGATGCCGCTGTTGCTGCGCCCCTGGCCGGTGGACGGACGCTTGCTGGTCGACGGCGGCGTGTCCGATCCCCTGCCCATCAGCCTGGCGATCCGCGAAGGCGCGGAGATCATCCTGGCCATGGGTTTCGCGCGGCCGCCGCTGCCGCGCATCGATTCGCTGCTGGGCATCGCCAACCAGGCGATCTCGGTCACCATCAACAACCTGCTGCATTCGACGTACGCGTTCTACAGCGCCGTGCACCATGCCGAGATCGTGCCGATCATGCCGGCCTTTGATGCCCCCATCGAGGTGGGCGACAGCCACCTGATCCCGTACATCATCGAGCAGGGCGAGCAGGCCGCCCTGGCGGCCTTGCCCTACCTGCGCCAGCTGGGGCTGTGCCACGCCGCGGCGGTGGCGGCATGAACGGCCCGCACATGGCCGCCGATCCGGCCCGCATCCTGGTGGTCGACGACACCGAGGCCAATCGCGACCTGCTGGTGCGTCGCCTGCGTCGCGAAGGCCATGCCACCGAGGTCGCGGCCAACGGTCGTGAAGCGCTGGACTGGCTGCACGCGGTGGCATTCGACCTGATGCTGCTCGACATCATGATGCCGGAGATGACCGGCTACGAGCTGCTGGAGCGCGTGCGCGCCGACCCCGAGCTGCGCCATGTGCCGGTGATCCTGATCTCGGCGCTGGACGACACCGACAGCGTGATCAAGGGCATCGAGCTGGGTGCCGACGACCACCTGCCCAAGCCGTTCAACCCGCACATCCTGCGCGCGCGCGTCGACGCCAGTCTCGCCCGCAAGCGCCTGCGCGACCGCGAGCAGATGCATGCCCGGAGCCTGCAGCGCGAAATGGACATCGCGCGCACGATCCAGGCGGGCTTCCTGCCGCACGCGCTGCCGCATGCCGAAGGCTGGGACCTCGCGGCCTGGTTCCAGCCGGCGCGCCACGTGGGCGGTGATTTCTACGATGCATACACCGTCCGGGACGGCCGGCGCATCGTGCTGGCGGTCGCCGATGTCTGCGACAAGGGCGTCGGCGCGGCGCTGTTCATGGCCCTGTTCCGCAGCCTGCTGCGCGCGCAGGCGGAGCGGATCCTGGACGGCGAGGGCGACCTTGCAGCGCAGGCCTGCGAGCTGGTCGCCGGCGTGAACGACTACATCGCGCGCGTCCACGAGCGCGACAGCATGTTCGCCACGGTGTTCCTGGCGATCCTCGACCCGGCGTCCGGTGAGCTGGTCTATGTCAACGGGGGCCACGAGGCCCCGGTCGTCTGCGGGCCAGGCGGCGTGCGCACGCGCCTGGTGCCGACCGGGCCCGCGGTGGGCATGCTGCCCGGCGCCGTGTTCACCGCGGCAGGCATCCAGATGGGAGAAGGCGAGACGCTCGTCGCCTTCACCGACGGCGTGACCGACGCGATCGATGCCGGTGGCGCCGTCTATTCCGAGGAGCGCCTGCTGTCGCGGTTGGAGCCCGCAGCGGGTCGCGCCGACGACACCCTCTGCGCCATCCGGAACGACCTGCAGGCCGCGATGGGCAACGCCGCGCAGTTCGACGACATCACCCTGCTGGTCCTGCACCGCGCGGGCTAAAATGCGCGCATCCCGCACGTATCGACACGCCATGACCGTCCGCACCCGCTTCGCCCCCAGCCCCACCGGCTACCTGCACATCGGCGGCGCCCGCACCGCCCTGTACTGCTGGTTGGAGGCGCGGCGCCGCGGCGGCCAGTTCATCCTGCGCATCGAGGACACCGACCGCGAGCGCAGCACCCAGGGTGCGATCGATGCCATCCTCGAAGCGATGGACTGGCTCGGTCTCGATTACGACGAAGGCCCGATCTACCAGACCGCGCGCGTCGACCGCTATCGCGAAGTGGCCGAACAGCTGGTCGCGGCCGGGCAGGCCTATTACGCCTACGAGTCGAAGGCCGAGCTCGACGCGATGCGCGAGGCCGCCATGGCCACGGGCGACAAGCCCCGCTACAACGGCGCGTACCGCGACCAGTCGGCGCCGTACCGAGACGATCCCAACCGCGTCATCCGCCTGAAGAACCCGCTCGACGGCGTGGTCGCATGGGAGGACAAGGTCAAGGGCCGCATCGAGATCAGCAACACCGAGCTCGACGACCTGGTGATCTTCCGCCCCGACGGCTACCCGACCTACAACTTCGCCGTGGTCGTCGACGACCTGGACATGCGCATCAGCGACGTGGTGCGCGGCGACGACCACGTCAACAACACCCCGCGCCAGATCAACATCTACCGCGCGCTGGGTGCCGAGGTGCCGGCGTTCTCGCACTTGCCGATGATCCTCGACGAGCAGGGCGCCAAGCTTTCCAAGCGCACCGGCGCGGCGGACGTCATGCAGTACCGCGACGCCGGCTACCTGCCGCACGCGCTGCTCAACTACCTGGCACGCCTGGGCTGGTCGCACGGCGACCAGGAACTGTTCTCCATCGACGAGCTGAAGGCGCTGTTCGATCTCAAGGACGTCAACGCCAAGGCGGCGCGCCTGGACATGGCCAAGCTCGGCTGGCTCAACCAGCAGTACCTGAAGGGCGACGATCCGGCGGATGTCGCGAAACATCTCGAGTGGCACCTGCGGGCGGCGGGTTACGACCTCGCGGCCGGGCCCGCGCCGGCCGACGTGGTGCTGGCGCTGCGCGACCGCGTGCAGACGCTCAAGGACATGGCCGAGCGCGCGGCCGTCTGGTACCGGCCGCTCACGGAATACGACGACGCGGCCGTGGCCAAGCACCTCACCGCAGCCGCCGGCATGCCGCTGGCCGAAGCTCGCGCGCGCTTCGAGGCGCTTTCCGAGTGGAGCGCCGAGGCCATCCACGGCGCGCTGCAGGCGGTGGCCGAAGCGCTCGGCATCGGCATGGGCAAGGTGGCGCAGCCGCTGCGCGTGGCGATCACCGGCACGCAGGTCAGCCCGGACATCGCGCACACCGTGTACCTGGCAGGGCGCGATGAAGCCCTGAAGCGCATCGACGCCGCCATCGCGCGCACCGGCTGACCGCCGCCGCGCGGCGCGCCGGCTTGAGTCGGCGCGCAATGGCCACCATCATGGCTGCATGCCTGCACACGTCCACGCCTGTACGCACCCCACGCACCACGTCCACGACGGCAAGGCCTTCGTGGCCGCAGTGGAGGAGGCGTGCCGTGAACGCGGGCTGCGCCTGACGCCGATCCGCGGCCATGTGCTCGGCCTGATTGCCGAGGCCGGCCAGCCCATCAAGGCCTACGACCTGCTCGACCGCGTGCGCGATGGCAAGGGCCCGGGCGCCGCAGCGCCGCCCACGGTCTACCGCGCGCTGGATTTCCTGCTGGCCAACGGCTTCATCCACAAGCTGCAGTCGGTGAATGCGTTCGTCGCCTGCCACCACCCCAGCACGGCGCAGCACTCGGTGCCGTTCCTGATCTGCGACAGCTGCCACGCAGCGATCGAACTCGAGGACCTGCAGGTGGTCGGTGCGCTGCGCGATCGCGCGCTGGCGCTCGGCTTCCGGCCGCGCGCGCAGACACTCGAAGTGCATGGCACCTGCGCGCAGTGCCTGGCCGGCGAAGAAACCTAGAAGAACACGCGCACGCCCGCGGTCACGCCGCGGCCGGCCAGGGGCGCCAGGTCCTTCAGCACCGAGGTATGCACGCGTGCCTCCTCGTCGAGCAGGTTGCGGCCGTCGACGAACAACTCCATCGCGTTGCCGTTGGCGCCATCGCGGTGCCAGGCGACGCTGGCATGCACCAGCGTGTAGCCGGGAGACGTGGTCTCGAACTGCGCCACGTGGTCCTGGCCCGCGTAACGCACCGCGCCCAGCGATGCCCGCCACTGCGCGCCCTGCCAGCGCAGCTCGCTGCCGAGGCGGCGCGGTGCGATGCGCGGCAGGTTGCCTTCCGGCACCAGTTCGGCGGTGTAGTCGTGCTCGTGGTCGCCGTGCGGGATGCTGGCGTCGAATCGGCGGCTGGCGCCACCGTCAAGGCGCCCGCGCACCACGTCGGCAAACGACCTCAGGCTCCATGCGCCGTACTCGGTTTCGGCGAAGTCCCACTGCGCCTCGACCTCGCCGCCGTGGAAGCGTGCGTCGGCCTGGTGCCAGGCGCGCAGGGCGAGGCCATCATCTTCCAGGCCGGTGTCGGCCAGGTAGATGAAGTCGTCGTAGCGCACCTGGAACAGGGACGCGCCGAGCCGCAGCGGCCCGTGGTGCCAGTGCAGGCCGATCTCGGCGCGGTTCGCGGTTTCGGGGTCGAGATCCGGGTTGCCGAATTCGAAGCTCTGCGTGGCGACGTGCATGCCGCTGGAGTAAAGCTCCTCGGCGGTCGGCGTGCGCTGCGCGCGGTCCAGTCCGAACGAGAGATGCAGGTCGCGCGAGACGTCCCAGCGCATGGCGAGCGATGCGCTGGTGGCGTCGAAATCACGCGATGCGCCGATCGCTTCCACCGCCGCCACATCGATCCTGTTGCGGTCGTGGCGCAGGCCGAGCTCGACGCCGAACGCGCCGAAATCTCGCTCGCCGATCCAGAACAGGCCGGCGTCGCGCGCATTGGAGTCGGGCACGAACGCCTCGTCGCCGACCGCGCTGAAATCGCGCTCGGACCACTGCAGCCCGACGGCGCCCTGCCAGCCGGCGATCGCGCGGTGCACCAGCTCCACGCGGCCCTCCAGCGTGCTGTTGTCGAACACCGTGCCCACCGTGTCGCCTTCGTACTCGGTGTGCGTGTAGTCGGTGTGCGCCAGCTTGATGCGCAGGCTCTCGAACGCGCCGATATCGTCCAGGCCGCCGCGGACCTCGTTGCGGCGCTGGTCCATCACGACGTGCACGGCGCCGTGGGTGTCGGTTTCGGATTCGTCGTGGTCATGCGCGTGGCCGTGGTCGTCCGACGCGGCGTGGCTGTGGCCCGGAACGCCGTAGCGCGTGTTGAACACGCTGTGGCCAATGCCCAGGAAACCGGCGTCGCCGATGTACGACACGCCCAGCGCGCCGCTGTCGGTGCGCACGAAGCTGTTGGGCAGCTGGCCGCGGGCCGCGTCCTCGGGCGCGTGTCCGACGTCGTGGTCGTGGTCGTGGTCATCGTGGTGCAGGTCCGCACGTTCAGCGAACCCGGGGATGTCGTAGTCGCCGGTCTCGCGGTGCAGGGCGTCGAAATGGAACACCACCCGACCCGATGCCGAGGTGCCATCAAGGCGCAGCATGCCGGTGCGCTCGTCGTTGACGCTGCCGGCGCGCAGCTCGGCGCGGCCTTCGAGCGGCGTCGACGTGGCCGTTTCCGGGATGCGGCCGTCGATCACATTGACTGCGCCACCGATGGCGCCGCTGCCATACAGCAGCGTCGCCGGACCCTTGAGCACTTCGATCTGGTTGGCGAGGAACGGCTCGATGCTGACCGCATGGTCCGCGCTGACCGTGGACACGTCGCCGGCCGACAGGCCATCGCTCAGCACCTGCACACGCGCGCCTTCGAGGCCACGGATGACCGGGCGGCCGACACCGGCACCGAAGAACGACGACTGCACGCCCGGCAGCCGTGACACGGTCTCGCCCAGCGAGGCGGCCTTGGCCTCGTCCAGCTGCTCGCCGGCCAGCACCGCCACCGGGCGCGCCAGGTCTTCGGCGGTGCGGGCGAGGGGGTTGGCGCGCACCACGATGCCGCTGAGGTCGGCGATTTGTTCGTCGTGGCGGGGATCGTCCTGGGCGGCCGTGGCCACGGCGGGCAGGCCGCCGAGTGCGAAAGCGAGGGCGAGGCAGAGCGGGGTCGGGCGGAAGCGCTGGGGGAGCATTGGACAGCCTGGACTTGGATGGCGGCGGGAAGTGTTATAACATTTCATCTCTGACGCAACCCTTACGGAAGTCATGGCCTCACCGACCGCCCTCCGCAATGCAGACCGCTTCGGTCTTGCCGCGTCATTCCTGTGCGCCGTCCACTGCGCGCTGTTGCCGGTCGCGCTCGCCCTGCTGCCGGCGTTCGGCTTCACGGTGGTGGGTTGGGTGGACATCGACCAGGCGTTCGTGGTGTTCGCCTCGCTGCTCGGCGCGACCACGCTGTCGCTGGGCTACCGCCGCCACAGGGCGTTCCGGGCCTGGGCGCTGCTGCTCCCCGGTCTGAGTCTGGTCTGGGCGGGCGCGTTCACCGCATTGCACACGCACGGCTTCACGCACGCGGCGGTGATGGTGTCCGGTGGGCTGCTGCTGGCCGCGGCGCACCTTGTCAACCTGCGCCTGACACACGCCGCGGCCGGCAGCGTTCCAGCGCCGTAAACCGGCATGCGTGCTAGGATTCGCGCCCTGCGGCGTGCATGCGCGCGCCGGATCGAACAACCTCCAGGAGCATCACATGGGCAAGGGCGACCGCAAGACCGCCAAGGGCAAGCGCTTCAACGCCAGCTACGGCAATTCCCGTAGCCAGGTGACCACCAAGGCCGCCGGCACGGCTGCCGCGCCGGTCGCCAAGAAGGCCGCGAGCAAGACTGTTGCCAAGGCGCCGGCCAAGAAGGCCGTGGCCAAGAAGACCGTCGCCAAGGAATAACGCGCCCTTCCAGCGCGATCGAGAGAAGCCCCGCCCGTGCGGGGCTTTCTTCGTTTCAGGGCCCGTGGCGCGTCAGCGCGACGCCGCCCCTGCCTCCACCAGCGCCCACGCGCGCAGCAGGTTGCCGCCGAGGATCGCACGGATGTCATCGTCCGAGTGCCCGCGCGCCTGCAGGCCGGCAATCAGGTTGGGGTAGTCGGCCACGGTACGCAGGCCTTCGGGCAGTTCGCCGCTGACGCCGTCGAAATCGGAGCCGATGCCGACGTGTTCGACGCCAAGCAATTTCACCGCGTAGTCGATCTGGTCGAGCACGTCGGTGATCGGCGCCTCCATCGGCGGATTGGCGGCCTCCCAGTCCTTTTCGAACGCGGCGCGGTCGGCCGGCGGCTGCCCTGCGGCCACGCGCCCGGCATTGGCGCGGTTGAAGGCGTCGGACGCGCGGAAGTACGCCTGGGTCTTCGCCGCCGCTGCCGGGGTGACGAAGGCGATCCCGAACGGAATCTGCACCACGCCGCCCTTCTTGGCGATCGCCAGCGCGAGTTCGTCGCTGAGGTTGCGCTCGAAGCCCGGGGTGAAGTGGCGCAGCGCGGAATGGCTGGCAATCACCGGCACGCGGCTCAACGCCACCGCCTGCGCGACGGCGGCATCGGACAGGTGCGATACGTCGACCATCATCCCGAGGCGGTTCATCTCGGCCACCACCTCGCGGCCGAACGGGCTCAGCCCGTCCCATTTTTTCTCGATCGTGTAGGACGAATCGCTGATGCGGTTGTTGGCGCTGTGCGCGAGGGTGATGTAGCGCACGCCGCGGGCGTGGAAAAACGCGACCTGCGCGAGGTCGTCGCCGATCGGCGCGCCGTTCTCCATTCCCAGCGGCAGCAGCACGCGGCCGCCTTGGCGCAGCTGTTCGACATCGCGCGGCGAGGTGACGATGGCGAAGCGGTCCGGGTGCCGCGCCGCCAGCGCCTCCACGGCGTCGATCTGCGCGTTGGCCGACTGCCAGGCGCTGCCGGCGTCGTCCTCGCGCGGAGAGGTGTAGATGGACATGAACGCGACATCCAGGCCGCCAGCGCGGGCGCGCGGGTAGTCGAACTCGCGGTCCGGCGCGCTGACGCCCAGGTCGGCCCAGGTCTCCACGAGGATGCCGGGCGCATCGATGTGGGTGTCGACGATCACCGCGTCGGCCGCCAGCGCGCGCGCGGCGTCGGTGGACTGGGCCAGCGCCAGCGTGGGCGCGGCGAGCGCGATGGCGAGCAGGCAGCGGGGCAGGGCATGGCTCGGCACGTGGATCATTCGGGTCTCCAGGGTCAGGCGACGCGGCGGCCGCCGCAGTGGACCGAGGCGGCGAGGTCGCCGCCCAGCCAGTAACAGAGTGCCGCGGGCTCGCGCACGCGCCAGCGCACGAAATCGGCGCGCAGTCCGGCGCGCAGGACGCCGCGATCGTCGAGGCCCAGCGCCTTCGCGCCATTGACCGTGGCACCGCGCAGCGCGTCCTCGGGCGACAGCCGGAAGTGCGTGCAGGCGAGCTGCATTGCCTGGCGCAGCGACTGCAGCGGCGAGGTGCCGGGGTTGCAGTCGGTGGCCACGGCCATCGCCACGCGCGAAGCGCGGAAGGCTTCGATGGGCGGCAGCGTGGTCTCTCGCAGCACGTGGAACGCGCCGGGCAGCAGGACCGCGACGGTGCCGGCCGTGGCCATTGCCGCCACGCCTTCAGGGGAGGTGTGTTCGACGTGGTCGGCCGACAATCCGCCGAACTCCGCAGCCAGCGCCGCACCGCCGCCGTCGCTCAGCTGGTCGGCGTGCAGCTTCACCGGCAGGCCGAGCGCGCGCGCCGCTTCGAACACGCGCCGCGTCTGCGCGGCGCTGAACGCGATGCGCTCGCAGAACGCGTCCACCGCGTCCACCAGGCCCTCGGCGTGGAGGCGCGGCAGCCAGTCGAGCACGGCATCGATGTAGGCATCCGCATTGCCGGCGAACTCGGGTGGCAGCGCGTGCGCGCCAAGGAAGGTGGTGCGCACGCCGATGCCGAGCGTGTCGCCGATGCGGCGCGCGACGCGCAGCATCTTGCGTTCGTTGTCGAAGTCCAGGCCGTAGCCGGACTTGATCTCGAGCGTGGCCACGCCGTCGCGCAGCAGCGCGCGGGCCCGCGGCAGCGACTCGGCGAGCAGCGCGTCCTCGTCGGCGGCGCGGGTGGCGCGCACCGTGGAGACGATGCCGCCGCCGGCACGCGCGATCTCCTCGTAGCTCGCGCCCATCAGCCGCTGCTCGAATTCCGCGGCGCGGTCGCCGGCGAACACCAGGTGGGTGTGGCAGTCGACCAGCGCGGGCGTGACCAGGTCGCCGCCGGCGTCGATCACCTCAACGGAGAGGCTTTCCGCCGCGCCTGGCAGCGCCGAAGCCGGGCCCGCGAAGACGATGCGGCCGTCGCGCCAGCCCAGCGCGCCGTCATGCACGAGGCCGTAGCCGGCATCGCCGTCCAGGGTGGCGAGCGTGGCGTTGCGTAGCAGCCCGTCCCAGCGCTCAGGCATGTTGGACATCCGGACGGTGTTCGGGAGCGCGGAGCATGGCGGGCCTGTCGGCATGGTGGCGACGCGGTAGCCTAGCGCACTCCCGACGCACACCCGCCGCCATGCCTGCCACCGCCACTCCACTGCCGTCGCTCGTCCAGCCCGTTGCCGGCGGCTGGCGCGTACCCGCGATCGCCAACCTGCATTCGCACGCCTTCCAGCGTGCGATGGCCGGCATGGCCGAGCGCCAGACGCATCCCGAGGATTCGTTCTGGACCTGGCGCGAAACCATGTACCGGGTGGCCGCGCGCTTCGATCCCGACCTGCTGCACGCCGTCGCCTCGCAGCTGTACGTCGAGATGCTGGAAGCCGGCTACGGCAGCGTCTGCGAGTTCCACTACGTGCACCACCAGCCCGACGGCCGTCCGTACGCGGCGCATACGGTGATGGCCGATGCGCTGCTTGCCGCGGCGCGCGACACCGGCATCCGCATCACCCTGCTGCCGGTGCTGTACATGACCGGCGGCTTCGATGGCCACGCGCTGGGTGAACGGCAGAGGCGCTTCGGGCACGACGTCGACAGCTACCTGCGCCTGTTCGACGCCCTGCGCGCGCACACCGGCGACAGCGTGCGCATCGGCTGCGCGCTGCACAGCCTGCGCGCGGTGCCGGAAGCGGCGATGCGCGAGGTCCTGGCCGCGCTGCCCGCGGATGCGCGCATCCACATCCACGTCGCCGAGCAGGTCGGCGAGGTGCAGGACTGCCTGGCGCTGCGCGACGCGCGGCCGGTGGAGTGGCTGCTCGGCCACGCCCACGTCGACGCGCGCTGGACGCTGGTGCATGCCACGCACCTGGACAACGCCGAGCTCGCCGGCATCGCCAGCAGCGGCGCCACGGTCGCGATCTGCCCGACGACGGAAGCCAACCTCGGCGACGGCCTGTTCCGGCTGCGCGACTTCCTCGATGCCGGCGGCAGCTGGGGCATCGGCTCGGATTCGCACATCTCGGTGTCGCCGGTGGAGGAACTGCGCTGGCTCGAGTACGGCCAGCGCCTGGACACCCGCCACCGCAACATCGCGGTGTCGGCGGATTCGACCAGCGTCGGCGAGACGCTGCTGCAGGGCGTGGTGGCGAGCGCAGCGAAATCGACCGGCTTCGACGCCGGCGATGACCATGTCGTGCTCGATGGCGAAGCTGCGATTTTCGCCGGGGCCAATGCATCGGATGTCGCCGACCGCTGGATCTTCAGCGGCAACGTGCCCTGCGTGCGCGAGGTCGAAGTGGCGGGAGTGAAGCTCGTGTCCGAAGGACGCCACCGCGACCGCGACGCAGTGGCCGGCCGCTATCGCCAGGCGATGGTGCGGCTGCTCGCCTGAGCGTCAGCGCGTCAGCGCGTCAACGCGTCAACGCGGCAGTGTCGCCGCCGGCGAACAGGTCGTCATCGCCCGGCGGCAGGGCACCTTCCAGCCTCAGCAGGAACGCCTTGGTCGGCAGCCCGCCGCCGAAGCCGGTGAGGGAGCCGTCGGCGCCGATCACGCGATGGCAGGGCAGCACGATCGGCAGCGGGTTGCGGCCGTTGGCGGCGCCCACCGCGCGCATCGCGCTCGGCTTGCCGATGCGCTGCGCAAGGTCGCGATAGCTCCAGGTGTGCCCGTAGGGGATCGCGGCGAGTTCGGTCCACACGCTGCGCTGGAATTCCGTGCCCTGCGGCGACAGCGGCAGGTCGAAGCTGCGCCGGCGGCCAGCGAAGTATTCCTTCAGCTGCCTGCGGGTCTCCGCGATCACCGCGTTGCTGCCTTCGCGCCATGCGGAACCGGCGGGCGGCAGCCTGGGCGGCGGGAAGTCGATGCGCTGCAGCCCGGTGTCGTCCGCGGCGAGGGTGAGCACGCCGATCGGCGTGTCGAAGTGCTGGTAGACGAGTGTCATGGGCGCGGAGCCTCTGCGATGGATGGACGCGCGCGGCGGCGCGCGGGAGCGGACACCTGGGCCTTGGCCGCGGTTGCCGTTGCCGCCGCGTCGCGCCAGAGATGGATGACGGCGTAGGCGCGCCAAGGCCGCCACGCCTCGGCGCGCAGGCCGAGGGCCTTCGCGGTGAACCGCCCGTCGTCGGGCGCGGCGGCCTTCTGCAGCACCAGGTCTTCGGCCGGGAACGCATCGGGATGGCCGAGCGCACGCATGGCGATGTACTGGGCGGTCCACGGCCCGATGCCCGGCAGCGCGACCCAGCGTTCGGTGAAGTCCGCAAGCGTGCGCTCGGGACGGAAATCCACGCGGCCGTCGAGCAGCGCACGCGCCACGCCGCGCACGGTGTCGGCGCGTGCGCGCGTCAGGCCGATGGCCGCGAGGTCGGCATCGGAGAGCGCTTCCGGCGTCGGGAACAGGTGTTCGAGGCCGCTGGCGAACGGCGTGGCCAGCGTGGTACCGAACTGCCGCGCCATGCGCGTGGCGAGCGTGCGCGCCGCGGCCACGCTCACCTGCTGGCCGAGCACCGCGCGCACCGCGATCTCGAACCCGTCCCAGCCGCTCGGCAGGCGCAGCCCGGGATGCGCGCGCAGCAGCGGTCGCAGGCGCGGATCGGCGGACAGCGTGGTGGCGATGGCCTGCGGGTCGGCGTCGAGGTCGAACATGCGCCGAAGACGCTGCACGATGTCGAGCAGGCGCGCGGCCAGCGGCGCATGCAGCTCCAGCTTCAGCGCGTGTTCTCCGCCAGGCCACGCACTGACGCGCAGCCAGCCGTCCGGACCGCCGTTGCTGCCGGCGATGACGCGCGCGTAGCTCGCATCGTCGACGGCCTCCACGCCCGGCAGCGCGCGCCCGCGCAGGAACGCGAGCATTGCGGCGAAGTCGTAGGGCGGCCGGTAGCCGAGGCGCAGCACCAGTGAATCGCCGCCGGTGTTGCGCGCCGCACCGGGCTGGCGGCGCAAGTCGCGCGGCGCCATCCGGTAGGCGTCCTTGAACGTCGTGTTGAAGCGCCGCAGGCTGCCGAACCCGGCCGCGAGCGCCACGTCGGTGATCGGCAGCGCGGTCTCGGTCAGCAGCTGCTTGGCGAAGAGCAGCCGGCGCGTGCCGTGCACGCCCACCGGCGGCGCGCCGAGGCGCTCCACGAACAGCCGCCGCAGCTGCCGCTCGCCGATGCCGACGCGCGCGGCCAAGGCGGCCAGCGGTGCATCGGCAAGCGCACCCTGGTCGATAAGCGTGAGCGCGCGCGCCAGCGCCGCATCACCGCGTCGCCACGCGCCATCGTGCGGGGACAGCTCGGGCCGGCAGCGCAGGCAGGGGCGATAGCCGGCGGTCTCCGCCGCCGCGGCATTCGCGAAGTAGCTGACCCGCTTTGCGAACGGCGCCGGGCACACCGGCCGGCAATAGATGCGCGTGCTGTGCACGGCGGTGAAGAACAGCCCGTCGAAACGCGGATCGCGGCTGCGTCGCGCCTGCTCGCAGACCTGCACATCGGGGAGGGCGGGGGATGCCATGGACGCAGGCTAGCACCGCCCGGCGCGCCGGACTCGCCGCTTTCGGACATCAGGGCCGGCGTCTTTCCGGCGCGGTTCAGGGCCCCGCGACGGCGGGCACCAGGGCCGGCAGCAACGCCTCGGGATCGCCGTCGTTGTCGGCGGCCGCGATGCCCAGCAGCCGCGCCAGCAACGGATACACGTCGACGTTGTCGATCGCATCGATCACCGCGCCACGACGGAACGCCGGACCGCTGGCGATGAACACCGCGCGCATCGACGGCAGCGCCGGGTCGTAGCCGTGCGAGCCGCGCGTGCCGCCGAGTGCGCGCGCGTCCAGGACCCGTGGGAGCACCACGTCCCAGTTCTCGTCCATCTGGCAGACGATCGCCGGCACGCGCGGGTGGGTGCCGTAGTGCCAGCGCGCCGGCACGTCCCCGCGGCGCCAGCATTCGTGGTGCGCGTGGCGGCCCAGCAGCCGCGCCTCCACCTGGGACTCGAAGCCGGGGTTTGGCTGCACCTGGATCACCTGGCCGATGCTCACCACGCGCGCCTGCTCCATGGTCACCAGGTCGTCGATGGACAGCTGGTTACCCGGCGGCACCTCCGCCATGCCGTGGTCGGAGACCAGCACGATGTTGGTGTGGCCAAGGCGCCCGTTGCTCTGCAGCGCGTCCAGCAGGCAGCCGACGGCAGCATCGACGCCTACGAGCGCAGCGCGCGCCTCCGCGGAGCCCGGGCCGTAGGTGTGGGCCGCGGTGTCGACATCGTGGAAGTACAGCGTGGCCAGGCGCGGGCGCGTGGCGTCCGGCTCCAGCAGCCAGCCGGCTACGGTGGCCGCGCGCTGGGCGGCGGAGGCGGACTCGTCATACACATGCCAGCGCGTGGGCCGCACGCCGGCCACCTCGGCCTCGGAGCCGGGCCAGAACATGGTGGCGGTGCGCAGGCCGGCGTTCTCGGCGCCCACCCAGATCGGCTCGCCGCCCCACCAGCCGCTGGCACCCACCGCGTCGCGGTCGGACAGGCGGAACGTGCCGAGCGCGGCATCGTGCATGGAGTTGTGGACGATGCCGTGCCGGTCGGGCCGCAGCCCGGTGGCGATGGTGTAGTGGTTGGGGAAGGTGAGCGACGGGTAGGAGGGCGTCATCCAGCGCGCCTGCACGCCGTTGGCGGCGAGGCGGACCAGGTTGGGGGAGTCGGCTGCGTTGAGGCGGTCAGGATGCAGGCCGTCGATGGAGACGAGCAGCAGTGCGTCGCCGCTGGACATGGCAGCCGGCGCATGGACGGCAGGTAGCGACCCTGTCCGTGTGGTGGGGCCGGTGCAGGCGGCGGTGGCGAGGAGGGTAACGAGTAGCGCGGCGATCAGGGCCGGAGGTCGAAGAGGCAGGTGCATGGACGGAATGATAGGACGTGCGCATGACGGCTGTAGCCGCGGAAACGGGAATCGGCACGCTGCTGGTGTCCGTGCATGGGCCGCATCGCGCACATCTCCGTCTGACGCGCATCGGATTTGTGCACAACTGTGCATGGGATTTGTCCGTTCTCTCGACGCCATCACAGAAATGCGTACGTCCGCGTATTGACCCGTTCACGCGCGACGTTTAGCTTCGAGTCATGGCGCATGTGGAGTAACGCAGCGCACGTGTCGTAGCCAGGGGGCCACGACACACACGGAGTTTCACGGCCGAGGACAAGGATCGTTCCGGCCTCTACATTCAAGCTTGTCGCCGGGGAGGGGGGCATGGACGTCAAGGATGACGTGATCGGGTACTGCGGTGCCGCCCTCGTGGCGTTGATGCTCGGCGGTTGCGCGGCGCGCGAAGTGCCCGACGTCCGCGGCCGCTGGCAGCCGGTCAACCGCTACGCCGCAACGACGCACGCCATCCCATTGCGCGGTGCGTACGTGTTCCAGGCGTCTCCGCTGGATCGCACGCTGCGCAGCCTGCTGGTGCGCTGGGCACGCGACACGCAGTTCACGCTCGATTATCGGCACCATGCCGATTTCACGCTGCACCTTCCGGTGCAGGCGTTGCGCGCGCAGCGCATCGAGGATGCGGCCGCCCAGTTGAGCGAGATCTACGCCGCGCAACAGGTGCTGGTGGCGGTCGACGGCGATCGACTGGTGGTGACAGCACGGGAAGGAGACCCGGGTTGATCGCGAGGCAATAAAACCAACTCACACGAACCTTGCACGGATTGCATCATGTTCGGAAGGAAGCAGGCGTCTCCGGCGATCGAGGAAGCGATCGCCAGGGCGACAAACTATGAGGTCACCATCGCCGACCTTGCGCGGCGCAGTGAACGTCGTGCATGGCTGGTCGCGCTGGTAGCGGCTATCACCGCGCTCGTGCTGGGCGCCGGATATGTCCGAATCATGCCGCTGAAGGAGCGGGTGCCGTTCCTGGTGATGGCCGATGCCTACAGCGGGAACGCCACCATTGCCCGCCTCGATGACGACTTCCGGCACCGTGCGGTGACCGCCAGCGAAGCCATCAACCGGGCCAACGTGGCCCGCTTCGTGGGCCTGCGTGAATCGTATGACGTGGCGATGATGAATCTGCGCGACTGGCGGGCCGTGCACGCGATGACGGTCCCGGAAGTCGGGCGCGAGTACGCCGCACTCCACGCCGCCAACAATCCCCGCAGCCCGTTCAACACGCTTGGGCGGACGCGCGCCATCCGGGTGCGGATCCTCAGCATCCAGCTGATCGATGGTGCGGATGGACATCCCGGTGGCGCCACGGTGCGCTTCCAGCGCAGCGTCTACGACAAGTCGTCCGGTGCGACCCGGCCACTGGACAGCCGTATCGCGACGCTCGGCTTCACCTACAACCTGGCGCTGAAGATGGAAGAGCCCGACCGTCTCGAGAACCCCCTCGGATTCCAGGTCACGAGTTACCGCGTCGACAACGACTATGCCGCCTTGCCGCCCGCCGAGTCGGAGCCAACGCACGCAGTCTTTGAGCCCGCCGCCGATGCAGCGGTGGATGACAGTGCCGACGCTGGCGCTGTGGCAGATGAGAACCAGGAGGCGAGCCCATGACCAGGACCCTGTCCATGACCATGGGCGGCATGCTGCTGTACGGCTTGCTCACGGGGCCGCCCGCGCGCGCGCAGCATGTCGACGTCTACGAGTACCAGCCAGATCAGGTCTACGCGGTTCGCGCCGCGCTCGGAATCGCCACCCAGATCGAGCTCGATCCTGCCGAGGAAATCCTCGATTACAGCACCGGCTTCAGCAGCGGCTGGGACCTGACCCGGCGCGGCAACGTGTTCTATCTGCGGCCACGCGATGTCGACGTCGACACCAACATGCTGGTGCGCACGAAGTCGCATGCATACATCTTCGAGCTGAAAGTCGTTGCAAGCGACTGGACATCGCTGGAGCAGGCGCGCCGTGCTGGCGTGCAGTACAAGATCGCGTTCCGCTATCCGGCGGACGCCAGCTTCAAGGCGCCGATCGAGGAATCACCTACCCAGGGCTTGAGCGTCGCGCTCGACAAGGGGCGTGAGTACAACTTCGACTACGACTATGCCGTGCGGCGAGGCCAGGCTTGGCTGGTGCCCGCCAATGTCTACGACGATGGCAGCTTCACCTACCTGCAGATGGGTGATCAGGCCAGGTTGCCGACCGGCAGTTTTCCGGTGGTGTTCGGACGCGAGCGCGAGGATGGTGAGGACTTCGTCGTCAACACCACAGTCGACGGCAGCACGGTGGTGGTGCACGGCACCTATCCATATCTCGTGGTCCGCCACGGGCGCAGTATCGTCGGCCTGAGGAGGAACCCGCGATGAGCGAGCGTGATTTTTCCCCTGCCGACGGACGATCAGGCCACTATGCGGCGCGCCAGGCGGGGCCGGACCTCGACTCGGCGGCCCCGGTGCTGCGAACCGAGGACCTCCGGCGCCTCAATCGCAAGGCGCTGGGATTCCTCGCAGGCATCGTACTGCTGCTCGTGCTTGCGATCGTGTGGATGCTGCGCGCGATCGGTGGCGAAGGAGACGTGCCCGCCGAGCCGCGTGAGCAGGCGCTTGTCATCCCCGAATTGCCGAGAACTGATCCATCACGCGAGCGAGCAACCGTGGCAATGCCGACAATGCCGGCCGTTCCCATTCCAGTGCTGCCTGTTCCGATAGAGCAGCGGCCGACGGCATTGCCCAGCTTCGCGATTCCCGCGCGCCCCGACGGTCCGTCACTGCGCGAAAGGCGGATGCAGTCCGGCGAAGGTGACGCGGTGCCGAAGGGCCCGGACGCGTACATGCAGGCCATGCTCGCGGGCCTCCCGACTGCGGAGCCCGCTCATGTCGAACCCGATTCCACGTCCACGACCCGTGCCCGATACATCGCCCGGCCCGACGCGCTCCTGGTCCGCGGCACCTACATCCGCTGCGTGCTCGAGACGCGCATCATCACCGACATATCCGGGTTCACCTCATGCGTGGTGACCGAGCCCGTGTATTCGATCAACGGCCGGCAACTATTGCTGCCGCGCGGTTCGAAGGTGCTGGGACGTTACGACATGGAGCCGACGGGCCCACGCGTGGCGGTGGTCTGGGACCGGATCACCACGCCCAGCGGGCTTGATGTCGCGATGTCGAGCCCCGGGGTGGACAATCTTGGCGGAGCCGGGCATCCGGGTCACTACAGCGCGCATTGGGGCAGCCGGGTCGCATCGGCGTTGTTGATCAGCCTGTTGAGCGATGCGTTCAAGTACGCGGCCGCCGAAGAGGGACCGTCATCGTCCACCATCGGTCCAGCTGGCGTGGTCGTGCAGTCTCCGTACGAGAGCGCGACCGGGCGCACCATGGAGCGGCTCGCAAACCAGGCACTCGACAGCCGCAGGCCGCCGACGGTGACCATCCAGCACGGCACGGTGGTCAACGTCTATGTGGCCCGTGATGTCGACTTCTCCGCCGTGGTGGCGCAGCTGTGATGGCCGACGGCAGCTCATCGCTTGGTGCGCAGCGCGATTGCGTGCGTGGCGGGCCGCGCAGTGGCTTCCTCGACTACCAGTACGAGGTGCTGGGAATTCTCGGGTACATGGCGTCGCCCGACGTCACCGAGATCTGCATCAACCGCCCGGGAGAGGTCTGGCTCGAGGCGCGTGGCGCTTGGCAGCGCGTCGAAGTCCCGGGGCTCACGTTCGAGCGCGCCCGCCAGTTCTGCACCGCGGTGGTCAACGAAAGTGATACCGGCCAGCGCATCACGGATGCCGATCCCGTGGTCTCGCTGACGTTCCCGACCGGCCAGCGAGCGCAGTTCGTGGTGCCGCCGGCTTGTGACGCCGGCAAGGTGTCGATCACCATCCGCCTCCCGTCGCGGCAGGCACGCAGCCTGGACGCGTACGAGGCGGACGGGTTCTTCGACGCGGTGCAGCCGGCCGCGGACGCCCTCGACGCCGGCGACCGCGAGCTTCTGTCGCTGCGCGCCGCGGGTCGCTACATCGATTTCTTCCGGTGCGCCGTCCAGCAGCGCAAGAACATCGTGGTTGCGGGCGCCACCGGGAGTGGCAAGACCACGTTCATGAAATCCCTGGTCGAACACATCGACGCGGACGAGCGCCTGGTCACCATCGAGGATGCCCGGGAGCTGTTCATCAGTCAGCCGAACGTCGTCCACCTGTTGTATTCCAAGGGCGGGCAAGGCACGGCCAACGTCACCGCCAAAGGCTGCATGGAAGCCTGCCTGCGTATGAAGCCCGACCGGATCATCCTTGCGGAGCTGCGTGGCGACGAAGCCTTCTACTTCATACGCAACTGCGCGTCCGGACATCCCGGCTCCATTACCAGCTGCCACGCCGGGAGCACGGCGCAGGCCTGGGACCAGCTCGCACTCATGGTCAAAGGCTCGCCCGAGGGGGCGGGGCTGGAGTTCGCCACCATCCGGCGCCTGCTGATGTCGACCATCGACATCCTCGTCCACATCAGCGCGCGCGGCGGGCGGCGGCATGTCACGGGTATCGATTTCGAGCCGATGCGCGCGTCACCAGGGGGCGAATCTGATTCCGGGGATCGAAGCGCTTGCGTGCCAGGATCTTGCCGTGCCGGCCGAGGTCATGCATCACATCGTGCGGGTGGAGTCGTCCTACAACCCCTACGCCATCGGCGTGGTCGGTACGCGCCTGGCACGACAGCCGCGCAACCTGGCCGAGGCTGTCGCGACTGCAAGGCAGCTGGAACGCGACGGCTTCAATTTCTCGCTCGGGCTGGCGCAAGTGAATCTCCATAACCTGGTGAAGCAGGGGCTTGGCAATTACGAGCTTGCATTCGACCCTTGCCCGAACCTGGCCGCCGGCTCCCGTATCCTCGCCGACTGCCATATGCGTGCCGGTGGCGACTGGGACAAGGCGTTCAGCTGCTACTACTCCGGAAACTTCAGCACCGGCTTTCGCGACGGTTACGTGCAGAAGATCCGTGCCTCGATCGCGCGCGGAGACGGCAACGTCGACGCGGTCGCGATCGCCCGGGCTGGAGCGCCTGCGCGACAGTGGAAGGCAAGACGCGACCAGCGCGCTGATGGAGGCAGTGGAAGCCTGGTCGGTCGGAGAGGAGTTCCCGCCCTGGACGTGCATGGCGCAGGGCCGCAGCCGGTTGCGACCGCACAGACAACGCCGACGCTGGCGCCGGCTGTACAGACCGCCCTCCACCACACGGAAACCGAACCATTCGTCCCGACGGTCAGCACCACCGCGACTGGACGCGGCAACGAAACCCGGGATGACGCGGCACCAGCAGCGGAGCGCGACACCGCATTCGTGTTCTGAAAATCACTCCCGCCGGGATGGCGGGAATCCATCACCAACGCAGGGATGCATCATGAACGCACGCAAGGAAGGCAGGGGACACCAACATTACTTCGGCATGCGCCGTCACGTTTCCATCACCACGATCGCGGTGCTGGCGTCGGCGCCGTACCTGGCACTTGCGCAGGGCTTTGGGGGAGCGGACACCAAGGTCTGCGGCTTCTTCGAGAACGTCAACGGCCTTCTCAATATGGCATCGATCGCTGTAGTGACGATCGCCATCATCTTCGCCGGCTATCAGATCGCGTTCGCGCACAAGCGCATCGCCGACGTCGCGCCGATCCTGATCGGCGGGCTGCTGATCGGCGCGGCTGCGCAGATCGCGAGGATGCTGCTCGGCCCGGAGGCCGGCGAATGCACGGCGATGCTCGGGGCGGTGCTGCCGGTGTCGCATGCGTAGGGACGTGCTCTTCCGCGGTTGCACCCGCCCCGCCATGTTCCTGGGCGTCCCATACGTGCCGTTCTTCATCGGCGCCGGGGCATGCCTGCTGCTTGCGGTGTACGTGAACCTGCTTCTTCTCGTCACGCTGCCGGTGGTGGTGTTCGCGATGCGGCAGATGGCGCGCCGCGACGAGATGGTGTTCCGCATGCTGGGGCTGCGCTGGCGCATGCGCACCAGCGTGCGCAACCTTGGACTTCGCGACGGCGCGTGGTCGTTTGCGCCGAACAGATATCGTTCGCGCGGAGCGTCCGGATGAACGCCGTGGCGGATGCGGCGGTGGGCGACTTTGTTCCCCTCTCGTCGCACGTGTCGCCCACGGTGGTGAAGACCACAGGCGGCGACTTTCTGGTGGCGTGGCGCCTTGCTGGCCTGCCGTTCGTCGGCCGCGAGGCGTGGGACCTGGAGCATCGCCATGCCACGTTCAATCGGCTGTTGCAGTCGCTGCGCGCGCCGGATTTCAGCAATGTCGCCTTCTGGGCACACGACATCCGCCGCAAGCGTGCGATCAAGGGCGGCGGGCGATTCGCGCAGGCATTCAACCAGGACTTGTCCGACGCCTACTTCGCGAGGCTGTCCGAACAGGACGCGATGCAGAACGAGTTGTACCTCAGCATGCTGTATAGGCCGCTGGTCACTGGTCGGCGGATGTCGGAGCGCAGCTCGGACCTGGGTCGACTACGGGCGGAGCAGGAGCAGGCCGTGGCGCGGCTGCAGGAGCTGGCAGGCAATGTCGAGGCGGTGCTGGTGGACTACGCGCCGCGACGCCTGGGCATGTACGAAGCGGGGAACGGCGTGCTGTTCTCCGAGGTTCTTGAGCTTTACGGCTACATCGTCAACCGGCTTGACGAGCCGGTGCCGGTACTCGCCGCGCCGATAGGCGACTACCTGCCGGTGAGCCGCCACACGTTCTCGGCCAGGACAGGCGACTTCGTGGTGGCCACCCCGTGCGGGCGCCATGATTACGGGGCCATCCTCAACATCAAGGAGTATTCCGAGGCCACCTGGCCCGGGATCCTCAATGGCTTGAAGTACCTCGACTTCGAGTACGTCATGACGCAGTCGTTCAGCCCGATGGGACGTCAGGATGCGCTTCGCGTGCTCGATCGCACCAAAGGCATGATGGTGTCTTCCGGGGACAAGGCGGTCAGCCAGATCGCCGAGCTCGACCATGCGATGGACCAGCTGGCTTCCGGCAACTTCGTCCTGGGCGAGTTCCACTTCTCGCTTGCCTTGCACGCCGCCAGCCAGGAAGCGCTCTCGCACAACATCGCTGCCGCGCGCGCGGAACTTTCGAATGCGGGATTCGTTTCGGCCAAGGAAGACCTGGCAATAGCGTCGGCGTTCTATGCGCAGCTGCCCGGCAACTGGCGATATCGCACACGACTCGCCAACGTCAGCTCGCTGAATTTCCTCGGCCTTTCGCCCCTGCACAACTTCGCCAGCGGAAAGCAGTCCAGGAACCCGTGGGGCGAGTGCGTGACCACCCTGCAGGCGACCAACGGCCAGCCGTACTTCTTCAACTTCCACGCCACCCATGGCGGTGAGGATTCGCGCGGCGAGAAAGCCCTCGGAAACACCATGATCATCGGCAAGTCCGGGACGGGGAAGACCGCGCTCGTCAACTTCCTGCTCAGCCAAGTGCAGAAGCTGGATCCGTCGCCGACGATCTTCTTCTTCGACAAGGATCGTGGCTCCGAGATCTTCGTGCGGGCATGTGGCGGAAACTACCTGGCGCTGGAGAACGGCCGCGCCACCGGGTTCAATCCGTTCCAATGCGAGCGCACGGAAGGAAACGTGCAGTTCCTCGCCGAACTGGCCAGGATCCTCGCCGGCAAGCCCTCGTACACCGCGCGCGAGGACGAGGACATCCATCGCGCGGTGGAGGGCATTCTTGACACGCCGCCGGCGCTGCGAAGCATGACCAACTTCCAGAAGAGCCTGCCCAATATGGGGGATGACGGCCTCTACGCGCGCTTGCGGAAGTGGACCGCCGGCCACAGCCTGGGCTGGGTGTTCGACAATCCGGTCGATACCGTCGATCTCTCACGCGCCAACATCATCGGGTTCGATTACACGGATGTCGTCGACAACCCCGAGGTGAGGGTGCCGGTGGTGCGCTACCTGCTGCACCGCCTCGAGGGGCTGATCGACGGACGCCGGCTGATCTATGTGATGGACGAGTTCTGGAAGATCCTCGACGGTGGCGGCGCGCTCAAGGATTTCGCGCGCAACAAGCAGAAGACCATCCGCAAGCAGAATGGCCTGGGGATCTTTGCGACTCAGAGCCCGGAAGATGCGCTGTCCAGCGACATTGCTGCCGCGCTTGTCGAACAGACGGCGACCCTGATCCTGCTGCCCAACCCGAACGCCAAGCGCTCCGATTACGTCGATGGCCTGAAGCTGACCGAAGCCGAGTTCCGGGTGGTGCTGTCGCTCGACGAACGATCGAGGTGCTTCCTGGTCAAGCAAGGGCACGCTTCAAGCGTCTGCCGTCTGGATCTCAATGGTCTCGACGATGCGCTTGCGGTGATTTCGGCATCGACCGACAACATCGAAGTGATGCACCGGGTGCTGGCCGAACGTGCTCACGCCGAAGGCGTCGCGACTGACGCTCTTCACCCCGGGCAATGGCTCAGCGCGTTCCAGGCTGAGAGGCGCGGAACCGGACGCGAAGGTGTGCGCGCCATGTCTCGAGGCAGTCAGGGCGTATTGGTGGTGCCCTGATTCACATTGGACACATGTATCAACCCAAGGAGCTGGACATGGACGACAAGGAAGTCGGCAGGCGTGGAAACGGGGCTGCGGTGAGGCCCGTGCGGTGGGCAGCAGGCCTGCTGATGGCGGGCGTGCTAGCCGCAGGCCCGGCAAACGCTCAGGTCGCGGTATTCGATGTGCCGCATACCATCAAGACCATCCTCGGCTGGATCGCGCAGTACCAGCAGATGTGGCAGGACTACCAGAGCCAGATCGACCAGTTGAGCACGCTGGACAAGCAGTACCAGCAGGCGCTTGTGGCCGGCGCAGCCTACCAAGGCAACCCCGGGCATCGCGAACAGTTCGCCCAGCGCGGGCTGGACGATGGTCTGGCCGACCGCTGCGGCAGCGAGCCGCGCAACAATCCCTCTGGCGTCGAGCAGCACATGTATTGCAGCGCGATCGTCAACACCGAGAACCGCAGGTTCAACGCAATGGTGGCGATGCTCGAAGATGTCGAGGCACGCGACGGGGAGCTGCGTGCCACCTATGCGGAGCGCGCGGGCATCGGCGCGGACGAGCAGGGCAAGCTGGCGTCCAATACGAACCGCATCCTTGCCATCCAGGGGCAGCTGCAGAACGACGTACAGAACGCCGAGACGTTGCTGGGTGCGTATGACGCAACCCTGCGGACGTTGCAGGCCGACCAGGTGCGGGCGGCCAACAAGAGCTTCAGGAACCCGGGCACCGATGAGCTCATCCAGGGCGCTGCGCTCAAGGTCGCCTTGCGCGCAGCGCGCCTGCGCGAGCGCTGAGCAGGTACGACAACAATGGCCATGGAAGACACGCTGCGCTTCGTCATGGGAGGGATCGACTGGATGCAGGTCCAGGCCGGTCTCCCCAACATGATCTTCTTCCATGAGATCAGCAGCTTCCTCGACGACGAGATCAGTGAATTCGCAGGCAACCTGTTGGGACGCGTGCTGCGTGTGGTGGGCACCGCAGCGCTGAGCCTTTTGACGCTCTGGATACTGGTGCATGGCTACCGGATCGCCACCGGTCAGTCACGCGAGCCGATGATGGCGCTGGTCACCGATGCGCTGAAGGCGGTGCTGGTGATCGCAATTGCCACCGGGGCTGCCGCCGGCTCGGGGTCGACCTACCGCACGCTCACGCATGGCCTGACCGAAGTCGTCGCCGAAACAATAACGGGCGAGCGTGACGGCGGGCCGTATGAGGACATCGACCGGACGCTGGCCATCATGCAGGTGGCGTTGGCTGCGATCGATTCGGTTGATTCCGGCGATGACCTGCTGACTGACAAGCGAAAGGATCGAGCGTTGTGGTTTACCGGCGTCGGCCTCGGCGGGCCTGCGATCATGGCGGCGGCAACCATGCTGCTCAACAAGGTGGCGATCGCGCTGGTGGTCGGGTTGGGGCCGATCTTCATCCTGTGCCTGTTGTTCCGCGCAACGCAGCAGCTGTTCACGAAATGGCTCTACTACGGCATCGGCACCCTGTTCTCGCTGGCGCTGCTCACGGTGATGGTGACGCTCGCGCTCGACATGGTGATCGCGGTCGGCATTGCATTCTGGGTCGCCGGCTGGACCACCGGTGCCAGCCAGGAGAGTCTGACCGCGATGGCGATGCAGCAGGGCGGAATGGGGCTGATCTTGACCATGCTCATCGTGAGCGCACCGCCGATGGCTGCGGTGTTCTTCAACGGCGTGCTCGGGCAGTTCTCCGCCTACAACGCGCTCAACGCGCTGTCGCCGGGGTCTGGGCAAGGCGCGCCGCCCGGTTCCGGGCTGCCGCCCGGCGTCACGGCGGCGCATGCCCCGGCCCCGACAGGCCATGGTGCCGCAGCCGCGATGGACGCGAGCGATCCCGCGGGGGCGGCGCGGCTTGCCGGGCAGCGGTCAGCCCGCGTCGACGTCGATGTCATCCGCCCCGCCGGGCATTCCGGTTAGCCGGGCGCCGACGCGCACGATTTGTTTTAGAATCGGGCGCCACACCCCTTGGCGCAAAGGTGGCCCGCGGCAACGCCGGCCGAGCGTGCGACATGAGCACTACCACCGCCCACCGCTGATCCCCGCCCGCGGCCGATTCCGGAAGGCGCCCGCGTGGCGCTTTTTTCTTGTCCGCGGCCCGCAGCCCTTGCCGACCGCCCAGCCAGCAGCCCATACATGATCACCATCACGCTCCCCGACGGCAGCCGCCGCGAGTTCGATCACCCCGTCTCCGTCATGGAGGTCGCGCAGTCCATCGGCCCCGGTCTGGCCAAGGCCACCGTGGCCGGCAAGGTCGACGGCCGCCAGGTCGACGCGTCCGACCTCATCGACCAGGACGCCAGCCTGCAGATCCTCACCCCCAAGGACGCCGAGGGCGTGGAGATCATCCGCCACTCCTGCGCGCACCTGGTGGGCCACGCGGTCAAGCAGCTGTACCCCGACGCCAAGATGGTGATCGGGCCGGTGATCGAGGACGGCTTCTACTACGACATCTGGCGCGCGCAGCCCTTTACGCCCGACGACATGGCCGCGATCGAAGCGCGCATGCGCGAGCTGATCGACACCGAGTACGACGTCATCAAGCGCATGACCCCGCGCGACGAGGTGGTGGCGGAGTTCCAGGCCCGCGGCGAGGACTACAAGCTGCGCCTGATCGAGGGCCTGGGCCCGGAGGTCACGGCCATGGGCCTGTACCACCACCAGGAATACGTGGACATGTGCCGCGGCCCGCACGTGCCCAACACGCGCTTCCTGAAGGCGTTCAAGCTGACGCGCGTGTCCGGCGCCTACTGGCGCGGCGACTCCAAGAACGAGCAGCTGCAGCGCATCTACGGCACCGCCTGGGCCGATGCCAAGCAGCTCAAGGCCTACGTGCAGCGCATCGAGGAAGCCGAGAAGCGCGACCACCGCCGCATCGGCAAGCAGCAGGAGCTGTTCCACCTGCAGGAAGAGGCGCCGGGCCTGGTGTTCTGGCACCCCAAGGGCTGGGCGATCTGGCAGGTGGTGGAGCAGTACATGCGCGGCGTGTATCGCAGCAGCGGCTACGGCGAGGTGCGCTGCCCGCAGGTGCTGGACGTGAGCCTGTGGCAGAAGTCCGGTCACTGGGACAACTACAAGGAGAACATGTTCTTCACCGAGTCCGAGAAGCGGACCTACGCGGTGAAGCCCATGAACTGCCCGGGCCACGTGCAGGTGTTCAACCAGGGCCTGCACAGCTACCGCGACCTGCCGATCCGCTACGGCGAGTTCGGCGCCTGCCACCGCAACGAGCCCTCGGGCGCGCTGCACGGCATCCTGCGAGTGCGCGGCTTCACCCAGGACGACGGCCACGTGTTCTGCACCGAGGGCCAGATCGAGTCCGAGGTGACCGCGTTCCACGCCCAGGCCATGAAGGTCTACGCCGACTTCGGCTTCGAGGAGGTGCAGGTGAAGCTGGCCCTGCGTCCCGATTCGCGGCTGGGCGACGACGCCACCTGGGACAAGGCCGAGACGGCGCTGCGCTCCGCGCTGCGGTCGGCCGGGGTGGAGTGGACGGAGCTGCCGGGCGAGGGCGCGTTCTACGGCCCGAAGATCGAGTACCACCTGAAGGACGCCATCGGCCGCACCTGGCAGCTGGGCACGATGCAGGTGGATTTCATGATGCCGGGCCGCCTGGGCGCCGAATACGTCGACGAGAACAGCCAGAAACAGACGCCGGTCATGCTGCACCGCGCCATCGTCGGCTCCATGGAGCGCTTCATCGGCATCCTGATCGAGCACCACGCAGGCAGCTTCCCGGCGTGGCTGGCCCCGGTGCAGGCGGTGGTGATGAACATCACCGACGCCCAGGCCGACTGGGTCGAAGAGGTCAGGAAAACCCTTGTCAATCAAGGTCTTCGGGTCGAGTCCGACCTGCGCAACGAGAAGGTCGGCTACAAGATCCGCGAGCACACGATGCAGCGGGTGCCGTACCTGCTGGTGGTGGGGGACCGCGAGAAGGAGCTCCAGGCGGTAGCCGTGCGCACCCTGGCGGGGGAGGACCTGGGCAGCATGCCGCTTTCGGACTTCATCGCCCGCGTGCATGCAGAACGGGCCCCTTGCTGAGTATCATGTATCCCCGCGCCCGCCAGATGGCAGGCGCCATGGGGCCCGGGATCCGGGTCCTGCCCGGTAGTGTTCACCCACGGAGATTGCAACATCAGCACACCTGACAAGCAGAATAGAAGGAACGGCGAAATCCGCGTGCCCCGCGTGCGCGTGATCGGTTCGGACGGCGAGATGATCGGCGTGCTTTCGCGCGACGAGGCCATCGCCATGGCCGAAGAGGAAGGACTCGACCTCGTCGAGATCCAGCCCAATGCCGATCCGCCTGTGTGCAAGGTCATGGACTTCGGCAAGTTCAAGTTCGAGACGCAGAAGAAGGCGAACGAAGCCAAGAAGAAGACCCGCCAGGTCGAGATCAAGGAAGTCAAGTTCCGTCCGGTGACCGACGAGGGCGACTACCAGATCAAGCTGCGCAAGATGCGCGGGTTCCTCGAGGAAGGCGACAAGATCAAGGTCAACATCCGTTTCCGTGGCCGCGAGATGAGCCACCAGGAGTTGGGCCGCGAGATGGCCAACCGGATCGAGACCGACCTCGGCGAGGACATCGTCATCGAGTCCAGGCCGCGCCTCGAAGGCCGGCAGATGGTCATGATGATCGCGCCGAAGAAGAAGTGAGGCCGCGCGCCAGCGGCGCGTGACGCGACACCCTTCCCGCCGCGCCACGCGGGAAGGGCGCTTGAACCCGGTGATTGCCCCAGGGACCCGAGTCCGTGCATAATGCGCGGCTCGGTGTGCCGTTTTGGCGGCGTACCGGATGGACCCGTCCTGGATCCGCAGTGGATTCCAGGGCCTAAGACCGGCAGGGGCAGGACGGAAAGCGTGGCGCAAGCCACCGCCCGGGCCAGTGACAGAAACCAAACAGGGATCCCAGCAATGCCCAAGATCAAGACGCACCGGGGCGCGGCCAAGCGCTTCAGGAAGACCGCGTCCGGCAAGTACAAGGCAGGCCACGCGAACCGTAGCCATATCCTCACGAAGAAGGCGACGAAGCGGAAGCGCAACCTCCGTCAGACGAACCACATTCCTGCGTGCGACAGCGGTCGTCTCGATCGCATGCTGCCGTATCTCTGAGGAGGACTGAACAATGGCACGAGTAAAGCGTGGCGTGCAGGCGCGCCGCCGTCACAAGAAGGTCCTCAAGCAGGCCAAGGGTTACTACAACGCGCGCCGCAAGGTGTTCCGCGTTGCCAAGCAGGCCGTCACCAAGGCCCTGCAGTACGCCTATATCGGTCGCAAGCAGAAGAAGCGCAATTTCCGCTCGCTGTGGATCGTCCGCATCAACGCGGCGGCCCGCATCAACGGCATGAGCTACAGCCGCTTCATGAACGGCCTCCTGAAGGCCGGCATCACCCTCGACCGCAAGGTGCTGGCGGACATCGCCGTGCACGACGCGGCGGGTTTTGCCGCGCTGACCGAGAAGGCGAAGGGCGCGCTCGCAGCGTAAGTGTGTCGCCGGCCACCGCGCGTTCGCGCGGCGGTGGCCAGGCGGACAACGCAGTACACGCATGGGGAAGGGCGCAAGTCCTTCCCCATGTTTCGTTTTGGCTCCCCGAAGGTGCCCTGATGACCGACATCGAACACATCCGCCAGCAGGCGCTCGCCGACATCGCCGCCGCGCAGGCACCGGATGCGGTTGAAGCGCTGCGCGTCGCGCTGCTCGGCAAGAGCGGCAGCATCACCGCACTGCTGAAGACACTCGGCACGCTGCCGGGCGACCAGCGCAAGGCAGCTGGCGAAACCATCAACCGGGCCCGCGACGCGATCGGCGAGGCGCTGGCGGAGCGCAAGGCCGCACTCGATGCCGCCGCGCTCGACGCGCGCCTGGCCGGCGAATCCATCGACGTAACGCTGCCCGGCCGCGATGCCGACCGCGGTGGCCTGCACCCGGTCAGCCGCACCATGGAGCGCATCGCCGAGATCTTCGGCCGCCTGGGCTACGCACTGGCCGACGGCCCAGAGATCGAGGACGACTTCCACAACTTCGAGGCGCTGAACTTCCCGCCGCACCACCCGGCGCGCGCCATGCACGACACGTTCTACTTCGGCGATGGCCGCCTGCTGCGCACCCACACCTCGGGCGTGCAGGTGCGCTACATGCAGGAGCACGCGCCGCCGCTGCGCATGATCGCGCTGGGCAAGGTGTACCGCAGCGATTCCGACCAGACGCATACCCCGATGTTCCACCAGTGCGAAGGCCTGCTGGTCGGCGAGCACGCGAGCTTTGCCGACCTGAAGGGCACGCTGGTGGAGTTCGTGCGCGCGTTCTTCGAGCGCGACTTCGAGATGCGCTTCCGGCCGAGCTATTTCCCGTTCACCGAGCCGTCCGCCGAGGTCGACATCGCCTGGGCCCAGCCGGATGGCTCCACCCGCTGGCTGGAAGTGCTCGGCTGCGGCATGGTCCACCCCACCGTGCTGCGCAACGTCGGCATTGATCCGGAGCGCTATACCGGGTTCGCGTTCGGCCTGGGCGTGGAGCGCTTTGCGATGCTGCGCTACGGCGTGGACGACCTGCGCAGTTTCTTCGACAACGACGTGCGCTTCCTGCGCCAGTTCGCCTGAGGCCGCCGCATGAAATTTTCCGAGAACTGGCTGCGCCAGCACGTCTCCACCACCGCCTCGCGCGATGAGCTCGCGGCCACGCTGACCGCGATCGGCCTGGAGGTCGAAGAACTCACGCCGCTCGGCGCCGCGCTCGACGGCGTGGTGGTGGCGCGCATCGTGTCCGCCGAAAAGCATCCCGAAGCCGACCGCCTGCAGGTCTGCCAGGTCGACGCCGGCGGCGGTGCGCTGCTGCAGGTCGTCTGCGGCGCGCCGAATGCGCGCCCGGGCCTGGTCGCGCCACTCGCCACCATTGGCACGCAGGTTGGCGAGCTGGTGATCAAGGCCGCCAAGCTTCGCGGCGTCGACTCCAACGGCATGCTGTGCTCGGCGAAAGAACTGGGCATCGATGCCGACGCCTCCGGCCTGCTGGAACTTCCCGCCGACGCGTCGCCCGGAACGCCGCTGGCGGCCTACCTCGGCCTGCCGGACGCCAGCATCGAGCTCAAGCTGACGCCCAACCGCGCCGACTGCTTCAGCGTGCGCGGCATCGCCTATGACGTGGCGGCGGCTTGCGGCAGTGCAGTGGTGGAGCTCGACGCCACGCCGGTGCCCGCGCAGGGTGCTGCGACGCTCGCGGTCACGCTCGATGCCGGCGCCGATGCGCCACGCTATGTCGGCCGCGTCATCGAAGGCGTCGACGCCAGTCGTCCGACGCCTGCGTGGATGGCCGAACGCCTGCGCCGCAGCGGCGTTCGTCCGCTGTCGCTGCTGGTCGATGTCACCCAGTACGTGATGCTCGAACTCGGCCAGCCGATGCACGCCTACGACCGCAGCCTGCTGCACGGGCCGGTCGGTGTGCGCCGCGCGCGCGATGGCGAGGCGCTGAAGCTGCTCGACGGCCGTGATGCCGCGCTTGATCCCGGCTTCCTGGTGATCACCGATGCCGACCGCGCCGTCGGCCTCGCGGGTCTGATGGGCGGCTTCGATACCCGCGTCACCGACGCGACGCGCGATGTCTTCCTCGAGGCCGCGCACTTCGCGCCGGCCGCGATCATCGGCCGCGGCCGCAAGCTCGGCCTGCATACCGATGCCGGCCATCGCTTCGAGCGCGGCGTGGACCCGGAACTGCCCCGCACTGCGATGGAATACGCGACGCGCCTGATCCTCGACATCGCCGGCGGCGTGCCCGGCCCGGTGGTCGCGGTGGAACAGGCGCAGCATCTCCCGCGGCCGGCGATCATTCCGCTGCGCCGCGCGCGCCTGGCGAGCGTGCTGGGCATCGCCATCGCCGATGCCGACGTGGAGCGCATCCTGCGCGCGCTGGGGCTGGGCGTTGCGGCGGGCGACGAAGGCTGGACGGTGACCGCGCCGACGCGCCGCTTCGACCTGGCGATCGAAGAGGACCTGATCGAAGAGGTCGCGCGCATCCACGGCTACGACGCCATCCCGACCACGCTGCCAGGCGGTGCGATGCGGCTGGTGGCGGCATCGGAAACCGAATTGCCCGAACACGACCTGCGCCGCGCGCTCGCCGCGCGTGGCTACCTGGAGGCCATCAACTACGCCTTTGTCGATGCGGGGCTGCTAGCCACGTGGCAGGCGGACGAGGCGCTGGTGCCGCTGGCCAACCCGCTCAGCGCCGAGCTCGGCGTGATGCGGCCGCGGCTGCTGCCCGGGCTGGTGGACGCGCTGGCGCGCAACGTCGCGCGCCAGCAGGGCCGCGTGCGCCTGTTCGAACTCGGCAAGGTATTCACCGCTGCGGGCGAAGGCGCCGCGCCGCTGGAAACGCCGCGCATCGCCGCCGTGGCCTGCGGCGACGCCGCCATCGAGCAGTGGGGCGTGCCCGCCCGTCGAGTCGACTTCCACGACCTCAAGGGCGACCTGGAGGGCCTTGCCGCGCTCTCCGGGACCACGCTGGCGTTCCGCCCGGCCACGCCTGCCTGGGCGCATCCGGGCCGGGCTGCGGAGGTGCTGCGCGACGGCCAGGTGGTCGGTGCGATCGCCGAGCTGCACCCGCGCCTGCAGCAGGCGCTCGGGCTCGACCACCCCGTGGTTGCGTTTGAACTCGACCTGGCCGCGCTGCGCATGCGCGAAGTGCCGCGCGCGCGGGCGCAGTCGAAGTTCCCCTCGGTGCGCCGCGACCTCGCATTCATCGTTGCCGACACGGTGGCGTGGGCGGATCTTGAAGCCTCGGCGCGGGCCGCCGCAGGACCGGTGCTGCGCGCTCTGCGCGTGTTCGACGTCTACGCCGGGAAGGGCGTAGAAACGGGATTCAAGAGTGTCGCGATGGGCTTGATTCTGCAGGACGATTCACGCACGCTGACCGACCGCGATGTGGATGCGGTGGTGGTTTCGGTCACCAGCGCGGTGGCGGTTGCGCACGGAGCGCGGATCAGAGGTTGAGCAGGGGGATGGCATGGCGTTGACGAAGGCGGAAATGGCCGAACGGTTGTACGAAGAGGTTGGCCTGAACAAGCGCGAAGCGAAGGAATTCGTGGACGCGTTCTTCGTCGCCCTGCGCGAAGCCCTGCAGGGCGGTCGCCAGGTGAAGCTCTCCGGCTTCGGCAATTTCGACCTGCGCCGCAAGAACCAGCGTCCCGGCCGCAACCCCAAGACCGGCGAGGAAATCCCGATTTCCGCGCGCACGGTGGTCACCTTCCGTCCCGGCCAGAAGCTCAAGGAACGCGTGGAAGCGTACGCGGGAGGCACCCATGCTTGACCCCGGCAGCAACCGAGAACTCCCGCCCATCCCGGCCAAGCGCTACTTCACCATTGGTGAAGTGAGCGAGCTGTGCGACGTCAAGCCGCACGTGCTGCGCTACTGGGAAACCGAATTCCCGAGCCTCAGCCCGGTCAAGCGCCGTGGCAACCGGCGCTACTACCAGCGCCACGACGTGCTGATGGTGCGCCAGATCCGCGGCCTGCTGTACGAGCAGGGTTACACCATCGGTGGCGCCCGCCTGCGGCTCGAGGGCGAAGACGCGAAGGACGAGTCCGCGCTCAGCAGCCAGATCATCCGCCAGGTGCGGCTGGAGCTCGAAGACGTCCTGCAGCTCCTGCGTCGTTGAACAACTTGCCGGCGAGAGCGCGCATGAAGGCGCGGCGCCGGCTATAATCCGCACCCATCCGGGGTATAGCGCAGCCTGGTAGCGCACTTGTCTGGGGGACAAGTGGTCGTCGGTTCGAATCCGGCTACCCCGACCAAATTTGTGTGACTTCAACGGCCCGCGATCATTCGCGGGCCGTTTTTTATTGGCCGCGCGTGGCCGGTCGGGTCACGTGCGTGCGAGCACCATGCGATTGCGACCGCTGCGCTTGGCTTCGTACAGCGCTGCGTCGGCGGCGTTGACCCAGTCTTCGATGCGTGCGTGGTTGGGCCGCGCCGACGCGATGCCGATGCTCACCGAGTGCGACAGGTCGGGCGCCTGCGGCAGGCGGATGGTCTCGACGGCGGCGCGGAACGCCTCGGCCGTCGCGGCCGCCTCGGTCAGGCCGGTGGCCGGGCATACCACCGCGAACTCGTCCCCGCCGTAACGCCCGCCGATGTCGCCGGGTCGCAGGGTTTCCTGCAGCAGGGCAGCCACCGCGCGCAGGAGCGCATCACCGGCGATGTGGCCGTAGCGGTCGTTGGCCTGTTTGAACCCGTCGATGTCGATCATCACCAGCACTGCGGGGGACGCTCCCGCGTGCACCTCGTGCAGGGTGCGCGCAACCTCGCGTTCCCAGTGATCGCGCGAGCGCAGCCCGGTCAGCATGTCGGTGCGGCTGAGCAGGTCGAGCTCCTGGTTCTTGCGCAGCACCTTCGCCACCAGTCTGCGTCGCCCATGGCTCACGGCCAGCGTGTGGATCAGCAACATCGGCATGCAGGCCAGCACCACCGCGGTACTGGACGAGGGCGCGAACGCAAAGCCCGTGGCCAGGCCGCCCGCGAGGATCGCGACGCATGTCGGCAACAAGGTGCGCCGGTACAGCCCGGGAATGTCGGTGTTGACCTTGTCCGCGGCAGGGAGTGCCAGCAGCAGCACGGCCGGAAGCAGGTTGAAATGCAGCAGCGGGACCCAGAGCGCCGCGAGCGCCGAGTCGGCGATGAGGTTGCGCTGCTCGGCCGCGAAGGGCGACGCGCTGCGCTGTGCCAGCAGGTGGGCGAGCTGTGGCCAGACCACTCCCGTGAACACGCACAGCGCCCAGAGGAGCGTTCCCGCCTGCAGTTCGAGCAGCACGGTTGCAATCGCCAGCGCGCCGAGTGCCATGCCCAGGACGCGATACGGGTAGACGCGCCGCGGCAGCGTCAACTGGGTGCGGAGCAAATCGAAGCCCGTGCCACGTGCCGGCGCCAGGCGTGCCGTTTGCGGGTCCTGCAACGCGTTCCCCCCCGTTTGGCCGGGGCGATGCCCGGCGCAGCGGGATTATAGTGCGCGACCGGCGGGTGTGACGGCCGCTGGACCTTCGTCCCGCGGCTTGCTCCTACAATGTCGTATTCACAATCGGGGAGTCCTGTATGAGGGTCTTGCATGCTGTGCGCTGTTGCAGCGCCGCGCTCGCCGTGGCCCTCGGGCTCTGCCTGGCGGTCATGGGTATCCCTGCCGCAGCGCAACCTGCCGCGCCCACCACCGGGGCCCCCGACATCCGCGACCTCGAGGCAATGGTGGTATCGGGCACGCGGCCCGGTCCCGGCATGTGGAAGGTGACCAAGGCTGATCACGTGCTCCACATCCTCGGCACGGTGTCGCCCCTGCCGCGGCGCATGGACTGGAATTCGGCCGCCGTCGAGGCGGTCATCGCGCGCTCGCAGGCGGTCATCGAGGCGCCTTACGTGGCCGTGAATTCCGACATCGGGATGTTCCGGGGCCTGGCCCTGGTGCCGGCGATGCTGCGCGCACGCAACAACCCGGCCAAGCGGCCGCTGCGCGAAGTGGTTTCGGCGGACCTGTATGCCCGGTGGGAGGTGCTCAAGGCGCGCTACATGGGCCATGACCGCGGCGTGGAGAAGCGGCGGCCGCTGGTGGCGGCGCAGGAGCTCTACGAAGCGGCATTGAAGAAGTCCGGCTTGCGCATGACCGGCGTGGTCGCGCCGGTGGTGCGCAAGGCGGCGAAGGATGCCGGAGTGCCGCTGGTCGAAAGCAAGGTCGTCCTCACGCTGGAGGACCCCAAGGCCGCGTTGAAGGAACTCAACGACAGCGACCTCGCCGACCGCGAGTGCTTCGCGGGCACCATGGCACGCATCGAAACCGACCTCGACAACATGCGCGCGCGCGCCAATGCCTGGGCCGACGGCGACCTCGAAGCGCTCCGCGCGCTCCCCTACGAGGACCATTACAGGTCGTGCGCGGAGGCGTTGACGACCAGCGCGATCGCCCGGCGGCTGGGATTCGACGACCTGCGCGCGCGCGCCGACGCTGCGTGGCTGGCCAACGTCGACAAGGCGCTGGCCGACAACGCGGTGAGCTTCGCCGTGCTGCCGATGTCGCAACTCATGGCGGATGACGGCCTGCTGGCGCAGCTGCGCGCACGCGGCTACGACGTCCAGGCGCCCTGAGTCCCGCCGCGGCGGTCAGCCCGCGGCGGTGCGCGCCGCAGACGCGGGCAGCGCGACCTGCGGCCAGCGCGAAAGGACAGCGGCGCGGATGCCGGCGGCATCGATTCCGGCCTCGGCCAGCAGGTCCTCGCGGCTGGCGTGGTGCTGGAAGGCATCGGGCAGGCCGAGGTGCAGGACCGGCAGCAGCACGTTTTCGGCCGCCAGCAGCTCGGAGACCGCGGAGCCCGCGCCGCCCATGACCACGTTGTCTTCGATGGTGACAAAGCCTTCGTGGCTCGCCGCCAGCTGCAGCATCAGCTCGCGGTCGAGCGGCTTGATGAAGCGCATGTTGACCACGGTGAGATCGAGTTCGGCGGCGATCGCTTCGGCCGCCGGCACCGTGGCGCCGAACGCGAGCAGGGCGACGCGCGTGCCGGTGCGGCGGAGCTCGGCCTTGCCGATCGGCAGCGTGTCGAGATCGCTGCCGGCGGCGACGCCGGGCCCGCTGCCGCGCGGATAGCGCACCGCCGCGGGGCCGCGATGGCGGAAGCCTGTGGACAGCATCTGCCGGCACTCGTGTTCGTCGGCGGGCGCCATCACCACCATGTTGGGCACGCAGCGCAGGTAGCTCAGGTCGAGGTTGCCGGCGTGGGTGGCGCCATCGGGGCCGACCACGCCGCCACGGTCGATCGCGAACAGCACGTCGAGGTCCTGCACGGCGACGTCGTGCACCAGCTGGTCATAGCCGCGCTGCAGGAACGTCGAGTAGATCGCGACGACCGGCTTCGCGCCTTCGCAGGCCATGCCGGCCGCCAACGTGACCGCGTGCTGCTCGGCGATGGCGACATCGAAGTAGCGCGCCGGATATTCCTTGCTGAAACGCACCAGGCCGGAGCCTTCGCGCATGGCGGGGGTGATCGCCATCAACGTGTCGTCGGCCGCCGCCATGTCGCACAGCCAGTCGCCGAAGATGTCGGTATACGTGGGCTTCTTGACCGCGCCGGGCTTGGACACCAGGCCCTGGTCGGGATCGAACGGCGACACCGCGTGATAGCCGATCTGGTCACCCTCGGCGCGCTCGTAGCCCTTGCCCTTGGTGGTGATGACGTGCAGCAGCTGCGGGCCCTTCAGGCCGCGCACCACCTTCAGCGCCGAGACCAGCGCCTTGATGTCGTTGCCATCGATCGGGCCGGTGTAATGGAAGCCCATCTCCTCGAACAGCGTGGACGGAACGAACATGCCCTTCCAGTGTTCTTCCCAGCGGCGCACGAACTTCGCCGGCGCGCCGCGCTTGTCGCCGAGCAGCTTCTTGCCGCCCTCGCGCAGCGCGTTGAGCGTCTGGCTGCCGGTGGCGCGGCCGAGCATCTTGGTCAGTCCGCCGACGTTCTCGCTGATCGACATGCGGTTGTCGTTGAGCACCACCAGCAGGTTGGGCTCGGGGTCCATGCCGCCGGCGTGGTTGAGCGCCTCGTAGGCCATGCCCGCGGTCATCGCGCCATCGCCGATCACCGCGACCACCTTGCGCTCGTCGCCGGCGCGCGCGGACGCGATCGCCATGCCCAGCGCGGCCGAGATGCTGGTCGAGGAGTGGCCGACGCCGAAGGTGTCGTACTCGCTCTCCTCGCGCTTGGGGAACGGCGCCACGCCGTCCTTCTGCTTAACGGTGTGGATGCTGTCGCGGCGGCCGGTCAGGATCTTGTGCGGATAGGCCTGGTGGCCGACGTCCCAGACGATGCGGTCGCGCGGGGTGTCGTAGAGGTAGTGCAGGGCGGTGGTCAGTTCGACCACGCCAAGGCCGGCGCCGAAGTGGCCGCCGCTCTTGCCGACTGATTCAATGAGGTAGGCGCGCAGCTCGTCCGCGATCGCGGGCAGCTCGGCCTCGTCGAATTCGCGCAGGCGCGCAGGGTTGTCGATGCGCGCGAGGCGCGGATGGCGGGTGGAGTCGATCATCCGCATATTGTAAGACGGCCGGGAGCCGCGGGGCGTGGTGGCCGCCGCAGCCGCATCCCGGCCCCGTGTTCAGCGATTGCGCAGGCGGCCCAGCAGGCCCCCCGAGCGTGCCTTCTCCGGCTCTTCGATGACCGGCGGTGCCTCCGCCACGGCCTCGGCGTAGCCGGTGGCCAGGTTGGCATTGATGAAGTCGGCGACGTCGGCGCCAGGGATGCCGCTGGCTTCCGCGATCTCGGCGACGGTCGCGGGCCCCTTCATCATCGCGGTGGCGATGCGGAAGTGACGCGGATACTCGCGCTCGGTCTGCGGCCACTTGGTCAGCGCATAGCGGCCAGCAGGGTCATGGCCGGGCAGCAGCGCACCACCACCGGCAAGCAGTCCACCCAGCCAGCGAAGGCGTGCCAGCGGCTGCTGTGCGCCGGCACCGGCGGTCTCGCGCGCCCAGGTGGCGGCGTCGACCGGGGCGAAGTCCGACGCTTCGAGCGCGCCCTGGAAATAGCCGGCGAGCGGATTCAACGGCGTCGGACCGTGCCAGCTGTCGTTGTCGGCATCGATGAACAGGGTCGGGCCGGAGGCGCTGCGGAAGCACACGCGGCCGGACAGCGCACCGGGACGCAGCCATGCGGCGAAGTCGTCCGGTACAGGTGCAGCGATTTCGACGGCTTCCGCGGCTTCCGCGACTTCCTCGACGCTGGTGGCTGCGGCGCCGGGCGAGGCGGTGCTTGCGGGACCATCTCGCAGTTCGGCGACTGGATCCGGCTCGGCGACCTCCGCGGCTGCCGCAACGGGAACGGCAGTTTTCACCACGACCGTTGCGGCGGGGGAGTCGCCCTCGGCAGCGCTGGTCGTGGTGGGCGCGTCTTCGACAGTGGTCGCAGCGGTTGCCGCCGGCGCGGCAGCGAGGTCGACACCTACGCTGCGCGCGACATCGGCGAGCAGCTGCGCGACCTGGGCGCCATCGAATGGTCGACCAAGCCGGAACTCGGTCTGGGTGCGCGGCGCGGACGTCAGTCCGATCACGTGGCGTCCGGCGGCATGCAGGCGCAGCCAGCTCATCGGCCCGTACATGCTGTCCATGTCGACCACGACGTGGTCGGCATCTGCTTCAGGGACGAGGCGCCACGCGCCGCCGAGGCGTGCGTTGCCATCATCGAACGCGGCCTTGAGCGCGGTTTCCGTGGCCGGGTCCATGCCGGTCAGGCCGAGGGTCAGCGACATGGGTGAACACTCCGGAAACAATGAGCGGCGAGTGTCCGGGAGCGTGCCAGCTGCGTCAACGCGCGCGCTGCGGCAGTTGCGGCTGCTGTGCGTCACCTGGCGCGGATGTTTGGTGACCGTGGTCGCGCTTGCGCGGCGTTGCGCGCCCGAATGCGGGTCAGTGGCGAGGTTGTTTCGGCAACTGGCTCTTCAGGAACGCCATCTGGTCGGCGAGGATGTTGCGGTTCGAGAGGATCAGGTGCTCGATCCAGCTTGGCCGGTACGGCACCGCGAGCAGCGGCATGGACGCCTGCTGCGGCGTGCGCCCGCCCTTGCGCGAATTGCAGTGGAAACAGGCGGTGACCACGTTTTCCCAGGCGTCCTCGCCCCCCTGCGAAAGCGGATGCACGTGGTCGCGGGTCAGGTGGCGGTGCGCGACGTCGCGCCCGCAGTACAGGCACAGGTGCTGGTCGCGTGCGAACAGCGCGGTGTTGGTCAGCGCCGGGGTCGGATTGAGCGCGCGCGAGCGTGCCTGGCTGCGCGCGGCGACGATCGGATGAAGTTGCACCAGGCTGCGCAGACCGGTGGCGCGGCAGGTGCCGCCGCGCACCGCAAGACAGGGATCACCGAGCGTCCAGGCCACGGCGCCGCGGACGTACAGGCAGGTTGCGTCCTGCCAGCTCATCCAGTCGAGCGCGCGGCCGTGGGCATCGAGGGACAGCAGGCGCACGCGATCAAGCGCATGTCGGCCGGCGCCTTCCGGCGGGCCGACGGCGGCCGGCGGGGCGGGGCCCATGCCGCGGACGAGGCGAAGATTCGCTCTGTCGGGTTCCATGGGAACAACAGCTTATACGCTCCCCGTTACCGCTTGTGTAGCGCCGCCGGAGCTGGCCGGCGGCGGGGCGGCAGACGCCGGTCAGGCGTCGAACGCGTCGGCGTCGAGCGTCATCAGCGATGCGGCGCCGGAGGCCATCGCCTCGGCGTGCGCAAGGGTGCGCGGCAGGATGCGCGCGAAGTAGAAGCGGGCGGTCTCGCGCTTGGCGTCCTTGAACGCCTGGGTACGCGACGAGTCGCGCGCGGCGGCGCTGGCGCGCAGCCACCAGTAGGCCAGCACCACGTAGCCGGAATAGAACAGGTAGTCGTGGCTGGCCGCGCCGAGCTCTTCCGGATTGGCGGCAGCGCGCTGCAGCACGTTCCTCGTCAGCACGCTCCACTCCGCTGCCTTGGCGCGCAGGATGGCGACATCGGCCCCGAGGTCCGCATCGTCGGCATGGGCGGCGCAGAACGCTTCCACTTCCGCCAGGAACAGCTTCAGGCCGGCGCCCTGCGAGGACGCGGTCTTGCGCCCGATCAGGTCCATCGCCTGGATGCCGGTGGTGCCCTCGTACAGGGTGGTGATGCGCGCGTCGCGCGCCAGTTGCTCCATGCCGTGTTCGACGATGTAGCCGTGGCCGCCGAAGCACTGCAGCGCGTTGTAGGTGTTCTCGATGCCCCATTCGGTCTGGCAGGCCTTGGAGATCGGCGTGAGGAAGCCGACCAGGGTCTCGGCGCGCGCGCGCTCGTCGGGATCGCTGGAGTGCGAGGCGATGTCGAGCAGGCTGGCCGCCTGCAGCGCGAGCATGCGGCTGCCTTCCACCAGCGACTTGATTGACAGCAGCATGCGCCGCACGTCGGGGTGGACGATGATCGGGTCGGCGGGCTTGTCGGGGAACTTCGCCCCGGACAGCGAGCGCGACTGCAGGCGTTCGCGGGCGTAGCGCAGTGCGTTCTGGTACGCGCGTTCCGACAGCCCCAGGCCCTGCAGGCCCACGCCGATGCGCGCGGAGTTCATCATCGTGAACATGGCCTTGAGGCCGCCGTGCTTTTCGCCGACCAGATAAGCCTCGGCGCCGTCGAAGTTCATGACGCAGGTGGCCGAGCCCTTGATGCCCATCTTGTGCTCGATCGACCCGCAGCGCAGCGCGTTGCGTTCGCCGATGCTGCCGTCGCGGCCGACCTTGAGCTTGGGCGCCACGAACAGCGAGATGCCCTTGGGGCCGGGCGGCGCGTCCGGCAGCCGCGCCAGCACCAGGTGCACGATGTTGTCGGTGAAGTCGTGCTCGCCGGCGGTGATGAAGATCTTCGTGCCGTGGATGGCATAGGCGCCGTCAGCGGTGGGCTCCGCGCGCGTGCGCAGCAGGCCAAGGTCGGTGCCGCAGTGCGGCTCGGTGAGGCACATGGTGCCGGTCCAGCTGCCCTCGACCAGCGGCTTCAGGAACACCTCGCGCTGCCAGTCCTCGCCGTGCCGCTCGAGCGCCATCACCGCGCCGTGCGACAGCAGCGGGAAATTGCCCCAGGCGAGGTTGGCGGCGTTGATCATTTCGTTGACCGACAGCCCCAGCATGTGCGGCATGCCCTGTCCGCCGAAGGCCGGGTCGGCGGTCAGGCCGGGCCAGCCGGCGTCGATGAACTGCGCATACGCGGCCTTGAAGCCGTCCGGCGTGGTGACATCGCCCGTCGTCGGGTCGTGGTGGCAGCCCTGCTGGTCGCCGACCGCGTTGAGCGGCGCGAGCACGCTGCCGGTGAAGCGCGCGGCTTCCTCGAGCACCGCATCCACCACATCGGCGCTGGCGTCGTGGAATCCGAGGCGCGCGAACAGCGCCTGCGCGTTGAACACGTCGTTGAGCACGAAACGGACGTCGTCGATCGGGGCCTGGTAGTTGCTCATGGTGTCGCGCGGTGTCCTGGTTCTGGGTGGAGTGCGTGGTGCGGGGCGCGGATGGTCAGCGCAGCACGCCGGGCAGGCCGGGCATCGGGCTCAGCGCGCTCTTGCGGAGAATCCTGTAGCTGCGGGATGAACCGCGATCGGCCGGGGCGGCATCGATGCTGCCCTCCAACGCGTAGTCAACGCCACGGCGCGAGGCCAGGGCGTCGGCGAGGAACATCCGCGCGCCGGCGTCGGGACGCATCTTGATGGTGACCACATCGGCTGACTCCGGCCCGATGGTGAGCGCCGGTTGGTGGAGCAGTTGGCCAGCGGCCTGGTCGCCGATGCGGACGTCGAGGGTGACGGTGTCGAAGCGCATCGGGACGCTGCTGTAATTCTGCAGCCGCAGGTCGAGCGACCAGTTGCCATCGGCTGCCACGGTGAGCTGCTGGATGCTGGCGGCGGGCTCGGACACCCTGCGCACGGGCCCGCCCGAGCAGGCCGTCAGCAGGACGCACGCCAGTGCCAGTGTCACGAGGACGCGATGCACCATTCCCTGCTCCTGTGTTGGGTGCCGTGAGCATAGCATCGGGGCGATACGGTCGCGGATGGTGCGCGCGGCACGCCTCGGTTGGCGGGAACCATCGCCGTCTTGCGTTTAAAGTGGGCGGCATGCCACGGCCATGACGGCCCTGGATCACAGGAGCAGCAATGAGCGTCGAGCCGAGCAAGAAGGGTTTCAGGGAGCGCCTGCCGTGGACGATCGCCGCGATCGCGGTGGTCGCGCTGGTGGCCAACCTGGTGTGGGGCCAGAAAGACCGCGGCAGGCCCGACGACGACGCGATCGCCCAGCTCACCGAGCGCATGGCCGCGCTTGAAACCGGTGGTGCGGAACGGGCACCGCGCCGCGCGGCGCAACGCGTGCCGGGCGCGCGGCTGGACGGCGCCGATGGCGACCAGGGCAGCGCATTGGGACGCACGCAATCGCCGGAAGAGGCGGCGGCGGACCGTGATCGCCAACTGCGCGAACTCGAGGCGCAGTTCGCGCGCGACGTCGCCGATCCGGTGACCGGCCCGAAGACCGAAAGCCTCCTGGTGAAGACCATCTCCGGTGAAACCATGGCCGGGACCGGCCTGACGCCAACCAACGTCGACATCGCCTGCAAGAAGGACAGCTGCCGCATCGTGGGCAGCTTCGACCGGATGGGCGATGCGCAGGACTGGGGTCTGTTCTACATCACCGCCGCCGGCGGCAGCGTGCTGTCGCAGACGCAGATGGTATTCGTGCCCAAGCCGGACGGCAGGACCGAAGTGCGCATCTATTCGGCCCGCGCGAAGGGTTGACCGGCGCGCCAGACCAGGGCGCGCCGGGCGTCAGCCCAGCCGGAACACGATCCCGAGGGCGCCGATCTCGCCCGGCTCGCCGTCCAGGTCCGCCTGCAGCAGCGGACGTTCGCCGAGCCAGCGCGGCGGGAGCTGCAGCGACAGCATGTTGCCTTCTGCCACGACGCGCAGGTCGGGGATGTCGGCTTCCTCGTGGCCGCGGTGCAGCAGGACCGCCACCCGCAGCAGGATCGCCAGGCGGCGCGCCTCCGGCAGCAGGCGGTCGGGCAGCGCCTCGAAGGCGGACTTCGGAACCTTGCGCCGGTGCGTACGCACCAGCGCGGCAAGGAACTGCTGCTCCTGGCGCGAGAAACCGGCGATGTCGGAGTACTCGACCACGTAGGCGCCGTGCACCTGGTACTGGCTGTGCGCGATGGAGAGCCCGAGCTCATGCAGCTGGGCGGCCCAGTTCAACATCAGGCGGTCGTCGGGCGACAGCGACCACGCCGCCGCGACCTGGTCGAACAGCGCCAGCGCGGTGGCCGCGACGCGGGCACCCTGGGCCTGGTCGATGCCGTAGCGCAGCACCAGCGCCGCGATCGACGCCTCGCGCGGATCGGCATCGCCGGCGCGCCCCAGCATGTCGTGCAGCACGCCTTCGCGCAGCGCGGCCTTGCTGACCATCATCCGTTGCAGCCCGAGCGTGTCGAACGCAGCCTCCAGGGCGAGCAGTCCGCCGGCGATGATGGGACGGCGGTCCGCCGACAGTGACGGCAGGTCGATGTCGTCGATGTGCTCCGCGCGCAGCAGCCGCTCGCGCACGGTGGCGAGGGCCTCGGCGGTGATCGCACCCTTGGTGAGCTTCATGGTCGCGCAGATTTCGCCGATCGCCTTGTTGGTGCCCGAGGTGCCGATCGCTTCGTGCCAGCCGAGGCTGCGGTAGGCGCTCGCGAACTGCTGGAACTCGGCGGACACCTCGATCAGCGCATCGCGCCATTTGCGCCGCGACAGCCGGCCGTTGGCGAAAAAGCGGCGGGTGGTCGCGATGGACCCGACCTGCACGCTCTCGCGTTCAATGGTGGCGAAGCCGCGGCCGATGATGCATTCGGTCGAACCACCGCCGACGTCGATCACCAGCCGGCGCTGGTCGTTTTTCGGCGGTTGCGCATGCGCGACGCCGAGGTACACCAGGCGTGCCTCCTCGCGACCGGACACGACTTCGATCGCGTGGCCGAGCGCGGTCTCGGCCGGCATCAGGAACGCCTGCGGCGCGGCGAGCCGGCGCACGGTATTGGTGGCGATGGCGCGCACGCGGTGCGGCGGGATGTCGCGGATACGCTGGCCGAAACGCGCCAGGCACTGCAGCGCGCGCTGGCGCACCTCGACCACCAGCCCGCCCTTGGCATCGAGGCCTTCGGCCATGCGCACCGTCTCGCGCAGGCGGTCGACGATGCGCAGCTGGCCCAGCGTGTAGCGCGCAACGACCATGTGATAGCTGTTGGAGCCGAGGTCGATCGCGGCCAGCATGTCGCCGTCGACCAGCGGCTGCGACTGCGAGGCTGTCGCCTGGAGGCGGGCGTCGTTCATCCGCCGGTCCCGGCCATCAGCGCCGCCTGCGCGGAATGCGGCGGTTCGCCTTCGGCGGGCGCGAGCTGGTGGTAGCTGCCGTCGTCCTGCAGCTCCCAGGCGCTGGTGTTGTCGGCCAGGTAGTTGTCGAGCGTTTCCTGGCGCACGCGTTCGGCGATCACCGGGTCGATGATCGGGAAGCAGGTTTCCACGCGCCGCAGCAGGTTGCGCTCCAGCCAGTCGGCGCTGGCGCAGAAGGTCTCAGGCTGGCCGTCGTTCCCGAACCAGTACACGCGGCTGTGCTCGAGGAAGCGGCCGACAATGGAGCGCACGCGGATGTTGTCGGAGACCCCCGGGATCCCCGGGCGCAGCGTGCAGGCACCGCGCACGATCAGGTCGATCTGCACGCCGGCTTGAGAGGCGGCATACAGGGCACGCACCACCTGCGGCTCGTTCAAGGCGTTCATCTTGGCGATGATGCGGCCCGGGCGCCCGGCTTGTGCGAGCTCCGCTTCCCGCTCGATGCGCGCCATCACGCCGGCATGCAGGGTGAAAGGCGATTGCAGCAGGCGCTTGAGCCGGATCGCCGGCGCCAGGCCGGAGATCTGCTGGAAGATCTGGTGCACGTCGCTGCCGATTCCGGGATCGGCGGTGAGCAGCCCGATGTCGGTGTAGGCACGCGCGGTGCCGCTGTGGTAATTGCCGGTGCCCATGTGCACGTAGCGGCGCATGCGCTTGCCCTCGCGGCGTACCACCAGCAGCATCTTGGCGTGGGTCTTGTAGCCCACCACCCCGTACACCACCTGCACGCCGGCGTCCTGCAGGCGGTCGGCGAGGCCGAGGTTGGCCTCCTCGTCGAAGCGCGCGCGCAGCTCGACCACCACGGTGACGTCCTTGCCGTTGCGCGCCGCCTGCACCAGGTGCTCGACGATCGCCGAGTCCTTGCCGGTGCGGTACAGCGTCTGCTTGATGGCGAGCACGCCGGGGTCACTCGACGCCTGCTTGAGAAGTTCCAGCACCGGCGTGAAGGCGTCGAACGGGTGGTGCAGGAGCACGTCGCCGGCGGCGATGCGCTCGAACATCGTGTCGATGCCCGACAATTGCCGGGGCTGGAAGGCCGGGAACTTCAGTTCAGGGCGGTCCACCTCGTTGTAGACCTGGATCACGCGGTTGAGGTTGACCGGTCCGTTGATCCGGTACACCGCGTTGTCGGGCAGGTCGAAGTTGCGCAGCAGCCCCTCGACGATCGGCTTCGGGCAATCGGATGCGATCTCCAGGCGCATCGCGCGCAGGTAGCCACGGCCGACCAGTTCGTCGCGCAGCGCCAGCGCCAGGTTCTCGATCTCGTCCTCGTCGACGATCAGCTCCGAGTTGCGGGTGACGCGGAACTGGTACGCGCCCTTCACCGTCATGCCCGGGAACAGGTCGTCCACGAACTCCGACAGCATCGCCGACAGGAACACGAAGTCGTGCTCGCCGCCCGACACGCGTTCGGGCAGGCGGATGATCCGCGGCAGCGAGCGCGGCGCGCGGACGATCGCCAGGTGCCCGCTGCGCCCGAATGCATCCTTGCCCTTCAGCACCACCACCAGGTTCAGCGACTTGTTGAGGATCTTGGGGAACGGATGCGACGGATCGAGTCCGAGCGGCGACAGCACCGGCAGGATCTCTTCGCGGAAATAGGCGCGCAGCCAGCGCTTCTGGCGCGCGTTCCAGGTATCTCGCGACAGCACGCGCACGCCGGCGTCGGACAGCGCCGGGCGGAGGACCTCGTTCCAGCACTGGTATTGCGCCTCGACCAGGTCCGCGGTGCGTTCGTGGATGCGCTTGAGCACGGCGGCCGGGGCCAGGCCATCGACCGGCAGCGGCATGTCGAAGTCCTGCGCATGGCGCACGGTGGCGGCGCGGATCTCGAAGAACTCGTCGAGGTTGGTGCAGGAAATGCACAGGAAGCGCAGGCGTTCGAGCAGCGGCATCGAAGCATCCTGGGCCTGGGCGAGCACCCGGAAGTTGAAATCCAGCTGCGACAGCTCGCGGTTGAGGTACAGGGCGGGATCGCGCAGCGGGTCGGACTCTGGCTGCTCGGTCGTGGCGGCGACGGCAGCGGACGCCGGCGCCTGCATCGAGGTTGCCAGCTTGTTCGACCGGGGCGCGCTGGCGCGCCGCTTGGGCGTCTTACGGGGCGTGCTCATGGGCGCGCTGTGCTCCGTGGTGGTCGTCGTCGCGCTCTACGATGCGCGCCGCGACGAAGTGGCAGGTGAACGTGCTGCCACGCCCGACCTCGCTCTCGATCCCGAGGCGGGCCTGGTGCAGCTGCAGCACGTGCTTGGCGATCGCGAGCCCCAGCCCGGTGCCACCGGTCTCGCGGGTGCGGCTGGTGGACACGCGATAGAAGCGTTCGGTGAGGCGCGGGAGGTGGTCGGCAGGGATGCCGTAACCGCTGTCGCGCACCGCGAGGTCCGCGCCGCCATCCGGGCTGCGCGTGAATTCGATCGAGATCTCGCCGCCGCTCGGCGTGTAGCGGATCGCGTTGGCCACGAGGTTCGAGAACGCACTGTGCAGCTCGCGAGTGGAGCCCGCCAGGTCGACACCGGCATGGTCGGCGACCGTGACCACGTGCCGGCCCTGGCTGAGCGCTTCGGCCTCGCGCCGCAACGTGGCCAGCATGGATGCCATCGACACCGGCTCGTCCGGCAGCGCCTCCTGCGCTTCCAGCCGCGACAGGGTCAGCAGGTCCTCGACCAGCTGGGTCATGCGCTGCGACTGGCGCTGCATCTCCGCCAGCATCGGTGCCCACTCCGGATTGTCCTCCGGGTCGAACATGTCCAGGTAGCCGTGCACCACGGTCAGCGGCGTGCGCAGCTCGTGCGAGACATTGGCCACGAAATCGCGGCGCATCTGCTCCAGGCGGACCATCTTGCCGACGTCGCGGGCGACCAGCAGCCACAGCGAATCGGAGTAGGGGATCAGGCGCAGGCTCAGGCGCAGGCTGGCATCGACGGGCGAGGCGACGTCGAACATCGGCTCGGCGTGCCGGCCGGCGCTGAGCCAGCGTGCCATCGGCAGCGGCTGCAGCCGCTCGCTGATGCTCGCGCCCTGGTCGCGCGGGTAGTCGAGGCCGAGCAGGGCACCCGCGGCGGTGTTCGACCACAGCAGCCGCTGGCTGTTGCGGTCGACGATCACCAGCGCGTCGGGAAGCACCGAGGCGACGGTGCGGTAGGCGCGCAGCATCTCGACCAGGCGGCGGTCGCGGGCGCGTGCATCCTGCCGCTTGCGGTGCAGCAGGCGCTCGACCTCGCTCCACGCGCCGCGGCCATGGCCCGGAGGCGGCATGCGCTGGCGGGTATCGACGCGCGCCAGAAGTCGGCGCAGGCGCAGCACATGGCCGGCCAGCAGCGCGAGCGCCGCCAGCGCGAGTGCCGGCCACGGCTTGCCGAGCGCCAAGCCCACGACAAGCGCGCCCGCGAGCACCGTGGCCAGGGTGGCGACGGTACGCAGCCAGGCGGAATTTGCGGTGGGCGGCATGCCGCCAGTCTAGACGGAGGCGGAGAATCGGTAACCCGCGCCGCGCACCGTCTGCACCATCGCATCGAGGCTGACAGGCTCCAGCGTCTTGCGCAGGCGACGGATATGCACGTCGACCGTGCGCTCCTCGACATAGACACTGCCGCCCCAGACGTGGTCGAGCAGCTGCGAGCGCGAGTACACGCGGTCTGGATGGGTCATGAAGAAATGCAGCAGCCGGTATTCGGTAGGCCCGATCGAGACCGGTTCGGCGCCGGCGAACACGCGGTGGGCGGCGCCGTCGATGCGCAGCCCGCCGACGTGGACGCTGCCGTCCTCGTCGTCTTCGCGCGAGCGGCGCATGACCGCGCGGATCCGTGCCAGCAGCTCGCGCGAGGAAAACGGCTTGACCACGTAGTCGTCGACGCCGGCTTCCAGGCCGCCGACGCGGTCGTTTTCCTCACCGCGGGCGGTCAGCATGATGATCGGCACGTCGCGCGTCAGCGGCTCGCGCCGCCAGCGCCGTGCCAGCTCGATGCCGCTGGTGCCGGGCAGCATCCAGTCGAGCAGGATCAGGTCGGGCACGCGGTCCGCGATCGCTTCCTGCGCCTGGCGGGCGTCACCGGCATGGACCGGGTCGTAGTCGCCCTTGCGGAGCGCAAAGGCGACCATGTCGCGGATTGCCGGCTCGTCGTCGACGATGAGGATGCGCTTTTGCACGCGTTCACGGCTCGCGGAAGGGGGACGCAGGCATTAGACGACGGTTTGGTGACGGTTTGGTTACACAGGCCGGTGCACATCCGTCGCATCCAGCGCCTCAGCGGCGCAGGTCGGGGTCGCGGATGCCCTGGCGCTGCAGCTCGAGCACGGTCGGGGTGATGGCGGCGATGCGCGCGTCGATGCGCGCGCGTGCGTAATAGTCGAGGTCCTCGCGGCGGCGCAGCGTATTGAGCTGCATCAGGGCCGCCTCGGCGCGGCCATTGAGGAAGGACGATTCGGCCCAGGCCTCGCCGGCGCGGACCGGGTCGCCGGCGATCTCGCTGGCGCGCGCGAAGGTGCGCTGGAACACCGGGTCCTCGCTCGAACTGCCGAGCAGCGGCCGCAGGATGTCCTGGGCGCGACGCCCGGCTTCGGCATTGTTGCGTTCGCCCAGTGTCTCCGCATAGGCAAGCACCACCGCGCGGTTGCGGGGCATGCGCTGGACCAGGGTTTCGAAACGCGCATCGGCGGCGGCGTGGCGGCCACGACGCGCGTCCGCCTGGGCCAAGCCGATGGCAAGCCAGGTGTCGCTGCCGTGCGCGGGCAGCAGGGCTTCGAACTCCCTGGCGGCCGCTGCGCCATCGCCGGCGAGGAGCTGGGCCACGCCGAGCCCGTAGCGCTGTGCGTCGTCCAGGGCTCCCGCGCGAGCCAGCCGCTGGTATTCGGCAATTGCCGCCGGCGGCGTGTCCGCGCTCAGCACGCGCAGCCGCTCGCGTGCCCACGCGAAGCGGCCGTCTCCGGCCGTGGCCGGGGAGGGGCCGATCCGCAGCCCGTGCGGAAGCAGTGGGTTGTCGCCGGCAAGGCCGCGCGTTGCCAGGGCCTGGGTGCCGGGGGAGGCCGCGTACTGTTCGGCGAGCTGGCGCGCTTCGCTGATGCGCGTGGTCGTGACCGGGTGGGTGCGCAGGTAGTCGGGCATGCGCTCGCGTTCACCGCCCTGGTTGGTGCGCGACAGGGCCTGCATGCGCTCGAACATCCTGGCCATCGCGGTCGTGTCGTAGCCGCTGCGCGACAGGGTGCGCATGCCCAGACGGTCGGCTTCGGACTCGTTGGACCGCGTGTAGTCGATCTGGCGCTGCAAAGCCAAACCCTGCGCGCCTGCGATCGCCGCCATTGCAGCATCCCCCGACGAGTTGCCACTGGACTGGCTGGCCACCGCGATCGCGCCCAGCATGGCCAGCAGCATCGGCACGCTGTCGCGCTGCGCACGTTCGACGCCACGCAATACATGCGACTGGGTGACGTGGGCGACCTCATGGGCAAGGACGCCCGCGACCTCGTCCTCGCTGCCGGCAGTCAGTACCAGGCCGGCGTTGGTGCCGATATAGCCGCCGAGGGTGGCGAAGGCGTTGACCGACCGGTCCTTCATCATGAAAAAGGTGAAGTCCTGCGTCGGCCTGTCGCTGGACGCGGACAGCCGGTTGCCGAGGCCGCGCAGCCAGCTGTCCACCAGCGGGTCGTCGAGGATGTAGCCGTAGTGGCGCAGCTGCGCCAGCAGCATCTTGCCGTACTCCTCCTGTTGCGCCGGGCCGAGCAGGGTGGCGGCGGACGAGCCGATGTCGGGCAGGCGCTGCTCCTGCGCGGGCGTGGAGCCGGCTGCGAATGCGAGGACCAGGACGGCGGTGGTGGCGGGCAGCAGGCGCATCGGTTCGTGGGCTCGGTGTGGTGGGGCGGGGCGACGACGGCAGCGGACAGCATGGTCGGCCGTCGCCTGCGGGGCGTGAATCCGACGTTAATCCATCCTCCCAGCCTGCGCCGGTTTGCGATGCGCCCGGTTTGCACAGGCTGGAAAAGTCGCCGCTTGCCCCCACAATCGACCGCACCACGCCGCACAAGTTGCAGGAGACCACATTGAACGAGCCCATCGCCCCCGAGATCACCCTGTACACCAGTGCCATCTGCGGCTACTGCGTGGCCGCCAAGAATTTCCTGCGCAGCAAGGGCCTGGAGTGGAAAGAGGTGCGCATCGACACCGATCCCGCCGAGCGCGAAAAGATGGTCGCGCTGGCGCGACGCACCTCGGTCCCGCAAATCTTCGTGGGCGATGTCCACGTGGGGGGCTACGACGACCTGATGGCGCTGCATCGCGCCGGCGGCCTGGAGCCACTGCTGGCGGGGAAGGGCGCATGAGCGCCGGGTCCGGGGAGGACGACCGACTGCGCGAGTTCACCGCCTTCCGGCAGCGCATGAACGAACGCATCCTGGCCGAACCCAACCAGGTGGTGCGCCGCTTCTTCGCGCTGGACACCCAGACCTACCAGGCGGGCGCGCTCGATGTGAAGACCAAGGAGCTGCTCGGTCTGGTGGCGTCGCTGGTACTGCGCTGCGACGACTGCATCAGCTACCACGTGGCGCAGTGCCGCGAGGCGGGGGTCGGGCGCGACGAGATGTTCGAGGCGTTCTCCGTCGGCCTGGTGGTGGGCGGCAGCATCGTGATCCCGCACATGCGTCGCGCGGTCGATTTCCTCGATCGCCTGGAGGCCGGCGAGGCCGTCGCCGGGCCGCACGCGCACGACTGAGGCGTTGCCGGACTTCAGCGTCCGGCCCGCGGAGGGGACGCCCGAGGGCGGCTTGCGGCATAATTGGCTGCTGATTCAAGCCTCTCGACGCCACGTGCCCCCCGCCCGGCGTCATTCTGCATGGACCCAATCAAATGACCCACACCATCACGGTGATCCGCGGCGACGGTATCGGCCCGGAAATCATGGACGCCACCCTGCTCGTACTCGAGGCCATGAACCTCGGGCTGGTCTACGAAGAGGCCGATGCCGGCCTGGTCGCGCTGGAAAAGCACGGCGAGCTGCTGCCGCAGGCGACGATCGACTCCATCGGCAAGAACCGCGTGGCGCTCAAGAGCCCGCTGACCACGCCGGTCGGCGGTGGCTTCTCGTCGATCAACGTAGAGCTCCGCCGCCGCTTCGACCTGTACGCCAACGTGCGTCCCGCGACGTCGTTCCCGAACACGCGGTCGCGCTTCGCCGAAGGCGTCGACCTGATCACGGTGCGCGAAAACACCGAGGGTGCGTACAGCGCCGAGGGCCAGGAAACGGCCGCCGACGGTTCCAGCGCCACGTCGATCACGCGCACCACCCGCAAGGGTTCGGAGCGCATCGTGCGCTACGCGTTCGAGCTGGCACGCCGTACCGGCCGCAAGAAGGTCACCGTGGTGCACAAGGCGAACATCCTGAAGTCCACCTCGGGCCTGTTCCTGAACGTCGCCCGCGAAGTGGCCGCGCAGTACCCCGACATCGAGTGCAACGAGATGATCGTGGACAACACCTGCATGCAGCTGGTGATGCGCCCCGAGCAGTTCGACCTGATCGTGACCACCAACCTGTTCGGCGACATCATCTCCGACCTCTGTGCCGGCCTGGTCGGCGGTCTCGGCCTGGCGCCGGGCGCCAACATCGGCGCGGACGCCGCGATCTTCGAGGCGGTCCACGGCTCGGCACCGGATATCGCCGGCAAGGGCATCGCCAACCCCTGCGCGCTGCTGCTGGGCGCGGCGCAGATGCTCGACCACCTCGGCATGCCCGACAAGGCGACCCGCCTGCGCGAGGCCATCGTGGCCACGCTCGCGGCCCGTGATTCGCTGACCCCGGACCTGGGCGGCGAGGGCAACACCATGGCGTTCGCCAAGGCGATCGCCAGCCGCGCGGCCTGAGCGGGCGCGCTAATGCAGTACGGACGGGCGCTTCGGCGCCCGTTTCGTTTGTGGAACACCGTCAACGCGCCGGCGCGCGTCGACAGTCGGGAGCCGACGCCCCACAATCACGAATCCTTTTATCCGGATAGAGCGATGGAAGTCCGCCCCAGCGCTGTCGCGCTGACCCCGCTGCTGCTGTTCCTGGCGCTGTTCTTCGGCGCGGGCCTGTATTTCACAGCGCAGGGTGAAGAGATGGGCTTCTACCAGCTGCGCGCCCCGGTCGCGATCCTGCCTGCGCTGGCGCTCGGCGCGTGGCTGGCGCATCGCCGGCGCCTGCCCGCGGGCGAGATCCTGCTGCGCGGCATGGGCGATCCCAACATCATGATGATGTGCCTGATCTTCCTGCTTGCGGGCGCGTTCGCATACGTGTCCAAGGCGATCGGCGCGGTCGATGCCGTGGTCGCGCTCGGCATCGGCGCGCTGCCGCCGGGGCTGATCCTGCCGGGCCTGTTCGTGCTGGCGTCGCTGATTTCGCTGGCGATCGGCACGTCGATGGGCACGATCGCAGCCGTCGTGCCGATCGCGCTGGGCGTGGCCGACGCCTCCGGCCTCGACCGCACGCTGGTGCTGGGCGCGGTGCTGGGCGGGGCGATGTTCGGCGACAACCTCTCGGTCATCTCCGATACCACCATCGCCGCGACGCGCAGCCAGGACGCCGAGATGCGCGACAAGTTCCGCGAGAACTTCAGGATCGCGCTGCCGGCGGCGCTGGCGACGATGGTGCTGCTGGCATTCCTGGGCGATTCGGCACCGGTCACCTCCGATGTCTCCGCTTCGCCCTGGCTGGCGTTGCCCTACGCGCTGGTGCTGGTGCTGGCGCTGCTGGGCCTGGACGTGCTGGTGGTGCTGGGGATCGGCCTGGTGCTGTCGGCGGGGTTCGGGTTGGCCTTCGGCAACGACTACGACCTGGTGCAGTTCGCCGGCGACGTCTGGATCGGGTTCGAAAGCATGGTCGAGATCCTGCTGCTGTCGCTGCTCATCGGTGGCCTCGGTGCACTGATGAAGGCCACCGGTGGGCTGGAGTGGCTGGCGCAGGTGATCGCGCGTTTCGCGCGGGGCCATCGCGGGCGGCGCACGGGCGAGTTCAGCATCGCGGCGCTGTCGAGCACTGCCGACGTCTTCACCGCCAACAACACGGTGGCGATCCTGGTGAGCGGCGGCGTGGCAAAGGACATCGCCGCCCGCCATGGCATCAGCCCGCGGCGCGCGGCCAGCGTGCTCGACATCTTCGCCTGCGTGCCGCAGGGGCTGCTGCCATATGGCGCGCAGATCCTGCTCGCCGCCTCACTGGCCTCGGTGTCGCCGCTCGCGCTCAGTGGATCGGTGTATTACTGCTGGATCCTCGGCCTGGTCGCGATCGGCTTCATGGCCTGGCCGTCGCGCACCCCTGGCAGGGCGCCTGTCGCCGCGCCCGCCGAAGGCGCCTGAGGCAAAAAAGAAAGGGCGCCCTCGGGCGCCCCTTTTTCTACCGCCCGCAAACGCGGATCAGTTGCGCGACTGCAGCTTCGACAGCAGGCGCAGGAACTCGATGTACAGCCACACCAGGGTGACCATCAGGCCGAACGCGCCGTACCACTCCATGTACTTCGGGGCGCCCTTCTCGACACCGGTCTCGATGAAGTCGAAGTCGAGCACCAGGTTCAGCGCCGCGATCACGATCACGAACAGGCTGAAGCCGATGCCGATCAGCCCGCTGTCATGGATGAACGGCATGTTGATGCCGAACATGCGCAGCACGATGCTGGCCAGGTACACCAGCGCGATGCCGCCGGTGGCCGCGACCACGCCCAGCTTGAAGTTCTCGGTGGCCTTGATCAGCCCCGAGCGGTAGGCGAACAGCAGCGCGAACAGCGTGCCGAAGGTCAGCAGCACGGCCTGCATCACGATGCCTTCGTACATGTGGTTGAACATCGCCGAGATCGCGCCCAGGAAGAAGCCCTCGACCAGCGCGTACAGCGGCGCAGTCACTGGCGACCATTCCTTCTTGAAGGTCGTGACCAGTGCGATCACGAAGCCGCCGATGGCGCCGCCCCACACGTACATCGAGAAGCCGGGAGCGAGTTCGCCCGGTGCGCTGAACGCCTGGCTCCAGGCGAAGGCCGCGGTGAGCACGGTCAGCAACAGCAGGAACGCAGTCTTGTTGACCGTGCCGTTCAGGGTCATGGTGCCGCCGTCGCGGGTCACGACGGTGCCGCTGCCCAGGTCGAGGAACGTGGAGTCGGAGAGGACGGGATTTCCGCTGCGCATGTGTTGATCCCCCGGATCAGATGGATTTGGCTGCCGCGAGGATACACGGGGCCTGCGATCACAAGGAATGTGGCGGCCGTCGGACAGGCCGGCAAGGACCTGCGTTGACACTGCATGGGGTGCTCCCGACAATGGACGCCCGTTCCGGCATGCCGGCGGGTCCGCACTCGGCGGGGTATAGCGCAGTCTGGTAGCGCGCCTGCTTTGGGAGCAGGATGTCGGGGGTTCGAATCCCTCTACCCCGACCACCGGTCGGCGCCGGCCCACGGCCCGCCTCCGTACACGTCCTACGCCCGCGCCCGTAGCTCAACCGGATAGAGCACCGGCCTTCTAAGCCGGTGGTTGCAGGTTCGAGTCCTGCCGGGCGCGCCAATTCGACCAGGCGTTTGCGGTGGGCGTGACACATCCCCCGTTGTCCGCGCTACAATGCGCGCCCGCTGGCGGTGCCGGTCCGGTGTCAACGCCCGGGCTCGCATGTGGCAACGGTTTTCAATGGTGGATGTAGCTCAGTTGGTTAGAGCACCGGATTGTGATTCCGGGGGTCGCGGGTTCAAATCCCGTCTTCCACCCCAATGTTCCGGGTACGCGGTCGTGGTTGTCAGGCGGCCGGGCCTTGCGGTAAAATTTCGCGTTCGGGCCGTTAGCTCAGTTGGTAGAGCAGTTGACTCTTAATCAATAGGTCCAAGGTTCGAATCCTTGACGGCCCACCAATCCGAAGGCGCCCGGCACTGCCGGGCGTTTTTTTTGCCCGGTGCAGAGGTGGCGGCGGGTCCAGGCGAAAGTGGCGGAATTGGTAGACGCCCTGGTTTTAGGTACCAGTGCCTCACGGCGTGCGGGTTCGAGTCCCGCCTTTCGCACCACCCGGCCCCCGGCGGGCCTGCAACCGCGGTGCTGGCGGCAGCGGCCGGAATCCGCCAAAATGTTTCGTTCCGCCGCCCGGACAAGGCCTCGTGCCCGCCCGCCGGCTACACCAACAACATAATCCGTGGCGGCGTCCGCGGTGGCAGGAGTGGGTATGCAAGTTTCAGTCGAGTCGGTCGGCAACCTCGAGCGCAAGATGACCTTCAGCCTCCCGGCGGACCGCCTGGAGGGCCAGGTGGGCAGCCGCCTGCGCGAGATCGGGCGCACCGCGCGCATCAAGGGCTTCCGCCCGGGCAAGGTGCCGGCGAAGGTGATCGAGCAGCGCTTCGGCGAGCAGGTCCGCAACGAGGTCGTGGACGGCCTGCTGCGCGAAGGCTTCGACAACGCCGTGCGCGACAACGCGCTGCGCATCGCCGGCCAGCCGCGCATCGAGCGCGGCGACGACAGCCTGGCCTACGTCGCGACCTTCGAGGTGGTACCTGATTTCGGCGAGATCGACGTTGCCAAGCTGGAGGTGGTGCGCCACGTGGCCGAAGTCACCGAGGCCGACATCGACCGCATGATCGAAAACCTCCGCCAGCAGCGCCGCAGCTGGTCCGCGGTCACCCGTGGCGCCCAGGCCGGCGACGCGGTGGACATCGAGACCTGGTCGCAGATCGGCGACGAGCGCCTTCCGGCCGAAGGCGTCGAGCGCGGCGTGGCGGTGATCGGGTCGGGCGCGATGTTCGCCGACATCGAGAACGCACTTGTCGGCATGGCCAAGGGCGACGACAAGGCCGTCGACGTCAGCTTCCCGGCCGACTGGCGCGTGCCGCAGCTTGCCGGCAAGACCGCCGAGGTCCACCTGCACGCCGAACAGGTTTCCGAGCCGGTGTTGCCGGAGGTGGATGCCGCGTTCATCAAGAGCTTTGGCGTGAAAAGCGGCGAGATGGAACAGTTCCGCGCCGACATCCGCACCAATCTCGATCGCGAGCTGAAGAACGCGCTGATGAACCGCCTGCGCCGCGCGGTCGGCGAGCAGCTGGTCGACGCGTTTGCACACGTCGAACTGCCCCCGAAGCTGGTAGAGCAGGAGGCGCGCGCGCTGGCCGCGCAGGTCGCCGAACAGGCGCGCCGCCAGGGTCGCCAGGTCAACATCCCGGCCGATGCACACCTCGGGTTCATGGAGCCGGCGCGCAAGCGCGTGCTGGTCGGCCTGCTGGTCGGCGAGGTCGCCCGCGGCCACCAGCTGCTCCTTGATCGCAAGCGCGTGGACGAGAGCCTGCGCCTGATCGCCTCGACCTACGAAGAGCCGCAGCAGGTCATTGACTTGTACCGGAAGGATCCCCAGCTTATGTCGGGACTGCAGAACCGGGTGATGGAGGAGCAGGTGATCGACTGGATCGCCGAGCGCGCCAGGCACACCGACCAGCAGCTGACCTTCCAGGAAGCGATCGCGCCGCAGGCGTGACCGCGTCCGCCGCACAGGAATCCCCATGAGCATGCAGACCAAGGCCCTCAACCTCGTTCCGATGGTGGTCGAACAGACCAGCCGCGGCGAGCGCGCGTACGACATCTACTCGCGCCTGCTGAAGGAGCGGGTGATCTTCCTGGTCGGCGGCATCGACGACCACGTCGCCAACGTGATCGTGGCGCAGATGCTGTTCCTCGAGGCGGAGAACCCCGAGAAGGACATCAACCTGTACATCAACTCGCCGGGCGGCATCGTCACGGCGGGCATGGCGATCTACGACACCATGCAGTTCATCAAGCCCGACGTGAGCACCATCTGCGTTGGCCAGGCGGCCAGCATGGGGGCGCTGCTGCTGGCGTCCGGCGCCGCCGGCAAGCGCTACGCGCTGCCGAACTCGCGAGTGATGATCCATCAGCCGCTGGGCGGCTTCCAGGGCCAGGCCACGGACATCGAGATCCACGCCCGTGAGATCCTGTCGATGAAGCAGCGCCTGAACGAGATCCTGGCCCGCCATACCGGCCAGTCGCTGGAAACGGTCGCCCACGACACCGAGCGCGACAACTTCAAGAGCGCCGCGGCCGCCCGTGACTACGGGCTGGTCGATGAAGTCCTCGAGCGCCGCCCGGAAGACTCCATCCAGCCTGCCTGACCGGGCCCGAAAGCCCAGCCAGCGCCGCGGCCGACCGGCCGCGGACCCCCCGTCCGGTGCGTTTGCGGCCCCGGGCGCGGGTGCTATTCTCGAAACCGACCATCGCAGCACAGATTGACGAGAGCATGACCGAAGACCGACAGGGCCGTTCCGGCGACAGCAGCAAGATCCTCTACTGCTCGTTCTGCGGGAAGAGCCAGCACGAGGTCCGCAAGCTGATCGCGGGCCCGAGCGTGTTCATCTGTGATGAATGCGTCGAGCTGTGCAACGACATCATCCGCGAGGAGCTCGAGGAGAAGGCGCAGTCGGCGCGCAGCTCGCTGCCCAAGCCGAAGGAAATCCTCGAGGTCCTCGACCAGTACGTGATAGGGCAGCTGCGCGCCAAGCGCACGCTCGCGGTCGCGGTGTACAACCATTACAAGCGCATCGAGAGCCGGTCCAAGAACGACGAGGTCGAGCTCGCCAAGTCCAACATCCTGCTGGTCGGCCCTACCGGCTCGGGCAAGACGCTGCTCGCCGAGACCCTGGCGCGGCTGTTGAACGTGCCGTTCACGATGGCCGATGCGACGACCCTGACCGAAGCCGGCTACGTCGGCGAGGACGTCGAGAACATCATCCAGAAGCTCCTGCAGAAGTGCGACTACGACGTCGAGAAGGCGCAGCAGGGCATCGTGTACATCGACGAGATCGACAAGATCTCGCGCAAGAGTGAAAACCCGTCGATCACCCGCGATGTTTCCGGCGAGGGCGTGCAGCAGGCCCTGCTGAAGCTCATCGAAGGCACGGTCGCCAGCGTGCCGCCGCAGGGCGGGCGCAAGCATCCGCAGCAGGAATTCCTGCAGGTCGACACCCGCAACATCCTGTTCATCGTCGGCGGCGCGTTCGCCGGCCTGGACAAGATCATCCAGCAGCGCAGCACCGACTCCAGCGGCATCGGCTTCGGCGCCAAGCTCAAGAGTTCCGAGCGCAAGACCGAGATCGGCAAGGTGCTGGCCGACGTCGAGCCCGAAGACCTGATCAAGTTCGGCCTGATCCCGGAGTTCGTCGGCCGCCTGCCGGTGGTGGCGACCCTCGAGGAACTGGACGAGGCCGCGCTGGTCAAGATCCTGTCCGAGCCGCGCAACGCGATCACCAAGCAGTTCCGCAAGCTGTTCGAGATGGAAGGCGTGGAGCTCGAGTTCCGCCCCGACGCGCTTGCCGCCATTGCCCGCAAGGCGCTCAAGCGCAAGACCGGCGCGCGCGGTCTGCGCACCATCGTGGAGTCGGTGTTGCTCGACACCATGTACGACCTGCCGTCGCTGGAAAACGTGAGCAAGGTGGTGGTGGACGAATCGGTGATCGAGCACAAATCCGAGCCGTACCTGATCTACGAAACCCCGGCCGTGCCAGCGCCGAAGGCCGCCTCGGGCGACTGAGGCAGGCCGCAGGCCCGGCCGGCAGGCCGAACCGCCTGCCTGTCCGTTCAGTTGAGAGGTCCGGGCCAGCCGCCCGGGATTGGCGTGCGCCAGAAGTCCTGCCCCGTTTTCCCGGCCCCCCGGGCCGGCGGGTGCCCCCGGCCGTGCCCTCGCGCCACGCCCTCCGCGGCGCTTGCATCCGTTCGCGCCGAACCCCATAAACAGGGCCATGCGGCCACCAGGCCGCGCGTCCTCCAGGAGTAGCGATGAGCCCCCCCGATCAGCCCACCCTCGACCTGCCGGTCCTGCCGCTGCGTGACGTCGTGGTGTTCCCGCACATGGTCATCCCGCTGTTCGTGGGCCGCGACAAGTCGATCCGCGCGCTCGACCTGGCGATGGAAGGCGACAAGCAGATCCTGCTCGTGGCGCAGAAGTCCGCCGAGACCGACGATCCTGGCGTGGACGACCTGTATGCGGTCGGCACGCTGGCGCAGGTCCTGCAGCTCCTGAAGCTGCCGGACGGCACGATCAAGGTGCTCGTGGAAGGCGTCTCGCGGGTGACCGTGTCCAACGTCCGCGAGACCGACGGCACGCTGAGTGGCAGTGGCACGGTGGTCGAGTCTGACGCCGACCGCGAGCCGCGCGAGGTCGAGGCCATCGCACGCTCGCTCATGTCCCTGTTCGAACAGTACGTGAAGACCAACCGCAAGCTGCCGCCCGAGTTGTTGCAGACGCTTGCCGGCATCGACGAGCCGTCGCGCCTGGCCGACACCATCGCCGCGCACCTTGGCGTGCGCCTTGCCGACAAGCAGCGCCTGCTCGAGGCTGTCGGAATTGCCGCGCGTCTCGAGATGCTGGTCGGCTTCGTCGATGGCGAGATCGACGTGCAGCAGATGGAGAAGCGCATCCGCGGCCGCGTGAAGTCGCAGATGGAGAAGTCGCAGCGCGAGTACTACCTCAACGAGCAGATGAAGGCGATCCAGAAGGAGCTCGGCGAGATCGACGACGCGCCGAACGACATCGAGGAGATCGCGCGCAAGATCGCCGAGGCGGGCATGCCCAAGGCGGTGGAAGCCAAGGCCCGGAACGAGTTCAGCAAGCTCAAGCAGATGTCGCCGATGTCGGCGGAAGCCGCGGTCGTGCGCAACTATCTCGACTGGTTGCTCGGCGTGCCGTGGAAGAAGCGCAGCAAGGTGCGCAAGGACCTGAAGGTCGCGCAGGACGTGCTCGACGCGGACCATTACGGGCTCGAAAAGGTCAAGGAACGCATCCTCGAATACCTCGCCGTGCAGACCCGGGTGAAGCAGATGAAGGGCGCGATCCTGTGCCTGGTCGGCCCACCCGGCGTGGGCAAGACGTCGCTCGGCCAGTCGATCGCCAAGGCGACCAACCGCAAGTTCGTGCGCATGTCGCTCGGCGGCGTGCGCGACGAGGCCGAGATCCGCGGCCATCGCCGCACCTATGTCGGATCGATGCCGGGCCGCATCGTGCAGAACCTCAACAAGGTCGGCACCAGGAACCCGCTGTTCATGCTCGACGAGATCGACAAGATGTCGATGGACTTCCGCGGCGATCCGTCATCGGCGCTGCTCGAGGTGCTCGACCCGGAGCAGAACAACGCGTTCAACGACCACTACCTCGAGGTCGACCTGGACCTGTCCGAGGTGATGTTCGTGGCGACGTCCAACTCGCTCAACATCCCGGGGCCGCTGCTCGACCGCATGGAAGTGATCCGCCTGCCCGGGTACACCGAGGAGGAGAAGATCAGCATCGCCATGCGCTACCTGCTGCCCAAGCAGATGAAGGCCAACGGCCTGCGCGAGGGCGAGCTCAAGATCGCCGAGGATGCCGTGCGCGACATCGTGCGCTACTACACGCGCGAGTCGGGCGTGCGCAACCTGGAGCGCGAGATCGCCAAGATCTGCCGCAAGGTGGTCAAGGAGATCGCTCTCGCGGGGCCGCAGAAGAAGAAGGCGCGCGTGCTGACAGTCAACGCGAAGAACCTCGACAAGTACTTGGGCGTTCAGCGCTTCGATTTCGGCCGCGCCGAGCAGGACAACGAGGTCGGCCTGGTAACCGGGCTGGCCTGGACCGAAGTCGGCGGCGACCTGCTGCAGATCGAATCCACCCTGGTGCCGGGCAAGGGCCAGCTCATCCTTACCGGCCAGCTCGGCGACGTGATGAAGGAGTCGGCTTCGGCGGCACTTTCGGTGGTGCGCGCGCGCGCGGAGGGCATGGGGATTCCGCTGGATTTCCTGCAGAAGCAGGACGTCCACGTGCACGTGCCCGATGGCGCCACGCCCAAGGACGGCCCCAGTGCCGGTATCGCGATGGCGACATCGCTGGTGTCCACGTTGACCCGGGTGCCGGTGCGCGCGGACGTGGCGATGACCGGGGAGATCACGCTCCGCGGCAAGGTCACCGCGATCGGCGGCCTCAAGGAGAAGCTGCTCGCCGCGCTGCGTGGCGGCGTTACGACGGTGATCATCCCGGAGGAGAACCGCAAGGATCTCGTCGACATTCCGAAGTCGGTTACCGACACCATCCGCATCGTTCCGGTGAAGTGGATCGACGAAGTGCTGGACCTCGCGCTTGAACGCCCGCTGTCGCCTCCGGCGGTCGCGGTCGATGCGGTGCCGGCGGCTCCGCGCCGCACCCGCAAGCCGGCGCAGCGTGCCGCGGTCAAGCATTGAGCGGGACGCCGATCGGCCCCTGAAGAAGCAGAAACGGTGCAGGGAAGCGGGTTTTTCTTGCGCACCTAAAATCGCGCTGGTATAAAGTCGCGCTGCGCATCGCGACCACCATCGCACGCGACCACGGACATGCGAGCGGCTCGCCGCCAACATGCCCGCCACCTCATTCGAGCGGCTTCCGGGCCGCGCAGGGAGCAACGAACACATGAACAAGAACGATCTGGTCCAGGCTGTCGCCGACGAGGCCAACCTGTCCAAGGCCGATGCCGCACGCGCCGTCGACGCCGTGCTGTCGTCGGTGGGCAAGGCGCTGTCGAAGGGCGACACTGTTGCCCTGATCGGCTTCGGCACCTTCCAGGTCCGCGAGCGCGCCGCCCGCACCGGTCGCAATCCGCGCACCGGTGAGGAGATCGCGATCGCCGCCGCAAAAAATCCGGTCTTCAAGGCTGGCAAGGCGCTGAAGGATGCCGTAAACTAAGCGACCCGCTTGGGTGCTTAGCTCAGCGGTAGAGCGTCTCCTTTACACGGAGAGGGTCGGGGGTTCGATCCCCTCAGCACCCACCAAGGTCTGATGCTCGTACAAGGTTCAAAAAAGCGGAGTGGTAGTTCAGTTGGTTAGAATGCTGGCCTGTCACGCCGGAGGTCGCGGGTTCGAGTCCCGTCCACTCCGCCAGTTACACCCGAAGGCGCCCGAAAGGGCGCCTTCTTCTTTTGCGGTCCGTGGCCGCGGATACGGAGCGCATCGGCCGGCCATGCGCTAGACTGCGCGGCTACGTCATTCCCGCGTGCCGACACATGCTGCAAGCCCTTCGAGACAAGACCTCCGGCTGGATCGCCGTCGCCATCGTCATCCTGCTGGCGGTGCCGTTCGCGTTCTTCGGCATGGAGCAGTACCTGTTCCAGAATTCCGCGAACTACGCCGCCAAGGTGCAGGCGCCACCCTCGTGGTGGCCTTCGGCGCCCGACGTATGGCCGGTCCGCAAGCTGTTCTGGTCGTCCGAGGAGGTCTCGCCGGAGTCCTTCCGGAGCGAGTTCGAGCGCAGCCGCCAGCAGGCGCGCGAGCAGCAGGGCGATGCGTTCGACGGCCGTGCCTTCGAGGCGATGGACAACAAGCTGCGCGTACTCGACGGCCTCGTCGACCAGGCCGTGCTGCGCCTTGCGGCGCGCAATGCCGGCATCGAGGTCGGCAACGCGCAGGTCGCCGAGGTGATCCAGTCGATCCCGGACTTCCAGGTCGACGGCCGCTTCGACCCGCAGCGCTACCAGCTGGTGCTGCAGTCGCGGGTGCCGGCACGCACGCCGCGCCAGTACGACGACCAGATCCGCGCCGACCTGCAGATGCTGCTGCTGCCGCGCCAGGTCGCGGGGTCGGCGTTCGTCACCAAGGCGCAGCTCGACCGCACCATGGTGCTGCTGGGCGAGCAGCGCGACGTGAGCTTCGCCGTGGTGCCCGCGCCGCTGCCCGATGCCGGTGCCATCAGCGCGGCCGACATCCAGGCCTGGTACGACAGCCATCGCGGTGATTTCCGTGCGGCCGAGTCGGTGTCCATCGAATATGTCGAAGTCGACGGCAGCGCGCTGCCGCCGCCTGCCGCGCCCGATGACGCGACGCTGCGCGCGCGCTATGAGCAGGAGAAGGGGCGCTTCGTGGAGGCCGAACAACGCCTGGCCTCGCACATCCTGGTGCGCGTGCCCGAGGGCGCCGATGCCGCCGCGCAGGCTGCCGCCAAGGCGCGTGCCGAAGCCATTGCCGCCAAGGTCCAGGCGGCAGGTGCGGATTTCGCCGCCGTCGCGCGCGCGGAGTCCGACGACGAAGGCTCCAAGGCGCAGGGTGGCGATCTCGGCTGGATCGAGCGCAACACCATGGGCGAGGCGTTCGATACCGCGCTGTACGCGCTGCAGCCCGGCCAGGTGAGCGCACCGGTGCAGACCGACTTCGGCTGGCACGTGCTGCAGCTGCGCGAAATCAGCGCCGGCAAGTCGGTGCCGTTCGAAGCCGTGCGCGATGAGCTTGCCGCCGCCCAGTCGGCAACCGACGGCGAGCGCGCGTTCAACGACCTGATCGGCCGCCTGGTGGACCAGGTCTATCGCAACCCGGGCTCACTGGCGCCGACCGCGCGCGAGGCGAACCTGCCGGTGCAGAAGCTGGGCCCGTTCACCCGCGGCAACGCCCAGGGCATCGCCGCCAATCCCGCCGTGCAGCGCGCCGCGTTCTCCGATGCGCTGGTGCAGGACGGCACGGTCAGCGACCCGATCGAAATCGGTCCATCGCACAGCGTGCTCATCCGCGTGACCGCGCACCAGCCCGAACGCGAGCTGCCGCTGGCCGACGTCCGCGATCAGGTCGTGGCGGCGATCCGCGCCGATCGCGGCCGCGCCGCGGCGATCGCCAAGGCCGACGCCGATATCGCGCGCATCGCGGGCGGCGAGTCGCTCGCGGCCATCGCCGAGGCCGCCGGCTGGCAGTACGCCAGCGTGCCCGGCGCGCGGCGCGGCATGCCGATTCCGTCTCCTGAGGCCAACGACGCATATTTCGCGGCCGCCGAGCCTGCCGAAGGCAAGATCTCGGCCGGCAAGCTCGTGCAGGACGACGGCAGCATCGTGCTGTTCACCGTCGACAAGGTCACGCCTGGCAATCCGCAGGACGCGAGTGCGCAGGAACGCGCGATGCTGGCCAGCCAGTTCGCGCAGATGGCCGGCCAGGAAGATGCCGAGGCCATGCTGCGTGCGCTGCGCCGGCGGATGAACGTCAGCATCGTCGAGGCACGCCTGTAGCACGCGCCTGGCACTCCGGCCAGACATGAAAAAGCCCGGCTCAAGGCCGGGCTTTTTCGTGGGCGACGTCGTTGCCGCGATCAGTCGGCGGACGGCGTCTCGTTGCCAAGCCCGGTCATGCCGACGATGTTGTAGCCCGCGTCGACATAGGTCACCTCACCGGTCACGCCCGCGGCCAGGTCCGAGCACATGAACGCGGCGACGTTGCCGACGTCTTCGATGGTCACGCTGCGGCGCAGCGGGGTGTACTCCTCGACATGGCCGAGGATCTTGCGGAACCCGCCGATGCCCGCCGCCGCCAGGGTCTTGATCGGCCCGGCCGAGATCGCGTTGACGCGGGTGCCTTCCGGCCCGAGGTTCAGCGCGAGGTAGCGCACCGTGGCCTCCAGGCTGGCCTTGGCCACGCCCATGACGTTGTAGCTCGGCAGGGTGCGCACCGCGCCCAGGTAGCTCAGCGTCAGCACGGCGCCCTTGCGGCCCTGCATCATCGGACGCGCGGCCTTGGCCAGCGCGGCCAGCGAATACGCCGAAATGTCGTGGGCCGACGCGAAGTTCTCGCGGGTCAAGCCGTCGAGGAACTGGCCGGTGATCGCCTCGCGCGGCGCGAACGCGATCGCGTGGACCAGGATGTCCAGGCCGTCCCAATGCTGGCCAAGCGCGGTGAACAACGCTTCGATCTGGGCATCGTCGGCCACGTCGAGCGGATACACGGGGCCGCCACCCAGCCGGCCGGCGACGTCTTCGACGCGCGACTTGAGCTTTTCATTCTGGTAGGTGAAGGCGAGCTCGGCGCCCTCGCGGTGCATGGCCTCGGCGATGCCGTTGGCGATGGAGCGCTGGCTGGCGATGCCGGTGATGAGTGCGCGCTTGCCCTGCAGGAATCCCATGGTGTGGTTGGACCCGATGTTGTGCGGAAGCGCCTAGTTTGCCACGGCCCCCCGGGCTGCGGTCGCGGCCGCGGCTGGGACCAGTACGTGCATGCCGCCGGCACGCGCCGTACCCTGCGGTGCAACGGCCGGATTCAGGCGCTTGAGGCGCGCGGCGTCCAGGCCCTCACGCGCGGCGAACGCATCCAGGCTGGCGGCGTCGGCAGGCAATTCGATCGCGACCAGCCGCGCCACCGGTCGGTCCAGCGCTTCGCGGAAGTCGCGCTCGCGGCCGGCTTCCACCATCAGGCACGACAGTGCGTGCAGCTTCACCACGTAGGCGCGGGTGATGCCGGACAGGCTTGCCAGCGCTTCGGGCCGGGCGTCGGCGGCGCGCATGTCGTGGCGCTTCAGCGCGCCCAGCACGCGGTACTCGCCCGCGTTGAACGCCATGACCGCAAGCCGCCAGTCGCCCGCGAACATGCCGTGCAGGGTCTTCAGGTAACGCACCGCGGCGCGGGTCGCCTCGATCGGCGACAGGCGGCCGTCGAAGCCGGGACGCATCGGGATCTTGTGGTTGCGCGCGGTGAGCGCGATGAACTGCCACAGGCCCGCGGGGCCGCTGGCGCTGCGCGCGCCGGGCCGGTAGCCGCTCTCGACGAACGGGATGAGCGCGTATTCGGTAGGCAGGTGCGCCTGGCGCAGCGCATCCACGACGTACGCGAACAGTGGCAGCACCTCGCTGTCGGCGGCCGCCAGCTGCGCCGGCACGTGCGCGAAGTGCGACTCCCAGCGCGGGCTGGCGTCTTCGCAGGCCGGCTGCGCCAGGCCGCCGACAAACTCCTCGTAGATGTCCACGCCGGTGCGCGCGTCGGGCGTTCCGGTTGCCGGCACCGCCAGCTGCACGGTGGGCGCCGCAGGCGTTCCCGCGGGTGGCGATTGCGCCGCGGCGGGCAGCGCGGCTGCCAGCAGTACGGCGACCAGCAGCGTCGCCGCACGTCCTGGTGGGCGCGTCATGCGCGAAAACCGTCCTTCCAGCGCCGCAGCGCGGCGAAGGTCGCGACCCGGTCGAGATCCTCCCGACCCTCGCGGGCCGCGACGGCGGCGCGGATGGCGGGCGCATCGATGCGCAGGAACGGGTTGCAGGCGCGCTCGCTGGCGAGCGTGACGGGAAGGGTGGGCTGGCCGGCGTGGCGCATGGCGGTCACCTCATCGCTGCGGCGCGCGAGCGCCGGATTGTCGGGGTCGACCGCCAGCGCGAAGGCGGCATTCGACTGCGTGTATTCGTGGCCGCAGCACATCAGGCTGTCGCCGGGCAGCGCGGCCAGCCGATCGAGCGACCCGAGCATCTGCTCCGGCGACCCCTCGAACATGCGGCCGCAGCCGAGACTGAAGAGGGTGTCGCCGCAAAACAAGAGGCCCTGGCCGTGGAATGCGATGTGGCTCACGGTATGGCCGGGGACGGCGATCACGTCGAAGCCGAACCCGCCGGCCTCGACCCGGTCGCCGCCACCAACCCGCGAACAGGCGAAAGGGATGCGCTCGTCGGCCGGCGCATACACGGCCAGGCCCGGCCAGCGCCGCAACAGCTCCGGCATGCCGCCGACGTGGTCGTCGTGGTGGTGGGTCAGCAACACCACGGAAGGCTGCAGTCCGGCATCGGCCGCGGCGAAGACCGGGCCGGCCTCGCCAGGGTCGACCACCAGCGCGCCCGCACCGGCGTCGCCCGGCAGCAGCCAGATGTAGTTGTCGGAGAAGGCGGGCAGGGCAATGGGCTGCATCGGTCGGGGACCTGGTCGGGCGGGGCGTCTAGAATGGCGACCATGCCCCTGCCTCTCCGGACCGGTCAACCCGCTCCCGCCCTCCAGTGGTTCGCAAGCACGCCGGGCCGCGCCCTGCTGAACAGCGAACAATCCGCCGTCGAACGCGCGCTCGCCGAGCGCCCGGCGCAGCCTTGGCTGTGGCTTGCGCCGCTGCCGCCGCTGCGCCCGACAGGCCGGCGCGGGCTGGCGCTGGCGCCGTGCGGCGACGGGTGGCACGGCGAGGTCAGCTGCCGGCTGCCCCTGCCGCTACCCAGTGAAGCCTTCGGAACGGTGGTGGTGCAGCACGTGGCGACCTCCGACGCGGGCGGCCGCGCCTTGCTCGAGGAGGCTGCCCGCATCCTGGTACCTGGTGGCCGGCTCTTGCTGTTCCTGCTCAACCCGTTGTCGCCATACCGCTGGCATTGGCACGGCCATGGACTGCGCGCATCGGAGCCGCTGGTCTGGCGCCGCCGGCTGCGCGCCGCCGGCCTGCAGCCGGACACCGTGTCCGAGGGGATCGGGCCGCGCTGGCGGGCCACGGATGACCTGCGCCAGCAGAGCGGCGCGGGATTCCGTGCCGCTTATCTCGTGCGCGCGGAAAAGCGCGCCACACCGCTGACGCCGGTCCGCCAGTCGCGCGCGCTGGCGATGCCGCAGGGAGCCACGGCGGCATGAAGTCGATTGAAGTGCATACCGACGGGGCCTGCCTCGGCAATCCCGGGCCGGGTGGCTGGGCGGCCCTGCTGCGCTACGGCGCGCGCGAGCGCGTCGTGGCCGGCGGCGAGGCCCTGACCACCAACAACCGCATGGAGCTGATGGCGGCGATCGTGGCGCTGGAAACGCTGACCGAGGCCTGCAACGTCACCCTGCATACCGACTCGCAATACGTGCGCCAGGGCATCACCGAATGGATGAAGAACTGGGTGCGCCGCGGCTGGAAGACCTCCGGCGGCGATCCGGTGAAAAACCGCGACCTGTGGGAGCGCCTGCATGCGGCTACCCATCGCCACAGCATCGACTGGCGTTGGGTGAAGGGACATTCCGGCGATCCCGACAACGAGCGCGTCGACGTGCTGGCCCGCGATGAAGCGGTGAAGTTCAAGGCCGCAGCCGCGCTGCGCTGAGCCGCGCGCACGCCCGCCCCCACGCCCCAAGGAAGCCATGCGCCAGATCGTCCTCGATACCGAAACCACCGGCCTGGAATGGCGCAAGGGCAACCGCGTCGTCGAGATCGGCTGCGTCGAGCTCATCGAGCGCCGGCCCACGGGCCGTACCTGGCAGCAGTACATCCACCCCGAGCGCGAGTTCGAGCCCGGAGCGCAGGAAGTCACCGGGCTGACCCTCGACTTCCTGGCCGACAAGCCGAAGTTCGCCGCGATCGCCGACGAGTTCCTGGCGTTCATCGATGGCGCCGAACTGGTGATCCACAACGCCGCGTTCGACCTTGGCTTCCTCGACCACGAGCTGTCGCTGCTCGGCGACGGCTATGGCCGCATCCGCGACCGTGCGTCGGTGCTGGATTCGCTGGAGATGGCGCGCCAGCGCTTCCCGGGCCAGCGCAACTCACTCGATGCGCTGTGCAAGCGCCTCGGCGTCGACAATTCGCATCGCCAGGTGCACGGCGCGCTCCTCGACGCGCAACTGCTGGCCGACGCCTATCTGGCGATGACCGCCGGCCAGACCGAGCTCGGCCTGGCGGGGCCGGACTCCGGCCAGGAGCAGGCGACGATCGTGCGCAGGCCGCCGGCGGCAAGCGATGCGCCGCGGCCGCGGGTGCTCGTCGACATGTCGGACACCGCCGCGCACGAGGCGCGGCTGGCGACCATCCGCAAGCGTGCCGGGCACAGCGTGTGGGATGTCGTGGATGCGGTGGCGGAACACGAGACGGCCTGAGGGCCGCCGCCGGGTCAGTGCCGGCGCACCAGCACCACGGTGACGTTGTCCGAGCCGCCGCCGTCGAGCGCCGCGGCCACCAGGCCGTCCACGCATTCCTGGGCGCTGCACTCGGTATGCGCGAGCACCCGGGCGATGCCGTTGTCGTCGACCTCCTCGGTGAGGCCGTCGCTGCACAGCAGCAGCTGCATCCCCGGCGAGAGTTCGCCCGACATAGTCTCGACGTTGAGCGCCTGAGGGTCGGTCACGCCCAGCGCCTGGGTCACCACATTGCGGTGCGGATGGCTGCGCGCCTGGTCGATGCTGATCGCGCCCTGGCTGATCAGCTCCTGCACATAGCTGTGGTCCTGCGAGAGCTGCGCCAGCTTGCCTTCGTGCCAGACGTAGACGCGGCTGTCCCCGACCCACGCGACCTCGAAGCGATTGCCGGTGATGCGCGCCGCGACCACCGTGGTGCCCATCGGAAGTGCGTCCTGGCGCTTGCGCGAGGCGCTGATGATCTCCTCATCGGCGATGCGGATCGCCTGCGGCAGCGGCGTCCCCTGGCGGGTCTCGCGCACGATCGCCTCGCGGGCGAGCGCGCTGGCGACCTCGCCGTACTCGTGGCCACCCATGCCGTCGGCGACCAGCCAGAGCCCGAGCTCGCTGTCGCCGTAGTACGTGTCTTCATTCAGCTCGCGCCGCAAGCCGACATGGGTGAGGTGGCCGAATTCAATCATGCGCGGGCCGATTCGGCTCCCGGGGTTGCTGTCAGGAAGAACGGCGTCGGCGCGCGCAACAGGTCAGCGGGCATGCGGTCGGGATGGGATGAGGGATGGAAGGATGATGGCATAGGGTGGTGAGCGGAACTTCATGCGCGAACAGCCACTTGCGGAACGAGGCTTGACTCGAGTACTCCGCCTGCGCCAGATACGCAAAAACCCCCTTGCGGGGGCCTTTGCGTATCTGGCGGAGAGGGGGGGATTCGAACCCCCGAGGCGCTATAAACGCCTGCCTGATTTCGAGTCAGGTACATTCAACCGCTCTGCCACCTCTCCGGGTGCCCGACCGCGAGGGCCGGGGGCGCAATGATACGGGTCGCCGGCGGGGGCCACAAGACGAACGCGTACACTGGCCGCCCCTGACGTCCGTAGCCAGAGACCCATGTCCGAAATTTCCGTCCCCGTGTCGTTCGGCGAGCTGCTCGACAAGATCGCCATCCTGCAGATCAAGTCCGAACGCATGACCGATCCGGCCAAGCTGGCCAATGTGCGCAACGAGCTGTCGGCGCTGGAGAAGACCTGGATGGCGCATCCCGCCGCCGGTGGCGACATCGTCCGCCTGCGCGCCGAACTCAAGGCGGTCAACGAGCGCCTTTGGGTGATCGAGGACGACATCCGGCTCAAGGAGAAGGCCCAGGCCTTCGACGAGGAGTTCATCGGCCTGGCGCGCAGCGTCTACGTCCAGAACGACGTGCGCGCGCGGATCAAGAAGGACATCAACCTCGCGCTCGGTTCGAGCTATGTCGAGGAAAAGTCGTACGAGGATTACGGCCCGGGCGTGGCCGGCTGACCCATGGTGGCGCGGCAGCGCTCGAATGCGTCGATGGCATCGTCCACCGTGACCAGGTCCATGACGCCGTCGGCCTCGATCTTGGTCCCCCAGGCCAGTTCCGCGGCGGGCTTACCCAGGTATCTCCGCGCCGCGTCGTCGTAGCGGTCGACGCAATAACGGATGTCGGAGTAGGGGCCGCTCCGCCGCGGATCGGTGGCGGCGTGCAGGCCGAGCACCTTCGCGCCCATGGCGTTGGCGATGTGCATGGGGCCGGAGTCCGGCGTCATGACCAGGTCGGCGCGGGCCAGCAGTGCGGGCAGCTGCTTCAGCGTGTCCTTGCCGATCAGGTCCAGCGCGGGCGCACGCATCGCGGCGAGGATGGCGTCGCCGGTGTCGCGTTCGAGGGCGCTGCGACCACCACAGAGCACGATCCGCCAGCCGCGCTCCGCGGCATGGTCGGCGACGGCCGCGTAGCGCTCGGCGCGCCAGTTGCGGCGCGCGTGGCTGGAGCAGGGCGAGATGACCAGCGTCGGCACCCCGTCACGCGGCCACTGCGCCTCGGCCCAAGCGTGCGCGTCATCGGGTACCGGCAGCCGCCATTCAACCTTGTCGCGGGCCACGCCAAGGGGCTCGCTGAAGCTGCCGAGCACGTCGAGCACGTGCGGGCCGGCGTCGCCCCGGATGCGCTCGTTGACGAACAGGCCGTGCAGCTCCTTCGAGCGGGCGCGGTCGTAGCCGACCCGGCGACGCGCCCGCACGCAGGTGGACAACAGGTTGGCGCGCAATGCGAGCTGCATCAGGAGCAGCGCGTCGAAGCGGCGCCCGGCAAGCTCGCGGCGCAGGGCGCGCATTCCGCCGACGCCGGTCTTCTTGTCGTAGACGATGAACTCGACGCCCGGCAGGCCCTCGAGCAGGCGCTGCTCGCCCTTGCCGATGATCCAGGTGATGGCGACCTCCGGATCCGCAGCCTGCAGGGTGTGGACCAGCGGCAGCACGTGGGTCACGTCGCCCAGCGCGGACAGGCGCAGCAGGCAGATCGAGCGGGGCGATGCAGGCGTGGGGGCTGACAAGCTTGTTAGACTCGGTTGATGGCCATTTTCGATGCCACCGAGAGCCTGACGCCGTTCCGCGCCGGACCCCGGGAACGTGGCGTCGGGTCGATTCTGTTCGACCAGACGCAGCTGCGGCAAGCCGACCCGCGCTGGTTCGACCCTGAAGCCTGGGGCGCGCGCGCCACGCCGGTGTCGGGCAGCGGTCGCGGCGGCGCGTGGTTCATCGAAGGCGCCAGCCACGGACCCTGCGTATTGCGCCACTACCTGCGTGGAGGCCTGGCGGCGGCGGTCAGCCGTGATCGCCACCTCTGGCGTGGCGTCGACCGCGTGCGCAGCTTCGCCGAGTTCCGGCTGTTGCGGGAGCTGCGCCGGCGCGGCTTGCCGGTGCCGGAGCCGATTGCGGCGTCGTACCTGCGCGAAGGCATCTGGTACCGCGCGTCCATCCTGATGGCGCGCCTGGTGGGCGTGCGTTCGCTGGCGGCGCTGGCGGCGCAGGAGCAGGGCGAAGCGCCCTGGGAGGCGACCGGCGAGCTGATCGCGCGTTTCCATCGCGAAGGCCTCGACCATGCCGACCTCAACGCGCACAACATCCTGTTCGACGAGGCGGGGCGGGGCTGGCTGATCGACCTCGACCGTTCGCGCATGACCATCCCGGCGACCGCCTGGCGCACGCGCAACCTGGCGCGGCTGGAGCGCTCGCTGCTCAAGCTGCGCGGCGAGCGCAGCGAAGAGGCGGTGCGCGCCGATTTCGCCCGACTGCGCGCCGTCTACGACAAGCGCTGGGCACGGGGCATCTGATGGCCTGGTCGCTGCGCTTCCAGGGCGTCGGCAACGCGTCGGCGGTGGCGCTCGGTTCGCCGATGGCCACGCTGGAGCGCGACGGCGCGCCGTGGCTCGCGATCGACTGCGGCGCTGAAGGGCTGACCGCCTACCTGGCGCACTACGGCGCGCCGCCGCCGGCGCTGTTCGTGACCCATGTGCACCTGGATCACGTGGCGGGCTTCGAGCGGCTGTTCGTGGCCAACTATTTCGATCCCGCGCGGCGCGGGCGCACGCCGGTGTATGTGCCGGTCGACGTGCTGCCGCTGCTGCACCGGCGCATCGCCGAATACCCCAACGCGCTGGCCGAAGGTGGCGCGAACTTCTGGGATGCGTTCCGCGTGGTGCCGGTCGGCGATGCGTTCTGGCATGACGGCGTGCGCCTGGAGACGTTCGAGGTGCGCCACCACTGGCCGCGCAGCGCCTACGGGCTGCGCCTGCGCGGCAGCCTGGCGTGGAGTGGCGACACGCGGCCGATCCCGGAAGTGCTCGCTGCCATGGCCGGCGAGGGCGAACTGGTCGCCCATGACTGCGGCCTGCATGGCAACCCTTCGCACAGCGGCATCGCCGACCTCGAGCGCGAGTATCCGCGTGAGCTGCTCGCGCGCTGCGTGCTCTACCACTACGCCAGCGAGGCCGATGGCGACGCCATGCGCGCCCGCGGCCATCGCGTCGCACGCCCGGGTGAATTGCTGGCATTGGCTGATCCGCGGCCGCATCCGGCACTGTCGCCATGAGCGCCCTGCTGCAGCCGCACGCCCTGTCTCCGGCGATGCCGGCCGATCGCCTTGGCCGGCCGCTGCGCGAACTGCGCCTGTCGGTGATCGACGCCTGCAACTTCCGCTGCGGCTACTGCATGCCGGCCGACCGCATTGCCGACGACCACGGGCTCGACGCCGCATCGCGGATGTCGTTCGACGAGATCGAAACGCTGGTGCGCGGCTTCGCGCGGCTCGGCGTGCACAAACTGCGCATCACCGGCGGCGAGCCGCTGCTGCGCCGGGACCTGCCTTCGCTGGTGGCGCGCCTGGCGCAGGTGCCCGGCATCGACGACCTGGCGTTGACCACCAACGGCTCCCTGCTGGCGCGGCACGCGCACGCGCTGCGCGCGGCCGGGCTGCAGCGGATCACGGTCAGCCTCGACGCGCTCGACCCGACGCTGTTCCGCGCGCTGAGCGGCGGCCGCGGTGAGGTCGCCGATGTGCTTGACGGCATCGCCGCGGCGGAGGCGGCCGGCTTCGGCAGCCTGAAGCTCAACTGCGTCGTGCAGCGCGGGGTCAACGATGGCGAAGTGGAGGCGCTGGCCGCGCGCTTCCGCGGCACGCCGCACGTGTTGCGCTTCATCGAGTACATGGATGTCGGCACCTGCAACGACTGGCAGCCCGCGCGCGTGGTGCCTTCCGCCGAGCTGCATGCGCGGCTGCACGCGCGCTGGCCGCTGCGGGCGCTGGATGCGCAGTACCGCGGCGAAGTCGCGGTGCGCCATGCCTGGGCGGATGGCGCGGGCGAGATCGGCTTCGTCAGCGCGATCAGCGCGCCGTTCTGCGGCGACTGCCACCGCGCGCGGGTGTCCGCCGATGGCCGTCTCTACACCTGCCTGTTCGCCGCGGACGGGGACGCGCTGCGTCCGCTGCTTGCCGGTGGCGAGACCGCGCTTGCCGGACATGTTGGCGGCCTCTGGGCACGGCGCGCGGACCGCTACAGCGAGCTGCGTGGCAGTCCGGCCGCCACGCGGCGTCACGTTGAAATGTTCCTCATCGGGGGCTGAGATGACGCGCAGCGCCAGGGGCCTCACCCACATCGACGCCGAAGGCCGCCCGGGCATGGTGGATGTCTCGGCCAAGGTGGCCACGGCGCGCGAGGCGATCGCCGGCTGCCGCGTGCGCTTTCCGGTGGCGGTGGCGGCACAGCTGCGCGCCGACGGGCTGCGCAGCGCCAAGGGCGGCATCGTCGACACGGCGATCATCGCCGGCACCATGGCGGTCAAGCGCACCCACGAGCTGATCCCGTTCTGCCACCCGCTGCCGATCGATGGCATCCGCATCACCATCGATTGGCATGGCGAGCGCGAGCTTGCGATCGAATGCGCGGTGAAGACGGTGCACCGCACCGGCGTCGAGATGGAGGCGCTGACCGGCGCCGCCATCGCCGCGCTGACGGTTTACGACATGTGCAAGGCGCTGTCGCACGCGATCGTGATCGGTCCCGCGCGCCTGCTCGGCAAGCGCGGCGGGCGCCGTGACGTCGGCCGAGGCACGGCTCCGGACGCGCGCTGATGGCTCGCGTGACGCTGCTCTATTTCGCCAGCCTGCGCGATGCCGCGGGCGTCGGTCGCGAAGACGTGGAGAGCCCAGCCGCGGACCTGCGCGCACTGTATGCCGAGGCGCAGGCGCGGCACGGCTTCGCGCTGCCGGTCGATCGCCTGCGGGTGGCGGTGGACGGCGCGTTCGCGCGCTGGGACGACGCCCCGGTCGCGGGCAGCGAGGTCGCCTTCATCCCGCCGGTGTCCGGCGGATGAGCGGCGGCGCGCGGTTCGCGATCGCCGACGCGCCGTTCGCGGTCGCGCCGCTGCGCGACGCACTGCTGGACCCACATGCCGGCGCGTTCGCCAGCTTCGAAGGTTGGGTACGCAACCACCACGGCGGCCGCGCGGTTGCCGGCCTGCGCTACGAGTGCTATCGCGCCCTCGCCGAAACCGAAGGCGAGCGCATTCTTGAAGAAGCAGAAGTTCGCTTCGCCATCACTGGCGCGTGCTGCGTGCACCGCGTCGGCGAACTGGCGATCGGCGAACTGGCGGTCTGGGTGGGCGTGGCTGCGGCGCACCGCGACGCGGCATTCGACGCCTGCCGGTTCGTCATCGACGAGGTCAAGGCACGGGTGCCGATCTGGAAGCACGAACGCTACGCCGACGGCGATGCCGGCTGGCTGCATCCGGGGTCCTGAAGGAGGCAACCCCGCCGGCTGACCTCGGCGCCCGCGTCGATCGATACCGTTGCTGCCTTCCGGCCCTGGCGGGGTTTTCGACCTAGCGTCGCGAGGGGCCGACGGGGCCACCACGGAAACCTGCGACCGCGTGCGATGCCCGGCACGCGGGTAGAACTGGCGGAGAGAGGGGGATTCGAACCCCCGAAGCGCGGTTTAGACGCTTACACACTTTCCAGGCGTGCTCCTTCAACCACTCGGACACCTCTCCGCACCTGGCCCGCGCTTCACGCCTGTCCATGGAATGGGGGCTCGGGGGCGGCAAGTCTAGCCGCCAGCCCGCGCGCGGACAAGGAAAACCGCTCGCGCGCCCGGCTCGGCGGCCGCGCCGGATGCGCGTGGCAGAATGGCGGCATGTCCTACCTCGTCCTCGCCCGCAAGTGGCGCCCGAAGCGGTTCGCCGAGCTCGTCGGCCAGGAGCACGTGGTCCGTGCGCTCACCAACGCGCTCGATTCCGGCCGCGTCCACCACGCGTTCCTGTTCACGGGCACGCGCGGGGTGGGCAAGACCACCATCGCGCGGATCTTCGCCAAGAGCCTGAACTGCGAACACGGCGCGTCCAGCGATCCCTGCGGGCAGTGCGAGACCTGCCAGGCGATCGACGCCGGCCGCTACATCGACCTGCTGGAGATCGACGCCGCTTCCAACACCGGCGTCGACAACGTCCGCGACCTGATCGAGAACGCGCAGTACATGCCGTCGCGGGGGCGCTACAAGGTGTACCTGATCGACGAGGTGCACATGCTCACCAAGCAGGCGTTCAACGCCCTGCTGAAGACGCTCGAAGAGCCGCCGGAACACGTCAAGTTCCTGTTCGCCACCACCGATCCGCAGAAGCTGCTGGTGACGGTGCTGTCGCGCTGCCTGCAGTTCAACCTGAAGCGCCTGGACGAAGCGCAGATCGGTGGCCAGATCGACAAGATCCTGGGCGCCGAGGGCATCGCCGCCGAGCCCGGCGCGGTGCGCCAGCTGGCGCGCGCGGCCGACGGCAGCCTGCGCGACGGCCTGTCGCTGCTCGACCAGGCGATCGCCTACACCGGCGCCGGCGAAGGCCGCGGCAGCCTCACCGACGACGCGGTGGCGACGATGCTCGGCACGGTCGACCGCACCCGCGTGGCGACGCTGCTCGCGGCGCTGGCCGCGAGCGACGGCGCCGCGCTGATGGCGGAAATCGAAGTGCTGGCAGGTTATTCGCCGGACTGGGCCAGCGTGCTCGAGGCGCTCGCGGCGGCGCTGCACCGCATCCAGGTGCGGCAGCTGGTGCCGGGCAGCGAGGTCGACGGCGAAGGCATCGACGTCGAGGCGCTGGCGGCCGCGCTGCGCCCGGAGCTGGTGCAGCTCTGGTACCAGATGGCGGTTTCGGGCCGGCGCGACATCGGCATGGCGCCGAGTACCCGCGCGGGCTTCGAGATGAGCCTGCTGCGCATGCTGGCGTTCCGGCCCGGCGAGGGCGGGGCAGCGGCATCGGGGAGCGAGGCCGCCGGTGGGCGTGCCAGCGGCGTCTCGGCCGCGGCAGCTGCGCGCGCCGCGCTCGGGGCTGCAGCACCGGCATCGCCGGGTACATCGCCCCCGATGACTGCGTCCGCACGCGAACTGCCGCCGCCGGTCGCGCGTAGCGGATCGCCTGCCGCATCTGCGGCGCCGGCGGCTCCGGCGGCGCACGCCGCGCCGGTTCCGATCGCGACGGCTGCCGTCACAGCCGCACCCGCACCTGCACCCGCACCCGCACCCGCCCGTTCAGCGCCGGCGCCCGCCATCGACCACGACCAGTGGCCGGATCTCGTCGCCAGCCTCGGGTTGCGCGGGCCGGTGCGCGAACTCGCAGCCAGCTCGGCCTTCGTCGGCCATGAGCAGGGCGTGCTGCGCCTGTCGCTGCCCGCGGCCGACGAACACCTGCGCGCGCCGTTCCTGGTGCAGCAGCTCGCCGACGCTCTTGGCGCACGCTGGGGCAGCGCCCCGGAGATCCGTTTCGAATCGGCCACCAGTACCGCGGCCGGCGAAACCCTGCACGCGCGCAACGAGCGCGTGCGCGACGAGCGCCAGGGCGCTGCCGAGAGCACGTTTCTCAACGACCCCGACGTGCAGCGGCTGATGTCGCAACACGGCGCGCGGCTCGTCCCCGATTCGATCCGCCCCCTAGAAGACCAGGAGCACTGACATGCGTGGAAACATCGCCCAGCTGATGCAGCAGGCGCAGAAGATGCAGGAGAACCTGCAGAAGGCGCAGGAAGAACTCGCCAATGTCGAAGTCACCGGCAGCGCCGGCGGCGGCATGGTGGAAGTCACCCTGACCGGCCGCAAGGAGTGCCGCAAGGTGCGCATCGATCCCAGCGTGCTGTCGGATCCGGAGATGGCCGAAGACCTGATCGCCGCGGCGTTCAACGATGCCAGCAACAAGGTCGACGCCGAATCGCAGTCGCGCATGGGCGCGGCCACCGCGGGCATGGCGCTGCCGCCCGGCATGAAGATGCCGTTCTGACCACGCGCGACCTCCTGATACGCGCCTGCCGCCGATGAGTGCACCGCTGCTCGAACAGTTGGTCGAGGCGTTCCGCGTGCTGCCCGGCGTGGGCCCGAAGACCGCCCAGCGCATGGCCTACCACGTGCTCGAGCGCGGGCGCGACGGCGGGCGCCGCCTCGCCGCGGTGCTCGCCGATGCGGTGGAACGCATCGGTCACTGCACGCGCTGCCGCGACTTCAGCGAACAGCCGCTGTGCACGACCTGCTCCAGCGCCGCGCGCGACGTCCAGCTGCTGTGCGCGGTGGAGTCGCCGGCCGACCGGCTGGCGATCGAACAGGCCACCGGCTACCGCGGCCTGTATTTCGTGCTGCAGGGCCGGCTGAGCCCGCTCGACGGCATCGGCCCGCGCGAACTCGGCCTGGAGCAGCTCGCCGCGCGTCTCGCCGAAGGCGAGGTGCAGGAACTGATCATCGCCACCAACCCGACGGTGGAGGGCGAGGCCACCGCGCACTACCTGGCGCAGCTGGCGCGCCAGCACGGCGTGCGCCCGAGCCGGCTTGCGCACGGGCTGCCCTTGGGCGGCGAGCTGGAATACGTGGACCGCGGCACGCTGTCGCACGCGTTCGGGTCGCGCAGCGAAGCCGGCTGAGCGGAGCGTCCGCGGGCTTCGGGCTACGATGCCCGCATCCATCCGGCATCCGGGGCCCGCGCCATGTCCACCATCTTCCACAAGATCATCAACCGCGAGATTCCCGCGGACATCGTCTACGAGGACGAGCACCTGCTCGCGTTCCGCGACATCGCGCCGCAGGCGCCGGTGCACGTGCTGTTCGTGCCCAAGGTCGACGTGGCCACGCTCAACGACCTGCCGCGCGAACAGCCGGAACTCGTGGGCCGGCTGGCGCTGGCCGCGGCGGACTACGCGCGCCGCGAGGGCTTTGCCGAAGACGGCTACCGGATCGTGATCAACTGCAACGGCGACGGCGGGCAGACGGTGTTCCAGCTGCACCTGCACCTGCTGGCCGGTGCGCCGCTCGGGCGCTTCGGCACGACGCTCTGAGCGCGCCTGCCCGCCCGCGCCGGGCGCTTACCAGTAGCCCCACCACGGCCACGGCGCCGGGCGGGTGATCACGTTGATGTGGTCGCGCTTGGGCCACAGGTAGACGACGTCCGCCGCGACCTGCGGGAAGCGGTAGTCGTAGCCGCCGATCTTGCGGGTTTCGTATCCGCTGATGCGCCCGGTGAAGGTGACGTCGCGGTTGCGCTCGAACACCGCCGGGTCGTAGAAGCCCGCACGGCAGGCGATGAACCGCCCGCCGGTGTCGTCGCCAGCCCAGTACGGCCGGCCATAGTGGTCGAGGCGCGCGGACACCATTTCAAAGCAGGTGCTGTCCGGGCGTGGTTCCACCTGGACGATGCGCCCGCCCCAGCGCACGACGGCGCCGGTGGCTTCCCCGGCGGCGGCGTCGCGCGGCGAGAGCGGGTTGAACTCGCCCTGCAGCGGATGTGGCTGCGACGCGCAGGCCGCAAGCAGCAGCGCGGCGGCCATGGCGATGAAGGGACGGATGGTCATGCGGATCTCCGGCGTTGCTTGGGGTTGCACGAGGGCGCCTGTCAGGGGCGATGGGCGCGCAGGTCGTGGACCAGCGTGCGGGCGTCGCCGCCGCGACCGCGAGCGTACCGCCATTCCGCGAAACGCGCGCTGAGGGCGACCAGCGCAGTGGACTGCGGACGCAGCGCAAGCACCCGCGCGCTCCAGGCGTCTGCGGTCTCGTGCGGGCGGCGACCGAGGCCGAGGCGGGCATAGCGCGCGCCCAGCCGGTGCCAGGCGCGCAGCACGGGGTCGCGCTCGCGTTCGCCACGCGCGACCAGCCACAGCATGGCCGCCAGCGCGGCGCCGCCGATGAGCGCGAACAGCGCCACCAGCTGGCTGCTGCCGAGGTCGCCGCCACCCAGCGGACGCAGCAGGCGTTGCTGGCGGGCGGCGTCGAAGCCAAGCACGAGGTCATTCCAGCCGCGGCGCATCCAGTCGCCGACGTCGTACATCGGTGCCAGCGCCCGCAGCCCGGCGGGGCCTCCCGAGGCGCGGTCGGCGAGGGTGTCGTAGATGCGCTCCGGCGCGACCGCGGCGGTCGGGTCGACGCGCACCCAGCCGCGCCCGGGCAGCCAGACTTCGGCCCAGGCATGGGCGTCGGAGCGGCGCACGATCCAGTAGCCACCAAAGGGGTTGCGGTAGCCGCCGGCGTAGCCGGTGACGACACGGGCGGGCACGCCGGCGGCGCGCATCAGCACCACGAACGCCGAGCTGAAGTGTTCGCAGAAGCCCTGTTTCTGGTCGAACAGGAACTCGTCCACCGCGTGCCGTCCCGGCAGCGGCGTGCTCAGCGTGTAGCCGAATTCGGCACCGATCCAGGCGAGGGCGCGCTCCACGATCGCCGCGTCGTTGCCGCTGCCGGCCTGTGCGCGCCAGTCCCGCGCCAGTGCGATGGTGCGCGGATTGAAACCATCCGGCAGGCGCAACGCGGCGGCGCGCAGGGTGCCGCGCAGGTCGGGCTCGAAGGCCACCGGTGCGGCCGAGGTCATCCGCCAGCGCGTGGTGGCCGACAGTGGCCGCTCCGTGCGCAGCATGTGGTCGATCGACGCCTGGGCGCCGTCCGGCACTTCGGTTGGCAGCTCGAGCGCGACGAGTTGGCGGCGGTCCGTCGCCTCGACTTCCAGGTCGTAGCGGTAGCGCCGTGGCCCATGGGTGACGGGTGCCGCCGGCAGGCCGCGGAACCACGGCGAGGTGGTCCATTCGCGGCCGTCGTAGTTCCACAGCACCGGTCCGCGCCAGTACATCTCCGAGGTCGGCGGTGCCGGGCCATCGAAGGCGACGCGCAGCGCCACGCTGTCGTCGTTCATGAGGTCGAGCCACTCGCCCGGCGCCATGGTGTCCGACAGGCCGGGGCGTGCGATGACGCGCTCGGGCACGCCCCACAGCGGCGTGGCCATGCGCGGGAACAGCCAGAATGCCGCCAGCGCGAGAGGCAGGCCGATCGCCACCAGGCGCAGCACCCGCGCCAGGCGCGGTGCCGGGGCCAGCACCTCGGGTTCGCCACTTTCCATTTCCGACAGGCGCAGCAGTGCGGCCAGCACCAGCACCGCGGCCCCGAGGCCGAGCACCAGCGACAGCGGTCCCTGGTCGAGCAGGAAGGTCGCGAACGGGGCGAACAGCGCGAACCCGAGCAGGCTGCGTGCATCGCGCAGCGTGGCGAGTTCCATCGGTTTCAGCGCCAGCATCGCGGCGAGCAGTGCGCAGCCGGTGTCGCGGCCGAATGCGAAGCGCGCATTGGCCAGCACCACCGCCACCAGCGCCAGCGACAGCACCAGGCGCAGCGCGGCCGGCAGCGGACGACGCCGCGAAGCGGCGGTGGCGACGCTGCCGGCCAGCGCAAGCCCGAGCGCGAGCGTGCCCGGCAGCTGCAGCAGGAGCGGCAACAGGCATGCGCCCGCGGCCGCAAGCGACCAGCCGCGCGCCTGCGCGTCGAGCGGCGCGCTGCGGGACGGTCGACGCCTAGCCAAGGTCGTTGTGCTCCGCGCCGGTTGCCAGCGGCAGCAGCGCGAGCGCGCGCAGGCAGGCATGGCGATGCGCCGCGCCGCGGCCTGGGCCGATCGCCGGCTGCTGCGCCAACTGCAGGCGCCAGCGTCGGCCTTCGCGTTCGGCCTGGTCGACCCAACGCGCCAGGCGGGCGATGCGGTCCTCGTAGGCCAGAGGGGCCAGCGCCAGCCAGTCCAGCACCACGTCGGCGCCCTGCGGCTGTTCGTATTCGCGCACCAGCAGCGTGTCGCGGCGCGCCGATGGCTTCCACGCGATGGCACGGCGCGCATCACCGCGGCGGTACGCGCGCAGGTGGTGGACATCGTCGCCGGTGGGCTGCAGGCGCGCCCGGGCGTTGTCGCCGTGGCCATGCGGCAGTGGCGGGTCATCGGTTTCCGGCCGCGGATAGACCAGCACATCGTCCGCGGGCCATGCGTACGCCCACGCGCGCGCCAGCCCCAGTGGGCGCGTGGTCGAGATCCGCAGGCGGCCGGGTTGCAGCCATCCGCGGCGCTGCGTCGGGAGCGCCAGGCGCGCCTCGCCGGCGCCGCCGCGCAGGGACAGCACGGCTTGCGCGTCACCGGCCTCGACGCGCAGGCCGCGTCGCGTGCGCCCCGGTTCGGCGCGCGCGTGCACGCGCAACAGCAGCGGCGTGCCCGCGGGTACCGGCTCGGCTTCCACGGCGACGATGCGCAGGCCCGACAGCTGCAGGTGCGCGACCAGCAGGCTGGTATTGCCGGCGCCGGCCAGCAGCAGGGCCAGCAGCAGCGCCGGGTTGTTGTTGTAATTGAGAGCGCCGAGCAGCATCACCACCAGCAGGGCGACAAAGAACGCACCGAATGCCGTGGGCAGCACGTAGATGCGGCGGCGGTCGAACGTGACCGGAAACGATTCGGGGCGACGCGGCCGCGCCAGCGCCTCGAGGCGTGCGCGCAGCCCGGCCAGGCGCCGCCTTGCCACCCTCAGTCGACCGCGACGGCGTGCAGGATCGCCTGCGCCAGCGTGGTGTCGTCGCCGGCATCGGCATCGCCCACCAGGCGATGCGCCGCCACCGCGCCGAACAGCCGCTGCACGTCGTCGGGCAGGACATGGTCGCGGCCAAGCAGCAGTGCATGCGCGCGCGCCGCGCGCAGCAGCGCGATGCCTGCACGCGGCGACAGGCCGACGCGCACGCCGGCATGGTGGCGGCTGCGCGCCAGCAGCGCCTGCACGTAGCGCACCAGGGCGTCGCTGGCGTGCACGGCGGCCGCGGCCTGGCGCAGCCGCAGCACGTCGTGTTCGCCGAGCATCGGCATGGCCTGCCCGATCAGCGCGCGGCGGTCGGCACCGGCAAGCAGCGCGCGCTCGGCGGCTTCGTCGGGATAGCCGAGGTCAAGGCGCAGCAGGAAGCGATCGAGCTGCGAGTCGGGCAGGGGATAGGTGCCGGCAAGGTCCACCGGGTTCTGCGTGGCGATCACGAAGAACGGCTGCGGCAACGCATGCGTGGTGCCATCCACGGTGACCTGGTGCTCCGCCATCGCCTCGAGCAGCGCGCTCTGCGTGCGCGGCGGCGCGCGGTTGATCTCGTCGGCCAGCAATACCTGGGTGAACACCGGGCCCGGGTGGAAGCTGAAGCTGCGCGCCTGCGCGTCATACACCGACACGCCGACGATGTCCGAGGGCAGCAGGTCGGAGGTGAACTGCACGCGCTGGAATCCGAGGCCCAGCGTGGCCGCCAGCGCGTGTGCCAGCGTGGTCTTGCCCAGGCCTGGCAGGTCCTCGATCAGCAGGTGGCCATCGGCGAGCAGGGCGGTGAACGCAAGGCGCACCGCCTGCTCCTTGCCCAGCACCAGGGAATTCACCTGCGCCTGTGCGTCTTGCAGGGCCTGCCGCAGGGCGTCGGTTAGCATGTCGTGGCTCACATGGTGTGCAGGCGTGCCCGGGTCCCGGGCGGATCATCGAGTCTAACGAGGTCGCTGGCGGATGCGGAAATCGATCGATGCGCGCGTGATCTTCATCGCGTTGTGGTGCGCGCTGCTGCTCCTCAAGGCGGCGATCGCCGTGCGCCTGCCGCTGTTCGTCGACGAGGCCTTCTACTGGCAGGAGAGCCGCCACCTCGCATGGGCGTACTCGGACCTGCCGGGGCTCACGGCGTGGATGATCCGGGTGGGCAGCATGGTCTTCGGCGACGGCGTGCTGGCGCTGCGCATGCCGTTCCTGCTGGTTGCCGCCGCGTTGCCGTGGTTGGTGGTCCGTATCGCAGCACGCGAATTCGGCGAGCCGCAGGCCTGGGTCGCGGGCATTGCCGCGCTGCTGCTGCCGCTGGCCGGCAGCCTTGGGCTGATGGCATTGCCCGACACGGCGATGGCGCTGGCGACGCTGCTGTGCCTGGATGCGGGCACGCGCATGCTGCGCGGCGTTGGCTACGGCGTGGTGCTGCAGTTCGCGCTGGGACTGGCAATCGGCGCGCTTAGCCACTACCGCTTCGCGGCGGTGGTAGGGGTGGGTTTCGTTGCGCTCCTGCTGCTGCCACAGGGCAGGCAGGTGCTGCGCGACCCGCGCGTGTGGATCGCGATCGCGTTCGGCGCCGCGGCATGGACCCCGTTGCTGGCCTGGAACTTCGAGAACGCCGAGGCGGGCCTGCGCTTCCAGTTGGTCGATCGCCACCCGTGGTCGTGGCATCCGGATGGCTTGTGGTTCATCGCGATCCAGGCGCTGCTGGCCACGCCGCTGCTGTTCGTCGCGCTGCTGCTGGCCGGCGTGCGCGGCGTGCGCGAAGCCAGCGAGCCGGTGCGGTTCCTGGCGCTGTGCGGGCTGCTGCTGGTGCTCGGATTCTTCGTGCTTGGGTTCTTTGCCGATACCGAGCGCGTCAGCTTCCATTGGCCGCTGCCGGGCCTGCTCGCGCTGCTGCCGCTACTGCCTGCGGCGCTGGCGCACTGGCGGCCATGGCTGCGTGCGGCGACCTGGGTGATGGCCGCGTGCGGCCTGGTCGTGGTGCTGGGCTACTACCTGGTGGTGTCGATGCCAGCGCTGCGCGCGCAGACCGCCACGCTGAAGTGGTACCCGTCGAACTTCGCAGGCTGGAATGAACTTGCCCACGCCGTCCGCGAGGAGCGCGCCGCCATGCCGGAGGGCACGCGCCTCGTCGCCGACAACTTCAAGGTCGGTGCCGAGCTTGGGTTCGCGCTCGGCAATCCGCGCATCGAAGTGCTCGAGCATCCGGTCAACCGCGACCACGGGCGTGCGCCCCAGCTCAGGCTGTGGGGGCTCGAGGCGAGCGGGGCGGTCGACCGTGGCGGCGATCCGGTGCTGCTGGTCGTGGCCGCCAACGAAGTCGAATACAAGCACCTGCTGCTGCGCTACCACGCGCTGTGCCGGCGGTTCGGACCGTTGCCGCCGCCGCGCGTGGTCAGCGTCGACCACGGCCGCACCCGCTTCCTGCTGTTCGCGCTCGGCCCACGCGCCCCGGACATGCCCGAAGGCGGCTGCACGCTGCCGGCGATGGCCTGGTTCGACAGTCCCGCGGCCGGTGCCCGTGTCGACGACCATGTCGCCGTGGCCGGCTGGGCGTTCAAGGACGGCGTGGGCATCGACCGCGTCGAGGTCACGCTCGACGGCCAGGTGGTGGCGACCGCGCAATACGGGCTCGAGCGGCCCCATGTCGCCGGCTACTGGGCGATCTCGACCGATCCCGCGCACCCGGCGGTCGGTTTCCAGGCCGATGTCATCCTGCCGGCTGGCCTGCAGGGCGTGCGTTGGCTTGGCCTGCGCCTGCACGGCAAGGACGGCAGCGTCGAGGACTGGCCGGAGCAGCGCATCGTGGTGGAAAGCGGCGACTGAGCGCCTGTGTGCGTCGCCGCGCCGCCGTGGTGCTGTGGTCAGGGTAGGACGTAGCCGGCCGCGCGCAGCAGGCGCGCGGTCGCGATCAGCGGCAGGCCGACCAGCGCCGTCGGGTCGCTGCTGTGGATGGCCTCGAAGAGCGCGATCCCGTAGCCCTCGCACTTGAAACTTCCGGCGCAGTCCCAGGGCTGCTCGGCGTCGACGTAGCGCGTGATCGCGTCGACGTCGAGGGCGCGCAGGCGCACGCGCGTGGTGTCGATTTCGGCGTGTACTGCGTCGCCGCCCGCCACGGCCACGGCGGTGTGGAAGACGACCTCGCGCGCCGACATCGCGAGCAACTGGGCGATCGCGGCGTCGCGTCCTCCGGCCTTGCCGATCGGCCGGCCGTCGAGTTCGGCCACCTGGTCGGAGCCGATCACCCATGCGTCGGGATGCGACGTGGCGACCGCTGCGGCCTTGGACTGCGCCAGGCGCATGGCCAGCGCTGCGGGAGCTTCGCCGGGGCGCGGGGTCTCGTCGACCTCGGGGCGGGCACATTCGAACGGCAGGCGCAGGCGCGCCAGCAAGTCGCGGCGGTAAGGAGAGGTGGAGGCCAGGACCAGGGCAGGCATGCGCATCAGCGCAGCGGCGCGCGTGCGCGCTCGATCCGCGACAGCTCCTGCTCGATGCGGGTGCGTGCGGCATCGATGGATTCACGCACCGTCGCCAGCTGGGCGAGCGAAGCGCTTTCGCCGTGCTGCTGCAGCCACAGGCGCTGGCGCAGCATCTCCTGCAGGGCGGCGCGCACCGGATCGACGGCATCGCCGGCGACCGCCTCGAACTCCGCACGCGCGGTGCGCAGGCGCGATTCCAGGGCATCGGCGGCGTCGAGGACCCCGGCCAGGGCGCGGCGCCGCCGGCCGCTGCCGGCCCGGCGCAGCAGCAGCCACAGGGCCGCGGCCAGTGACGCGAGTACAATCAGCAGCGGCGTCGGAGACACGCGGGAGCCCTCGGTTGCGGGCCAGCAGTCTGCCCGTTGCGGCACGGCCCGGGCAAATTGCCCCCGTGTACAAGGGGTTGGCCGGGATCCGCGGTTTGACAGGTGTCGGGGCGAGGCCTAACATTCTCCGGCTTATGTCTGCAGACGTGCCCGAGGTATTGGACGCTTGGCGCATGGTCGCGGCCCGGCGCGAGTTCGCTGGCCGCCTGCCGCTGTCCGCGTTTGCGCGGCTGGGCGACACGCTGGTCGATGCGGAAGGGGATGTCTCCTTCAGCCTCGGCTTCGATCGTGACGAGCTGCAGGTGCCTTTCGTGGAGCTGAGGATCGACGCGGAGTTGCCGCTGCTTTGCCAGCGCACCCTGCAGCGGTTCCTGTTCCCGGTCTCGGTGGTGCAGCGTCTTGGCCTGCTGCGGGACGGGGATGACGAGGAGGCCGCCGAAGCCGCGCTGCCGGAGGGCTACGAAGCCCTGCTGGTGGCCGACGACGGCATCGTGCGGCCCGCGGAGCTGGTCGAGGACGAGCTGATCCTGGCCGTGCCGGTGGTGCCCGTGGCACCCGGTTCGGAAAGCGTCGAGCGCGACTGGCCGGTTTCGGAAGATGAAGAAAAACGCGCCAACCCGTTCGCGGCGTTGGCTGACCTGAAAAAGAACTGACAACCCGGTTTCGTTTGGAGCACACCCATGGCCGTACAGAAGTCCCGCGTTTCCCCCTCCCGCCGTGGCATGCGCCGTGCGCATGACGCGCTGAGCGCCAAGCAGCTGTCCACCGACCCGACGTCGGGTGAGACGCACCTGCGCCACCACGTCACCCCGGATGGTTTCTACCGCGGTCGCCAGGTCGTGCAGCCGAAGGTCAAGATCGCCGAGGAAGATTGACCTCCCGGCCCGCCGCGCGGCGGCGGGCATGGCCATCGCGCGTGCGCTGAGCGCCGCGCGATCCGCCGGCATTGCCGGCGCCGGAACCAGTGAGGTCGATCCACCAGATGAGTGAGTCCGCAATCCCCGCGACGGCCCCAGCGCCGCGCATCTACGCGCGCATCGCGGGCACCGGCAGCTATCTGCCGGCCAAGGTGCTGACCAACGACGACCTTGCCAAGTTCGTCGACACCAGTGACGAATGGATCGCCAGCCGCACCGGCATCCGCCAGCGCCACGTCGCCGCCGAGGGCGAGACCACCGGCGACCTGGCCTACCACGCGGCCGTGCGTGCGCTCGAAGCCGCTGGCGTCGACGCCTCCGAACTCGACCTGATCATCCTCGGCACCACCACGCCGGACATCATTTTTCCGTCGACCGCCTGCCTGGTGCAGCACCGCCTCGGCGCCGACGGCTGCCCGGCGTTCGACGTCAACGCGGCCTGTTCGGGCTTCGTCTACGCCCTCAGCGTGGCCGAGAAGTTCATCACCTCGGGCGCCGCGAAGACGGCGCTGGTGATCGGCTCCGAGACGCTCACCCGCATGGTCGACTGGAGCGAGCGCACCACATGCGTGCTGTTCGGCGATGGTGCCGGCGCGGTCGTGCTCAAGGCCGATACCGAGACCGGCATCCTCAGCACCCACCTGCACGCCGACGGCGGCAAGAAGGAGCTGCTGTGGAACCCGGTCGGCGTGTCGGTGGGATTCAAGGAAAACGAGAAGAACGCCGGCGTGCGCATCCAGATGGCCGGCAGCGAGGTGTTCAAGGCCGCGGTCAAGGCGCTGGACGCGATCGTCGAGGAGACGCTCGAGGCCAATGGCGTCGACCGCCATGACATCGACTGGCTGATCCCGCACCAGGCCAACCTGCGCATCATCGAAGCCACGGCCAAGCGCCTGGACATGCCGATGGAGCGCGTGATCGTCACCGTCGACAGGCACGGCAACACGTCGTCGGGGTCGGTGCCGCTGGCGCTGGACGAGGCGGTGCGCTCGGGCAAGGTGCAGCGCGGCCAGCTGGTGCTGCTGGAAGCGTTCGGTGGCGGGTTCACCTGGGGCTCGGCGCTGCTGCGCTATTGAGCGCGCCGGTCGCGGTGCCGCGACCACACGTAAACCGCAGGGGCCGCGAGCGATCGCGGCCCTTTGCGTTGGTGCTCCTGCACGCCGCCGGCCACGCGCATCCGGCCCCGACAGTACGCACGGGTACAGACGGGGGAGGCGGTTCGCCCGTATCATCGCCCCGTTTTTGAACAGGACTCCCGCTTGACCGCTTCCACGCTCGCATTCGTCTTCCCCGGCCAGGGTTCGCAGTCGCTCGGCATGCTGTCGGGGCTCGGTGCACGCCATCCCGAGGTGCGTGACGCCTTCGCCGAAGCTTCCGAGGGCGCCGGCGTGGACCTGTGGGCGTTGTCGCAGGATGGCCCGGAAGACCAGCTCAACCGCACCGAGTTCACCCAGCCCGCGCTGCTGGCCGCCGGCGTCGCCGCCTGGCGCGCCTGGCAGGCGCAGGGTGGCGAGGCGCCGTCGCTGCTGGCCGGCCACAGCCTGGGCGAATACGCCGCCCTGGTCGCCGCCGGCGCGCTGTCGCTGGCCGACGGCGCGAAGCTCGTGCGCCTGCGTGGCCAGCTGATGCAGGACGCGGCGCCGGCCGGCACCGGCGCGATGGCGGCCGTGATCGGCGCCGAGGACGCACTGGTGCAGGACACCTGCGTCGAGGCCTCCGGCGATGCCGGCGTGGTCGTGCCGGCCAACTTCAATTCGCCCGGGCAGATCGTCATCGGCGGGCATGTGGCCGCGGTCGACCGCGCGCTCGAGCTGCTTGCGGCCAAAGGCGTGCGCAAAGTGGTGAAGCTCGCCGTCAGCGTGCCTTCGCACACGCCGTTGATGCGCGAAGCCGCCAACCGCCTGTCCGAAGCCATGTCCGGGCTCGCCTGGAATACCCCGGCGTTGCCAGTCGTGCAGAACGTCGACGCCGAGGTGCACGACGGCGTGCAGGCGATCCGCGACGCGCTTGTGCGCCAGCTGTACCTGCCGGTGCAATGGACCTCCTGCGTCCAGGCGCTGGCCGGCCGCGGCATCACGCGCATCGGCGAATGCGGCCCCGGCAAGGTCCTTACCGGGCTGGCCAGGCGCATCGAGAAGTCGCTGGACGCCCGTGCGCTCGGTGCGCCGGACGACTTCGACGCCGCCTTGGCGGAATGGAACAACAGCTGATTCTTTTGCCACGGATCCACGCGGATCACGCGGATCAAGCCGGACTGGTGTGCAGTGCCGCGATCCGATCCGAGTCATCCGCGTCAATCCGTCGCAAGAAACGCTCTGACTGATACAGGCAAGGACATATGACACAGGAATTGAAAGGCGAGATCGCGCTGGTGACCGGCGCGAGCCGCGGCATCGGCGCGGCGATCGCCGACCAACTGGCTGCGATGGGCGCCACCGTGATCGGCACCGCGACCAGCGAGGCCGGCGCGCAGGCGATCGGCGCGCGCCTGGCGGAGCATGGCGGCCATGGCCGCGTGCTGGACGTGTCGGTGCCGGGCGAAATAGAGGCGCTGGTCGACGCGATCGCCAAGGACATCGGCGCGATCTCGATCCTCGTCAACAACGCCGGCATCACCCGCGACAACCTGCTGATGCGCATGAAGGACGAGGACTGGCAGGCCATCCTCGATACCAACCTCACCAGCGTCTATCGCGCGTCCAAGGCGGTGATGCGCGCGATGATGAAGGCGCGCCGTGGCCGCATCATCAACATCGCCTCGGTCGTCGGCGTCACCGGCAATGCCGGCCAGGCCAACTACGCCGCCGCCAAGGCGGGCGTGATCGCGTTCAGCAAGTCGCTGGCCAAGGAAATCGGCAGCCGCGGCGTGACCGTGAACGTGGTGGCGCCGGGCTTCATCGCCACCGACATGACCCGCGACCTGCCGGAGGCTTCGAAGGAAGCGCTGGTCGGGCAGATCGCGCTGGGGCGCCTGGGCGAAGCGGACGACATTGCCCGCGCCGTCGCGTTCCTGGCCGGGCCGGGCGCAAGCTACATCACCGGCGAAACCCTGCACGTCAATGGCGGCATGTACATGCCGTGACACTGAAAGGCCAAGCGCAGGGCCCCGGGATCCGGGGGCCGCGCGCGGCAAGCAACGTCCCACCCGTTTCCCTTACACTATCCACCGCAACTGCCTCCACCGGAGCCGAATACCCATGAGCAGCATCGAAGAACGCGTCAAGAAAATCGTCGTCGAACAACTGGGCGTCAAGGAAGACGAGGTCAGCACCAGCGCCTCCTTCGTCGACGACCTCGGAGCCGACTCCCTCGACACCGTCGAGCTGGTGATGGCCCTCGAAGAAGAGTTCGAGTGCGAGATCCCGGACGAGGAAGCCGAGAAGATCACTTCGGTGCAGCAGGCCATCGATTACATCAAGGCCCACGTCAAGGCCTGATGCGTCCATTGCGGCCCTCGGCCGCAGCGTGACAACCCGGGGCCGCTGATGCGGCCTCGGGCGTTTTCGGCGCGCCGGTTGGCGGCGCGCGCAACCGTCCAGGAGTCCATATGTCCAAGCGTCGCGTCGTCATCTCCGGCCTCGGCATCCTGTCGCCGCTCGGCAATGACCTGGCATCGTCCTGGCAGGGCATCGTGGACGGGCGTTCGGGCATCGGCCCGATCACCAACTTCGACGCTTCCAGCTTTGCCACGCGCATCGCCGGCGAGGTCAGGGGCTTCGAGCCGACGCAGTGGATCGCGCCGAAGGACGTCAAGAAGATGGACCCCTTCGTGCACTACGGCGTGGCCGCGGCGATGATGGCGATCGCCGACGCGGGCCTCGACGTGGCAGCCGATCCCGAGCGCATCGGTGTCGCCATCGGCGCCGGCATCGGTGGCCTCAAGGGCATCGAGGAAACCACGCTCAAGTACGCCGAGGGCGGCGCGCGCAAGATCTCGCCGTTCTACGTGCCAAGCACCATCATCAACATGATCGCCGGCCAGGTCTCGATCATGACCGGCGCGCAGGGCCCCAATATCGCCGCGGTCACCGCGTGCACCACGGCCACGCACAACATCGGCCTGGCGATGCGCATGATCCAGTACGGCGATGCCGACGTCATGATCGCCGGCGGTGCCGAGTACGCCACCACGCCGACGTCGGTCGGCGGCTTCTGCGCGATGAAGGCGCTGTCCACCCGCAACGACGATCCGGCCGCGGCTTCGCGCCCCTGGGACGAGGGCCGCGACGGCTTCGTCATGGGCGATGGCGCCGGCGTGCTGGTGATCGAGGAATACGAGCGTGCCAAGGCCCGCGGCGCGCGCATCTATGCCGAGCTCGCCGGCTTCGGCATGAGCGGTGACGCGTACCACATGACCGCGCCCAGCGAGAACGGCGGCGGCGGCGCGCGCTGCATGCGCGCGGCGATCAGCGACGCGGGCATCGACCCGTCCGCCATCGGCTACATCAACGCCCACGGCACCTCCACACCGGCCGGCGACCTCGCCGAGACCATGGGCATCAAGAGCGTGCTCGGCGAGCACGCGCGCAAGGTCATGGTGAGCTCCACCAAGTCGATGACCGGCCACCTGCTCGGCGCGGCCGGCGGCGTGGAGGCGGTGTTCTCGGCGATGGCCCTGCATGCGGGCGTCATCCCGCCGACGATCAACCTCGACAACCCGTCGCCGGGCTGCGACCTCGACTATGTGCCGCACACCGCACGCCAGCAGCAGGTGGACATCGCGATGTCCAACTCGTTCGGCTTCGGCGGCACCAACGGCAGCCTGGTGTTCCGCCGCATCTGACGCGTCGCCGCCGCGTCCGCGGCGGCACCGGCCTGCCTGCATGCTGATTGCCCGTACCCTGCCATCCGGCGTCGACCTGCTGGCGCTGCAGCGGCGCACGCCCGCGCGCTTCCCGCTGCTGCTTGAATCGGTCGCGTCCGGCACCGCACAGGGGCGCTGGGACATGCTGCTCGCCGCCGACGGCGCCCGCATCACCCTCGGGAGCGACGGACACAGTCGGCGCGAAGACGGTCGCGTGGCCGGCGCCGGCTTCCTCGACGTGCTGGATGCCGACTGGCAGGCGCTGCGCGTGCCGCGCGAGGAGCCGCTGTGGCCGTTCCGCGGCGGCTGGGCGCTGCTGCTGGGCTACGAACTGGCGGCCGAGGTTGAGCCGGTGCTTTCGCTGCCCCCCGCGGAAGGCACGCTGCCGGTCGCGGTCGCCTGCCGCTGTCCCGCGGCGGTGCTGCGCGATCGCGCAAGCGGCGAGGTTGTGGCGGTGGCCGAGCGCGGACACGAGGCGCTGCTCGAGGCCATCGTTGCAGACGCCCTGTCTGCCGCCGTGCCGCCGCCGCTTGCCTGGCCCGGTGTGGTCGCCTGCGAGGAAGACGCCGGCGAAGCCTATCTGCACGGCGTCGCTCGCGCGCTCGACTACATCCGCGCCGGTGACGTGTTTCAGGTCAACCTGTCGCGTGGCTGGGACGTGCGCTTCGACGCGCCGCTCGAACCCGCGGCGCTGTACCAGCGCCTGCGCGTGGCCAATCCCGCCCCGTTCGCCGGCCTGTTCGACCTGGGCGATGCCGGAGCCGTGGTCAGCGCCTCGCCCGAGCGCCTGGTCTCGGTGCGCGGTGACCTGGTGGAGACGCGCCCGATCGCCGGCACACGTCCAAGGCTGCCCGGAGATGACGACGCCGGCCGCATCCGCGAGCTGGTCGGGCATGCCAAGGAACGCGCCGAGCACGTGATGCTGGTGGATCTCGAACGCAACGATCTCGGGCGTGTGTGCCAGGCGGGCAGCGTCGAAGTCGACGAGCTGATGGTCGTGGAAAGCTACGCCCACGTGCACCACATCGTCAGCAACGTGCGCGGCCGGCTGCGCGCCGATGCGACGCCCGGCGCCGTGCTGCGCGCGGTGTTCCCCGGCGGCACCATCACCGGTGCGCCCAAGGTGCGCTGCATGCAGGTGATCGCCGAACTCGAGGGGGTCGGCCGCGGTGCCTACACCGGTGCGATGGGCTGGTTGAACCGCGACGGCGACCTCGACCTCAACATCCTGATCCGCAGCGCCGAAGTCACCGGCGTGCAGCTGCGCTTCCGCACCGGCGCCGGCATCGTGGCCGATTCGGATCCGGTGCATGAACTCGACGAAACCCGCGCCAAGGCGCGCGGCATGCTGCAGGCGCTCGGCCTGACCGGCCATGCGGCCGGCAAGGTATCCTGAGGCCATGCTTGCAATCATCCCCGCGGGTCCCGCCGCATGAGTGCCTGGTCGGCGCTGAAGCGCATCGCACTGGCCCTGTTCCTGCTGTCCGCGCTCATTGTCGGCGGCGCGGCGTACTGGGGCTGGACGCACTACACGAGCTTCGCGTCGGCGCCGTTGCCGGGTGTCGAGGAGGGTGACAGCCTGGTGGTCGAACGTGGCGATTCGCTGCGCCGCGTGGTCACCCGCCTGCGCGGGCAGGGCAACTCCGCGGGCAGCGACATCGAGTGGCGGCTGCTTGCGCGCCAGCTGGGTGCGGGCGACCGCATCCAGGTCGGCGAGTACGCGCTGGAGCCCGGCATCACGCCATCGCAGCTGCTGCTGCGGATGCGCGACGGCAAGGTGGTGCACCATCGCGTGACGATCGTCGAAGGCTGGAACATCCGCGAACTGCGCGCGGCGCTTGCGCGTGCCACGCCGCTGGTACAGACCCTGCACGAGCTCGATGATGCCGCGTTGATGGCGGCGCTGGGACGCGAAGGCGTGCACCCCGAAGGCCGCTTCCTGCCCGAGACCTACGCCTACACCACCGGCGACACCGACCTCGACCTGCTTCGCCGCGCGGCGGCAGACCTCGACAGCGCGCTCGACGCCGCCTGGGACGCGCGCGCCGACAACCTGCCGATCTCGTCGAAGGACGAAGCACTGGTGCTGGCGTCCATCGTGGAGAAGGAAACCGGCATCGCCGAGGAGCGCGCGCGCATCGCCGGCGTGTTCACCCGTCGCCTGCGCATCGGCATGCGCCTGCAGACCGACCCCACGGTGATCTACGGCATGGGCAGCAGCTACGCCGGCAACATCCGCCGCGCCGACCTGCTCGCCGATACGCCGTACAACACCTATACCCGCGACGGCCTGCCGCCGACGCCGATCGCCATGGCCGGGCGCGATGCGCTGCGCGCCGCGACGCAGCCCGCGGAGGGCGATGACCTGTATTTTGTCGCCGTCGGCGATGGCAGCGGCCGCCACGTGTTCTCGCCGTCGCTGGATGCGCACAACACCGCCGTGCGCGAGTACGTGCGCCGCTACCGCCAGCAGCACGCGCCGCGATGAACGCGTTGCCGATGCATCCGCGGCTGGTCTCGCTGGAAGGCGGCGAGGGCGCGGGGAAGACCACGGTGTTGGCCGCACTGCACGCCGAACTGGCCGCTGGCGGCGACGAGGTGCTGGTGACCCGAGAGCCCGGCGGCACGCCGCTGGCCGAGATGATCCGCGAACTGCTGCTGTCGCCGCGGCACGAGCCGCCGGCGGCGGAAACCGAACTGCTGCTGATGTTCGCCGCGCGCGCGCAGCACGTGCGCGAGGTGATCAACCCGGCGCTCGCACGCGGCGCCTGGGTGCTTTGCGACCGCTTCACCGATTCCAGCTTCGCCTACCAAGGTGGCGGCCGCGGGCTGGATCCCGCGCTCATCGAAACGCTGGAGCGCGGCGTTGTCGGCCTGCGCCCGGGGCTCACCCTGCTGCTCGATCTCGACGTCGCCCAGGGCCGCGCCCGGACCCGCGGCCGCGATCCGCAGCCGGACCGCATCGAACGGGAGCGCGACGAGTTCTTCGAGCGCGTGCGCGCCGCGTTCCTTGCGCGCGCGGAGGCCGATCCGGCGCGCTTCCGCGTCATCGACGCGTCGCGCGCCGCAGGCATCGTGGCGGCAGACGCTGTGGCGCGGCTGCGCGAATGGCGACACGGCGCATGATGCCGACCGACGCCATGGCGCCCTGGCAGCAGCGCGTCCACGATCACGCCGCGGCCGCCATCGATGCCGGGCGGATGGGGCACGCGCTGCTGTTCTGCGGACCGGCACGGCTGGGCAAGCGGCGCGTCGCCGAGCAGCTTGCGCAGCGCGTGCTGTGCCTGGCGCCCGACACTGGCCTGCGCCCCTGCGGTGCCTGCCGCGCATGCCGGCTGTACCTGTCGCGCAGCCAGAAGGATCCGCTGGAGGAGCGCCCCGACAAGGCGCTTGCGCATCCGTTCGGCCATCCGGCGCACCCCGATGCGGTGTTCGTCGGCTATGCATGGCGCTTCACGCCCTCGCCACCACGTCAGATGACGCAGATCTCGGTCGACCAGGTACGCGAACTCTCCGAACGCCTGTCGACGACGCCGCAGTACGGCACCGCCAAGGTCGCGATCATCGAGCCGGCGGACGCCATGAACGAGGCGGCCGCCAACGCACTGTTGAAGACGCTCGAAGAGCCGGTACCCGGGCGTTACCTCTGGCTCATCACCGACAACCCGGCGCGCCTGCCGGCGACGATCCGCAGCCGCTGCCAGCGCCTGGAGTTCCGCATTCCGCCCGCGGACGAAGCCGCGGCCTGGCTGCGGGCACAGGGCCATCCCGCGGCCGCTGCCGTCGAAGCGCTGGCTGCGGCACGCGGCCATCCCGGCCTCGCCGACGCGTGGCTGCGCGACGGAGGGATGGCGCTCCGCAAGGCGGTCGCGGCCGAGCTTGGCCGGGTGGCGCGCAACGACGCTTCGGCGCTCGAGATCGCGAAGGCCTGGACCGGCGATGACGATGCCGACAAGCGCCTGCGGCACGCGGCGGACATCGCGGTTGCCGAAGCGGCCGGCTTGACCGATCCGCTGCGAATCCGGAAGCTGGCCGCCTGGTTCGATGCCGCCAACCGCACCAGGGACCTGCTGCGCACCACGGTGCGCGCGGACCTCGCGGTCGCCGAACTGCTGCTGTCCTGGCGCAGTGCGGCCGGTGGCGACACGGCAAGGGGAGTGGCGAAATGAGTTCAACCGGTGGTGCGCGGCAAGGCATCCTGTCCCTCGCGGTCAAGGACAAGGCGCAGCTGTATGCGGCCTACATGCCGTACCTGAAGCACGGCGGGATCTTCGTGCCCACCACGCGGCGGTACTTCCTCGGCGACGAGGTCTTCGTGCTGCTGACCCTCCCGGAATCCAGCGAACGCCTGCCGGCCGCCGGCAAGGTGGTCTGGGTGACGCCGCCGGGCGCGCAGGGCAATCGCACCGCCGGCATCGGCGTGCAGTTCGCCGACACCGCCGAGGGCGAGAACGTGAAGGGCAGGATCGAGACGCTGCTGGCCGGCACGCTGACCGCGGAGAAGCCCACGCACACGATGTAGGGCGCGCGGGTGGCGGGTGCCGGGTACCAAGGCCCTTTGGGGGCTCATGTCCCCCGGCGATGGCCTGCGGCCACCGCCTCCTCCTTGACTTCGCCCTCAAGGCCTTGGCACCCGGTGCGCCGCACTACGCCATGGTTTGAGAAGCACGCCCCGCGATCCCGCGCATGCCGCCGGTACTGGCAGCCAGCCCACCGCCCCGAAGTGGCCGGGAGGCCTTCGCGGGGAAGTAAAGGAGGAGGCATCCGCCGCCAGGCGGATCCGGGGGACATGAGCCGCGAAGGCCTCCCGGCCACCACAGGGGCCCTCCGAGCCCCGGCTCAGCGATCACCCTTCACGCCGGTGGCGAAACCGTTTCTCGGTCACTGACCAGGGCCCCACACAAGAGCGCGAAGGGGCCAGTCCGCGGGAGCGATCGCGCCTGTCCGCCCGCCATCCGGCACCGCGTTGTCCGGTGAGTGTCGTCCGTTGCCGGAGGCCTCCCATGGACCGTCGAATCCCCGTTTCCGTGTCGTGCGCCGTAGCGGCGCTGGCCCTCGCCTGTGCCGGCTGCGGCCAGCACGCCTCCACGGCGGACGCGCCGCGGTCGTCACCCCCGGAAATGGCCCTGGTCGGCGCGGTGCTGCTGGAGGGACTGGGCGATTACAGCTTCCCGGTCAGCAGTACCCATCCCGAGGTGCAGCGCTGGTTCGACCAGGGCCTGGCGCTGACCTACGGCTTCAACCACGACGCCGCCGAACGCGCCTTCCTCAAGGCCACCGAACTCGACCCGGCGTGCGCGATGTGCTGGTGGGGCGCGTCGCTGGTGCTCGGCCCGCACGTCAACGCCGCCATGGATCCCGCCGACAACGCCGACGCCTGGAGCCGGCTGCAGCGCGCGCGTGAATTGGCGCCGAAGGCGACCGCCCGCGAGCAGGCATTCATCGAGGCGCTGTCGGCACGCTACGCCGCGCAACCGCCGGAGAATCGCCGCCCATTGGACGAGGCCTATGCCACGGCAACCGGCACGCTGGTGAAGCAGCGCCCGGATGACCTCGATGCGGCGGTCCTGCATGCCGAGTCGCTCATGGACCTGCAGCCCTGGGACTACTACGACGCCTCGCTGCGGCCCAAGGGCCATACCGCCGAGATCGTGCGAGTGCTGGAGTCGGTGATCGCGCGTGATCCCGAACACGCCGGCGCGCTGCACCTGTACGTGCATGCGGTGGAGGCGTCCGCCGATCCGCAGCGCGGCGTGGTGGCCGCCGACCGCCTGCGCGAACTGATCCCGGGCTCGGGGCACCTGGTGCACATGCCCGCGCATATCTACGCCCGCGTCGGCCGCTGGCACGACGCCGTGCTCGCCAACAAGCGCGCCATCGAGGCCGATGACGCGTATCTCGCGATCTGCCGCGGCAACGTGCAGGGCGTGTATCCCCTCGGCTACGTACCGCACAACCACCATTTCCTGTGGTTCGCCGCGAGCATGGAGGGCAGCAGCAAGCTTGCCGGCGAGGCCGCGCGGCACACGTCCGAACGCACCAACTTGCCGGAGCTGATGCGCCAGCCGGGGTTCGCCGGGCTGCAGCACTACTGGATGACGCCGTGGTTCGAGCGCGTGCGCTTCGGGCGCTGGGACGAGATCGCGGCCGCGCCCAACCCGGCCCCGGACCTGCCCTACGTCACCGCGATCTGGCACTACGCGGAAGGCATGGCGGCCGTGCGGCAGTCGCGACCGGCCGATGCCGACCGCCACCTCGCTGCGTTGCGACCGCTTGCCGCGGACCCCGCGATGGACACCTTGATGGTGTGGGACCGCTATCCGCTGGCGCACTCGGCGCGAATCGCCGAGCGCGTGCTCAGCGCCGAAATCGCCGCCGCGCGTGGTGACCATGTTGCGTCGGTAGCGGCGCTGCGCGAAGCCGTGAAGATCGAAGACGGCATTCCCTATGACGAACCACCCGGCTGGCATGCGCCGGTGCGCCACACCCTGGGCGCAGTGCTGCTCGACGCGGGGCGCGCGGCGGACGCCGAAAAGGTCTATCGCGAAGAGCTGCGCCGCAATCCGGGCAATGGCTGGTCGCTGTTCGGCCTGGCCAAGAGCCTGGACGCGCAGCGCAAGACCCGCGAGGCGGCGGATGCCAGGCGCCGGTTCGCGGCGGCCTGGCAGAACGCGGATATCGAGCTGACAGCGTCGCGGATGTGATGGTGCGGAAGGGCACGCCAGGTGCCCTTCCGCCGCGGGGTCAAGCCCGCAACGCCGGTGAATCCCACCCCGGTCGGGGGGCGAAACGATCGCCGTGGGTCGCCTGCAGCGCCTTGAGCCGGGCGAGGATCACGTCGACGCCGGTTTCGCGCACGTACTGGATCGGGCCGCCGCGGAACGGCGCGAAGCCTGTCCCGAAGATCACCCCGGCATCGAGCAGGTCGGCGTCGGCGACAACGCCGTCGTGCAGTGCGGCGACCGCTTCGTTGATGAGCGGCAGGATCAGGCGATCCTCGAGGTCGGCGGGCACCGGGTAGTCCTTCGGCACCTCCGGCTTCTTCGCCTTGCCCTCGGCCCACGTGTACAGGCCCTGGCCGTCCTTCTTGCCGCGCTTTCCTGCTTCCGGCGGCGAGGACAGCGAAGCGGGGATCGGCAGGCCAAGGAACGGCGCGAGTTCCGCGCCCACGCCCACCGCCACGTCCAGGCCCACGGTGTCGATCAGCTCGATCGGCCCCATCGGCATGCCGAACTTCACCGCCGCCTTGTCGATCACCGCACCCGGGATGCCGTCCGCGTACGCGGTCGCGGCCTCGAGCATGTACGGGAACAGCAGGCGGTTGACGAGGAAGCCCGGCGTGCCCGTCACCGGCACCGGCAGCTTGTCGATCGCCTTGCAGAATGCGGCCAGGCGCAGCTCGGTCGTCGGGTCCATGCCGTCATGGCGGACGATCTCGACCAGCGGCATCATCGCCACCGGGTTGAAGTAGTGCAGGCCGGCGAAGCGCGCCGGCTGTGCCAGGCCGCCACGCAGGTCGTCGAGCGGTATCGACGAGGTGTTGGTGGTCAGCAGCGCTTCGGCCTTCAGCCGCGGCTCCACGCTGGCATACAGCGCGCGCTTGGCGTCGGGCTGTTCGATGATCGCCTCGATCACCAGGTCCGCCGCCGGCAGGCCGTCGCCGGCCAGGTCCGCCTTCAGGCGCGCAGATACCGCGGGGCGCTTGGCCTCGTCCTTGACCTTCTTCGCGAACAGCTCCTGCGCGCGCGCCATGGCCTTGTCGATGAAGGGCTGCTCGCGGTCCTGCAGGGTGACGTCGAAGCCCTTGTAGGCCGACCAGGCGGCAATGTCGCCGCCCATCACGCCGGCGCCGACCACGTGCACGCGCTGGATGCCACTGTCCTTGCCGCCCAGGCCCTTCAAGCGCTCCTGCAGGAAGAACACCCGCGTCAGGTTGCGCGCGGTGGGCGTGCCGGCCAGCTTGACCACCGACTTGCGCTCGGCCGCGAGGCGCTTCTGCACGCCGCCCCCGCTGCGCCGCCAGGTCTCGATCAGCGCGTAGGGCGCGGGGTAATGCTCCTTGCGTGCCTTGCGCGCGACCTGCTTCGCCAGCATCGGCGCCAGCAGCTGTCGCGCCGGCCAAGTGTTGGTCAGCCAGCCGGTGGCGCGCTGCTTCAATGGACGCACGCGGCCGCCGAGCGCCAGCGCCACGGCCGCGTCCACCAGGCGCGCGGGCTCGACCACCTCGTCGACCAGGCCGATGCCGCGCGCGGCCGACGCCGACAGCGTGCGGCCGGTCAGCATCATGTCCATCGCCGCTGGCGTACCGACCAGGCGCGGCAGGCGCACGCTGCCGCCCCAGCCGGGATAGATGCCGAGCTTCACCTCGGGCAGCCCGATGCGCGTGGAGGGATCATTGCTGGCCACGCGGTAACGGCAGGCCAGCGCGATCTCGGTACCGCCGCCCATGCAGAAGCCGTGGATCGCGGCCACCGTGGGGCAGGGCAGGTCGGCCAGGCGCTGGAACGCCTGCTGGCCGCGGCGGATCGAGTCGCCGATGGTGCCCTTGGCATCGAACGCGGCGAACTCGCGGATGTCTGCGCCGGCGATGAAGCCGCGCGCCTTGCCGGAGCGCAGCACCAGGGCCTTGGGCGGGTCGAGCGCAAGGCGTTCCAGCAGCGCGTCGAGTTCGACCAGCACATCCTGTGCAAAGGTGTTCACCGACTCGCCGGCGCGGTCGAACGTCAGCAGCACGACGCCATCGGCACGCTGTTCGGCTTGCCAGTGGCTGAAGCGCAGACCATCGAGGCCAGCAATCATTCGGAACCATCCGTTAGGGTACGTACGGGGACCTATGATCCAGAGTCCGTTCAACCCGCGTCAAATCGGACCGCTGGACCACCTTCGCCTTGCGACGGTGGCCTGCGGGCCCCAGATCATCCGCCAGCCGGGAACTTTTCCCGCCGCACATGGTCACAAGCCCCGCCTGCAGGCCGGGCGGAAGGAGCGCCGGGCCCATGGCCGAAAGCGACACAGAACACCTCGATCACGATCTGGTGCGCCGCGTTCAACAGGGCGACACCGCGGCGTTCGACCTGCTGGTACGCAAGTACCAGCACCGCATCGCCGCCCTGATCGGGCGCTACATCCGTGACTGGAGCGAATGCCAGGACGTGGCCCAGGACACCTTCATCCGCGCCTACCGCGCGATCGGCAGTTTCCGCGGCGATGCACAGTTCTATACCTGGCTGCACCGCATTGCCGTGAACACCGCCAAGAACCACCTGGTGGCCAGCAATCGCCGCCCGCCGACGGACGACGTGGAGATCGAGGATGCCGAACATTTCGATTCCGCGATCCGCCTGCGCGACAACGACACCCCGGAGCGTGAACTGATGCGCCAGCAGCTGGAACAAACGGTGATGCGCGCGGTCGAAGCCCTGCCCGAAGAGCTGCGCACGGCGATCACGCTGCGCGAAGTCGAAGGCATGAGTTACGAGGAGATCGCGCAGCGCATGGATTGCCCGATCGGTACGGTCCGCTCGCGGATCTTCCGGGCCCGCGAGGCGATCGACGTCGAACTCGCGCCACTGATGGACAACGAAACCGCGTCCCAACGCGCGGTGCGATAGAGCATGACGATGAACCACGACGCAGAAGACCTGGAGTTCGAGCCGGCCCCGCCGGACAAGCTCTACACCCACAACCGCCGCCAGCTGTCGGCGATGCTGGATGGCGAGCTGTCGCCGGACCAGGCGCGTTTCATGCTGCGCCGGCTGCAGCACGACACCGAGCTTGCCGACTGCTGGGAGCGCTGGCAGGTCTGCGGCGACGTGCTGCGCGGGCAGGGCCATGCGCTGCTGCCCGCGGATTTCTCGCGGCGGGTGGCGGCTGCAATCGCCGCGCCGGATTCCGAATCGGTTGCCGCACAAACGTCTGTCCGGACCGGCAACCGGCGTCCGCGCGTGCTGCGTTGGGGCGGTGGTGCGCTGGCGGCCTCGATGGCACTCGTTGCACTGTTCATGGCCCGGCAGCTTCCGGACAGCCAGCTGCCTGCAGCGGGAGTCGGCGGCGACGTGGTGGCTGAGGCGACCACCGCGCCGCCCGGCGCGCAGCAGGCGCAGGAGGGTCTGGCGCGCATGCCTGAGGCAGCAGCCCGGACTGCCGTTCCAGGTGGTGATCTGGTGGCGGGTGGTGGCGCTCCCGCCTCGCCTGCTCCGGAAGGCAGCGAGGGTGCATGGGCCGCGGCAACTGGTGTGGCGGTCGCGGAGCTGCCGCGACGTGCCGCCGAGCGGCGTTCACGCGGCCAGTCGCAGCGTGCCGCCCGCCGTGTCGCGGCGGCCACTGCGCCGGCCCGGGGAATCGTGGCCACGGCCGCGTCCATGGCGCCGGCGATGGAGCCGTCAGCAACCGGCAGCGCGATGCCGCTGTTTGCCGACGCGCCTGATGCGCGCACGTTTGGCGCGCCGGCGGGTGCGCTGTTTGGCGGTCAGCCGGTCGCGCCGTCACGTCCATGGCCGCGTGCGGTCCTGCCCGGTATTGCCGCCGGCAGCCAACCGTTCTCGGCGCGTTACGGCTTGCCTTCGGCGCCCTCCGATGCCGCATTTGCACCGTTCCAGCCGCGGCTGGTCGAACCGTTCCCTGCCCGCCCCAATCCCGAGCCGGGCACCGAGGCCCGCGACGCGCAGCCCGATCCCGGCACTGGCGCCGACTGATTCGCGCCCGCGGCTCCCGTCGCCGCGGGCACCCCCCTTGACCCGCCCTTTATCGAGGCCGAATCCCCGATGAAATCCCCTGTGTACGCCCTTGCCCTGGTCACCTTGACCGCCGCCGGCACTGCCGCGGTCATCCTGCCGGCCGCCACCGCCCAGTCCAACGCCGCCGCGGTGCCCGCCGCCGCGCCGTCGCCATCGATGGTCTCCGGGCTGCCCGATTTCACCCGGCTGGTCGAGCGTGTCGGCCCCGCGGTGGTCAACATCGAGGCCGTGACTGGCGGCACGGCCGCGGCCCAGCCCCAACAACAGCAGCTGCCGGACGAGATGCCCGAGTTTTTCCGGCGCTTCTTCGGGCCGGGCTCGCCATTCCCCGGCATGCCGCAGGATCCGGGCGGTAGGCGCGGCATGTCGATGGGCACCGGGTTCCTGATCTCGGCCGATGGCTACGTGCTCACCAACCACCACGTGGTGGCTGGTGCCGACGAGCTGAAGGTCAAACTGTCGGATCGCCGCGAGTTCACAGCCGAGCTTGTCGGCGGCGACGAACAGTCCGATGTCGCCCTGCTCAAGATCAAGGCCGGCGGCAGCCTGCCGTACCTGCGTGCCGGCAACTCCGCGGCGCTCAAGCCCGGCCAGTGGGCGGTGGCGATCGGCTCGCCGTTCGGCCTCGACCAGTCGGTCACCGCCGGCATCATCAGTGCGGTGGGCCGGTCCAATCCCTACGCCAACCAGCGCTACGTGCCCTTCATCCAGACCGACGTCGCGATCAACCGCGGCAACTCCGGCGGGCCACTGCTCAATACCGCCGGCGAGGTGGTGGGCATCAACTCGCAGATCTTCTCCAATTCCGGCGGCTACATGGGCGTCAGCTTCGCGATCCCGATCGACGTGGCCATGAACGTCGCCGACCAGCTCAAGACCACCGGCCAGGTGAAGCGCGGGCAGATCGGCGTGCAGGTGCAGCAGATCACCGCTGATGGCGCGCGCGGCCTGGGCCTGCCGGATACGCTGGGCGCGCTGGTCGCCGACGTGGTCCCGGACGGGCCCGCGTCCAAGGCCGGGCTGGAACGTGGCGACGTGATCCGCGAGATCGACGGCGTGCGGGTCACGCAGTCCAGCGACCTGCCGCCGATCGTCGGCGCCAAGGCGCCGGGCAGCCGCGCCACCCTGAAGGTCTGGCGCGATGGGCGCAGCCGCGACGTCACGGTGACGCTGGGCGAACTGGACGAGGGCGTGGCCAGCGTCCGCCCCGCGCAGGGCAGCGCGCAGCCGGCCAAGTCGAGCAACCCGCTCGGCCTGGTGGGGCAGGAGCTGTCAGCAGCGCAGCGCCGGCAGCTTGAGCTGCCGGCGGGCGACGGCGTAGCCATTGCCCGCGTCGAGGGGCTGGCGGCACGCGCCGCGGGCATCCAGCCCGGCGACGTGGTGCTGTCGGTGGGCCGCAAGGGCGTGGGTTCGCCGGCCGACCTGGATCGCGAGCTTGCCGCGGTCCGCCCTGGCCAGACGGTGATGCTGCTGGTTCGCAACCGCAGCGGCGGGACCCAGTTCATCGCGGTGACGCCACGCGCAGCCGCGCAATAGTGCGGAGCGGGGCGGGGCCGTGGCGCAGGCCACGGTTCCCGCCGCAGCCCGGGCCTGCACGGCCGGCGCGGGGCTTGGCCCTCGCTGTGCGACAATCTTCGGTTTGACGCCACAGCCGCATCAGCGGCACGACCTGCCGCCCATGCCCCCCGATTCGATGCGGAACATCCGCAACTTCTCCATCATCGCCCACGTCGACCACGGCAAGTCCACGCTGGCCGACCGCATCATCCAGATCTGTGGCGGCCTGACCGCGCGCGAGATGGAGACGCAGGTCCTCGACAACAATCCGATCGAGCGCGAGCGCGGCATCACCATCAAGGCACAGTCGGTGTCGCTGCCGTACACCGCGCGCGACGGCCAGACCTATTTCCTGAACTTCATCGACACCCCCGGCCACGTCGACTTCAGCTACGAGGTCAGCCGTTCGCTGGCCGCCTGCGAAGGCGCGCTGCTGGTGGTCGACGCCGCGCAGGGCGTCGAGGCGCAGTCGGTCGCCAACTGCTACACCGCGGTGGAGCAGGGCCTGGAAGTGGTGCCGGTGATCAACAAGATCGACCTGCCCACCGCCGACATCGAGCGCGCCAAGGCCGAGATCGAGGCTGTGATCGGCATCGATGCCAGCGACGCGGTGGCGATCAGCGCCAAGACCGGGCTCAACGTCGAGGACGTGCTCGAGGCCATCGTGCAGCGCATCCCGCCGCCCGCGCCGCGCGAGACGGACAAGCTGCAGGCCCTGATCATCGACTCCTGGTTCGACAACTACCTGGGCGTGGTGTCGCTGGTGCGGGTGATGCAGGGCGAGATCAAGGCCGGCGACAAGATGCTGGTCATGTCCACCGGACGCACCCATCAAGTGGACAAGGTCGGCGTGTTCACGCCCAAGCGCAAGGAACTGGCGAAGCTCCGCGCGGGCGAGGTGGGCTGGATCAACGCGTCGATCAAGGACGTGCACGGCGCGCCGGTCGGCGACACGCTCACGCTGGCCACGGATCCGGCGCCGGCACCGCTGCCGGGCTTCCAGGAAATGCAGCCGCGTGTGTTCGCCGGCCTGTTCCCGGTGGATGCCGACGACTACCCGTCGCTGCGCGAAGCGCTCGACAAGCTGCGCCTCAATGACGCCGCGCTGCGCTTCGAGCCCGAGAGCTCCGAGGCGATGGGCTTCGGTTTCCGCTGCGGCTTCCTCGGCATGCTGCACATGGAGATCGTGCAGGAGCGCCTGGAGCGCGAGTACGACCTCAACCTCATTTCCACCGCGCCGACGGTGGTGTACGAAGTGCTGAAGACCGACGGCAGCATCCTCACCCTCGACAACCCGGCCAAGCTGCCGCCGGTGAACCTGATCGAAGAGGTGCGCGAGCCGATCATCCGCGCCAACATCCTCACGCCGCCGGATTACGTGGGCAACGTGATCACCCTGTGCGAGGAAAAGCGCGGCAGCCAGATCGGCATCAACTACCTAGGCAGCCAGGTGCAGATCAGCTACGAGCTGCCGATGGCGGAAGTCGTGCTCGACTTCTTCGACCGCCTGAAGTCGGTGTCGCGCGGCTACGCGTCGCTGGACTACCAGTTCCTGCGCTTCGATGCCGGCCCGTTCGTGCGCATTGACACCCTGATCAACGGCGACAAGGTCGACGCGCTGTCGCTCATCGTTCACCGCCAGCACGCCGACCGCCGCGGCCGCGACATCACCGAAAAAATGCGCGAACTGATCCCGCGGCAGATGTTCGACGTGGCCATCCAGGCCGCGGTCGGCTCGCAGATCATCGCCCGCACCACGGTCAAGGCGATGCGCAAGAACGTGTTGGCCAAATGTTATGGTGGCGACATCTCGCGCAAGAAGAAGCTGCTCGAGAAGCAGAAGGAAGGCAAGAAGCGCATGAAGCAGGTCGGACGCGTCGAGATCCCGCAGGAAGCCTTCCTCGCGGTACTCCAGGTCGACAACAAGTAGCCGAACCGGGGACGCCGCGATGATGAAATGGTTTGAATTGGGACTCGTGCTGCTCACCTTCCTGAGTGGCCTCGTCTGGCTGCTCGACAGGCTGGTGTTCGCCAAGCGCCGGGCCGCTGCCGCCGGGCTGCTGGAACCGCAGGAGCCGGTGGTCGTCGACTACGCGCGCGCCTTCTTCCCGATCCTCGCGGTGGTGCTGGTGCTGCGGAGCTTCATCGCCGAGCCGTTCCGGATCCCGTCGACCTCGATGATGCCCACGCTCCTGGTCGGCGACTTCATCCTGGTCAACAAGTTCGCCTACGGCCTGCGGCTGCCGGTCAACAACCACAAGGTGGTCGCCATCGGCGAGCCTGCGCGTGGTGACGTGGTGGTGTTCCGCCCGCCGCAGTACCCCGACCAGGACTGGATCAAGCGCGTCGTAGGCCTGCCGGGTGACCGCATCGCCTACCGCGACAACACGGTGTTCGTGAACGGCGACGCGGTGGCGAATGCGCCCGTGGGCCGCTACGTGGGCAAGGGCCGCGGCGACGAGATGTCCGGCGCCACCCTGCTCACCGAGGACCTCGGCGGGCGCCGCCACGAGATGCTCGAGGTCGACAGTCCGCTGTTCGCCAACCACGGCGTGGGCGAGTGGACGGTGCCGGCCGGCGAGTATTTCGTCATGGGCGACAATCGTGATAGAAGCGACGACAGCCGCTTCTGGGGGACCCTTCCGGAGAGCCAGCTACGCGGCAAGGCCTTCCTGGTGTGGATGAATTTCGACAGTTCCGCCGGTGGGGTGGATTTCGGCCGCATCGGCACGCGCATTCCCTGAGCCGTCGGCACGGGGCATGGACACTGGTGTTCTAGGGGATCGAGGGGAAACTGCTATGAGGAATTCGCAACGCGGCATCACCCTGCTGGGGTTCGTCATCGTGCTGGGCGTGGTCGGCCTGTTCGCCTATGTCGGCATGAAGCTGTTCCCGATGTACTCCGAGTATTACAGCGTGCGGTCCGCGCTCAAGGGCCTGTCGCAGGAGCCGGGGATCGCCAACACCGATCCGCGCAAGATCCAGGACCTGTTCTTCCGCCGGCTGTACATCAGCTACGCCGAGAACGTGAAGGCCGAGCACGTCAAGATCAAGCGCGTCGACAACGGCTGGCAGATGGACGTGAGCTACGAGGTGCGCAAGCCGGTGATCGCGAACCTCGACGTGGTCGGCAGGTTCGACACCACGCAGATGTTGACCAGGTCCGGTGATACCAACTGATGCCGGCGGCGTCCGCTTCGCGGGGCATGTGTTCCGCGACGGCGGCTTGCTTGCGCAGGCGCTGACCCACCGCAGCGCCGGCGCTCCGCACAACGAGCGGCTGGAATTCCTGGGCGACGCGCTGGTCGGCCTGATCGTCGCCGAGGCGCTGTACCTGCGCTGGCCCAAGGCCGACGAGGGCGTCATGACCCGCGCCCGCGCCGAGCTGGTGCGGGAATCCTCGCTGGCGCAGATCGCACGCGACCTCGACCTCGGGCCACGCATCACCCTCGGCCCGGGCGAGATGAAGTCCGGCGGCCACCGTCGCGATTCCATCCTGTCCGATGCGCTCGAGGCGCTGGTGGGCGCCATCTACCTCGACGGCGGCTTTGACGCCTGCTGCACCGCAGTGCTGCCATGGTTCGAGCCTGCGCTCGCCGGGCTTGCCGCGGGCCGCATCGGCAAGGACCCCAAGACCCGGCTTCAGGAGTGGCTGCAGGGCCGCCAGCGCCCGTTGCCGGTCTACGATCTCCTGTCCGAGGCCGGTGACGAACACGCCAAGGTCTTCCACGTGCGCTGCACGCTGGTCGAACCCGCGCTGTCGGCACCGGGCGAGGGCAGTTCGCGCCGCGCCGCCGAGCAGGCCGCCGCGGGCGCAGTACTCGCAAAACTGGAAGCAGACAAGCCATGAACACACCCCACGACGCCGAAGCCGGCCACCGCAGCGGCGCCATCGCCGTCATCGGGCGGCCCAACGTCGGCAAGTCCACGCTGGTCAACGCCCTGGTCGGCGCCAAGGTCAGCATCGTCTCCAACCGCCCGCAGACCACGCGCCACCGGCTGCTCGGCATCGCCACCGTGCCCGGTGGCCAGCTGTTGCTGGTCGACACGCCCGGCATCCACCGCGGCGAGCGCAGCCAGTCGGCGACCGCCATGCACCGGATGATGAACCGCGCCGCGCGCGGCGCGCTGGAAGGGGTCGAGGCCGTGGTGCTGGTGGTCGAGGCCGGCCGTTGGGACGAGGAAGACACGCTGGCCTATGAATCGCTGCGCGAGGCCGCGGTGCCGGTGGTGCTGGTGGTCAACCAGGTCGACCGCATCCGCGACAAGGCGGCGCTGCTGCCGTACCTGCAGCAGGTCACCGAAGGCCGCGAGTTCGCCGGCGTGCATCCGATCTCGGCGCTCAAGCGCAAGGGCCTGGAGGCGCTGGTCGCCCAGCTGCTGACGCTGGTGCCCGAGCAGCCGCCGATGTACGCCGAGGACGAGATCACCGACAAGAGCCAGCGCTTCCTCGCCGGCGAGATGCTGCGCGAACAGCTGATGCGCCAGCTCGGCGCGGAGCTGCCGTACGCCACCACGGTCGAGATCGAGTCGTTCACCGAGGAGGCCACGAAATCCGGGCCGATGATGCGCATCGGCGCGGTCATCTGGGTGGAGCGCGACGGCCAGAAGGCGATCGTGATCGGCAAGGGCGGCACGCGCCTGCGCGAGATCGGCAGCAAGGCGCGGCTGTCGATGGAGCGGCTGTTCGGCTGCAAGGTGTTCCTGGAGACCTGGGTGCGCGTGCGCCAGGGCTGGTCCGACGACGAAGCCGCGTTGCGTACCTTCGGCTACGACGAATAGCGCCCATACAATGCGCGGATGCGCTTGCTCGGCCAGCCCGCCTATGTCCTCCATGCCCGGCCGTGGCGTGAGACCAGCCTGCTGCTGGAGGTCCTGACCGCCGAGCACGGGCGCATGGGGCTGGTGGCGCGCGGCGTGCACGGGCCGCGGCGACAGGCACTGCGCGCAGCGCTGCAGCCGCTGCAGCACATCCGCTTCGACGCCGTGCAGCGCGGCGAGCTGGCGCACCTCAACGCCGCCGAGGCGATCGATGCCGCGCCGAGGCTGCAGGGCGAGGCGATGCTTGCCGGCTTCTACGTCAACGAACTGCTGCTGCGGCTGGCACCGCGCCAGGATCCTCAGCCGGAGCTGTACGCGCTCTACGGTGAGCTGCGTGCGCGGCTTGGCGCCGGCGAGCCGCTGGCCTGGACACTGCGCCGCTTCGAGCGCGACCTGCTTGACGCGCTCGGCGTGGGCTTCGACCTTGCGCACGACGGCGACGGCGTGCCGCTGGACCCGGCGGCGCGCTACCGGCTCGATCCAGAGCAGGGCCCGCATCGCGTGCGCGGTGAGCGCGACGGCGAGCGTTCGCGCAGCGCGACCGGGCGTGCGCTGCTGACTTTGGCGGCTGACGACGCACCGCCACCGCCGGAGGAGCTGGGCGGGCTGCGGCGCGTGCTGCGCGAGGTGCTGGTCGCCCATCTCGGCGCACGGCCGCTGACCTCGTGGCAGCTGATGGCCGATCTCGGCCGGCTCACCACTCAGGGCGGTGGCAGCAGGTCCTGAGCGGCGTCCGTGAACGCCTGCAGCGCAGCGGCGGATCCGGGCGCGCCTTCCAGTGCGGCCACCGCGTCGGCAAGGCGCGCCGCACCCACGAAGCCGCAGCTCGCGCGCAGCCGGTGCAGGGCATCGCGCATGCGGCGTTCGTCGCCGTCGCGGGCCGACGACGCCACCAGGTCGCGCGCAGCCGGGAGTTCGTCGAGGAACAGGATGCGCAGCGCATCGACGTGCGCGCGCTCGCCGTTGAGCGCACGCAGCGCGGCGAAGTCGTCCCAGGTGGGCGGCGGGCCAACCACATCCGCGGCGTCGCCGGCCACGTCCTCGGCGACGCGCGGTGGCCGCCATGTGCCGATCGCATCGGCCAGGGACGCGCGCAGGGCGGACGCCGAAAGCGGCTTGACCAGCACGGATGCGAAGCCCGCGGCGCGCAGCTCGTGGTGCAGCCACGGATCATGCGCGGCGGTGTGCGCGATCGCGGGCGTGGTCAGGCCGAGTGCGCGCAGCTCGGCCAGCAGGCCGGCGCCGTCGCCATCGGGCAGGTGCGCATCGACCAGCCACAGCGCGTGGCCGGCGTCGGAGGCCTTGGCAAGCGCCGCGAGATGGCTGTCGGCCATGTCCACGATGGCCGGCAGCGCTTCGATGGCGGCGGCCATGAAGGCGGCGGTGGTGGGGTCGTCCTCGACCAGCAGGATGCGTGGCTTCATCGGTGCGTGTCGTCCTGTCGTTATTCTGGCGGCCATGCCGAGGGCGATCTTACCGCTGCTTCTACTGCTGCTGCTGGGTGCGGCAGATGCGGCGTGGGCGCGCACCCTGTCGGCGACGATCGCGCGCGTGACCACGCCGGTGGCAAGCCTCGAGGGCGTCGAGATGCGGGTGCATTGGCCGGCGGGCGCTGCCGAAGGCGAGCTGCAGCTGCGGGCCGCACGGGTGGACGCGCCGGACCTGGGCTACCGGTTCCGGGACGTCGACTGGCGCTGCCCGCTGCGTCGCGATGGCCAGGGCTGGCGCTGCGATGGCCAGGTCCGCCAGCAGCGCGGCGCGCCGCTGCGGCTGGCATTGGCGCTGGCGCCGCGCATGGCGAACGTGGACGCATCGCTGTCCGCGGCGGGCGGAGGCGGTCGGCCGCGCCTGGCCGTGCATTACGATCGCGCCGCGCCGGACATCACGCGCATCGATCTTGCGGCCGTGCCGGTCGCTTGGGCGCAGGCCCTGGCCAGCCAGGCCTGGTCGGCTGGCCGATTCAGCGCAGGCACGCTCGATGGAACGGTCCGCGTGCACGCTCCCCGCGATGGTCCGCTGCACGTGCAGGCACCGCTCACGCTCGACGGCATCGGGTTCGACACCGCCGACGGCAGCATGGCCGGCGAAGGGCTGGATGCGGAGCTGCGCATCGACTGGCGCGCGCTGGCCGCGGGGCCGCGCATCACCGTCGACGGCGCGCTGCGCGGCGGCGAGCTGCTGTTCGGCAATGCCTACGTCGCGCTGCCAGCGCACCCGGTGGCCGTGCACGTGGCGCTGCAGGGTGGTGCCGATGGCTGGACCGTTCCGGCATTCTCCGCCAGTGATCCCGGCGCGCTGGAGGTCAGCGGGCATGCGGCGCTGGCTGGCGATGGCACCGTGCGCAGCCTCGACCTGTCGTTGCGCAGCGATGCGGTGGCGGCACTGCCCGAACGCTATCTCTCCGGCTGGCTGGGCATCGCGGGCCTGACCGGCCTGACGCTCGAGGGCGCGCTGTCGGCCGAACTCGCGCTGCGCGACGGGAGCCTGCACGCGCTGGCGCTGCGTCCGGTCACGCTGGACGTGGCGGCGCCCGACGGACGATTCGCCTTCCACGGACTGGACGGCGAGCTGCGCATCGTCGCCGACGGCAGCGCAGACAGCGCGCTCGGCTGGCGCGGCGGTGCGCTGGGCGATATCGCGTTCGGGGCTGCACGCCTGCCCTGGCGCAGCCGTGACGGCCGACTGGCGCTGCGCGAACCGGTGCGCGTGGCGCTGCTGGGTGGAGAGCTCGCACTGTCCGGCCTGTCGCTGGCCCTGCCGCGCGACGGCAGGGGGATGGAGATGGAAGGCGCCGTGGCCGTCGAGGCGCTGGACATGGCGAGCCTGGCGAAGGCGCTCGGGTTGCCGGCATTCCCGGGCACGCTGTCGGGCGTCATCCCGCGCATGCACTATGCGGCCGAGCGCCTCGCCTTCGATGGCGGCCTGTCGATGCGTGCCTTCGACGGCGAGGTGCGGGTGTCCTCGCTGGCCATGGAGCGGCCGTTCGGCGTGGCGCCCACGCTATCGGCCGACATCGTGCTCGACGGCCTCGACATGCAGTCGCTGACCGGTGTGTTCGATTTCGGCAGCATCAGCGGGCGCCTGCACGGCCAGGTGCTGGGCCTGCGCCTGGTCGACTGGCAGGCCACCGCCTTCGATGCCGAGCTGCACACCGAAGCCAGGCGCGGCGTGCGCCAGCGCATCAGCCAGCGCGCCGTGCAGAACATCTCCAGCGTCGGCGACGCCTCGTTCGTGACCAGCCTGCAAGGGCAGTTGCTGGCGGTGTTCGACGACTTCGGCTATCGCCGCATCGGCATCTCCTGCCGGCTGGCCAACGGCGTCTGCGCGATGGCTGGGCTTCATCCGCGCGGCGCCGGGTTTGCTATCGTCGAAGGTGCCGGCCTGCCGCGCCTGGACATCGTCGGCTACAACCGCAACGTCGACTGGGAGACCCTTGTCGAACGCCTGGCGGCGGTGGGCTCCGGCGATGTCGCCCCCGTATTCGACTGATCGACCGCGTCCGAGGAGGACTGCATGCGCCACTGGATGGGATTGCCGTTTGTCGCCGCGCTGGTGCTCACCGCCTGCGTCACCATCAATGTCTACTTCCCCGCGGCCGAGGCACGCGAGGCGGCGCGCGAGTTCGTCGAGAAGGTGATCGGCGACGAGGCCGCACCCGAGGCCATGCCCGCGCCCGGCGGTGGCATGGCGATGGTCCCGACCGAGCGTGCATCGCACCGCGTGGCCTTCGATCCGTGGATGCTGCTCGGCATCGCGCCGGCCCACGCGCAGGCGCCGGACATCACCATCCGCACGCCCGCCATCCAGGCGATCCAGTCGCGGATGGAAGCGCGCTTCGACAGCCTGCGCCCGCACTTCGACAGCGGCGCGCTGGGCTTCGGGGGCGATGGCCTGCTGGTGGTGCGCGAGGCGGCCCAGGTGCCGCTCAAGGATCGCGTGGCGGTGAACGCGGCCGTTGCCGACGACAACCGCGACCGTAAGGCGGTGTATCGCGAGATTGCCGTTGCCAATGGTCATCCCGAGTGGGAGGCGCAGATCCGCGACGTGTTCGCGCGGCAGTGGATCGCAAGCGCGCGGCCGGGATGGTGGTACCAGCAGGGCGGGGCCTGGAAGCAGAAGTAGGCGGCGCGCCCCAGCCGCCGGGCGGCGCCCGCGCCGGCGGCTTCTGCGACAATGTGCGGCCGTTTCCGAGGGCCGCAACGCCTTGGCTCGCATCGACCAGACCCCTTTCCAGGCCGAGATCCTCGACCTCAGCCATGACGGCCGCGGCGTTGCCCGGCGCCCCGAAGGCCACGTCAACGCCGGCAAGGCGGTGTTCGTCGCCGGCGCACTGCCGGGCGAGGTCGTCATGGCGAAGCAGACCGCGCGCTCGCGGCATTTCGATGAAGCCGAAGCGGTCGAGGTGCTCACCGCCTCGCCGGAGCGCGTCGTGCCGCGCTGCCCGCACTTCGGCACCTGCGGTGGCTGCACGTTGCAGCACCTGGCCGAGGACCGCCAGATCGTCGCCAAGGCGCGGGTGTTGAACGACAACCTCGCGCGCATCGGCCACGTCACCCCGGATGCGGTGCTCGCGCCGCTGAGCGGCGCCGCGTGGGGCTATCGCCGCAAGGGCCGCTTTTCGGTGCGCCGCGTCGAAAAGAAGGGCAGGACGCTGGTCGGGTTCCGCGAACGCGACCCGCGCTTCGTCGCCGAGCTGCGCGAATGCCACACCGTCATCCCGGCGCTGGGCATGCGCGTCGAGGCGCTGGCGGCGCTGGTCGACTCGCTGGACGCGCGCAGCGACATCCCGCAGATCGAGTTCATCGCCGGCGACCACACCATCGCGCTGGTGTTCCGCCACCTGCAGCCGCTGGGCGACGCCGACCGCGCGCGGCTGGTGGCGTTCGCGCAGGCAAAGGGCTTCGCTGTATTCCTGCAGCCGGGCGGACCCGACTCCCTGCAGCCGCTGTGGCCCGAGCAGGTTTCGCTGTCATTCCGCCTGGCGCCATGGGACATCGAACTCGGCTTCCGCCCGCTGGACTTCATCCAGGTCAACGCCGACCTCAACGAGAAGATGATCGCGCACGCGCTCACCCTCCTCGACGTGCAGCCGGGCGAACGCGTGCTCGACCTGTTCTGCGGGCTCGGAAATTTCACCCTGCCGCTGGGTCGGGTGGCCGCCGAAGTGGTCGGCGTGGAAGGCGATGCCGGGCTGGTGGCGCGCGCGCGTGAAAACGCCGAGCGCAACGCCATGCCGCACGTCAGCTTCCACGCGGCGGATCTTTCCACCGATCTTTCGCGCGAGCCGTGGATGCGCGCCGGCTTCGACAAGCTGCTGCTCGATCCGGCACGCGCCGGCGCACTCGATGTGCTGAAGCAGCTGCCGCTGAAGGGCCTGAAGCGCATCGTCTACGTCAGCTGCCATCCCGGCTCGCTGGCGCGCGATGCCGGCTACCTGGTCAACGAGCGCGGCTGGCGGCTGCGTTCGGCCGGGGTGATGGACATGTTCCCGCATACCGCCCACGTCGAATCGATCGCCGTGTTCGAACCGGCATGACGCGGCCCGGCGGCGCACACACACACGCAGGAGTTCCCGGTGGCAATTGAGATCGAACGCAAGTTCCTGGTGGCCGGCGACGGCTGGCGCGGGGCCGCGCACGCGGTGGTGCCGATGGCGCAGGGCTACATCAACGACCAGGCGGCGATGGACGAAGGTCGCCAGAACGCCTCGGTGCGGGTGCGCATCGCCGGCGAAGAAGCCTTCCTCAACCTCAAGTCGCGCGAGCTCGGCCACACCCGCCAGGAGTTCGATTATCTGATCCCGGTCGACGACGCGCGCGCCCTGCTGGCGCTGTGCGTCGGCGGCGTGGTCGACAAGCGCCGGCACCTGGTCTGCCATGGCGATCACCTCTGGGAGGTCGACGAATTCCTCGGCGACAACGCTGGCCTGGTGGTGGCCGAAGTCGAACTTGGCAGCGCCGATGAACCCTTCATGCGCCCGGACTGGCTGGGTGCCGAAGCCACCGACTGTCCGCGCTACTACAATCTGGCCCTGGCCTCGCGCCCGTACTCGCAATGGAGCGAGGCCGAGCGCGCCGGCCCGGAAGCCTGAAGGAGAAAGTCCATGCTCGTCATCGGCGTCGAAGGCACCGAACTCACCGCGCGCGAGCGCGACTGGCTGCAGCACGACGCCTGCGCCGGCGTGATCCTGTTCACCCGCAACTTCGCATCGCGCGAGCAGGTCGCCGAGCTGTCGGCGGCGATCCGCGCCGCCGCGCCGCGGCCGCAGCTGGTGTGCGTCGACCAGGAAGGCGGCCGCGTGCAGCGCTTCCGCGAGGGCTACAGCGCGCTGCCGTCGCTGCAGGGCTTCGGGCGCGACTACGCCGTCGATCCGCAGGCCGCGCTGGAGCGCGCGCGTGAGCACGCCTGGCTGATGGCCAGCGAGGTGCGCGCTTCCGGCGTGGACCTCAGCTTCGCGCCGGTGGTCGACCTTGGCCGCGGCAACCTCGCCATCGGCGACCGCGCGTTCTCCGACGATCCGCAGGTGGTTGCCGCGTTCACCCGCGCCTACGTCGAAGGCATGCACGCTGCCGGCATGGCCGCCACGTTGAAGCACTTCCCGGGCCACGGCTCGGTGCGCGAGGATACGCACTTCGACGACGCGGTCGACGACCGCACGCTGGACGCGATCCGCGCCGACGACCTGGTGCCGTTCGTGGCCGGCATCGACGCGGGCGCCGACGCGGTGATGCTGGCGCACGTGGTCTACCCCCAGGTCGCGCCGGAACCGGCCGGCTACTCGCCGCGCTGGATCAACGAGATCCTGCGCAGCGAGATGGGCTTCCGCGGCGTGGTGTTCTCCGACGACATCGGCATGGCCGCGGCGTTCTCCGCAGGCGGCGTGAAGCAGCGCATCGATGCGCACCTCGACGCCGGCTGCGACGTGGTGCTGGTCTGCCACCCGGACCTGGTCGAGGAGTCGCTGGCTGCCGTCGAAGGCCGCACGCTCAACACCATGGCGCTCACCGGGCTGCTGGGCCGCGGGGCACTCGGCTGGGACGGATTGCTCGCGGATGCGCGCTACAGCCGCGCGCGCAGCGGCCAGGGCGGCGGGGTGGCGGCATGAGCGCGGCGCTGCTTGCCGACGCGCTCGCCGGCGCCGACGTGATCCACGATCGCGCCGCGCTGGAAGCCGCGATCGAAGGCATGGCCGATGCCATCGTGCCGGACTACGCCGGCGACGCGCAGCCGCCGCTGTACATCACCATCATGCATGGCGGCATGCCGTTCGCCGCGCAGCTGGCGTTCGCGCTGGGCGAGCGCGGGCTGGACCTCGAATTCGATTACCTGCATGCCACCCGCTACCGCGGCGCGACCAGTGGTTCGCGGCTGGCGTGGCTGCACCGCCCGGCAACGCCCATGCGCGGCCGCCGCGTGCTGCTGGTCGACGACATCCTCGACGAAGGCCACACGCTCAACGCCGTGATCCGCTGGTGCCAGGACGAGGGCGCGGTCGACGTGCGCGTGGCGGTGCTGGCGACCAAGATCCACGACCGCTGCGTCGAGGGCGTGTGCGCGGATTACTCGGGTGTCGAAGTCCCGGACCGCTACGTGTTCGGTTACGGCATGGATTACAACGAGCAGGGCCGCAACCTGCCGGCCATCTACGCACTCGCCGACTGACCGGAGACAGCGCATGAGCCCGACGATTCCCGACCTCGCGCTCGCCGTCATCGGCGGGACCGGGCTGTACCAGCTGGCCGGCCTCGAGGACGTCGAGTCGCACCAGCCGGTGACGCGTTTCGGCGCGCCGTCCGGACCGGTCCGCATCGGCACCCTGGACGGGCATCGTGTCGCGTTCCTCGCGCGCCATGGCGAAGGCCATTCCGTGGCGCCGCACCTGGTGAACTATCGCGCGAACCTGGTGGCGCTTCAGGCGCTTGGCGTGCGCCGCGTGCTCGCGCTGAACACCGTGGGCGGCATCACCGCGCGCTTCGGTCCGCGCGTGCTGGCCTGCCCGGACCAGCTGATCGACTACACCTGGGGCCGCGTGTCGACCTTCTGCGAGGAGCCCGGCAGCGAGGTGCTGCACGTGGACTTCGGTGATCCGTACACGCCGTCGCTGCGCCACGCGGTGATCGCGGCGGCCGCCAGGTCCGGCGTCGCGCTGCTCGACGGGGGGTGTTACGGCGTTACACAGGGGCCGCGCCTGGAGACACGCGCCGAGATCACGCGCTTGGCGCGCGACGGCTGCGACCTGGTCGGCATGACCGGCATGCCCGAGGCCGGGCTGGCGCGCGAGCTTGGCCTCGACTACGCATGCCTGGCCATCGTCGCCAACTGGGCGGCCGGCGCAGGTCCGGTGCACGACGAGGTGATCACCATCGAAGAGGTGGTGGCCAACGTCGAAGCGGCGTCCTCCGGATTGCCTGGCCTGGTCTCGGCCCTGCTCGCGGGGTGATTGAAGTCGGCCGGGTTGCTTTGCATACTCGGGCCGTGTGTCCGGGCGCCTTGCACGCAGGCCACACGCAATCGCATCCAGACGAGGTGGACAGAGTCATGCAATACGGCACAGTGAAGTGGTTCAACGACGCCAAGGGCTTCGGTTTCATCGCACCGGAGGACGGCAGCACGGATGTCTTCGTGCACTACTCGGCAATCTCATCGGAAGGCTTCCGCAGCCTGCAGGAAGGGCAGCGCGTCAGCTACGAAGTCACCCAGGGGCCGAAGGGCGCGCAGGCGACCGGCGTCGCACCGGTCGCGTAAGCGCGACGATCAGGAAAAGAAAGCGTTTTCCCTGTTCCGGGGCCCCGTGATGCGGGGCCCCTTTTTTCTGGCGGGAGTGCGACAAGATGTACTGGATCCCGCTGGCACTGGCCATGGCCGCCTCACCGATGCCCACCACCGCTGGTCAAACCGAAGTGCAGCCGCCCGGACCGCTGGTGATCGCGCACCGCGGCGCCAGCGCGGTGCTGCCCGAGCACACCCTGGCCGCGTACATGCGTGCCATCGAAGACGGCGCCGACTACATCGAGCCGGACCTCGTCGCCACCCGTGACGGCGTGCTGGTGGCGCGGCACGAGGGCGAGATCGGCGGCACCACCGACGTCGCCGCGCACCCGGCCTTCGCCGACCGCAGGACGACGCGCCGCGTCGACGGCCGCGAGATCGAAGGCTGGTTCGTCGAGGACTTCACGCTCGCCGAACTGCGTACGCTGCGTGCGCGCGAGCGCCTCCCGCAGCTGCGCGGCACCGCACACGACGGCCTGTACGCAGTCCCGACCTTCGACGAGATCGTGGCGCTGGTGGCGCGTGAATCGGCGGCTCGCGGGCGCGAGATCGGCCTGATTCCCGAGCTCAAGCATTCCACCCACTTCAGTGCACGCGGGCTGCCGCTCGAGGGCCGCCTGCTCGACGCGCTGGCTGCGCACCCCTACACCCGCAGCGCAGCGGTGGTGATCCAGTCGTTCGAAGTCGGCAACCTGCGCGCGCTGCGCGCGAAGCTGGGCGAGGGCAGGGCGAACATCCGCCTGCTGCAACTGCTCGGCGCGGCGGATGCGCGACCTGCCGACATCGCCGCTGGCGGACCGACCTATGCCGACATGGCGACTGCCGCAGGCCTGCGCGAAGTCGCCACCTATGCCGACGTGCTCGGCCCGCAACTTGGCTACGTGGTGCCGGTGGGTGCCGACGGTCGGCCGGGCAAGCCCACCACGATGGTCGCCGACGCGCACGCCGCCGGACTGCAGGTGATGCCGTATACGTTCCGTCCGGAGAACCGGTTCCTGCCGCGCAGCCTGTGGCAGGGCGAAGACCCGCGCAGCCGCAACGAGGAGGGTGCCGTCGCACATATCCGCGCCCTGCTCGATGCCGGCATCGATGGCTTTTTCACCGACGATGTCCGTGTGGGTCGCAGGGCTGTGGATTAGGCGGCGAGCGGTGACGTTCGGCAGGGTGCATTCCGCCGCATGAAATCCCGGGTCGCCAAGTGTCTGATTTGCCTCGGCCGCGGTAGCGGCTACAACAATGGGGAACGCCATGAAATGGGTCAAGCGCATCGCGGTTGTTCTGGGGCTTCTTGCATTCGCCCTGACGGCGTACGCCGTCAGCACAGCCAGAGATTCGGACAGGCCGGTCGGCTTCCAGACCGCACGAGTTGAAAGCGGGAGCGGCCCGATCGCCGTCGCCCTGTGGTATCCCACATCCGGAACGCCCCGCCCGACGACGTTCGTGAGTGGCAATCTGCTCAACGTCGCCAGGGACGCGCCTGTGCTCGGCACGAAGCTGCCCGTGGTGCTGGTCTCGCATGGCAATGACGGAAGCGCCCTGAGCCATGTGGACCTCGCGATGGAGCTGGCGAGTGCGGGCTACGTCGTGGCGGCGCCCACCCATGCCGGCGACAACTACGCCGACCGTAGCCGCCAGAGTTCGCCGGCGCTCTTCAGCCAGCGTGCGGAGCAAATGCGCGCGACCCTGGATTTTGTCCTGGAGGGATGGCCCGGCGCGTCCAGCGTCGACGCGTCCCGCGTGGGTGCCTATGGCCTGTCCGCAGGCGGCTTTGGCGTGCTCACCCTGGTCGGCGCCAGGCCGGATATGGCCGCTGTCTCGGAGCACTGCCGGCGGACGCCGGAGTTCATCTGCAAAGTCCTCGGGCATGTGAAATCCCCTCTGCTCGACAGCGGCGAGGGATCGGGAGTGTTCCTGAAGGACCCGCGAATCCGTGCGGCCGCGGTAGCCGCGCCAGGGCTTGGCTTCACGCTGGCGGGAAATGGCTTGTCCGACGTGGACGTTCCCGTGCAGGTATGGAGCGGCGAAAAGGACGACCTCGTGCCTTTCGCAACGAATACCCGGATCGTGCTGGATGGGCTGGGGCCCCGGGCCATGGCGAGGCAAATGGCAGGCGCCACACATCTGTCGTTCCTGGCGCCCTGCGGCTTGCTGAAGCCTCCGGCCCTCTGCAGTGATCCCGAGGGATTCGACCGGCTTGCCGCCCACAAGGCCATGAACGCGGAGCTGGTTTCCTTCTTCAATTCGCACCTGGGGGCTCCCGTGCAGCACACGGCGCCCGCTCCATGACGACTGTCGCGCCCATGCGCCTTCTCCCCCTGTTGCTGCTGGTCGCATGCGTCTTCGGCGCCTGGCGCTGGTGGGATGGCCGGGAGGCTGCACGCGCCGATAGCGCCGACAGCGGCGCCGCCATCAGCGAGAACGGCTTTGTATCCGTGCGCATGCCGGATGGCGCATCGCGGCACGCGGTGCTCGTCCTTGCACCGAAGAACTGTCCGTCCGACCAGGCACGGCGCAGCGAGGCGCTGGTCGCGTTCCTTGAAGACAAGGGCGTGCCCGTGGTCCGGGGCAGCTCGATCGCGTTCTCCATGGACGATCCCACGCCCGAACAGGTCGCGGGCGCGAACCGCGCGATCGAAATCTTCAAGCGCGGCGCACCGGCTGTCTTCATCAACGGCATGGCCATGTCCGATCCGACGCCGGCGCAGGCGGCGGCGGAGTACCGGAGGCTTCGCGCGACGGGGCGCTAGTTGCGCCATGCGTGAGCATCGGCTCGAAAAAGCAGGGTTGGGTATCCTTGCAAGGCTGACGCCCGCGGGCGTCCGTCCACCCGCCAGGAGTTACGATTTGAAGACCAGCCTGCTCTCCGCCGCGACCGCGCTCGCACTTGCGATCGCCGCGCCCGTTTCCGCCCATGACGCCCGCGATGCCGCCGGCTGCCTGGACATCGCCTGCGACTCCACCCTGCTATATGCCGCCGACGATTCGGGTGCCGGCAGCACCGGGGCGAACGTCGCAGCCGACCGCTTCGGCACCTGGGGCATCGATACCGCGGGCATGGATCGCGATGTGTCGCCGGGTGCGGACTTCTTCGGCTACGTCAGCGGCACGTGGGCCGCCAACACCGACATTCCCTCGGACAAGTCGATGTACGGCTCGTTCCTGGTCCTGCGTGACCTGTCCGAGGCGCGCGTTCGCGGCCTGGTCGAGGGCTACGTCGGGCAGGGCGGCGCCGCGACCGGCGACGCCGCCAAGGTCGCCACGCTGTACCGCAGCTTCCTCGACGAGGCCGCGATCGAGGCCCTGGGCGCGACGCCGCTGGCGCCGCACCTCGACGCCATCCGGGCCGCGGCCGACAAGGACGCACTGGCCGACCTCATGGGCGCGGCTTCCGGCGGCGTCGGCGCCACCCTGTTCCGCCTTGGCGTGTCCGACGACCAGCGTGATCCCGACCGCTACACGCTCTACATGAGCCAGTCCGGCCTCGGTCTCGGCGACCGACAGATGTACCTGGACGAGAAGTTCGCGCCGCAGCGCGAGCGCTACGTCGCCTATATCGCGCAGCTGCTGCAACTCGCCGGTTGGGACGATGCGCAGGGCAATGCGCAGCGCGTGTTCGATTTCGAGAAGGCGGTGGCCGACGCCCACTGGACCCGTGCCGACAGCCGTGACCGCAGCCGCACCTACAACCCGGTCGAGCGCGACGCGTTCGCGACCACCGCGCCGGGCTTCAACTGGGAGCGCTACTTCGCCGCGGCCGGCGTCGAACAGGCGCCACGCGCGGTCGTGCGCCAGGACAGCGCGATGCCGAAGCTGGCGAAGCTTTTCGCCGCTGCCGACCTCGATACGCTCAAGGCCTGGCAGGCCTTCCACGTCACCGACCAGGCGGCGCCGATGCTGTCGAAGGCCTTCGTCGACGCCCACTTCGACTTCCGCTCGAAGTTCCTCTCCGGCCAGCCCGAGCAGAAGGAACGCTGGAAGCGCGGCGTGGCGCATGCCGAAGAGGCGATGGGCGAGGCCATCGGCCGCGACTACGTGCAGCTGTATTTCCCGCCGGACTCCAAGGCCAAGATGGACGAACTGGTGGCCAACGTGAAGGCGGCCATGGGCGCGCGCCTGGACCAGCTGGAATGGATGGGCGAGGACACCAAGGCGGAGGCCCGCGCCAAGCTGGCCGGCTTCGGCCTGAAGATCGGCCACGCGGAGACCTGGCGCGACTATGCCTCGCTGGAGGTCAGGGACGGCGACGTGCTCGGCAACGCGCTGCGTTCGGCCGCCTTCGAATGGGACTACGACCGCGCGCGCATCGGCCAGCAGGTCGACAAGGCCGAGTGGGGCATGACCCCGCAGACGGTCAACGCCTACTACTCATCGGTGAAGAACGAGATCGTGTTCCCGGCCGCGATCCTGCAGCCGCCGTTCTTCGATCCCGACGCCGATCCGGCGGTGAACTACGGCGCCATCGGCGGCGTGATCGGCCACGAGATCATCCATGGCTTCGACGACCAGGGCCGCAAGTCGGACGGTGCCGGCCTGCTGCGTGATTGGTGGACGGCCGACGACGCCGCCAAGTTCGAGGTCCAGGCCGCGAAGCTCGGCGCCCAGTACGAGGCCTTCGAGTTCCCGCAGCTGCCGGGCATGCACATCAACGGCAAGGTCGCGATGGGCGAGAACATCGGTGACCTGGGCGGGCTGACCATCGCACTGGAGGCCTACCGCCGCTCGCTCGACGGCAAGCCGGCGCCGGTGATCGACGGCTTCAGCGGTGAGCAGCGCCTGTTCATGGGCTGGGCCCAGGTATGGCGCACCCTGTGGCGCGACGACGCCCTGCGCCAGCAGTTGGTCAACGGCACGCATTCGCCGGGCCACATCCGCGCGTTCGCGCCGCTGCGCAACATCGACGCCTGGTATGACGCGTTCGACGTCAGCGAAGGCGATCCGCTGTGGATCGCGCCCGAGGATCGGGTCCGCATCTGGTAATGCGGGAGTGATGCGCGCACGGGTCGCCGACGGTGACCCGTGCGCGGCGTCTATGCCAGGCCGGCCGGCCGCAGTTCGATGCCCAGCGCCGGCGCGATCGCACGCATCGCCTCGTCGTCGCGGCTGAGCGCAATCCAGCCGGCGGTGGTCTCGGTGCCGGTTTCCCACACCCACAGCGTGTAGCCGTAGGCGCGCAGCGCGTCGTAGGCCACGTGCAGCAGGTCGGCGATGCTGGCGTCGGCGAGGAACTCGTCGTCGGTCGGATCCTCGACGCCCCAGTCGAGCTCGAGGTTCCAGCGCGAGATGAGCTCGGTGATGCTTTCCACGAACGCGGCGGCATCGTCGTCGTGCACCTGGAAGCCGGACTTCCAGTCGATGATGTCCTTCAGCACCCAGGCCGGCTCGAACTCGTCTTCGCCGGCATCGGCGGTCGCGTCCTGGTAGGCGGCGAACTGCTGCAGCGCGGTCTCTTCGTCGCCGGGATTGAGCAGCAGCAACAGCTGCCAGACCAGCGTCTCGTTGCCGGCGTCCTCGTCGATTTCAAGGTCGGGATCGAATCCGCCGGCGTAGTTGTCGTCGGGGTCGAATTCGCTGTCGGGAGCGTGCATGGCGGGTGGTCCGGTGCGGGGCGCACAGGATAAGCGCAGCGTGGTGGCCAGGGCGTCGCGTGTCCGCTCCGCGCGCGCTGGCGGCGGCCATGGGACCATGGCCGGCCCATGCTGCCAGACCCGCCCATGCCGCCCGAACCCGGCTCCGCCGCGCCCGCGCCCGACGAGGCCAAGGTGTTCACGTTCAGCCCGATCGCCTACGTGCGCTCCCCGTACGCGCGCCGCATCGACGCGCCGCACCAGGCCACGGTGGTCGAAGGCACCGAAACCGGCGATGCGGTCGACGCGCATATCGAATTCATCGACACGCTGCCGGCGGCCGCGTTCCGCGACCTGGCCGGCTTCGCGCGGATCTGGCTGGTGTTCGTGTTCGACCGCAGCGAGGGCTGGAAGGCCGAGGTGAGGCCGCCGCGCGGCGGCGGCAAGCGCAGCGTGCTCGCCACCCGCGCGCCGCACCGGCCGAACGCGATCGGACTGTCTGCGGTGGAGCTGGTGGCGGTGGAGGCGCGCGCGCTGCGGGTGCGCGGGCTGGACCTCCTTGATGGCACGCCGGTGCTCGACATCAAGCCCTACGTGCCCTACGCCGACGCGTTTCCGGGGGCTGCGGCCGGCTGGATCGACGCGATCGACGCCCGCACCGGCCGTCATTCCGCGCCCGGGCCGCGGCGGCCGCGGACCCGCTGAACCGGCAGCCTGCCACTCCGCCGGGGCCGTGCAGGCGCGGCTCGCTGCGATCTTCAGGCGCCGGCGCTGTCGTTTGCGGCGCCCAGCCCGCAAACTATGCGCATGACCACGACCTCACCGGGCGCACCTGACGCCCGCGCCGACCTGCCCGGCGATACGCTCGAAGCGCGCCTGCGGGACGCCACCGATACCCTCGAAACCGTCGCCGCCGACCACGCGCTGCTCGACGCGCTGGACGACGCCACCCGCGAGCGCCTGCACCGCGCGCTGGCCGCGATCAGTGCGCCGGTCGATCCCGTGGCGCGCCGCCAGCGCCGCAAGCAGGCCAAGCGCAGCCGCGTGCTGGAAAAGAACCAGCGCGACGACGCGATCCTCGATGCCACCGGCATCCGCACGCTGCGCCGCCAGCCGGTGTTCACCACGCCCAACTATTTCCCGCCGAGCGGTTTCAAGCCCCTCGACCTCGATGCCGACGTGCCGCCGCACCACGAGGCGCTGGAGCCGCAGCACTGCTACGTGTGCAAGCAGAAGTACACGCGCATCCACCACTTCTACGACCAGCTGTGCCCGACCTGCGCGGACTTCAACTTCGCCAAGCGCACAGAGCTCACCGACCTGACCGGGCGCGTGGCGCTGCTGACCGGAGGCCGGGTCAAGATCGGCTACCAGGCCGGCCTGAAGCTGCTGCGCTGCGGCGCGCGGCTGATCGTGACCACGCGTTTCCCGCGCGATTCCGCGGCGCGCTACGCCGAGGAGCCCGACTTCGCCGAATGGCACGACCGCCTGGAGATCTTCGGGCTCGACCTGCGCCACACGCCGAGTGTGGAGGCGTTCTGCAGCGAGCTGCTGGCCACGCACGACCGCCTCGATTTCATCATCAACAACGCCTGCCAGACGGTGCGCCGCCCGCCGGGGTTCTACGCGCACATGATGGCGGCGGAAACCGCCGCGCTGCACGAAGCGCCCGAACACCAGCGCGTGCTGCTCGGCCGCTATGAAGGCCTGCGCGCCACCGCGGTGCTGCCGGAAGGCGAAGGCGGTGCGCTCGCAGGCCGCGACCTGCGCCACGACGCCGCCGCCGGCCTGACCCGCGCCGCCGAGCTGTCGCAGGTGCCGCTGCTGGCCGAGGAACTGCTGGGCCAGTCGCACCTGTTCCCGGAAGGCCGCCTGGACCAGGACCTGCAGCAGGTCGACCTGCGCGGCCGCAATTCATGGCGCCTGCTGATGGACGAGGTGCCGTCGGTGGAGCTGCTGGAAGTGCAGCTGGTCAACGCGATCGCGCCGTTCCTGATCAACGCGCGGCTCAAGCCGCTGATGCTGCGCACGCCCGACGGCAGCCCGCCCACGCGCGACCGCCACATCGTCAACGTGTCGGCGGTGGAAGGGCAGTTCTATCGCAACTTCAAGACCACGCGGCACCCGCACACCAACATGGCCAAGGCCGCGCTCAACATGATGACGCGCACCTCGGCCGCGGATTACCACGGCGACGGCATCCACATGAATTCCGTCGACACCGGCTGGGTGACCGACGAGGATCCTGTCGAGATCGCCGCGCGCAAGACCATCGAGGAGCGCTTCCATCCGCCGCTCGACATCGTCGACGGCGCGGCGCGCATCGTCGATCCGATCATCGCCGGGCTGAACACCGGCGAGCACGTGTGGGGCCAGTTCCTGAAGGACTACAAGCCGACCGACTGGTAGGCAGCATGCGCCGGGGCGCCACGTGGCGCTCCCGGTGCTGTCGGCTCGACGCACGCGGACGTGCGTCAGCCCGGCGCCTTCGGATTGCGCAGTACTGACTTCAGGCCTGTCTTGATCTTGGCGTGTGCGGTGATTCCGGCCGCGACAAACGACGACTTCCACTCCTCGTACTGCTCGTCGAACTCCGCGAGTTCTTCGGCGGTGAACAGGTCGCGGGCAGAGGCGAACATCTCCTTCTCCTCTTCCTTCGCATGGTGGTCGATGAATTCGCCCAGCACCTTCACCGAACCGGCGAACTGGCGCGAGGTCTTGTCCGACGCGTGCAGGTCGGGGAGTACGGTCAACTCGACCGCACGATGCTCCTGGATCGCCTCGGCGTGCTGCAGCAGCTGCTCGTGCGAGGCGCGCTTGGCGAACGCCGGGTAGAACACCAGCTCCTCCCACTTGGCGTGCGGGATCAGGTTCGCCTCGATCTTCTCCAGCAGGTCGGTCCGCGTCTTCTCGGCGCGGTCGGTGGTGGCGTTGATCTGTTCGAACAGGGCGCGGAGGGCGTCGTGTTCCTTTTTCAGGGTGGCGAGGATGCTGCGCATTGGCGGTGGCTCGTGCGGGCGGGCTGGCTATCCAAACCCGGTGCCACGGATGCCGGCGTGAAGGACGCCGGCTCCCGCGCAGAGCGCTTCAATCGGCGACGTACAGCCGCTGGCAGGTGTCGCACCAGAAGGCACGCCGCTGCGCACGGCCGAGGTGCTTTCGGAAGGTCAGCGGAGTGCCGTCGCGCGGGCAGCTCCGCCTGGTGTGCACCTGGTAATTTTTCTTCAGCACGAAGGCCTTCTTCCAGCGGTAGAAGTCGAAGCTGTATTCACGCGCCTGCGCAACCAGCTCCGACAGCTTGCGCGCGGGCAGGGCGCCGACCGTGCTTTCCGGGTGCACGCGGATCCGGTGCAGCACCTCGTTCTTGATGATGTTGCCCACGCCGGCAAACACGTCCTGGTCCAGCAGCACGTCCGCGGCCAGCGCCTCCGGTTGCGCGCGCAGCTTGCGCCGCGCCAGCGCCGGGTCCCAGGCGTCGTCCATGACGTCGCCGCGCCAGTCATAGCTGTCGTCGAGCGCACCTTCGACGAAGCGCACCGAACAGGCATAGAAGTTGAGTTCCTCGCCCTTGCTGAAGCCCAGGCTCAGGCGCGGCGGCGTGGCCTTGCCCTCGTTGATGCGGTAGCTGCCGAACAGCAGGAAGTGGATGCGCAGGCTGAAGCCGTGGAACTCAAGCAGGAAGTGCTTGCCCCAACTGCGCACGGCAATCAGCTTGCGGTTGCGCATGCGCTCGATGTCCTGCGTGCTGTTGCCCGAAACGCGCAGCACCTTGCGGCCGGCGAAGCGCGCGGCATCCTCGCGCAGCAGGATGATGGAAGGACCTTCCGGCATGGCGGCGAGTATCGCCACGGTGGGTGACACGCATGTCAACGCGTGGTGCCTGCCCGTGCGCCTGGCACCGGCTCGTCGCCGCATCCGTGGCTTCACCGAGTCACGGGAGGACGGATGTTATCGGTTGTGCCGACGCCTCTCGATCCGGTCCGCGCATGCCACGTTCCCCTGCCGCCAGCACCGCGGTCCGCACCGGCACCGCCGGCTGGTCGATCGCCGCCGGCCATCGCCAGCTGTTCGCTGCCGGTGACAGCATGCTCGCCACCTACGCGAGCCGCTTTGCGATGGCGGAGATCAACTCTTCGTTCCACCGTCCGCACCGAAGGGCCACATACGAGCGCTGGGCGGCCACGGTGCCCGCAGGCTTCCAGTTCTCGGCCAAGCTGCCGAGGACGATTACCCATGACCAGCGCCTGCAGGGCAGCGGCCCGCTGCTCGATGCCTTCCTCGACCAGGCCGGTGGGCTGGGCGACAAGCTCGGCTGCCTGCTGGTGCAGCTGCCGCCGAGCCTCGCGTTCGATGGCCGCGTGGCGGCCACGTTCTTCGCCATGCTGCGCCGGCGCTGGGCGGGCGGCATCGCCTGCGAGCCACGCCACGCCAGCTGGTTCGCGCCGCGCGTCGACGCGCTGTGGCAGCGGCACCACATCGCACGGGTTGCGGCGGATCCGGCGCCGGTCGCGGCAGCGGCGGAACCGGGTGGCGACCCGTCGCTGCGCTACTGGCGCTGGCATGGCGCGCCGCGGATCTACTACAGCGATTACGACGCCGAAGCGCTGGCCGCGCTCGCGGCGCGCGTGGTCGCCTCGACGCCGCGCGGAAGCGCGGCCTGGGTCGTGTTCGACAACACCGCGCACGGCCATGCCACGCCGAATGCCGCCGCATTTCAGGCCCTAGCGGTCAGCTGACGCGCCGGGGCGTGCATGCCTTCACCGCTGCGACTACGCTGTGCATCGTTTCCGAACCCAGGCGGACAGCCCCCATGGCAATCCCTGAATCCGACATCCAGCCCGGCTGGATCTACAGCACCACCCGCAAGCAGGAGCGCCTGGTGCTGGGCCGCGACCGCGACGGCCGCATCGTCTACGTGTCCAAGGGCCGCAACATCGCCGGGCCGTTCCTCAACTGCCACGTGCGGATCACCGCCAAGCAGTTCGCGGACCGCGCGACCGGCAAGCTGCGTTTCATCGACGACGTGAAGCCGTACATCATCGCCAACAAGGCGACCACGGTCGTCGTGGGGCCGCAGCCGCGCCGCGGTGGCGTGGTGCCGGAGCACATGCTGACCTCCCCGGCGCGCGGGACCGGCGCAGCCGACTGACCCGTAGCACCCGGAGGGGAGCGCGCCATGGGCACGCATGTCGTCGACAACCAGCCGCCGGAGTTCGCGCCGCGCGACCTCTGGGCCGATGACGCCGTCCTGCGCGAAGCGCTGGCGCGCGAGGGCGCGGCGTCATTCGCGTCGCGCGTGGCCGGGTATGGCGCGATCGCCGGCGGCGAGCTGCTGGCGCTGTCGCACGACGCCCATCGCGACCGCCCGCGGCTGCGCACGCACGACCGCTTCGGCCAGCGCATCGACGTGGTGGAGTTCCACCCCAACTACCACCGGCTGATGCAGGTCGCGGTGGAGCACGGTGTCGCCGGCCTGTCCTGGGCGCAGCCCGGCGCGGGTGCCCACGTCGCGCGCGCGGCGCTGAGCTACCTGCACCATCAGGTGGAGCCCGGTACCAGCTGCCCGCTGACCATGACCCATGCCGCGGTGCCGGCCCTGCGCCAGGCCCCGGCGCTGCGGGAGTGGGCGGACAAGGTCGCGAGCTGCCGCTACGACGCGTCGGATGTCGCCATCCACACCAAGCCGGGCGTCACCATCGGCATGGGCATGACCGAGAAGCAGGGCGGCAGCGACGTACGCGCCAATACCACCACCGCCACGCCGCTCGCCGATGGCGATGCCGTGGCGGGCGATGCCTACGCGCTGCGCGGGCACAAGTGGTTCTTCTCGGCGCCGATGTCCGACGGCTTCCTGGTGCTGGCGCAGGCGGCGGGTGGATTGAGCTGCTTCCTCATGCCGCGGCGCCTGCCCGACGGTGGCCGCAACGCATTCACGCTGATGCGCCTCAAGGACAAGCTCGGCGACTGGTCGAACGCGTCGTCGGAGGTGGAATTCCAGGGTGCGACCGCGTGGCGCGTGGGCGACGAGGGCCGCGGCGTGGCGACGATCCTGCAGATGGTGATGCTCACGCGCCTCGACTGCATGCTCGGCTCCGCTGCCGGCACGCGCATGGCGCTGGCGCAGGCGATCCACCATTGCCGGCACCGCAGCGCGTTCGGCAAGCGCCTCGCGGAGCAGCCGCTGATGCGCAACGTGCTGGCCGACCTGGCGATCGAATCCGAGGCCGCGCTGGCGCTGGCGATGCGCGTGGCGCGGGCCGTGGATGCCGCGCCTCACGATCCGCGCGAGGCTGCATTCGCGCGCGTCGCCACCGCGGTCGGCAAGTACTGGATCTGTCGCCGCGCGCCGGCGCTGGTCAACGAAGCGCAGGAATGCCTGGGCGGCGCCGGCTACATCGAGGAATCGCTGCTGCCGCGGCTGTACCGCCAGGCGCCGCTCAATTCGATCTGGGAGGGCAGCGGCAACATCCAGTGCCTCGACGTGCTGCGTGCGCTGGCGCGCGAACCGGAGGCCGGCGCGGCGCTGCTGGCCGAGGTCGACGCCGCGCGTGGCCTGCACCCGGCGCTGGACGCCGCGCTCGTGGTCTTGCGCGAGGCCCTGCCGGACGCGGGCGAGGCCGGCGCACGCCTGCTGGTCGAACGCCTCGCGCTCGCGCTGCAGGCGTCGGTGCTGCTGCGCGCCGGCAGCCCCGTGGCCGAGGCGTTCTGTCGCAGTCGCCTGGGCGGTGCGCACGGCCTGGCGATGGGTACGTTGCCGGCGGAACTGGCGACGCACGCCGCCATCGAGCGCGCGCTTCCAGGTTGAGATCCTCGCCGTGCGTGCCGCGCTTCGACGCGCGCAGCGATACCGGCTATGCGTCGACGGACGCGCCCTGGACATCCAGGAACTGCAGCCGCGCGAGCTCCGCGTACAGCCCGTTCTGCGCCATCAGCTCGGCGTGGGTGCCCTCGGCGACGATGCGCCCGGCGTCCACCACCACGATGCGGTCGGCCTTGAGCACCGTCGCCAGGCGATGCGCGACCACCAGCGTGGTGCGGCCGGCCATCAGCCGCTCCAGCGCGTGCTGCACGGCGCGCTCGCTCTGCGCGTCGAGCGCGGAGGTGGCTTCGTCGAGCAGCAGTACCGGCGCGTCGCGCAGCAATGCGCGGGCGATCGCGATGCGCTGCTGCTGGCCACCGGACAGGCGCGCGCCGCGTTCACCCAGCTGTTCGTCGTAGCCGGCGGGCAGGGCGGTGATGAAGTCGTGCGCCTCGGCAGCGCGCGCTGCGGCTTCCACCTCGGCGTCGCTGGCCTCCAGGCGGCCGTAGCGGATGTTGTCGCGCGCGCTGGCGGCAAAGATCGTCGGCTGCTGCGGCACCACGGCGATCGCGCCGCGCAGCGCGAGCGGGTCGAGCGTGCGCAGGTCCACGCCGTCCAGCGTCAGCGTGCCCGACTGCGGGTCGTAGAAGCGCAGCAGCAGCGAGAACACCGTGCTCTTGCCGGCGCCCGACGGGCCGACCAGCGCGACGGTCTCGCCGGGTGCCACGGCCAGCGTGAAGCCGTGCAGTGCCGGCATGTCCGGGCGCGACGGATAATGGAAGGTGACGTCGCGCAGCGCGACCTCGCCGCGCACCGGCTGCGGCAGCACGGCCGGTGCTGCAGGTGTCGCGACGAGCGCGCGTTCGTCAAGCAGTTCGCTGATGCGCCCCATGCCGCCGGCGGCTTTCTGCAGTTCGTTCCAGACCTCGGCCAGCGCGCCCACCGAGCCGCCGCCGAACAGCGCGTACAGCACGAACTGGCCTAGCGTGCCCGCGGTCATGGTGCCGCCGGCCACGTCGTGCGCGCCCGACCACAGCACCAGCGTGATCGCGCCGAACACCGCGGTGATGGCGACCGCAGTCACCATCGCCTGCACGGTGATGCGGCGACGCGCGGTCGCGACCGACATGGCCACGGCGGCGCCGAAGCGCGTGCGCTCGTGTTCCTCGCGGGCATGTGCCTGCACCGTGGACACCGCGCCCAGGGTCTCGTTGGCGAGTGCGTTGGCATCGGCGATGCGGTCCTGGCTCTGCCGCGAGATGCGCTGCAGGCGGCGGCCGCCCAGCACCAGCGGCAGCACGAAGAGCGGGATGCCGACCAGGGTCCACAGCGCCAGCCTGGGGCTGGTGACCACCATCATCGCCACGCTGCCCAGCACCATCACCGTGCTGCGCAGGGCCACCGACATGCTGGTCGCCACCACGCTGCGCAGCAGCTCGGTATCAGCCGTGAGGCGCGAGACCAGCTCGCCGGAGCGGCTGCGCGAGAAGAAGGCCTGGTCCAGCCCGATCAGATGCCCGTACAGCTGGTTGCGCAGGTCGGCGACCACCCGCTCGCCGAGCAGCGACACGAAGAAGAACCGTGCCGCCGTGGCCAGCGCCAGCGCCACCGCGACAGCAAGCAGCAGGCCGAAGGCGGCGTCGATGCCGGAGCCGCTGGCAAAGCCGCGGTCGATCATGAAGCGCACCGCCACCGGCAGGCTGAGCGTGGCGGTGCTGGACGCGATCAGCGCGAGCAGCCAGGCCACCAGCAGGCCCTTGTGCCGCGCCAGGAACGGCAGCAGGCCGCGCAGGCTTGCGAACGGCGCCTTGCGGTCGCCGACGGGCGTCGTGTCGCCGGGTGGCGCGTTGCTGCCGTCGGCTGCGGGGGGTGGGCTTGCCTGCCGGGACGTTTGCGAGAATCGGGCCATCAGCCATTGTCGCCGATGCGCACGCGGTCGCGGGTGGCGTCGCGCAGCCGCGTACGGAAGCCTTCCACGGCATCCACAGGCAGCCGCAGATGGAAGTGCGCACCGTCGGCGTCGAAGGTCTCCGCCAGCTTTTCGACGGCGAATGCCGCAAGCGCCGCATGCACTTCGCCGCAGTCGGCGAAGCCGCAGGCCACGCGCAGCTCCACCATGTCGATGACGTCGCGCCGCGGCGCCGTGCGCAGGCACTCGGCGGCCGCGCCGCCATAGGCGCGCACCAGGCCGCCGGCGCCGAGCTTGATGCCGCCGTACCAGCGCGTCACCACCACCGCCACGCCGTCCAGCCCCTGGCCATCGATGGCGGCGAGGATCGGGCGACCGGCGGTGCCGGCGGGTTCGCCATCGTCGCTGGAGCGGTAGCCGGCGCCGATCCGCCACGCCCAGCAGTTGTGGGTGGCATCGGGCACCGACACGGCGGCCATGAACGCGACCGCTTCGTCGGCCGATTCCACCGGCGCGGCGTGGGCGAGGAAGCGGCTGTGGCGGACGAGGATCTCGTGGGTCGCGGGCGCGGCCAGGGTGGTGCGCATTACGGCAGCAGCACCCGCAGGTCGCGCGGCACGGCCACGTCGGGATAGCGGCGGCGGAATTCGTCAAAGCTGGCGCGTGCCTCGGCGTAGCGCTCTTCGGCCACCAGCTCGCGGATGCGCGCCAGCCACGCCTCGCGCACTTCCGGGGCGTCGGCCGAGGCCGGAGGGGCATCGTCCAGCGGCTGGTCGTACGCGTGGTCGTCTTCCACCGGCGGCGGAGGCGCGGGCGCTGCTTTCGCGGCTGCCGCCGCGGCGGGACGTGCCGCGTCCTGTGGCGTGCGCATCGCACGCCGTTGCGCGGCGTCTGCAGCTTCGTCCTCGGCCCGGCGCAGGCGCTCGGCGTCGGCCTGCTGTCCGGCTTCGCGTCGCGGAGCGACAGCGGCGGCCGTGGGCTCCGGCGCGTCGAACACGACAGGCGCCGGCGGCGGTGGCGCTGGCGGAGCAGGCGGCATCTCCATCACGGGCGTTGCGTCATCGGGCGGTGCGGAAGGTGTGCCGGATGCGGCCATCGACCGCGCGGCTGCCGGTCGCGGCTCGGCGCGCGACGCTGCGTCCTGGGTGGTGTCGGCTGGTGCGCTGCTGGCGGGCGCCGCCACCTGCAGCTCCGCGGCAGGCGCCGGGCGTGACGGGGCATCGCCCATGTCGCGGGACGCAGCCGCGCGCGGCGCTTCGTCCGGTACTTCGATCGCGTCGCCCTGCGGACGGATCTGCCAAGCCACGCCGACGGCAAGCACCAGCGACGCCGCCAGACCCGCACCGGTCGCCCACGCCATGCGCGGGCGACGGGTACGGCGTGGCGCCACGGCAGTCTCGTCGCGCGCCGCCTTGCGTGCCGTTGCCAGGATCGCGGCATCCAGCGTGGGCGACGGCCCGGTGGACGGCCGGTCGCGCGCGAGCAACGCCGCGAACTCGCGCTCCTCGTGGTCCAGCGGGGTTCCGGGTGGAGGGACGCGGCTCATGCCGGGCGCTCCTGCGCGGCAACGGACGCGGCAGGGCCGTCACCGCCATCGGCGGGTTGCAAGCGCTGGCGCAGCTTGTCCATGGCGTAGCGCAGCCGCGACTTGACGGTTTCGCGGCCGACGCCGGTGATCACGCCGATCTCCTCGAGGCTGAGCTCCTGCTCCAGGCGCAGCACCAGGACCTCGCGTTGTTCGGGCGGCAGGGCATCCAGCGCCAGCTGCAGGCTGCGGCGCGATTCGAACGCCGACAGATTGCGTTCCGGCGTGTCCGGATCCTCCACGCGTTCGGTGCGCAGGTCTGCATCCGCAGGCGCGGGCGGGCGATGCTGCATCGACCGCCAGTGATCGTTCATGCGGTTGTGCGCGATGCGATAGAGCCACGTTGAAAAGCCGGCATCGGGTCGCCAGTCCCGGCGCGCGGCGATCACGCGCTGCCAGGTGTCCTGGAACACTTCGTCGGCCAGCCCGGGGTCGCGCAGCAGGCGCAGCAGGTAGCGGTGCAGGCGCTGGCGATGGCGCGCGTACAGACGCTCGAACGCAGCGACATCACCGCCTGCCCAGGCCAGCATCAGCGTCTCGTCGCTGCCTTCGGAACCGTCGTTGGCGGCGCGCTCGTCCATCGCCGCGAGGGTACGGGTTGCGCGCCGCGGCGGGAAGCCCGTGCGGCTCGCCGCGCGACCATGCATCATGCGCGGACCGGTCGTGGGGGGCGGCCTGGATGCCTTGCCGGCCGCGGGCGCGTTCAGCGTTCTTCCTGAAGGGTTCTCGTGTGGGAGGAGAGGTCGCGCGTGCAGGCAGTGCTGGATCTTCCGATAGTGGCCACGCCGCGCGAGGGCGACCTTGCGGGGCTCGCGGACGTGCTCGCGCAATCGCTGCCCACCGGGTCGGGCGTGGTGGTGTGCTGGAGCGATCCGCGCATCGGCGTCGGCATGTCGGCGGTCGAGGGGGTGCCGGCGGCGCTGCGTGCCCACGCGCTGGCATTGACCGGCGGTGAAGCGCACGCCGGCGACGGCGCGGCGATCGACGAGGCATGGAGCAGCGGCGGGGCCTCCCTGGCCATCGCCGCACGGCTGCCCGAACCGCTCACGCCCGCCTCGCTCGACGCCTGGCGGGCGCTGGCGCGGCGCGTGGTCACCGCCACGCTGTCGGCGGCCCAGGGCGAAGCGCGCATCGCATCGCTGCAGAAGTCCGAACGCCTGCAGCAGGCGCTCTACGAGATCGCGGACGTCGCCGGCTCCGGACTGGACATGCAGGACGTACTGGCGCGCATCCACGGCGTGGTCGGCGGCCTCATGTCGGCCGAGAATTTCTACATCGTGCTCTACGACGATGTCCGCGAAACCGTCCGCTTCCTGTACTTCGCCGACCAGCGTGATCCCTGGGTGGCTGAGCCGGACACCGAGATCGCGCTGTCCGACATCCCCAACAGCCTGACGGTGGCCATGCTGCGCCATGGCCAGCCGCTGCTCGGGCCGTCGGCGCGCATCCGCCGCCAGCTCAACGTCGATCGCGACCAGTTCCATGGCCCCGACAGCGCGGACTGGCTCGGCGTGCCGATGCGCCGCGACAGCCGCGTCAGTGGCGCGATCGTGGTGCAGAGCTACGACAAGCCCGATTGCTACAGCGACGAGGACCGCGTGCTGCTGGAGTTCGTGGCCCAGCACATCCTGACCGCGCTGGACCGCAAGCACGCACACGCCGAGCTCGAGCGCCGCGTCGACGCGCGCACGCGCGAACTGCAGCGGGCCAACCAGGTGCTGCAGGCGGAGATCGTCGAGCGCCAGCGCGCCGAGCGCCTGCAGCGCGCGCTGTTCCGTATCAGCGAGCTGTCCGTCACCGCCGGCAGCGTGGAAAGGTTCTACGCCGACCTCCACGCCGTGGTGGGCGAGTTGCTGTACGCGCGCAACTTCTACATCGCCATGGTGTCGGCCGACGGCAAGCACATCGAGTTCCCGTACTCGGTCGACGAACGCGACGTCGTGCGCCGGCGGCGGCGGATGACCAAGGGGCTGAGCGAGTACGTGATCGAACACGGCCGCGCGCTGCTTGCCGACCGCGCCAGGATCGCGGAGCTCGAAGCCAGTGGCGAGCTCCGCCACCACGGCAGCCTGGCCTACTGCTGGCTCGGCGTGCCGCTGTCGCGCGATGGCGTGGTGGTGGGCGTGATCGCGGTGCAGAGCTATTCGCCCGACATCGGCTTCAGTGGGCGCGACCAGGGGCTCCTGACCTTCGTCGCCGACCACATCGGCGGTGCGCTGGCGCGAAAGCGCACGCAGGAGCACCTCAAGGCCGCGCACGCCGAGCTCGAGTCGCGCGTGGAGGCGCGCACCCGCGAGCTCGAGAGCGCCAACCGCGAGCTGCGCGCGCAGGTGGGCGAGCGCCTGCGCGCCGAAGAACGCCTGATCCACCAGGCGCGCCACGACCACCTCACCGGCCTGCCCAACCGCACCTACCTGCTGGAATCCCTGGACACCGCCGTGGCCGAGACGCGCAGCCAGGCGCGCGGGCCGTTCGCGGTGCTGTTCCTCGACCTGGACCGCTTCAAGCTGGTCAACGACAGCGTGGGCCACGCCGCCGGCGACGAGATGCTGGTGGAAGCCGGCCGGCGCATCGGCAGCATGCTGCGCGACGGAGACGTGGTCGCGCGGCTCGGGGGCGACGAGTTCGCGGTGCTGCTGGCCGACGCCGCCGACGGCGACGTGGCGCAGGGCGTCGCGGCGCGCATCCTCGCCGCGCTGGGCGAGCCGATGTGGATCGCCGGGCGCGAGCTGTTTCCGTCGGCCAGCGTCGGCATCGCCCTGTGGCAACCACGCTACCGCCACGGCGAGGACCTGCTGCGCGATGCCGACGCGGCGATGTACCGCGCCAAGGCGCGCGGGCGCGACCGCAGCGAGCTGTTCGACGAGAACATGCGCGCCGAGGCGACGCGCCTGCTGGACCTCGAAGCCGACCTGCGGCGCGCGATCCTGACCGACGCATTCGAGCCGTACTTCCAGCCGATCGTCGACCTGTCCAATGGAGAAGTCGTTGGCCACGAAGCGCTGCTGCGCTGGAACCACGAGCAGCGCGGCCCGCTGCAGCCGTCCGAGTTCATCGGCGTCGGCGAGGACAGCGGCCTGATCGAGCAGGTGGACTGGCTGCTGTACCGGCGCGTGTTCGAATGGATGACCCGCGTCCAGCGCGGCCACGTCTCCATCAACGTCTCGCCGCGCCACTTCCACTCGGAGAATTTTGCCGAGCGCCTGCTGCAGATGCTCGACGACGCCGGCGCCGACCCCGCGCGGCTGCGCATCGAGATCACCGAGGTCGCGCTGCTCGACGACGCGCCGCGCGCGCTGCGCATGCTCAACAGCCTGCGCGAACGCGGCGTACTGGCGTTGCTCGACGATTTCGGCACCGGGTTCTCGGCACTGTCGTACCTGCACCGCTTCCCGATCCACGCGCTGAAGATCGACCAGAGCTTCGTGGCGGGCCTCGACGGCGAGATGCATCCCGAGAGCCTGGCGCTGGTGCGCGCGATCCTGGTGCTTGCGCGCACGCTGGGCATCCAGACCGTCGGCGAAGGCGTGGAAACCACCGCGCAGGCACAGACGCTCAAGCAGCTCGGCTGCACCTATGGCCAGGGCTACCTGTTTGGACGCCCGCTGCCTGCACCGGCCACGGGGCACCGGCCGCGCTGAGCGTGGACGGCCGGTGCCCGCGGCCATCGCTTCAGTCGGCCGGGCGCGCGACGTCGCCACCGGTGGCGATGCGGCCGGCTTCGACCAGCTCCGCGAACTCCGCGCGCAGGCCCCAGCGGTCTTCTCCGCGGCTGGCGCGCGCGCTGCGCGCGATGGCATCCCAGTCCCAGCCCTCGATATTGCGCCCGCCGCGCAGCGCGTCGGCGAACGCCGCCACGGTGGCCGCGAAGCGCATCGACGCGCTGGCCTCGGCGCGGATCGCGTCGCGACGCACGGGCACCTCGATCAGGCGGCTGTCATCCTCGCCCGGGCGCTTGTAGCGCAGGCGCAGGTGCGCGAGTTCGTCGCCGCGCGCGGGCTGCGCCTGCGTGGCGCCGTAGCGCAGCGCCGGCAGGCGTTCGGCGCCCGACCCGACCAGGGTGACCTCGTACAGCGCGGTGACCTCGTGGCCGGCGCCGATGTCGCCGGCGTCAACCCGATCGTTGGCGAAGTCCTCGCGCTGCAGCATGCGGTTCTCGTAGCCGACCAGGCGGTACTCGGAGACCACCGCCGGGTTGAACTCGACCTGCACCTTGACGTCGCGCGCGATGGTCAGCAGCGTCGCCGACATCTCCTCCACCAGCACCTTGCGGGCCTCGAGCACGGTGTCGATGTAGGCGTGGTTGCCGTCGCCGACATCGGCCAGGCGCTCGGCCATCGCGTCGTTGTAGTTGCCCTGGCCGAAGCCGAGCGTGGTCAGCGCGATGCCGGACTTGCGCTGGTCGCCGACCAGCGTCTCCAGCGCCGCGCGGTCGACCGTGCCGACGTTGAAGTCGCCGTCGGTGGCCAGGATCACGCGGTTGGCGCCGCCGGCCACGAAGCCCTGGCGCGCCATCGCATAGGCGAGCGTGATGCCTTCGCCGCCGTTGGTGCTGCCGCCGGCCTGCAGGCGCTCCAGCGCGGCGATGATCTCGCCCTGGCGGTTGCCGGGCGTCGGCGGCAGCACCAGGCCGGCGGAGCCGGCGTAGGCCACGATCGACACCCTGTCCTGCGCACGCAGCTGCGCGGCCAGCGCCGCGAATGCCTGCTTCAGCAGCGGCAGCTTGTCTTCGGAATGCATCGAGCCGGAGGTGTCGACCAGGAACACCAGGTTGGCGGGAGGCAGCTCCGCCTTCGGCACGTCATAGCCCTTCAGGCCGACCATCATCAGGTGGCGCTTCGGGTTCCACGGTGCCGGGGCGATCTCGATGGTCGCGCGGAAGGGCACGTCGCGACTGGCCGGAGCCGCATGGCCATGACGGAAGTAGTTGATGAACTCCTCGGCGCGCACCGCGTCCGCCGGCGGGCGCACGCCCCGGCGCAGCATGCGGCGCACGTTGCTGTAGCTGCCGGTGTCGACGTCCACCGAGAAGGTCGACACCGGCTGCTCGGACACGCGCTGCACCGGGTTGTCGGTGCGTGCGGCGTACTGCTCTGTGTTGGCGGGCGGGGGGGCGTACATCGGCGGTGCAGGGGGCGGAGACGGCATGTACGCGCGCTGTGCCGCCGCCGCGGTGCGCTCGACGCGCTCGCGGGCCATCGCGTCGGCCGCCATGGCCCGCTGCTGCCCGCTCTCCATCGCCGTAGTCGGGGCAGGCGCATCGAAGATCACCGGGGGTGCCGAGGGCGCGGCCGCCTCGTGCTTCGCCGACTGGCAGGCCGCGAGCAGCAGGGTGGCGGCCAGTGCGGTGGCCAGGGTGTGTCGGTTCATGGGCGGCTCCTGAGGTGGACCCCCAAGCCAACGCGCACCTGGCGTGAACGGGGTTGGGCGCCTCAGGCGGGGTCGCGGATCACCAGCAGGCGCGGCTCGGTCATGTCCTCGATCGCACTGCGCACGCCCTCGCGGCCAAGGCCAGAGCCGCGCACGCCGCCATAGGGCATGTTGTCGACGCGGAAGCTGGGCACGTCGCCGACCACAACGCCGCCGACTTCGAGCGCGTCCCAGGCGCGCATGGCGTGCGCGAGGCTGGCGGTGAACACGCCCGCCTGGAGGCCGAAATCGCTGTCGTTGGCGCGTGCCAGCGCGTCCTCGAACTCATCGAACGGTTCGATGCACGCCACCGGCCCGAACGCCTCCTGGCGCATGAGTTCGGCTGTCCGCGGAACGTTCTCGAGCAGCGCCGCGGGCAGCATGTTGCCGACGCGCGCGTCGCCGGCCAGCTGCTTCGCGCCCGCCTTGCGCGCGGACTGGATCCACGCGTCCACGCGCTTCGCCGCCGCCTCGTCGATCATCGGCCCGATCACCGTGCGCTCGTCGCGCGGGTCGCCCATGCGCAGCGCCGCCACCGCGGCCTTGAGCTTGCGGCGCAGCGCCGGATACAGCGAGGCATGCACGTAGATGCGCTGCACGCTGATGCAGCTCTGCCCGGACTGGTAGTAGGCGCCGAACACGAGGCGCTCGACGATGTGGTCGAGGCTTGCGCCAGGGTCGGCGTCGACGATGCAGGCCGCGTTGCCACCGAGCTCCAGCGTCACCTTCTTGCGCCCGGCACGCGCCTTCAGCTCCCAGCCGACCAGGCCACCGGTGAAGCTCAGCAGCGCGATGCGCTCGTCTTCCACGAGCGCCGAGGCCGCGGCGTTGTCGCAGGGCAGCACCGAAAACGCGCCCTTGGGCAGCTCGGTTTCGGCCAGCACCCCGGCGATGATCAGCGCGCCCACCGGCGTTTTCGCCGCCGGCTTGAGCACGAACGGACAGCCTGCGGCGATCGCCGGCGCCACCTTGTGCGCGACCAGGTTGAGCGGGAAGTTGAACGGCGTGATGAAGCTGCAGGCGCCCACCGGTACGCGCTTGACCATGCCGCGGTAGCCGCGTGTACGCTCCGACACCTGCAGCTCCAGCACCTCGCCTTCGATGCGCGTGGCTTCGCCGGCGGCGATGCGGAAGGTATCGATGAGCCGGGTCACTTCGCCGCGCGCGTCGCGGATCGGCTTGCCGGCTTCGATGCACAGGGACTGCGCAAGCTCGTCCGCGCGTTCGCCGAAGCGCCGCACGCAGTGCTCGAGGACATCGCGGCGGGCGTCAGGCGGGAACGCGGCCATCGCCGGGCGCGCCTTGTGGGCGGCCACGATCGCCTTGCGCACGGTGCCGGCATCGGCCAGCGCCACGCGCGTGGCGCGCGTGCCGGTGTACTTGTCGAGGACATCGAGATCGGTGTTGGCCGCCACCGCGCGGTTGGCGAGGTAGTAGGGATATCTCGCGGCGAGGCCTTCGCGCTGCTTGCCGCCCGCGGCCGCGCCGTGCTTGCCGGATTTCGCCACCGTCGTTCTCCTCTGATCGCCCGTGCGCACGCACTGCAGGCGATTATGCGGAACCGCGGTGAGCACCGGGTCAGGCCGGCGCGGTGCTCATGTGTCCTCGCGCGACTCCACGCGCACGCGCAGCGCGCCATCGACCAAGCGGGCATCGAGCACGTCGCCGGCGGCGGCATCGCCCGTGGTGCGCACCACGCGGCCGTCGGCGTGCTGGAGGATCGCGTAGCCGCGCGCGACGGTGGCCAGCGGACTCACGGCCTGCAGCGAGCGCGCCAGGCCGTGCAGGCGCAGGGCGTCGTCGCGCAGCCGTCGCGCCACTGCGGCCTGTGGGCGCGGCGCCAGGGTGGCGAGGCGTTCGCGCAGCGCCGCGAGACGCCGCGCCGGGTGGGTCGCGCGCAGCACGGCATCGGCGTGGCGCAGGCCGGAGCGCCACTCCGCATCGCGCACGCGCCACGCGGCCTGCAGGCGTCGCAGTGCGTCCTGCTGGCGCTGGCCCAGTGCCAGCAGCCGCGCCTGCGGGCGCATGGCATTCAGGCGCAACGCGGCGCGGTCGGTGCGCTGCATCGCGTTGCGCAGTTGCTGCAAGTGCAGGGCGCCCAGCCGCTGGTGCAGGCCACGCACGCGGGTGCCAATGTCGACGCGGTCGGGTACCAGCAGTTCGGCGGCCACCGACGGCGTCGGTGCGCGCAGGTCGGCGGCGAAGTCGGCGAGGCTGAAATCGGTCTCGTGGCCGACCGCGGACACCACCGGTACCGGCGAGGCGGCGATCGCGCGCGCCAGGGCCTCGTCGTTGAACGCCCAGAGATCTTCCAGCGAGCCGCCGCCGCGTGCGAGCACGAGGACGTCGTAGCGGCCGCTCGCGCCCGCGCGCTCGAGCATGGTGCGGATCTGCGCTGCCGCGGCCTCGCCCTGCACGGGCACGGGCAGGACATCCACCTCGACCAGGGGGAAGCGACGGGCCAGCACGCTGAGCACGTCGCGCACCGCGGCGCCCGACGGCGAGGTGATCACGGCCAGGCGCTTCGGGTAGGCGGGCAGCAGGCGCTTGCGGGCGTCGTCGAACAGGCCTTCGGCCTGCAGGCGCGCCTTCAGTTCTTCGAAGGCCCGGCGCAGGGCACCTTCGCCTGCTTCCTCCAGCGAGTCGAGGATCAGCTGGTAGTCGCCGCGCGCTTCGTAAAGGGTGAGCCGGCCGCGGGCGATCACCTTCAGGCCGTCGCGGGGCTGGAACTTCAACCACTGGCTCTTGGGCTTGAACAGGGCGCAGCGGACCTGGGCGCGGGCATCCTTGAGGGTGAAATACAGGTGTCCGGAGGCCGGCCTGGAGACGTTGCCGAGTTCGCCTTCGACCAGGACGAACGGGAAGGCGTCCTCGAGCAGGCTGCGGGCAAGGGTGTTGAGCTGGGTCGGGGTAAGGATGTTTTCGGACGCGGCGGGCATGGCGTCAGGATACCGTGCAGCGGGGGCGGGCCTGAGCGCTGTTGGCTGGCAGGCCGTGGCCACCGGTTGTGGCAAGGGCAGGGCCGCTGGCTGGCTGGCTGGCGGTTGGCAAGAACAGCGTCCTTGGCTGGCTGGCTGGCGGATTGGTGGGTACTCCGTGGGCGACCCCCTTTTGGATCGCTGGGTGTTTCCTGGGGGCTTTGGTCGCAGCGAGGGTCTTTATGCCCACTGCGCACCCACCAACCCGCCATGGCGCGCTTCTCGCGGCCGCGGGGAAAGCACTGCCGCTCTGCCCCGGCATGCGTCAGCCGCGAGAAAGACTCGATCTTCGCGACGCTTTCCCTCAAGCCGCAGCGCCGGTGGCAGCGGAGGGTGTATGGGTACGCAGCCGGCCTAAAGGGACCGCGATGCGGGACCGCCGCGCAATACCCGCCCACCTCCCAACCCGCCACGACCCATGCAGCGGGGACCAGCCGGCGGAGTACCCGTACACCCTCCGGACCCGCCAACCAAGCGAAGGCCCCGGAACAATCACGTCGCCTGGGACTAAAATGCCCCAATGAACGCCATTCCCAGCATCCGTCACGCCGGCAGCGCCGGCAGCCTTGAAGAGTGGGCATTCGGCCCGGCGCCGCGCCGCGCCACGCGGCAGGTGCGGGTGGGGAGCGTGCTGGTCGGCGGGGATGCGCCGGTGGTGGTGCAGTCGATGACCAACACCGATACCGCGGATGTGGCGTCCACCACGAAGCAGGTGGCGGAGCTGTGGCGCGCGGGTTCGGAGCTGGTGCGGGTCACGGTGAACAATCCCGAGTCGGCCGCGGCGGTCCCGCGGATCGTCGAGAAGCTGGCGATGATGGGCATCGAGGTGCCGATCGTCGGCGACTTCCACTACAACGGGCACCAGCTGCTGGCGGCGGAGCCGGCATGTGCCGAGGCGCTGGCCAAGTACCGCATCAATCCGGGCAACGTCGGCTTTGGCCGCAAGCGCGACACGCAGTTCGCGCAGCTCATCGAGTTCGCGATGCGCCACGGCAAGCCGGTGCGCATCGGGGTCAACTGGGGTTCGCTGGACCAGTCGCTGGCCGCCGCGTTGATGGATGAGAACGCGCTGCGCGCCGAGCCCTGGGACGCGGGACGCGTGCTGCGCGAGGCGCTGATCCGCTCGGCGCTGGATTCGGCGGCGCGCGCGGTGGAGCTCGGCCTGGCGGCCGACAGGATCGTGCTCAGCTGCAAGGTCAGCGGCGTGCAGGAACTGATCGCGGTGTATCGCGACCTGGCGGTGCGCAGCGATTTCGCGCTGCACCTCGGCCTCACCGAGGCCGGCATCGGCAGCAAGGGCATCGTCGCCTCCGCCGCGGCGCTCGCGGTGCTGATGCAGGAAGGCATCGGCGACACGATCCGCATTTCGCTGACGCCCGAGCCAGGCGCGCCGCGCACGCAGGAAGTGGTGGTGGCGCAGGAACTGCTGCAGACCATGGGCCTGCGCGCGTTCACCCCGATGGTCACCGCCTGCCCGGGCTGCGGGCGCACCACGTCGGAGTTCTTCCAGGAGCTGGCCAAGGTCGTGCAGGAGCATGTGCGCGCGAAGATGCCGGAGTGGAAGATCAGCCATCCGGGCGCCGAGCACATGACGCTTGCGGTCATGGGCTGCGTGGTCAACGGCCCGGGCGAGTCGCGGCATGCCGACATCGGCATCTCGCTGCCGGGGACCGGCGAGGCGCCGTCGGCGCCGGTCTTCATCGATGGCGAAAAAGCGCTCACGCTGCGCGGCGGCAACATCGCCGCCGAGTTCGTCGGCCTGATCGACAGCTACGTCGACCGACGCTATGGCCGCGCCCCGCACGCCGGCTGAGGCGATCGGGAACCTGCTGTCGGACGCCCGCTTCGGCGCGGGTTTCCTGCAGCGCCACGGCTGGCGCCTCGTGCTGGTGTTCGTCGGTCTGCTGCTTCCGCTGTGGGGCTTCGCCGAGCTCGCCGACGAGGTGCTGGAGGGCGAGCCGTTCGATTTCGACGAGCCGATCCTGCTGTTCGCGCGCGAGGCGGCGGCGGGCGGGCTGGACCGGCTGTTCCTGCTCGCCTCCAAACTGGGCTACGAGTGGGGCGTGGTGCCGGTCGACATCCTGCTGGTGCTGGGCCTGGCCCTGGCGCGGCGGCATCGCGAGGGCCTGTTCGCAGGCGTGGCGCTGGCGGGCTCCGCGCTGCTCAACATCGCCGCCAAGCAGGCGTTCGCCCGCGACCGCCCTTCGCTGTGGGAGTCGATCGCGCCCGAGCACAATTTCAGCTTCCCGAGCGGCCACGCCATGGGGTCGATGACGCTGGCGATGGTGCTGGTCCTGCTCTGCTGGCACACGCGCTGGCGCTGGCCGCTGCTGGCAGCGATGGCGCTGTTCGTGACGCTGGTCGGGCTGTCGCGCGTCTACCTGGGGGTGCATTACCCCTCCGACATCCTCGCGGGATGGACGGCCGCGCTCGCGTGGACGGCCGCGACCTGGCTGCTTGTCAACCGCAGGGTGGCGCCGGCTGACGCACAGGGCTTGCGACAGCCCGCGGAGTAACGGATGCTCGGCGGCGGTGGACCGTGACGACAGTCACGATCAGCCGATGCCGGGGGGCACCGCATGGGCCGGGTCACAGCAACGCGGCCGCGTGGACGAGTGTCGACACACACGTATCCAGACCACGTTCCAGGGGAGAAGTCATGACCACGAAGCCATCAGTGGTGGCGGCCGTTGCCGTTGCCATCGTGGTGTCGGCTGCGGCCGCCGCCACCATCGGATCGAAATCCAGGCCAGCGACGCCGGCCACCGCACAGTCCGCGGTCCTCGCGGGCGGGCCGGTCGCCGGTGCCGCGGCGCGCGCGCCAAAGGACGCGGCGGAGCCGCACATCGTGCTGTTCAACGAACCCGCCCTGGCCGCCTATCGCGGCGGCGTGCGCGGCCTCGCGGCCCCGGCGCGAAGCGCTGGCGGGCGCCTCGACGCCGCCAGCCGTTCGGCCGTTGCCTATGTCGACTACCTGCGCAGCCGCCAGGCGGCGCGTGAGTCCGACATCGGCCGTGCGCTCGGCCGCAGCCTGCAGGTCGGCCATCGCATGCAGCACGCGGTGAACGGAATCGTGGTCGCCTTGACGCCCGCCGAAGCTGCGCAGGTGGGACGGATGCGCGATGTGCGCCTGGTCGAGGGCTACCGCGAGTACGCGCTCGATACCGACACCGGTCCCGGCCATATCGGTGCACGGTCGGTGTGGTCCGGCAGCGCGGCCGGCGGCGCGTTCCAGGGTGAAGGCATGGTGGCCGCCATCCTGGACTCGGGCATCAACTTCGGCAGTCCGTCGTTCGCGGCGGTCGATCCGGTCGACGGCCATGTGCACGTCAACCCGCTTGGCGCCGGCAACTACCTCGGCACCTGCGCGCCCGGCGGCATCGACGAAGGTCGCTGCAACGACAAGCTGATCGGCGGCTACGACTTCGTGTGCGCGGCGCCGGGCAATGCCTGCTCCAACCCGGGGTTCCGCGAGGAGCCCGGCTTTGGCGACACCAACTCGCACGGCAGCCACGTTGCGTCGACCGTCGCCGGCAACCGCCGCGTGGTCGCGATCAGCGGCGCGCAGGCGTCGATTTCCGGCGTGGCGCCGCGTGCCGGCGTGGTGGCGTTCGACATCTGCTACACCAACATCTCCACCGGCCAGGGCCTGTGCCCGAACGTGTCGGCGGTCGCGGCGATCGACCAGATCGTCATCGACGGCGTGGCCGACGTCATCAACTACTCCATCGGCGGTGGTGCGCAGCCGTGGGGCGAGGCGGTCTCGCTCGCCTTCCTCAACGTGGTGGAAGCGGGCGTGTTCGTGGCGGCCTCCGCCGGCAACAGTGGTCCCGCGGCCGGCACGCTCGGCCACGTGGAGCCGTGGGTGTCCTCGACCGCGGCGGCGCGCCACGGGCGCGAGGGCTACTCGTTCCTGATGCAGGTCACCGGGCCGGGCACCGTGCCCGAGCCGTTGACGGCCATCGAGCTCTCCACCGGCGCCAACGGTGTCGGACACACCGCGGCGTACCCGGCCAGCACGCCGCTGCGCGTCAGCCCCGCGATCGATGCGGTCGACGACGGCTGCGCGGGCTACCCGGCCGGCACCTTCAACGGTGCGATCGCCGTGGTCCGCCGTGGCAGCTGCAGCTTCACCATCAAGACCAATGCCGCGTCCGCGGCGGGTGCGGTGGCGGTGGTGATCGCCAACAACCTGCCGGAAGTGCTGGTGCCTTCGGTGCCCGACACCACCGTGCCGGCATTCGGCGTGACCCAGGCGGAGGGCAACGCACTGCGTGACTTCAACGTCGCCAATCCGCCGGCCACCGCGACCATCGGTTATCCGGCGGCGCCGCTGCCGAACACCGCCGACGCACTGGCGGCGTTCAGCTCGCGCGGCCCGGCAGGCACCTTCAGCCTGATCAAGCCCGACGTCACCGCGCCCGGCTACGCCATCCTGGCCGCCGTGGCCGGCACCACCATCAGCGGGTCGGAGAACGCGGTGGGCCTCATCAGCGGCACGTCGATGGCGTCGCCGCACCAGGCGGGTGCTGCTGCCCTCGTGCGCCAGGCGCGTCCGGGCTGGAGCGTGTCCGAGGTGAAGTCGGCGCTGGCGATGACCGCCACCGGCACGGTCTTCCTCGAAGACGAAGTGACGCCTGCCAATCCGTTCGCGCGCGGTTCGGGGCGCATCCGGGTCGACCAGGCGGTGCGCGCCGGCTTGGTGCTGGATGAAACCGCGGCCAACTACAGCGCGGCCAATCCGGCGACGGGTGGCGACCCCGCCACGCTGAACCTGCCGAGCCTGGCCGACCGCAACTGCGCCGGGGGCTGCACGTTCACCCGCACCTTCCGCAACGTGGACGGTCGCACCCAGGACTGGGCGGCCAGCCTGAGTGGCCTGCGTGGGCGCGTGCACCCGATCTTCGCGCGCGTGCCAGCCAACGGCAGCGTGACCTTCGAGGTGACCATCGACAGCAGCAACCTGCCCAACAACGGCAGCTGGAGCTTCGGCAACCTGCGGCTCGCGCCGAGCGGCGTGAAGGGTGGCAAGGCGAATCCGGTGCTGAACCTGCCGATCGGCGTGGCGGTGCAGCCGCCGGTGCTGGTGCTGCCGGCGCTCGTGCAGGCCAGCATCGCGGCCGGTGGCCAGGGCTCGGTGGCGATTCCGATGTCCAATCCGGGCGGTTCGGCGTTGGCCTGGTCGGTCGACAACACCGGCAATGCGATCAGCAGGCTGGTCGATATCTGGCGCGGCGCGGTCACCAGTGGCTTCCGTGCCAGCCGGTACAGCGATCCGGCATCGGCGGGTGGCTTGCTGGCCCAGTTCTCCAGCGACGACTTCACCGTCGAGACGAGCACGCGTATCACCAGGATCACGGCCGAGGGCTTCGTGGTCAGCGGCGTCGCGCTCCCCACGGCGTCACCGAACCTGAGCTGGAGCATCTACCCGGATGCCGGCGGCATGCCGGCGGGAAATCCCCACAGCAACCCTGGCGCGGCGGTGTGGGCGCACACGAGGTCGGCGCTTGCCCCGGGCGTGTTGGTGGAGGGTGGCCGCATCGCCCTCGACCTGGTGGCCGCCGGCCAGTCCCTCACGCTCGCCCCGGGTCGCTACTGGGTGGTGATCAACACCGCCGGCACGTTCGCCAACCGCTGGGCGTGGTTTGGCAGCAGCGTCGGGCAGGGCGGCTTTGCCAGCCTCAACGTGGCCGGCGACGGCAGCGGCGCGTGGGCCGCCAACGTGGCGTTCCCCTCGCTCGACCTGCAGGTCGACGGCGAGGTGCCGTGTGGCGCGAGCTGGCTGGGTGCGGTCACGCCGTCGTCGGGTTCGCTGGACGCCGGCGGCTCGCAGTCGCTGGTCGGCACGCTGCTCGGCAACGGGCTGGCGGCGGGCAGCTACTCGGGCTTCGCCTGCGTGGCGAGCAACGACCCTGCCGTGGCGAAGAGAGCGGCACGCGTGGCGCTGACGGTCACGCCGTGATCCCGGGCCTCGCCCGGTCGTGAATGCAAAGGGCCCGGGAAACCGGGCCCTTTGCCGTTGCAGCTCAGCGCTGCGCTATTCCCCGGGCTTGGCAGCCTCGGCCGGGGCGCTCGTCGCGGCGCGCCGCGCCAACTGCACCTCGCGGTGCGCGATATAGATGTTGGCACCCAGGATGATGCCGGCGCCGATGAGGGTCCAGCGCGTGGGCGCCTCGCCGAACAGCAGCCAGGCCGCCACCGCCACCAGCGGCAACTGCATGAAGCTGATCGGCTGCAGCGCCGAGACCTCGCCGATCTTCAGCGCCCGCGTCCACAGCAGCTGGCCACCGGTGCCGAACGCGCCGAGCAGCAGCAGCCACAGCCAGGTGATGCCCTGCGGCCACTCCCAGGCGAACAGTGCCGGCACCAGCGACATCGGCACCCAGAACACGTAGGTGTAGAACACGATGGTGTCGGCGGCGTCCACGCGCGACAGCTGCTTGATCTGGATCGCCACCAGCGCCGAGAGCAGGGCGCCGCCCAGTGCCACCAGGCTGCCGGCGCTGAAGGCCTCGCTGCCCGGGCGCACGATCACCAGCACGCCAACCAGGCCGATCACCACCGCCGACCAGCGCCGCATGCGCACGGTTTCGCCGAGGATGAACACCGCGGCCACGGTCGCGAGCAGCGGCGTGGCATACGACAGCGCCACCGCCTGCGCCATCGGCAGGTTGCCCAGCGCCCAGAAGCCGCACAGCATCGACGCCACGCCGATCGCGCAGCGCACCAGGTAACGCGGCAGCTGGGTGGTGCGTGGCAGGCGCCAGCCGTCGCGGAACAGGAACGGCAGCAGGAACAGCAGGCCGAACAGGTTGCGGAAGAACGCGATCTGGGCAGTCGAGAGATCCGCCGAGGCGATGCGGATCATGACCGCCATCGCCGCGAAGAAGGTGGTGCTGCCGAGCATCAGCAGCGCGGCGCGCGCCTGCGGGCTGGCGGGCCCCGGATTCACCAGGCGGCGCCGACGATGCGTGGCTCCGGCTCGAGCGCAACGCCGAAGCGCGCTTCGACCGATGCCGTGATGCGTCGCGCCAGCGCAAGCAGCCCGGCGCCACTCGCACCGCCGTGGTTGACCAGCACCAGGGCGTGCCCGGGCGCCACGCCGGCGTCGCCGTCGCGATGGCCTTTCCAGCCGGCGGCGTCGATCAGCCACGCCGCGGACAGCTTGCGCATGCCAGGCATGCCCGACGCGAAGCAGGGCAGGCGCGGGTGCGCGGCAAGCAGCGCGTCCGCCTGCGCCACCGGCACGATCGGATTCTTGAAGAAGCTGCCGGCGTTGCCGAGCAGGGCCGGATCCGGGAGCTTGCGCCGGCGGATGCGGCACACCGCCTCGGACACCTGCTCCGGGGTCGGCGATTCGATGCGCATGGCCGCGAGCTCCTCGCCGATGCCCGCGTAGCCGAGCTCCAGCCGCGGCGTGCGCGCCAGGGCGAACTCCACCGCGGTGACGATCCAGCGCGTGCGTTCGCGCTTGAAGCGGCTGTCGCGGTAGGCGAAGCCGCAGGCCGCGGCATCGAGGCGCACCAGGTGGCCCGCGTCGCGGTCCCAGGCCTCGACCGCGTGCACGTGGCGCTCGATCTCGACACCGTAGGCGCCGATGTTCTGGATCGGCGCGGCGCCGACCGTGCCCGGGATCAGCGACAGGTTCTCCAGCCCGGACAGTCCGAGGGCGAGCGTGTCGCGCACGAAGTCGTGCCAGCCACGACCGGCACCGGCGCGCACGACGACCCTGTCCGCGTCCTCGTCGATCACCGCGACCGCGCTGTCGCGCATGGCCAGCGCAACGCCTTCGAGGTTGGCGGCGAACAGCAGGTTGCTGCCGCCACCGATCACCAGCAGTTCGCCGCCTTGGATGCGCGGGTCGGCGAGTACGGCGGGCAGGGCGGTGGCATCGCCCACCTCGACCAGCCACGCGGCGCGCGCGGGCACGCGGAACGTGGTGCGATCGACCAGGTCGGCGTCGCGGGTCCAGCGCACGGCGTGCGGGGCGTCGATGGGCTTGGCGCTCACAGGTTGGGCAGGTTTCCGCGGCTGGGCGCTTCCTTGCGACGGCGGATGGCCTCCACGCACTCGCCGATGAGCCGCGGCCCGCGGTACACCAGCCCGGTGTAGAGCTGCACCAACGTTGCGCCGGCCGCGGTCTTCTTGGCGGCATCGGCACCGGACATCACGCCGCCCACGCCGATCAGCGGAATACCGTCGGGCAAGCGGGTGCGCAGCATGCGCAGCACCGCGGTGGACTTGTTCATCAGCGGCTCGCCGGACAGGCCGCCCGCCTGCGCCGCATGCCGGTGGCCCTGTACGGCGATGCGCGACACGGTGGTGTTGGTGGCGATCACGCCGTCGACCGAGAGGTCACCGAGCACGCGCGCGGCGGCGTCGATGTCCTCGTCGCTGAGGTCGGGTGCCACCTTGACCAGCAGCGGCACGCGGCGGCCATGGCGCGAGGCCAGCCGCTCCTGTGCTTCGCGCAGTTCGCCGACCAGCCGCCGCAGCGCCTGTTCTTCCTGCAGCTCGCGCAGGCCCGCGGTATTGGGCGATGAAATGTTGACCGTCACGTAGTCGGCGAGCGGATAGACGCGTTCCAGGCAGTGCAGGTAGTCGGTCACCGCGGATTCGTTCGGGGTGTCCTTGTTCTTGCCGATGTTGATGCCGAGCAGGCCACCCTGGCGCCTTGCGCGTTCCACGTTGCGCACCAGCGCATCCACGCCATTGTTGTTGAAGCCCAGCCGGTTGATCAGCGCGCGGTACTGCGGCAGGCGGAACATGCGCGGTGCCTGGTTGCCCGGCTGCGCGCGCGGCGTGACCGTGCCGATCTCGACAAAGCCGAAGCCCAGCGCGAGCAGCGCGTCGATGTGTTCACCGTTCTTGTCCAGCCCCGCGGCAAGACCCGCGGGGTTGGGGAAATCCAGGCCGAAGGCGCGCGTCGGGAACGGGCGCGGCCGGGCGCCGAGCAGGCGCTGCAGCCGCACGCGGTGCAGCGCCTCCATGGACGCCAAGCCGAGCCGGTGTGCACGTTCCGGCTCGAGTGCGAAGAGGAAAGGCCGTGCCAACCCGTACATCGCGTCCTCAGATATCGAACTTGATGCCCTGGGCCAGCGGCAGCGCGTCCGAGTAGTTGATGGTGTTGGTCTGGCGGCGCATGTAGGCGCGCCAGGCGTCCGAGCCGGACTCGCGTCCGCCGCCGGTTTCCTTCTCGCCGCCGAACGCCCCGCCGATCTCGGCGCCCGAGGTGCCGATGTTGACGTTGGCGATGCCGCAGTCAGATCCGGCCGCCGACAGGAACGCCTCGGCGCGCTTGAGGTTGGTGGTGAAGATCGACGACGACAGGCCCTGCGGCACGTCGTTCTGCATCGCGATCGCCTCGTCGAGCTGCGAATACTTCATCACGTACAGGATCGGCGCGAAGGTCTCGGTCTGCACGACTTCGGCGCTGTTGGCCAGGCCGGTGATGATGGTCGGCAGCACGAAGAACCCCTTGCGGTCGGTGAGCGCGGTGCCGCCACTCTCGACCTTGCCGCCGGCGGCCTTGGCCTGCTCGATCGCCGCCAGGAAGGCGTCGACCGCGGACTGGCTGTTGAGCGGGCCCATGAGGTTGGCGGCATCGGTCGGGTCGCCGATCTTCTTCTCCACCTGCGCGTAGGCGGTCTTCAGCTTGCCCAGCACGTCGTCGAAGATCGACTCGTGGATGAAGACGCGGCGCGTGCTGGTGCAGCGCTGGCCGGCGGTGCCGACGGCGCCGAAGGCGATCGCCGGGATCGCGAGCGCAAGGTCCGCGGTCTCGTCGACGATGATCGCGTTGTTGCCGCCCAGTTCCAGCAGCGAGCGGCCCATGCGGCGCGCGACGCGCTCGCCGACCTGGCGGCCGACGCGCGTGGAGCCGGTGAAGCTCACCAGCGCGATGCGCTTGTCGTCCACGAAGCGCTCGGCAAGGTCGTTGCCGGCATCGTTGAACATGAAGAACAGGTCGGGGAAACCGGCCTTGGCCAGCGCCTCGTTGCAGATGCGCACCGAGGCGATCGCCGACAGCGGGGTCTTGCCCGAGGGCTTCCAGATCGAGATGTCGCCGCACACCGCGGCGATGAACGAGTTCCAGGCCCAGACCGCAACCGGGAAGTTGAACGCCGAGATGATTCCGACGATGCCCAGCGGGTGCCACTGCTCGTACATGCGGTGGCCAGGGCGCTCGGAGTGCATGGTCAGGCCGTAGAGCTGGCGCGACAGTCCGACCGCGAAGTCGCCGATGTCGATCATCTCCTGGACCTCGCCGTCGCCTTCGGGCTTGGACTTGCCCATCTCGAGCGCGACCAGCGAGCCGAGTTCATCCTTGTGCGCGCGCAGCGCGTCGGCGCACAGGCGGATCGCTTCGCCGCGGCGCGGGGCGGGCGTGGTGCGCCAGACCTTGAACGCGGCCTGCGCGCGCTCGACGATCAGCTCGTAGTCGGCCTGCGAGGATGCATTGACCTTGGCCAGCACCTCGCCGGTGCTCGGGTTGACCGGCTCGAGCACACCGGCATCGGCGGTCTTCGACCATTCGCCACCACCGAGGAAGGTGCCGGACTCGTGCGTGGACAGGCCGAGGGCGGTGAGTACGGGGTGGGACATGGCAGGCTCCTGCGTTCGTGCGCGGCGGCGGGCCCGGGGGCGACCGTCCGTCGATGCGATGAGGGTGGCGCCCCCGGCGCGATTCGAACGCACGACCTTCCCCTTAGGAGGGGGACGCTCTATCCAGCTGAGCTACGGGGGCTGCAACCCGCGATTTTGGCACGCCGTGCATGGTGGCGGCAAAAAGGCCGCGGGAAGGCCCGTGGTGGCCGGGAGGCCTTCGCGGCTCATGTCCCCCGGATCCGCCTGGCGGCGGATGCCTCCTCCTTTACTTCCCCGCGAAGGCCTCCCGGCCACTCCGGGGCTCTGCGCCGGCTGCCGGTACCGAGATCGCGGGCAGTGGCTTTGCTCCAAAACCACCGCGTAGTGCGGCGTACCCGGCGCCTGCGCTTCCAAAAAAAACGCCCGACCATTGCGGGTCGGGCGTCTGGAAATCGTGGTGGAGCGGAGGGGGATCGAACCCCTGACCTTCGCGATGCGAACGCGACGCTCTCCCAGCTGAGCTACCGCCCCACGAGCTGCGGATTCTATACGTTGGTTCCGCCGCTCGGCAAACCCTGCGTGGCGCTGGCCAGCAGCGGCGCCAGCGTGGGGGACAGCAGTTGGCGGCGCCAGCCGCCCAGCACCGACCAGTCGCCGTCGTCGAGCAGCGACTCCAGCCGACGCCGCGAGGCGAGCACGCCATCGGGAAGGCCAAGTTCGGCGCTGCGCGCGGCGACGGCGTCCTGGAGGCGGCGGACCGCAGCCTTGTCGCGCTCCTCGGTGCGGATCGGGGGCGCGTCGGCCTCGTCGGCCAGCGGCGTGCCCAGGGCGGCCCAGAGCTCGGCGCCCAGCTTGCGCGGCGCCTTGGGGTGGGCATCGAGCAGCTGCTTCAGCGCGCCGGAATCCACGGGGTTGGCGCGCGCGATGCCGGCGGCCAACTCGTTGTCGAGCACCCAGGTGCGCGGCCGGTCGTGTTCGCGCGCCCACGCGTCGCGCCAGCGCAGCAGCCGCAGCAGGCGGCGCTGGCCGTCGCCATCCAGCGACTGCGCGGCGCGGATCGGCAGGTGTGGCCAGCGCTCCAGGCCGTCGCTGCGCGCGGTGTCGCGCATGCGTGCGCAGTCTTCGCGCAGCCAGTCCAGGCGGCCGAGCGCGTCAAGGCGGTCGCGCAGGTGGTCGTGCAGGGCGAACAGATGGCGCACGTCGTCGGCGGCGTAGGCCAGCTGCGCTTCGGACAGCGGCCGCCGCAGCCAGTCGGAACGGGTCTCGCCCTTCGACAGCGTCACGCCGAGGATCTCCGCCACCAGCTTCTGGTAGCCGGCGCCGGCCGCAACGCCCGCGATCGCGGCCGCGACCTGGGTGTCGAACAGGCCTTCGGGTACGGCATCGCAGGCACGGCGGAACGCGATCAGGTCCTCGCTGGCGCTGTGCATCACCTTGGTGATCGCGGGGTCGAGCAGGATCGGCCGCAGAGCGTCGCAGGTGCCCGGCGCCAGGGTGTCGACCAGCAGGATCTCGTCGTGCACGGCGATCTGCACCAGGGCCAGCTGCGGCCACCAGGTGCGTTCGCGGATGAACTCGGTATCCAGGCCGATGCGCGCGGGGCGTGTTTCGAAGCGGGCGAGCAGGGCGGCCGGCTCGGCAATCCAGCGGAAGTCTTGGTCCATCGGCGCCAGCTTACCGACCGCGCCGTGCCGTCGGCAAACACGGCGAACGATGCTCCGGGGGGCGGGGGCGCTGCGCGGTATCGGCCGCTTGCCGTAATCTGGCGCCCGTGAATGTCCCACGCACAGCCTCTTCCCGACCTCGCCGCCCCCTCCGGGCTGTCGCGTTCATGGCGTTGGCCATGGCGCTTTCGGCCGCTTGCAGCCGCGACGCCGGTGATGCCGACCCGCAGGGCGACGCCGCAGCAAGTGCCGGGGCGGCCGATGGCAACGTCACCATCAGCGGCGATGACAGCATCGCCGAGCGCCTGACGTGGCGCGCGCCGCGCGTGGTCCTGCCGGAGGGCGACGATGACCTCGCCGCGACACGCGCGCGCGCGCAGGTCGCGTTGGAATCCGGCGACCTTGATCTCGGCGTGAACTCCGCCATCCCGCTGTACCTCGCCATCCTGGGCCGGGATGGCGACGACCGCGGGGCCCGCGCCGGCCTGGAGCGCGCGCTGCAGGACCTGCTTGCGCAGGGCGACCAGGCACTCGCCGGCGCCGGCGACGACATCACCGCCCTGCGTCGCGCGCAGCAGGTCGCGGCGGTCGCGCGCAGCCTGCGTCCGGCTGACGAGGCGGTGCGCGAGTACCTGGCCAAGGTCGACCGTGCCGAACAGCTGTGGGAACTCAACCGCAGCGCCGAGGGCGAACTGCGCGCCGGTCGCTTGGGCGAAGACGGCGGTGGCGCGCTGGCCCGCGTGCACGAGGTGCTGGCGCTGTCCGAAGGCCAGCCGCGGGCCATGCAGACGCTGGCCGCCATCGAGAGCGCCCTGATCAGGCGCGCCGAAGACGCGGCGGCGAAGGGCGATTTCGACGACGCCGATGCCTGGATTGCGCATGCGGCCAAGGTGCGCGAGGACAGCGCGACGATCCCGGACGCGCGCGAGCGCGTGGCCATCATGCGCCGCGCGCGCGTGCTGGCCCTGCGCGACGAGGCGATGGCAGCGCTGCATGGCGCGGACGGCATCGAACGCGCGCGCGCGCGCCTTGCGCAGATACTCAACCTGGCCGCGCCCGGCGATCCGGCGGTGGTCGAGCTGCGCGAGCGGATCGACCTGGCGGTGCACTACGGAAATTTCCGCCCCGGTCAGCGCTTCACCGACGGCGCCGGTGGTGGCCGTGGGCCGCAGATGGTGGTGGTGCCGCATGGCGGATTCACCATGGGCGCCGCAGACGATGACCGCGACGCGGAGGACAGCGAGAAACCCAGCCGCAACCTGCGCTTCGACCGCGGCTTCGCGCTGTCGCAGCACGAAGTGACCGTGGCCGAGTTCCGCAGGTTCGTCGACGCGACCGGTCATCGCAGCCGCGCCGAGCGGCGCGGGTTCTCGATGGCCTACGACGAGCGCAGCGGCAACTTCGTGCGCCGCAGCAAGGCCGACTGGCGCACCGACTTCTCCGGCAAGGTCGCCGAAGGTGCACTGCCGGTGGTGCACGTCAGCGCGCGCGACGCACAGGCCTATGCGGACTGGCTGGCCTCGGTGACCGGCCAGCGCTACCGCCTGCCGAGCGAGGCCGAGTTCGAGTACGCGCTGCGCGCCGGCGGCAGTGGCCAGTACCCATGGGGCGACGGCGCGCCGCCGGCCGGGGCGGGCAACCTGACCGGCGACAAGGACCGGTCGCCCGGCGGCCGCAGCTGGAGCAACGCCTTCGACGACTACGACGACGGGCACTGGGGTCCGGCTCCGGTGGGAAGCTTCTCCGCGAATGCATTCGGTCTTCACGACCTGGCGGGCAATGTCAGCGAATGGGTCGCCGACTGCTGGCATGACAGCTATCGACGGGCCCCCGCTGACGGCGCAGCCTGGGTGAATCCCGGCTGCCGCACGCAGGTGGTGCGCGGCGGTGCCTGGGCGAGTTCCCCGGTGCAGACGCGCAGCGCCTGGCGAGCACCGGCACCGGTCGACAACACCAACGCACGCGTGGGCTTCCGGGTCGCGCGCGACATCTGAATCCAACGGCAGGAGCAAGGCGAATGCGTCAGGACCCGTTCGGGCGGCAACAGCAGCGCCAGTCGTCGCCGCGTCGCGGCTTCAACCCCAGGATCCTGATCCTGATCGCCTTCATCGGCTACGGCGCCTACTACTACTTCTCCAACCAGACCGTCGACCCGGTGACCGGCGAGAAAGTGCTGATCGACAAGTCGCTGTCGATCGAGGACGAGAAGGCGCTGGGCCTGCAGGCCTACGAGGAGATCCTGTCGACCGAACAGCCTGTGGACCCCAACCTGCCGATCGCGCGCGAGATCCGCGAGATCGCGCAGCGCCTGATTGCCAAGGTGCCGGAAGTGGAGGCGGCGCTGGCGGCGGAAAACGGGCAGCAGGCGCCGGGCTTCTCGGCCGGCTTCGAGTGGGACGTCAATGTCATCCAGTCCGAGCAGGCGAATGCGTTCTGCCTGCCCGGGGGCAAGATGGCGGTGTACACCGGCCTGGTGCCGGTGGCGCAGAACGACGATGCGATGGCAGTGGTGATGGGCCACGAGATCGCCCATGCCCTGTTGCGCCACGGTGCCCAGCGCATGGCGCAGCAGAAGCTGACCCAGGTCGGGCAGATGGCGGGCGCCATGAGCGGCATGGACCCGCAGCAGCAACAGATGGTGATGGCGGCGATGGGCTACGGCTACCTGCTGCCGTATGCGCGCAAGCATGAGACCGAAGCCGACGTGGTCGGCCTGATGCTCGCCGCCGCCGCATGCTACGACCCGCAGGAAGCGGTACCGCTCTGGGAGCGCATGAGCGCCGCCAGCGGTGGCCAGGCGCCGCCCGAGTTCTCGTCCACGCATCCCAATCCGGGCACGCGCATCGAGAACCTGCAGTCGCTGATGCCCAAGGCGATGGAATACCAGAAGCGCTTCTGCCCGCAGGGGGCGACCGCGGCGCGCTGAATGCGGGTAAGCGGCCTTTCCGGGCCGCTCAGAAGCTCATGAACATCCCGCCGTTGACGGGAATGTTGGCGCCGGTGATGTAACCGGCGTCCTCGGCGGCGAGGAAGGCTACGGTGCGGGCGATTTCGTCGGGGCGGCCGAGGCGCCCGACCGGCACCTGGGCGACGATGCCAGCGCGGATTTCTTCGGGGATGGCCAGCACCAGCGCCGTCTCGCAATAGCCGGGCGACACCGAGTTGACGGTCACGCCCTTGCGCGCGACCTCGCGCGCCAGCGCCATGGTGAAGCCGTGCATGCCGGCCTTCGCCGCGGCGTAGTTGGTCTGGCCGAACTGCCCGGTCTGGCCGTTGACCGAACTGATGTTGACGATGCGGCCGTGGCCGCGCGCCGCCATGCCGTCGACCGCGTGCCGGCAGAGGTTGAACACGCCGTCGAGGTTCACCGACAGCACCGAATCCCACTGCTCGCGGTCCATCTTGCGCAGCGTACCGTCGCGGGTGATGCCGGCGGCGTTGACCAGCACGTCGAGGCGGCCCTCGCGTTCCTCGACATCGGCCACGAAGCTGCCACAGGCGTCGAAGTCGGCCACATCCAGCGGCAGGAAGGCCACGTCCAGCCCGTCGACCGCGGCTTCGAAGGCGGCGACGCGCGCGGCATCGCGGCCGAGGTCGGCGGCGATCACGCGTTGTCCCGACGCGGCGAGCGTCCGGCAGATGGCCGTGCCCAGCCCGCCGATGCCGCCGGTGACGACGGCAACGCGTTTCCCCGTGGCGGCCGTCACTTGCCGCGCGGCTTCTGGCTGCCGCTCGCCTTGCCGGTCTTGTCGGCCGGCTCGGAGGCCGGGCGCGCTACGCCGCCGACCAGGTTCTTCTGCAGTTCCTGCCACATGGCCATGTTGCGCTCGGTGAGCTGGTTCATCATGGCCCACGGCGTCTGCCCGAGCATGCCGCCCATCTGCTGGCGGAACTGCTGCTGCTGCTCCAGGAACGTATGCATCGAGCGTTCCAGGTAGGTGCCCATGAAGCCCTGCAGCGAGTCGCCGTAGAAGCGGATGATCTGGCTGAGGAGTTCGGTGGACAGCATCGGCTGCCCGTCCTGCTCGTGCTCGGTGATGATCTGCAGCAGCACCTGGCGGGTCAGGTCGTCGCCGCTCTTGGCGTCGCGGACCTCGAAGTCCTCGCCGTCGACGATCAGTTGCCGGACGTCCTCGATGGTGATGTAGCTCGAGATCTCGGTGTCGTACAGACGGCGGTTGGGATACTTCTTGATGACGCGCATGGCCATGGAGCAGGCGCTCTGAAAACGGGACTTGCCCGCAGCATGGCGCAGTGCAGCAGGGCTTGCAACCGGCGCCCCGAGGGGCGCCGTCGCGCTCACCAGCCCATGTATTGGCCGCCGTTGGCCGACAGGTTGGCGCCGGTGATCCACGCAGCTTCGTCGGGGAGGAAGAACGCCACCGCGTAGGCGATTTCATCCGGATGGCCGAGGCGCCCGGTGGGAATCTGGGCAACGATCTTCTCGCGCACCGCCTCGGGCACGGCCATCACCATGTCGGTGCCGATGTAGCCGGGGGACACGGTGTTGACGGTGATGCCGAACTTCGCGTTTTCCTGCGCCAGCGAAATCGTGAAGCCGTGCATGCCGGCCTTGGCGGCGGCGTAGTTGGCCTGTCCGTACTGGCCCTTCTGGCCGTTGATCGAACTGATCTGGATGATCCGGCCCCACTTGCGCTCGCGCATGCCCTCTATGACCGCGCGGGTGACGTTGAAGCAGGAGTTGAGGTTGGTGTCGATGACCTCGTTCCACTGGTCCGCGGTCATCTTGTGGAAGGTGCCGTCGCGGGTGATGCCGGCGTTGTTGACCAGCACGTCGACCGGGCCGAGCTGGGCTTCCACGTCGCGCACCATGGCGGCCGCGTCTTCGGCGCTGGACACGTCGCCGCGCGCAAGCGCGACCTCGCAACCCTGGGCTCGCATCTCCTGCTGCCAGGCCTTCGCGCGCTCCTCGTTGCGATAGTTGGTGGCCACGCGGTAGCCCGCGTCTGCCAGCCGCTTGCAGATCGCCGTGCCGATGCCGCCGGTACCGCCGGTCACCAAAGCCACCCGTCCTTCCATGTCTGCGCTCCCCGTTGCATGGACGCCGGACGCGTCCGTTGCCGGATTCTATGCGTCATCCATTGCAGCGCCGTTGTGCAATGCGGCGATGGACACCGGCGCCTGCGGGATGCGGGCGGGATCGATGGCCGCCACTGCAGCGGCCAGCAGCGGCGCGAGTGCAGCATGCGACGGCAGCGCGTGCGGAGCCTGCCCCAGCGCACGCCATGCGGCACGCAGCGCCGGCAGCGGATGCCCGGCATCGACAGCAAGCGCGTGCAGCGATTTCGACAGCTTGCGGCCGTCGCCGTCCAGCACCAGCGGAAGGTGCAGGTAGCGCGGACGCGGCAGGCCGAGCGCCTGCTGCAGCAGCAACTGGCGCGGGGTGGAGTCGAGCAGGTCGGCGCCGCGGACGATGTCGGTGATGCCCTGCGCGGCATCGTCGACGACCACGGCAAGCTGGTAGGCCCAGGGTCCGTCGGCGCGGCGCAGCACGAAGTCGCCGGCTTCGCGGGCCACGTCCTGGGTAACGCGGCCATGCACGCCGTCGTCGAACGCCATGCGGGTGCCGTCGCCCACGCGCAGGCGGATCGCGGGATCGGTGCGGCGCGCGCCCGGGACGCAGCGGCGATGGATGCCGCCGCTGGCGGCGAGGTCGGTACGGCTGCAATGGCATTCGAACGCCAGGCCCCCGTCCAGCAGCCTGGCCAGGGCCTCCGCGTAAAGCGCCCCGCGGCGCGACTGGTGTTCGACCGGGCGGTCGGGGTGCAGGCCGAACGCCGACAGCGTGCGCAGTTGCGCGCCTGCCGCCCCGGCCACCTCGCGCGGCGGGTCGATGTCTTCCACTCGCACCAGCCACTCGCCACCGGCGCGGCGCGCGAGCAGCCAGCTACCGAAGGCCACGAGCAGCGACCCGAAATGCAGTGGCCCGGTGGGCGAGGGTGCGAAGCGGCCGCGGTACGGCGGTCGTGGCGGATGGGCTGGCTGGGCGGGCACGGTGGGCACCTGGGCGTCAGCTTGAATTTAAACGCGTGCGCCCACAATTTGCACCGCATCCCCGCGTCATTCCAGGACACACCCCATGCTCAAGCGCGTCGCTCTCTTCCTCGCCACCAACCTGGCGGTACTCGCGCTGCTCAGCGTCATCATGTCGGTGTTCGGCATCAATCCGCAGTCGATGGGCGGCTTGCTGGTGATGGCGATGCTGTTCGGCTTCGGCGGTTCGCTGATCTCGCTGCTGTCGTCGAAGTGGGTGGCCAAGCGCGCGGCAGGGCTGCACGTCATCACCCAGCCGCGCAACGAGACCGAGCGCTGGCTGGTCGACACCGTCGCCCGCCAGGCGCAGGCCGCCGGCATCGGCATGCCGGAAGTGGCGGTGTACGAAGCCCCCGAGATCAACGCCTTCGCGACCGGCGCGAGCCGCAACAACGCGCTGGTCGCGGTTTCCACGGGTCTGCTGCGCTCGATGGACCACGGCGAGGCCGAGGCCGTGCTGGCCCACGAGGTCAGCCACGTGGCCAACGGCGACATGGTGACCATGGCGCTGCTGCAGGGCGTGCTGAACACGTTCGTGATCGTGCTGGCGCGCGTGGTCGGGCGCGCGGTGGACGGTTATCTCAGCAACGGCCGCGAAGGCGGCGGTGGCATGGCCTACTTCGCCATCGTGTTCGTGCTCGACATGGTGTTCGGGCTGTTCGCCAGCGTGATTGCGATGTGGTTCTCGCGCCACCGCGAATTCCGCGCCGACGCCGGCGGTGCCGCGCTGGCCGGCCGCGACAAGATGGTCGCCGCGCTCAAGCGCCTGTCGCTCAACCAGGGCGCCAACACCCTGCCCAAGCAGGTCGCGGCGTTCGGCATCAGCGGTGGCGTGGCCCACGGCCTGCGCCGCCTGATGATGAGCCACCCGCCGCTGGAAGAGCGCATCCGCGTGCTCGAAGCCGGCAGCATCGATGGCAAGGCGGCCCTGCAGCAGGGTTTCCTCGCCTGATCCCGCTGCGCTGAGGTAGCGGCGGGGGGAGCAGGAGGGGGCTGCGGCGGGGCTGCCCGCGCACGCCGACGCTCTTCGCTGGCGTTCCGAGGCGTGCGCGTGCCGACATGCGCGGTCAGCCGGTGTTGGGCCGTGGCGGGTTGTGGTGAGCCTTGCGGGTTCACGCGGGGCTGTCCGCGCACGCCGACGCTCTTCGCTGGCGTTCCGAGGCGTGCGAGCGCCGACATGCGCCGACAGCCTTCATGCACCGCGGCGGCTTGCCGGCCAGCACCCCAGAGCACTGTCCCGTCCTTGCCACCCTCCCACTGCAGCAGGATCACGAGGAGGCTGGAGGCTGCAGGCCGCAAGCGCACGCCTCGGAACGCCAGCGAAGCTTGCGGGCGTACGGCCCTGGCCGGAATGTGGCCGGCGAAACCCTTACTCGAAGTCGTATCCCATGTCCGGCCCGGACGGCGCCAGGAAGTGCCCGGACACGTAGTCGACCCCGGTGCCGAACAGCACCGACATCGTCGCCGCATCGCTGACGAATTCGGCCATGGTCTGGATGCCGAGCTCGCGCGCCTTGCCGGCGATCTCGCGGACGCGCTGCTGGTTGTCGGCGCTCTTGGCCAGATCCTCGGTGAAGCCCGGGTCGATCTTCAGCATGTTCGGCTTCAGGTGCGCCAGCAGCTGGAACGAATCCAGGCCCGCGCCGAAGTGCTCCAGCGCGATCCGGCAGTCCAGGCGGCCGATGGCGGCCGCGAACGCCTGCGCCGCCTTGAGGTGGGTGAACACCTTGGCCTCGGGCAACTCCAGCACCAGGTACTCGCCGGGCACGCCGTGCGCCAGCAGCTGCTCGCCGATGTAGCGCGGCAGGCTGTCGTCGTGCAGCGATGCCTGGCTGACCTTGACCAGCAGCGTGGTGGGCCGGCCGGCGCGGATGCGCTCGCCGATCACCGCGATGGTGTGGCCCACCACGTAGCGGTCGATCTCCCACAGCAGGCCGTGCTCTTCGGCGATCTGCAGGAACGTCAGCGGCTTGATCAGCTCGCCGTCGTCGCTTTTTAGGCGCAGGAACGCCTCGTAGACCGCGCCGGTATCGCCCTGCAGGCTGATCACCGGCTGGTAGTGCAGCACGAAGCCCTCGCTGTCGAGGGCGTCGCGCAGGCGGGTGACCCAGGCCTGGATGTGTTCTTCCTCGGCGCGGTCGACCGCGCTGGCGTCGAACAGCTCCAGGCGGTTGCCGCCGGTGCCGCTGGCCGAGGCCACGCCTTCGGTGGCCTTGGCCAGCACCTGGCTGACGCTGGCGATCTTCTCGCCGACCTGCACGCCGCCGATGCTGGCGGTGATCACGCTGGAGCGCTCGCCGATCTCGAACAGCTCGGCGGAGAAGGCCGCGAGCACGCGTGCGGCAGTGGCTTGGGTGCGGGTGTGGTCGCTGTTGCGCAACAGCACGGCGAGCGTGTGTTCGCCAAAGCGGGCGGCGATCGCATCCTCGCCTTCGGCCTCGACCACCGCCTGCAGGCGCGCGCCCACCGCGGCGAGGATGGCATCGGCCGAATCCAGGCCGATATCGGCCAGCAGGTGCTGGTAGTGGTCGGGTTCGACCAGCAGCAGGGCGTGCTGCACGCTGCCCTGCGAGACCGCGTCGACCGCATCCTCCAGCGCGCGCAGGAAGGTCGGCCGGTTGAACAGCCCGGTGACCTGGTCGCGCTGCCGCAGTTCTTCGATCTCCTGCGCGAGCTCCGGGTCGAACGTGTCCTGGCGGCGGAAGATCACCTGCAGGCAGGGCTCGCCCTCGTACTGCGCCTGGGTGAACTCCATGGCCGCGGGGAACGCATTGCCGTTGATGTCGCGGGCCTCGAGTTCGTGGCGCGGCGGCGGGGCGTCGCCGCGGGCGAGGTCCTTGAGCAGCTGGCGGAAGCCCTCGATGTGCTGGGGCGCGACCATGTCGAGCAGCGACATGCCCTCGACGTCTTCGAAATCGTCGTACCCGAACATCTCCAGGTAGGCCTGGTTGGCGCGAATGTGCATGCCTTCGTGGATATAGGCGATCGGCTCGCGCGAGGAATCGATCAGCGCGTCGCAGCGGCGCTCGGTTTCGCGCAGGCGGCCTTCGAGCCGGCGCAGCGCGCGCCGTGCCTCGACGTCGGCCCAGACTTCGCGGATCGCGGCCAGCAGCAGCTGCGGCCGCTCGCGCAGGGCGACCGCGCGCACGCCGGCGGTCATCGCGTCGACGTAGCCGGCCTCGTCTATGGTCTCGGCCAGCGCCACCACCGGCAGGTCCTTGCCACTCGCCAGCACCTGCTGCATCACGGTCGCGAACGGCACGCTCGCGGACGCCTGTTCGGCCACCACCACGTCGATCGGCTGCGTCGAGATGGCGGTTGCCAGTTCGTCCGCCGATGCCGGGCGCAGCGGGCGCACCGCGATGCCGGCGTTGCGCAGCGTACTGACGATGGCTTCGGCCGCTTCGACGCTGTCGTCGACGATCATCAGCCGCAGGGCGGCATCCTGGCTCTTGGACATTGCGGTCTCCGTGGTAGCGGCGTTATGCCATGCGCCGACGCGCGGCGTCCACGACAGCGGCATGCAGCGCTGGCGAAGCGTGAGCGTCGTCGCCGATGCGCAGGCGATTACAGCGCGCGTTTCGAGGCATCGCCGGCGACTTCGCGCACCAGCCTGGGAACAAGGTAGCCGGGCAGGCGCGCGACCAGCGCCGCGTGAAGTTCACGGGCGCGCGCGTCGGGCACCTCGAAATGCGCGGTGCCGGCGACGCGGTCGAGCTGGTGCAGGTAGTACGGCAGCACGCCGGCGTCGAACCCGCGCTCGCACAGCGTGGCCAGCGCCTCCACCGAATCGTTGACCCCGGCCAGCAGGACCGCCTGGTTGAGCAGGGTGGCGCCGGCGGCGCGCAGCGCGGCCATGGCGGCATCCACGTCGGCGTCGAACTCGTTGCCGTGGTTGGCGTGCACCACCACCACCACCGGCCACGGCAGCGAAGACAGCCACGCCAGCAGTGCGTCATCCACGCGCTCCGGCAGCACCACCGGCAGCCGGGTGTGGATGCGCAGGCGGCGCACGTGGGGCACCGCGCGCAGGCGGTCGGTGACTTCAACCAGCTTGTGGGTGGCGAGCGCCAGCGGGTCTCCGCCTGACAGGATCACCTCGGTGACGGACGGATCGGTGGCGATCGCCTCGACGGCGGCGGCCCAGCCGCCCGCCGCGGCGGTCTCTTCGGCGTAGGGAAAGTGGCGGCGGAAGCAGTAGCGGCAGTTGATCGCGCAGCTGCCGGTGGCCACCAGCAGGGCGCGGCCCTCGTACTTGTGGATCACTCCCCGGGCCACGCGCGCGGCGCCATCGCCGACCGCATCCAGCCCGAACCCGGGCACGGTGCGCAGCTCGTCATCCAGCGGCAGGACCTGGCGCAGCAGGGGGTCGTGGCGGTCGCCGTGGCGCATCCGGCCGATGAACGCGCGCGGCACCCGCAGCGCGAAGGCAGCCACGGCGGCGTCCGGAACGGAGCCGGCTTCGGCCTCCAGGCCGAGCAGGGCGAGCAGCTCGCGCGGGTCGCGGACCGAGTCGCGCCAGGCCTGCTGCCAACCGCGTGGCTGCATGGGAAGGGGGGCTGCGAGTATCATTTCGCCACATTCTAGCCGCTCACGCGGCCCACCCCCGCCGAACCCCTGCAGGAGCACGCATGGCCAGCTATGGCATGAACGACGTCAAGAACGGGATGAAGATCCTGGTCAACAATGATCCGGCCGTCATCACCGACACCGAGTACGTCAAGCCGGGCAAGGGCCAGGCGTTCACCCGCGTGAAGTACCGTCTGATCAAGTCGGGCCGCGTGCAGGAAGTCACCATGAAGGCGACCGACTCCATGGAAGCCGCCGACGTGGTCGATACCGACATGCGCTATCTGTATGCCGACGGCGAGTACTGGCACTTCATGGACCCGGAGAGCTTCGAGCAGGTGCAGGCCGACAAGGCCGGCATGGGCGGCGCCGAGAAGTGGCTGAAGGGCGAGGAAGACTGCGTGGTGACGTTGTGGAACGGCACGCCGATCCAGGTCACCCCGCCGAACTTCGTCGAGCTCAAGATTGCCGAGACCGACCCCGGCGTCCGCGGCGACACCTCCGGCGGTGGCGGCAAGCCGGCCACGCTGGAAACCGGCGCGGTGGTGCGCGTGCCGCTGTTCGTCGGCCAGGAAGAAGTCATCAAGGTCGACACGCGCTCCGGCGAGTACGTCAGCCGGGTCAAGTGATGACGGTGGCGGAGACCCCCGAAGCCTGCGACCTGCTGCTCGAGGCCGGCTTCGTGGTGCCGGTCGAGCCGCACGCGGTGGTGCTGGAGGACCATGCGGTGGCGGTCCGCGACGGCGTGATCGTCGCGGTGCTCCCGATCGCGGAGGCACGCCTGCGCTTCTCCGCGACGGAGACCGTGTCGCGCCCCGGGGCGGCGGTGGTGCCGGGTTTCGTCAACGCCCACACCCACAACCCGATGACCCTGCTGCGCGGGATCGCCGACGACCTGCCGCTCAAGGTCTGGCTGCAGCAGCACATCTGGCCGATCGAGGCCGCGGTGATCGCGCCGGACTTCGTCGCCGACGGCATCACGCTCGCCATCGCCGAGATGCTGCGCGGTGGCACCACCTGCGCCAACGAGAACTACTTCTTCCCGGACGTGCAGGCCGCGGTGTACAAGCGCCACGGCTTCCGCGCCCGGGTCGGCCTGCCGGTCATCGACTTCCCCACCGCGTGGGCGAAGAGCGATGACGAGTACTTCGACAAGGCCGGTGAGGTGCACGACCAGTGGCGCGACGATCCGCTGGTGTCGATGGCGTTCGCGCCGCACGCGCCGTACACCGTCAGCGACGCCAACTTCGAACGCGTGCGCATGCTCGCCGACCAGCTCGACGTGCCGGTGCACCTGCACCTGCACGAGACCGCGCAGGAGGTCGAGCAGTCGCTCCGCGAGCATGGCCAGCGCCCGCTGGCACGGCTCGACCGCCTCGGCCTGGTCAACGACCGCCTGATCGCCGTGCACATGACCCAGCTGACCGACGCCGAGATCCACCTGTGCGCCGCGCGCGGCGTGAGCGTGGTGCATTGCCCGGAGTCGAACCTGAAGCTCGCCTCCGGGTTCTGCCCGGCCTGCGCACTCGAGCGCGCCGGCGTGAACCTGGCCATCGGCACCGACGGCTGCGCCAGCAACAACGATCTCGACATGGTCTCCGAAACCCGCACGGCGGCGCTGCTGGCCAAGGCGGTGGCGCAGGACGCCGAGGCGTTCGATGCGTTCACCGCGCTGCGCGCGGCGACCCTCGGTGGCGCGAAGGCGATGGGGCTCGACCACCTTGTCGGCTCGATCGAGCCCGGCAAGCAGGCCGACCTGGCCTGCATCGAACTCTCCGACCTCGAGACCCAGCCGCTGCACCACGTGGTGTCGCAGCTGGTCTACGCCGCCGGCCGCCACCAGGTGAGCGACGTCTGGATCGCCGGCCGCGCGCGGCTGCGCGCCCGCCAGCTGGTCGACATGGACGTGGCCGCCATCACCGCCAACGCACGGCAATGGCGCGAGCGCATTGCCGGCATCGACCGCAGGCAGCCATGACCATGCAGCCGTCATCCGACGCACGCCCCAACTTCCGCCAGTCCGAGCTCGACAAGTTCGCCGCGCTCGCCACCCGCTGGTGGGATCCGGACGGGCCGCAGAAGCCGCTGCACGCACTCAATCCGGTGCGCCTGGCCTATGTGCAGGCGCGCGCGCCGTTGTCGGGGCGCCGCGTGCTGGATGTCGGCTGTGGCGCCGGGCTGCTGAGCGAGGCCATGGCGCGCGCCGGCGCCGAGGTCACCGCGACCGACCTGGCCGACGAGCTGATCAAGGTCGCGCGCCTGCACGGGCTGGAGTCCGGCCTCAAGGTCGACTACCGGCTGCAGGCGGTGGAAGCACTGGCGGACGAAATGCCCGGCGCGTTCGACACCGTCACCTGCATGGAGATGCTCGAGCACGTGCCCGACCCGGGCGCCATCCTCGGCGCGTGCGCACGCCTGCTGAAGCCCGGCGGTCGCCTGTTCGTGTCCACGCTCAACCGCACGCCGGCGGCGTTCGCGCTGGCGATCGTCGGTGCCGAATACATCGCCCGCCTGCTGCCGCGCGGCACCCACCAGTACCGCGATTTCATCAAGCCGTCCGAACTGGCCGCATGGCTGCGCGCGGCCGGGCTCGAGCTCGAAGACGTCAGCGGCATGGTCTACGAGCCCTGGCGCAACGCGGCGCGGCTGTCGTCGCGCACCGACGTCAACTACCTCGCCTGCGCGCGCAGGCCGGACGCGGCGTGAGCGGAGCTGCATCGCCGGCCGGGCAGGGCGGCCGCTTCCCGCGCTGCGTGCTGTTCGATCTTGACGGCACCCTGCTCGACAGCGCCCCGGACATGGCCGCCACCCTCAACCGCATGCGCGCCGCGCGCGGGGCGGCACCGATGGAGCTTGCCGACGTGCGCCCGCACGTCTCGCGCGGTGCGCGGGCGATGAGCGCGGCGGCCTTCCCGGAGCTTGGCGGCGAGATCGGGCCGGAGATCGTGCGCGAATTCCTCGACACCTATGCCACGGAGCTTGGCCGCCATGGCGCCGCGTTCGACGGCATCGAACCCATGCTGGCCGCGCTCGAAGCCGATGGCGCGTGCTGGGGCATCATCACCAACAAGCCCGAGTACCTGGCGCGCGCGCTGATGCCCGGGTTGGGCTGGGAGTCGCGCAGCGCGGTGCTGATCGGTGGCGACAGCCTGGCCGAACGAAAGCCGCACCCGCTGCCCTTGCTGCACGCCGCGGCACAGCTCGGCTTCGCGCCGGGCGAATGCGTGTACGTCGGCGACGACGAGCGCGACATCCTTGCCGCGCGCGCCGCGGGCATGCGTTCGCTGGTCGCGCTGTGGGGTTACCGCCTGCAGCACGACGACCCGCTCACCTGGCAGGCGGACGCCATGGCCGACGCGCCGCAGGACCTGCTCGACCCGGCGGCCTGGCCGTGAGCGTCGATGTGCGCGACGAGGCCGCCGGCTTCGTCGCCAAATGGCGGACGCGCTGGCCGGAGTGGGCGCTGGCGATGGTGTTCGTGCCGGCGGCGCAGCGCGATGTGGTGGACGCCTGGTTCAGCCTGCTGCAGGAGCTGACCGACGCTGCCTGGGGCGGCAGCGATCCCACGCCCGGGCTTGCCAAGCTGGCCTGGTGGCAGGACGAGTTGGCGGGCTGGGAAAAGGGCGCGCGCCGCCATCCGCTGGGCGCGGTGCTGCAGCCGCGGCAGGCGCCGTGGAAGGCGCTCGGGCACGGCCTGCCTGCGCTGCGCGCCATGCGCGACGACGGCGAACCCGGCAGCTTGCCGATGGCATCCGCGCCGCCGGACGGTCGGGCCTTCGCCGAGGCGGTTGCCGCGTGCGAGGCGGTGTTGTTCGCCGGGCGCGCGGTCGATGCGGACGCGGTCGCCGCGGTCTCGGCGACGCTGGCCGGGGAGCATTCGCTGCTCGGCGGCGCGGACGCCGCCGCGGGACCACTGGCGGCGGCCATGCCGGTGCGTCCCGGTACGCGGCCACGCGGCATCCATCTCGCGCTGCTGCGCGCGCGATTGTCGCGCCCCGAACGTGCGGTGCCGCCGCTGCGCGCGTTGCTGGCCGCATGGCGCGGGGCGCGCCGCGCGGCCTGACCGCGACGCAGCGTTGCAGCGACCCGTTTGCAGCGCCGGGTACAATTGCAAACCATTCTCGATTGCAGGCACTCCGTTTGACTTCCACCACGCAACCGCAGTCGCTGCCCGACGTCGCCGACGACCTCGCCGCCGCCGCGCGCCCGCTCGACTGGGTCGGCATGCGCCGGATCGCGCTGCCGCTGCGCGTGGCCAGCGACGACGGGGACTCCATGCTGGTGCCGGCATCCGCGGACATCGGCGTGAACCTGGCCAGCGCCGACACGCGTGGCATCCACATGTCGCGCCTGTACCTGCGCCTGCAGGACACCCTGGCCGCGCAGCCGCTCACGGTTCCGGTGCTCGGGCGGCTGCTGCAGGACTGCATCGACTCGCAGTCCGGCCTGGCCACCACGGCGCGCCTGACGCTGCGCTACGAGCACCTGCTGCTGCGCCGCGCGCTGGCCAGCGACAACGCCGGTTGGAAGGCCTATCCGGTCGAAGTCGACGCCACGCTGTCGGCCACCGGCCTGGAAACCGTGCTCGCGTTCGGCGTCGACTATTCGAGTACCTGTCCGGCGTCCGCGGCGCTGTCGCGCAGGGCCAACGCCGATCGCTTCGAAGCCGACTTCAACGGTGCACCGCCGCCGTCCGCGACGGCGGTGCGCGACTGGCTGGCGTCGGAGCGCGGCCTGGCCGCCACGCCGCATGCGCAGCGCAGCCGCGCCGACGTGCGCGTGGTGCTGCGCCCCGGCATCGCGATGCTGCCGCTGCGAGAACTGGTCGACGCGGTCGAAGCCGGGCTCGGCACGCCCGTGCAGACCGCGGTCAAGCGCGAGGACGAACAGGCCTTTGCCCGCGCCAACGCCGCCAACCTGATGTTCTGCGAGGACGCCGCGCGCCGCGTCGCCGCCGCTGTCGCCGCCGACCCGCGCGTCGCGCGCTTCGACATCACCGTCTCGCACTTCGAGAGCCTGCACGCCCACGACGCCGTGGCGCGCGTGGCGGGGAGCTGCGCGCCGCGCTGAGCCGGCCGCGCCCGCCTCGCTGCACGGCCGGCATGTGCTGGGCTACGATTGCGCGATGGGGAGGGGGGAAACGAAGCGTTTGTCTGGGTGGTGCAGTCTCTGGCTGTGCCTGGTGTTGCTGTGTGCCGGGCCCGCCTCCGCGTCCGCCGGTAACGCCTTCGTGCTGCAGCCGTTGCCGGCCGGCGGGGAAGCCATCGACGTGGCCGACTTGCGTTCCGGCGGTCTCGATGACCGGCTCGGCCCGCCTTCGGCGCCGGTGATCCAGACGCGCCGCGGTGATGTGACCTGGTGGCGGGTCACCACCGCCGTGCCGCTGGCTCCGGACAGCCTGCCGCAACTGGTGCTGCGTTCGCCGTTCCTGAACCATGTGCAGGCGTGGGTGCCCGGCAGTGCCGCGCCGGTCAGCCACGCACTGTATGGCGAGCACGCGGACTCCCGCTATTCGCACCGCGCGCTGGTGGTGGACCTGCCACAGGGCATCCCGGCGGGCGAAGCGGTCTGGCTGCGTGTGGACGGGGCATCCTCGCTGCAGATGCCGGTCTCCATCGAGTCCCTCGACCAGGTGCATCGCCATGACCTCGCCTTCGTCGCCTGGCGGGTGTTCGTGCTGTCCGTGCTTTCGGTGCTGGTGTTGCTGGCCTTCGCCTTCCGCGTCGGCACCGGCGATGCCAGCTTTGCGTGGTTCGGCGCGATGCTGTTCTTCGCGGTGCTGTATCTCGTGTCCATCAGCGGCGATCTCCGCCTGCTGCCCGGCGCGGACACCGTGTTCGGAGGGTCGTCGCGGGCCAACCGCGTGGTCGGCGGGCTGGGCGTCGTGTGCAGCAACCTGTTCCAGCGCGCCTACCTGGACCTGCGCGGCAAGCTTCCCGCGCTCGATCGGCTGCTGTGGGTGGGCACCGCGCTGGCGGCGGTCGCCGGCGTCGGCAGCATGGTCGGTGATGCCGCCTGGCTGGGGCTTCTGGGCAACATCGGGCTCATGCTCTCGGCCGCCCTGCTGCTGGTCGGGAGCACGATGCTTGCGCTGCGTGGCGATCGTGCCGGGCGCGTGGTCATGGCGTCCTGGCTGCCGCTGATGGTGTTCACGACGCTCATGGCCACTGAGGTGATGGGGCTTTGGGCCGGCCCTACCTGGCTGGTGCAGGGGCTTGCGGGCAGCTTCGCCGTGGCCGGGTTGCTGCTCACCATCGGCCTGGCCGACAAGCTGATGGAGCTGCGCCGGGACCGCGACCACGCCAGCGCGCGGGCGCGGGCGGATGAGCTGACCGGCATGCTCAACCGCGCCGGCGTGGAGTCGGAGCTCCGGCGGGCCGTGCAGCAGGCCGGCGCCGATGCCGCGCCCGCAAGCATCGCATTCGTGGACGTCGACAACTTCAAGATGATCAACGACGCGTACGGGCACAGCATCGGCGACCAGTGCCTGCGGATCGTGTCGCAGCGCATCCGCAGCCAGCTGCGTGGCGACGAGGTCATCGGCCGGTACGGTGGCGACGAGTTCCTCGTGGTGTTGCCGAAGGCCGGCCTGGACGACGCGCTGGCCGTCGCGCGGCGCATGCTGGCATCGGTCAATGGCCGCCCGCTGGCGATCAACGACCTGCGTTTGGACGGCAGCCTGAGCATCGGCGTGGCGGAACTCGTGGCCGGCGAAACCGCGGAGGCGCTGGTAGAGCGCGCCGATGCCGCGCTGTACGCCAGCAAGCAGGCGGGACGCAACCGCGTGACCGGCGCAGCCAGCGATGGCATGCAGGAAGATCCGCCCGGCGCGCCGGTGACGATATGACCATGCTGTCGCTCGACGCGCTGCAGGAAGGCGACATCCTGCTGATGATGGGTGACGGTCCGCTATCGGATCTGATCGCCTGGGCCAGCGACGGAATCTACAGCCACGCCGCCATCGTTGCCGACAACGGTGAGCTGATCGAGGCCTCGCTGCGCGGCGTACGGCGCTATCCGCTGGCGCGTCGCGTCGCGGAACAGGCGCATTTCCACTGCATCGACGCGTTCCGCATGCGCGATGGCCTCGGCCGGGCGATCGATGCCCGCGACCGTGGTCGTGTCCGCCAGCACGCGCAGGGGATGCTCGGCGTGCCGTACCCGGTCAATCAGCTGGCGCTGCTGGGTGTGGTGATGGCGGTGCGCGGCAAGTGGCCCGCGCATCCACTGGCGCGCAAGCTGGTCAGGCTGGCGCTTGACCATGCGTTGCCGGCCCGATCACCGGCGATGGTCTGCAGCGAAGTCGTCTATCGCAGCTGGGCGGAGTGCGATGTCGACCCGCGGGGCAGGCTGGCGCCGCGGATCGTCGAGGGCGAACGCGGCGTCGCCCCGTTCCCGGCAATCGACTGGAAGGTCCTGTTCGACGAAGTCGGCCCCTTGCTGGGGTCGCAGGCGCTGCTGGCAGCGGGCACTGCCCGCGGCACCACTGCCTCCGCGGATGCCGACGCCACCGTGCTGCTTGCCGACGACGGCGAGGACATCGCCGACGCCGCCCTGGAACAGGCGCGCCTCCAGGTGCTGGCGGGGCTGGATCAGGGCGTTCTGCTGCGCGGCGCCGGCGTGGAGTCGCTGGCCGATCCGCGCCCGAACCCGCGCCTGGTCTCGCCGCAGGACCTGGCCAACTCGCCCGGCGCGGAACTGCTCGGCCGCCTGATGCAGCGCACTATGGGGTGAGGCGAGCAGGGCGCCGCCACATCCCTCACGGGCGTTCCAGCACCAGCAGCGGGTCGACGCGCACGTCGAACCAGTTCATGCCCCAGTGCAGGTGGGGGCCGGTGGCGCGCCCTGTGGCGCCGACGGCGGCGAACGCCTGGCCCTGTTCGACGCGGTCGCCTTCCGCGACATCGATGCGCGAGAGGTGCAGGAAGTTGGAGCTCACGCCGTGGCCGTGGTCGATCACCACGGTGCCGCCGGTGAGGTAGAGGCCCGGGTCGGCGAACGTCACCACGCCGGCCGCGGGTGCCTTCACCGCGGTGCCGGTGGGCGCGGCGATGTCCATGCCCGAGTGTCCGGACCCGGGCTTGCCGTTGTAGATGCGCCCGCTGCCGAAGCGTCCACTGATGCGACCTTCGACCGGGCGCTGGAAGCGCTGCGCGAAGTCGGCGCGGTCGTCGTCGCGCACGCGCGCCGCGGTGACGCGCGCCTGTTCGCGGCGGATGCGCTCGGCGATCGCCGGCGGCGGATCGACGGTCTTCGGCGGCACGCCGTTCACGTGTTCCATCGGCCAGTCGCGCGGGGTGACGGCGATGCTCGCGTGCGTGCGGCTGCCGTCAGGTGCGGTCACGCCCACGCGCAGCGGACCGGTCGCATCGCGTCCCACGCCGAACACCACGCTGCCGTAGCCCGTGGTGCGCAGCACGCGGCCGGCGTAATCGACGCGGCTGCCGGGCGGCACCTTGCCGATCACCAGCGCGCCCTGCTGCACGCTGGCCGGGAACACCACGCGCGTGTCGGGCGTGGCCGACTGTTCATTCGAAGCCTGACGCGCGGACGCGCCGGCAGGTGCGAACGCCAGCGCAACGCCTGCGGCCAGCGCCAGCAGCGACGGCAAGGCGAGCACGGCTCGGATCAACGCGCGAACTCCAGGCGTTTGCCCTGCGGGTCACCCACCAGTGCAGTGCCATCCCACGCCAGGGCGCCATTGACCCAGGTGGAGGCGATGCGCGAACGGAACGTGGTGCCCTCGAACGGCGACCAGCCGCATTTCGACAGCACGTCCTCGCGCTTCACGGTGAACGGGCGGTCCTCCACCAGCACCAGGTCGGCGTGGTAGCCCTCGCGCAGGAAGCCGCGCTCGGCCACGCCGAACAGCTGCGCCGGCGCGTGCGCGAACTTCTGCACCACGCGGGCGACGTCGAAATGGCCTTCGTGCACGCACTCCAGGGCCGCGACCAGCGCGTACTGCACCAGCGGCAGCCCGCTCGGCGCGCGCACGTAGGGGTTGTGCTTTTCTTCCCAGGTGTGCGGCGCGTGGTCGGTGGCGAGCACGTCGATGACATCGTCGGCCAGCGCGCGCAGCAGCGCCGCGCGATCCGAGGCCTCCTTGATCGCCGGATTGCACTTGATCTGGTGGCCCAGGCGCGCGTAGTCGGCGCGGTCGAAGCGCAGGAAGTGGATGCAGGTCTCGGCGGTGATGCGTTTGCGCAGCCTGCCGTCGGCATCGACCAGCGGGCCGGCATCGAACAGCGCCAGCTCGTCGGCGGTGGAAATGTGCAGCACGTGCAGCCGCGTGTCGTGGCGGCGCGCGAGCTCCAGCGCCAGGCGCGTGGACTTGATGCAGGCCTCGCGCGAGCGGATGTCGGGGTGCAGCCCGGCGGGGATGTCATCGCCGTATTTCGCGCGCGCGGCGGCCTGCGCCGCCTCGATCATCGGCGTGTCTTCGCAGTGGGTGATGATCGGCACCGGGGTTTCGCGGAAGATCGCGTCCAGCGTGGCCGGGTTGTCGACCAGCATGTTGCCGGTCGACGCGCCCATGAACACCTTCAGCCCCGGGGTGGCGCGCGGATCGATGGCACGGACCGCGTCGAGGTTGTCGTTGCTCGCGCCCATGTAGAAGCCGTGGTTGGCACGCGCGCGGCCGGCGGCGCGCGCGTACTTGTCCTCGAGCGCCGCGGCATCGAGGGTCGGCGGGCTGGTGTTGGGCATGTCCATGAAGCTGGTCAGGCCACCGGCCACGGCCGCCGCGGATTCGGTGGCCATGTCGGCCTTGTATTCCATGCCCGGTTCGCGGAAGTGCACCTGGTCGTCGATCATCCCCGGCAGCAGCAGGCGGCCGGCGGCATCGACCACGGTTTCGCCGTCGCGCGCGGCCAGGCTGGGGGCGATGGCGTCGATGCGCCCGGCACGGATGCGCAGGTCGGCGTCGAATTCGCGGCCTTCGTTCACCAGTCGGGCGTTGACGATCAGGGTGTCGGTCATCCAGGACGCTCCTTGCGCCGCGGCGGCACGGGGTCGTGCCCGCCGGGATTGAGTGGGTGGCAGCGGCCGACGCGCCGGACCGCAAGCCAGCCGCCACGGAGTGTCCCGTGGCTGGCCAAGGCCTGCATGGCGTACTCGGAACAGCTTGGCGCGAACCGGCAACGTGGCCCGAGCAGCGGGCTGAGCCAGCGTTTGTAAACGCGCAGCAGCGCAATGAGGAGACGATTGATCACGTGGCGCCGACGCAAAGGCCTGCCGCGGTTGCCGCTGCAGTCCGGGCAGGGTATAACACCCCGCTTTCCCGTCCAAGCGACGGGGTGTGGCGCCGGCCACGGATGGTTACCGGCGGCCGGAGCTTCAGGACCGCCGCGCCGCGCCAAGGCCGAGCATTGAATCCTCACCCCGCTGCCGTCATGTTGACGGGATTGCCGGCGGCGTTCGTGCCGGCACCCACTTCCAAGTACAAGGATCGCTGACCGTGGCAGTGAAGAAGACAGTCAAGAAGGCCGCCAAGGCCGCCAAGCCCGCAGCGAAGAAGGCCGCGAAGAAGGCTGCCAAGGCCGCGCCGAAGACCCTTGCCGCCAAGAAGCCAGTTGCAAAGAAGCCGGTTGCGAAGAAGGCCGTTGCCAAGAAGGCAACGAAGCCGGCAGCGAAGAAGACCGTGAACAAGCCCGTGGCGAAGTCCGCCGCCAAGAAGGTCGTGGCAAAAAAGCCCGCGGCCAAGAAGTCCGTCGCCAAGACGGCCCCCAAGAAGGTTGCTGTGAAGAAGACTGTGAAAACTGCCGCAAAGCCGGCTGTCAAGAAAGTCGTGGCGAAAAAGGCTGCGGCAAAGAAAGTCGTGACGAAGGCGCCTGCGGCCAAGGCTGCACCGAAGAAGGCGATTGCCAGTGCACCGGTGGCGAAGAAGGCCGCCGCAACCCCGTCGAAGCCGACTGTGAAGAAGTCCGTTGCACCGGTGGCCAAGGCCCCGGTGAGCAAGGCTCCGGTGACCAGGGCGGTAGCAGCGGCCCAGCCCGTCGTCCAGAAGTCGGCGACCAAGGCGTCCGCCAAGGCCGCGACCAAGGTTGCACCTGCGGCCAAGCCCACGCCTGCGCGTCCAGCCGGCAAGGTCGCGGTGGCGATCACCAACCGTCCGCCGGCCGCCCCGGCGCCCAAGACCCGCTACAAGGTCGTGCCCTACAAGACCGACGAGGCCAACGGGCGCCCGATCGTCCCGGAGGGCTACAAGCCTGGCGCGGACGAGGAGTACATGAGCCCGTTGCAGCTCGAGTATTTCCGCAAGCGCCTCGCGGAATGGCGCGCCGACCTGGTGGAAGAGTCCAAGCAGACCATCGAGAACCTCAAGGACGAAGTGCGCGACGTCGGCGACGACGCCGAGCGTGCCACGCGCGAAACCGAGAACTCGCTCGAACTGCGCACCCGCGACCGCTACCGCAAGCTGATCGGCAAGATCGACAGCACGCTCAAGCGCGTGGATTCCGGCGAATACGGCTACAGCGTCGATTCCGGCGAGGAAATCGGCCTGGATCGCCTCGAGGCGCGCCTCACCGCCGAGCGTACGATCGACGAGCAGGAGCGCTGGGAGCACCTGCGCAAGCAGATCGGCGACTGATCCAGTCGCAAGTTGTGCACGTCACGAAAGGAGCCCGGCGATGCCGGGCTTTTTTTGTTTCCCGTTTGGGGCGCCGCAGTGGCCGGGAGGCCTTCGCGGCTCATGTCCCCCGGATCCGCCTGGCGGCGGATGCCTCCTCCTTGACTTCCCCGCGAAGGCCTCCCGGCCACTTCGGGACTCTGTGCGGGCTGCCAGTAGCGGCACCGTGGGCGGGATTGCGGGCCGTGGCTTTGCTTCTCGAGCAACACGAAGTAAAGAGGACCCGGCACCGCATAGATGATGGGCGTTACGTCAGCTCGCGCATGTCCAGGCGCCGCAACCGCGGCGCGCGCCACGCAGTGACCGCCGCCACGGTCATGGTCACGCAGCCGCCCAGCACCACCGCCGGCACCAGGCCGAGCAGGCGGCCCATGGAGCCGGCGTAGAACGCGCCCAGTTCGTTCGACGAGCCCACGAACAGGCCGTTGATGGACGACACCCGGCCGCGCATCGCGTCGGGCGTAGCCAGCTGCAGGATGGTCGAGCGCAGCACGACCGACACGCCGTCGCAGACTCCGGACATCAGCAGGAAGAACGCCGACAGCCAGAACGCGGTCGACAGCCCGAAACCGATGATGCAGATGCCGAAGCCGGCCACCGCGAACAGCAGGATGCGCCCGGCGTTGCGCGTCGGTGGCCGTCGCGCCAGCCACACGCCCATCGCTACAGCACCCAGCGCCGGCGCGCTGCGCAGGATCCCGAGGCCTTCCGGGCCGTAGTGCAGGATTTCCTTGATGAAGGCGGGCGCAAGCGAGATCGCGCCGCCAAACAGCACCGCGAACATGTCCAGCGCCAGCGCGGCCAGCAGGATCTGGTGCGAGAACACGAAGCGCGCGCCTTCGGCGATGCTGGCAAAGATCGGCGCGCCCTGCAGGGTGATCGCGGGCTCGGTCACCTTCAGTCGGCCGACGGCCAGCGCGGCCATCAGCGCAAAGCCGGCCGCAACGGCATAGGCCGCGGACTTGCCGGCCAGGCCGACGATCAACCCGCCAGCTGCCGGCCCCAGCACCATCGCGGACTGGAACACGATCGAACCCACGCTCGCGCCGCGTGCGAACTGGGTGCGTGGCAGCACCCGCGCGAACAGCGCGTTGTAGACCGGGCCGAGGAACGCGCGCACCGCGCCGGTCAGTGCGACCGCGGCGTAGATCCAGCCGACGTGCACCTGGCCGAGCACGCCGGCGGCGATCAATGCCAGTGCGATCGGCGTCAGCGCCAGGCCGATGCAGGCGAACATGCCAAGCCTGCGGCGCGGCAGATGGTCCACCAGGTACCCCGCGAACGGCGCCACGCAAAAGTACGGCAGCAGTTCCGCCAGGCCGATCAGGCCGAGCATCCACGGGTCGCGCGTGAGCTCATAGACATGCCAGCCCACCGTCACCGCGACCATCTGGTAGGACAGGATGTTGCAGATCCGGTAGGCCATCAGCCCGCGGAAGGAGCGGTTGCGCAGCGGTGCCGCGTTGCCCTGCGCCGTGCGGTCGGTGTCCCTGGGCGGCGTGGCAGCGGTGCCCGCCGTGGTCACGCCTGCGCGCGCTGCGCGGTATCGCGGATCACGGCAAGCAGCGCGGCCAGTCCGTTGCTGCGGGTCGGCGAAAGATGCTTCGCCAGCCCGATGTCGGCGATATAGCCCGGCTCGCTGGCCAGGATCTCGGCTGCGCTGCGGCCGGCGTAGACGCGCAGCGCCAGGAACACCAGGCCGGAGACGATGGCCGAGTCACTGGCCGCGGCGAAATCCAGCCGCGTGGCGTCGCCGGACGGCACGATCCACACCATCGACTGGCAGCCGAGCAGCCGGTGCTCCTCGGTGCGCAGTGCGTCCGGGAACGGCGGCAGCTTGCGGCCGAGGTCGATCAGGTACTGGTAACGCTCCGACCAGTCGCTGAAGAACGCGAACTCGTCGCGGATCGCGGCCTGTGCCTCGTCGGCGGTGGCTTCGAGCGGGAATACGGTGTCGTTCATGCGCGCTTCCAGCGTACGCCCTGCGGCGTGTCCTCGAGCAGGATGCCTTCGCCGGCCAACTGGTCGCGGATGCCGTCCGCGCGTGCGAAGTCGCGTGCCTGCTTGGCGGCGGCGCGCTCCTCGACGAGCGCCTGGATGCGCGCGTCGTCATCGCCCGACGCGCCGCGCGCGAACCACGCCGCCGGCGACTGCTGCAGCAGGCCCAGCACGCGGCCACCGGCGCGCAGGCTGGCGCCGAGCGTGGCCAGCGCCAGCAGGGGGCCGTTGCCCGATGCTTCACCATTGCCAATCGCGTTGCGCAGCACGCGCGCGTTGCCGGCGATCGCGGCCAGTTCGGCCAGTGCCTGCGGGGTGTTGAGGTCGTCGTCGAGCGCGGCTTCGACCGCGTCGGGAGTCGCGACGTCCGGAGCCGTGTCCGCGGGTGCCAGCGCGTCGACGTCGCGCAGCGTGCCGTACAGCCGGTCCAGGGTGCGCACGCTCTGTTCGACCAGCGCATCCGACCAGTCCAGCGGCTGCCGGTAGTGCGCCGACATCAGTGCATGGCGCAGCGCTTCTGGCGGGTGCGCGCGCACCAGGTCGTGGACCTTCTCGATGTTGCCCAGCGACTTCGACATCTTGGCGCCGCCGAAGTTGAGCATGCCGTTGTGCAGCCAGAATCGTGCGAACGGCTTGCCGCCGTGCGCGCACTCGCTCTGCGCGATCTCGTTTTCGTGGTGCGGGAATTGCAGATCCACGCCGCCGGCGTGGATGTCGATGGTCTCGCCAAGGTGGGCGGCTGCCATCGCCGAGCATTCGATGTGCCAGCCCGGGCGGCCATGGCCCCAGGGCGAGTCCCAGCCGGGCAGGTCGCCGGTGGAGGGCTTCCACAGCACGAAGTCGCCCGGGTCGCGCTTGTACGGGGCCACTTCAACGCGGGCGCCGGCGAGCATGTCCTCGAGCTCGCGGCGCGAGAGCTTGCCGTAGCCATCGAAGCTTGCGACCGCGAACAGCACGTGGCCTTCGGCGGCATACGCGTTACCTGCGGCAACGAGGCGCTCGACCATGGCGATGATCTGCGGGATGTGGCGCGTGGCCTCCGGCTCGATGTCCGGCGGCGCCACGCCCAGCGCGGCCATGTCCTCGCGGTAGGCGGCGGCGAAGCGGTCGGTGATGGCCGAGATCGGCACGCCCTGTTCGGCGGCGGCGGCGTTGATCTTGTCGTCGACGTCGGTGATGTTGCGGGCGTAGTCCAGACGGCCGAAACGGCGGCGCAGCAGCCGCGCCAGCACGTCGAACACCACCGGCCCGCGCGCGTTGCCGATATGCACGTAGTTGTAGACCGTGGGCCCGCAGACATACATCGTCGTGCGCTCCGGATCCGCGGGTTGGAAGTCCTCGACCCGCCGGGTCAGGCTGTTGAACAGTCGCAGGGTCATTGCATGGGCCGCTGTGCAGACCCGTGATTCTAGCGGCCGCGGCAGGGCCACGACAGCCACGATTCAGCCCCTGTGCCCGGCCAGCCCATACACTGCCGGATCTCCATGCACCCGTCCTCGCCCGCCAAGCGGTGCCTGCCGCTGCTCTTCGTCGCCGCACTTGCGGCGCCCGCGGCGTGGGCGCAGCACACGGTGATCCAGTCCGAGAACGTGCGCTACGAGTACGCCCAGGTGCTGCGCGCGGAGCCGGTCTACCAGACCCTGCGCGCCACCAGCATGGTCGAGCGCTGCGAGCAGTCGTCGATGGTGCAGGCCGCAGACGACCCGGAATCGCGCCGCGGGCTGGCGCGCGTGGTCGGCGCGGTCAAGGACGTGCTCGCCCCGGCAAGGGCGGCGGAGGTTGCAGGCAGTGACGACGCCGACGCCGCGGGCTGCCGCATGGTGCCCGTGGAGCGCGAGTTCCGCCGCCCGATCGCCTACGACGTCGATTACGTGCACCGCGGCAGCAAGTACCGCTCGCGCCTGCCCGCAGACCCCGGCAACCGGCTGCGGGTGCGGGTGTCGGTGACGCCGGTGGCGCCCGCCGGCAACCAGGATTAGGCCCCAACCCTTGCACCCCGGGCCGCGGGCATGGGACCATTCCGGGTCATGCAGCACACCGCGATCAGCAGCGCCGACCTCCTCACCTCCGCCCGCATGGCGTCGGGGATGACCTCGCGCGCGCACCGACCGGACGCCCTCATTCCCGCGGGTTGAGACCGGATCGCCTGTATGTCCGTTGTCCAGAGCCCGGCCCGAGCCGGGTTTTTTCGTTTCCAGACCCATGGACCAGACCATGACCCCACCGATCAAGCCCGCTCCAATCAAGCACTTCCTCAATACCCAGGACTGGAGCCGCGCCGAGCTCGACGCCGTGCTGGCCGACGCCGAGCGCATGAAGCGCGATCGCCTGGGTGACGCGTTCAAGGGCAAGTCGATCGCCCTGCTGTTCTTCAATCCCTCGCTGCGCACGCGCACCAGCTTCGAGCTCGGCGCGTTCCAGCTCGGCGGCCACGCGGTGGTGCTGCAGCCCGGCAAGGACGCCTGGCCGATCGAGTTCGACCTGGGCACGGTGATGGACGGCGAGGCCGAGGAGCACATCGCCGAGGTCGCGCGCGTGCTCAGCCGCTACGTCGACATGATCGGCGTGCGCGCGTTCCCGAAGTTCGTCGACTGGTCGCTGGACCGCGAGGACCGCGTGCTGGCCGGCTTCGCGAAGTACGCCACGGTGCCGGTGATCAACATGGAAACCATCACGCATCCCTGCCAGGAGCTGGCGCACGCGCTGGCGCTGCAGGAGCATTTCGGCACGCGCGACCTGCGCGGCAAGAAGTATGTCCTCACCTGGACCTACCACCCCAAGCCGCTGAACACGGCCGTCGCCAACTCGGCGCTGACCATCGCCACCCGGATGGGCATGGACGTGACTCTGCTGTGCCCCACGCCGGAGTACGTCCTGGACGAGCGCTACATGGGCTGGGCGGCCGACAACATCGCCGAGAGCGGCGGCTCGCTCACCGTCAGCCACGACATCGACAGCGCCTATGCCGGTGCCGACGTGGTGTACGCCAAGAGCTGGGGCGCGCTGCCGTACTTCGGCAACTGGGCGCCGGAGAAGCCGATCCGCGACCAGTACCGCCACTTCATGGTCGACGAGGCCAAGATGGCGCGCACCAACGATGCCGTCTTCAGCCACTGCCTGCCGCTGCGCCGCAACATCAAGGCCACGGATGCGGTGATGGATTCACCGCGCTGCATCGCCGTCGACGAGGCCGGCAACCGCCTGCACGTGCAGAAGGCGGTGATGGCGGCGCTGGCCAGGCAGTAAAACCGGCAGCGCCCCTCCGGCGCCGCGCAGCAACGAATTCCTCCCCCACGTCCAGATCGAGCGGCATCCATGAACACCCCCGAGACATCCAAAGACATCGTCCTCGCCTTCTCCGGCGGCCTCGACACCAGCTTCTGCGTGCCGTGGCTGAAGGAGCAGGGCTGGAACGTGCACACCGTGTTCGCCGACACCGGCGGCGTCGATGCCGACGAGCGTGCCTTCATCGAAAAGCGCGCCGCGGAGCTCGGCGTGGCCAGCCACGTCACGATCGATGGCGGTCCGGCGATCTGGGACGGCTTCGTGAAGCCGTTCGTATGGGCCGGCGAGTGCTACCAGGGCCAGTACCCGCTGCTGGTCTCCGACCGCTACCTGATCGTCGACGCCACCCTGGCGCGCGCCCGCGACCTCGGCACCAATGCCATCGCGCATGGCTGCACCGGCATGGGCAACGACCAGGTGCGCTTCGACCTGGCGGTGAAGGCTTCGGGTGATTTCCGCATCGTGGCGCCGATCCGCGAGATCCAGAAGGAACACACGCAGACCCGCGCCTACGAGCAGGAGTACCTGGCCGCGCGAGGCTTCGGCGTGCGCGCCAAGCAGCGCGCCTACACGATCAACGAGAACCTGCTCGGGCTGACCATGTCCGGCGGCGAGATCGACCGCTGGGAGGCCCCGGGCGAGGGTGCGCGCGGCTGGTGCGCGCCGCGCGCCGCATGGCCGGAGCAGACGCTGAGCGTGGCGCTGCGCTTCGTCAACGGCGAAGCCGTGGCCATGGACGGGGAGGAGATGCGCGGCGAAATGCTGCTGGCACGCCTCAACACCATGTTCGCGCCGTACGGCGTGGGCCGCGGCATGTACACCGGCGACACCACCATCGGCCTCAAGGGCCGCATCGTGTACGAGGCGCCGGGCCTGACCGCGCTGCTGGCCGCGCACCGCGCGCTGGAAGAAGCAGTGCTCACCAAGCAGCAGAACCGCTTCAAGCCCGACGTGGCGCGCAAGTGGGTGGAGCTGGTGTACGAAGGCTTCTTCCACGACCCGCTGAAGACCGATCTCGAGGCGTTCCTGGCCTCGTCGCAGGCGACCGTCAACGGCGAAGTGGTGCTGGAGACCCGCGGCGGCCGCGTCGACGCGGTGGCGGTGCGCTCGCCGCACATCCTCAATGCCAGCGGCGCGACCTACGCGCAGTCGGCCGACTGGGGCGTGGAGGAGGCCGAGGGCTTCATCAAGCTGTTCGGCATGAGCTCCACGCTGTGGGCGGAGGTCAACCGCCAGTGAGCCACGCCGGCGACCCGCTGCTCGATGCCGTGCTGCGCCACCTGCGCGCGCTGGTGGCGTTCGACACCCGCAACCCGCCGCGCGCGATCGACAGCGGCGGGATCTTCGACTACATCCGCGGGCAGCTGCCGGATTTCGAGGTGACGGTCAGCGACCACGGCGCGGGCGCGGTGTCGCTGTTCGCCCGTCGCGGCCAGCCGGCGCTGCTGTTCAACGTGCACCTGGACACGGTGCCGGACTCGCCGGCATGGACCGCCGATCCGCACGTGCTGCGCGTCGAGGACGGGCGCGCGATCGGCCTCGGCGCCTGCGACATCAAGGGCGCGGCCGCGGCGCTGATCGCCGCGGCGCAGGCCAGCGGCGGCGATGCGGCGTTCCTGTTCTCCAGCGACGAGGAAGCCAACGACCCGCGCTGCATCGCCGCGTTCCTGGCATCCGCGCACGGCTTCGAAGACGTGCTGGTGGCCGAGCCGACCGGCTGCGAGGCGGTGCTCGCACACCGTGGCATCGCCGCGGTGCAGCTGCGCTTCCACGGCGAAGCCGGCCATGCATCGGGCGCGCAGGCGCTGTCCGCCAGCGCCGTGCACAAGGCGATGCGCTGGGGCGTGGACGCACTGGCGCTGGCTGAAGGCGAGGCCCACCAGCGGTTCGGCGGCCTGACCGGGCTGCGCTTCAACATCGGTCGCGTCGAGGGCGGCATCAAGGCCAACGTGATCGCGCCGGCAGCCGAGGTGCGCTTCGGCTTCCGCCCGCTGCCGTCGCAGGACATGGAGGTGCTGCACGCGCGCTTCGCCGCGCTGGCCGCGGAAGGCAGCGACTACACGCCCACGTTCTTCGGCCCCTCGCTGCCGGCCGGCGACGTGTCTGCCGCGGAAGAGCGCCGCCTGGCCGCACGCGACCTGGCCGACGGCCTGGGCCTCGCGATCGGCAACGCCGTCGATTTCTGGACCGAAGCCTCGCTGTTCTCCGCCGCCGGCCTCAACGCCATCGTCTACGGGCCCGGCCACATCGCCCAGGCGCATACCGCTGACGAATGGGTCGCGCTCGACCAGCTCGCACGCTACGCCGGCGCCGTGCACGCCATCCTCTCGAAGGCCACATGAACGCAACGCCCGCCATGCAGAACGTCCACCGCCAGACCCGGCAGACCATCGTCCGCCTGCTGTCCGGAATGGGCAGCGCCAAGGAAATCAGCCAGTACCTGAAGCGCTTCTCGCAGCTCGATGCCGCACGCTTCGCGGTGGTCAAGGTGGGTGGCGCCGTGCTGCGCGACCAGCTCGACGAGCTGGTGTCGTCGCTGGCGTTCCTGCAGCAGGTCGGCCTGACGCCGATCGTGCTGCACGGCGCCGGGCCGCAGCTCGACGAAGCCATGCGCGATGCCGGCATCGAGAAGCGCGTGGTCGACAACCTGCGCTACACCGATGCCGAAGGCCTGGCGATCGTGCGCCGCGTGATGCGCGAGGAGAACCTGCGCCTGGTGGAGGCACTGCAGGCGGAGGGCGTGCGCGCCACGTCGATCCAGTCGGGCGTGTTCGAGTGCGCGTTCCTCGACCGCGAGCGCTATGGCCTGGTCGGCAAGGTCGCGCGCGTCGATACCGACGGCGTGGGTGCGGCGATCAAGGCCGGCTCGATCCCGGTGATCGCCTCGCTCGGCGAGACGGCGGAAGGCCAGATCGTCAACGTCAACGCCGACTGGGCCGCCAACGAACTCATCAAGACCCTGCAACCGTACAAGATCGTGTTCCTCACCGGCACCGGCGGCCTGCTTGGCGCCGACGGCGAGCTGATCGACTCGATCAACCTCAGCACCGAATACGACGAACTGCTGGCGCAGCCCTGGCTGCACTCCGGCATGCGGGTGAAGATCGAGCAGATCCACGACCTGCTGATGGCGCTGCCGCATTCGTCGTCGGTGTCGATCACGCGCCCCGGCGAGCTGGCCAAGGAGCTGTTCACCCACAAGGGCTCCGGCACCCTGGTGCGTCGCGGCGAGCGCGTGCTGCGCGCCGAACGCTGGGACCAGCTGGACCTGCCGCGGCTGCGCACGCTGATCGAATCGGCCTTCGGACGCACGCTGGCGCACGACTACTTCGAGCGCACGCCGCTGCTGCGCGCCTACGTCAGCGAGCACTACCGCACCGCGGTGATCCTCACCGAAGTGGACGGCGTGCCGTATCTCGACAAGTTCGCGGTGCTCGACGACGCGCAGGGCGAGGGCCTCGGGCGCGCGGTGTGGCAGGTGATGCGCGAGGAAACCCCGCGGCTGTTCTGGCGTTCGCGCCACGACAACGCGGTCAACATCTTCTATTACGCAGAGTCCGACGGCTGCTACAAGCAGGCCAAGTGGAAGGTGTTCTGGTACGGCCTGCAGGCGTTCCCGGACATCGAGCGCGCGGTGGCGCATTGCGCGGTGCGCCAGCCGACGCTGCTTGATCCCTCGCGTGCGCCAGCGGCGGTGCGTCATGGTTAAGTCGGTCGGCATCGTCGGCGCGCGCGGCCATACCGGCGCCGAACTCATCCGCCTGCTCGCCGCGCACCCCGGCTTCGAGCTCGCGTTCGTGTCCTCGCGCGAACTCGACGGCCAGCCGGTGTCGGCGCACGTGCCCGAGTACCGCGGCGACTTGCGCTACGCCAACATCGCGCATGAGTCGCTTGGCGGGTACGCCGTCGATGCCTGCGTGCTGGCGCTGCCCAACGGCAAATCGGATGCCTGCGTCGCCGGCCTGGCCGGGGAGGGCGCCGACCCCGTGATCGTGGACCTGTCGGCCGACCACCGCTTCGACGACGCCTGGTATTACGGGCTGCCGGAACTGACACGCAGCACGTATGCCGGGCAACGGCGCATCGCCAACCCGGGCTGCTACGCCAGCGCCATGCAGTTCGCCATCGCGCCGATGCTCGATGAGCTCGAAGGCGCCGTTCAGTGCTTCGGCGTGTCCGGGTTCTCGGGCGCCGGCACCTCGCCCTCCGACCGCAACGATCCCGGCAAGCTGCGCGACAACCTGATGCCCTACGCGCTGGTGGATCACCTGCACGAGCGCGAGGTCACACGTCACCTGGGCGCGCCGGTCGAGTTCATGCCGCACGTGGCGCCGCATTTCCGGGGCATCACGCTCACCGCCAACCTGCACCTGCGCACGCCGGTCACGCTGGACACCGTGCGTGCGCGCTACCACGCCCGCTATGCCGGCGAGCCGCTGCTGCGCGTGGTGGACGAAGCGCCGTGGGTGAGCGCGATCGCCGGCCGCCACGGCGTGGAGGTCGGCGGCTTCACGCTGTCGGCCGACGGGCGCCGCCTGGTGGTGGTGGCCACGCTCGACAACCTGCTCAAGGGCGCCGCCACCCAAGCGCTGCAGAACCTCAACCTCGCCTTCGGCTATCCCGAGACGCAAGGCATCCCGCTCGACTGATCCCGCTGGAACCGACATGTCCGACCTTCTGTGGCAAAAGCCCGGCGTCACCGTCGATGCCGCCATCCAGGCTTTCCTGGCCGGCGACGACGTGGTGCTCGACCGCGAGTTCTTCCTGCACGACATCGAGGCCAGCCGCGCGCATGCGCAGGGCCTGGCGCGCATCGCGATCCTGGCCGAAGACGAACTCGCCGGCATCGAGCGCGAGCTCGACGTGCTGGCCGGTGATTTCAGCGCCGGCCGCTTCGTGCTCGACGACCGCTACGAGGACGGCCACTCCGCGATCGAGGCGCGCCTCACCGAGCGCCTTGGCGATGCCGGGCGCCGCATCCACACCGGCCGCAGCCGCAACGACCAGGTGCTGGTGGCGACGCGGCTGTGGCTGAAGGCGCAGCTGGCGCGCACGCAGGCGCTGTGCGTGGAGGTCGCGGGCATCGCGCTCGACCGTGCCGCGGCTGAGCGCGACGTGCCGCTGCCCGGCTACACGCACCTGCAGCGCGCGGTGGTGTCGTCGCTCGGCATGTGGTGGTCGGCGTGGGCGGAGGCGTTCATCGACAACGCGGCGCGCGCGCGCGACACCCTGGCCTGGATCGACGCCAATCCGCTCGGCAGCGCGGCCGGCTACGGCGTCAACCTGCCGCTCGACCGCGACCACACCACCGCCGCGCTCGGCTTCGGGCGCATGCAGGTCGCGGCGACGTACGCACAGCTGTCGCGCGGCAAGTTCGAGATGGCGGCGCTGGAGGCGCTGTCGAGCGCGATGCTCGACCTGCGCCGCCTCGCCTGGGACCTGAGCCTGTTCACGGCCGCCGAGTTCGGCTTCGTGGCGCTACCGGCGCAGTACACCACCGGCAGCTCGATCATGCCCAACAAGCGCAATCCCGACGTCATCGAGCTGATGCGCGCGACCTACGCGAGCGTGGCCGCGGCGCGCTGCGAGATCGAGCAGCTGCTGTCGCTGCCGTCGGGCTACCACCGCGACCTGCAGGTGTCGAAGGGCGCGCTGTTCCATGGCTTCGGCAAGGGCTTGCAGGCGCTGGCGCTGCTGCCGGACCTGCTGCGCAACCTGGACTGGAACACCGACCGCATGCGTGGCGCGCTGGAGCCGTCGATGTATGCCACGGACCTTGCGGTCGACATGGCGCGCGAAGGCGTGCCGTTCCGGGATGCGTATCGCCAGGCGGCGGACCCGGCGCGCTGGGCGGAAGGCGATCCGGCGGCGAGCCTGCTGGCGCGGGTGTCGCCCGGCGCGGCGGCTGATCCCGGGCTTGAGGTGCTGCGCGCGCGTCTGGTGGACGTGCAGGGCATGTCCGGAAGCTGAGCGAGGGCCGGCGAGGTTGCGCGGCGCTTCGGGCGCCGCTGGCCAGGTCTACGCCCGTTGCAGGGCGTCTTCGAGGAATCGCGGCTTGCAGGCCTGCCACGCGCCCAGCAGCATCACCACGGCGCTTGCGGCGAGCATGGCGAACGGCCAGGTCCAGCTGCCGGTGGTCTCATGCAGCAGCCCGAACAGCAGCGGGCCAAGACAGGCCAGCGTGTAGCCCATGCCCTGCGTGAAGCCCGAGAGAGCGGCGGAGCCTGCCGGAGTGCGGGTGCGCTTGTTGAGCAGGGTCAGCGCAAGCGGGAAGGTGCAGCCGCCGAGCCCGAGCAGGGAGACCCAGAGCAGTGGCATGGCCATCGGGGCGACCAGCAGCCCCGCGTAGGCCGCCACCTGGCACGCGGCGCAGGCGAAGACGATCGGGAAGGGGTTGCGTACGCGCACGGCGATCGCCGGCATCACGAGCGCACCGAGCAGGCCCAGGCCGGCGAACAACGCCACCATCGCGCCACCGTAGGCCGGGCTGGCGCCCGCGTCGGTCAGCAGCTTGGGCAGCCAGGTGAACAGGGCATAGGTCATCAGCGAGGTCATGCCGAACATCAGCGCCATGCCCCAGCCGATCGCGGTGCGCCAGGTGCGCACGCGCGGGGGCGGGGCGACGAGTTCGGGGGCGCCGTCGCCGGGCAGCACGGCGCGGTCGTGGACGCGTGCCAGCGCGGAATCGGCGCGGCGCTCGATCCACAGCACGCCCAGCCAGGGCAGGATCGCCGCCACCGCGATCAGGGCCCACGCGCCCAGCGAGATGCGCCAGCCCACGGCCGCGGCCACCGGCACGGCCAGCAGCGCCGGCAGGATGGTGCCCATCTGCATGACCGCGATGTACAGCGTGCTGACCATGCCGATGCGCGCGGCGAAATAGCGCTTCACCAGTGGCGGCAGCACCACGTTGCCGATGCCGGCGCCGGCCAGCGCCACGACCGAGCCGGCGATCAGCACCGCAGTGCCAGGGGCCAGCGAGCGCAGCACAAGTCCGGCGGCGGCCAGCACCATCGCCAGCAGCGCGGTGCGTTCCAGGCCGGCGCGATGCGCGATGGCCGGCGTCGCCACGCCAAACAGGGCGAAAGCCGCACTCGGCAGCATGCCCAGCACGCCGGCCATGGCGGCGCCGAACGCGAACTCGTGGCCCAGCACGTCCAGCAGCGGGGTGATGGAGGTGACGGCCGTGCGCAGGTTGAACGCGGACAGCACGATCCCGGCGAGCACCAGCGCCGCGCCCGCGCCGAGGGCGGGTGTGGGCGATGCCGGGGACGCTGTTGCACGCATGGGGGGAACGGACTCCAGGAAGCCGCGCCGGGCGCGGAAACGAAAAGACCGGCCGATGGGCCGGTCTTCGCTTGCAATCACCAGTGGTCGGGGAGACAGGATTCGAACCTGCGACTTCTACGTCCCGAACGTAGCGCTCTACCAGGCTGAGCTACACCCCGAGTCGGTGAGCCGCGCATTTTAGGAGTCGGCGGCGCGAAGGGCAAGCCCCTTGTGTTGCGCCGTGCCGGGGATGTGCCCGCAGTCGCTAGAATGCGGGGCTCACCGGTCCACCTTGTCCCCGGAGTTTCCCGCCTTGATCAAGCCACGCACGCCCCCGGGCGTCATGGAGCTGCTGCCCCGCGACCAGATCGCCTTCCAGCGCATGCTCGACACCATCCGCGGCACCTTCGAGCGCTTCGGCTTCCTGCCGGTGGAAACCCCGGTGTTCGAGCTGTCCGAGGTCCTGCTGACCAAGACCGGCGGCGAGACCGAGCGCCAGGTGTATTTCGTGCAGTCCACCGGTGCGCTGGGCAAGGCGGCCGAGTCCGGCGGCGCCGAGGGCGTGCCGGAGATGGCGCTGCGCTTCGACCTCACCGTGCCGCTGGCGCGCTACGTGGCCGAGCACGAGCACGACCTGGCGTTTCCGTTCCGCCGCTACCAGATGCAGCGCGTGTATCGCGGCGAGCGCGCCCAGCGCGGGCGCTTCCGCGAGTTCTACCAGTGCGACATCGACGTGATCGGCAAGGACACGCTGTCGCCGCGGTTCGACGCCGAGATCCCGGCGGTCATCCACGCGGTGTTCGAGGCGCTGGGCATCGGCGCGTTCACCATCCAGCTCAACCACCGCAAGCTGCTGCGCGGCTACTTCGAGGGCCTGGGCATCGAAGGCGACCGCCAGGCGGCGGTGCTGCGCGAGATCGACAAGCTCGACAAGCGCGGCGAGGACGCAGTGCGCGCGACGCTCGAAGGCGAGGGTTTCGGCATTGCCGCGGACGTCGTGGAGCGGCTGATGGCGTTCTCGCGCGTGCGCTCCACCGGCCACGACGATGCGCTGGCGCGGCTCGATGCGCTCGGCGCCGGCACCGCGCTGTTCGAGGAAGGCCGCGACGAGCTGCGCGCGCTGCTCGGTACGCTGAAGGCGATGGGCGTGCCCGAGGCGCGCTACGCGATCAACCTGTCCATCGCGCGCGGCCTGGACTACTACACCGGCATGGTCTACGAGACCGTGCTCGACGCGAACCCCGGCATCGGCTCGATCTGCTCGGGCGGCCGCTACGAGGACCTCGCCGGGCACTACACGAAGTCGAAGCTGCCCGGCGTCGGCATTTCCATCGGCCTGACGCGGCTGTTCTGGCAGCTGCGCGAGGCGGGGCTGGTGACGACCGCTGAAAGTTCGGTCGATGCGCTGGTCACGCTGTTCGACGACGCGGGGCTGGAACACGCCCTCGCCCTGTCGCAGCGCCTGCGCGCTGCCGGCCTGAACGTCGAGACCCAGCTGGAGCCGCGCAAGCTGGCCAAGCAGATGCAGTACGCCGACCGCGCCGGCATCCGCTTCGTGGTGATCCGCGGCGACAACGAGGCCGAACGCGGCGTGGTGGCGGTCAAGGACCTCCGTCGCGGCGAACAGTTCGAAGTCGTCGAAGCCGAACTGGCGCAGACGCTGCTCGTGGAGCGCGAACAATGGAAGGTGCAGGGTGGGCAATAACGTGATCCGCCTCGACGGGCTGTCGCTGACGCGCGCGCAGCTGGTGGCCGTTGCGCGGGGCGCCAGCGTCGCGCTCGATGAGCGCGCATTGACCGCGGTCGCCCGCGCCGCCGACTTCCTGGCCGAGCAGGTGCGCCGCGAGGAGCCGATCTACGGCGTGTCCACCGGCTTCGGCAGCAATGCCGACAAGTTGCTCGGTGCGCATCCGCTGCGCGACGAGCTGCCGGGCGCCACGCCCTCCGGCCGCTCGCTGCACGAGGAGCTGCAGCACAACCTGATCATCACCCATGCGGTGAACGTCGGTGAGCCGCTGGCCGCCGACGTGGTGCGCGCGATGCTGTGCATCCGCATCAACACCCTGCTGCGCGGGCACTCGGGCATCCGCGTCGGCACGCTGCAGGCGATGGCCGCGATGCTCAACGCCGGCATCGTGCCGGTGGTGCCGGCGCTCGGGTCGGTGGGCGCCTCGGGCGACCTGTCGCCGCTGTCGCACCTGGCGATCGTGCTGCTCGGAGGCGGCGAGGCGTTCGTCGAAGGCGAACGCATGCCAGGTGCCGAAGCGCTGCGCCGCGCCGGCCTGGAGCCGCTGCAGCTGTCGTACAAGGAGGGCCTGGCGCTCAACAACGGCACCGCGCAGATGCTGGCGATGGGCGTGCTGGCGGTGGCGCAGCTCGAGGACCTGCTGGATACCGCGGACCTCGCCGCGGCGATGACCATCGACGCCTTTGCCGGGCGCCTCGGTGCCTTCGCCGAGGACGTGCACGCGCTGCGTCCGCACCCGGGCCAGGTCGCGGCCGCCGCGCACCTGCGCGCGCTGCTTGAAGGCTCCACGCTGGCGGATATCCCGTACCACCTGGTGCCACGCTTCAGGCAGTGGCTGCCGACAAGCTGGGATGTCGCCGCGGCGCAGGCGCTCAATTTCGACATCGGCTGGGACTGGGTGCCGCTGGGCCAGCGCCACGGCCGCGAGAAGTTCTACGACCGCTTCCGCCCGTTCCGCGGCGGCAAGAAGCACCAGCCGCAGGACAGCTATTCGCTGCGCTGCGTGCCGCAGGTGCACGGCGCGGTGCGCGACGCGGTGGCGCAGGCCGCGCGCGTGCTCGAGGTCGAACTCAATTCGGTCACCGACAATCCGCTGGTGTTCCCGGACAAGGTGGCCGAGCACGTCGAGGAGCAAGTCATTTCCGCCGGGCACTTCCACGGCATGCCGCTGGCGCTGGCGATGAGCTACGTCAAGGCCGCGATCCCGGTGCTGGCCTCGATCTCCGAGCGCCGCCTCAACAAGCTGGTCGACCCGGCCACCAACGACGGCCTGCCGGCATTCCTGATCGGCAACGAGGACGGCACCGAATCCGGCTTCATGATCGTGCAGTACACCGCCGCCGCGATCGTCAACGACCTCGCCAGCCGCGCCATGCCGACCAGCGTGTATTCCATCCCGACTTCGGCCAACGCCGAGGATCACGTGTCCATGGGCGCCAACGAGGCGCGCCACGTGCTGGCCATGGCCGCCGATCTCGGCAAGGTGCTCGCGCTGGAGCTGTACACCGCCGCCCAGGCGCTGGACCTGCGGCGCGACATGATCAATGCCGCGCGTGACCTGGCGCGACGCGTCGACGCAGAAATGTTTGCCGCGAAGGTGCAGTCTGGCGCGCTCGCGGACGTCGCGGCGCAGGCGGCCTTCATCGCCGAAGTCGACGGCCTGCGCGGCGAACTCGCGGCCGCGGAGGCCTTCCACCCCGGCAAGGCCGTGGCGGCGGCGCACGCCGTGATCCGCACGCGCATCCCGTTCCTCGACCGCGACCGCGCGCTGGATGGCGAGGTTGCCGCCGCTGTAAGGCTGGTGGAAGAGGGCACGCTGCTCGCTGCGATCCCGCGCAGCGGCGTCCCGGGTTGAACCTGCCGCTGCACTTGGGCTGGCTGGGGGCGTTGGAGGCCGGGTTGATCGCGCTGCTGATCGGCGCGCTGGCCTACGCGCTGTTCCACGCCATCGGCGTGCGCCAGCGCTGGACGCCCGGCCACGCCATAGGCTGGGCCTGCCTGTCGGCGGTGGCGCTTGGTGCCGGCATCGACATCTGGCACCTGTTCTACATGGGCGTGGTGAAGCTGGAATCGCCCGTGTACGCCCGCATCGCGCTGGCCAAGATCCATGACCCCAACGGCCTCGGCACCCGCGTGCTGATGGAGATGGTGGGCGCGGTTTGTGGCGTGGCGCTGGCCTGGATGGTGGCGGAGCGGCGGGGCAGGTAGCCGGCCGCGATGGTGTGCCCCGCTGGCCCACAGGCGGTGTAGGGGATTTCCCGAACTGCGGAACGGCCCGCGTCCCGCGCCACAGATGGCGCTAGACTCGGCGCGTGCAAGGAAGCACGCCATGGCACCCGGCTCCGCCGCAATGGCGAGAGGGTGGGCCTGTCGACTACATGGAGGGACCCGCAATGTCGAAAACTTCCCCGTTTCGCACCACGATGCCTGCGCACGTGATGCTGCTGACAGCATCGTTGGCCCTCACAGCAGCAACTCGGGACGCCCGCGCGCTTCAGTCATCAGGTCACGGCGAGGTGGCGCATGTCGACGCAGTTCTTGAAGGCGAAGACTGTCATTCGATCAGTGAGCTCACTGCCAAGGAAGCCTGTTTCGCAGGGGTGGGTGAAGAGCTGATCGCCCGATGCGAGGCTCTGCGTGCAAACGCATGCAAGCCTTATCGGGACATGCATCGGGCGGAGCGCAGGTTGCGTGACCTTGGCGCCGAGATGCTTGCGATCAACAGGAGACGCCTCGCCACGTATGTCGAATCCGATCCTGCCTATCTGGACGATTTGGGCACGCTGGCCTCCGCGGCCGATGAGGCATGGCGTGCATGGCGCGACGCTGCGTGCTCACTGGAACCGTTCGCGGATGGAATGTCGCGACGGGAAGCCTCCGACCTCACGGAGGCCTGTCGCGCGCATTGGACGGAGCAGCGGGTTTCGGAAATCGACAGCAAGATCCAGGAGCTTGAACAAGCCAGGGAGTGAGCAGCATGGACAAGGATGTCTATAACCCACTGAGCAAAGTGTCATTTGAGGCGATTGCATACAACGCCGTCGGCCGAGCAAGTGAGGTTGGTACCTTCCCCGCATACGCACTCGTACACAGCACTGGCAACTCGGGTTGGTCGGTCGGCATGGTCCAGTGGGACTTCGGGCAGCGAGGCCGGGGTGAGAAAGTTCACCTGCTGTTGGACAACTACCAGGCTTGGTCGCGGCCAGAAGATCGGTTCAGCAACGTCGAGGTCGACTCACTGACAAACCGGCTTCAGCGGAGAGGGCAAGTTGGAAACGGTCTTACCCAGGGCGAGCAGGAGCGGCTCAACGCGTACCTGAGGTCCGACTCGGGTCGCGATTTCGTCAACGCGCTCAATCGCGAGCAGATCGAGTACAAATGGGCCCGGATCGGCGAGCCGCTTTCTCAGGTCGGATGGCTGCAGGATCTCGGCGTCTCCGACCCTGCGGCGGTTGGCGAAATCGTTGCGATGACCAGCAAGCTGTTCAATCAGAACGAGACTCGCGGCGCAAGACTGCTCCAGCAGTTGCTAGGCACAGAGATGAGTTCCGAGGCGGTGGAGCACTGGATCGGATCAAGCGGAATCGAAGGTCTCAATCCGCAAGCGCGCAAGGCGATAGTCAGCGGGAGAGACTCTGTGCTTGCCGGCATTCGCTTGATGAATGCCATGGAGACGGGGCACGGCGCGCTGAGCACGCGCTGGAGGGAGGTGGTCTACGTGAACGGCGATGCGGCGCTCGCGCGCGGCTTCAACATCAATCCCGAGCTCCAGTTGTTCGATGCAATGATGCGAGACCCTGCGCAGGGCTCACGGATCTTCAGGAATGTCGAACTCGGCCTTCCCTCTGGCCCTGCAATCTCGTCGGGGATCAACAAGCTCGCCAGGCTCGAAATGGCCCGGGTCGAGCTTGATGTCGCGGGAGACCTCAGTGTCACTGGGCCCCGGGGTTTTCAGTATCGACTGAGCGAGGCGGGATGGACTCTGGTGGGTGAGCCGGTCGCCCGGCGTCGTGAGGTCGATACGCCGGACCATATCGAACTGGGTCGGGCGCAGCCCATGAGTCCAGGCAACGGAGCCGCCGAGGCTCGTGGGCTGGCCGATGGCCGGAGTGTCCCCGACGTTGGTGCCCACGATGACGCCTGCGGTATCGCCGGCAGTGTCCTTCAGGACGTCCAGCGCTCGGGCATGACCGGGGTGACTCTGGCACGTCTCAGCGAAGGTGGCGCCAGGACTCTGCAGGATTCGAGTGGGAAGCTCATCGCCTGGCAGGGTGACCCTCGCGATCCCGCTACGCGCTGGAGCGTGACGTCGGTGGAGGATGCCGCTGGCGTCGACGTGGACCAGGTTCTCCGACACTGCAATCGCGCTGTTGATAGGCCGGAACGGTCGCCGGCACACGCGTCCATGCAGCAAGTCGGGCCCCAGCAGGGTGGGCCCGCAGGCCTCTAGGCAGTCCGCCGGCGTTCCCGAACTTCGAGATGAACGAGCGGACTTGCGCCGCCTCGGGTGCTGTGCATAATGTACTAACGCATTAACACGCTGTCACAATGAAACAACGCCCGCTAACACTGTCGAGGAAGGACGCCGATGCCGGATTCAAGGCGTTGGCGAAGGCGCTTGCCGCGCTCGACAACCCGGCGGAGGTGGCGGCGTTCCTGCGCGACCTGTGCACTCCGGCCGAGCTGGAGGCCATGTCCGATCGCTGGCGCGTGGTGCCGCTGCTGCTTGAAGGCGTGCCGTATCGCGAGATCCACGAACGCACCATGGTCAGCGTGACCACCGTCGGGCGCGTCGCCCGCACGCTGGAGCAGGGCGAGGGCGGCTATGCCGCGGCCGTGCGTAGCCAGTTTCCCCGCCTCGCCGAATCCCACTGAAGGCCCCCGCCATGAGTCCTCCCGTCGCCGCGGCGCGCCGCGATCGATTGCGCATTGCCATCCAGAAATCCGGCCGCCTGGGCGAGCCGGCGCGTGCCCTGCTCGCATCCTGCGGGCTGTCGTGGCGAGAGAGCCGCGACCGCCTGTTCTGCTACGGCGAGTCGCTGCCGGTCGATCTGCTGCTGGTGCGTGACGACGATATCCCCGGGTTGCTCGCCGACGGCGTCTGCGACTACGGCATCGTCGGGCGCAACGTGCTGGACGAATACTCGGCCGAGCGCGCGGAGCAGGGCACTGCCGCGGCTGCACGCGAGCTGCGCGCGCTGGGGTTCGGCGGCTGCCGGCTCGACATCGCGCTGCCGGAAGGCCAGGCCTGGGACGGGCCTGCGCAGCTCCAGGGCGCGCGCATCGCCACCAGCTATCCCGCATTGCTGCGCCAGTGGCTGCAGGCCAACGGCGTGTCCGCTTCGGTGGTCACGCTGTCGGGGTCGGTCGAGATCGCGCCGCGGCTGGGGCAGGCCGATGCGATCTGCGACCTGGTGTCGAGTGGCGCCACGCTCTCGGCAAACCAGCTGGTGCCGGTGGCCACGCTGCTGCGCAGCGAGGCCGTGCTGGCAGGTCCGCCGCAGCCGTTCACCGATGCCCGCGCCGACCTCGCGCAACTGCTGCTGCGCAGGCTGGATGGCGTGCTGAAGATCCGCGACAGCCGGCTGCTGCTCTTCCAGGCGCCGCGCAGTGCGATGCCCGGCCTGATGAAGCTGCTGCCCGACGCCGAGCCGCCGACCGTGATGCAGCTGGACGGCGCCGACAGCCTGTCGTTGCAGGCGCTGTGCCATGGCGCGATGACCTGGCAGCGGCTGGAGGACCTCAAGTTGGCGGGTGCCAGTGGCCTGATGGTGCTGCCGGTCGAGAGGACGCTGGCATGAAGCGGCTGCGCTGGTCCACCCTGGATGCCACCGCGCGCAACGCCGCGCTGCGCCGCCCGACGCAGGCCACGTCGGAGGCGACCGCGCGCTCGGTCGCGGGGATCATCGAGCAGGTGCGGCTGCGTGGCGATGTGGCGCTGACGGAGTACGCCCGCAGGTTCGACGGTGTCGACCTCGACGCGTTCGTGGTGGGCGACGGCGATTTCCTCGCCGCGCAGGCGCAGGTGTCCGCGACCCTGCGCGGCGCGATGGTCGCGGCACGGGCACGCATCGAAACCTTCCACCGCGCCGGCATGCAGGGCGACTACGCCGTCGATACCGCGCCCGGCGTGACCTGCGAGCGCGTCGTGCGCCCGATCCGCCGCGTCGGCCTGTACGTGCCCGCCGGCAGCGCGCCGTTGCCGTCCACCGCGCTGATGCTCGGCGTGCCGGCAAGCCTCGCCGGCTGCGCGGACATCGTGCTGTGCACGCCACCGCGCGCCGACGGCAGCGCGGATCCTGCGGTGCTGGTGGCGGCGGCCCTGTGCGGCATCACGCGGGTGTTCAAGCTCGGCGGCGCGCAGGCGATTGCGGCCATGGCCTGCGGCACGGCGAGCGTGCCGGCCTGCGACAAGGTGTTCGGCCCCGGCAACGCCTACGTCACCGAGGCCAAGCGCCAGGTGGCGCAGGCGGGCCTGGCGGCGATCGACATGCCCGCGGGGCCGTCGGAGGTGCTGGTGATCGCGGATGCCGGCGCCAACGCCGCGTGGGTCGCGGCGGACCTCCTGTCGCAGGCCGAGCACGGTCCGGATTCGCAGGTGCTGCTGCTGTCCGACAGCGAGGCCTTGCTCGAGCGGGTGGGGGTCGAGCTCGAAGCGCAGCTGGACGCGTTGCCGCGTGCGGCGATCGCGCGCGAGGCGCTGTCGGCGTCGCGACTGGTGCTGGTGGACACGCTCGACGAGGCGTTCGCCATCAGCAACGACTATGCGCCGGAGCACCTGATCCTTGCGCTGCGCGCGCCGCGCGCCTGGCTGGATCGCGTGGCGGCCGCAGGCTCGGTGTTCCTTGGCGACCACACGCCGGAGGCGCTGGGTGACTACTGCAGCGGCACCAACCACGTGCTGCCGACCGGTGGCTCGGCGGCGGCGTGGAGCGGCGTCAGCGTGGCCAGCTTCCAGAATTTCCTGAGCGTGCAGACTGCTACGCCAGCGGGCATCGCCGCGATCGGTCCGGACGCGGTCGTGCTGGCCGAGGCCGAAGGGCTCGAAGCACACGCCAACGCGGTGCGCCTGCGGCTGCAGTCGCCGCTGCAGGCATGCGCATGAGCGCGGCCATCGAGCTGCTGCGCCCGGACCTGCGCGGGTTCGCAGGCTACCGCTCCGCACGCGGTGAAGCGATGCGCGGCGATGTCTGGCTCAATGCCAACGAAAGCGCGTGGCCGAACCCGGGCGATGCCGGCGGCGACGCCAACCGCTACCCAGAGCCGCAGCCCGTTGTGCTGCGCGCCGCGCTGGCCGCGCTGTACGGCTGCAAACCCGACCAGTTGCTGGTGGGCCGCGGCAGTGACGAGGCGATCGACCTGCTGGTGCGCGCGCTGTGCCGTCCCGGCATCGACGCGGTGCTGGCTACGCCGCCGGTGTTCGGCATGTATGCGGTCAGCGCGCGGCTGCAGGGAGCGCCGCTGCTCGAGGTGCCGCTGCGCGACACCGACGCTGGATTCGAGCTGGATGGCGAAGCACTGCTCGCCGCGGCGGTGCAGGGCAACGCACGGATCGTGTTCCTGTGCTCGCCATCCAACCCGACGGGTGGCGCGATTCCGCTGGCGCTCATTGCCGAGATCGCGGCGCGGCTCGCGGGCCGCGCGCTGGTAGTGGTGGACGAGGCCTACGCGGAGTTCGACAGCCAGGCGTCTGCGACCGCGCTGCTGGCCAACTGCCCCAACCTGGCCGTGCTGCGCACGCTGTCCAAGGCGCATGCGCTGGCGGCGGCGCGGATCGGCTGCGTGATCGCGGATGCCGGCCTCATCGCCGCGCTGCGCGCCTGCCAGGCGCCGTATCCGGTGCCGGCACCGTGTGCAGCGCTTGCCCTGTCGGCTTTGGCGCCGGAAGCACTGGCAACAACGCGCGCACGCGTGGACCTGGTGGTCGCCGAGCGCGAGCGCATGCGGCTTGCCCTGGCCTGCCTGCCCGGCGTGCGCCGGGTGTATGCGTCGGCGGGCAACTTCCTGCTGCTGCGCTTCGCCGACGCCGGCGCCGCGCTGGCCTCGCTGCAGGCCGAGGGCGTGGTGGTGCGCGACCAGCGCGCTGTTGCCGGCCTCGACGATGCACTTCGCATCACCATCGGCACGGCGGCCGAGAACGAACGCGTATTGACTGCGCTCCGCGCGGCGAGGAGCACGCCATGACACCGATCCTGTTCGTCGACCGCGACGGCACGCTCATCGAGGAGCCCGCCGACCTGCAAGTCGACGGCCTGCACAAGCTGCGCTTCTGCCGCGACGTGGTGCCGGCATTGCTGCGCCTGCGCGATGCCGGCTACCAGTTCGTCATCGTCAGCAACCAGGACGGACTGGGAACCGATGCATTTCCGCAGGCGGACTTCGATGGCCCACAGCTGCTGATGATGCAGTTCTTCGAAAGCCAGGGCATCACCTTTCGCGACGTGCTCATCGACAGCAGCCTGCCCGCCGACAACGCGCCCACGCGCAAGCCCGGCCTGGGCCTGGTCATGCCATACATCAAGGACCGCAGCATCGATTGGTCGCGTTCGGCCATGGTGGGCGACCGCGACACCGACATGCAGTTCGCCGACAACCTTGGCATCCGCGGCTTCCACCTGCGCTCATCGCGCTTCGGTGGCGAATGGGACTGGCCTTCGATCGCACACGCGCTGGTCGATGCGCCCCGCCGCGCGAGCGTGGTGCGAGAAACACGCGAAACCCGCATCCGCGTCGACATCGACCTGGACAGCGTGGCGGAGCCGGCCATCGCCACCGGCCTGGCATTCTTCGACCACATGCTGGAACAAATCGGCAAGCACGGCGGCATCGCGCTGCGGGTGCAGGCCGAAGGCGACCTGCACATCGACGAACACCACACCGTCGAGGACACCGGCCTGGCGCTGGGCCAGGCGCTGCGCGAGGCGCTGGGCGACAAGCGCGGCATCGGCCGCTACGGCTTCACCCTGCCGATGGACGAGACCCTGGCCAGCGCGGCACTCGACTTCGGCGGCCGGCCGTACCTGGTGTTCGAAGGCACATTCCGGCGCGAGCGCGTGGGCGACCTGCCGACCGAACTGGTGGCGCACTTCTTCCGCTCGCTGTGCGACGCCTGCGGGCTGAACCTGCACCTGCAGGTCAAAGGCGACAACGACCACCACCAGGTGGAGGCCTGCTTCAAGGCCTTCGCGCGCGCGCTCCGGCAGGCGGTCGCGCGCAGCGGCCAGGTGCTGCCGAGCACCAAGGGCACGCTGTAGCCATGGACGTGGCGGTCATCGATGCCGGCGGCGCCAACCTGGGCTCGGTGCGCCATGCGCTGGAGCGGATCGGCGCCCGGCCACGCATCGCGCGCGATGCCGATGCGCTGCGCGGCGCGGCGCGCGTGATCCTGCCGGGCGTCGGTGCCGCCGCGCCGGCGATGCGGCTGCTGCGCGAGCGCGGGTTCGAAGCAGTGCTAAAAGCACCGACGGTGCCGTTGCTGGGCATCTGCCTCGGCATGCAGCTGCTGTTCGAGTCTTCCGAGGAGGGCGATGTGGCCTGCCTCGGGCTGTTGCGTGGCAGCGTGCGGCGCATGGCCCCGGCACCCGGCGTGCGCGTCCCGCACATGGGCTGGAACCGGCTGCGCACGCGAGGCGATTCGCGGTTGATGGCCGGGATCGACGACGGCGCATGGGTCTACTTCGTGCATGGCTACGCCGCGCCCGTGACCGGCGACTGCGTGGCTGACTGCACGCACGGTGCGGCCTTCGCGGCGGTGGTGGAGCACGGCCTGGTGGCCGGCGCGCAGTTCCATCCGGAACGCTCCGCCGCGGCCGGTGCGCGACTGCTGCAGAACTTCCTTGGAGCGCGGACATGAGTTTCACGGTCTATCCGGCGATCGACATCCGCGATGGCCGCGTGGTGCGGCTGGCGCAGGGCGATTACTCGCGCGAGTCCCGCTACACGGATGCGCCGCTGGACCTGGCCATGCGCCATGCCGAAGCGGGTGCGCGCTGGCTGCACCTGATCGATCTCGACGCGGCACGCGCCGGCGGCTACACGCTGGCGCCGCTGCTGTCCGGCATCAAGGCGCGGACCGGGTTGTCGGTGCAGACCGGTGGCGGCGTGCGCAGCGAGGCCGATGTCGTCGCGATGCTGGAGGCCGGGGCGGACCGCGTGGTCATCGGCTCGCTGGCGGTCGCCGAGCGCGAGATGGTCGCGGCGTGGGTCGCGCGCTACGGTGCCGAGCGGATCGTGGTCGCGCTGGACGCGCGCCAGGCAGCGGACGGGCAGTGGCGCCCCGCCACGCACGGTTGGACCGAAGACGCCGCGGACACACTGGACGCCTTGGTGGCGTTCCATGCCGACGCCGGCTTGCAGCACCTCCTGTGCACCGACATCGGCCGCGACGGCATGCTGGCCGGCCCCAACCTGGCGCTCTACGCGCGGCTGCTCGCGCGTGCGCCCACGCTGCGGCTGCAGGCCAGCGGCGGTGCACGCGACGCCGCCGACGTCGCCGCCGCGCGCGGCATCGGCTGCGACGGCATCGTGCTCGGCAAGGCGCTGCTGGAAGGCCGTCTGGCGCTGGCCGACGCGCTGGCGTACGTCATCTCCGCGCAGGCGCCACCATGCTGAGCCGCCGCATCATTCCCTGCCTCGACGTGCAGGACGGCCGTGTGGTCAAGGGCGTGCGTTTCCGCGACCACGTCGACGTCGGCGACATCGCCACGCTCGCGCAGCGCTATCGCGACCAGGGGGCCGACGAGCTGGTGTTCTACGACATCGGTGCCAGTCCACGCGGGCGCAGCGTCGACATCGCCTGGATCGAGCGCCTGGCGCGGCTGCTGGACATTCCGTTCTGCGTCGCCGGCGGCATCCGCAGCGTCGACGACGCGCGCCGCGTGCTGCACGCGGGGGCCGACAAGATCTCGGTCAACACGCCGGCGCTCGAGCGTCCCGCGCTGGTCACGGAGCTGGCCGACGCGTTCGGCGTGCAGTGCGTGGTCGTCGGTATCGACTCGTTGCGCGAGGCCGACGGCGAGTGGCGCGTGCGCACCCATACCGGCGATGCCGCGGCGATGCGCGCACCCGGGCGGCGCACGCTCGACTGGATCGAGGAAGTGCAGTCGCTCGGTGCCGGCGAGGTGGTGCTGAACTGCATGGCCAGCGACGGCGCGAGGATCGGCTACGACATCGAACAGCTTCACGCCGCGCGCGCCGCGTGCCGGGTGCCACTGGTGGCGTCCGGCGGCGCCGGGACCAGCGCGCATTTCGCCGAAGTGTTCCGCGAGGCCGACGTCGATGCCGCGCTGGCGGCCAGCGTCTTCCACTCCGGGGAAATCGTCATCCCCGAACTCAAGCAGGCCCTGCGCGCGCAGGGCATCGAGGTGCGCGATGCGTGACGCCATGCCGGCTCTGGACTGGGACAAGGGCGGCGGCCTGCTGCCGGCGATCGTGCAGGACGCGCGCACGCAGCGGGTGCTGATGCTCGGGTACATGAGCCGCGAGTCGCTCGCGGCCACGCACGAGACCGGCCTGGTCACGTTCTTCAGCCGCAGCCGCCAGCGCCTGTGGACCAAGGGCGAATACAGTGGCCATCACCTGAAGCTGGTCGCCATCGAGATCGACTGCGACGCCGATGCGCTGCTGGTGACGGCGGAGCCACAGGGACCCACCTGCCACCTCGGTCGCGACAGCTGTTTCGGCGGGGCTCGCGGCAGCGCGCTTGCCGAGCTCGACCGCGTGGTCGAGTCGCGTGCCGCCGCGATGCCGGAAGGCAGCTACACCACGCGCCTGCTGGCTGGCGGCATCCGCCGCATCGCGCAGAAGGTCGGCGAGGAAGGCGTGGAGACCGCGCTGGCGGCGGTCGTCGAGGAAGACGCCGCGTTGCTCGGCGAGGCCGCCGACCTGGCCTATCACCTGCTGGTGCTGCTGCGCGCGCGCGGTCTGGGATTGTCCGACCTGGAGCAGGTGCTGCGTACGCGCAGCGCGTGAGCACGATTCGCACCGGCTCAGGCTGCCGAGATGGACGTCCTCACGCAGTCGCGGCCGTTGGCCTTGGCGCTGTAGAGAGCCTGGTCGGCGATCTGGAAGGCGTCGTCGATGTCGTCGATCGCACCCGGTTCGATGGTGTGCACGCCGACGCTGGCCGACATGCGGATGATGTCGCCGTTCGACACGCAGGGCTCGGCCAGCAGCGACTGGCGCACTTCTTCGGCCACCGCGACCGCGGCGTGCAGGTCGTGGCCCGGCAGAGCGACCACGAACTCCTCGCCACCGAAGCGCGCCGGTAGCGCGTCGTGCGGCCGCAGCGCGCGGCCGATGCGCTGCGTGGCCCAGCGCAGGCATTCGTCGCCGACCAGGTGCCCGTATTCGTCGTTGACCGACTTGAAGTGGTCGAGGTCGATCATCAGCAGCGACAGCGGCTGGCCGTCATCGTTGCAGTCGCGCAGCATCCGCTCGAAGGCCTCGTGGAAGTAGGTGCGGTTGTAGAGGCCGGTCAGCCCGTCGCGGCGACTGGAATCGCGCAGCCGCGCATGCGCCTCCTCCAGCTGCACCAGGGCGTGCCGCACCTCGCTGGTGCGCTGCGCGACCTTGCGCTCGAGCATCAGGTTGGCATCGCTGACGATGCGTTCGTTCTCGTTGCGCAGCGAGGCATACCGGTAGCTCAGCGCGATCGAGAGGAACAGCATCTCCAGGGCGGAGCCGAGCTGCACGCCGTACTCGGTGAAGAACGACTTGGGGACCACGCCGAACGCGACCAGGGTGAATACCCCCGTGCCCGCGAGGAACATGCTCCACGACAGCAGGAAAAGCCGCGCCGGCGCGTAGCCGCGGCGCAGCGCCACCACGCTTACGATCGTGATCCAGATGATGCTGGCCAGCACGGCCAGCGACACCGCCTGGGTGATGATGCGGTACGGGACGATGATCGCCGCGATGCCGAATGCGACGAACGCGGCAATGGCAATGATGCTGACCACGTTGCCGCGCGGCCAGCGTTCGCCCAGCCCGAGGAACACGCGCGCGAACTGGTGCATGCCCACCAGCGCAAGGCTGATCGACAGCGGCACCGACTTGTCGGCGAGCCAGGTGTTGTCCGGCCACAGGTATTCGAACCCCAGGCCGTTCAGGCAGAACAGCACCAGCCCGAATGCACCGATGTGGAACAGGTACCAGAAGTAGCTGGCATCACGCAGCACCAGCCACAGCACCAGGTTGTAGAAGAACAGCGCCAGCAGGATCCCGTAGTACAGGCCAATCGAGAACTGCGCATCGCGCGACATCTCGGTGAACGCGCTGGGCGTGTACAGCACCAGCGGCACCTGCATCGAACTCTGGCTCTGCACCCGGATCAGCAGCTCCACGCGCTGCCCGACCGGCAGGTCGAGCAGGAAGTTGGGGTGCCTGTAACGGATGCTGCGCTCGGCGAAGGGCAGGGTGTCGCCACCCGCGCGGTGCTCGATGCGACCGTCGGGGTAGCGGACATAGAGGTCGATCTGGTCACTGAGCGGATAGGCCTGCACCAGCAGCCAGCGCGGTTCCGCACGGTTCTCGTTGATGATGGCCGCATGGAACCAGAACGCCCCCTTCTGGAAGCCGAAGGCGGCATCGTTGCGCGGCAGCGGGGCGAACACGCCGTTGCCGACGCGCCGCAACGCATCTTCGACCCGGTCCCTGGCTTCAGTGTCGTGGTGGTAGCTCATGTACGGCGAGAGCGCGATCTCGCGGGTCGCCTCGCCAAGGCCCAGCGTCGGCGCGGCCCACGCGCTGGTCGCGCATGCCAGGAGCAGGCAGAGGCAGGTCAGCAGCAGCCGCCAGGCGGGCGCGGGCCTCGCCTGGATCATCCCCATCTGCACGTGCCTGCTTCCATGTCGGCCCCTACTCCCCCGCCAGGGCTGATCATATGCCCGCGGCATCGTACTTTTGCAAACGAAGGCGGCCGGCATAATGGGCCATCGCTCGCGACGGAACATGTATGCCTCGGTCGACCCGGATTCTTGGAGTGGCGCTCCTGGTGGCGCTGGCTGCACCCGCCACGGCCCGCGACGCGCTGACGGTGCTGCTGTTCGCCGATCCGCAGGTCAAGTCCATGCGCGATGTCGACTATTACGCGCGCGACATCGTCGAGCCGCTGCGCGCCGACGCCGGCATGGGCGCCGATTTCGGCATCAGCCTGGGCGACATCGTCGATGACGTCGTCGCGCTGTATCCGGAGGTCAACGCGGTTACCGCAAGGCTCGGCATCCCGTGGCTGCACGTGCCGGGCAACCATGACCTCGACCCGGGTGCCGAAGGAGACGAGGGATCGCTGTCGGCGTTCCACCGCAGCTACGGCCCGGACAGCTATGTGCGCGAGGAGCCCGAGGCCGCCTTCGTCGTGCTCGACAACGTCGTGAAGCTGCCGGGCGCGCGCGGCGGCTACGTCGGCGGCCTGCGTGAGGACCAGTTCGCGCTGCTCGAGGCCTGGCTGCCCACCCAGCCGCGCGACCGCCTGCTGGTGCTGGCGATGCACATCCCGCTGTTCGATACCGCGGCGCCCGGCCGCGCCGAGACCTTCCGCCGCGCCGACCGCGAGCGGCTGTTCGTGTTGCTGCGCGACTTCCCGAGAGTGCTGGTGCTCAGCGGCCATCGCCACACCCAACGCCATTACCGGCACGGGCCGGCTGACGGCTGGCACGGCGCCACGCCGCTGCACGAGTACAACGTCGGCGCGGCCAGCGGCGCGTTCTGGTCGGGTGCCCCGGACGCGGACGGCATCCCCGACGCCACCATGGCCGACGGCACGCCCAACGGCCACGCGTTGCTGAAGATCGATGCCGACGGCGATTACCGCCTGTCCTGGCATCCCGCGCGGCTGCCCGCGGACAACCCGTCGCTCACCGCGGCGATGGCGCTGCACGCGCCCGCAGTGCTGCGGCACGGCGCCTATCCCGCCTGGGCGGTCTACGCCAATGTGTTCATGGGCGAGGACGACAGCGTGGTCGAGTACCGCATCGACGGCGGCGCCTGGCGCGCGATGGACAAGGTGTCGCGCGCCGATCCACGCCTGCTGGCCGAGAACGTGCGCGACGACGCGGCAGGCGCGCTGCGCGGCTACGACCGCTCGCCCGAAGCCGAAGTCTCGGCCCACCTGTGGCGCGGGGCGCTGCCTACCGACCTGGACCCGGGCGAGCACGAGGTCGAGGTGCGCACCTTCGACCGCTGGCTCGGCGAGCAGCGGGCCGCGACCCGGTATCGCCTGGACCAGGCCGAACCGGGACACGGCACGTCGCCCTAGGCAGAACGATCAGGGCGTGATGGCGTCGAACGAATCCACGCGCGCGTGGCCGTTGGCCGCATCGCCGGTGCGCGGCTGCGGGTAATCCTGCAGCCGGTCGACCAGCACGGTGCGCAGGCCGGCATCGCGCGCGGCGTCGAGTTCGGCCACCACGTCGGACAGGAACACGATGTCGCCCGGCTCGCGCTGCAGGCGTCCGGCGATGTTGGCGTAGCTCGCGGCCTCACGCTTGCCGCCGACCTCGGTGTCGAAGAAGGCGTCGAACAGCGGCAGCAGGTCGCCGGCATCGGAATGGCCGAAGAACAGCTTCTGCGCGGGCACCGAACCGGATGAGTACACCGCCAGCGGGTGGCCCGCGTCGTGCCAGCGGCGCAGCCCGGCCACCGCGTCGGGGTAGATGTGCGCGGTGAAATCGGCGCGCCGGTAACCCTCGCTCCACATCATGCCCTGCAGGGCTTTGAGCGCGGTGTGCTTGCGGTCCTCGTCGATCCAGCCCTGCAGCGTCTCCACGATCATCGCGTCATCGCACATCGCGCCATGCGCGGTGGCCACCTCGTCCAGCCAGCGCCGCACTTCGGGGTCATGGCCACGCTCGCGCACGAAGCGCGGCAGCTCGCGCCGCGCATACGGAAACAGCACGTCGCGCACGAACGCGATGCTGCCCGTGGTCCCTTCGATGTCAGTGAGTACCGTCGTCTTCATGCAAGCCGCGCCTCAGCGCGAACCCTTTTCGTAGCGCGGGAATTTCCGCGCGATGTCGGTGCCGGTGAAGTGGCCGATCCAGCCGTCGGGCTGCTGGAAGAAGCGGATGGCGACGAATTCCGGCTCCGGTCCCATGTCGAACCAGTGCGTGGTGCCGTCGGGGACCGCGATCAGGTCGTCCTTGACGCACTCGATCTCGTAGACCTTGCCGTCGACGTGCAGGGTGAACAGCCCGGAGCCCGCCACGAAGAACCGCACCTCGTCTTCCTTGTGGAAGTGCTCGTCGAGGAACTTGCCGCGCATTTCCTCGCGCTTCGGGTTGTCGGGCGCGATGCTGATCACGTCGACCGAGGTGAATCCGCGCTCGGCGCTGATGCGGTCGACGTCGGCCCTGTACGCGGCGAGAACCTCGTCCTGCGTGGCGCCGGCGGCGATCGGCTGCGTGGCTTGCCAGCGCTCGAACGTCACGCCGATGGCATTCAGTTCGCGCGCGATGGCGTCGCCGGCGCTGGTGTCGAGCAGCGGGGTGGTGGGGGCGTCGTCGGCAAAAATGCGCAGGCGGCTCATGTCGGGATCTCCTTTGGTTCAGCGCCGCGGCTGCAGCCGCAGCAGGTCCAGCTCGCAGCCGAGCAGGAACTCGAAAGCTTCGAGGTGGCGGCGCGCCTCGGCCATGTCGCGGCCCCAGGCGTACAGGCCATGGCCGTCGATCAGGTAGCCCCACATCGGGCCGTCGTCGAGCAGCGCGTCGACCTGCGCGGCCAGCGTGGGCATGTCCTGGCTGTTGGGCAGCACCGGCAGGTCGAGTTCCACCTCGTGGGTGGAGGTTCCCGCGAAGGCCTTCAGCAGCTCGTAGCCGGCCAGGTGCACGTGGCCGGCGCCGGCGTACAGGCGCGAGGCGACGGTCTGCGTGCGCGAATGCGTGTGCAGCACGCAGCCGATGTCGGGAAACCTGCGGTAGAGCTGGGTGTGCAGCAGGGTCTCGGCGGAGGGCCGGTGGTCGCTGCCGACCGCCTTGCCGTCGAAGTCGACGACCATGATGTCGGCCTCGCACAGCTTGCCCTTGTCGCGGCCGGATACGGTGATCGCGGCATGGCGGTCATCGAGCCGGCGCGAGAAGTTGCTGCTGGTCGCGGGCGTCCAGCCGGCCGCCGAAAGCTCGCGGACATTGATGATGAGTTCGCCGGCGCGGTCGCGCAGCGCGTGGATGTCGTAGGGCAGGGTGTCGACCATGCCCCGATTCTACCGCGCGGGTCTAACGCGCGGGTCTAACGCGTGGCGCGGCGCGCGAAGCCCCGGTAGCCGGCCCAGCACAGCAGTGCGATCACCAGCCCGCCGACCAGCGTGTCGACCGGCGTGGAGTAGACCAGCAGGCCGCAGGCGACCAGCGCGCCCATTCCGAGCAGACGCTCGCGCGGACCGGAAGGCAGCTCCGGCGAACCCAGCAACAGGCTCAGGCCGGCGGCGATATAAGCCATCACCACCAGCGTCACCACCATGTTGATGATGGTCTCGAACTGCGACGACACCGTCGGCGCCAACGTGAACACTGCGATCAGGGTCATGGCCGAGGCGATGATGAACAACCCCCAGCGCGCCGAGCCGTTGGGATGCAGGCGCCCGAAGATCGCCGGCAGGAAGCCGCGGTGCGCGGCGCGCGCGCCGGACTCGCCACTGACCAGCATCCATCCGCCGAGCGTGCCGGTGGCCTTGATGGCCGCCGCGGCGGCGATCACCGGCACCGCCCACACGCCGAACATCTCGCCCGCGACCAGCGCGAACGGCGCGCTCGATTCGGCGATGCGTTCGGCGGGCACGATGCCCATCATCAACACCGACGACACCAGGTAGACCACGCCGGCGATCAGGATGCCGCCGATGGTGGCGCGCGGCACGTTGCGGTCCGGATCGCGCACCACGCCGGCGACCATCGCGCCGGTCTCAAGGCCCACGAACGCCCAGAAGATCGGCGCCAGCGACGCCATCACCACCACCGCATCGGTCTCGCCGCTGACGTTCCATGCGGCGCGGTAGATCTCCGGGTCGAAGCTGCCCCAGCCCGCGGTCAGCACCGCGACCACCGGCAGCAGGCCGAACACCACGCACAGCGACTGGAAGCGCGCGATCGGGCGCGGGCCCATCAGGTTGATGGCGAACATCAGCCAGATCAGCGCGATCTGCCCGAACAGGCGCATGCCCGGACCGTCACCGAGCTGGAGCAGGGCCACGATGTAGCCGAACGCCGCCACCGCGATCGCGTTGTTGCCGATCCATGACGAGATCCAGTACAGCGTGGTCGCCAGGAAGCCCATGTCGCGGCCCAGCGCCGGCCGCACGTAGTCGTCGGGCGAGGTCATGTCCGGGTAGGCGCGCGCCAGCCGCGCGAACGCCGCGCCCAGCACCACCGCGAGGATGGTGCCGAGCAGCCAGGCCAGCGCGGTCACGCCGCCGGACTTGGCCAGGGTGGCCGGCAACAGGAAGAACCCCGAGCCGATCATGTTGTTGGCGACAACGAACGTCGCCAGCACCGGGCCGATCTTCTTTGCGCTGGCGACCACGTCAGTCATGGCTGCTTGTCCTCAGCGCGTACGCAGCTTGCTGTGCCAGTGGCCGTAGCCGAAATAGATCACCATGCCGATGACCATCCAGCCCACGAACAGCGGCCAGTGCTCCATGAACGGCGGCAGGAACAGGTACAGGCAGGCCGCGACGCCGAGCGGCGACACGATGTACACCAGCGGCACGCGGAACGGACGCGGCAGGTCGGGCCGCTTCAGGCGCAGCACCAGCACGCCGGCGGACACCGTGGCGAAAGCCAGCAGGGTGCCCATCGACACCATCTCGCCGAGCAGGCCGATCGGCAGGAAGCCCGCCAGGCATGCCGCGATCGCGCCGACGATGATCGTGCCCACGTAAGGCGTCTGGTACTTCGTGTGGACCTTGCCGAAGATTTTCGGCAGCAGGCCGTCGCGCGACATGCTGTAGAAGATGCGCGGCTGCGCCATCAGCATCACCAGGATCACCGAGGACAGGCCGGCAATCGCGCCGACCTCCACCACCGACTTCAGCCACAGCAGGTCGGGGTAGGCCTCCAGCGCGGTGGACACCGGCTTCGGCGTCGACAGTTGCGGGTACGGCACCAGGCCGGTCAGCACGCCGCAGACCACGATGTAGACGATGGTGCAGAACACCAGCGAACCGAGGATGCCGATCGGCATGTCACGCTGCGGGTTCTTGGCTTCGCCGGCGGCGGTGGAGACCGCATCGAAGCCGATGTAGGCGAAGAACACGATCGACGCGCCGCGCACGATGCCTTCCACGCCGTACTTGCCCGGGCCCTCGTTCGCGGGGATGAAGGGCTGCCAGTTGGCCGGGTCGATGTACTGCAGGCCGAAGCCGATGAACAGCAGGATCACCGTGACCTTGAGGGCCACGATGATGGAGTTCACGAACGCCGACTGGGTGATGCCGACGTAGCACAGGCCGCTGACCGCAGCGACGATGGCCACCGCCGGCAGGTTGAGGATCGCGCCGGTGCGCACGAACTCGCCGTTGGTGACGGTGAACGTGGCCATCGACAGCGCGTCCGGGATCGGCACGCCCAGCGTGCCGAGGAAACCGTTGAGGTAGCCGGACCAGCCCACGGCGACGGTGGAGGCCGCGAACAGGTATTCCAGCACCAGGCACCAGCCGATGAACCACGCCACGAACTCGCCGAGCGTGGCGTAGGCGTAGGAATAGGCGCTGCCGGAGACCGGCATCATCGATGCGAATTCGGCATAGCACAGGCCCGCCAGTGCGCAGGCGAATCCGGCCAGCACGAAGCTCAGCACCACCGCCGGGCCGGCATGTTCGGCCGCGGCATGGCCGGTCAGCACGAAGATGCCCGCGCCGATCACCGCGCCCACGCCGAGCAGGAACAGTTGCGTCGCCGTGAGCGTGCGCTTCAGGCTCACTTCGCCCTGCAGGCTGCCTTCGACCGGTTCGCCGGCATCCACGTGTGGAGCAGGCTCGATCGCCTTGACCCGCATGAGGTCTCTGAGCATTCGCGTGTTCCCCTTCGTTGTGGCAACGGACGGCGTGGGGACCGCGCTGCATTGGACGGTGCCACAGGCACCATGGCTGCCGTACCTTGCCAAAGCATGGCGGGGATCACAAGCGGCATCGCGGGGCCTGCGCGCGGCGATAATGGAGCGCCGGGCACGAGCCAAAAAATGTCGCAACGCACCATCCATCTGCACCCAGGTGACGATCCCGCCATCGAGCGGCTCGCAGCCGCGTTCGCCGCGCATGGCATGCGCATGCCCGATGAGGCCGAGGCCGCGGACATGTTCATCGCGCTGCTGCGCGACCGCGAGGATCCCTTCCTGCGCACGCGCCTGGCCGGCCACTTCACCGCGTCGGCGCTGGTGGTGAGCGCCGACGGCCGGCGCACGCTGCTCACCCACCATCGCAAGCTCGATCGCTGGCTGCAGCCCGGCGGCCATGCCGACGGCGACCGCGATCTCGCGCGCGTCGCACTGGGCGAAGCCGAAGAGGAAACCGGACTGGTCGGGCTGGTGCTCGAGGGCGGGATCTTCGACCTCGACCGGCACTGGATTCCGGCGCGCAATGAGGTGCCCGGCCATTGGCACCACGACGTGCGCTACGTGGTGCGCGCCGGCGCCGACGAGCGTTTCGTGGTCAGCGACGAATCACATGCGCTGGCCTGGCGCGACATCGCGGCCGTCGCCGCCGACGACGGCATCGACCCGTCACTGCGCCGCATGGCGTGCAAGTGGCTGGGGCGCGCGCCTCAGTAGAGGATGCGCGCGCGCAGCGTGGCGGGCACCGCGGCCAGCGCCGTGCGCAGGCCCTGCGCCTGCTCCGGCGTCGCGGTGATGTCGATCACCACGTAGCCGACCTTGCTGTCGGTGCGCAGGAACTGGCCGTCGATGTTCACACCCGCCTGCGAGAAGATGTCGTTGACCTGCGACAGCACGCCCGGCACGTTGCGGTGGATGTGCAGCAGTCGCTGGCTCCCTTCGTGCCCAGGCAGCGTGACCTCGGGGAAGTTGACCGCCGACAGCGTGCTGCCGTTGTCGCTGTAGCGCACCAGCTTCGACGCCACCTCGATGCCGATGTTGTCCTGCGCCTCGAGCGTGCTGCCGCCGACGTGCGGAGTGAGGATGACGTTGTCGAAGCGCGTCAGTGGCGACGTGAACGCATCCTCGTTGCCCTTGGGCTCGACCGGGAACACATCCACCGCCGCGCCGCCGACCTGGCCGCTGTCGAGCGCCGCGGCCAGCGCGTCGATGTCGACCACGGTGCCGCGCGAGGCGTTGATCAGGTGCACGCCGGGCTTCATCGCCGCGAGTTCGGACGCGCCGATCATCAGGCGCGTGGCAGGGGTTTCCGGCACGTGCAGGGTGACGACGTCGGCGCGCGCCAACAGGTCGTCCATCCCGATCGCGGCCTGCGCGTTGCCGAGCGACAGCTTGGCCTCGATGTCATGGAACAGCACGCGCATGCCGAAGCCTTCGGCAAGCAGCCCGACCTGGGTGCCGATGTGGCCGTAGCCGATGATGCCGAGCGTCTTGCCGCGCACCTCGTGGCTGCCGGTCGCCGACTTCAGCCAGCCGCCGCGCAGGCATTCGGCGTGCTTCCGCGGGATGCCGCGCATCAGCATGATCGCCTCGGCGATCACCAGCTCGGCCACGCTGCGGGTGTTGGAGTAGGGCGCGTTGAACACCGGTACGCCGGCAAGCTCGGCCGCGTCCAGGTCCACCTGGTTGGTGCCGATGCAGAAGCAGCCGACCGCCAGCAGGCGCCTGGCGTCGGCCAGCACGTCCGCCGTCAGCTGGGTGCGCGAACGGATGCCGACGATGTGCGCCTCGGCGATGCGCGCGCGCAGCTCGTCCTCGGGCAGCGACGATGCGAACGCCTCGATGTTCGAATAGCCGGCGTTGCGGAACACCTCGACCGCGCTGTCGCTGACGCCCTCCAGCAGCAACACACGGATATCCTTGCGGGGGTAGGAGGTCTTGAGCATGCGGATGCGCCGGGCGGGCCCTGCAGTGTGCCAGCGGGCGCCGCATGTTGCACCGCAGCGCTGGACGCTGGCGCGCGTGGCTGGCAGGCTGGCCGCAATGCACGCTGAGCGGTCCAGATGAGCGATCCACGACTCGAGCGCCTGTGCGAGGCCGTCCCCGGCCTGGCGCTGGCCACGTCCGCCGACGACCTGCTGCACTACGGCCAGGACTGGACGCGGCGCTGGACGCCGGCGCCGCTGGCGATCGCGTTTCCGGCCAGCGTGGAGCAGGTCGTCGCGGTGCTGCGCTGGGCTGGCGCGGAGAACGTGGCGGTGGTGCCCTCGGGCGGGCGCACCGGGTTGTCGGGGGGCGCGGTGGCGGCCAACGGCGAACTGGTGCTGAGCCTGGAACGCATGCGCCGCGTACTTGCCTTCGATGCGGTCGACCGCACGCTGGTCGTCGAGGCGGGCGTGGCGCTGGAGACGGTGCAGGAAGCGGCGCGCAGCCATGGCCTGTACTACCCGGTCGATTTCGCATCCCGCGGCTCCTGCACCATCGGCGGCAACATCGCCACCAACGCCGGCGGCATCCGCGTGCTGCGCTACGGCAACACCCGCGAATGGGTCGCCGGGCTGAAGCTGGTGACCGCCGCCGGCGACGTGCTCGACCTCAACCGCGGCCTGGTCAAGAACTCCAGCGGCTACGACCTGCGCCACCTGGCCATCGCCTCGGAGGGCACGCTGGGCGTGGTGGTGGAGGCCACGCTGCGACTCACCGCGCCGCCGCCGCCCACCGCGACCATGTTGCTGGCGCTGCCCTCGTTTGCGGTGCTGATGCAGGTGTTCCAGGCGCTGCGCGAACGGCTGGCGCTGGAGGCATTCGAGTTCTTCACCGACCGCGCGCTGCATCACGTGGTCGCGCATGGCGCGCAGGCGCCGTTCGCCGACGTGCATCCGTACTACGTGGTGGCCGAGTTCGCGGCCGACGGCGCCGATGATCCGCGCCTGCTCGACGCCTTCAGCCACTGCGCGGAGCAGGGTTGGGTGGCCGACGGCGTGATTGCCGGCAGCGACGCGCAGGCGGCGCAGCTCTGGCGCCTGCGCGAGGGCATCACCGAAAGCCTCGCAGCATCGTTGCCTTACAAGAACGACGTGGCCGTGCGGGTGTCGGCGATGCCCGCGTTCCTGGCAGAGGCGCAGGCGCTGCTCGCGGCCGAATATCCGGATTTCGAGGTCGTCTGGTTCGGGCACATCGGCGACGGCAACCTGCACATCAACGTGCTCAAGCCCGCCGACATGGAGCAGGATCAGTTCGTGACGCGCTGCGGCGCGGTCACCGCACACCTCGCCAGCCTGCTGAACCGCCACGGCGGCAGCATCTCCGCCGAACACGGCATCGGCCTGGTCAAGAAGGCCTTCCTCGGCTCCACTCGCGATGCCGCCGAGATCGCGGTGATGCGCGCGCTGCGCCTCGCCCTCGACCCGGCGGGTATCCTCAATCCCGGCAAGCTCTTCGACGCCGAATCCCCCACCAGCGACCCCACGCCATGACCCGATTCTTCCCCGCCTGCGCGCTGCTGCTGCTCGCGGTTGCCCCCGTCCACGCTTCCAGCTTCGCCGGCACCAGCGGCGGTGCCTCGTCGGCATCCAGCGCCGGCTCGTCCGGATCCACGTCCGGCAACGACAAGATCGTGCTGCAGGCGCGCGAGGATGCGGCCGGTTTCGTCGCCACCGATGGACGCATCCGCGGTGCACGCCTCGAGGCGGCATTGCGCCACCTGCGCGGGCAGTCGGCCGCGGCGCGCGACGCCAGCGACCTTGAACTGGCGCGGGCGATCCTCGCCCGCTGATGCGCTGATGCACCGCTGGGCCAGGCGCCTGCTGCTGTGTGCGCTGGCCGTGCCGTGGCCCGCGCATGCGGCGCTGCAGGTCACCGCGGAAAGCGGCGCGACCGCGGCCGATGCCGAGGCAAGCCGGCGGCTGGTGCAGGCGACGCTGCCGCGCCTGCCGCCCGTGCTGCGGGACTGGGACGCCACGCTGCAGCTGGGCTGGCGCGACGACCTGCCGGCGCAGGTGCACGGCCGCATCCGCGGGCGCCGCATCGTGCTCGACCGCGCCCTGTTGGCCGCGTGGCAGGACGGGTCGGCGGGAGAGGGGCGCGATGCCGCGGTGACGGCGCTCGTCCACGAGGTCGCACACGCCTGGGACCACGGTCCCGGCCGTATCTCGCGCGATCCGCGCACGCTCGACCTGGCCGGTTGGCAGGTGCGGCCGCTGTGGCCCGGTCGCGGCGCACGCAACGCCTTCGGCGCGCGCAGCCCCGATGCCTACGAACTGGCGTCGCCCGCGGAGTTCGTGGCGGTGAACGTCGAGCACTTCCTGCTGGATCCGGCGTACGCCTGCCGGCGCCCGGCGCTGCATGCGCATTTCGCCGCGCACTTCGGCTGGTCGCCCGACGCGCCGGCCTGCGCCGCCACGCTGCCCTACGTCGACGCCGGCGCACTCGCCGACGCCGATGCCGCGCCCCTGCTGGAACTCGATCCGGCGCGCGTGGTCGCCGTGGACTACCTCCTCGCCGGCGACGGCGAAGCCATGTCGAGCCGCTGGGGACACAGCATGCTGCGCCTCGTGGTCTGCGCCCCGGGACGCACGCCCGGGCCGGACTGCCGCCTCGACCTCGACCACCACCGCGTGCTCTCGTTCCGCGCCTTCGTCGACGACCTGCAGCTCTCGAGCTGGCGCGGGCTCACCGGTGGCTATCCCTCGCGCCTGTTCGTGCTGCCGCTGCAGCAGGTCGTGGACGAGTACACGCGGGTGGAGTTGCGCCCGCTGGCATCGATCCCGCTGCGGCTGTCCGCCGGCGAGATCGCCGCGCTGCTCGAACGCGCGGCGCGCGTGCACTGGAGCTACGACGGCCGCTACCGCTTCGTCGGCAACAACTGCGCGGTGGAAACCTGGAAGCTGCTGCACGACGGACTGCCGCGCGCGTCCGCGGCCGACCTCGTCAGCATCACGCCGAAGGGCCTGCTCCGGCGCCTGCGCCGCGCCGGGCTGGTCGACGATTCCGCGGTGCCGGCGGACGCCGACGAGGCGCGCCGGCTCGGCTACCGTTTCGAGCCCTGGAACGCCCACTACCAGGCGCTGTACGACACTGCACGCGAGAGCCTCGCGCTGGAGCACGCCGCCGTGGCGGACTGGCTGCGCATGGCGCCCGTGCAGCGTGCGCCGTGGCTGCAACGCGGCGACATGCGCGCGTCCGCGGCACTGCTGCTGCTGGAAGAGGCGGCCCTGCGCCGCGAGGAGCAGCAGGCGCGCGATGCGCTCAAGCGGCTCGTGTTCCGCGCCGGCGCCGCCGGCGGTGCCGCCTACCGGCGCGCGACCGACGTGCCCGGCGACGGGCTGCTGCCGATCCTGGCCGAGGCGTTGCGCGAAGGTGGCGCACTGGCCAGTCCGTCGGCCCTGCTGTCGCTGCCGGGTTACGGCCTGCCGCTGGCGGCCGAGCGCACGCAGGCCCGTACCGGCGCTGGCGCACGTGCGGCCCGCCTGCGCGCGCTGGAGGACCGCCTGCGGGCCGCGGCCCGTGACCGGTTGCCGCGGGCGACACGGGAATCACTGGAGCAGGCCGAAGCCAACGTGGCCGCCCTGGGCGCCCGCCTGCGTGGACTGCACGAAGCCGAAGGCGGCGTTGCCTTCTAGGCGCGGCGGCGCTGCGACAATTCTCCGATGCGGCCGCGGCGATGATGCCGGCTCCACGTGCAGGCCGCCGCATGCGCTTCTTCCGACTCCATCACCCTCCGGGCGCAGTCCGTCCCGTCGACCTTCGGGTCGTCAGGGATCGCAGTGCCTGGGGTTTCGCGCTTCTCTGCATCCTGCTGGCGTTCGCGTTCCTCGGCAGTCGCGGGCTGTGGGATCCCGACGAGGGGCGCTACGCCAATGTGGCGCTCAACATGCTCGACAGCGGCGACTGGCTCAATCCGAAGCGCAGCGGCGATGTCGGCCATTGGACGAAGCCGCCGCTGACCTACTGGGCGATCGCCGCGAGCGTGGGCGTGTTCGGCAAGACCGCCGCGGCGGCGCGGCTCCCGGCGGCGCTCTCCTACCTGTTGTGCATCTGGCTGACCTGGCGCATAGGCAGGCGGCTGGCGCCGGGCTGCGAACGCACTGCCGCGCTGGCCTACGCCACCATGCTGCTCCCGTTCGGGGCGTCGCAGATGGTCACGACCGACTTCCTGCTCGCCGCATTCGAGACCCTGGCGGTATGGGCGTTCGTCGAGGCGCGGATGTCGGGCCGGCATCCTGGCGCCTGGGGGGGCCTCATGTGGGTGGGCTTCGCGCTGGCGTTCCTGACCAAGGGGCCGCCGGGACTGTTGCCGTTGCCGGTGCTGCTGGCATTCGACTGGCTGGTGTGGCGCCGGCATCCCGGGTTCCGCTTGTGGGGACTGTCGCTGTTCTGCCTGCTGGCGCTGCCCTGGTTTGTCGCGGTCGTCGCCGACAACCCGGGGCTGCTCGAGTATTTCGTGGGCGACGAGGTGGTGAATCGTGTCGTCACCGACAAGTTCGGGCGCCACGAACAGTGGTACGGGTGGTTGCTCGTGTATGCGCCCACCCTGGTCGTGGGGACCATGCCGTGGTCGCCGGCGCTGTGGCGATGGCTGCGCGCACTGCCGGCCGACCTGCAGCGGTGGCGCAGCGTCGAAGGCCGGCAGGCCGACCCTGCGGCGCTCTTCCTCGCGCTGTGGGTGCTGCTGCCGCTGCTGGTGTTCTGCCTGGCCCAGTCCCGGCTGCCGCTGTACCTGCTGCCGCTGTTCGTGCCGTTGGCACTGCTGGTCGCGGTCCAGCGCCGGAAGGAACACCGGAGTTTGCCGCGGTGGCCGTGGCTGGCCGCCTGGGTCGTGGTGCTGCTGGCGCTGAAGCTTGCCGCGAGCTTCTGGCCCACGCACAAGGACGCGTCACAGTGGGCAGTCGCGATCCACGAGCGGGCGCCGGGCCCGGTGCACGAAGTGATCTTCGTCGAGGACATGACGCGTTACGGACTGCGCCTGCACCTCGATGCCGAGATCGAAAAGATCGGCCTGGATCCGGTTCCTGCCGGGGCCAGGGCACGCTTCAATCCGGTCGATGACGAGGATCTCGCGACCGAACTCGCGGAGGCCGCCGACCAGCCCGGAGCGGTCTGGATCTGCAAGCAGTCACGGTGGCCCGGCATCCGTCTTCGGATCGCGGCGCTGGGATTCGTCGCCACCCCGCTGGGCACGCCCTATCGCGGGCGCGTCATCTTCAGGACCCGCCCTGTCGCGGCGCTCTCCGGACCCGTGGCCGGTCAGGACCGGCATTGAGCCGCGTGGCCAGGCCGACCTCCCGTTTCCGGCGCCTGCCCGTCCCGCCCACGGTCTGGACGCTGGGCTTCGTCAGCCTGTTCACCGACATGGGCTCGGAAATGGTGCACGCGCTGTTGCCCGTGCTGCTGGTCCAGGGCCTGGGGGCAAGCATGTTGGCGATCGGACTGATCGAGGGCGCGGCGGAGTCGCTGGCGATGGTGGTGAAAGTGTTCTCCGGCTATCTCAGCGATGCCGTGGGCCGGCGCAAGCCGCTGGTGCTGTTGGGCTATGGCCTGGCGGCCGCGGTCAAACCCGTGTTCCCGCTGGCCGACTCGGTCGCCACGGTGACGCTTGCGCGGCTGCTCGACCGCCTGGGGAAGGGCATCAGGGGTGCTCCCCGCGACGCGCTGGTGGTCGACGTGACGCCTCCCGCCGTCATGGGTGCGGCCTTCGGGCTGCGCCAATCCATGGACACCGTCGGCGCCGTGCTGGGGCCGCTGCTGGCCATGGCGCTGATGTGGCTGCATGCAGGCGACATCCGCACCGTGCTCTGGTGGGCGGTGCTGCCAGGCGCAGTTGCGGTGGTGCTGCTGCTCCGGTTGCGGGAACCGCCCCGGCAGCATGGGCGCGCCACTCCGCCATTGACCCGGCCGGGCCTTGCGCGGCTCGGCTCCGGCTTTGCGCGGCTGGCGGTGCTGGGCGCCTTGTTCTCGCTCGCGCGGTTCAGCGAGGCGTTCCTGATCCTTCGCGCCACAGATGTCGGCCTGGCGCTTGCCTACGTGCCACTGGTGCTGGCGTTGATGAGCCTCGCCTACGCAGCGACTGCGTATCCGGCGGGCCGCCTGGCCGACCGGATGCCCCCGGCGATGCTGCTGGCGGGTGGCATGGTGATGCTCGCGCTGGCGGACATGGCACTGGTCCTGGCCAACGATGCGACGTGGGTGCTCGTCGGTGCCGCACTGTGGGGGCTCCACCTGGGCCTGACCCAGGGGGTGCTCGCAAGCATGGTGGCCGGCGTGGCGCCGGAGCAGCATCGCGGCACCGCGTTCGGCGTGTTCAACCTGGTGTCGGGCGTGGCGCTGCTGGCCGCAAGCGTGCTCGCCGGATGGCTGTGGGACAGCGCAGGACCGGCGTGGACGTTCGGGGTCGGGGCGGGGCTGTCGCTGCTGACCCTGCTGCTGATCCCCGTGCTGGGTGCCGGGGGTAAGCGCCCGCCGTAGCGGGCGCGCCCTGTCAGTCGGCGCGGCCGGAGAACTCGCCGCTGGTGGTGTTGACCAGCACGCGCTCGCCGTTGCCGATGTACTCCGGCACCTGGATCTCGATGCCGGTGGACAGCCGCGCCGGCTTCGGCCGCTTGGTAGCCGTGCCGCCCTTGAGTTCGGGCGGGGTTTCCACGACTTCCAGGGTCACGGTCTGCGGGAGCTGGAGCGCGACCGGGGCGTCGTCGATCAGCTGCACGTAGCAGCCGCTGAGGCCATCGGTGATGTAGCCGGCACCGTCGCCGACCATCGCCGGATCGAGCGGGTAGGGCGTGAAGTCCTCGTCGTCCATGAACACGAAGGCATCGCCGTCCTTGTAGGAGAAGCTGGCCTGGCGGCGCAGCAGCTCGACTTCCTTCAGGTCGTCGTCGCCGTCGAACGAGGCGTCGGTCTTGTTGCCGCCGGGCACGCTGTACATGGTGAAGCGGAAGCGCACGTTGCCGCCGCGGCCCTGCGGCGAGCTGCGGTCGATGTCGCGGACCTGGTACACGGTGCCGTTGTGCTCGACCACGTTTCCTTTCTTCACGTCATAGGCTTTCATCGAGGGTCCTTACTTGGGTGCGAGGCGCACGGCGCCGTCGAGGCGGATGGTTTCGCCGTTGATGTAGCGGTTGCCGATGACGTACGCGACCAGGTCGGCGAACTCTTCGGGGCGGCCAAGGCGCGAGGGGAACGGGATCGACGCGCCCAGCGAGGCCTGCACGTCATCGGGCATGCCGTCGACCATCGGCGTCCAGAAGATGCCGGGCGCGATGGTGTTCACGCGGATGCCGAAGCGCGCCAGTTCGCGCGCCATCGGCAGGGTCATCGCGACCACGCCGCCCTTGGACGCCGAGTAGGCGGCCTGGCCGATCTGGCCTTCGTAGGCGGCGACCGAGGCGGTGTTGATGATCACGCCGCGCTCGCCGTCGTCGCCCGGCGCGTTGTGCTGCATCTGCGCGGCAGCGGCCTTGGCGACGTTGAAGCTGCCGACCAGGTTGACCATCACCGTTGTGGAGAACTGCTGCAGCGGCATCGGTGCCTCGCGGCCGAGCACGCGGCCGGCGCCGAGGATGCCGGCGCAGTTGATCGCCGCGTCCAGCCCGCCGAGGAAATCCTTCGCCGCCGCCACGTTGGTTGCCACGCCATCCTCGCTGGTGACGTCGGTGCGGAAGTAGCGTGCGTTGGCATCGCCGAGCGCGGCGATCGCGGCGCCGCCCTTGTCGTCATTCACGTCGAACAGCGCGACCTTGCCGCCGGCGTCGACGATGCGCGTGGCCACGGCAAGGCCGAGGCCGGAAACGCCACCGGTGACGATGGCGCGGGTGTCCTGGAGCCGCATGGAGTGGGTTCCTTGAGGGTAAACCGCGATTTTAGCGCGTCCCCGGTGCTCCAAGGCTCAGCGCGAACTGGTCGGCCGGCAGGCCCGGCGAGAACAGGAAGCCCTGGCCAACCGGCACGCCGAGCGCGAGCAGGAACGCGCGCTGCTCTTCGTTCTCCACGCCTTCCGCCACCAGCCCGAGGCCGAGGCTGTGGGCGATGCCGGCGACCGCCTGGCAGACGGCGACGTCCGACGCATTGCCGGGCACGCCGGCCACGAACAGCTGGCTCAGCTTCAGGCCCTGGATCGGCAGCCGGCGCAGGTAGTTGAGCGCGCTGTAGCCCTCGCCGAAGTCGTCGATCGCCAGCGCGACGTCCATCGCGCGCAGCTGGGCGAAGGTGTTCATCGTCTCGGGTGCGTCCTCGATCAGCACGCGCTCGGTGAATTCCAGCTCCAGCGCCGCGCCGGGCAGGGCGTATTCGTCGAGCAGCGCGCGCACGTTGGCGGCAAGGTCGTCGCCCAGGAACTGCCGGTAGGACACGTTGACCGCCACCCGCACGATGCCGTGCCCGGCGTCGCGCCATTCCGCGACCTGGCGGCAGGCCATGCGCAGCACCCAGAGCCCGATGCGCACGATGTCGCCGGTGCTTTCGGCCTGGCTGATGAAGTGGTCGGGCCGCATTTCGCCCAGGCGCTCGTTGCGCCAGCGGATCAGCGCCTCTGCGGCGACGATGCGGCCGCTGACGAGGTCCACCTGCGGCTGGTAGACAAGGTGGAACTCGTCGTTGTCGGCGGCGTGGCGCAGCTGGGTTTCGAAGCGCAGGCGGTCGCGCTGCGACTGCGCCATGGCCGGGGTGAACACCTGCCGGCCGTTGCGCACCCGCCGCTTGCTCGCGTACATCGCGGTGTCGGCGCTCTGGATCAGCGCGTGCGGGCTCTCGCCGTCATCGGGCGCGCGCGCGATGCCGATGCTCGCGGTGACCGCGAACTCCTCCTTCTCCACGCCAAAGCCGATGGCGAAGGCGTCGAGGATCGCGTCCGCCAGCCGCTCGGGGCTGTCCGGATCGTCGGCGGTGGAGCAGGCCACCAGGAACTCGTCGCCGCCGAAGCGCGCAATCAGGCCCTCGGTGCCCACGGCCCGGCGCAGGCGCTGCGCGGCGGTCACCAGCAGGGCGTCGCCGGCGGAATGGCCCAGCACGTCGTTGACCATCTTGAAACGGTCGAGGTCGATGTACAGCACCGCCACCCGCGACAGCGTGGCATCGGCCATGCGCGCGGCCAGCTCGCCCAGGATCGCGTCGCGGTTGAGCAGGCCGGTGAGCGGATCGGTGCGCGCCTGCACGCGCAGTGTTTCCTGGCCCTGCTTGTGCGCGGTGATGTCCTGCAGGGTGCCGGTGATGCGGCTGGCGCCCGGGTCGCCGGGTTCGGCCTCGCCGATCACGCGCACCCAGAATGCGTGGCCGTCGGCGCGCGAGCCTTGCAGCTCGAGGTCGAAACCGTGGCCTTCGAGGATCGTCGCGTCCACCGCACGCCGGAAGCGCGCGCGGTCGTCGTGGGCGAGGCAGGCGATCATGTCGTCGATCGACGCCGGCAACTGCGCCTGCGCCAGGATCCCGGCGGCGACATCGGTGAGGTACAGCCGTGCTGCGGCGCGGTCCCATTCCCAGCCACCGATGCGCGCCAGGGTCTGCACGCGATGGAACAGCGCGCTGTCGCGCTTGAGCGCGGTGACGTCGGAGAACATCGACAGCGCCTGGTGCGGCCGGTCGCTGCCGGCGGCGTACTGCGGCACCGAAGTCACCGACAGCCAGCGCAGCTTTCGCTGCGGGCGGTGGTAGAGGCCAAGCAGGGTGCTGCCGATCAGGCGGCCTTCGCGGATGGCGCGCATGGCGGGATACTCCTCGGCCGGCATTTCGCTGCCGTCCTCGCGCACCACCATCCACTCGCTCGCCGGGCGCGGCGTGCGCTGGTTCGGGTGGCCCGGCACGTGGCCCGGTACGCCGATCATGCGCAGCGCGGCGGAGTTCGCGTACACCAGGCTGCCATCCGCTGTCTGGATCACGATGCCCTTGTCGATCACCTCCATCAGCTCGCGGTAGCGCACCTCGGCTTCGCGCCGGCGGCTGAGGTCGCGGGCCACCGCCACCACGCACTTCCGGCCGTCGTGCAGGAAGCCGGCCGAATGCACTTCCACCGGGAACCGCGTGCCGTCGGCGCGCATGTTGCTCACTTCGATCACGAAGCTCTCGCCGCGGTCCACGGCGTCCCACACCGGCGCCATGTGGTCCTCGGGCAGGTCCGGGTTGAGCACGTGGATCGGCTGGCCGACGATCTCCTCGCGCGGCCGCCGGTAGGCCGCCATGCCGGCCTTGTTGAGGTCGAGCACGATGCCATGCTCGTCGATGATGCTGACCGGGTCGGGTACGGCGTCGAACAGCGCGTGGTAGCGCAGGCGCGCGACCTCGGCGTCCACGCTGGCCGCCTGCAGCGCATCGCGCGCGTGGCAGAGCATCTCGCGGGTGTGGGCAGGCAACGAGAGGTCGCGGCAGGCGGAGTCGAGCGCTGCGAGGACCTGCGCGTTGCCGTCGTTGTCCGACAGCAGCGCGTGGGTTCCAGGCAGGCTCGTCGCGGTCATGTCGCGGTGCGCGCCCGCGTTACCCTGCTGCCGCTTTCGCGGCCGAGTAACCCGGCCAGCCAGCGGCCGGTGTCGGCCAGCGCGTCAAGGTCGACTCCGGTCTGGATGCCCATGCCGTGCAGCATATACACCAGGTCCTCGGTGGCGAGGTTGCCGCTGGCGCCCTTCGCATAGGGGCAGCCGCCGGTGCCCGAGACCGCAGCATCGACCACCGCCACGCCTTCCTCCAGGCAGGCCAGCACGTTGGCCAGCGCCTGGCCGTAGGTGTCGTGGAAGTGCACCGCGAGCGCAGGCATCGGCACCGCGTCGGCCACCGCGCGCAGCATCGCGCGCGCCTTGCCCGGGGTGCCCACGCCAATGGTGTCGCCAAGCGAGATCTCGTAGCAGCCCATCGCATGCAGCGCGCGCGCCACGCGCACCACCTCCGCCACCGGCACGTCGCCCTGGTAGGGGCAGCCGAGCACGGTGGAGACGTAGCCGCGCACGCGCACGCCGTCGTCGGCGGCCTGCGCCAGCACCGGGCGGAAGCGTTCCAGCGATTCGTCGATGCCGGCGTTGGTGTTGCGGCGGTTGAAGGCTTCCGACGCCGCAGTGAACAGCGCGACCTCGGTGGCGCCGACGGCGCGCGCGCGCGCGTAGCCCTGCAGGTTGGGCACCAGCACCGGATAGGCCACGCCATCGCGCCGCGCGATGCCGGCGAACACGTCCGCGGCATCGGCCAGCTGCGGCACCCACTTCGGGCTGACGAAGCTGGTGGCTTCGATCGTCTGCAGGCCGGTGGCCGACAGCCGGTCGACCAGCGCGATCTTGTCCGCGGTGGCGACGATCGCCGCTTCGTTCTGCAGGCCGTCGCGCGGTCCCACCTCGACGATGCGCACGCGGGACGGCAGGGCCATGGTCAGGACTCCAGGACCACCAGCACCGCATCGGCCTCGACGAAGTCGCCTTCGTGCGCGCGCAGCTCGGCTACGACACCGTCGCGCGGCGCCTTGAGCGCGAGCTCCATCTTCATCGCCTCCATGACCAGCAGTTCCTGTCCCTGCGCCACGCTGTCCCCCGGGGCTACCCTGGTGACGACAATACGCCCGGGCATCGGTGCCGCGATACGGTCTCCCGAGCCGGCGGTGTCGGCCAGGTCGGCCTGGTAGGGGAGGGCGCGCTCGAAGCGCCAGTGGCGACGCCCGTCGTGGAGCATCAGGCGGCCTGCGTGGGCATCGAGCCGGTAGCGCCGGCCGGCACCGTCGAAGCGCGCCGACAGGCCGCCGTCGATCAGGCGCGCCCCGGCCACCGCGCTGTCCGCGCCATCGCGGCTGATGCGGTAGTCGCCGTGCGCACCATGCGCCTCGAACACATGGCGCTGGCCGTCGGCGCGCAGCACCACGCGGCGCAGGCCGGCGTGGCCCAGGCGCCAGCCGTCGGCGATCGCCCAGGGCGAGCCGGGGTCGCTGCTGCCGGCGGCGGCGCAGCGCGCCTCGGCTTCTTCGGCAAGGAGCGCGGCGGTGGCGGCGGCGAGCAGGGCGGCATCGTGGTCGCCGGCAGCGGCGCCGGCGTCGTCGCCGATGAACTCGTCCAGGTGGCGGTCGAGGTAGCCGGTGTCGATGCTGCCGTCGACCACCGCCGGGTGGCGGACCAGGCGTTCGAGGAAGGCGATGTTCGACTTCGGGCCATCGATCGCGCAGTCCGCCAGCGCGTCGCGCAGCCGCGCCAGCGCGCCGGCGCGGTCGCGGTCATGGACGATCAGCTTGGCGATCATCGGGTCGTAGAAGATCGTCACCACGTCGCCCTCCACGACGCCGGCATCGACACGCACGTGAGCCGACGGTGCGGGCAGGCGCAGGCGCTGCAGGCGGCCGGAGCCGGGCAGGAAGCCGGCGTCGGGGTCCTCGGCGTACAGCCGCACCTCGATCGCATGGCCGTTGCGAGCAATCGCGTCCTGCGCCAGCGGCAGCGGCTCGCCCGCGGCCACGCGCAGCTGCCACTCCACCAGGTCCAGGCCGGTGACCATCTCGGTGACGGGGTGTTCGACCTGCAGCCGGGTGTTGATCTCCATGAAGAAGAACTCGCCCGACGGCGCGACGATGAACTCCACCGTGCCGGCGTTGGCGTAGTCGATGGCGCGCGCGGCCAGCACCGCGGCCTCGCCCATGCGCGTACGCAATTCCGGCGTGAGGAACGGCGAGGGCGCCTCCTCGAGCACCTTCTGGTAGCGGCGCTGCGCGGAGCACTCGCGTTCGTTGAGATGGATGGCGTTGCCGTGCGCGTCGCCGAACACCTGGATCTCGATGTGCCGCGGCGATTCGATGTAGCGCTCCAGCAGCACGCGGTCGCGGCCGAAGGCATTGCGCGCCTCGCGCTGGCAGCTTTCCAGCGCCGGCAGGAACTCCGCGGCCGCGCGCACCACGCGCATGCCCTTGCCGCCGCCGCCGTGCGCGGCCTTGATCATCAGCGGATAGCCGATGCGGTCGGCTTCGCGCTGCAGCAGCTCCGGCTCCTGGCCTTCGCCGGTGTAGCCGGGCACCACCGGCACGCCCGCGGCGTCCATCAGCTCCTTGGCGCCGGCCTTGCTGCCCATCCTGCGCATCGACGCCGCCTTCGGGCCGATGAAGGCGATGCCGGCGGCCTCGACCGCGTCGGCGAAGTCGGCGTTCTCGCTGAGGAATCCGTAGCCCGGATGGATGGCCTGCGCACCGGACTGCTTCGCCACGTCGAGGATCGCGTCGCCACGCAGGTAGCTGTCCTGCGGCCGCGGCCCACCGATCGGCCACGCCTCGTCCGCCAGGCGCACGTGCTGCGCGTCGGCGTCGGCTTCGGAGTACACCGCCACCGTGGCGATGCCCATGCGCCGCGCGGTGCGGATGACGCGGCAGGCGATTTCGCCGCGGTTGGCGATCAGGATTTTCTGGAAGAGCATTCTTTTGGCCACGGATTTGCGCGGATTACGCGGATCAGGCTGAGGAGTCTATGAGAAAACGCGCCTGCGGAATTCGGGGCGGGGACCGAAGTTGAGGAGGAGGCCCACGCGGATGCGCGTCGCTTTGAGGTAGTTGAGCAGCTGCGCTTCGTGGGCATCAGTCAGGGAGCGTGCTGCTTTGATTTCGACGAGCAGGCAACCCTCGACTAGAACGTCCGTGCGGAATTCGCCCACCAGGTGGTTGTGGAACCGCACCTCGACGGGGACCTGCCGTTCCGCTCGCAGTCCACATTCATGCAGGCGAATCGCAAGTGCCTGCTCGTACACGCTCTCCAAAAACCCGTGCCCCAACTCGTTATACGTATCAAAGAAAGCCCCGATCACCTGCTTGCTGACCCTGCGATGCATCAGCCCCGTCATGTCCGCATCCATGCGTCCTCCCTCCATTGGTTCTTGCCTCGACCCGATCCGCGCAATCCGCGCAAATCCGTGGCCAAAAACGCTGTTGCTCTACTCCACCCACCCCGGCGCGCGCTTGTCGAGAAAGGCGGCCAGGCCTTCCTGGCCTTCCGGCGACACGCGCAGGGCGGCGATCAGCGCGGCGTTGTCGTGGTCGAGGCGGTCGGCATCGGTTGCGGTGGCGACTTCACGCACCAGGCGCTTGGCATCGGCGGACGCGAATGGCGCGGCCTTCAGCAGCAGCGCCACCTGACGATCGACGGCGGCATCCAGCTCGTCGGCGGGTACCAGCTGGTGCAGCAGGCCGATGCGCAGCGCCTCGGCGGCATCGAAGATCTCGGCCGTGGCAAACCAGCGCCGCGCCTGGCGGCTGCCGATCGCGGCGATGACGTAGGGCGAGATCACCGCCGGCAGCAGGCCCAGGCGGCTTTCGGTCAGGCCGAACTTCGCCTCCGGCACGCCGATGGCGATGTCGCAGCAGGCCACCAGGCCCACGCCGCCGCCAAACGCCGCGCCGTGCACGCGCGCGATGGTCGGCTTGGGCAGGCGGTCCAGGGTGCGCATCAGCCGCGCCAGGGCGAGGGCATCGTCGCGGTTCGCGCCTTCGTCGGCCGCGGCCATGGCGCGCATCCAGTTGAGGTCGGCGCCGGCGGAGAACGAGGCGCCGCGGCCTTCCAGCACCACCACGCGCACCCCGGCGTCGCCAGCCAGCGCGTCGAGCGCGGCGGTGAGTTCGGCGATCAGCGCGGCATCGAACGCGTTGTGCAGCGTCGGACGGTCCAGGCACAGGCGTGCCACGGCACCATGCCGCGTAAGTGTCAGGGGTGCCGGCATCTCGAGCCTCCGCGTTTGGACATAAATGATAGCCGCGGGCCGTCACCGCGCTACAATGAGAACAGTTCCCATTTGGAAGTTGCCGTGAGGCTGACCGAGCTGCCGCGCCGCGAACGTGCCATCGTCGAGCGCGTCGAGTCGCGATACGACAACGACCACATCGCGCGCCGCCTGCGCGAGCTCGGTTTCGTGGCGGGCGAAGAAGTGCAGGTCACCGCCGCCGGTCCGTTCGGCGCCGAGCCGCTGCTGGTGCAGGTTGGCTACACGCGTTTCGCGCTGCGCCGCGACGAGGCCGCGCGCGTGGTGCTGCGCAACGGCGACGCGCGGCCATGAGCGCCGACGCCAGGGCGCTGCCGCGGCTGGCGCTGGTCGGCAACCCGAATTGCGGCAAGACCGCGCTGTTCAACCAGCTGACCGGCAGCCGGCAGAAGGTCGCCAACTACACGGGCGTCACCGTCGAGCGCAAGGAAGGCCGCCTGATCGCGCCGTCCGGGCGCCAGTACGCGGTGCTCGACCTGCCCGGCGCCTACAGCCTGCATCCCTCGAGCCTGGACGAGGCGATCACCCGCGACCTGTGTCGCGGCTTCTATCCCGGCGAGCCGGTGCCCGACGCCATCGTCTGCGTGATCGACGCCACCAACCTGCGCCTGCACCTGCGCTTCGCGCTGGAAGTGCGCGAGCTCGGACTGCCGATGGTGATCGCGCTCAACATGGCCGACGCCGCCGCACGCCGCGGCGTGGTGATCGATCGCGCCGCACTGGAGGCCGAGCTTGGTGTGCCAGTGGTGGAGACCGTGGCCGTGCAGCACGACGGTGCCGTGGCGCTGGTCGAACGGATCGAAGCGATGACCGCGGCGCCGCGGCCGCCCCACGTTCGCCTGGGTGGCACCGACACGGCGGTCGACAGCGACGCGCTGCACGCGGAAACCCGGCGCCTGCTGGCACTCGCGGTCACCATGCCCACGCGCACCGCACGCCTCGACGACAGCCTGGACCGGTGGCTGCTGCACCCGGTGTTCGGGCTGCTGACGCTGGCGGTGGTGATGTTCCTGATCTTCCAGGCGGTGTACGCCTGGGCCACGCCGGTGATGGACCTGATCGAAGCCGGCACCGCGTGGCTGGGCGAGGCGGTCGCCGCGGTCATGCCGGATGGTCCGCTGCAGAGCCTGCTGGTCGACGGCATCATCGCCGGGCTGGGCGGGGTGGTGGTGTTCCTGCCGCAGATCCTGGTGCTGTTCGCCTTCATCCTCGCGCTGGAGGAATCCGGCTACCTGCCGCGCGCGGCGTTCCTGCTCGACCGCATGATGGCGGCGGCGGGCCTCTCCGGCCGCTCCTTCATCCCGCTGCTGTCGAGCTTCGCCTGCGCGGTGCCGGGCATCATGTCCACGCGCTCCATCCAGGACCCGCGCGACCGCATCGCCACGATCATGGTGGCGCCGCTGATGACCTGCTCGGCGCGGCTGCCGGTGTATGCGCTGCTCATCGGCGCCTTCATCCCCACTCGCGAAGTCGCCGGCATGTTCAACCTGCAGGGCCTGGTGCTGTTCGCGCTGTACATGGCCGGCATCGTCAGTGCGCTGGCGGTGTCGTGGATCATGAAGCGCTGGCGCCGCGACAAGGGCGAGCATCCGCTGCTGCTGGAGCTGCCGTCGTACCGGGTGCCGCACCCGCGCGACCTGCTGATCGGGCTCTACGAGCGCGGCATGATCTTCCTCAAGCGCGTCGGCGGCATCATCTTCGCGCTCACCGTGCTGCTGTGGGTGCTGCTGTCGTTCCCGGCGCCGCCGGTCGACGCCATCGGCTCGGCCATCGACTACAGCTTTGCCGGCCGCATTGGCCACGCGCTGGCCTCGGTGTTCGCCCCGATCGGCTTCAACTGGCAGATCTGCATCGCGCTGATCCCGGGCCTGGCCGCGCGCGAGGTCGCGGTGTCCGCGCTGGCCACCGTGTACGCGCTGTCCGCCGTGGACGACGAAGCCGCCAGCCAGGCCCTGCTGCCGATCATCAGCGACGGCTGGTCGCTCGCCACCGGCCTGTCCCTGCTGGTGTGGTTCATCTACGCGCCGCAGTGCATCGCCACCTGGGCGGCCATCCGTCGCGAGACCGGTTCGTGGAAGCTCATGGCCATCAACGCGGTGTTCCTGTTCCTGCTGGCGTACCTGGCGTCGTTCGCCACCTATCAGATCACCGTGGCGCTGGGCGGCGGCTGAGCCATGGATGCCGGTCTCGCCGTGCAATACGTGGTCGTGGCGCTGGTGGTCCTGCTCGCCGCCTGGATGGCGCTGCGCCGGCAGTTTCCCGGCACCACGCGTCGCCTGCGCATCGCGATCGCGCTGCCGCTGGTGCGCGACGGGCGGCCGGCGTGGATGCGGCGCCTCGGCCTGCGCATCGCGCCTGCGGGCAGTGGCGGCGGCGCGGCCTGCGGCAACACGTCATGTGGTGGCTGCGGTTGATGGGTTGAATTGTCGCGCGCTGGCGCGTTGGCACATCGCTCCGCGGTCTGACGGCCCTGCGGGCCTTTAGGCCCGCTGCGCGATGCGCCAACGCGCCTGTGGCGACATTACGGTGGCGTTGAGAGGCGTGCGTGTACGGCGCGGGCGAATCCTGCGCCGGCGTGGGGATCCTGGCCGAGGTAGAAGTCCGGTTCGATCAGTTCGGCTTCCATCAACAGCCAACGGCCGTCGGCGTCGGGCACGACGTCGATGCGTGCGTACAACAGTGGCGTGCCGATCGCGGCGAGGGTCTGCCCGGCCAGCGCAAGCGCGCCCTCGGGCGGATCGGGCACGGCGGTGTAGAGGCCTCCGTACTGCACCTGGATGCGGAAGTCGCCTGGGACGGGGCGCTTGTTGACCGCGTGGCTCAGGCGCCCGCCGAAAAACAGCAGCGAGGTTTCGCCTTCGGTCTCGATCGTCGGCAGGTAGGGCTGGATCATGGCGGCACCGTCGGGCGCGCCGACCAGTGCCTCGCCGCGACGCAGGCGCTGCGTCTGCCAGGCACCGCCGGATACGGTCGGCTTGACGATCAGCTGTGCGGCGCCGGTTGCCTCGAACATCGCATCGATTTGTTCGCGCGTGACGCGCTCGGTCCACGTAGTCGGCGGGATTGCGATGCCGCGCTGCGCCAGCACGTCGAGGTAGTGCTTGTCGGAGTTGGAAGCCAGCACCTCGGCCGGGTTGGCGATCGCCACGCCCGCGTGCTGCCACGCGCGGCATGCCCGCAGCCAGCGCGCGTGGTCGAGGTGATAACCCCACACCAGCAACGGCAGCACGAGCGGGAATTCCATCAGCTGCGCGCAGTCGTCGACATGCGCGGTCCAGGGCGTGGGCGTTGCCGTCACGCCTGCGGTGGCGAGCGCGGCGGAGAGCCGCGCGAGCACGCCGGGCCAGCTCCCGGCATAGGTCTCATCCTCCGGGTCCGGGGTGAGGATGGCGACGCGGTTCGATTCGACTGGGGTGTGCATGGCGAGAGTCCTTGTCGCGCTGGCGGGTCGTCACATCGCTTCGCGGTCTGACGGCCCTTCGGGCCTTTCGGCCCGCTGCGCGATGCGACAACCCGCCCGTGGCGAGCTTTTCGCGGCCCGGAGGGCCGCCGGCCCGCGGCGGCGCTGGGAGCGGTGGGCGTGCACCGTGCGGAGCCGGCCTCGGCACGCAAGACGGTGGAGCACGGTGCACGCCCACCGCCAACGCCAAGCACAAGGCTCTAATGCCGCGAAGTAGGCTTCTTCGGCATCCGCCGCATGTCGTTGGTCGGCATCAACTCCACCGCCAGGGTAAACGTGCGCGCATCGCCCGGATGGATGGCACCCACGCCGACCACCTGGTGCGACACCTCCTTGCCCTCGTCGTCACGGATGGTCAGCACCACCGAATATTCCCAGGCACCACCTTCGGCGGGATGGCGGATCTCGCCCTCCACCTGCAGCGCACGGGTGACCTGCGTGGGCTGCGCCTTGTCTTCAAAGCGCAGGTAGTGCCGGCACGATGGACATGCCACCGCGCTTTCGAGGATTGTCGTCTTGCAGTGCGGGCAGGTGCGCGTGGCACCTGCCGCACCGGGGCGCGTGCTCACGAGACCAGGTCGAGCCCGGCCTTCGAAGCGTCCTTCTTGCCCTTGTCGTCCTTGGCCGGCGCATCGCCGTCGCCCCAACCGCACTCCACGTTGCCGCGGATGCGCGCGCCGGCCGCGACCGTCAGCGTGCCCGCCTTGACGTCGCCCATCAGGACCGACGACTGCTGCAGCTCCACGCGCGACGCCGACTCGATGTTGCCTTCCAGCTCGCCGGCCACCGTGACGCGCTGCGCGCGCACGCCACCGTTGAGCTTGGCGCCGCTCTCGATGGTCAGGTCGCCTTCGACGTTCACGTCGCCCTTGAACTTGCCGGCGATGCGCACATGGCCGCTGCCGGAGATCTTGCCCTCGATGGTCAGGTCGGCCGCGATCAGCGATTCCTTGAGCTGCGGCTGCGCCGGCACGCGCGGGGTCGGCGTGGGCGTCTGCACCGGAGCGAAGTCGGCGATCGCGGGAGTGGGCTCGCGCACCGGCGTGTCGGCCTGGCTGTTGCTGTTGCCGAACGGCAGCGTGGTGTCTTTCTTGGCGGAGCCTTGCGGGTTGAAAATGGCCATCGGGGGATGCTTCCTCAAGTACAGGGTAGGGCGTCAGGGAAGTCCGAGCCTATCACGCGCGCACCTTCACACCGCTGTGACATGGGTCACCAAAACTGAACCGGGCCAATGACTTGCGTCCGCCGCTACATGCGGAACACGCCGAACCGGGCGGGCTCCACAGGCGCATTCAGTGACGCGGAAACCGCCATGCCAAGCACCCGACGGGTGTCGGCTGGGTCGATGATGCCGTCGTCCCACAGCCGTGCCGTCGCATACCAGGGGCTGCCCTGCGACTCGTACTGGTCGCGGATCGGCGTCTTGAATGCTTCCTCCTCGTCTGCGCTCCAGCTGCCGCCACGCGCCTCGATGCCGTCGCGCGTGACCGTGGCCAGCACGCTGGCCGCCTGCTCGCCGCCCATCACGCTGATGCGCGCGTTGGGCCACATCCACAGGAAGCGCGCGCCGTAGGCGCGGCCGCACATCGCGTAGTTGCCGGCGCCGAAGCTGCCGCCGATCACCACGGTGAACTTGGGCACGCTCGAGCACGCGACGGCGGTGACCATCTTCGCGCCGTCCTTGGCGATGCCGGCGTTCTCGTATTTCCTGCCGACCATGAAGCCGGTGATGTTCTGCAGGAACACCAGCGGGATGCCGCGCTGGTTGCACAGCTCGATGAAGTGCGCGCCCTTGAGCGCCGACTCGGAGAACAGGATGCCGTTGTTGGCGACGATGCCGACCGGATAGCCGTGCAGGTGCGCGAAGCCAGTGACCAGCGTCTTGCCGTAGCGCGCCTTGAACTCCTGGAATTCGCTGCCGTCGACGATGCGCGCGATGACCTCGCGGATGTCGAACGGGCGGCGCGTGTCCTTCGGCACGATGCCGTACAGCTCCTCGGCCGCGAACAGGGGTTCCACCACCGGGCGTGTCGCCACCGGCAGGACCTTGCGGCGGTTGAAGGTGCCCACGATGTCGCGCGCGATCTGCAGCGCGTGGCGATCGTCCTCGGCGAAATGGTCTGCCACGCCCGAGACCGCGGTGTGCACGTCGGCGCCGCCAAGGGCTTCGGCATCCACCATCTCGCCGGTGGCCGCCTTCACCAGCGGCGGGCCGCCGAGGAAGATCGTGCCCTGGCCCTTGACGATCACCGACTCGTCGCACATCGCCGGCACGTAGGCGCCGCCGGCCGTGCAGCTGCCCATCACCACCGCGACCTGCGGGATGTTCTCGGCACTCATCCGTGCCTGGTTGTAGAAGATGCGGCCGAAGTGCTCGCGGTCCGGGAACACCTCGTCCTGCAGGGGCAGGAAGGCGCCGCCGGAGTCGACCAGGTACACGCAGGGCAGGTGGTTCTCGCGCGCGACTTCCTGCGCGCGCAGGTGCTTCTTCACCGTCATCGGGAAGTAGGTGCCGCCCTTGACCGTGGCGTCGTTGGCCACGACCACCACTTCCTGGCCCATCACCCGGCCGATGCCGCAGACCATGCCGGCCGCGGGCGCGGCGCCGTCGTACATGTCCTCGGCGGCAAGCGGCGCGATCTCGAGGAAGGGCGAACCCGGGTCGAGCAGGGCGGCGATGCGCTCGCGTGGCAGCAGCTTGCCGCGCGCGGTGTGCTTCTCGCGCGCCTTGTCACCGCCGCCGTCGGCCGCGCGCGCCAGGCGCCGGTCGAGCTCGGCGACGAGTGCACGGTGGTGATCGACGTTGCCGATGAAGTCGCTGGACGCGGTGTCCAGGCTGCTGCTGAGGACGGGCATGCGCTCACACGTGGCTGCGGGTGGCCGGCAAGGATACCCGCAAGAAAAAAGGCCCGCCGAAGCGGGCCTTTGCTGCCGGGCAGAGCCAGGCGGCGAAGGTCAGTCTTCGACCTTGTCGGCGGCGGCGTCGGCCTTGTCGGCGGCGTCGCGCAGCGCGTCGGCGGTGGCGGCCTCGGCATTTTCGGCGGCAGCGGCTGCGGCGGCCTGCGCTTCGGCGGTGGCCTGGTCGACAGCGGCACCGGCTTCGGCAGCGGTTTCGCCGGCGGCAGCGGCAGCGGCGTCGGCGGACGCGGCGACGGCGTCACCGGTGGCTTCGGCGGCCTGGCCGATGGTGTCGCCAGCGGTCTCGGCGGTGGCTTCGGCCTCGGCGGCGGCCTGCTGGGCGGTGGAGGTCTCGTTCTGGCACGCGGCGAGCGCGAAGGTGCAGGCGGCCAGCAGAGCGACGGTCTTGATCTTCATGGGAAATCCCCTGAGGTGTGGTTGAGCGGAGTTTGCAGCGGGAGTTGCAATGGAAAAGCCGCTGGCGGACCAGCGGCTTTTCTTTCTACATGACGCTAGGGATACGGCTGACCCGATTACGGGGTCGCCGCGTCCTTGACAGCCTCGGCCTCGTTCTCGGCGGCGTCGGCAGCGTCCTGCGCGGTGTCGAGCGCGTCTTCGGCGGCATCGGCAGCGGCGTCGGCGGCTTCGCCGGTACCGGCGGCAGCGGCGGCAGCGGCCTGGTCGGCAGCGGCGTCAGCAGCGGCAACGGCCGAGTCGGCAGCGGCGTCGGCAGCCTGGGTGCCGGCCATGGCGGCGTCGGCAGCAGCCTGGTCGGCGGTCTGCGCGGCGTCGGCAGCGGCGTCGGCGGCGGCGTCCTGGTTGGAGCACGCGGTCAGGGCGAAGCCCAGCGCCAGCGCGATCAGCAGCTTGTTGATGGTCATTTGGTACATTCCTCGTCGTGGATTGGGCAACGCGCAACTGCGCGCCGCGACAATGATGACAAGCCTCGATTGGCTGTCAAGCGGAAGTTTGAAGTGCCAGAGGTAAAGGGCGTGTTAACGGATCAGGCAAGTTCGACCGCGATCGCGGTCGCCTCGCCGCCGCCGATGCACAGCGAAGCCACGCCACGCTTGCCTCCGCTGGCCTTCAGGGCGTGCAGCAGGGTGACCACCAGGCGGGCACCACTGGCGCCGATCGGATGTCCCAGCGCGCAGGCGCCGCCATTGACGTTTACCTTGGCGTGGGGAATGTCGAGATCGTGCATGGGCGCCATTGCCACGCAGGCGAAGGCCTCGTTGATCTCGAACAGATCGACGTCGGCGACCGTCCAGCCCGCCTTGGCGAGCACGTTTGAAATCGCTTTCACCGGCGCGGTGGTGAACCATTCCGGCGCCTGCGCATGGCTGGCGTGGGCCACGATGCGCGCCAGCGGGGCATGCCCGCGACGGCTGGCTTCGTCAGACGACATCATCACCACCGCGGCGGCGCCATCGGAAATCTTCGACGAAGAGGCGGCCGTGAGCAGGCCCTCCTTGCCGAATGCGGGGCGCAGGCCGGGAATCTTGGCCACGTCGATGCGGCCCGGCTCTTCGTCGCTGTCGACCACCACGTCGCCCTTGCGCGACTTCACCGTGACCGCCGCGATCTCGTCCTTGAACGCCCCCGACGCCTGCGCCTGCTGCGCGCGGCGCACGCTTTCGGCCGAGAACGCATCAAGTGCTTCGCGGCTGAAGTTGTACTTGTCGCAGGCGGCATCGCCGAACACGCCCATCGCCTTGCCGTCATCCGGGTTGGTCAGGCCGTCGTGCGCCATGTGGTCGAGGAACTCGGCGCTGCCGAAGCGCAACCCGGTGCGCGAGCCGTTGAGCAGGTGCGGGGCATTGGTCATCGACTCCATGCCACCCGCCACCACCACCGAGGCCGAGCCGGCCTTGATCATGTCGTGCGCCAGCATGATGGTCTTCATGCCCGAGCCGCACACCTTGTTGACGGTGGTGCAGCCGGCGGCATCGGGGATGCCCGCCGCGCGCGACGCCTGGCGCGCCGGCGCCTGGCCGAGGCCGGCCGGCAGCACGCAGCCCATCAGGACCTCGTCGACCTGGTCGGCGGCAACGCCCGAGGCGGAAAGCGCGGCGGAGATCGCCGTGGCGCCGAGGGTCTGGGTGGGCACGCCGGTGAACTGGCCGAGCATGGAACCGATGGCGGTGCGCTTGGCACCGACGATGACGATGTCGGTCATGGGGAACTCCGATGGTGATGTGCGGCCATTATCGCACTGCAGCATCGGCCTGCCATCGGCCGTTGGTCCGGGGGCTGGGCGCCCCCGGGGCCCTCAGGCGCGGCCTTCGAACAGCTCGCGCCCGATCAGCATGCGCCGGATCTCGTTGGTGCCGGCGCCGATCGCGTACAGTTTGGCGTCGCGCAGGATTCGCCCGGTCGGGTACTCGTTGATGTAGCCGTTGCCGCCGAGCGCCTGGATGCCTTCCAGCGCCACCTGCACCGCGGCCTCGGAGGCGTGCAGCAGGCAGCTGGCGGCATCGATGCGCGAACGGTGGCCGGCGTCGTAGTCACGCGCCACCTGGTAGGCGAAGGCGCGGCTGGACTGCAGCGCGGTGTACATGTCGGCGATCTTGGCCTGCATGATGCCGAACGTGCCGATGGCGGCGTCGAACTGGCGGCGCTCGCGCACGTAGGGCAGGGCGGCATCGAGCGCGGCCTGCATGAGGCCGATCGGACCGCCGGAGAGCACCAGGCGCTCGGTGTCGAGGCCCTTCATCAGCACGCGCACGCCCTGGTTCACTTCGCCCAGCACGTTCTCGGCCGGGATCGCGCAGTTCTCGAACACCAGTTCGCAGGTGTTGGAGCCGCGCATGCCCAGCTTGTCGAGCTTCTGCGCGGTGCTGAAGCCGGGCATGCCGCGCTCCACGATGAACGCCGTCATGCCCTTGCTGCCGGCCTCCTTGCCCGCGGTGCGCATGTAGACCACCAGCACGTCGGCCTCGGGGCCGTTGGTGATCCACATCTTGCTGCCGTTGGCGATCCACGCGCCGTCGCGAAGCTCCGCGCGGCAGGCCATCGAACCGACCACGTCGGAGCCGGCGCCGGCCTCGCTCATCGCCAGCGCGCCCTTCCATTCGCCGCTGCACAGCTTCGGCAGGTACTTCGCGCGCTGCGCGTCGTTGCCGTTGGCATGCAGGTTGTTGACGCAGAGGTTGGAGTGCGCGCCATAGGACAGGCCGATGGCGCCCGAGGCGCGCGAGATCTCCTCCATCGCCACCAGGTGCGCCAGGTAGCCCATGTCGCTGCCGCCGAACTCGCCCGGCACGGTCAGGCCGAGCAGGCCCATCTCGCCAAGCTTCGGCCACAGCGCCTGCGGGAACGCGTTGTCGTGGTCGGCGGCCTCGGCGAGCGGTGCGATCTCGGCTTCGGCAAAACGGCGCACGGCGTCGCGCAGCGCGTCGATGTCTTCTCCAAGCGGAAACGGGCGCATGGTCGTTCCTCCATGTGGTGCGGCCGGCACATCCGGTGCCGGCGCTGATTTCGGAAACAACGACGGGGCACTCGGCCCCGTCGTTGCGTACTACGTGGCGCGGATTATGCGCCGCCGCGGATGCGGCCCTGGAAGCGCGGCGTGCTGCGCCCCAGCGGAAGCTTCAGCTTGCCCATCACCTCGATGCGCTCCTCGGCCATGCGGTCGGCGGCCTTGTAGGTCGGGATGCCGTCACGGTCGGCGATCTCGAAGATGCGCGTCAGGTTGTGGTAGATCGTGCGCATCATGCGCATGGCGCGCTCGCGGTTGTAGCCGGTCATTTCCAGCGCGACGTTCATCACGCCGCCGGCGTTCACGGCGTAGTCCGGCGCGTACACGATGCCGCGCTTGGCCACTTCGTCGCCGATCGCGTTGCTGGCCAGCTGGTTGTTGGCCGGGCCGCAGATGACCTTGAACTTCATGCGGTCAAGCGTCTGCTCGTTGAGCGTGCCGCCCAGCGCGCAGGGCGAGTACACGTCGGCGTCGACGTCGTAGATGTCGTCCGGCGCGACGGCTTCGGCACCGTACTCGTTGACCGCCTTGTCCAGCAGCGCCTTGTTGATGTCGGTCACGAAGATCTTCGCGCCGCGCTCCTTCAGCAGCTTCACGTATTCCATGCCCACGTGGCCGAGGCCCTGCACGGCATAGCTGTAGTTGCCGACTTCCTCGTCGCCGTACTTCTTCTGCAGCGTGGCCATCAGGCCCTGCAGCGAACCGTAGGCGGTGAACGGCGACGGATCGCCCGAGCCACCGTGCACCTGGTGCACGCCGGTCACGAACTCGGTCTCGCGGTACACGTATTCCATGTCGTTGACGTCGATGCCGACGTCCTCGGCGGTGATGTAGCGGCCGCCCAGCGACTGCACGAACTGGCCGAACGCGCGGAACAGCGCCTCGGACTTGTCGGTGGCCGGGTCGCCGATGATCACCGCCTTGCCGCCGCCGATGTCCAGGCCGGCCACCGCGTTCTTGTACGTCATGCCGCGCGACAGGCGCAGCACGTCGTTCAGCGCGTCGGCCTCGGTCTTGTACGGCCACATGCGCGTGCCGCCCAGGGCCGGGCCGAGCACCGTGTTGTGGATCGCGATGATCGCCTTCAGGCCGGCGTCCTTGTTGTGGCAGAACACGACCTGCTCGTGGCCGTAGGTATCGAGGTGCTCGAAAATCATTTCGCAAACTCCGCTGCCGGCGCGTCGCGAGGTGCGACCAACGTCGGCGATGTTGGTGTAAGTCGTTGAATCGACAAGGGTCGAGGCGCGAGTCGCGCGATATCGGCGCAACAAGCCGGGAATTTTACCCCCCTCCCCGGGGAAAAGCCCGTGGCGTCAGGTGAAGGCGCCGGGCCCCTCACCAGTCGCGGTAGGGCCGCTGGCGGAGCCACAGGGTGGCCAGCCACTTCACGCCGCGCTCGACCGGCAGCCCGGCATGCAGCGAATCCGGGTCCGGGCGTCCGTCGGCGAGCAGGTTGTCGAACACCACCGCGCGGCCGGCGCGGGGCGTCACGGTGACCCCGGCAACCGGGAACTCCGTGCCGCCGCCGGCCTCCACCGCGTCGAGGTACACGCAGATGGTGCGCGCGCGGTTGCCGGCCTGCGGACGGTCGCCGTCGATCGCGGCCTGCGGCAGGTAGTCGCGATGCGGGCGGTACTGCTGCCCGGGGGCGTAGCGCAGCACGATCAGGTGTTCGGCATGCACCAGGTCGATGCCGGCCGCGGCGCAGAGGCGCAGCTGCACCGCGCGCAGCGCCAGGTCCTCCAGCACCGGGTCGACACTGGCATCGCTGCTGGTGCGCAGCGGCATCGCGAGCGCAGCGCCCGTCACCGGGTCGACCGTCTGCGACGCCCGCAGCAGCGGATCCGCGCACGCCACCAGCAGGCGGCATTCGTCCGCCGACAGCAGGCCCTCGATGGTGGACACATGCGGGCGGTGCGCCAGCAGCTCCGCCGGCGGCATCGCCAGCGCATCCTCGAAGGCCAGCTGGTGCGGCACGGACGCCGGTTGCCAGGGCATCGCCGCATCGATTGCCGGCAGCCCTGTCCGGCCATGCGCCGCGAGTTGCGCATCGAGCGAGGCCGCCACGTCGGGGTTCACCGGGCCGCCTTCGCCGCGACGCAGGCGCTCGGCCAGCAGCTGCGCCGACACGGGGTCGCCGGCCGCCGCCGCGCGTTCGAACAGCTGCAGCGCCAGTGCCTGGTCGTCGGCCTGCGCGCGGCGCCCGAAGTGGATCGCCGCGGCGCGCAGTGCCGGCGGGTAGCCGGCCTCGACCGCGCGCGCGACGCGCTGGTTGATGCGCCCGTCGCGCGGCAGGGCCACCCCGCCCAGCGCGACCAGCGCCAGGTGGTAGGCGGCCACCGCGTCGCCGTCGGCCTCCGCGCGCTGCAGCCAGTCGACGGCCGCGGCGGGGTCGGGTGCGCCGACGATGCCGTGCAGCAGCATCCGCGCCAGCTCCACCCGCGCGCCGGCGTGGCCCGCCTCCGCCGCGCTGCGGTAGGCGAGCAGCGCCGCGTCCATGTCCATGTGCGCCACCAGCACCTGGCCCAGCCGGTAGCCGGCCGAGGCATCGCCCGCACGGGCCTGGGCGCGCAGCGCGTCGAGGTCGTGGCTCACAGCTGCGACTCGATCGGCAGCCAGCGCATCACCGCGGCCTGCGCGCGGCGCCAGGCGCCGGCTTCCGGCTCGCGGTCATGGACGCGCGGCGGCTCCGCCGCGCGGTCCAGCCAGCGCAGCTTGTCGGTGGGATCCAGCCACACCCGGTAGCTCAGCGCGGGGCTGGCCAGGTGCAGGTATTCGGCGCGCAGCGCGTCAGCCAGGCCGGCGTGGTCGAAGAACACGCCCATCTCGGTATTGAGCCAGGCGGAGCGCGGGTCGAGGTTGTAGGAGCCGATGAAGCCGTGGCTGCGGTCGATCAGGAACGCCTTGGTGTGCAGGCTGGCACCACTGCCTCTGGCGCTGCCGCTGCCGCCAAAGCCGCTGCCGCGGCTGGCAGTGGCGCGTGGGCCGTCCTTGCCGGCGTCCGCATCGCCCGCGTCGCCCGCGCCTGCCGCCTCGTGCCGCAGTTCGTACAGGTGCACGCCGCCGGCGAGCAGCGGTTTGCGGTACTTCGAATAGCCGCCGTGCACCGCGGCCACGTCGTTGGCGGCCAGCGAATTGGTCACCACGCCCACGTGCACGCCGCCTGCGGCCAGGCCGGTGAGCTGCGCGGTGATGGCGTCGCCGGGCACGAAGTAGGGCGAGATCAGCAGCGCCGCCTGGCGGGCGTCGCGCAGGGCGGCATCGATGCGGTGCACCAGCCAGCCGCGCTGGTCGTCGCCGGCGTGCTTGAGCGGCGGGTCGGACACCACCTCGATGTGTTCGCTCCAGTACGGCGCGAGCTCCTGTTCAACGTAGGCGCGCACCGTGGGCGACGACTCCACGCGCTCGAGGTAGCGGCGCGCCGCGGCGGTTTCGGCCTCGCCGCCGATCGCCGCCAGGATCGCCGGCGCATCGAAGTCGCGTCGCTTGTTCAACCCGGCCAGCGGCACCGCCGCGTCGCTGTTCCAGAACGCATCGAAGATCGCATCGGCGTCGGCCACCGCCGGCCCGAACAACAGCAGGTCGAGGTCGTGGAAGTTGGCGTCGTCGGACGCGCTGAAATACTCCAGGCCGATGTTGCGGCCGCCCACCACCGCCACCCGGCCGTCGGCGATCCACGCCTTGTTGTGCATGCGGTGGTTGAGGCTGAAGACGCGCTGCAGCATTTCCAGCAGGCGCGAGATGCCGTCGCGGTTGCGGAACGGGTTGTACACCCGCACCTCGATGCCGGCATGGCTGTCGAGCAGCATCAGCTGGCCATCCTTGCCGCCGGCGCTGATGTCGTCGAGCAGCAGGCGCACGCGCACGCCGCGCTCGGCGGCCAGCCACGCCTCGCGCGCCAGCAGGCGGCCGGTGAGGTCGTCGTGCCAGATGTAGTACTGCAGGTCCAGGCTGCGCCCGGCCTGGCGCGCCGACATGGCGCGCGCGGCAAAGGCATCGATGCCGTCGGTGAGCATCAGCGCGCCGGTCTTGCCGGGGTTGCGCGCCAGCAGCGGCACGAGCTCGCGGTCCAGCGCGGTCTGGTCGGGCGACAGCGGCAGCGCATGGCTCGGCGCGCCGTTGGCCGCCGGCGTGAGCTGGTCGGCCAGCAGCAGTCCGCTGCCCACCATGGCCGCAGCCGAAAACGTGCCCCACAGCAGGATGCGCTTGACCCGGGTCATCGTGTGCTCGAACGTGGATGCCGCGCACAGCCGCGGCCGCGCGACTGTAGCCGCCGCGTAGTCCCCCCAGCAAGGAGAGACGAGCATGGCCACACGTCGCAGCACGCCGCGCACCGCGGAAGGACCCGTCACCGCAACGCCACCGCTGGCCGTGCTGCAGCCCGGCACCGGCACGCGGTTGTTCGATGCGCGGCCCGATACCGCCGACTTCCGCGACCGCATGTTCGAACCCACGCTGGTCGACGTGCCCACCGAAGCACCGCTCGATGACCATCTCGCGCTCGGCGTGCCGGTGCTCGACCAGGGCGTGGACGGCGCCTGCACCGCGTTCGGCCTGGCCACCGTGGCGCATACGCTCTTGCGCCGCCGCCGACCGCAGCCCGAAGCCGCGCAGATCAGCGCACGCATGTTCTACGACATGGCGCGCCGCTACGACGAGTGGGACGGCGAGGGCTACGCCGGCTCCAGCTGCCGCGGCGCCATGAAAGCCTGGCACCGCCATGGCGTATGCGCCGAGGAGCTGTGGCCGTACCGCCCCGGCATCGCCATCGAGCCATATACAGAGGAACGCGCGCGCGACGCCCTGCGCAATCCGATGGGCGCCTACGCCCGCGTCAACCACAAGGACCTGGTGGCCATGCACGCCGCGTTCGGCGAGGTGCGCGTGCTGTATGCGTCCTGCGCCGTGCACGCGGGCTGGCAGGCGCCGCCGAAGGATGGCCACATCGCCTGGAAGCGCCAGGAGGTCATCGGCTACCACGCGTTCGCGATCGTCGGCTACGACCGCGGCGGGTTCTGGATCCAGAACGCCTGGGGCACCGGCTGGGGCCGCGGCGGTTTCGGCCGCATCAGCTACGACGAATGGCTGGAGCACGGCACCGATGTCTGGGTGGCGCGGCTGGCGGTGCCGGTGGAGCTGGAACGCGCGGGCTCTGCGGCAGTCAGCAACTCGCTGCTGGGCCGGCAGTCGGTGGGCTACGCGCAGGCCGACCTGCGCCCGCACATCGTGAGCCTTGGCAACAACGGCGCGCTGCGCTGCGATGGCCGCTTCGCCTGCACCCAGGACGACGTGCGCAACATCGTGCGCCGCGACATGCGCGCCATCACCGCCGGCTGGAAGAAGAAACGCGTGCTGCTGTACGCGCACGGCGGGCTGGTGCCGGAGGATGCCGCCATCCAGCGCGTCGCCGACTACCGCGAGGCGATGCTGGCGCAGGAGATCTACCCGCTGTCCTTCATCTGGAAGACCGACCTGTGGACCACGCTCGGCAACATCCTGAAGGACGCCGCGCGCCCGCGCAGCGAGGGCATCGTCGACAAGGCCAAGGACCTGCTGCTCGACCGCCTCGATGACACGGTCGAGCCACTCGCGCGCGCGATCGGTGGCCGCGCGGTGTGGGACGAGATGAAGGAGAACGCCACGCTGGCCACCACCGCGGTGCGCGCCGCGCCCGGCGGCGGCGTGGTGGAGCACGGCGGCGCCGCGCAAGTCGCGCGCCTGGTCGATGAGTGGCGGCGCGAGGACGCCAAGGTCGAGATCCACATCGCCGCGCACAGCGCCGGCAGCATCCTGATGGCGCCGCTGCTGCAGCTGCTCACGCGCCCCGGGCAGATCATCGGCGGCCCGGCCCACGGCATGCTCGGCATGGGCGGGCGCGTGGCCAGCGTGTCGCTTTGGGCGCCGGCCATCGACATGGACGGCTTCATCCAGGCCTACGTGCCTGCCATCTCCTCGCGCGCGGTGGCGCGCGCATCGCTCACCACGCTCACCGACAGCGCCGAGCAGGACGACCACTGCATGCGCCTGTACAACAAGTCGCTGCTGTACCTGGTGGCCCGCGCGCTGGAAAAGCAGCCGCGCAGCTGGATCGACCAGCGCCTGCGCCAGGGCACGCCGATCGCTGGCATGGCGCGCTTCATCGCCGCACGTGAGCCCGCCGACCAGGCCTGGGGCCATGAACGCGTGACCAAGCTGATCGAAGCCGGCCGCCTCGCGTGGGTGCAGGCACCCAACGACCGGCCGCTGGGTGATCCGGGCGCGTCGCGTGCGTCCACCCACGGCGGTTTCGATGACGATCCGGCCACGCTGCAGGCGCTGATTTCATTCATCCTCGGCCGTGCCACGGCACCTGCCGGGATCGCCCTGCACCGCACCAGTGCTGACATGAGCGCGCGGCGTGAGCGTGCGCGCGATGCGCTATCCGAGTCATCTACATGAACGAGGGCCCGGTTCGCGCGGTTTACGTCGTCGCGCAGCGGGTGATTAGATGGCGGCCATCGCGCCTGGGTGGCGCGCGTGAAGTGAGGCTGGGCGATGCAGGGAGCCGGACAGGAGGTGCGCCCGATGGGCGCCGATGACATGCGGCACGCGGGCGCGCTGCATGAAGTGCGCGCCGCCACCCGTGCCACGCATGAAGCGCTCGACGCCGCGCTGCCCGACGGGTTGCACGGTGTCGACGACTACACCCGCTACCTCGGCGCGCTGCTGCCGCTCGCGCAGTGGCTGGCCGACAGCTGGTCTCCGGCATGGCCGGAAGAGCTGGCGTACTGGCATGACCACGAACGCGTCGACTGCCTGCGCGCGGACCTGGCCGCGCTCGACGCACCCGCATCCGGCAGCGCGATGGCCAGCGCCGCCACGCCCGCCGAGTGGCTGGGCGGCTGCTATGTGATGGAAGGCTCCGCACTCGGCGCGCGCGTGCTGTCGCGCCACGTCGACGCGCTGGTCAACGACCGCCCGGAAGTCGCCGGCGCACGGAAGTTCATGCGCCACCTCGGGCGCGATCCCAAGCGCTGGCGCTGCTTCGCCGGCCGCCTCGATGCGCTGCCGGCCGAGGCCGTGGCCGACGCCGTGCGCGGCGCGCGGCGCGGGTTCGCCATGGTGCACCACCACCTCGTGCCGCAAGGAGTGCCCGCATGAACGTCGATCCGCAACTGCAACGCGCACTGGATGCCTGCGCCGAAGAACCCATCCACGTCATCGGCGCCATCCAGCCGCCCGGCGTGCTGCTGGTGTTCCGCCGCAGCGACCACCGCATCGTCGCTGCGTCCGCCAACGCGGTGGAGCTGTTCGAAGTCGACGGCATCAACGCATTGCTCGGCCAGCCGGTGGAGACGCTGCTCGACAGCGGCCCGCTGGGCGCGATCGAGGCGGTGCTGGCGCGGGGCGTGGGCGGGCTGTCGCAGTTCGCCGGCATCATCAACGTCGGGCCGATGGGTGCGATGCACGAGGTGTCCACGCACGCCATGGGCGACCTGGTGCACCTCGAGCTGCAGCCCGCGGGCCAGGCCCCGCCGCTGGAAGGCGGACACATGGCGGTCAGCGGCCTGGACGATGCCTCCGCAGGCCAGGAGTTCCTGCCCGCGGTGGCGCGCAAGGTGCAGGCGCTGTCGGGCTACGGGCGGGTGATGGTCTACCGCTTCCTCGCCGACCACAGCGGCGAGGTGGTGGCCGAGGCGCTGGCGGGCGACATGGCGTCGTATGCCGACCTGCGCTTCCCGGCATCGGACATCCCGCCGCAGGCGCGCGCGCTGTACGTGCGCAACCGCCTGCGGGTGATCGCCGACACCAGCTGCACGCCGGTGCCGGTGCACCAGCTGCCGTCGCTGGGCGCGCCGCTGGACATGAGCTTCGACGTGCTGCGCGCGGTGGCGCCGGTGCACGTCGAGTACCTGCACAACATGGGCGTGGCGGCATCGATGTCGATCTCGCTGGTGGTCAACGGCAAGCTGTGGGGGCTGGTGGCGTGTCATCACGACGCGCCGCGTCCGATCGGCGCGCGCCAGCGCCAGGCGCTGGACATGGTCGGCCGCCACGTGTCGATGATCCTCGACGCCCGCGCGCTGCGCGCCCGCGCCCGCCGCGAGGACGTCATGCGCGCGCAGCGCGATGCGCTGGAATCCACGCTGCGCGCCGCGCCGGTGCCGTCCGAGGCATTGCTGGAGCATCTGGATGTGCTGCAGGGTGCGGTGCGTGCCGATGGGGTCGCCGTGCACATCGGCGGCGAGCTGCGCAGCCATGGCGTGGTGCCCGATGCGGCCGGCCTGGACGCGGCACTGCAGTGGGCGCGCGCCCAGGGTCGCCGCGGTCCGGCGTCCACGCGGGCGTGCAGCGACTGGACCAGCGCCGGGATGACCGGCGCCTGCGGCCTCTTCAGCACGCCGCTGGGCGAGGGCGCCGACGACTGGCTGCTGCTGTTCCGTTCCGAACAGCGCGAAACCGTGCGCTGGGCCGGGCGCCCGGACCGCCCGTTCCAGGTGGATCCCGACGGCGGCAAGATCGGCCCGCGCACCAGCTTCGAAGCCTGGGAGCAGCAGGTCGTCGGCACGGCGGCGCCGTGGACCGACCGCGATGCGGAATTGGCGCACCACCTGTGCCTGGTGATCGAGCGCCACCTGGTGGCCGCGCCATCGCTGCCGCGCCCGGCGGAGGCGCTGATGGACGAACGCCTGGTGAGCCACGAGGCCCGCGATCTGGCCGCGCGCCTGTTGCGCCTCGCGGAACTGCTGTCCACCGCACGCACCCGCCGCGCACGCCTGCAGCGCCTGAACGCGCTGCTGCTGCAGATGGAAGAAGAGCTGGGCGCGCTGGCCGATGTCGAGGAATAGCGCGCCGGCCGGTCCGTTCGGCAGTCGTGGAGGCCCGGGCTACAATCGGGCGGTTCCCCACGAACCGTATGGACCTGCCCCCGATGAGCGTTCCCGCCAGCCAGCACTTCCCGACCGCGCAGTCTGAAACCAGCCCGCTGCGGTTCGTCACCGCCGCCAGCCTGTTCGACGGCCACGACGCCGCCATCAACATCATGCGGCGGCTGATCCAGGCGCAGGGCGCGGAGGTCATCCACCTCGGCCACAACCGCTCGGTGGAAGACGTGGTGCGCGCCGCGCTGCAGGAAGACGCCGACGCCATCGCCCTGTCCAGCTACCAGGGCGGGCACGTCGAGTACATGAAGTACATGGTCGACATGCTGCGCGAGCACGGCGCAGGCCACATCCGCGTGGTCGCCGGCGGCGGCGGCACCATCACCCCGGAAGAGATCCGCGAGCTGCAGGACTACGGCGTGGAGCGCATCTACCACCCCAACGACGGCATGAAGCTGGGCCTGGTGGAGATGATCGAGGACGTGGTGGCCCGCGTCGGCGCCGCCCGCGAGCAGCGCGGCCAGGCGCACCTGCCGCCGGCGGACGACGTGGTGGCCCGCATCGGCCCGTCGCGGGTCGATCCGGACCAGGTGGCCATCGGCCACACGCTGTCGGCGATCGAAGCCGGCACCTACGGCGAGGCCGAGCTCACTGCGCTGCGCAAGCACTGGGCCGTGGGCACGCACGCACCGGTGATCGGCATCACCGGCACCGGCGGCGCCGGCAAGTCGTCGGTCACCGATGAACTGCTGAACCGCTTCCTGTCGAGCTTCCCGGACATCCGCATCGCCGTGGTCTCGGTGGACCCGACCCGCCGCCGCACCGGCGGCGCGCTGCTCGGCGACCGTATCCGCATGAACTCGCTGCGCAGCCATCGCGTGTACATGCGCTCCATGGCCACGCGCCGCCAGAACGTGGCCACCAACGCCGTGCTCAAGGACTGCATCGCCTACCTGCGCGGCCTCGGCTTTGGCCTGGTGATCGTGGAGACCGCCGGCATCGGCCAGTCGGACTCGGAGATCGTCGACATGGTCGACTTCCCGATGTACGTCATGACGTCGGACTACGGCGCGGCCAGCCAGCTCGAGAAGATCGACATGATCGACTTCGCCGAGCTGATCGTGCTCAACAAGTACGACAAGCGTGGCGCGGAGGACGCCCTGCGCGACATCCGCAAGCAGTGGAAGCGCAACCGCGTGGCGTTCAAGACCGCCGACGAGGACGTGCCGGTCTATCCCACCATCGCCAGCCAGTTCAACGACCCCGGCATCAGCTGGATGTTCGCCAACCTGTGCCGCCTGCTGCGCGAGAAGCTGTCGCTGCCGGCCGAACGCTGGACGCCGAACGTCGACACCACGCTGAAGGAGCCGCGCGCCACCGTGCTGATCCCCGGCGCGCGCGTGCGCTATCTCGCCGAGATCGCCGAGCAGGGCAGGGCGATCAACGCCAGCATCGAGAAGCAGGCCGAAGCCGCGGATCGTGCGCAGGCGTTCTGGCAGTCGCTGCACGAACTCGCTGACGACCGGCTGCCGAACGCGCTGGACCTGTACGCCGCCGCCGACGTCGCGCCCGCGGGCGCGAGCGACCGGAGCCTCCTGACGTTGCGCCAGCGCTACAATGACGCGCTGCAGTCGCTCACCCCGGATTCGCTGAACCTGCTGCGCGCCTGGCCGCAGCGGCTGAAGTCGATCACGGACGAAGTCACCGAATACGAAGTGCGCGGCAAGGCGATCCGCGTGGAGAACTACCGCGAGTCGCTGAGCCACCAGAAGATCCCCAAGATCGCCGCGCCCACCTACAAGAGCTGGGGCGAGCTGCTGACGTTCCTGGGCAAGGAGAACCTGCCGGGCAGCTACCCCTATACCGGCGGCGTGTACCCGTACCGCCGCACCGGCGAGGACCCGATCCGCATGTTCGCCGGCGAAGGCACGCCGGAGCGCACCAACCGTCGCTTCCATTACCTGAGCGTGGGCCAGCCGGCCGCGCGCCTGTCCACCGCCTTCGACTCGGTCACCCTCTACGGCGAAGACCCCGCACCGCGCCCGGATATCTACGGCAAGATCGGCAACTCCGGCGTCAACGTGCCCACGCTCGACGACATGAAGAAGCTGTACTCCGGCTTCGACCTGTGCGCGCCCACCACCAGCGTGTCGATGACCATCAACGGCCCCGCGCCGATGATCCTGGCGATGTTCATGAACTGCGCCGTCGACCAGCAGGTGGAGAAGTACCTGAAGGCCGACCCCGCGCGCTGGGCCGCCGCCGAACAGAAGCTCGCCAAGATCTTCGAAGGCAAGCAGCGCCCGGTCTATTACGGTGACCTGCCGCCGACCAACGACGGCCTGGGCCTGGGCCTGCTGGGCGTGACCGGCAACGAGATGGTGGATGCCGAGACCTACGCGCGCATCAAGGCGGAAACGCTCAAGACCGTGCGTGGCACCGTGCAGGCCGACATCCTGAAAGAGGACCAGGCGCAGAACACCTGCATCTTCAGCACCGAGTTCGCCCTGCGCATGATGGGCGACATCCAGCAGTACTTCGTCGACAACGGCGTGCGCAACTTCTACTCGGTGTCAATCTCCGGGTATCACATTGCCGAAGCCGGGGCGAACCCGATCAGCCAGCTGGCATTTACGCTTTCCAACGGCTTCACGATCGTCGAGTACTACCTGGCGCGCGGCATGAAGATCGACGACTTTGCGCCCAACCTGTCGTTCTTCTTCTCCAACGGCATGGACCCCGAGTACACCGTGATCGGCCGCGTGGCCCGCCGCATCTGGGCGCGCGCGATGCGCGAGCGCTACGGCGCCAACGAACGCAGCCAGATGATGAAGTACCACATCCAGACCAGCGGCCGCAGCCTGCACGCGCAGGAGATCCAGTTCAACGACATCCGCACCACGCTGCAGGCGCTGTACGCGCTGTTCGACAACTGCAACTCGCTGCACACCAACGCCTACGACGAAGCCATCACCACGCCGACGGAGGAGAGCGTGCGCCGCGCCGTGGCGATCCAGATGATCATCAACAAGGAGCTGGGGCTCAACTTCAACGAGAACCCCTGGCAGGGCAGCTTTGCCGTCGACTACCTGACCGGCATGGTGGAAGAGGCCGTGTACAAGGAGTTCGAAGCCATCAGCGAGCGCGGCGGCGTGCTGGGCGCCATGGACACCATGTACCAGCGCGGCAAGATCCAGGAAGAGAGCCTGTACTACGAACACAAGAAGCACGACGGCAGCCTGCCGCTGGTGGGCGTGAACACGTTCCTGCCGAAGGAGCACGCCGGCGAGATCGCCACCGAGATCGAACTGATCCGCTCAACGGAAGAAGAGAAGGGCCAGCAGATCGCCAACGTGGAGCTGTGGCAGCAGGGGCGCAACGCCCTGGCGCCGGCCGGCGAGACGTCACACGCGCACCAGGCGGCGGCGGATGAGGAGCCTGCGATGGTGCACGACGGCCATGGCCTCGCGTACCTTCAGAACACGGCGCGGGAGAGGCGCAACGTGTTCGAGGCGCTGATGGAAGCGGTGAAGACGCATAGCCTGGGGCAGATCAGCCATGCGCTTTATGATGTGGGTGGGGAATACAGGCGGAATATGTGATGGGTCCGGCGAGTTCGCCTCACGGGCGAAGTCTAGATCGAGAGCTAGGCGCCTGAAGTTGATAGAGCGCTGTCAAGGTGCATTTCAGGGGAAGGCGTAAGTGTGAGAGTTCAGGCTTCTGTCTTTGTGGGAGTCTCTGCAACGGCGCTTACGTACTGCTGCCGCGGTTGCGCTATCTGCGGGGCCGCGCGCGTTCGCCTCTACCGGAGAGTCTCGTTCCGTGAGACCCTGGTCCACGATCATGCGGGGAGCTGGGGTAGGAATCGTCGGTGGCTGACACGCTGACCCCTGAAGAGCGAAGTGAAAGGATGTCGCGGATTAGAAGCCGTGACACCAGTCCGGAGCTCTTGGTCAGGCGGTTCCTCCATGCGGCCGGATTTCGCTACCGGCTTCATGTGAGAGATCTGCCTGGGAGGCCCGACATCGTGCTTCCGAAATATAAGGCCGTCGTTCTCGTCAATGGGTGCTTTTGGCATGCCCACCACTGCCAGAAAGGGCGCGTCCCGGGGACTAGGTCAGAGTTTTGGGCGAATAAGTTTCAGAAGAATCGCAAGAGAGATAGGGCTAATAGGCGTCTGTTACGCGAAGCTGGTTGGAGCGTTATTACCCTGTGGGAGTGCTCTTTGAGTAAGCGTCGTGTTGATAAAGAACTGGATCGTCTTGCACAGAAGATCTTGGCAGCCCCAGGGAAATGAATATGAGCCATGGTTTTGAACGCAGGGATTCGGCCCGGCATGCGAAGGGTGATCCGCTCGGCGAGCATCCGGTCGTCGGAATGGTTGACGCGAAGTTCGTCGACTTGTTTGCTGGCTGCGGCGGCATTTCACTTGGATTGTGCCAGGCGGGGTGGAGCGGACGCTTCGCCGTCGAGCGTGCTGAAGACGCTTTCGCGACATTTGCGGCCAACTTTCTAGGTGGCGATGCGCGGTATCAGTTCGATTGGCCGGAATGGCTGGGGAAATCTGCCCATTCGATCGAGGATGTGCTGGACAAGTGCGAAGCGATGATCGCGAGTCTCTGTGGAGACGTTAGCCTAGTGGCTGGAGGCCCTCCCTGCCAAGGATTCTCTTTTGCGGGGAAGAGGAACGGCTCGGACCCAAGAAACCGAATGTTCGAGCAGTATGTTCGATTCATCAAACTGGTCCGTCCGCGATTCTTGCTTCTCGAAAATGTTCCTGGGATGGGCGTGGCGCACAGGGACGGGCGCGGCATCCACCGGAAGACGTACTACGAGAAACTCATCGAAGAGCTCGACATGATCGGTTACGAGGCCAGGGGAGCTGTGCTGGATGCGGCTGAGTTCGGCGTTCCGCAAAGGCGCGAGCGGCTGGTCGTCATCGGCGTACGCCGAGAAGGTGTCAACTCACTTCTCGCGGCCGCTGAAACGACTTATGCATCGGAGCTCATCGATCATCTGTTCACTCAGGCGCAGGATGAAGGTAAAAGGCAGGTCAATGAATTGGGAGGGCGGGTCTCCGCGTTTGCGGCCATCTCTGACTTAGAGGTTGGCGAAGATCTTCTGCGCGGCACCGTTGAGTATCCGGGACGTGACTCGAGAGTTGGCTATAGGCAAGTGAAGTATCGTGGGCCAAGGACCAAGTATCAGATGCTGATGCACGAGGGCCACGTCTCTGCTGACATGGATAGCATGAGGCTGGCCAAGCATACGGAAGACGTCCGCGTCAGGTTTGCGACTATCCTGGCGGGGACCGAGGGGCGGCGTGGGAAGAACATCTCTCCGGAATTTCGCGCGAGCCTCAACATGCTGAAGCATCGTACCGTTCCGATGGATTCCCTTGCTCCAGCCCCTACTTTGACAACGTTGCCCGACGATATCCTTCACTACAGTGAGCCTCGCATCCTCACCGTCCGGGAGTACGCTCGCCTCCAGTCGTTTCCGGATTGGTTTCAGTTCCGAGGCAAGTACACGACTGGAGGGGTGCGTCGGAAAGTTGAATCGCCGCGGTACACGCAGGTAGGAAATGCGGTTCCTCCACTGCTTAGCAGGGCGTTGGGTGTGAGTCTCATGCGCGTCCTTTATTCCGAAGCCAAGCTAACGCGGGCAGGCAGCCCGCAATCCATGTCTCGGCAAAGCGCCGAACGTGCCTGCAGCGGAACCTAAGCAGGCGTAACCAGATCGATATGTGGCAAGGGGGGGGTGATGGGGCTAGATCTTTCCGATGAGCCGGTGAGGCAGAACGTCTTCCTGAAGAAGCTACTGGCACTTCAGCAAGACGGCAGTGGCGCAATTAGCTCGCCGTCGAATTGGCTACGTCAGCCGCTACTTCGCGTGGAAACGCCGACGCTCGCCTGTGTAAAAGGGTTTGCTGAGAGTATTGCGACGGCGACTACGCCCCACTGGCTTGTTCTTGTTGGTGGGCCGGGCAACGGCAAGAGCTTGGCTGTACAGCAACTCGCTCATGCGCTGCTCGACGCGGGCTATCAAATCAAGGACGAGACAGGTGTCTCTATTGAGGCGATGGCATCGAGACCTGTTCCAGCGGTATTGGAGGTGCGTGGCGTCGACGGTACTCTCGTGGCGAGGATCGCGCAGGATGCGTCCGTCGTCCCCAATCCGTATGCCACAGCCCCCAATCCGGCCGCTGACCTCCACGATCTGTTCAAGCGCTGCATCGAGGATGGATGCCATTTGGTCGCATGCGCGAACCGCGGCGTACTCGAAGCAGCTGCGGCCCTTCTATCCGCAGAGGGTGCCGATGGGCCAACCGAGCTCGTTCAAGTACTTGCGAGCACGGGACATCGAACAAAGGAAGTCTCGAGCCAGCTCTATCCAGCTAGTGGAGTAACGCTCACGGCCCGAGCGATGGATTCGGGGAGCCTCTTTGAAGGCGATGACCCGGTCTTCCTCCAACTGCTTCGTCTAGCGACCGCGCAAGAGCACTGGCAGAGTTGTCAGAGTTGCCCCCTGGCGGCTGTCTGTCCCTTCTTGTTGAATAGGAACGAACTTGCGACGGAGCCGGGCACTCGTACGTTCGCGCGCCTTTGCGAGGATGCGGAGCTGCTCGATGGACAGCCCCTTGTCTTTCGTGAGGCAAGCGCTCTGGTCTCGCTGATCCTTGCAGGCTGCGCTGCCGACTATGAAGCGGCAAGTCCTTGCGATTGGGTGCATCGTCAGGCGACTGCGAAAGCATGGTTTCGCCTTGCAGCGCGTCGTTCCCACATGATGTTCTTTAGTTCCCAGGCGCCACTCGGGATCGATCGGAATGAAGATGTACACGCCCTGAGTATTCTGTGCGACCAAGCGGGAATCGGCGGGGAGCGCATCTTGTGCGAGCCTCCGTCTACGCGGGTTGGTCTGGCTCGCATGCTTGGTGCAAATGGCGTCATGCAGCAGCTTGATCCGCTCGCCGCGCCGCTACGGCGTGATTTAATGCGTTGGGGGGATGGTTTCGCCGCCGGGGAGCAGCTCTCTGATTTGGAGCAGGCTTGCCAGGGTATTTGGGACGAGTTGGACGCCGCTCTGCAGGAGCCCAGGCCTGACTCAGCGGTAAGTCTGGCCGCTCTCGCTCGCTGGCGAACCAGTCACTCGTTGCGGTTTGGGGCTCTCTGGGAGGGAGCGTACGCGTTGCGCGACGAGCTACATAGGTTTCGTGAAGCCATAGGCGTTCCGCGACGCCCTCCACTGGGAGAGCGCGCTCATCTGACAAAGATGCTTCGTGGAGTTCTTGATAGCGAGCAGGGAATTCGTGTCGCATCTCACGTTCGAATCGACAGCTCCGCCTTAACCGAAGTGAATGTTGACTGGAATGAGAGTTATGCGCGGCGAACGATCTGTATTGTCTTGGGCGACGGCTCAGCCGGTGTGTTAGCCCAGATATCTGCGGCAGCTTTTGTCTGGCTCGTTCGGCGGCACGACGCACCACTGCATGACGGCACTTTTCCGGTGGTTTGGTTGCAGGCAGCACGAGATTCGATTGCTCGCGCAGCTTCCGCGAGCATGTACTCGCGCATGCCCAGCGGTGGCGTGTTGATTGAGGGGGCTCCTTCCGGCGTCATTCGCGTCATGTGGGAGTCTCGCGAAGTAGAGGCGCAGTTGGTGAGTGCAGATGGCTAGGATAGGAAAAGAACCGGCTCGCGCCCCGGCTTTCAAGCGCGGATTCCTGGCTCTCCCGACAACCGGCATGCGGTTGGCGCCGCAGGTCCTTGTTCTCGAGCTAATGCGAGAGCTTGCGTACTCTCAGTCTGGGGGAGCAACTAACTCTGACGTCCCCAGCGCGACGGCTCTGGACCCCTTCGCGGATGATGGGCCCCTAGCGGCCGCTCCGCTTCCTGCGAAAGCGGCCCTCGCGGCGATGCGGGGCCGAGCAAAGCAAAGAAAGCAACAAAGCTGTTTCTACGCTCCATGCCATCCTTACTTGGCCGCGTACGGATGGTTTCGTCGCAATAGTGACCGTGTTGTTCGAGATTTCTTCCTTCGTGGCGCTCTCGCGAGCGGGGTGAGAGGGGATGCCGATTTCGCGAAGGCAGTGGCTGTACAGTCCATTGCCGCGATCTATGGCACTGGCCGGAAGGGTGTTGACGTAATGGAGCTTAGTGCGGAAACGCTCGAGCGACCGGCCAGTCTGGATGCTCCAGACGACGCGGAAAATGGCCTATTCGCGTCGCTGTCGGCAGCGCCTAGCTGGGGCCTTAGCCGCGACGATGCTATTAGTGTGCGCATCGCGCGTGACTGGCTTTCGCTCTGTGAGATTGAGGGCCACTTGCCTCGGATTGCCTGGGTTGATCTGGTAGGTACGTTCCTACGTACGGTCATACCCTTGTGGATTCTTGCCCAACTTAGGGTCTGCGTCGTCATTCGCGATTTTGCGAGAGAGGCATGCGCCGGGCGGATAGCCAGTGCACAATCTGTTCGCGCCGAGATAGATCGCCGAAACGAGAGCTTGTTAGTACCCAGCATCACGTTGACGGACAGTGTCGACGAAGCCGTCATCGACTACATGCGCGCTCGCGTCGAACTTAACGTCCTCCTTGGCAAGCTTGCTGAGCTAGATGGAGTTGATAAGGCAGAAATCGAGAAGCCTCTCTCGGTGGAGCCGTGTGAGGGCTGTCTGGATGTAGAGAGGTTCGGCCAAATCTTGGCCTTAGAAGGTGCCTCCGGAGAGTTGATGCGTTCAGTCATCATGGCCGCGGAGACCTACCCCGCGTGGGTGCGCCCGTTAAAAGAGGGGCAGGGGAAGAACATCGAGGAGTTCCTCCGGGTCATGCGCGATGACCATGTCGGAGGCCAAGACGACGGTTATCTTCTGGCGCGTGGGCCGGCTAACCGACGATTGTTCCGGGTCTTCCCGGCCTCTAAGGTCATTGCGTTGTACACGCTCCTAGCGCATGCAGATAAGTCACGTCGCGTTGGGCCAAGTCAACGACTTTTGTTGAATGATCTAGAAGGTATTTGGCGCGAACTCGGGGTTGATTTTACTTTGCTAGGGGGAGTGCGCGCCGAGCTCCTCAGGGCGCTGAGCCAGATTGGAATTCTCAGGGGTACCCCTGACGCAGGCGAGGGGGCGGTCTTGGTAAATCCCTACGCCGAGGCGCTCAGGTCCATGGAGGAGGTTTCGTCGTGAGTAGTCCGAACCCTGTGGCAGTAGCCCTCGCTGATTGCATCACTGATTGGTGGAGCCGCGTCATGCCGAACTCGGGGGATTGCCGAATGGTCCTCCCGTCGCCGACGCTCAAGGTGGCCGAGGCGTTGCATGAGACATTGCTGGCTCGCGGACTTACTAGCTACCTGGTTACGAGCGGGCGAAGCGGGAGTCCAGTTCCTTCAGAGCTAGGGAAGGTTTTGCGGGCTGAGGCTGTTACGAGCGTGCGTGACGGCTCGTTTGTCGCCATCGTCGAGCCTGGCGTTCTGTCAAAGCTTCAGGAGTCGATTCAGGGATCTGGCGGTGGAATTCGCAGTCTGACCATCCCAGATGAGTGGCCGTGGGCTCCCGCCGAGGCTGGCTTCGATTTCCTTGAGAATTTCTTTCCTAGATGGGTGATTGCATCGGGATACCCCGACGCCGAACAGGAGGCGGCCAGAGCGCTATTGAGGCTGGCGGTGGACGCTACGGAGCCAATGAAGCGCCGCGCCGAAGTGCTCTTCGACGAGGTGCTGAGTTGCCAGCTAGATCGTCAGGTGTCCAGCGCTGAGCGGGCGGATTCGTTCGCGATGCGGGTAGGCGTGCCTAGCCTAAATGGGCCTTCGATCTCCTTCAGCGGCGTGCCAGCGGCAGGGGCTGAAGAGCTCGCGAGCTTAGGTTCGATTATCGCTTCGATGGAGGATGCAACGGCCCGCGAGGCGATCGAGCAGAACGTCGAAGCAGCCTTGGAGGAGCTCTCAGAGACCGAGAGACCAAGCGTTGGCGAGTTGAAGGAGCTTCTAAACGGAACACTGGATCGACTGCGAACCCTAAGGGACCGCGGTCGTGGCGCCTTGGGTCTCCGTAATGCTCTGCCAGAAGATAGGCATGCGTGGCGCTTGCTTACCGTCTCCGTCCTCAAGAGGACCTTCGCGCATCAGGTAGCGGTTGCCCCGATCACTCTCAGCGCGTCTTGGAAGTTTCTGCCCGAATCGGGATGCGCACTACATGGGGGGCGGCACGGAATCGCGTCACATGGGCCTCTACCGTCAATTCTTTTAACTGTCGATCGACCGGCTCAGATCGAAGCTCGTGTCGAGTTGAAGCATGGTAGGAAGTCATTGGGGCAATGTGTAATTCCTCCCGGCGCTAGTGAGCGTGAGCTGCATCCGAGCTGGGACGGGGTTGACGCTAGTAGCATCGCTCTGGTGTTGACAGCTACTGCCGGGGATCTACCGCGCGCAGTTACCAAGCTCTTCCTCGAGCGACCTGTCGACTCGGCTCCGAGCTTTTTCCTTGTCGCCACACTTTCTAAGGATCTCGCCGGCGTTAAGGGTTTGAGACGGATTGATCCGTCCGACGACGGCGACCAAGAAGAATCAGTGGATATCGACAGTTTCACGGCCGTGTTCGCGGTCTCAAGAAGCGAAGAGCTGTCCGTAACGCTAGATGGCCTGCCCGTGGATCAAGAAGTCCTCGCTCAGGGAATCTCGCGAATTTCGATCGACATGTCGCGCGTGGCTGACGCCGGTAGTCCTCCGGAGTTGGTGTTAACCACTGCTGATACCTCGATTGCGCTGCAGCTCGCAGCGAACCAGAAGAGGGGGGGGGACTGCAACTTGGAGCTGGCTTTGGCGCAGTCGCTGCACTCGAACCCATCCGGTGCGAATGCCGTTAGCTCGCTCAGGGCGTGGTGCGGTGACTTCGACGCTCGACCGCTCCTCGGGTCCCCGGACGATGGTCAGGAGAGACGCTTTCGCCTGGCCCTGACTTTCGAACATGCAAGCGAGCCTTGGCGACCAATCGTGCTCAGTTCGCCTCTGGACGGTCCGACAGCGCTCATTGAAAAAGGCAGCTTCCGCGTCGCTGACGATATGTCCTCGGTCCTTGGCGCCGCTTTGGCTGTCGAGCCAGCCCTGTCTGAGGACGTGTGCGCTCTAGTTGCCTCCTATGATGCTGCCCGCAGAGAACTCAAGGAAGCAGTCGATTTTCGTCATGGCAGCAAATCGCGGGTCGGCTTGCCACTCTACGCATTAGCGAGCTTCAATTACGAGGAAGGTGATGCTGTTTCGCGGGCGGCAGTTGGCTATCTCCAAGCGTTTTCTAGGATTCAGAAGGCGCTCGCCAGCGGCAGCTATTCCTATGTCGAGAGATTTCTGCTGGCGTATCTAGACACGGTTGTATGCACCCGTGGCGGCGGTGGCGCCTGGGAGATCGTCGGCTGCGCAGTCGGGCCTTGGCACCCGCTCGTTGTGGCAAAGCGCATGATGGTCGGACGGGGCATCCGCAGGCTTGCCGAGATTCAATCTTCCGAGTTGCGCTGGCTGAGAAGGCTTGGCGTCCTTCTAGAAGGAACGACAGGCTTCCGCTGGTTCGCCGGGCTGGGCGCAGAATCGTCACATTTGGTGCCGTTCTACGTTGACGCCACCGATGATCCGGGATGGCTTCTCTTGTCATCTACCACGGGCGGCTCCGATGAAATTATTGACGGGGAACCGTGGGGGCATGCGCTACTTGGTTTGACCGGGTTGCGTGGCGGTGGAGGGGAGGCCAGGGGCCTGACGGGCTATCTGGCTGACTATTTTCGTGCGTTTCCTTCCAAGCGATCGATCGTGGCGAAGCTGAGTGGGGAGGCGACCGGTTGTGAGGCGGCCTCAGCCGCTCGAGCATTCCTCACTGTTGATGGCAAAGCTACCTCGAGCGGCCAGTCATTGAAGGGCGGAATCCACATCGTAATCGACGGCGATGGCGGGGACGCTGACGACTATCCCGATTGGGCGGCGCCTGTGGTTTGCGTTTATCCGCGCGGCGGTGATGGGTTTCTCGCTAATCACCAGATAGATATGCTTCTCGCACGCCCAGCATTGAAAGCTGCATTCCCAATTCAGTCTGAGCAAGAAGTTGGGCTCTTTGCCCCGAGAGGTGACGGGGTAGCCAGCGTGCTGCAGCTTCCTCTCCGAACGTTGGATGCTAGTGGCTCAGGTGTAAGCGACTCGAGGCTGTCTTACAATTCGGATTGCGACACGTCGGAAGATTTGGGCGCGGCCTTTGCTACCGCTGTCGCTGATGCCCAATCAGCATCTGGTCCGTGTCGGTCCGTTGCTGTAAGGACTCTGACTCTTGATGCCGGACTGAAAGATGCCGTTTGGACAGTACTGCCAGGAGAGGGCGCGGACCCGGCCGTTCTCTTAAATTGGGCTCGCGAAAGCTCCAAGTCCGGAACTCCGAGAGTGCTCTGGGACTATCGGTTAGCTATTGCGCAGTCGGCACGGAGCTACTACGTGCTTAGCGAGGTCCCCCGCACTCTGGTCCACCATCTGTCAACGAGCGCTGTCTTCAAGGATCTGGATCGGGCGGGAGCAGCGCTGCTCGAGCTTGCGAGAATCGGCTTGGCTCTGGGCTCGGAGGCCTTCAAATCGCGATCGCGGGCCCTTGGCGTTGCAGGCTTGGTTGGAGCCGCAAGGGTCGCCCAGATAGTCTTGCAAGGTGCGTGTGCCGATGAGGAGGAGTGTTGCGCGTTTGTCTTGCCGATTGACTCCTTTAGGGATCTCCTGGGCGGGGATCTGGAGGGCGGTACTGAGGCGGACGTGTCCGACTACCGGCGGGGCGATCTGATTGGCGTCGTTTGCCGCACATCACAAGGGTGTGCTGAGCTTGCCTTCTGCTCGATCGAAAGTAAGTACAGTAGTTCGACATATTCTGAAGGGCTTGCGGAGAAGGCTCTTGAGCAGGCCGCGCGATCACTCGCCAGACTTGTAGCCATCTCGCGTGCGGCTGGCGAGGCTGATGCGCTTGCCGAACGTGTCGCATTAGCGAAACTTCTTGAGTTCGGACTTAGGTTGGACGCTTCGAGAAATTCAGATGTCATATCCGCGGTGCTATCTGCGGTTCTAAAGGGCAAGCATCGGACCGGCCTGTTGGGGAGCACCGGTTGTATTGTGGTCTCAACAGAAATTGCCGCTGTCGATTCGGGGGTGCGTGAGTTGGACGAGGGGGTCTGGGTTAGGCTGGCACCGTGTCGGTGGCCCGACGAAGCGGGCGATTTCCAACCCATTGCAGCCCAGTTGATTTCTCTTCAAAAGGCGCCTTGGCGCGCTCGAGCTGATGCGGTGTCTGGACCTGCAGCACATCACGACCACCGTGAAGTGACATCGGTTGTTGCTTCAGCATCGCCTGATTCCAGTGGTTCAGGAGACACGTCTTTGTCTGTGGAAGAGGAGCGCAAGTCGGACGTGGCTAGTACCGACCACAAGTTGGCCCCGCTCTCGCTCCTCTTGGGCGTAAGCGATGTGGGTCGGCCTGTGACGTGGCGTGCTGGGCAAAATTCGAACCACAACTTCATGGTCACCGGGTCGTCGGGGTTGGGTAAAACGCAGCTCCTCAAGAGCGTTCTCTTGCAGAGTCGTAATCAGGGCCTTCCTGCATTGATCTTGGACTTCAAGAACGACTTTGCGAGTGACAAGGGATTCCTCGAAGCGGCACGGCTCGATGTTCAATACGTGAGCTTCGAAGGACTGCCTTACAACCCGTTAATTCCTTGTCCGCAGCCAGACCCTCGGACCGGGGAGCTCACGTACCCCGTGAGCCAACATCTCACCGGCATCGTGTCCACTTTCCAGAGGACGTACGGGCTCGGCGAGCAGCAAGCTGCGGCGCTGAAGGACGCGATTAGGACTGCCTTTGACTCGGCGGGGATAGCGTCGACAGGCATGGCCAGGGAGATACCGGGTCAGTTCCCGGACTTCGCGTTGGTCGGGGAGCATCTGCGTGAAACTAATAGACTTGCTTATAACCGACTTGATCCCCTTTTCGATCTGGAGATCTTTCGGGAAAAGTATCGAAATACAGCGTTCAGCGAGCTTCTTGGAAAGGGCTACGTCCTTGATTTGAGCGGGATTCAGGCCGACCACATCCAGAATACGCTTGCAATGTTGCTGGTGCATTCGGCTCATCGGTACCTGAATTCTTTGCCTCATGCAGCTTCGGTTAACCAACTATTGGTGTTTGATGAAGCGCATCGGATCCTCCGCTCTGATGACGTGGAGCGGCTCGTCCGCGAGTGTCGCGCTTACGGTCTCGGCGTGCTTCTCTCATCGCAGTACCCGACCGATTTCCCTGCCGATACTGCGGCGAATTTGGCGACCAAGGTTCTCCACGGAAACGGTCCCGATGTTTCAAGAGTCCAGGCAATTCGTTCCACGCTCGGCCTGTCTCCCGACATGGACGGAAAACTCAATCTCGGAATGTTTCACGCAGCGATGCTGGCAATGCCCGGACAAGTTGTTCTGGCCCGTACCCTTGGGTACCCGCATCAGCTCATTCTAGAAGCCGTGAGGAATGGCGCGCATGCGGTCGCTGAGGTGAGGCAGGTGCGTGGGATGCACGAAGACAAGTTTGACTCAACGCTGGAACATCTGGTCCAAACGGGGTTGGTGACGGTCATTGGCGATCAGGTCAGTTTGGCGGGATGAGACGGGGGAGCCTCGTCCTCTGATCCGGCAGCTGCGGTCGCCGTAGCGAATCCAGACCGGGTACATGCGCAGATGTTGCCGGCCTTCAATTTCCCGGGGCTCGGCGCGCGCGCCAAGATTGACCGCTTTGCCACTGCGGGCCGCGGTCTTGAGACAGATTGAAGTAGCAGTGCAGGAGCGGCGCGGGTAGGCCTCGCAGTTGAAGCGGGTGTTTCCACAGTGGCCGGAGCCATCGATTCGCATGGCCTGGGGCAGAGGAGGGACGATAGTGGCGCGGGGGACGCCGATGGGGCGTTAATTGTTGACGTGGGCCGGCGCCCGTCGAGCCAGCAACGCGTACAGCTGGTTTGCAATCGCCTGTCGGTCGCGCGCGCCAAAGACGGCGGGGCGGCCGGTTTGCACTCCGGCCCATCGCAACTCTTCCATGAAGTCCCGCACCGAAATCCGCCCGGATCAATCCTCTCGACCACGAGCCGCATTGATGAACTTCCCAGCCAGAGTTTCCGCCGATAGCCGCAGCAGCGACGCGTTCAACTCCATCGCAAAGCGACCGGTGTCCGGATGGTCGTGCGACAGCACAACGTCCTGCTTCGCCAGTCGTTCGCGAAACAGCTCCGCCGCGACCCCAGTCGCTGTCATGAAGAACCGACTGGTGCCGCGTGGCAGCTTCTCGAACGAGAACCGGCGATCCTCCTGCAGCAATGCAATCAACCGGTCAGCTACCTGCCAGGGCTTCGCGTAGTCCTCCAGGTGGTCGTCGACGAACCGCAATGCCACCGCGGCCTCGGGCCAGGCATGCGGCAGGGCGCCACCGAACATGCGCCGCTGGTAATACAGGCGGTCGATAAACCCGGCATCACCGGCGAGGATCGCGCCGGAGGCGGCGTTGAAGTGCTTCCACAGCGAGACGTACACGGTGTCGAACAGTGCGCTGTACGCGTGGAGACTCTGGCCGGAGTGGAGTGGCAGGTTGAACATCCGCGCGCCGTTCAGGTGCAGGCGGATGCCGCGCTCGCGGGCGAGGCTGCTGACGCGGCGGAGTTCATCGAAGTCGGCCATCTCGTGATGGCGCCGGCGCACCGGCGTTTCAACCGCAATCACTCTGGCGTGGGTCTCGACCCGGCCGCTGATTGAGCGACGTCCCCCGATTTTGAGTAGCGAAGCGATCTGGAGTCCAACGCCCCAGATGCCCATAGAGATCATCGTCCCGGGGTCAGGCAAAGGCAGCGCAAGTTGTCGCCAGCCGATCTGCGGGCCCACTACTTTTGGATCTGTTGTCCCGATTTCCAGCCTGCACGGCGCCGGCTACCTCCTGATCTCCAGCAACTCCACCTCGAACACCAGCGATGCGCCGGGCGGGATGGTCCTGCCGGCGCCCTCGGCGCCGTAGCCGAGGAACGCGGGGATATGCAGTTCGCGTGTCCCGCCAACCTGCATGCCCACCACACCCTCGTCCCAGCCCCGGATCACCCGGCCCCGGCCCAGCTCGAACGCGAAGGGCTGGCCGCGATCGCGGGAGCTGTCGAACTTCGCGCCACGCTTGTCCGGCGCGTGCTGGTCGTAGAGCCAGCCGGTGTAATGCACGCTGACCTCGTCACCGGCCGCGGCCGCAATGCCTTCGCCCGTCGTCACTTCGATGCGCTGCAGTTCGGCCACGTCCCCGCCGCTGTAGGGCGGCGGGCTGCTGCAGGCGGCGAGCAGCAGCAGAACGGAGAGCGTGGCGGCATTGCGGAGTAGGCGACGGGTCATGGGATGCGGCGCGTTGGACGGAACCGGCAGGGTAGCCCGGAGCGAGGCTTGCTCGCTCCGGTCGCGCCACAATCGCGCCTCAGTCGCCCAAGATGCGCGCGACGAGCCCGGAGGCGAGTTCGATCATGTAGTAGGTGTCGTCCTGCGGATGCGGGCGCACGTAGGTGTAGCCGGCCGGCGGCGCGTCCCAGCCGTAGCTGCGGTAGTCATGCACGTAGTAGCGCGGCTGCCGGTACTCGACCGGGATGTACTGGCCGCGCGCCCAGCGGCGGTACGCCTTCTCGTCTTCGCGGACGGCCTTCCAGTAGTGGCGCTCGGCTTTCTCGTAGTCCTTGCGGGCGCGCCTCTCGGCCTTCTGGCGGTCCTTCCAGTAGTCGCGCTCGGCCTTCTGGTCGTAGCGGTCATGGCGGTGGTTGTCCCGCGCTTCGGCAGTACCGGCGGCGGAGACGGCAACGGTGGCGAGCGCGGCGGCGAGCAGGAGGCGTTTCATGGCAGCGACCTCATGGGGTGGATGAGTGGGGCCCATGCTGTCGGTCGCAAGGTGAACGTACTGCCGACAGGCCCTCCAACTCCAGATCCGCATGCAGGTCGCTCAGGAACGTCGAGGCGTTGATCACGGCGCAACCTTTCGCGGGCGCGCCAGGCTCAGCACCACGGTGCTGGCCAGGATCATGGCCACGACGGCCAGCGACCACAGCACCGGGATCTTGTACACGTCGATCAGCAGCATCTTCGCGCCGATGAACACCAGCACCACCGCCAGGCCGTAGGGCAGCAGGTGGAAGCGCTCGGCCATGCCGGCCAGCAGGAAGAACATCGCGCGCAGGCCCAGCACCGCGAACACGTTCGAGGTCAGCACGATGAAGGGGTCGGTGGTGATGGCGAAGATCGCCGGGATCGAGTCCACCGCGAAGATCACGTCGGTGAGGCCGATCATCACCAGCACGATGAACAGCGGGGTGAACTTGCGACGGCTGCCGCTGCCCAGCCACAGCGCGCTGCCGTGGTAGCGGCGCACGAAGGGCACATGTGCGGTGAGCCAGCGCAGCAGCGGATTGTTCTCCAGGTCGGGCTCCTTGCCCGCGGCAAACCACATCTTGAAGCCGGTCAGCAGCAGGAACGCGCCGAACACGTAGAGCATCCAGTGGAAGTGGGCCAGCAGCGCGGCGCCGGCGAAGATCAGGATCGCGCGCAGCACGATCGCGACGAGGATGCCGATCACCAGCACGCGCTGGCGCTGCACCTCGGGCACGGCGAAGTAGGTCATCAACATCAGGAAGACGAAGATGTTGTCGACCGCCAGCGCCTTCTCCACCAGGTAGCCGGTGAGGAACTCGAGGCCCACGCGCCGGGCCTCGTCGGGGCCGGCGGTCTGGCCGATGTACCACCACAGGGCGGCATTGAAGGCCATCGCCAGGGCCACCCAGCCCAGGCTCCACCACGTCGCTTCCTTGAACGTGACCTTGTGCGCGCCGCCATGGCGCATCAGCACCAGGTCGACCATCAGCGCGACAAGTACCAGGCCGGAGAAACCGGCCCACAACCAGGCATTGCCTATCGTTTCCATCGTGATTTCCGGGCAGGGGGAGAGGTCGCCCGCGGACGCAGGCGGCACGGAACCCTTGCTCGGAGATCCGGGGACGCACCTTCGCCATCGCGGCGAAGGTCTTGCTCACAGCCCGGTGGGCTGCCGTGGGACCGGAGCATCGCTGCTCGTAATGACGGCCTGCACGCTGGGAGCTACTCCCCTTCGGCGCGCATTGTGCGGTGCCCCGGCTGCGGCGCGCAACCCGCGTGGCCCGGTAGATCGTTCATGGGATCACAGCCGCATTGATCAGCATGCCGGCCAGGGCGTCCGCCGACACCCGCAACAGCGACGCGTTCACCTCCATCGCAAACCGGCCGGTGTCGGGGTGGCCTTGCGACAGCACAACACCCTGCTTTGCGAGCCGTTCGCGGAACAGTTCCGGCGCGACCCCTGTCATTGTCATGAAGAACCGACTGGTACCGCGTGGCAGCTTCTCGAAGGAGAACCGGCGGTCGTCCTGCAGCAGTGCGATCAACCGGTCAGCCACCTGCCATGACTTCGCGTAGTCCTCGAGGTAGCCGTCGACGAACCGCAATGCCACCGCGGCCTCGGGCCAGGCGTGCGGCAGGGCGCCGCCGAACATGCGCCGCTGGTGGAACAGGCCGTCGATGAACGCGGCATCCCCTGCGAGGATCGCGCCGGAGGCGGCGTTGAAGTGCTTCCACAGCGAGACGTACACGGTGTCGAACAGCGCGCTGTACGCGTGGAGACTCTGGCCCGAGTGCAGTGGCAGGTTGAACATGCGCGCGCCGTCCAGGTGCAGGCGGATGCCGCGCTCGCGGGCGAGGTTGCTGACGCGCTTGAGTGCATCGAAGTCGGCCATCTCGTGATGGCGCCGACGCACCGGCGATTCGATCGCGATCACGCCAACGCGGGTCTCGACCCGGCCGCTGCTCGAGCGTGCCAGCCAGCGCTCCACCTCCTCGACGGGGAGGGTGCTGCCGCCTTCGGCCAGGGGCACGAGGTTCAACCCGCTCAGGGTCTGCGCGCAGTCGCCGCTGTCGTTGTAGAGGTGGCTTTCCGCCTGCACGAGCACGCGGCGATCATCCCCGGCGAGCTTGCGCAGCGCGAGGTGGTTGGCCAGCGTTCCGGTGGGCAGGTAGATCGCGTCGTCCTTGCCGAGCAGCTTGGCGAACTTGCGCTCCAGTTGGCGGATGGCGCCGCCCTGCGAGTAGTAGTCGGGCTCGAAGCCGTCCTGCGCCACGACTTCGCCCAGCAGTGCTGCGTACTCGGCGGGGCTGAGCCCAAGCCCGTCGGACGCGAAGTTCACGCGCTTGAACAATGTCGTGGCGGCGTTTGCCGTGGCGGGTGCGCCCAGTGCGGCCAGCATCGGTGACGCGGCGGCAACTCCACTCACGCCAAGGAAGCGGCGTCGATCCATGTGTGGTCCTCGGTGCAGGGCGTGCGGGCAGCTACGCCTGCCATGAAGCATAACCAACGCCATGACCACCTCGCCGCCACGCTGGATCGAGGGTGCGATGGCCGGCAGTTCCCTGATCGCGCGTTGCCTTTCTCTGGGCCACGCCGTGCCCGCCACCCAAGTGAGACCACTTCATGTCCATGCACACACGATGCGTGACCGGGCTGCTGCTGTGCGGATTGATGACCGCCAGCGGCGCCGTGCTGGCGGCGGATCCATCGCCCGCCGGCCAGTGTTTCGTCGCGGCCATGAAGGTCGGCGATGCCGATGCCGTGGCCGCCTGCTATGTGGAAGACGGAATCATGTGGTTCCCGGGCGGACCGATGGCACAGGGCCGGCCCGCGATCCGCGACGGGTTTGCGCACTACTTCAGCGAGCACGAGATCAAGGACGCCAGCCTGAGCCAGATGGGCGAGTCCGCCTCGGGCGACACGCGTACCGCTTGGGGCACCTACGCGATCACGGCCGTGCACAAGGCGACGCAGACCGCCTCGGTGGAGACCGGCCGCTATGTCGACCTGCAGAAGCTGGTCGACGGCAAGTGGCTGTACGTGGTGGACCACCCTTCCGGCGATCCGGCACCGGCCGCGGATGACGCAACTCCGTAGCAACTTCGGAATTTACTCAATCAGGTCGCACCAGCTCCTGCACCGCAAGCGCCACATCCACCGCCCGCCGGTTCGTCATCGGCTGGCCTTCCTCGATCTCGTTGACCAGCATCGCGCCCATCTGGGCGAGGCCCACGGAGACGTTGCCGATGACCACCTGCGGTCCCACGGCCGACAGCTGCCCGCTGAAGTTGATGCGGCCGGACGGGAAGACCAGGTGGCCGCCGAGTGCCTGGACGGCGGGATCGTCGACGGCCCAGCCGATGGAGCGCACCTCGGACTCGGACTGGGTGTCGAGGTCGGCGGTGACCATGACGCCGAAGCTGGCGGCCTGGATGGCCTCGAACGGGTTCTTCGACTGCGCGCGCGGCGACAGCCAGGTGCAGCTCACGCCGTGCTTGCGCTCGGCGGTGCTGCCCCAGGGTCCGCTCTCGCCATCCAGCGTCCACCCTTCGAGGAATGCGCCCGCCGCCGCGGCGATGCGACTGCAGTCCGGCAGGTCGGCGGGCGCCGGCAGCGCCCTTTCCGGAGCCGGCCCGCTGACATTGGCGAGCGACGCCGCAGGAATGGCACCGCTGTCGGCGCCACACCCGACGAGCGCCAACGCGAACGGTGCGACAAGAAAAGGCAGGCGCGATGCGCGCTGCGACAGGCGAGGGTGGTGCACGGACGCGTCCATGGCGTTCTTCTCCGGTGCGCCCGGCAACGGTGCCTGGGCCAAATGACGACAGGAGAGTCTAGCCGGGCCCCGCCGTCCCTCCAGGCAACCCGCGTTCCACTTTGCCAATCGCGTCCGCCGAGCGCCCATGGCAGGCCGAAGGCAGTCCGCAGCAGCAGCCCCATCACCAGCAGCGGCAGGCCGTGCAGGGTTCACATGGCTGCGCGCGCGATGCGTTGCGCGCGTTATCCTCGCCCGACGCGGGCGGGGGCCCGCGCCAACCAGGGGATGTGCGATGCGTGGAATCTGGCAGGCGGCGCTGGCCGCGGCGGCGTTGCTGTGGGCGGGACAGGCCGGTGCGGTGCAGGGCACGTTCGTGCTCGCCGACGGCAGCTACTCGATCAACGTCGAGGAAGACGGCGGCAACCTGGTGGTGGTGGAGCCGAACAAGCGCTCGGTCTATACGCCCGACGGCAGCGGCGCCTACGTGTTCCACAACGCGAACACCGGGTCCAACTTCTACCTTCGCGTGCACGACGAATCGACCATCGAGGCGGGGCGCGTGGGGACCGACTCGCCGTGGATCCTGAAAAAGGTGGACGTGGCCGGCGCGATGGCGGCGCTGGAGAGCAACGAGGAACACGTGGCGATCGCCGAGCGCTACGCGGCGCTGGCGGAGTCGGACCCGGACAACGCGCAGGCGTGGTCGATGTGCTCGGCCGTGGCGTTCAAGCGCGCGATGGACGACGGCCCGCAATTCGCCGAGTACGCGCAGCAGACCGCGCAGATGCTGCAGCTGATCATGACCAGCCCCGCGAATCCCTGCGACGACGCCATCCCCGCACGCTACTGGTAGGCCGGGGCGCTGCTGGCGTGGCCTTCGGTGCGCGTGCAGCGGGCGGGACTGGCGGCGCTGGGGCTCTACACGCTCGCACTGATGCTGTGACGTGCGGAAGCGTTCCCCGCCCTACGGACTGCCGGGGGCGGGGAGGCTGATCCGCTTGACCGCCACGTTGTTGGCCGGCCGCAGGTCGGCCGCGAACCGGTCGATGCGCGCCGTTCCGATGAGGAAGTTCCGCTGCGAGGTTGTGCGGATGCGGAAGGGGAACTCCATCAGGTGGTGCGCGCCCGCCGCGATCGAGGGCAGGCGGCAGGTGACCTCGAGCGCGCCGTCCTCTTCCGGCGGCCAGCACCCGTCCGGCACGGCCGTGGCGTGGACCGATCCGAGGCGCGCCTGGAGGTGGAACGTGACGTCGTACGAGCCGCTCGGGCCGGTGCCGAGGTTGTCGACCCGCACGGCGCCGGCGGCGGCGTCAAGCTCCAGGGCGATCGCCAGGTCGCTGCCTGCCACCGTGCTGCGGCCGGCCATGAAGGCCACCCCGCCGTAACTGCCCAGCAGCACCAGGTCCTGGATGCCGTCGCCATTGACGTCGCCCAGCGCGAAATCCCAGACCACGCCCACCTCGTGCAGCACCGGCGGCGCAAAGCCACCGTTGGGGCGCGCGAGCCGGGTCACCACCGCGCGATCAAGGGACTGGGTCAGCATCAGCAGGTCCTGGCGGCCGTCGCCGTCGAGGTCGTGGCCGCGCATGCTGGCGATGGTCCCGCGCCCGCCACCCAGCGGCTCCCTGGAGCGATACCTGCCATGGCGGTCCTGCGGATGGAGGACCATCGTGTGCCTTGGCCACCAATTGAGTGCGATGGCGATGTCGGCGCGGCCGTCCCCCGTGAAATCCGCGGCGGCGATGCTGGCGGTGTGCTGCGTCGTCAGCAGGGTGCGCGGGGTTGCGGAGAACCCGGTGCCGTCGTTGATGCGCGCTTGCACCACGCCCTGTGACTGGTAGACCAGGTCCAGCCGCCCGTCGCCGCCGACGTCGGCCAGCTGGAAGGTGGAGGGAGAGCTCGTGATCCCCAGCCAGGTCGCCTCGCCGAAGCGGGCGCCGCCGAGGCCGGGCAGGACGCCGATGGAGCCGTGGCCGTCGTCCCCGACCAGGTCCAGGTGACCGTCGCCATTGAAATCGGTGAACTCCATCCGGCCGAACGACTTGGTGGTGGGAAAGGATTCGCGGCTGAAGGCCCCGCCGTCGTTGCGGAGCACGGTCAGCATCCGGGTTTCGTAGTGGGACACCAGGATGTCCAGGTCACCGTCGGCGTCGAGGTCGGCCACCGCCATGTACCGGGCGTTCGCCTGGGTGCTCAACGGGTCGGGGTGGTATTCGATGGCCACGGGCGGGGCGAATCCGCTCGCGGCCTGGGCATACAGCACGACGCGGTTGCGGAAGTAGGAGGTGCCGGCGGCGAGCACCAGCACGTCGTCGAGGCCGTCCCCGGTGACATCGCCCACTGCCACCGACCATGCGCCCAGGGCGTCGGGCGCGATCGCGGCAATGGGTTCGAACCCATGTTCCGCGACGGCCGGCGCGCACGCGCAGGCAAGGACCATGGCGACCGCTATCAGCTTGTGCACTGCGCTTCTCCCCGTTGATTCACCGTGTGATCTCGAACACCGCCGACACGCGTTCGGTGAAGTCGATCGTCGGCTGCAGGTAGCGGCCGCTGTCGATGCGCGAGCCAGTCACCTGGATGCGGTCGAGGGTCGTGTTGCCGTAGCCGTCCGCCTGCATCGAGTTGAGGCTGTTGATGCTGTACACCGGTCCGAGGCCGCCGCCGAATGCCACGGCGAGACCTGCGGCCTTCTCGCGGGCGTGGGCGACCGCGCGTGCGCGCGCGTCCTCGCGCAGGCTGGCTTCCTTGCTGGACTTGAAGGTGACATCGGAGACATCGGTGAAGCCGGCGGCCAGTGCGGCGTCGAGCCAAGCGCTGAGCCTGTCGAGATCGTCGAGGCGCACCTTCACTTCGCGGCTGGCGACATGGCCACGCGACAGGGGGCGATCGTTGTCGTCGTAATCGATGTCTTCGCGCAGGGCGAGGTCGGACGCCGTCATGTCATCGGGTGCCACGTCGAAGCCCGGGGCCACCTTGAGCAACGCGTTGACCGCACGGTCCACCACCCGCTTGGCTTCGCCGGGATCGGCGGAGCGCTGGCGCACCACCATCGTGACGGTCGCCGAGTCCGGCGCCACGCTGACCAGGCCTTCGCCCTGCACGACGACGTGCGGAGCGTCAGGGAGCGGGGTGCCGGCCATGGCGGTGGCGGAGAGCAGGGAGAGGAGGACGGCGATCATCCATGGGTGCATGTCTGGACTCCGGGTGCAGTGGTTGCGGATCGGTCTGCTTTGCTCGGCGCGCTGGTTCAAAGCTCGGAAAGAATGCGTTGCTGCTGCGCCTGGTAGGCGCTCTCGTCGATAGCGCCACTTTCGCGCAGCTCTTTCAGCGCCGCCAGGCGGGCTTCGATCGTTTGACTGGGCGTCGCAGGTGCCGCGGGCGCCGGAACCGTCTCGGTCCTCTCTCCTGCGAGACCGGCCAGGACAACCGGCGAGGCAAGGAAGCGATCGAAGATGTCCTGGTAGAGCTCGGCATAACGCCGCTTGAAATGCTTCCACCCGCCCCTGGGCATGGGGTCGACGCCCTTGAAGTCCTGTGTCGCAAGCCAGTCGCCTTGCGCGTCATAGCTGTCGATGGTGACGTCGTGGGTGAACTCGGGGCTCGCGAATCCCTGGTCGTAGGACCACTCGCGCAGCGTGATGACCATGAGCAGCCCCGGTCCGTCGTGGCTCATGGCGCGACTGCGCTCCGCGGCTGCAGTGCCCTTCGGACTGGGCACAAGCGTGGCGGAGTACCCGGCTCGCTCGAATCCAAGGCGCAGCCGTTCGCCGATGTACATCGCCAGCGGCGTGCGGTCGGCGGTGTTGCGGCTGATCGGGATGCCATAGAGTTCGCGTGACATGCCCTCGTAGGATTCATCGCTGTCGCCGTCGAGCACATAGGGCCGACTGTCGATCAGCGTGATGCGGATATCCGTGCCGGGCGTGGACGCCGCAGGAACGCGCATGGCGTAGTCCTCCGCCACGATCCTGGCCGCGAAGGCCGGTGCGGCAACCAGGCATGCTGCGAGCAGCATGATTCGCAATGCAGTCTTCATGTTGGATATCCCCTGGATTCGTGGCCCCTTCCACGTGCGAAGAGTAACCCGCTGCGGCGTCGACTTCAGGAGGGGGCGCCGTGTGGCGCCGGGCGCGTCGGCACTCACGGGATTGAAGCGCAATTTGCACTAGCGTCTATGCCCCCGCTTCCGGATGTCCGCCATGCACCTCGAAGGCTCCTGCCACTGCGGCAAGGTCCGCTTCCGCTGCCAGGCGTACGCGCCGGTGCCTTACCAGCACTGCTATTGCTCGATCTGCCGCAAGACCGCGGGCGGCAGTGGCAGTGCGGTGAACCTGGGTGCACGCGCCGACACGCTCGTGGTCGAAGGCCGCGAGCACGTGGCCATCTACCGGGCCCGGATCCGTGACGACGAGGGCCGCCACCGCCTCAGTTCCGGGCGCCGGCACTTCTGCAAGCACTGTGGCAGCGCGCTGTGGCTGTTCGATCCGGAGTGGCCGGAGCTGGTGCATCCGCATGCATCGGCCATCGACACGCCACTGCCGCGTGCCGTCGAGCGGGTGCACATGCTGCTGGATTCAAAGGCCAACTGGGTGGAGGTGCCCGACGGGCGTGGCGACGTGCACCTCGACGGGTATCCCGATGAATCGTTGGAGGACTGGCATCGGCGCCACGGCCAGTTGGACGAGATCGGCGCGGCTTGAGAGGCCGGTTGGTGCCGGTGTGCTCCTGCATACTTGCTCGAGGACCGCGGAGAGGGTGTTCTGGTCGGAATGATGAGAATGATCGCGCTGCTTGCGGCGTTGTCGGTTGCCGCCGGCTGTGCCGCCGTGCCCGGACCCGTGGCGGGTGCCCACGGCGCGCGCGAGACGGTGCAGCACCGGCTCTCCGGTCTCATGCCGCGCACGGTGGTGCGCGCGAGGGAACGGTCAGCCGGCCACGCGCCGGCACAGGTCGTGCCGATGTTCGAGTACGCCTACACGCCACCGCACTCGCCCGGCCTGCAGCAGATCCATGTCCGCGTGCGCGACGCCGACCTGTTGCGCCGCCTGCCGGAAGTGCAGGCGATCGACGGCCTGTTCGTGCTGCCGCGGCGCCTGCGTTATGTCACCGCCGAGTGCGGCGAGTTCGGTGCCTTCTACCGGCCGGCCGAGGCGGAGGTGGTGCTGTGCTACGAAACCCTGCGCACGCTCTACGAGCGCGGCCGCGAGCAGCAGCGCATGGGCGGGCTGGGTGATGACCATCCGCTGCGTTACGTACGCGCCAACATCCGCTTCATCGTGCTGCACGAAACCGGGCACGCACTGGTGCAGCTACTGGACCTGCCGGTCACCGGGCGCCAGGAGGATGCGGTGGACCAGCTGGCGGCGATCCTGATGCTGCGGTTCGCCGGCCTGGACGAAACCTCCGACCAGGTGATCGGCAACCTGCGCATGGCCGCGGACTGGCTGCTGTCGCGGAGTACAGGCGCCTACAACCTGGACGCGTATGCCGACGAGCACGCGCTGGGCGAACAGCGCTACTTCAACCTGCAGTGCCTGATCTACGGCACCGACCCGGCCGCGTTCGCCAACATGGTGGATGCCGGGGACCTGACCCCCGCACGCGCGAAGGTCTGCCCGCGCGAGACGCGGCTGGCCACCCGGGCCTGGCTGCGCCTGCTGTTGCCGCACCTGGCGCCGGGCTTCGAGCTGTACCTGGAGGAGGCGGCGCGCTACCTGGAGCGACAGGGGTGAGCCCTGGACGGCCGCGCGGTGGCGGCTTGCGCCCGGTGGGGGCATCCTGACCGGCCCACACCGAGTGCCCCCCCGATGCATCCGAACCTGCTTTCACCCGTCCAGGCCGGCGCCGTGGCGCTGCCCAATCGCGTGCTGATGGCGCCGCTGACGCGCTCGCGCGCCGGCCAGCCCGGCGACGTGCCGACCGCCATGAACGCCGAGTACTACGCGCAGCGCGCTGGTGCCGGGCTCATCGTGTCCGAGGCGACGCAGGTCTCGCCGCAGGGCCAGGGCTATGCGCTCACGCCGGGCATCTACAGCGACGCGCAGGAAGCCGGCTGGAAGCTGGTGACCGATGCGGTGCACGCGCGCGGCGGCCGGATCGCGGCGCAGCTGTGGCACGTCGGGCGCATCTCGCATCCGCTGCTGCGGCCCGATGGCGCCGTGCCGGTCGCGCCATCGGCCATCGTCGCCAAGGGCGCGACGTGTTTCGTGATCCAGGCCGACGGCACGCCCGCCAACCTGCCGTCGACCCTGCCGCGTGCGCTGGAGACCGGCGAGATCCCGGCGGTCATCGAGGAGTTCGTGCAGGCGGCCCGGCGCGCCGACCGCGCCGGCTTCGACATGGTCGAGATCCACGCGGCCAACGGCTACCTGCTGCAGCAGTTCCTGGCGACCAACAGCAATCGGCGTACCGACGGCTACGGCGGCTCGCTCGAGAACCGTGCCCGCATCGTGCTGGAGGTGGTGGATGCGGTGATCGCCGAGTTGGGCGCGGGGCGCGTGGGCGTGCGCATGTCGCCGCACTTCACCGGCCACGACATCGCCGACCTCGAGCCCGAGGAAAGCGCGCTGTACCTGGCGCGCGAGTTCACCCAGCGCGGCATCGCCTACCTGCACATCGCCGAGCCGGACTGGGCCGGTGGCCCGAAGCTGAGCGACTCGTTCCGCCGAGCGCTGCGCCAGGACTTCCCGGGCACGCTGGTGTTCTGCGGCGGCTACACGGCCGAAAGCGCCGAGGCGCTGATCGCGGGCGGCGTGGGGGATGCGGTGGCCTTTGGCCGCCTGTACATCGCAAACCCGGATCTTGTTGAGCGTTTCCGCACGGGTGCCGACCTCAACACGCCGGACCGGTCCACGTTCTACGGCGGCGATGCGCGTGGCTATACCGATTACCCGACACTCGGCGCGTGAGCGGCACGCGCGGCGCTCAACCGCGGCGCGCCGCCTCGATCGCGGCCACGTCGATCTTGCGCATGGTCATCATGGCGTTGAACACGCGCTTGGCCGCGGCGCGGTCGGAGCCGGTGTAGGCCTCGGTGAGGACGCGAGGAGTGATCTGCCAGGAGACGCCCCACTTGTCCTTGCACCAGCCGCATTCGCTCTCCTGGCCGCCGTTGCCGACGATGGCGTTCCACAGGCGGTCGGTCTCGGCCTGGTCGTCGGTGGCCACCTGGAACGAGAACGCCTCGCTCTGCTTGAACGTGTCGCCGCCGTTGAGGCCGAGGCAGGGGATGCCCAGCACGGTGAACTCGACCGTCAGCACGTCGCCTTCCTTGCCCGACGGGTAGTCACCGGGCGCGCGGTTGACGGCGGTGACGGCGCTGTCGGGGAAGGTCCTGGCATAGAAGGTGGCGGCGCCGAGTGCGTCGCTCTCGTACCAGAGGCAGATGGTGTTCCTGGCGATCATGGCTGTGGCTTCCAATCCGTCGCCGGGATGGTGTTGACCATCCACGGCACGCCGAAGCGGTCGACCAGCGCGCCGTAGCCCGGCGACCAGAAGGTTGCCGCGAACGGCATCACCTGCTTGCCGCCTTCGGCCAGCTGCTCGAACCAGCGCCGCGCCTTGTCGATGTCATCGGTGTGCACGGTGACGTCGAAGCCGTTCTTGGGCTTGTCCACATCGGGCGCCCAGTCGACGTCCATGTCGGCGCCCATCAGTGCCTGGTCACCGACCTCGAGCCAGCAGTGCATCAGCCACGTCTTGTACTTCTCGTCGCTGATCGGCATGTCCGGCGGCGCATCGGCGTAGGGGAACGCGGCGGTGATCTTGCCGCCGAGCACCTTGGCGTAGAACTCGAACGCTTCGCGGCATTGCCCCTGGAAGCTCAGGCTGGTGACGATTTTCACGGGGTCTCCCATGTGGTCGGCAGGGTGAATCGCCTTCGTACGCCGGCAGCCGTTAACGGGCCGCGAGAGCGTGCGCGAGGGCGCGCTGCGGGCGCTGCAGCACGCGCTGGGGCGCCATGCACGTGCCGGGACGGCGGGATCCGCGGCCGCACTTCGCGCGGCATCGCGTTGGCCCTTTGACCGCAACGCGAGGACGCCGCCGCATGAATCCCACCCGCCGCCTGTGCTCCCTGCTGCTGGCCAGCCTCTGCCTGCTGCCGACGATGGCGCTCTGCGCGCCGCAGTTGGCGCGCGTCAACGGCGTGGACATCGCCTGGACCGACGCGGGCAGCGGCGAGCCGCTGGTGCTGATCCACGGCTTTGGCGACTGCGCCAGCGTGTGGACCCCGTTTATTCCGGGCCTGTCGAAGCAGTACCGGGTAATTACGATGGAATTGCGCGGTCACGGCAGTTCGGGCGAATTCGAGGGGCCGTTCCTGTTCGAGGATTCCGCGGGCGATCTGTTGGGTCTGCTCGACCACCTGGGTCTGGAGCACGTCAAGGCGATGGGCATCAGCGCGGGCGGCATGACCCTGCTGCATGCGGCGGCCAGGCAGCCGGAGCGCATCGAGGCCATGGCGGTCATCGGCGCGGCGCACCACTTTCCGGAGCAGGCGCGCCAGATCATGCGCGGCACGCCGGGCAACCTCCCGCCGCCGGTGCGGGCGTTCTTCGACGCCTGCGCAACGCGTGGCCCGGCGCAGGTGGACGGGCTGCTGAAGCGGTTCCACGACTTCAAGGACAACGACGAGGACATCGGCATGTCAGCGCAGGAGCTCGCGCGGATCCAGGCGCGCACGCTGATCGTGCATGGCGATCGCGACGAGTTCTTTCCGGTGGGCATCCCGGTGGAGCTGTACACCGCGATCCCGGACGCGGAGCTGTGGATCGTGCCCGGCGGCGACCACGTGCCGCTGTTCGACCAAAACGCGCGTCCGTTCGAAGACGCGGCGCTCCGCTTCCTGGCCGACCCGGTGGAGTGAACCGCCGGGCCGCGCCAGCCCTGTCGCGCCGGCTAGCATTGCGCGACAGCCGAGGAGCACGCCATGCCCATGCCAGACCCGCGCATCGACGCCTACATCGCCCGCCAGGCCGACTTCGCGCAGCCGATCCTCAACGAACTGCGCGCGCGCGTCCACGCCGCCTGTGCCGACGTCGAGGAAGCCATCAAATGGGGCGCGCCGGCCTTCCTGTATCGCGGCAAGCTGATCGCGGGGATGGCCGGCTTCAAGCAGCACGCGGCCTTCAATCTCTGGCTCGGCAAGCAGGTGGTGGAGGCGAATGCCGCACTGGGGCAGGGGATGGGGCAATACGGCCGCCTCACTTCGCCCGCGGACCTGCCGGCGAAGCGCGAGACCACCCGGCACGTGCACGCGGCGATGGCGCTGGTCGAAGCCGGCGGCGCCGCGCGCGCGGTGAGCGCACCCAAGCCGCCGCCCAGCCTGCCGGACGACCTTGCCGCGGCAATGGCGACCAACGCGGCTTCGCAACGCACCTGGGACGGGTTTCCGCCCGGCAAGCGGCGCGAATACGCGGAGTGGATCACCGAGGCCAAGCGTGACGAGACGCGCGCGCGCCGCGTTGCGCAGTCGGTCGAGTGGCTGGCGGAGGGCAAGTCGCGCAACTGGAAGTACGCGAAGTGCTGATGAAAATGTTCTTGCCAAGACGTTAAAGGTCTGTTAAACGCGAGACGAGCCGGTACGGACAGGGGCGAACGGCGAAGTAGCGGTACCCAATCCATCCAAGCGAGAGGGGAACTTCGATGACGCACTTGACTGCCAGGCGCTGCCTGGCGCGGCACTCCATGTCCGTGGGCGTCCGGCTCGCGCTGGCCACCACGATGTTGTCGGTCGCCGGCATTGCCAGCGCGCAGGCACAGGCGCCGGAGCCGCAGGATGAAGCAAAGCGGACCACCAACCTGGGTACCGTCTCGGTGCTCGGTTCGCGCACCAGTCCGCGGTCGGAAACGACATCGGCGGTGCCCATCGACATCATCGAAGGCGCGGACTTCCACGCCCAGCCTTCCGTCGACGTGCTCGACAAGCTGCGCACGCTGATTCCCTCGTTCAACGTCAGCACCGTGCCGATCGACGATGCCGCCACCCTGGTACGCCCGGCGAACCTGCGCGGGCTGCCGCCGGACAGCACGCTGGTGCTGGTCAATGGCAAGCGCCGCCACCGCGCGGCGGTCATCACCTTCCTCGGCCATGGCCTGTCCGACGGTTCGCAGGGGCCGGACATCTCGGTGTTTCCCTCGCTGGCGCTGGAACAGGTGGAAGTGCTGCGTGACGGCGCGGCGGCACAGTACGGCTCGGACGCCATCGCCGGCGTCATCAATTTCCAGCTCAAGCGCCTGGACACGGGTGGCACCGTGGAGGCCTTCGGCGGCCAGTTCTACGACGGCGACGGTTTCACCCAGCAATACAGCGCACAGCTGGGCCTGCCGCTCACGGCGAATGGCTTCGCCACGTTGACCGCGGAGTGGCGCGCCGCCGACCCGACCTCGCGCAGCGTGCAGCGTGACGATGCGGCGGCCACGGCCGCGGCGGGCTACCCCGGCGTGCTCAACCCGGTGCAGGTCTGGGGTTTGCCGGAGACCGACCACGACCTGAAGTTCGTCGCCAACATGGGCATGACGACCGAGGTCGCGGACTTCTACCTGTTCGGCAACTACGCCAAGCGCGAAGTGATCGGCGCGTTCTACTACCGTGATCCGACCTCGCGCGCCGGCGTGTACACCAACGACGAAGGCGCGACGCTGCTGATCGGCTCGCTCGACGGCGCCGCGTGCCCGACGATCGCGCTGCGCGATGCCGCCGGCAACCTGATCCCGTATGCCACGGTGGGCGCGCAGGTGGCGGCGCTGCCGGCCAACTGCTTCACCTTCCTTTCCGGCATTCCTGGCGGCTTTACCCCGAGCTTTGGCGGCGAGATGGAAGACCGCGCCGTCACCGCGGGCGCCAAGGGCATGTGGGCCGACAGCTGGAGCTGGGACTTCAGCCTGTCCTACGGCCGCAACAACGTCGACTTCTTCCTGCTCAACACCGTCAACGCGTCCCTGGGCCCGGATCAACCGGCCGGCCTGCGCTTCAATCCCGGCGGCAACGTGCAGACCGAGCGCAACGTCAACTTCGACGTCGGGCACGACATCGAGACCGGGTTCACCGACGGGCCGATCCGCCTGGCCATGGGTGCGGAGTGGCGCGAGGAGGAGTTCGAGATCAAGGCCGGCGATCCCGCGTCGTTCGGGATCGGACCGCTCACCGAGCAGGGCTTCAGCATCGGATCGAACGGCTTCCCCGGCTTCAACCCGCGCATCGCCGGCACCTTCAACCGTGACAACTGGGCGCTGTACGTGGACGCGGAGGCGCGTCTGACGCCGCAGTTCCTGCTGGCCGCGGCGGTACGTCACGAGGACTACAGCGACTTCGGCGGGACCACCAACTGGAAGCTGACCGGCCGCTACGACTTCACCGAGGAATTCGCCCTGCGCGGCGCGCTCAGCACCGGGTTCCGCGCGCCCACCCCGGGCCAGTCCAACGTCAGCCAGGTCACCAGTTCGTTCATCGATGGCGAGCTGCGCGACACCGCCACCCTGCCGTCCACCAACCCGGTGGCCGTGTTCTACGGTGGCGAGCCGCTGACGCCGGAAGAGTCGAAGAACGTCTCGCTCGGCCTGGTCTGGAGCAGTGAGGGCTGGCAGGCGACGCTCGACGCCTACCGGATCGAAGTCACCGACCGCATCGCGCGCAGCACCGACTTCACCCTCACCGATGCCGACCGCGCCGCGCTGATCGCGGCGGGCATCAGCGAGGCGGCCACCCTCAGCCGCGTGGGCTTCTTCGTCAACGATTTCGACACCACCACGTCGGGCGTCGACCTGGTCACCAGCTTCACCGGCGACCACTTCGGCGGCGCCACCACGTATTCGCTGGCGGCGAACTGGAACCGGACCGAAGTCGACAGCTTCACGCCGGGGATCATTTCCGAAGCGAGGGTCAAGAAGCTGGAGGATTCGCTGCCAAGCACCAAGGGCTACTTCAGCGTCAGCCACCAGCGCGAGGTGTTCAACGCCAACCTGCGGGTGAACTACTACGGCTCGTTCTACGAGGACCACCTCGACAGCGACGTGATCCTCGCCGAAGACGGTGGCCTGCCGATCTACGGCGACAGCGCCGTCACCGTGGATGCCGAGATCGGCTGGAAGTTCTCGTCAGGCCTGTACTTCAACGTCGGCGCGCAGAACATCTTCGACGAGGTGCCCGAAGAGAACCAGTGGGGAGGTGTGGCCGGTGCGCGCTACCCCGTGCATGCACCGTACGGCTTCAACGGCGGCTTCTACTACGCGCGCGTGGGCTATACGTTCTGATTCCGCCGGGCGGCGGCACGGAGGTGGCCAGCTGCTGGCTGCCTCCGTGCGCGCGGTGCGCGGGGCAGCCCGCCCAACCCGTGCGACGACGCGATCTCGTCGCGGCACTGGCCCGTCAGGCCGTCGTCATCCGCGCCAGGAACACCAGCACGGTCGCGGTCGCCAGCATCATGAAATAGATGAAGCCGAGCACCAGGTATTTGAGCAGCGTCAGCCACCAGGCCTGGCCATACACCCGCTTCTGCATCAGCAGCAGGTAAAGCGGCATCCACAGCAGCACCGCCGCCATGCCCAGGCCGAGAAGGGTGTTCGCCGTGGTGGAGGCCACCAGGCCGTCCAGCACCGACAGCACGAACGCCAGCGACAGCATGATCAGCAGGAACACGTGGCTGTAGAGCGCCACGACCAGGTGCTCGAGGTACAGGCGCCGCGTGAACAGGTAGGCGACCTTCAGCAGCAGCGCGAACACCGGCACCAGCAGGAACAGCGCCGACGGTGCCGCGGACATCACCGCCTGCAGCCAAGTGTCGGCGCTGGCGCTGTCCAGCGACCGCATGTTCATTTCGAGGTTGCCGATCTTGCGGTTGAGCCAGTCGTTGGCGAACCCGGGCCACCAGCCGACCACGACGGGGTTGTCCCGGGCATTCCACTCGCCGCGGTGCCCGAGCATGTTGAACTGCAGGCCTTCGGGGCCGGCCGGCGGCGCGCCCGCATCGGCACCGGCGGCGCCGGGCTTGGGTCGGCCGCCCAGTTCGACGACGCGGTTGGCCGCCGCCCCGCGGATCCGCACTTCCGCGGCCACCAGCGACGGCATCACGCCGGGGGTATTGCCGGCCGCCGTGCGCGCCCGCTCGATGTCCCCGACCATCCGGTCGCGAACACGCTCGACTTCTTCGACGGTGCCGGCCGAGGTGATCGCCTCGATGCCTTCCACGTCGACCGCACCCTCCTCGATGTGCACGGCCGCCGAGCCGATGAAGAACGTGAGCAGGCTGAGCACCACGAACAGCCGCAGCGGCGCAATGTAGCGGGCGCGGTGGCCGGCCAGGTAGTTGATCGCGACTCTTCCCGGCAAGACGAGGTCGCGCAGGGTGCGGAACAGCCGCCCGTCCAGATGCCAGAAGGCCTCGAAGAATTCCTCCACCGCATGCCCGGCATGCCGGATGGGGTTGTGCATGGACTGCCCGCAGTCGTGGCAGAACGTGCCATGCAGTGCGGCAGCGCAGTTTTCGCACCAGCTTGGCGCAGGCTGCGCAACGGTCGGGATGGCCTGCTCTGTCACTCGCGTTTGCCCCAGGATCGTGAACGGCGGCGCACACGATAACGGGCGGCGGTGATCCGGCGCCAGAGGCGCGAATCGTCCGGACTCAGGGATAGGTGAATTCCAGGTCCAAGGTGCGATTTTCGTGGTTGTAGATCGAGTAGGCATCGTCTTCGACGTAAACGCTTCCCATGTACGAGAATCGCTCCCGTCTTTCTTCTGCTCGACATGCCTGCATGTCCTGCGGGTTCCACGAGAACTCGTCAAATGCCTTCGTGGGATGCAGGCAGACGTTTGCATCCTGGCCTCCGGCACCGCTGAAGTGGATCTGGGTTCCGCCTACGACCAGCACGTGCAGCCAGATTTCGTAGTTCTGGACGTCCTGAAGCGTCATGGTGTTTTCGCAGCGGCCCGCCGGAATGGTCCACCAACCTTCCCGGCGCCAACCGGATGCCATCAATGCGGCGATGCCACGGGGCACCGCTTTGGTCGCGATGGCCAGTGCAACGTCGTAGGTCTGGTTCTTGTTGCAGATGATCAGGGCATCGCCGGGCGCCGCGGCTGCTGGAGATGTGGGTGCCAGCAGTGCCACGCTCAGCAGAGCGATGGTCCAGCGCATTGTCGAACTTGCGGTCATGACCAGTCTCCTTGCATGGCGGCGCGAGGTCAGTACTGCCGCCAACGCCGGAAATGTGCGGGGACGGACATGTGGCTGATCGTCCCGCACCATGGGTAGCGCCAAGAGTCGCGACGGCGCGCTGCTACCGCCGCAGGCCTTTGATTACGCACCGACGACGCGCAACACGGTCGCGCTTGCGGTAGACGACCTCTGCGGCAGCGGCTGCCTTGGCGTCGTGGTCGGCCACGACGGCGGGTTCACGGTTTTCGTCAATCGAGGATGCCGCTGCACCTGGCGTCACGCTGTCCGCACGGCTGGACCTGCGCTGTGGCGGCTTGTCGCTGGGCCTCCTTGCTCCCACGATAGGTGGACAGGCGCACCCGCCGGCCCATTTGCGCAGCGGTTGGCGTGTTTACAGCTGGAGGCGAGGGCTTCCGTCGCCCGGAGCGTCCATGGCCGCCAATCCCGACATGCCCCTGCTCGCCAACAGCCTGGTGATCGGCGTGACCGGGCATCGCAGGCTGCGCGCGCAGGACATCGCCGGGCTTGAAGCCGATGTGCGGACGTTCCTGCAGGAGCTGCAGGCGAGGTTCCCCGGATTGCCGCTGGTGGTGTTGTCGCCGATGGCCGAAGGCGCCGACCAGCTGGTCGCGCAGGTCGCGCTGGACCTGGGGCTGTACGTGGTCGCGCCGCTGCCGCTGCCGCTCGCGCTGTATCGCGAAGACTTCAAGGATCCCGCCAACCTGCAGCTGCTGGACCGCCAGCTGGCGCAGGTGGAAGTGCTGGAGCTGCCGCTGGAGCGCGGTGAGACGCCGGCGACGCTGGCGCTGCCCGGACCCACGCGCGACCGGCGCTACCGGCAGGCGGGGATCTTCGTGTCCAGCCATTGCCACGTGCTGCTCGCGCTGTGGGATGGCCGGCAGACGGGGCGGGTGGGCGGCACGGCGGACATCGTGCGCTTCCACATGGAGGGCGCGACGCAGGCCGACCCGGACAACCGGCGCGCCGCGGACACCCTGCTCGGGCCGGACCAGGAGAACGTCGCCTATCACGTGCCTGCGGCGCGGGACGGCAACGCGGACGTGGCGAATGCCCGCCCGCGCTGGCTGGCGGCCGGCGAGGACGCGCAGGCCGGACTGGCCTTGCCGGACGCGTTCGCGCGGATGTTCTCGCGGCAGGCGGCATTCAACGCCGACATGCGCAAGTACGCGGCACCGATCGCCGCGCAGCCCGCGCCGTCGCCCGCGGCCGCGGCGTGCCCGGTGTGGCGCACGTTCGTCGCAGCCGACTGGCTGGCGCGCATCTACCAGCGCCGCGTGGCGCGCGTGCTGCTGACGACCTACGTGCTGGTCGCGCTGATGGGCTTCGCGTTTTTCACCTACACCGACGTGGTGAGCAATGACCTGGTGATCTATGCCTTCCTGCTGCTGTTCGCCACCGGCTCGGTGGTGATGACGATCGCCAGCCGCCGCGAATGGCAGCGCAAGTACCTGGATTACCGCGCGCTCGCCGAAGGCCTGCGGGTGCAGTCCTACTGGCGGCGCGCGGGCATCGTGGTGGCGGGCGCGCGCGCGTTCGCGCACGACAACTTCATGCAGAAGCAGGACGTCGAGCTGGGCTGGATCCGCAACGTGATGCGCGGTGCCGGCATCGACGGCATGCGCGTGCCGCTGGCCGCGGACGGCGGGGATGTGCAGGGGGTGGTCGACGAGTGGGTCGGCGAGCCCGGCGGCAATGGCCAGCTGGGTTACTACGCCGGCAGCTCGCTGTACCGGGCGCGGCTGCATCGCCGCGGGGAAATGCTGGGGCACGTCTGTCTCGGGTTGGGGGTGGGGCTGTGCGTGGTGCTGGCCATCTTCGCCAGCCGGTTCGACGCCTCCACCAAGCAGGTGCTGGTCTCGGCGATGGGCATCCTGTCGGTGGCCGCCGCCGTGCACGAGGCCTACATGCACAAGAAGGCGGACAAGGAGTTGATCCGGCAGTACCGCTTCATGCAGCGCATCTTCACCTCGGCGTATCGCCGGCTGGCGGCGGTCGCGGACGTGGTGGGCCGGCAGCGCATCCTGGGCGCGCTGGGCGAGGCGGCGCTCACCGAGCATGCCGAGTGGACCCTGCTGCACCGCGAGCGTCCGCTGCCGCAATCGCGCATCTGAACCACATGGCCGTGGCGGGCGACGGAACGCGTTGGACCTCGGACGCCCGGGGTATTTCCCTACATGCGCTTTCGTGCTTTCCTGAGTTACAGCCATGCCGACGCCGCCTGGGCGCGCTGGCTGCTGCGACGGCTGGAAACCTACCGGGTGCCGTCGCACCTGGTCGGTACGCAGGGCACGCACGGGGTCATCGGGCGCCGCCTGGGCAGTTTTTTCCTGGATCGCGACGAGCTGCCCACGGCCGGCGACCTCGGCGAGACGATCCACGAGGCGCTCGCAGGTTCCGATGCGCTGGTGGTGCTGTGTTCGCCCGCCGCCGTCGCCTCGCGCTGGGTCAACGCCGAGATCGAAGCCTTCCAGGACAGCGGCCGCGGCGACCGCGTGCTGTGCTTCGTGGTGGGCGGCGATCCGGGCGGCGCGGATCCGGCGCAGGCCTGCTTCCCGCCGACGCTGCTGCGTCCGGCGGCCGGCGGCGCCGCGCACGAGCCCCTGGCGGCCGATGCCCGCCCCGAGGGTGACGGCCGCCAGCGCGCCTTCCTCAAGCTGGTGGCGGGGCTGCTCGGTGTCGGTTACGACGCACTGGCGCAGCGCGAAGCGCAGCGGCGCATGCGCCGGATGGCGATCGTGTCCGTGGCATCGGTCGCGGGCATGGCACTCGCGCTGGGCCTGGCGGCGACCGCGTACGTGGCGCGCAACGACGCGCAGCGCCGGCAGGCGCAGGCGGAGGACATCGTCGGCTTCATGCTCGGCGACCTGCGCGCGAAGCTGGCCACGGTGGGCCGGCTGGACCTGATGCGCGCGGTGGACGACAAGGCCACCGGCTACTTCGCCGCACTCGATCCGCGCGACATGAGCGACCGCACGCTGGAGGAGCAGGCGCGCTCGCTGACCGGCATCGGCGAGGTGCGGCTGGAAGGCGGCGACCACGACGCGGCGATGGCCGCGTTCCGCGAGGCGCACGCGCGCAGCACGCTGCTGCACGAGCGCGCGCCGGCCAGCGGGCAGCGCCTGTTCGACCTGGCGCAGGCCGAGTTCTGGATTGGCTACGTGGCGCTGCAGCAGGGACGCTACGCCGACGCCGGCACCTGGCTGCGCCGCTACAGGGACAGCGCGGAGCGGCTGGCGGCGATGGATCGCGACAACTTCGACTGGCAGCGCGAGGTCGCCTACGCCCACCACAACCTCGCCGTGCTCGACGAAGCCCAGGGCCGCCCCGCCGAGGCCGAGCGCGCACTGGGCCAGGAACTGGCCCTGTACCGCGGCTGGTTGCGCGCGCGACCGCACGACACCGCGCTGCGCGACGAGGCAGCCAACGTCGCATCGTGGCTGGGCACGCTGTCCGACCGCCGCGGTGCGCTGGCCCAGGCCGAGGCATTTCTGGCGGAGCACGTCGACGGCATGCGCCGCAACATGGCCGACGAACCGGAAGTCGCCGAATGGCGCGTGCAGCACGTGGACGCGCTGCTGTTGCTGGCGCAGGTGCAGACCAGGCGAGGGCGATGGGAGGAGGCGCATGCGAGCCTCGCCCTGGCGTCGCCGCGCGCCGCGGCGCTGGCGCGCCAGGATCCCGGCAACAACAGGTGGCAGGTCACCCTGGGCGTCACCCGCCTGCTGCAGGCGAGGCTGCAGGAGGCAGCAGGGAAGCCGGGAGCCGATGCGCTGGCGGCCGAGGCGCGCGCCATCCTGTCGCGCGCGCGGCAGGCGGAACCCGAGTCCGACCGGGTGCTGCACCTGCTGGCGGCCACGCACAGCCTCCAGGCCCAGCTGGCGCTGGGGCGCGGCGACGCGACCGCCGCGCGCGCGCACGTGCGCGATGCGGCGGCGCTGCTGGCACCCGCCTGGCGCGGCGAACGCAGCGAGCGATTGCGGCTGCTGCTTGCCTACAACCTGGACCTGTCCGCCGAAGCCGCCAGCATGGCGTCCGACACCGATGCCGCCCGCGCTGGCTGGCAACAGGTGCGCGACCTGCTCACCGCGGATGCCGGCGACGCGCCGCCGTTCGATCGCCTGGACCTGCTGGTGCGCAGCCTCCACCACCTCGGTTTCGACGACCAGGCGCGAGCCTACATGCAGCGCCTGGAAGCCGCCGGCTACGTGCCGTCGCGGCCATGGCCTTCAGATGCAGGCGGACGCCTGTCCCCCCTGGCCCCGGACGGCCCCCACGCAGCAGGAGTTCGTCATGATCAACGCCAATGAAAACTTCGACGTCACTCTCGACGTCCGCAACTCGCCAGCGCGCGGAAAAGACGGTTACACCACCACCACCGCCAGCAACGGAAAGAAGTACAGCTACCGCTACACCGGCGGCAGCGATGGCGCCGGAGGCGTGGAGCAGATCGCCGACGGCCACAGCGGGACGATCACCGTGACCGTGGGGCCGGACGCCCGCTACGAGGTCACCCGCGTGGACTTCAGCGGTGACATCGAGTCGCAGCTGTCGTGGGCCGTCGGGTCGTCGCCCCGCGTCGTCGTGATCACCGACCGCGACACGTCCACGGGCGAAGGCGACTACGTGGTCATCGTGAAAGACACGTCGGCCGACTGCACGGTGCCCTGCGACCCGCCCATCAAGAACAAGCCGGTCGCACAGACACAGACCAAGTGACCACGCCCCCGGCCGTGGCGCGCTGCGCCATGGCCGGGCGTTGATGGCCGCGGCGCACGCCGGCAGCGATGGTGTGGCAAGCTCGGCAGACTTCCACGGAGCTGCCCGATGACACATCGCATTGGATTGATGCTGTTGTTGCTGTGCGTTGCGGGCGCCGCGGTCGCGGTCGAAGCCCTGCCGGCCGTGCAGCCTGAAGGCAGGTACATCGACGACGACCTGGCGGCGACCTACCTTCCCACGCCGCCGGGCGACCGGGCGCGCTTCCGTCGTGCGATCAATGCGTCGATCCAGAAGAACCCGCGCAACGTCTCGGCGCTGTCCCACCGCGCCTATCTGTTCATGGAAAGCGGTGACCTGAAGCGTGCGCGCCGCGATTTCGACGCGGCGCTGGCTGCGTCGGAGCCGGGCGGTCCGCACGAGCGGCATGTGTTGTGGTCCAGGGGCTGGGCAAGCTACGAGCAGGACGATTACGCGGCGACGTTCGCCGACTGGCAGCGCACCATCGCGCTGCACGGCGGCGAGCCGTACTGGGCGGCCTACAGCCTGGCGCTGCTGTACTGGACGACCGGGCAGTCCGATCTCGCCATGCAGTGGTTCTCCACCGCGGCGGCGGCAGATCGGAAATGGCGGACAGCGGATGGCGTGGCCGACCAGATCAAGCGCTGGGCACCACCCCAGCGCGAGCGTATGCAGGCGCTGTTCGCGGCATGGGAGCAGCGTTGAGGCGGGGCTAGCGCTCGAAGTCCCTGCGCGCCGCCGCCCAGCACGCGGGCACGACGACCAGCTGCGCAAACAGCCACATGCCCGCCGCCAGTCCGGGCCACCTCGCGCCGGGAGCCATGAGCACCCAGGCGGCGAACACCAGCGTCACGCCCACCGGCGCCAGCACGATGGCCGCCGCGCGCAACGAGTGACCGAACGGCCCCGCGCGGAGGCTGCGCGCGATCGCAAACAGTGCGGGCCATCCGAACAGCATCGCGAGCACGACGCTCGCCAACAGCCGTTCACCCGCGCCCAGGTGCGCTTGGCCGGCGAATTGCAGCGCCACCAGGGCAAGGAACAGGACGAGCGCCAGCGGAGCCAGGACCGGGATCCGCACGAAGGCCGTGTCCAGCGTGCCGGTGTCACCGGTATCGGTCGGGTCATGGCCCGCGCCGTGGCAGTGGCGGCATACGCCGGGCGGGAACCGGCCGGAGCCTTTGCACAGGGGACAAAGCCGCTGCATGCGGAGTTCTCGTGTTGATGGAGGTGGACACACTGGCGCTGTTGTCGCGGGTGCGGCGGCAAGCTGCGGAGACCTTCTCCTGCCCGGGCACTCCCATGCAACTCCAGGGCGCCGTAGCGCGTGCACATCCGCTGCGCGCTGCGGCGCCGAGCTGGTACCCGCCGTTGCGATCGCAATTACCCCGCGTTCACGGGTGCCGGTGCATATGGCAACTCTCGAAGATCTTCGGAGCATCTCCATGAACTACGCGATCCGCGGCATCGGGCTGGTGCTGGCCACGGGTGTCTTGCTGCTCACCGGCTGCGTGAGCCCGGGTGGTTATGGAAGCTATCCCGATGGTTACGGGCAGCCCGATCAGGGATACCCCTCGCAGTACGGCAGCCAGTTGCAGGGCACCGTCGACAGCGTCGACACCGCCTACGATCGCATCCTGCTGGTCGTCGACGACCCGCGCGCCGGCCGTGCACAGCGCACGGAAGTGCGCTACGACCAGCGCACCCGCCTGTTCTACCAGGGGCGCGAGAGTTCGGTGGAAGGATTGGAGCGGGGTGACGTGGTCCGCATCGATGTCGCGCAGTCGGGCCGAGAACTCTGGGCGCGCCAGGTCGAGGTGGTGCGCAATGTGCGCGAAGGGGGGTACGGCGGCGGCTACGGCGCGGGCAGCGCCCAGGACCTGCGTGGCTCGGTCGCGCTGGTCGACACGCGGGCGCGGCTGATCCGCCTCGACGGCGGCGGCTACGGCAACAACGTGCAGTTGCGTTACGACGGCCGTACCACGGTCGAGTACCAGGGGCGCAGCTACCGCCCGGAGGACATGCAGCGCGGCGACCTCGTGCGCATCCAGGCGCGGCAGGTCGGCAACAACGAATGGCTGGCGGAGCGCATCTTCGTGGAGCGGTCGGCAGGGCGCTGAACACGCGCCTGCGCTTCGCGGGTGCGGCCCGGGATTAACAAACCATCCATATGGATGGTGATAGGCTGGCGCATGCCATCCAGAAGCACCCGCACATGACCGACCTGCGCCCGCGCGCCATTGCCGACAGCGAGAAGATCACCATCAACCTCGGGGTCGTCGACCTCGGCCAGATCGACCTGCTGGTGCAGGAAGGCTTCTATTCCAACCGCACCGACCTCATCCGCACCGCCATCCGCAACCAGCTGGCCGTGCACGGCGACGCGCTGCGGACCACGGTCGCGCGCCGCACGCTGGTGATGGGGCTGCAGGACTACGGGCGCCGCGAGCTCGAAGCCGCGCGCGATGCCGGCGAACGCCTGCGCATCCAGGCACTGGGCCTGGTTCGTATTGCAGACGACGTCGCGCCGGAGCTGGCGCTTGCGGCCATCGAATCGATTTCGGTGCTCGGCGTGCTGCAGGCAAGCGCCAAGGTCAAGGCCGCGCTGGCCGGCCGCATCCACTGATCAGGACACCCGATGACACCCGGAAACAACACCATGCGCCAGGCGATGCGCCTGATGCAGGCCGGCGATCTGCAGGCCGCGACACGCACCATCCAGGACGCGCTTGGCGGCAACGCTGGCGCGGCTCCAGTCGCTTCCGGGCACGGCGGACATGACGTGCGCGGCAATGCAGATGCGCGCGGGCCCTGCATCGAGGGCGAGTTCCGGGTGGTCGAGGGCGGCAAGGCGCAAACCGCCGAGGTGCCATGCAAAACGCGTCGCGGCAGCCACTCGCGCCACCGCTTCTCCTGCGACGCCGGAGCGTTGGACTATCGGTTGCATATTCCCGCAGGCCTCGACACCGCCGGCGCGCCCCTGCTCGTGATGTTGCACGGCTGCACGCAGACACCTGAGGATTTCGCCCGCGGCACGCGCATGAACGACCTTGCGGGCGAGCGGGGCTACGTCGTGGCCTGGCCTGCGCAGTCGGCCCAGCGCAACCAGAACCTGTGCTGGAACTGGTTCCGCGGCAGCGACCAGCAGCGCGGGCAGGGTGAGCCGGCGATCCTCGCCGCGCTGACCAGGGACCTCGTCGCTTCCCACCGACTGGACGCCGGTCGCGTGTATGTAGCCGGCCTGTCCGCGGGCGGCGCGATGGCCGCGGTGCTCGCCAGCACGCACCCGGATATCTACGCCGCCATCGGCGTGCACTCCGGCCTGCCGATCGGGATGGCCAGCGACGTGCCGTCGGCGTTCGCGGCCATGCGCCAAGGTGGTGGACGCAGCCGGCGTGCATCCGCCGCGGGCACTGCGCCCGTGCCTGCGATCGTGTTCCACGGCGACAGCGACACCACCGTGCATCCGGGCAATGGCCACGGCGTGGTCGAACAGAGTCTCGGCCGTGGCAGCGAAGCAGCCGAGGCCAGCACGGTCGAACGCAGCATCGCGCCGGGCGGACGCAGTGTGACCCGCACCGTGCATCGCGCTGCCGATGGCCGGGTCGCGGCCGAGCACTGGGTCATCCATGGCGCCGGCCACGCCTGGGCCGGCGGCGATGCGGCGGGCACATACACCGATCCGCAAGGGCCGGACGCGTCGGCGGAGATGCTGCGGTTCTTTGCGGGTTGCCGGATCGCTTAAAGTAGGCCTCCGCCGGAGCAGATGCCACGATGCCGAGCTGGCCCTTCCCGCGCGAAGTGCTTGAAGACAGCAATCCGCTCCTCGGCCTGAGCACCGAACAGGTCACCGGGCGCCGACGCCGTTTCGGCGACAACGACGTGACCGGGGCGACGCCGCGGCGCTGGTGGACGGCCGCCGCGGCGTCGGCGCGCGATCCGATGCTGTGGTTCCTGCTGGTGGTGAGCCTGCTGTTCCTGGCACTCGGCGACCGTGCCGAAGCGCTCGTGCTGCTGCTGGCGATCGTGCCCCTGCTGGGCATGGACGCCTGGCTGCACCGGCGTACGCAGGCGTCGACGGAAGGCCTGGCCAGCCGCCTGGCCGCCGAGGCCCGCGTTCTGCGCGACGACAGCTGGCAGGTGCTGCCGGCCCGCGAGCTGGTGCCAGGCGATGTGGTGGAGGTGGCCGCGGGTGACTGGATCCCGGCCGACGGCCTGGTGCTGTCCGGCGGCGATCCCCAGTTCGACGAATCGTCGCTCACCGGTGAGTCGCTGCCGGTGCGCAAGCGCGCGTTCGAGGTCGCCGGCGCGCTGCCCGACAGCGTCGATGCGTCGCACTGGGCGCACGCCGGGACGCGCCTGCTCACCGGCAGCGCGCGCTTGTGGGTCGTGCATACCGGTGCGCTGACCCGCTACGGCGAGATCGTGCGCCTGGCGCGTGCCGGCGGCCAGGCGCGCACGCCGCTGCAGCAGTCGGTGACGCGCCTGGTGCGCGCGCTGCTCTTCGCGGCGCTGCTGCTGTGCCTGGTGCTGGCGGCGGTGCGGTTGGCGCATGGGCACGGCCTGGTCGATGCGCTGATCAGCGCGCTGACCCTGGCAGTCGCCGCGCTCCCGGAGGAATTCCCGGTGGTGTTCACCTTGTTCCTCGGGGTGGGGGTCTATCGGCTGGCCCAGCGCCAGGCGCTGGTGCGGCGCGCCGTGGCGGTGGAGAACATCGGCCGGGTGAGCGTGATCTGCTCCGACAAGACCGGCACCCTCACCGAGGGCGAGCTGCGGCTGGTCGAGACGGTCCCGGTCGATGGCATGGATGCGACCGGCCTGCTGGCGCTGGCGGCCCGTGCATCCGGTGGCGCCAATCACGACCCGATGGATCGCGCGATCCGCGAGGCGGCGCCTCCGCCGCCGGAGCACCAGGAGCGCGTGGCCACGTTCCCCTTCACCGAGGAGCGCCGGCGCGAGACCACGCTGCTGCGCGACAGCGGCAGCGACGGCCTGGTCGCCGTGGTCAAGGGCGCGCCGGAGACGGTGCTGGCGATGTGCACGGTCGGGCCCGGCAGCCTCGGCGCGTGGCGCGAGCGGCTCGATGCTTTGGCCGGTCGCGGCTGCAAGGTGATCGCCTGCGCGCACCGCGCGCTGCCGGCACACCATGCCCCGGCGCTCGAGCCGGACTCGGGCTATGCCATGGCCGGGTTGCTGGCCTTCGGCGACCCGGTGCGCGAGGGCGTGCGCGAGTCGGTGCAGGCCTGCCTGGCCGCGGGCATCCGCGTGATCATGGTGACCGGCGACCATCCGCTCACCGCCGGCGCGATCGCCGGGGAGATCGGCATCGGTGGCGGCGCACCGGTGGTGCTGAGCCTTGAAGGCCGGCAGGGCACGCCGGTGGACGCGGAGGAGCTGGCCGGCGCCGATGTCATCGCCCGCGCCGCGCCGGCACAGAAGCTGCAGCTGGTGCAGGCGCTGCAGGCGCGCGGGCACACCGTTGCGGTGACCGGCGATGGCGTCAATGACGTGCCGGCGCTGCAGGCGGCCGACATCGGCATCGCGATGGGCGAGCGCGGTACCCGCAGCGCGCGCGAGGCGGCCGCCATCGTGCTGCTGGACGACAACTTCCGCACCCTGGTCAACGCGATTGCCGAAGGCCGGCAGCTGTTTTCCAACCTGCAGCGCGGGTTCGCCTACCTGATCCTGGTGCATCTGCCGCTGGTGCTGTCGGCGGCGCTGGTGCCGCTGCTCGGGTTTCCGCTGCTGTACCTGCCGATCCACATCGTCTGGCTGGAGCTGCTCATCCACCCCACGGCGATGCTTGCCTTCCAGCTGCGCAGCGACGCGCGGCTGGAAGGGCGTCCTCCCGCGGCCGGGAGGGTGCGCTTCTTCTCGCAGCGGGCGTGGTGGGCGCTGGGGCTTGCCGGCGCAGCCGCGACCGCCGCGGTATTGGCCGGCTACCGGATCGGCAGCCTGTCGGGGAGTGCGGGCGATCCGGCAGCGGACGGGCGGTCGCTCGCGCTTGCGGTGCTGATCCTGTGCAGCGTGGCGTTCCTGGTGGTGCTCACCGGGCTGCGCGGGACGATGCCGCGGGTCATCGCCGCAGCGGGCGTGGCCAGCGTCGCGCTGATCCAGGTGCCGGCGCTCTCGGGGCTGCTGGAGGTGCGGCCGCTGGGCGCGACCGGCCTTGCCACAGCGATCGCGCTGGCAGGAGTGGTGGCGCTGGCGGCGCTGCCGCTCCGGCGCGCGTTGGACTGAAGATTGCGGGCGTGGCTGAGTAGACTTGCCGCATCCCCACACCGCACCCGAATCCATGATCAACAATGACGTGCTGCGCAGCATCCGTTACATGCTCGACCTCGGCGACAGCAAGGTGGTCGAGATCGTCCATCTGGCCGATCCCGCATTTGCCCTCGAAAAGGACGACGTGCGCCCGTTCCTGCTGAAGGAAGACGAGCCCGGGCACGTGGCCTGCAGCGACGGCGTGCTCGCGCATTTCCTCGACGGGCTGATCCTGCACCTGCGCGGCCGGGATGAGAGCGTGCCGTCGCGGCCGGTGGAGAAGCGCATCAGCAACAACATCGTGCTGAAGAAGCTGCGCGTGGCGTTCGAACTCAAGGACGTGGACATGCACGACATCTTCGCGGCGGCCGGATTCCCCGTGTCCAAGCCGGAGCTGTCGGCGTTGTTCCGCCAGCCCGGGCACAAGAATTTCCGCCAGTGCGGCGACCAGCTGCTGCGCAACTTCCTCAAGGGGCTGACGCTGCGCGTGCGCGGCGCCTGATCCGCACGTGCGCGATGGGCGCGTCAGCGCTGGTCCAGTGCGTGATGCACCAGCACGACGCACTGCGATGCGAACAGCATCTTCGATCCCAGGGTGATCTTCTTCGCGCCCATGCGTTCGAGGCCGGGGATGGTCTTCCTGGGCATCGGGATATGGTCGGTCAGCAGGAAGCAGGGATTGGACCCGAACACCTGTTCAGCGATCGGCGTGCCCTTGGGATCCAGCAGGAACAGTTGATGGTCTTCGGCAAGCGCCTGCACCAGCCGCTCGAAGCTTGACGTGCGTACGGTGACGCCCGATTCCACCGGCCGCGCCTCGTCCTTGCCCATTCCATTCGAGGCATCCAGCGCTTTCGCGATCTTGCCCAGCAGCGCGCGTTCGTCGAAGCCGCCGATCTCGTGCATGGCGTTGACGTCGAAGCGGATGGTGCGGGAAAAATCGCGGGTGCTTTCCAGCACCAGGTAGACCATGACATCCGGACGATGCGATTGCGCCACGAAAATCGCATTCATCAATGTATGCGCGAGGATTTCGGTGTGCGCATCCTTCCCGACCGAGGCCAGCAGTGCCTGGCTGTCGGTGGGTGCTGCGCGCGCTCTCAGTACGAAGGTTCGCATGGGTGTCCCGGGTGGAAGTCGTCTCGTGCGGCACGCTGCAGGCCGCGCGGCCATTGTCCCGGCAAACCGGTGGGGGGTCGAATGGCCGATCGGCAGGCGCCGATCCGTTGTGTCGATTTGCAGCGGCGCGATCGTCAGCGCCAATCCCCCAACTGGAGTGCCCACATGACCTACGTCACCGGTTTCCTGGTCCCTGTCCCCAATGGCAACAAGGATCGCTACATCAAGTCCGCCGAGGCCGGTTGGGCGCTGTTCCAGAAGCACGGCGCGCTGAAGCAGGTCGAGGCCTGGGGCGAACACATCGAGGACGGCAAGACCACGGACTTCAAGCGCGCGGTCAAGCTGGAAGACGGGGAACAGGTGGTCTTCTCCTGGCTCATCTGGCCCGACAAGGCCACCGCCGACGCGGCGTGGGAAAAGATGCAGAACGACCCGGCCATGAAGGAAATGGACATGCCCTTCGACGGCAAGCGGATGATCTGGGGCGGGTTCCAGACCATCTTCGAAAGCTGACCCGCGACTCCCAAAAAAAGGCCCGGACAAGTCCGGGCCTTTTCAATTGATCGTGCGAAGCGCGGTCAGGCCGGTCCGAAGACCTTGGCGGCGTTCTTGTCGCGCTTCTCGGCCTTCTTTTCCTTCGCGGTCTTGGCCGGTTTCTTCTTCGTTTCCTTCTTCTTGTCCAGACCCTTGCTCATTTCATTCTCCTCGGCGCGTTGATAAGGCACTGCGGGTGCAGGCGGCCTGCCCAGTATGCGCCAGCCGCGGTCGCGTCACGGGCGCAGGTAGCCCGAGTACACCCAGTCCGCCACCTGGTTTCCCATGCGCAGGCCGGCGGTGCATCCCTCGAGGAAGTGCAGGCCGCCGTACACCCGGCTGAGCGCCTGCTCGTTCTCCGCCAGCGTGAGCCTTGCGTAGCCGCGGGTGATGGTCTTCGGCGGCAGCGCGGTCAGCGGTGCGGGCAGCGGCGTGGCCGGCGCAGTGACGGTCCGGGTGAAGGGAAGTACATCTGTGCCGAAGAAGCGCCGCAAGGTCTGCGCAACGGCGCCGGTCAGGCCGGTCGAGGCGCACGGGTAGTCCGGATACGGCGGCGTCTGCAGGAACGGCCGCCACCAGCGGTCGCTGTGGGTCCACGGGTTGCCGTCGTTGCGCCAGCGGATCGCGGTTACCGGGCGCCAGAAATTGTAGAAATACTTGCTCTCCATGTTGGTGACGTGGGTGTCGGAGGTGGCGATGTTGACCAGTGCGAACAGCCGGGCATGCTCCCAAAGGTCCAGGCCGCGCGGGGCGACCGCGAGGCGCACGTTCGCGTTCCATTCCAGCCCGCCGCCGGCCCAGAAACGCGCGATGTCGCTCGGCTCCGAGTCGGGCTGCGCGCCGCGCACGCGCGCGTCGCCAACCTGTTTCACGAACGCGTACTCGGCGGTGTAGCGGACGCCGCGCAACCTGAAGATCGCGGCCCGCGGCGCGCGGAAGCGCGTGGCGCTGTCGAGGGCGAAGGGCGTGACCGCGGACCAGCCGGTGAAGGCAGGTGTGGTGACGGCGGGAAACTCCGGCGCCGGCGTGGGCTGGTGCACGCCCAGCCCGGGTGGCAGCGTGTACGGCGGCGAGTTGGGCGTGCCCGAGCCGTCGATCGGCACCAGGCCCGTGGCGGTGGCGTCATAGCGCAAGGCGATGATGGCGTCCGCGGCGTCCTCGCCCGCGGCAATGCCCGCCGCCTCGGGGAGGGTCGGTGCGCCCGGGCCGATCGCGGCCGCGTAGGCGGCTTCGATCGCCTGGATCGCGAGCGCGCGATTGGTGTCTTCAGGCGGCGTGGCCGGCGGCAGCGCCGACATCATTGCCAGCAGCGCGGTGCGTGCGGCCGCCGCGACGGCGGCGTCGGGCGCAGCAATCGGGGAGGCGAGCGGCAGGTCGTTGTAGGTCTCGAAGCGCGGCTCGATGCTGTTCAACGCGTCGTGCACGGCGATCTGGGTGATCGCCATCATGCGGGCCTGCTGCTGCGGGCCGCCGAAGCGTGGCCCGACCACGGGGCCACTGGCGAGCGCGTTCCAGTCGGTGACCGAGTCCGCCTGCACCGGAAGGGCGAAGGCGAGCAGCAGAGCGGTGGCAAGCAGGCCCCGGCGTGCGGGGCGGGTGGGGGAGACGTTCATGTCGGGGGTTCCTGGCACGGGGGAGGAGCGCGCCTCCCCTGTGTGCCCGTTGTCCGGACCAGCGCACCTTGTCCAACGTCCAAAACCCGACGTTCCGGCAACCCGATGGTGAGGATGTCTCAGTCCTGCTCCCGGGGCGCCTGGGCGGGGTCGAAGGCGAGCAGGTCACCCGGCTGGCAGGCGAGCGCGGCACAGATGGCCTCCAGCGTCGAGAACCGGATCGCCTTGGCCTTGCCGGTCTTCAGGATCGACAGGTTTGCCAGCGTGATGTCGACGCGCGCGGCCAGCTCGGTGAGCGTCATGCGCCGCTCGTGCAGCAGCTCATCGAGGCGGACGAGGATGCCCATGTCACACCGTTCCTTCGAGGTCGCTGCGCATGCGCGCGCCCTCGGCGAACACGCGCGCGAGCACGAACAGCAGCAGCACCGCCAGCCAGGGCGCCACGGAGAAGTGCAGGTCGAGGTCCAGCTCCGGCATGGATGACGTGGTGGCCAGTGCGATCGCGCCGATCAGCAGCCGCAGGCCCTCGCCCGCAAGCACCCACCAGGCGATGGCCTCCAGGCGCCGTGCGTTGCCGGACACGAACGGGTCGCCGGCACGCACGGTTTCGACGATGGCCAGCAGCTGGCGCAGGACGCGATCGACAACCGCCGCGCCGACGATGCCCAGTAACAGGATCGCGCGCAGGCCGACGACGATCCGGTCGCGGTGTTCTGCCGGGAACAGCATGCCCAGCGCGTCCCAGAGGATGGTCCCCGGAATCAGGCTCAGGACCAGCATCACCAGCACGCCGACGGCGTAGGCCAGGTTGAGGACGATCAGGACGCGGATCAGCGGCCGCGACCACGCGAGGGCAGCGGTCGGGGCATTCGGAACGTTCATGGGGCAGCTCCTGCGCATCGAGGATCGATATTAAACATATCGAAAAACAATATGCAAGAGCCGCGTCGCGCATGTCTGAAAACGTGCTGCAGAGCAAGATGCACAACTGTTCATTTTGTGTACAGTCGTATATGAGTCGACCGCGAAGCCTTCCCCCCGGTGTTCTGGCGGGGGCAGCCAGGTCGGACTCGGGGGTCAGGTTGTTCCTTGGTTTTCCGCGTTTTCGTGGTCCAACGACACAGCACTTAGGGGTACATCGAATGAATCGAATGGGAAAGATGGCGGTCGGCATCGCGCTGGCCATGGGCATGGCGTTTACCGGGGGCACCATGGCCGCTGGCGTTGAACGCGCCGCAAAGCCCGACGGCAACGTGAAGTTCTTCCTGGCGGATCCGGAGCTGGGCGTGGCCGGTGTTTACACCGTCAATGGCACCGAGCTGTACTTCGAGGCCCGCAGGACGCTGGATGCCGCCACCGGCGCGCCGGGTGCACTCAGCCTGCGGGTCATCGACGGCGAAGCCCGCACCGTGGCCCTGGGCGGCGAGCCCTACGCCAAGCAGTGGGAGCCGCAGCACGGCGAGTTCACCAAGTCCGACGGCTTTGCCTATTCCGACCTCCTGTCCGGGCTGGGCGGGGCGCTTGAAGCCGCCAACCTGCACGTGGCGCTGTCGGCCGAGAAATCGGCACTGGCGGACCTGGCGCGGCAGGCGGCGGGCGCCCCGGCGGCGCGCTACCCGGTGCGTGCGGGCGTGGATGCCCGGCGGTCTTCCGCTCCGGATGCAGCGCAGGTCGCCGATTTCTACGTGCGCTCGGCAAAGGAACTCGGGATCGCCAGGGAGCGCGACGGCACCATCCAGGCCAACCTGGGCAACGGCATCACGCTGCTGGGGTCGCAGAAGTTCATCGCCGACGAGCCTGGCGCCGACGGGCAGATGGGCCGCATCGACGCCTATTCGATGGTGAAAGCCGCGGACGGCTACGTGCTGGCATCGGAACTCGGTGGCGACGAGGTGCCGAAGGGCTGGCTGGAGTCGATGGAAGCCGAAAACGCGCGCGACCACCACGCGCTGGCCACTGATTTCGGCCGAGCGGCAACCGCGTTGAACGCGCTGGCCTACAGCGGCACGTGGGCACAGGGCGTCGCACAGGGCAATCCCGCCGAACAGGCGACGATGCAACGCCTGGCGCAGACCCTGGCCACGCACCTCCTGCCGGTACGCGATGACGCGGTGGCTGCGGGCGATGTCCGGCGCGCGGCCGGCGGCATGTACCAGACCTACATCCAGGTGTGGCGCAAGCCGTTCGTGGTGATCGCCGAGCATTCGGGCACGCGCGTTGGCAAGTGGCGTTACAACAGCGCGACCTCGACGGTGAAGACGCACCAGGGCTGGACCAGCTACTGCAACCACGGCACCTGCGCGGCCACCGAGAACATGACCCACAAGTGCACGTTCACCGGCCCGCGCCTGACGTACTACCGCGTGCCGGCGCGGCGCACCGATGCCGGCGGCCACACCTGTTCCACGCCGTACTGGGCGATCGCGCGCGGCGGGCATCACAACTGCCACGACGATTCCTCGACCCAGGTCAGGGCGGTCCGCGGTCAGGCGTACGGCTCCAACAGCTACCGCTGCAACGATTCCATCTACTGGATGTACGCGCCGACCTGCACGGCGCAGTAAGCAAGGTACTTCCCAGGTTGCATCGACGACGCCGGACACCCGTCCGGCGTCGTCATTTTCCGCCGGCGTGCATCGCGCGCGCGCCGATGACGATCATCTTGACCATCATCGTCAGGTCTTCGATCTGCTGCGGGTAGCGTTCGCGCGGCATGTCCATCGCGCTCGCACCCACCGCGAACACCAGGCGAGTGATGGCGCGGGCCACCACCGCCGGCTCGTGCAGCGGCACGCCGGTGACCTTGGCCAGCAGGATCAGGTCCACGCGCAGCTCTTCCTCGAAATAGGAGAGCTGGCGGTCCACCGCCTGCTTGTAGGCATCCGAACCCGCGAGACCCTCCCGCAGCAGCAGCTGCAGCAGCTGGTCGTCGGCGCTCAGCTGGTCGAAGAAGGCCTCCACGGAGCTGCGCACAACGCCGTGGCCCGAGCTTGCGCGCTGGCGGCGCGCCTGGCCGATGATCGTGCGCAGTGAAACGCCCGCGCGCTCGATCAGCGTGACCGCGAGTTCGTCGATGTCGCGGAAATGCCGATAGAAACTGTTCGGCGCGATGCGCGCTTCGCGTGCGACTTCGCGCAGGCCAAGCGTGGACACGCTGCGGTTCGGCCCGAGCAGGGCCAGCGCCGCGCTGATCAGGTCTTCTCGCGTGATCGAGGGCCTCCGGCCGAGGGCGGGGCGGGGAGGCAGGGCGGAATCGGGCACGGCTGAGTGGGCATCGCAGGTGGAGAGCCGACATCATGGCGCAAACCGCGATACATCTGTGCAGGAACCTGAATCCGTGTTGCGCAGGGCGAAGCTGCGGGGCGAGCCGATCCGTGGCAGGAACATGAACCACTTCAGCAATTCCGGTGTCTTGCGTGCAATGCGTACACGCGGTTGTGGCGTGGGCATGGCTAGCCTCGACGCGTCGAATCCCCGACGCACGAAGCAAATCCGCCCCAACGAGAAGCCTGTCGACGATGAACTCCACCGCTCCGCGCCGTTGCCCCCACGCCACCGCATCCGCCAACGTCCAGGCGACGCGGTCCCCCGTTCCTCCCGCCGCTGGCGCAATGACCGCGCGGTTCCTGGATTTCGTGGGCGCTCAGTCCTTCCCCTGCGTGGGCGCGAAAGGCGCGCTGGCGCGCGATGCGATCGACGTGCACGAGTTCGCTCGTCTCGGCGATCGCAGTAATGACGCATCGCTGCTCGATGCACTCGGCACGTTCGCGATGATGGTCGACGACGCCGACCCGGCAGACAGCACGACGTACTCGTTCGTGGCCCTGTTCGATGGTCCGCAGGATGCCGATGAGAGCCGTTTCGAGGCGCTGCTGTGGTCGCAACTGCAGCGCCTGCACGACATCGACGTGCGCCGTGGCACGCGCTGGGCCCCTGACGTGAGCCGTGATCCGGGAGACCCGCGCTTCAGCCTGAGCCTCGCGGGGCATCCGTTCTTCGTGATCGGCCTGCACCCCGGCGCTTCGCGCATGGCGCGCCGCTTTGCGTGGCCGGCACTGGTCTTCAATTCACATCGCCAGTTCGAACAGCTGCGCGCCGATGGCCGTTACCCGAAGATGCAGGCGGCCACGCGCGAGCGCGACACCGCGCTGCAAGGCTCGATCAACCCCAACCTCGCCGACTTCGGTGCCGCCGCGGAAACGCGGCAGTACAGCGGCCGCGAAACAGAGGCCGGATGGACATGCCCGTTCCGCGTGCGGAGCCCGAAATGAGCGAAGCCGCGACAGCCGAGCGCATCGCGCCCTGTTCCGGACGCGCGGTGGAGCTCGCGGCGGGCGACGTCCTGGTCGTCATCGACCCGATGGGCCAGCAGGTCAGCGACCTCACTGCGTTCTCGCGGGAAGATACGGCCGAATACCTCTCCTCGGGCCGCTCCATCGACTACGCATCGAAATTGTGGCTGAGCACCGGCGACGTGCTGTATTCCAACCGCAGCCGCCCGATGTTCACCATCCTCGAGGACACCTGCGGGCGACACGACTTCACGCTCACACCGTGCTCGAAGCGGATGTTCGAACTGCTTTATGGTGAGGCTGAAGGACGCCCCGGTTGCGAAGGCAACCTGGCGTCCGCGCTCGCCCCGTATGGCATCGGGATCGATCGGGTGCCCATCGCGTTCAACATTTTCATGAACGTCTCGGTGGACGGCACGACCGGGAACGTCGCGGTGCTGCCGCCGCTAAGCAAGGCGGGCGACTTCATCCGCCTGCGCGCGGAGATGCCGCTGGTGGTCGCGATGACCGCGTGTTCGGCGGGTCAGTCGAACAACTTCAGCTACAAGCCCATCGATTTCAGGCTGGAAAAGGGCAGCGGTCCCGCGCCGGGCGCCATTGGCCCGCCTGCCACGGATTGCTAGTCTGGCCGCCGTATCCGGATCGGCAGGCGGCAACTTGGACAGACGACACTTCATCGGCACCGCGGCGCTCGCGGGCCTGCTGTTGCCGCTCGCAGGTGGGGGCAGGGCCATCGCCTCGCCGGCTGGCCGCCTGCTGCCGGTCGCGCTCAAGCGCGGCGACACCGTGGCGCTGGTCAGTCCGTCGTCGCAGGTGGACGACAGTTTCAACCTGCAGCTCGCGCGCGAGGTCATGGAAGCGCTCGGGTTCAAGGTGAGGACCGGGGCGAATTACGCCGCGCGGCGCGGCCACCTGGCGGGCAGCGATGCCGGGCGCGCGGACGACATCAATGCGGCGTTCGCCGACCGCGACGTCAAGGCCGTGATCTGCGTGCGTGGCGGTTCCGGCGCGGCGCGGCTGTTGCCGCTGCTCGATTACGGCGTGATCCGCGCCAATCCAAAAGCGCTGCTCGGGTATTCCGACATCACCGCGCTTCACAACGCGATCCACGCACAGACCGGCCTGGTCACCTTCCATGGGCCCAATGGCTCGGGCAGCTGGAACAGTTTCAATGCCGACCAGTTCCGGCGGCTGTTCTTCAAGCGCGAGCTGATGCAGTACCGCAACGTGGCCGATGCCGGCGACGAACTGGTGCCGCGCAAGAACCGCACGGTCACGATCACCGGCGGGAAGGTGCGGGGCGAGCTGGTGGGCGGGAACCTGGCCGTGCTGACCGCGCTGGCGGGATCGCCATACCTGCCCGACTTCCGCGGCAAGATCCTGTTCCTCGAGGATGTGGAAGAAGCGCCGTATCGCGTCGACCGCATGTTCAGCACCTTGAAGCTGATGGGTGCGCTGGACCAGATCGCCGGCTTCATCTTTGGCGAGTGCACCGACTGCAATCCGGGCGACGGCTACGGCTCGCTGACGCTGCAGGAGATCCTCGACGACTACATCCTGCCGCTGGGCATCCCGGCCTACCGCGGCGCGATGATCGGCCACATCCGCCAGCAGTTCATCCTGCCCGTCGGTGGGCGCGTGGAGCTGGATGCCGATGCCGGCAGCTTCCGGTTGCTGGAACCGGTGTTCCAGTCCTAGGTCGGTGCGGGCGCGCACGAATCGCGCAAGGGCGGCGTATTGCGGGCATTCGAGCGCAGGTGGATAGTCGCAGCCGATGGCGATTCCATTTCACTGCACCTGCGGCGCGCTCCAGGGCGAGATCGAGCCAAGCCACGCGTATGCGCGCGCCACCTGCTATTGCCGCGACTGCCGGGCGTTCGCGCGCACGCTGGGGCGAGGTGGCGACGTGCTGGATGGCATGGGCGGCGTCGACATCATCGCGATGCTCCCGGCGGGCCTGCGCATCACCGCGGGGCGCGCGCAGCTGGCGTGCCTGTCGCTCAGCCCGAAGGGGCTGCTGCGCTGGTACGCGGCCTGCTGCAACACGCCCATCGCCAACACGCCGCGCGACCGCAAGTTGCCGTACGTCGGTTTCCTCAGCCACTGCATCGCAGCTGAGCCTGGTGACGTGGACGCGGCATTCGGACCGTCGCGCATCGCGCTGAACACGGCGTCCGCCGAAGGCCAGGTGGCGGCCACGCCGGTGCGCACCGCGCTCGGCGTGCTGCGCATCATGTCGGGCGTGGCGGCGGCCAGGCTGCGCGGCCGCGGTGCGGCCAACCCGTTCTTCGCAGCCGGATCCTCCCGGCCGGTCGTCGAGCCCCGCGTATTGACGCTCCAGCAGCGTGCCGACGCCAGCAGGCCCTCCGGTCCGGCCTAGTCCACCGCGCAGCGTGCACTTCATTCGCGCTTCACCGGGACGCCATTCGCTGCTCACCGACCGCGGCGAAGATCGCGTCATCACCCTTCGGAGGCATGGCGATGACAAGGACGACGGCAGCCGGGGCTGCCGCGCGCAGGAACAGCCTGCGGCCGTGGATGTGGGGCGGCGCGGCGTGCCTGCTGCTCTTGCCGGCACTGGCGATGCAGCTGGGTGCCCCCGGCGTGGTGTGGACCGCGGAAGACTTCGTGGCGATGGGGCTGATGCTGGCGGTCGCCTGCGGGCTGTACGAGCTGGGTGCGTGGCTCGATGGCGGCTTCGCGTATCGCGCCGGCTTCGGCCTGGCGGTGCTGACCGCGTTCCTGACCGTCTGGGTCAACGTTGCGGTGGGTATGCTCGGTGACGAGGGCAACCGGGCCAACATAATGTTCGCCGGCGTGCTGGCCATCGCCGCGCTCGGCGCCATCCTGGGCCGGGGCAGGGCGCCCGGCATGTCGTGGGCCATGTTCGCAGCGGCGTGCGCGCAGCTGATGGCTGCAGGCGCGGGGCTGGCGATGGGCTTCGCGGCGCTGGAAGTGTCGCTGACCGCGTGCTTTGCGCTGCCGTGGCTGGCGGCGGGCCTGCTCTTCCTCTGGGCGAAGCCGGCCGCTCAGTCCGCGTCAGGCGCGCCGAGCGGGAAGTAGTTGCGGTAGGGCCGTCCCTCATCCACCGCACGCGCGAACGAGGGCCGGGCCAGCAGGCGCTCGCGATAGCCCAGGAGCGCGCGGTGTCGTTCCGGGATCGGATGGGTCCAGTGCGCGTAGAACAGGAATGGCGCCGCGCCGCAGTCGGCAAGGCTGAAGGCGTCGCCGGCGGCCCAGGTCCTGTCCGCCATGCGCGTGTCGAGCCAGGCGTAGGCGGTTTCCAGCATCGCCCGGGCTTCGCGCACGCCGTAGGCGTCGCGGTCGGCGGCCGGGCGGAGCGCGTCGGCCACGCACTTCTGCTGCGGCGTGGACACGTAGTTGTCGAAGAACCGGTCCATGAAGCGCACTTCGAGCGCGGTGTCGGGATCATCCGGCAGCAGCGTGCATGGACCGGGGTGGCGTTGCTGCAGGTATTCGATGATGGTGCTCGCTTCGATCACCGTGCGGCCGCGGTCCAGCAACACCGGGAACTTGCGCAGCGACCAGAGTGCGGCGAGCTGGTCCATGTGCCCGTCTTCTTCAAGATGGCGGTACTCGAACGCGGTGCCGTTCTCGTACAGCGCCACCAGCACCTTCTGGCAGTACGACGAGAACGGGTGGGCATAGAGGATCGGCAGGGAGGTCATCCGGGTCACTCCTGCAGGCGTCGGCAGGAGTTTCGGCTATCGTCCCCCGGATGACCATCTTTCTCACTGAATTCGCCCGCGCCCGGCTGTTCCCGCGCGAACCACGCGGCAACACCATCCAGGACTGCACGCCCGAGGCGTTCGAACGCCACCTCAACGCCGAGCCGCCACTCGAGGTGCTCGACGGCTACGCGCCGTTCTGCAAGCTGCACGTGCACCGCAACTGGACGAGCACCCGCTGCCTCGCGGTGCCGATCACCGACGCCAACCGCCACCTGCTGCGCTCCGACTACGAAGCGCGCACGCGCGCCGAGCTGCCCGTGCTGGTGCGCTGGTTCGAAGGCCTGGAGCCGCCGGTCGCGGACTACCTGATCCCGATCCTCTACAGCCGCGAACAGCTGGCGAAGGAGGGCACGGTGATCGATGCCGACTGGGGCGTGGTGGGCTGCATGTACACCGCGGAGCCCGTGGAAACGCCGATGGCGCCGATCACCATGATGCGCAACGCGCTCGGCGTGGACGAAGGCGGCTCCGGCGTGCATATCGATCGCGAGGCCTACCGCGCCAGCGTGGAGTTCTGGCGCACGCACGCAAACTGGCGCGGCTGACGCGGGCTCAGAAGCGCTCGCCCACCGGCAGGTAGCGCCAGGTGCCCACCGGCATCTTCGCCAGTGGCACCTTGCCGATGCGGATGCGGCGGATCGCCACCACGTCCAGCCCCACCTGGGCGCACATGTCGCGCAGCTGCCCGCCCTGCGCGCCCTTGATGGCGAAGCGCAGGCGGATCTCGTTCTGCCAGCTGACCTTGCACGGTGGCAGCGCGCGGCCGCCGTAGTGCAGGCCGTGGCACAGCCGGCGCAGGCCGTACGGCGCGATGTCGCCGCTCACCTCGACCACGTACTCGTGCTCGATCTCGTCGCCGTCCTCGGTCAGGCGCCGCCACACGCGGCCGTCCTGGGTGAACACCATCAGACCGCTGGCGTCGGCGTCCAGCGGCACCAGCGGCGTCAGGCGGTGGAAGTGGCGCTCGAGCAGGCGTTCGCCGGAGGGGTCGTCCTCCCAGCGCGTCTCCGGCTGCACCAGTGCCGCGGCGGCCCTGCGGCCGCTGATCGCGTCGTAGCCGACCGGCTTGTGCAGCAGGATGGTCGCCGGCTCCACGGCCTCGAGCTTCGCCGCGGGGTCGAGGTCGACGCTTTCGGTGGTCACCGGGTGCGCCGGGTCCTCCACCACGCGGCCGTCCACCGACACCCAGCCACCCTTGATGTACTGCTCGGCCTCGATGCGTGAGCAGCGGGCCAGGTCGGCCACGCGTTTGGCCAGTCGAAGCGGGTCGGACATCGGGAAACGCCGGAAGAATCTGGGCAGGCAGTGTAGCGATCCGCACGGGATTCAGTTTCATGAATCAGAGTGAGCCGGTTCGTCTCACGACGCGAGACGTCCCACTGCGACCCTCCGCCGATGCAGCTCACCGACAAGCTCGCCGTGCTGGCCGATGCCGCCAAATACGACGCGTCCTGCTCGTCGAGCGGCGGGGCGAAGCGTGACGCGCGCGGGACGCCCGGTGGCATCGGCTCCACCGGCGGCATGGGCATCTGCCACGCCTACGCGCCGGACGGCCGCTGCATCTCGCTGCTGAAGATCCTGCTGACCAACTTCTGCATCTACGACTGCGCCTACTGCATCAACCGGCGCAGCTCCAACGTGCGCCGCGCGCGCTTCAGCGTGGACGAGGTGGTGCGGCTGACCATGGATTTCTACCGCCGCAACTACATCGAGGGCCTGTTCCTGTCGTCGGGCATCATCCAGTCCGGCGACTACACCATGGAGCAGCTGGTGGAGGTGGCGCGGCGGCTGCGCGTGGAAGAGAAGTTCCGCGGCTACATCCACCTCAAGACCATTCCCGATGCTTCGCCGGAGCTGCTGGCCGCCGCCGGACGCTGGGCCGACCGGCTGAGCATCAACGTCGAGATGCCCACCGAGGGCGGGCTGAAGGCGCTGGCGCCGGAGAAGGACGCGCAGGGCATCCGCCGGTCGATGGGCCGGCTGCGGCTGGGCATCGAGGAGGCCAAGGCCGAGAAGAAGGCGCCGCGCTTCGCGCCGGCCGGGCAGAGCACGCAGATGATCGTCGGCGCGGACGCCGCCAGCGACCGCGACGTGCTGGAAACCAGCAGCACGCTCTACAACAGCTACCGGCTCAGGCGGGTGTACTTCTCGGCGTTCAGCCCGATTCCCGACGCCTCGCGCGCGCTGCCGCTGCGGCCGCCGCCGCTGCTGCGCGAGCACCGCCTGTACCAGGCCGACTGGCTGATGCGCTTCTACGGCTTCGAGGTGGGCGAGATCGCGCCGAGCGGCGCAGACGGCATGCTCGATCTCGACATCGACCCCAAGCTTGCGTGGGCGCTGCGCCACCGCGAGCAGTTCCCGGTGGACCTCGACACCGCGCCGCGCGAGATGCTGCTGCGCGTGCCGGGGCTCGGCGCCAAAACCGTGCACAAGCTGCTGGTGATGCGCCGCCATCGCCGCCTGCGCTACGACGACCTGGTGCGGTTGCGCGTGGCGATGGGCAAGGTGTCGCCCTTCATCTGCACGCCGGACCATCGCCCGCGCGGCGACGTGGAAAGCGCCGTGCTGCGCGCCGCGATGGCCGCGCCGCCGCGCCAGCCGGATCTGTTCGGACACTGATGCGCCGCGTCACGCTCGACGACGGCGCGGACCTCGCGCAGTGGCGGGATGCAGCACGCAGCCTGCTGGCCGATGACGTGCCGCCTGCCGAGGTGCTGTGGCAGGGAGGAGCGCAGGGCGATTTGCTCGGTGCGATGGCAATGGCGACGTCGGCGGCGGATGCCGGCATTGCAGGCACGCCGGCAGCCAGTCGCATGCCGGACGCGACGGGCACCCCGCGCGTATCCCGCGGGTTCCTCGCGCTCGCCACGCTGGTCATCGCCCATGCCGACCCGCAGCGCCACGCGCGGCTGTATCGCCTGCTGTGGCGGCTGGTGCACGGCGAACGCACGCTGCTGGCCATGGCGACCGATCCGGACGTGGCCTGGGCGCACGATGCCGCCAAGGCCGTGAGTCGCGAGAAGCACAAGATGAAGGCCTTCGTGCGCTTCCGCGAAGTCGCCGACGCCAGCGGCGCGGTCTACATCGCCTGGTTCGAGCCCGAACACGACGTGCTGCCGCAGGTCGCGCCGTTCTTCGTGCGCCGCTTCGCCGGCATGCGCTGGTCGATCCTCACCCCCACGCGCAGCGCGCACTGGGATGGCCAGGCGCTGCAACTGGGGGAAGGCGCGCACCGCGGCGAAGCGCCCGATGGCGACGCACTGGAAGAGCTGTGGCGCGTGTACTACGCCAACATCTTCAACCCGGCGCGGCTGAAGGTGGACGCGATGGTCAAGGAGATGCCGCGGCGCTACTGGAAGAACATGCCGGAGACGGCGCTGATCCCGGCGCTGGTCCGCGATGCCGGCGCTCGCATGCAGCAGATGGTGGACGCGGCGCCGACGGTCCCGCGCAAGGCGTTCCCGGCGCCGGACCTGCCGTCGCGCCCGCTGCCCGCAGGCGGGTTGCAGGGCGTGCACCAGGCCGTGTCCGCATGCCGTGCCTGCGCGCTGTGGCGTCCCGCCACGCAGGCGGTGCCCGGCGAAGGCCCGGCCGACGCGCGGGTCATGGTGATCGGCGAGCAGCCCGGCGACCAGGAGGACCTCGCGGGCCGTCCGTTCGTGGGGCCGGCGGGCAAGCTCTTCGACCGCGCGCTGCGTGAGGCCGGCATCGGCCGCGACACGTTGTACATCACCAACACCGTCAAGCACTTCAAGTACGCCCCGCGTGGCAAGCATCGCCTGCACGTGCGCGCGGACGCCGGAGAGCAGGCCGCCTGCCGTCCGTGGCTGGAGGCGGAACTTGCGCAGCTGCGCCCGCGCTTCGTGCTCTGCCTGGGCGCAATGGCGGGGCAGGCGCTGCTCGGCCCCGGCTTTGCCGTGTTGAAGCAGCGCGGGCGCTGGCACTCGACGGGTGATGGCCGTGCGGTCCTCGCAACGGTGCACCCGTCCTACCTGCTGCGGCTGCCCGCCGCCGCGCAGGCGCAGGCCTGGGACGCATTCCTGGCTGACCTGCGCATGCTGCGGAGCGCGTTGGATGGATAGGCGCGGCGGCACGCGTCAGACCACAGGGGATTTCGCCCATGACCGCCACGCGCCAACGTGCCGTGTTTTCGATCGCGCTGGCGGTCGGCCTCGCCAGCCTTGCCGCCTGCCAGGGCGAGGAGGCATCGCTGGCGTTCGATGGCGCCGAGACGCGCTCGGCCGCTGTCGGCGACTTCGCATTGAGGTCGACCTCTTTCGCCGACGGTGAGTCCATTCCTCGGCGCCACAGCGCGTACGGCGATGACATCTCGCCTGCGCTGGCGTGGCAGCCCGTGGAGGGCGCCGCGTCGTACGCGCTGGTGATGGAAGATCCCGACGCCGACCGGCCGGCGCCCTACGTGCACTGGGTCGCCTGGAACATCCCGGCAACGGCGACGGCGCTGGACGAGGGCTTGCGCGCGGATGCGCGGCTGGCTGCTCCAGCGGGCATGCAGCAGGGCCTCAACGACCGTGGGTCCACGGGGTACTTCGGCCCCAAGCCGCCGGCGGGCAGTGGCCTGCACCACTACCACGTGCAGCTGTTCGCGCTCGACACGACCCTCGACATCGCCGCCGACGCCGACCGCAACGCGCTGGTCAAGGCCATGCGCGGCCACGTGCTGGGCCGGGCGCGGCTGGTGGGCACGTACGCCGCGCCGGATGCGGCGCGCCCCTGATCAAGCCTGGCATTGCGACTTGCGGACGCGCTACTGCGTCCCGATGTGCCGCGCCAGGAATGTCTCGAGCCGCGTGTAGAAGGCGATATTGTTCGCGTCGCTGTAGAAGCCGTGTCCTTCGCGCGGCACCGGCATCCACTCGGGCGGCCGCCCCGCGTCCTCCAGTGCCTTCTTCATCGCCACTGCCTGCGAATACGGCGTGCGTTCATCGATCTCGCCGTGGGCGAGGAACACGGGCGCCTTGATCTTCGCGACCAGGGAGGTTGGTGAATTGGCTTGCAGCATGGCGTCGCCGCTGCCGATGGCGCGCGCGAAGTAGGCGCGGCCCTGCGCGGTGGAGGCGGTGTCGCTCCTGGTGGTGAATACCTTGAGGTCGTACAGCCCGGCCAGCCCTGCGGCGCACTTGATCAGCTCCGGTGCGCGTGCGGCGGTCATCATCGCCGAGTAGGCGCCGAAGCTGGCGCCGTAGGCGCAGACGCGTTCGGGATCGGCGTGGCCCTGGGCGATCGCCCAGCGCACGCCGTCGATCAGGTCGTCCTGGATCCGCGTGCCCCAGTTGTGGAAGCCGGCCTGGCGGAACCGGTAGCCGCGTCCCAGGCTGCCGCGGTAGTTGACCTGCAGGACCAGGTAGCCGCGACTGGCGAGGAACTGGGCATCCGTGTCGAAGCCCCAGGCATCGCCGTCGACGTGTGGCCCGCCGTGGGGAAGCAGCACCATTGGCATCGCCGACGGCTCCGCGGTTCCGGCCGGAATGGTGAGGTAGCCGTCGAGCTCCATGCCGTCGCTGGCCTTGAAGCGGAAGTAGCGGCGCTCGCCCATCCGCGCAGGATCGATGCCCTCGCGCGAGGCGAACAGCAGCTTGGCCGTCGCCAGCTTGCGGTCGAAGAGGTACCACATGCCCGGGTCGCGATCGCTGTAGACATGCAGCAGCGAGAGGTTGCCATCGGCGCTGTGGTTGGCATAGCTGACATGGTGCGAGGGGAACAGGTCGCGCAGCATGCGGTGCTCCTGCGCGTCGGATGAGGCCTCGTCGAAATAGACGACCCGCGGCCGCCCGTACATCAGCGTCGCCGCGAACGGCTGCCAGGACGCGTTCCACTCGACGCCGCCCACGCTTCCGAAGTCGTCCCTGGCGAGGGTCTCGCGCCTGGCCCCCGACGGGTCCGCCCTGACGAGAAACGAGGGCCCGTTGTCCACGCTGAGTGACGCGAAGACCGCGCCCCCGTCGGGGGTGATGGCGAATGGCGCAAACCGTCCCCCGGTGCGTTCCGCGGGCACCTGTTGCCAGTTCCGGCCTTCCGCGTCGGCCTGGTACAGCCGGAAGTTGTCGTGCTCGTCGGTGCCGGCGGCGAATCGCGGAACGCCCGCCTGATCGAGCACGAAGCCAAGGTCCTTGACGCCGATGTCGGCAACCAGGCGGTGGGTGGCGCGTCCTGTGTCCACGTCGTACAGCATGGAGCGGCCGCTGTTGCCCGAGAGCCTGCGCATGTAGAAGCGGTTGTCCAGCTCCAGCGGCACGCCATCGATATAGCCGAAGCCGCGCTCGAGGCCGGGCATGCGCGTGGACTGCTGGTAGCCGTAGATGTACTTCTGGTTGCTGCCGTCGTAATCGGTGGCGATGATCTCGCCCATCGCCCGTGGCTGCTCGCGTGCGCCATACAGCCGGCCCTTGGCGATCACCAGCCGCCGGTTGCTGACCCAGTGCATCTGCACCGGCAGTTCGTAGCGGGGCAATTTCAGCAGCGCGGTCTGCGCCATGTCGGCCACCCGGTGCACCACGATGGCGTGGTTGCCCTCGCCCAGGTTCGTGGACACCGCCACGTGCATCCCGTCGGGGGACAGGCGCGGCGAACTCCGCTTGTCGGCCACGGCGAACGCCTCGACGGGCACCGCGTCCGCGGCCTGGGCCCAGGCCGCTGCAAGTCCGAACATCGCCCCCACCACCACCGCTTGCCGCCAGCGTTCCATGTGTACCCCTGCGTTCCCGTTCCCCGGCTCGGGAGTGTCACCGAAATAGCGGCAGCCGGCACGGGGTCCGACCCCCTGCCGGCCGGCATATTGGAGCGCGCTCGGCCGGGTGCTCTACTGCGACGGTTTTCCATCCGCCTGTCCGACACCCAAGGAGTTCCACATGCAACGATCGCTGATCCCCGTCGCAGGCCTGGTGCTTGCCATGTCCATCTCCACCGCGCTCGCGCAGTCAACGCCAACGGCCGCCGAGCGCATCGCCGGCGTCGAGCTGATCAAGCGCGAGGCGCTGTTCGGCAACCCCGAGCGCGCGGTGGTGATGATCAGCCCGGACGGCAAGACCTTGAGCTGGGTGGCGCCGGTGGATGGCGTGATGAACGTCTGGGTGGCGCCGGCCGACAATCCCGCCGCCGCGCGTGCCGTCACCCAGGACACCGCGCGTGGCATCCGCAACTATTTCTGGTCGTACCTGCCGGACACGCTGCTGTACCTGCGCGACAGCGGTGGCGACGAGGACTTCCACCTCTTCAGCGTCAACGTCGCCACCGGCAAGACCACCGACCTGACTCCGTTCCCGAAGACCACGGCGCAGGTGACGGGCGCGAGCCACGCGCATCCGGGCACGCTGCTGGTCGGCATGAACGACCGCGACCCGAAGTGGCATGACCTCTACAAGGTCGACCTGGCCAGCGGCGAGCGCACGCTGGTGGAGAAGAACGACGACGAGATCGGCGCGTACCTGGCCGACGACGAACTGCAGGTGCGCTACGCCACGCGCGCGCGCGCCGACGGTGGGCAGGACATCCTGCAGCCGGACGGCAAGGCCGGCTGGAAGGTGTACTCGGATATTCCCTTCGAGGATTCGATGACCACCCAGCCTGCCGGCCTGACCGCCGACGGCAGCACGCTCTACATGCTGGATTCGCGCGGGCGCAATACCTCCGCGCTGTACGCCGTCGATGTCGCCAGCGGCGAACGCGCGCTGGTGCTGGAGGATGCGCGTGCCGACGTGGGCCAGGCACTGCCGCACCCGGTCACCGGCAAGGTGCAGGCGGTCGCGGTGAACTACCTGCGCGAGGAATGGCAGGCGGTCGACCCGGCCATCGCCGCGGACCTCGAAAAGCTGCAGGCCATCGGCCCCGGCGAGATCGGCGTCAACGCACGCACGCTTGATGACAGCACCTGGATCGTCACCTATTCGGCCGCCGACGCGCCGGTGGTCTATTACCGCTACGACCGCGCGGCCGGCGGCACGCTGACCAAGCTGTTCTCCGCGCGCCCCGCACTGGACGGCAAGCCGCTGGTGCCGCAGTGGCCGCAGGAGATCACCTCGCGCGACGGCAAGACCCTGGTCAGCTACCTGTCGCTGCCGAAGAGTGCTGACGCCGACGGCGACGGCAAGGCGGACGTGGCCGTGCCCTTGGTCCTGCTGGTGCACGGCGGCCCTTGGGCGCGCGACGAGTACGGCTACAGCGGCTTCAACCAGTGGCTGGCCAACCGCGGCTACGCCACGCTGGCGGTCAACTTCCGCGGCTCCACCGGATTCGGCAAGGAGTTCACCAACGCCGGCAACGGCGAGTGGGCCGCCAAGATGCACGACGATCTTCTGGACGCCGTGCAGTGGGCGGTCGACCAGGGTGTCACCACGCCGGACCAGGTTGCGATCATGGGCGGCAGCTACGGCGGCTACGCCACGCTCACCGGGCTGACCTTCACACCGGACACCTTCGCCTGCGGCGTGGACATCGTCGGCCCGTCCAACCTCAACACGCTGCTCAGCACCGTGCCGCCGTACTGGGCCAGCTTCTACGAGCAGCTGGCCAAGCGCATGGGCGACCCGCGCACGGAAGAAGGCAAGGCGTGGCTGACGGAACGTTCACCGCTGACGCACGCCGACCGCATCAGCAAGCCGCTGCTGATTGGGCAGGGCGCCAACGACCCGCGCGTGAAGCAGGACGAGTCCGACCAGATCGTCAAGGCGATGACCGCCAACAACATCCCGGTGACCTACGTGCTGTTCCCCGACGAAGGCCATGGCTTCGCGCGGCCGGAGAACAGCAAGGCGTTCAACGCCGTGGCAGAAGGCTTTCTCGCCAAGTGCCTGGGCGGCCGCGCCGAGCCGATCGCCGGTGACTTTGCCGGTTCCAGCATCAGCGTGCCCACCGGTGCCGAAGGCGTACCGGGCCTGCCGGAATCGCTGAAGGGTCACGATCAGGTGATCCGCAAGTAAGCGCTGATATGGTGCCCCTGCCATGGAGGGCGGGGGCCCAAACCGGTGACTGAAGCAGACGACACGCAGGTGGCCGACGGCGCCGCCGCCAACGGAGTCCAGCACACGATGAGCGAAAACAAGACCAGGGCGACCGACGCGAGCGTGTCGGCATTCCTCGCGGCCATCGAAGATCAGCAGCGCCGCGAAGACTGCCAGATGCTGCTCACCATGATGGCCAGGATCACCGGCAAGCGGGCGGGGATGTGGGGGCCGAGCATCGTCGGCTTCGACAGCTACCACTACCGGTACGAAAGCGGCCGCGAGGGCGACATGGCGGTCACCGGGTTCTCGCCGCGCAAGAACGACATCAGCGTCTACCTCACGGCAAGCGGCCCCGACCAGGGCGAGCTGCTCGCGCGGCTCGGTCGCCACAAGATGGGCAAGTCGTGCCTGTCCATCCGCAGGCTCTCCGACGTGGATCTCGATGTGCTCGAGAAGCTGATCTCGGGCTCCGTGGCGGAGGTCAGGCGCGTTCACGGCTAGATCGTCGCGCATCGCGCGACAGATCCGCTCCTGCTCGCTGCCTTCGCCATGACGCTCTCCCTACGCCCGGCCGACGCCCATGACTTCGCCTTCTGCGAATCGCTGAGCCGCCGCAACATGGCCACGTACCTTGCGGTGCGCGGCATTGCCTGGGATCCGGAGCGCTTCCGCTCCAGCTGGGCGCAGTTCGAGAACCTGGTGATCCTGGCCGGTTCCGACGCCGTCGGCCTGCTGCGGCTGCTGTCCGAAGACGACGCCCTCGGGCTGCGCGACCTGCAGCTTGTCCCCGAACGCCAATGCCAGGGCATCGGCACGTGGGCGCTACGGCAGGCGCAGGGCTTTGCCATCGGCCGCGGGCTCCGCTGCGTGCAGCTGCGGGTCTACGCCGAGAATCCGGCCCGCGCGCTGTATGCACGCCTGGGGTTCGCGGTCGAAGCGGTGGTGGACGGCACGGTGCACATGGCCTGGCCGGTGCCGCCTCGCGGCGCAGAGTGACAAGGCAGCCGGTTCGCTACTCGGTGGACGAGTTCCCGCAGCACTTCTTGTACTTCTTCCCGCTGCCGCAAGGGCACGGCGCGTTGCGCTCGGGCGTGGCTTCGCGGCGGATCGGCTCACGCGGCGTCAGCGCCTCGACGCGGTGGTGGTTGAGGTCGGCCAGCATGCCCGGCAGCCCGACGATGATTTCCAGGCGCTCGCGGTAGCTGATCGGCGTGGCCGGCGCGGACGGGTCTTCGGCGTCGATGACCTCGCCGCTGGCGAGCCGGTCGAGCAGGTCGAAGATGTCCTCCATCCAGTCGTTGTCGTCCAGCCAGGTGTCCCATTCCTGCTCGCGCAGCCCGACCGCGGCGAAGAAGCCCAGCGCCCAGTCGTGGCCGACGTCGAGCTCGTCCTCGCGCATTGCGTCCTCGCCGGTCAGGTCCGGATCTTCCGGCAGCCACATGAGCGGCGCGAGGTGGTCGGGCAGGTCGTCGTCGCCATGGCGCACGCGCGCGCTGCACATGTTCCAGTGGCCCATCAGCAGGTCCTGCACCTGGGCCTCTTCCTCGGCCGTCTCCCAGCGCCGCGGCTTGCCGCCCCAGACCACCGGCTGCCACTCCTCGGGCGGTACTGCCGACGGCCCGACCACAAGCGCCGACAGGAACCCGTCCAGCGCCTCCAGGTTGAAGCCCTTGAACGGGACCGCGCGCTGCTCAAGCAGGGCGGCAAGGCGCTCGATCTTGTCGTCGTCGAGGTAGGCGGGGGTGGTCATGGCGGGCATCGTGGCAGTCGGGGGAACGGGAGGCGCGCATGGTAGTCCGTAAGGCTCATTGCTGCCTTTGAATCGCGTCCAGCGTCTCATGCAGGGCCACCGCATCCCGGAAATGCGGTGCGCTGCGCGTGCCATGGCGGATGTCCCCGGCGATCAACGCATACATGCGCGCCACGTTGCGCGCCACGGCGTTGTCGGGCCAGCCTTCGTAGCTGCCGGGCGGCGGCATGAGCGCCGTCATCGCCGTCGCGTCGCCGTTCGCACCCGTCACCGCGAGCTGCTCCAGCTGGGCATGGCCGCTGGCGGCCGTCACCAGGATGTCGCCTTCGGTGCCGTTGATTTCCCAGAGCAGGTTCGTGCCGCGCGACATGCCGCCGCGGTAATGGATGGAGAACGCGGCCCCGCTGTCCAGCGTGCCCTGCACCAGCACCTGGTCGGGCGTGGTGGTGGGGATGGTCGTGCCGGCGTCGGTGACGTCGACGGTCTGGCGGCGGTTGACCAACCGTGCGGACAGGTGCCGGAAGCCGCCAAGCACGTCGCGGAAGCCGGCCAACGTGTGCCCGAGCGGGATGCTCAGCAGCGTGGCGCCGTTGTCGACGTCATAGAGATAGGCATGCGCGGCGTCGGTCATGGCGCCCCACTGGCCGCCGCTGCCCACCAGCGTGGTCGACAGCACCTCGCCCACGTATCCGCCGGCGACGAGGTCGCGGACGTGCTGCAGCTCCGGCGCCACGCGCATCTGCGTGCCGACCGCGGCCACCACGCCGCGTGCTTCGGCCAGGTCCGCCAGTTCTCGCGCTTCCTCCAGGCCGTTGCCCAGCGGCCACTCGCAGTACACGTGCTTGCCCGCGGCCAGCGCTGCGGTCACCAGGGCATGGTGGTGCGGCACCTTTACGGTGACCACCACGAGATCGACGTCGGGCGAGGCCACCAGCGCCTGCGCATTCTCGAACGCATGCGCAAGGCCGAAGGCGGTGGCGGCGCGTTCCGCGCTGGCCCGGCTGGTGTTGGCCACGCCCACCAGCTCGAAATCACCGGGCAGTGCCGCCAGTGCCGGCACGTGCGCCATGGCGGCCCAGTGGATGCCGGGGTTGAGGCCGATGATGCCGACACGGATGCGCGGGTTGCTCATGGAGACTCCTGTTGCCGGCAACGATGCGCCGATGGGGATCCGAGTCTGGCATGGTCGGATTACCGCCCGTGGTAGCGCTTCGCGTGGTGGCCCACATGGCCTGATCCGGCAGCGGATCGCGTACGCCTGATCGCAGGCGGGGGCGAATGGAACGCGCCGATCGGCGGTTCCAAGGGGCTGTGCATCCACTGGTTTCGGGAACGACCATGGCAACTTCCGACCGCTATTGCATGCCAGTGGGCAACATCGGCCAGGCGGAGCTCGATCTGCTGGAGTGCCTGCTTTGCATCGACCGCGGGCAACCGGTCGATTCCCGCGCCGGCGAGCTGCTCGAACGCCTGGTGGAAGCGGGCCTGGTAGACAGTTGCGACGGCCACCACGTGCTGACGCTGGCCGGCATCGAACGCTGCCGGTCGCTGCAGCACCGCATCGCCGCGGACAGGGAGGCGGCCAAGGTGCTGGCGGCGCGGGGCCTGATCCTTTCCTGATGCAGTGGGCACCGCGGCGCGCGTGGCCGCCGCGGTGCCGTGCGGGCGCATCGTCTACAGGTCCCGCGTGGAAACGCCGGTGCCGCAAAGCTCGACAAGGACGGTGTCGTTGGGCGCATAGCCGGTCGCGCGGACCGGGCCCGAGATGAGGTCGCCGTCATGGCTCATCTGAAGGTCGCGGTGGATCCGCGTGTAGCCGGTGTACACGCCGTCCAGGAACTGGTCGAAGCGCACGTCGGCGACGTACCGTCCGGTGTTGCGGTTGTACGACCACGTCCCCAGCCCGTGCGAGCGCTCGTAGTGGCCGGTGGGAATGTCCGCGCCTCCCGGCGGGAACCGCGGCATGTCCACCCAGGTGCCGCCGGCATTGAAAAGCAGGGTGTTGCGGACCTCCTGGAAGGGCACGGTGCTGCCACAGGGCCGGACTTCGGCATGGGTCAGCCACACACCCGCGATCCGGTTGCCCGCCGGGTGCGGCGGGCGGATCCTCGAGGCGTCCGTCTCTCCGGCCACGACCGGATTGGCGGCGAGGCACAGCGGGGCGAGGGCGAGGGCGAGCAGGGTGGCTCGGATGTTCATGGCAGGACTCCTGTCGTTGGGGGGTGCCCGCTTGACGGCGGGTATGCCGTTGTCGGCATTGCCGAGCTTCGGCCCGTCCCTGTCGGGAAGTCCTGCTAAATTCATGAAAAAAGCTGAAACCGCCGCCCCCGGAGCCGCCATGCCGGGCTCGCCTGCGCGCCATCGCCACTTCGGCCCGTATTGCCTGGACATCCAGGCACGGGAGCTGCGCGCGCGCGACGGCAGCGTGCTGCCGCTCACCGCCCGGGCGTTCGACACCCTGTGCTGCCTGGTGGACAACCGCGACCGGGTGGTGAGCAAGGACGAACTGCTGGCCACCGTCTGGGCGGGGCGCGTGGTGGAAGAGAACAACCTCACCCAGGCGGTGTCCACGCTGCGCCGCGTGCTGGGCGGCGGGCGCTACATCGCCACGGTGCCGGGGCGCGGCTACCGCTTTGTCGCTGACGTGGCCGACGGCGATGGCCACGCAGCCGCGCCGGTGCCGATGCCTGCGCCGTGGTGGGCCCGGCATGTGGCCGTGCCGGGCGCCGTGATGTTCCTGGTGGCGCTGCTGGCGGCGGTGGCGTGGTCGCTGTGGGACTGGCCGCCGCGGGCCGCTTCGCGCCCGGAAGCCGCGCTGGCTGTGCTGCCGTTCCGGGCACTCTCGGCGCCGGATGACGAGCTGCTCGGCCTCGGGCTGGCGGAAACCCTGATCACGCGGCTCGGTCGCTCCGGTGAGCTGCGCGTGCGTTCGCTCGCGTCATCGCAGCGCGTCGCCGGCGCGCATCCCGACGCGCAGCAGGCCGCAAGCCAGCTCGGCGCCACGCATGTCATCGAAGGATCGACCCAGCGCGTGGGCGGCAGCATCCGCGTCAATGCCCGCCTGGTCGCTGCGGACAGCGGTGCCATCGTCTGGGCGGATACCTTCGATACCGACGCGCAGCGCGTGTTCACCCTGCAGGACCGCATCGCCGGCGCGGTCACCGACGCGCTGGCGCTCTCGCCGATCGTGCTGCCGGAACGCGCTCGCAGCGCCTGCGACGGCGCTGATCCGCAGGCCTATCGCGCCTGGCTGCGCGGCCACCACCTGCTGCAGCGGCCCGATGCGGCCCGGCTGGAGCAGGCACTGGCGGCGTTCCGCAGCGCCATCGATCTCGACCCCGCCTGCACGCGCGCCTATGCCGGCCTGGCGCTTGCCTGGCGCGGCCTGGTGCATACCGATCGCGAACCCGCCGAGATGTTCCCGTTGGCCAAGGCGGCAGTGGCGCGCGCGCTGGAGATCGATCCGGAATCACCCGAGGCGCTGGTCGCGCAGGGGCGCAACCGCCATCTGTACGACTGGGACTGGCCCGGGGCGGAAACGTCGCTGCAGCAGGCGATCGCCTTGAATCCCAGCCTGATGGAAGCGCGCTTCGCGTATGCCCATCTGCTGGTGGACCTGGGCCGTTTCGAAGAAGGCCTGGCGCAGGCGCGCCAGGCAAGCGAGCTCGATCCGCTGTCGCCCATGATCAGTGCCCTGGAGGCCGGTTTCCTGACCGCGGCCCGGCAGCCGGAGGCGGCGCGGCTGCAGGTGGAACGTGCGCTCGCATTGCAGCCCGACTCGTGGATCGCGCTGCTGGTGCGCGGCGGCATGGCGCTGGATCGCGGCGACAGCGCCGCTGCGATCGCAGACCTGGAACGTGGCGCCGAACGCGCGCAGCGCACCAGCCAGATGCTCGCCGCACTGGCCGCCGCCTACGCCGCGGCGGGCGATCACGCGGACACCCTGGCCCTCCTGCGCGAGCTCGAGTCGCGCGCCGCGAAGGGCTACGTGCCCGCTACCAGCCTGGCCGCGGTGCACGTGGCGCTGGGCGACCGCGATGCCGCGCTCGACTGGCTCGAACGTGCCTGGCGCGAGCGCGACATCCGCATGGCGTTCCTCAAGGTCGACGCGCGCTGGAACGACGTGCGTGATGAGCCGCGATTCCAGGCGCTGTCACGTCGGCTCGGGCTGGAAGGCGGGCAGGCGTACGGCCGCTACTGAGGGCTCGCCGGTCGCGACCGCATGGTAAGGTCGCCGGTCTTTCTGGCCGGGTGATGCGGGTCATCCCGCGCGGCCATCGATGCCGGCCGATTCCCTCGGGGGGGAGCGAGATGTCGACACTGATCGCCGCCTGCGGACCATGACGCGCGCATGAGCCGGTACTGTTGCGTCGCCCTGCTGTGGCTGGCACTGGTCGGCGCGCCGGTGTTCGCCGCGGACGCGCCGGAGGCGGCGGTGGCGGAGATCGAGCGGCTGGGAACCACGGCGCACTGGCGCGACTCCGATGCCAGGATCGCGGCGCTGGCTTCGCGGCCGCAGGCCTTGACCGCTGAGCAGCGGCAGCGGATCGACCATGTGCGCCTGCGCAACCTGGCCCTGGCCGGCCAGCAGCCCGCCGCGCTGGACGGTCTGGTGGAGTTGCTGCGCCAGGACCTGCCCGCGCCGCTGCGCGTGCGCGTGTACACCACGGCCATCAGGGTGGCCGCCAACCTGGAGCGCTGGACGCTGGCGTTTGGCTTGCTCGGCGAGGGCCTGACGCACCTTCCGCAGGCACCGGCGGAATCGGCCCGATTGCTTGGCGCCGCGAGCTACCTGCACACCCTGGTGGGCGAAACCGGGAAGGCGCGCGACCTTGCCCTGCGTGCCCTTGCCCATGTCGACGCCGACGGTGACCCCGGCGCGCTGTGCCGGGCCGTGACGGACGTGGCGATGGCCGCGGACCACGCCAGCGATCCCCGCGAAGCCGAAGCGTGGCGACATCGCCAGATCGATGCCTGCACCCGCGCCGGCGACCTGGTCATGATCGCCAACGGCAAGCTCGGCGTCGGCAAGACGGCGGCCCGCCAGGAACGCCATGCGGAGGCGCTGGACTGGTCCCGCCGGGCGCTCGCGGACTTCGAGGCCGCCGGTTTCGGGGCCGGCGCCTGGAGCGCGAGGCTGGCAGTGGCGGAGGGCCTGATCGAATCCAGCAGCGGGCCTGGGGAGGCGGAGGCGCTGCTGGCCGACACACTGGCTTATTACAGCGACCATGACGCCCACTTCGCGATAGCCGAGACCGAAGAGCTGATCGCCCGCCTGGCCGAACGGCGCGGCGAGCCTGTCCAGGCGCTCGCCCATTTCAAGCGTTCCATGGCGGCATCCGAGGCGGCCGAACGCGATGCCCGCGAGCGCCGGCTGGCCTACCTGCAGGTCGAGTTCGATACCCGGTTGAAGGAGCAGCAGATCGCGCTGCTCGAAGCCGAGAAGGAGCTGGCCGCGGTGCAGGCCACCGCAACCCGGCGCCGCCAGCTGTTGCTGGCCGGCGGAATGGGCGGGATGCTGGTCATCGCGATCCTGCTGTTCGGCCTGCTGCGCCGGTCGATCCGCGAGCGCCGCCGCTACCGCTGGCAGTCCCAGCACGATGGACTGACCCGCCTGTACAACTATCAACAGGTGCGCAGGCTCGGCGCGAAGGCATTCACGCGTGCGCGCGGCGATGGCCGCCCGTTCACCGCGATCGTCGCCGACATCGACAAGTTCAAGCAGGTCAATGACGATTACGGACACGCCGCGGGCGACGAGGCGCTGCGTTCGCTCGGCGCATGGATCACCGACATCGTCGGCGGGCAGGGCATTGCCGGCCGCAGCGGCGGCGACGAGTTCACGATCCTGCTGGACGCGGATGCCGCGACCGCCGGGGCGCTCATGGAGCGCCTGCGAGCGCGGATCGAACCGGTCACGGTGTTCGGGCAGCGCGTCGACTTCAACGTCAGCGCGGGTATCTGCCAGGACGATGGCGAGACCGCGTCGCTGGAACAGCTGATCCACCGCGCCGACCGCGCGCTGTACCGCGCAAAGCACGGAGGGCGCGACCGTGTGGTGCTGGCGCGCGCACCAGGCGCGGATGCGACCGCCGGCTAGGCGGTGCAGCCGGGTTTCAGTCGCGTTCCAGCAGCGGCTTGCGCGGCATGCGCTCTTCGCGCGTGGCCGCGTGATAGACGAACGAGGCGACGATGGCCGCGGCCTGCTTGAGGTCTTCCGGCTCCACATGGTCCCAGGTGTCGAGGTGGCTGTGGTGGACGTTGGTGAAGTAGTCCAGCCGGTCCTGGATGAACTGGAAGCCGGGCAGCCCGACGCGGTCGAACGGAATGTGGTCGGTGCTGCCGGTGTTGCGCGTGGCCACCGTGGTGGCACCCACGTCATGGAACGGCGCCAGCCAGGCCTGGAAGATCGGCACCGCGGCCAGGTTCTCCTGGGCGTAGATGCCGCGGAAGCGGCCCGAGCCGTTGTCCATGTTGAAGTAGGCCGAGAAGCGCTCGTAGTCGCGCTTTTTCTGCAGCGGGCCGGTGGGCTCGCGCAGCGAGCCGGGCAGTGCCTGCTGCGCCGGATCGGTGGGTTCCGGATACGCGGCGAAATGACGCGCCACATGCCACTGCGAGCCGACCAGGCCCTGTTCCTCGCCGCTCCACAGCGCCACGCGGATGGTGCGGTCGGGCCGCGCGCCCACCGCCTTGAGGATGCGCATGGCCTCCATCATCACCGCGACGCCCGCGGCGTTGTCGGCGGCGCCGGTGCCGGTGTGCCACGAGTCCATGTGCGCACCGAGCATGACGATCTCGCCGGCCTTGCCGCCGCGGCCGGGGATTTCGGCGAGCGTGTTGTAGCCGGGCTGGTCGGCTTCGTCGGTGAAGCGTGCGTCCACGTCGACGCGCAGCTTGACCGTCTGTCCGCGCTCCACGGCGCGTACCAGCGGGTTGTAGTGCTCGGCCGCCATGGCCAGCTCCGGGATGCCCGCCGATTCGCCGGCCTTGCGCGAACCGCCGCCGCCAACGCGGATGATGCCGTTGTCCCAGCCGCTGATCGACAGCGCAGCCAGCGCGCCTTCGGCGACGAAGAATTCGTTGGTCGCCTTGGCCAGCCCGGTGCGCTCGGTGTATTCCTTTGCGCGCTTGGCGCGGCTGTCCTTCTCGTCCTTGGGCACGGAGAACGCCTGCAGCTCGGCCAGGCCGGCGTCGTCGTGACGGTGCGAATCCGCCTTCTCGCCGCGCACGTACTCGCGCGCTTCGCTCAGCAGCAGGATCTTCCCCGCCAGCTTGCCCTTGTACTTGTCCAGGTCCCCGCGCGTCTTGATGGTGACGACCATCGCCTCGCCTTCGACCGGACCGGCGGTGCCGGGCGTCCAGGCCTTGGGCAGCGCGTGCAGCGGCTGCGTGCGCGGGCCGAGCATCTGCACGCTGGCGTGGCTGAACTCCCAGCCGCGGCCAAAGCCGTCAAAGGCCTCGTCGCGCACGTTGGCCAGGCCCCAGGCGTTGAACCTGCCGCGCGTCCAGGCGTTGGCTTCGGCCATCTGCGGGGAGTTGGTGAGGCGCGGGCCGATGGCCTCGGTGAGGTGGCTGAAGGTCGCCATCACCTGCGAATTGTGGAACGCCTCCTGGCGGATACGGCTGACCATGTCCAGGTCGACGGGCTCGCTGGCCGTGGCCAGGCCGTTGGCTGCAAGGCAGAGCAGCATCGCGCAACGCTTCAACATTCAGTACCCCTGGCGCCCGGGAAGGGCGCGCCAAAGGCAACGACTGTAGCGGTCGCCGGCGCGATGCTCGCCGGTCGTTAGTCACGCCCGGCCGGAGATCTCGCGCACCGCGCGCACGGCACGTTCGACTTCGTCGGCGGTATTGACCAGGCTCGGCGCCAGCCGCGCGTAGGTGACGGCATACGGGCTCGTGCTGGCGACGATGTTGCGCGCGAACAGTTGCCTGACCACGTCCGCGGGGCTCACGCCGGCCACTTCGAACGCCACCAGGCCGGCCGAAAGCCCGGGCGAGATCGGTGTGTGCAGCTTGACCTTGGGGTTGGCTGCCAGTCCGGCCTTGCACTGGTCGTTGAGCTCGCGGATGCGGCCGGCCACGCGCGCGCGGCCCATCTGCCGGTGCATGGCGAATGCGGCGGCGGTCGCCCACTGGTGTTCGAACGCATGGAAGCCGCCGGGCGCCATGCGGTCGGCGTTGGTGGGAGACGCCACCGGGGCCTGTCGCTCCCAGGCCTGGTACTGGTCCAGGTCGCTGAAGCTCGGGATCACCGGGCGCAGGCGCGCCCAGTTGTCGGCATTGGCCCAGACCAGGCCGGTGCCGCGCGGCGCGAACATCCACTTATGGGTGCCGGCGCAGAAATAGTCGCAGCCCAACCCGGCCACGGTTTCGTCGGTGGAGCCAAGGCCGTGCACGCCGTCCACCACCAGCAGGAGCGGCGGGCCGCTGCGCGCGCGCAGCGCGGCGGCAAGCTCGCGGATCGGCAGGCGCATGCCGGTGCTGGAATGCACCCAGGTCAGGCCCACCACGCGCGTCTTCGGGCCGATGCCCTTGAGCAGGGCGTCGACCATGGCATCGGTGCTGGCGGTGGCCGCGTCGCTGTACAGCGGCACCATGCGCATCGTGGCGCCGGAGCGCTGGTTGGCCAGCCGGATCGACTCGTGGTGCGAGTAATGGTCGTGGGTGGTGCACAGCACTTCGTCGCCGGCCTTGAGCGGCAGCCCGTGATAGACGAGCGCGAGCCCGGTCGTGGTGTTGCCGGTCAGGCACACGTCCTGCGGGCGCGCGCCGAGATAGTCGGCGACCTCGGCCTGCACCTTCATCTGCACGTTGTGTTCGGCTTCCGCGAACAGGCCGTGTTCGACCACGTGGAACGGGTTGCGGTCGATCGCGCGGCGATAGCCTTCGATGGCGTCGCGCACCGGCACTGGATGGCTGGCGATGAAGAAGCTGGCGAGATGCATCAGGGCAGGGTCGAGCGAGAACTGCGCGCGCACGCGCTCCCAGGTGGACAGGTCGGGGGCCGCTGGGGTCTCGGCCTGCAGCGCGGCCAGCAGCGCGCCCGGCAGCACCGCGGCGGCGAGTGCGGCGTTGGCCGCGAGGAATTCACGTCGTGTCACCTGCATCGACCATCCTTCGTGCCGGGAGTCCAGACAGGCCAACGCGGTACCGCGCGGACGGCGGTCAGGCCGCGCTGCCGGCAGTCGGCAGGGATGGCTAGAATTGCCGGCCCACTCCTCCCGAGCGCCCCGATGCGGATCGTCCACTCGCCCTTGCACCTGCGCCACGACGGCGGCATGGAACTCCATCGCGGCGCGCTGGTGCCCTGCTACGAGATGCCGGCGCGCGCCGAGTACATCCGCGAGGCGCTGGTGGATGCCGGACACGCGCTGGTGGCGCCGCGCGACTTCGGCATGGACGCGCTGTCGGGCGTGCACGATGCGGGCTTCGTCGAGTTCCTGCGCACCGCATATCCGCGCTGGCGCGAGGACGGTCGCGACGGCTTCATGCTGCCGAGCGGCTTCCCGGCGCGGGGCCTGCGCCGCGACCGCGTGCCGTCCGGCATCAACGGCGCGATGGGCTATTACGCGTTCGATGCCGGCACGCCGATTGTCGAAGGTACCTGGGATGCCGCCTTTGCCGCGGCGCAGTGCGCCATGACCGCCGCCGCGCTGGTCGCCGAAGGCGAGCGATCCGCCTACGCGCTGTGCCGCCCGCCGGGCCACCACGCCGGGCGCAGCGTGTATGGCGGCTACTGCTTCCTCAACAACGCCGCGCTCGCCGCGCAGCAGCTGCGCGAACGCGGCTTCGGCAAGGTGGCGTTGTTCGACGTCGACTACCACCACGGCAACGGCACCCAGGACATCTTCTGGGAGCGCGACGACGTGCTGTTCGTGTCCATCCACGGCACGCCCGAGACCGAGTACCCGTACTTCCTCGGCTATGCCGACGAGACCGGCGCCGGCGCGGGCGAGGGCTGCACGCTCAACCTGCCGCTGCCGCGCGGCACGGACTGGGAGGCGTACAGCGCCGCGCTCGACACCGCGCTGCAGGCGATCACGGACTTCGGCGCGGACGCGCTGGTGGTGTCGCTGGGCGTGGACATCTACGAAGGCGATCCGATCAGCGAGTTCAAGCTGGGCCCGGAGCGCTTCCCGCAGCTGGGCGCGCGGCTCGCGTCGCTCGGCCTGCCGACGGTGCTGGTGCAGGAAGGCGGTTATGCGGTGCGCGAGATCGGCACCAATGTCGCCGGTGTGCTCGGCGCCTTCGGCCCCGCCTGATCGAGGCGCACGCTCCACCACGCCACCGCGAGTCCGGCAACCGTCAGCAACGCGGCAACCCACGGCACCGCGCCCAGGCCCGGTCCGTGCACGATCACCATGCCGCCCAGCCACGCGCCGATGGCATTGCCCAGGTTGAACGCGGCGATATTGAAGCTGGACGCGAGGTTCTCGCCGCCGCCTTCGGCCTTCTGCAGCACGCGCAGCTGCAGCGGTGCGACGGTGGCGAACGCGGCCACGCCGAGCAGGCCGGTGAACAGCACCGCCGCGGTCGGGCTGTGCAGCGCGAACGTCATCAGCGCCAGCACCGCCGCCAGCGCGGCGAGCGTGCCGAGCAGCGTGGCCACCGGGCGGCGGTCGGCCAGGCGGCCGCCGGCGAGGTTGCCGACGATCATGCCGACGCCGAACACCAGCAGGATCGGTGACACCGCGGCGTCGGCAAAGCCGCTGATCCGGGTCAGGATCGGCTGGATGTACGTGAACACCGCGAACAACCCGGCGTAGCCGAACACCGTGGCCAGGAGCCCGAGCAGTACCTGCGGGCGGCCGAGCACGCGCACCTCGTCGCGCAGCCGCGGCCGGATGCGTTCGCCGCGCTCGCGCGGCACCAGCAACGCGACCACCAGCGTGGCCAGCACGCCGATCCCGGCCACCGCCCAGAACGTCGCGCGCCAGCCGAAATGCAGCCCGATCCAGGCCCCGGCCGGCACCCCGAGCAGGGTGGCGATGGTCAGCCCGGTGAACATGATGGAGATCGCCGAGGCCTTGCGTTCCGGCGCCACCAGCCCGGTCGCCACCACTGCGCCGATGCCGAAGAACGTGCCATGCGCCAGCGAGGTGACCACGCGCGCGGCCATCAGCCACGCGTAGTCCGGCGCCAGCGCACAGGCCAGGTTGCCGAGCGTGAACACCACCATCAGCGCGACCAGCGCGGCCTTGCGCGGCAACCTGCTGCTGGCCGCGGTCAGCAGCGGAGCTCCGACGAACACGCCCAGCGCATAGCCGGAGATCAGCAGCCCTGCAGCGGCGATGGTGACACCGAGGTCGTCGGCCACCTGCACCAGCAGCCCCATGATCACGAACTCGGTGGTGCCGATGCCGAAGGCGCCGATGGCGAGCGCGTACAGCGCCAGCGGCATGGCGGGGCGTGGAGAGGCGGTGGAGGCGGGCATGGGCATGGGATCGACACGGGGTGGCAAGGGCGGGATGCGCAGACTGCCGCGTTGCATTGCCGTTTAAAACCGTCAAAATACGCGATCAGTATCAATTGAAGTTTGATAATGGAGCGACTCGACGATATCGCCCTGTTCCTGCGCGTGCTCGACCTCGGCTCCATCAGCGCGGCGGCGCGCAGCCTGGACCTGTCGGTGGCCGTGGCCAGCCAGCGCCTGAAACGGCTCGAGGCGCACCTGGGCGTGCGGCTGCTGCACCGGACCACGCGGCGCCTGCATGCGACGCCGGAGGGACTGCAGCTGGCCAGCGAGGGCCGCGCGCTGGTGGAAGACCTGGAGGCCGTCACCGCCGGCTTGCGCCAGGCCGGGTCCGGCGTGGCGGGCACGCTAAGGGTGACCATGTCGTCGACGTTCGGCCGCCTGTACATCTCGCCGCTGCTGCCGCGCTTCCTGGCGCTGCATCCGGCGGTGCGGGTCAGCGTGGACCTCAACGACCAGCGCCAGGACCTGGTGAGCGCAGGATTCGATCTCGGTATCCGAATCGGCGAACTTGACGATTCCAGCCTCGTCGCACGCCGGCTCGCGGGCAACCGGCGCGTGCTGTGCGCATCGCCCGATTACCTGCGTCGCGCCGGTGTTCCGCAGTTGCCGGGCGACCTTGCCAGTCACCAGTGCCTGCTGCTGGTGGGGCGCGAGGGCCGCCAGGACAGCTGGCAGTTTGGCGAAGGCGCGGCCACCGAAGTGGTGCGCGTGCGCGGGCGGATCGAAGCCAGTGAAGGCGAATTGCTGCGCGATGCCGCGCTGGCCGGGCTGGGCATCGCGCGGCACTCCACCTGGCACGTGCACGACGACCTGCGGGAAGGCCGCCTCCAAGTGGTGTTGCCCGGTTTTCCGCTGGCCGACACCGGGATCCATGCAGTGATGCCGCAGCGCAGGCTGGTGCCGCCGCGGGTGCGTGCGTTCGTCGACTTCCTGGCCGAGCACCTTGGCGGAACCCCGCCCTGGGAGCGGTGACGTGGCCGCCTTGCGTATCATTCCGCCCTTTCCGCCTTCGAATCCCTCCGTGATCGAGTCCGCCATGCACATGCCGTCCGCCCACGCCGACTCCGATCCGCGCGCCTTCGTCCACGGGCAGGGCCGCTGATGGCGTGGCTGCGCGCCACCGTGGTGTTCGTGCTGGTCGCGCTGAACACCGTGGTGCATGCGACCCCGCTGCTGGCGGTGGGGGTGTTCAAGGCGCTGCTGCCGTTCAAGCGCGTGCGGCTGGCCTGCAACCCGCTGCTGACCGGTGCGGCGGAAAGCTGGATCGCGGTGAACTCGGCGCTGGTCGAGCGTTTCAGCGGCACCCGCTTCGATGTGGTGGTGGACGCGAAGCTGCAGGTGGACGGGCATTACCTGGTGCTGGCCAACCACCAGAGCTGGGTGGACATCGTGGTGCTGCAGAAGGTGTTCAACCGGCGCATCCCGCTGCTGCGCTTCTTCCTCAAGCGCCAGCTGTTCTGGGTGCCGGTGCTGGGCCTGGCGTGGTGGGCGCTGGATTTCCCGTTCATGGGCCGCTACACGCGCCGCCAGATCGCGAAGAACCCCGAGCTGGGGCGGCGCGACATGGAAGCGGCGCGACGCGCCTGCGAGAAGTTCCGCGACATCCCGGTGGCGGTGATGAACTTCGTGGAAGGCACGCGTTTCACGCCTGAAAAACATGCCGCGCAGGCCTCGCCGTACCGGCACCTGCTGAAGCCGAAGTCCGGTGGCGTGTCGTACGTGATCGACGCCATGGGTGAGGGGCTGCATGCCGTGCTCGACGTGACCATCGCCTATCCCGGCGGTCGCCCGACGCTGGTGGACCTGATGGGCGGACGCGTCCCCGCGATCAACGTGCTGGTGCGACAGCGCGAGATCCCCGCCGGCCTGTCCGGCGGCGGCTCGCGCGATGACCGCGCCGTGCGTGCCCGTTTCCAGCAATGGATGAACGGACTGTGGGACGAGAAGGATGCCGACATGGGACGGATGCTGGGAGAGCAGGGCGGCTGACCCATGCCGCGCTGCCTCACCGCCGCGTCGAAGTCAGCTTCAGCAGCGCGCCCTTGCCCTTGCGGGTACCGTCCTCGAGCAGCCAGATGCCGCCATCCGGGCCCTGTTCGACCTCGCGGATGCGCCGCCTCATGTCGAATCGCTGCGCTTCGCGCGCGGTCTCGCCGTTGAATTCAACGCGCACCAGCGACATCGACGACAGGCCGCCGATGAACCCGTTGCCCTTCCAGGCCGGGAACATGTCGCCGCTGTAGATGATGAAGCCGGCCGGCGAGATCACCGGCGTCCAGGTGATCACCGGCGCGCGGAATTCGGGGCGCGTGGCGTGATCGGGGATCGGCTTGCCGTCGTAATGGTCGCCGTTGGACACCAGCGGGTAGCCGTAGTTGGCACCCTTCTCGATGCGGTTGAGCTCGTCGCCGCCCATCGGCCCCATCTCGTGCGCCCACAGCTGGCCGCTGCCGTCGAATGCCAGGCCGAGGATGTTGCGATGGCCGAGCGTCCAGGCCTGCGCGGCCACGCCGCCCTGGCGGGCGAAGGGGTTGTCGGTAGGCACGCTGCCGTCGTCGTCGAGGCGCACGATCTTGCCGAGATTGGTGCCCATGTCCTGCGCGGGATCGAACTCCTTGCGCTCGCTGGAGCTGATCCACAGCTTGCCGCCTGCATCGAAGGCAATGCGGTAGCCGAAGTGGCCGTCGCCGCTCTTCTTCGGCGACTGGCGCCAGATCGTCTCCACGTCCTGCAACGCACCGCCGCCGCTGTCGTCCAGTGGTTGGAAAGGATGAATGCTTTGCGCGCGATGTGGTGAAAAGCGGGTGAACTCCCGCGCGATACGGGGGTCGGACCTGGCTTGCCGTCGTCGGGAGAGCGACCGATCCCCAGTTTGAAGAGGTACTTGCCCACCATGTCATTGCGTAGACCCCTCTATCCCTGCGTCCTTGCCACCGCGCTCTGCTTCAGCGCCAATGCCAGTGCCCAGGCGCCTGCATCGTCGCTGGAGCAGCGCATCCGCGAAGACACGGCCGCCATCCAGCCGCAGCTGGTCGAGTGGCGGCGCGATATCCACCAGCATCCCGAACTTGGCGAGCAGGAAACACGCACCGCCGGCCTCGTTGCCGATCATCTGACGCGCCTCGGCATGGACGTGCAGACCGGCATCGCCGGGACCGGCGTCGTGGGCGTGCTCAAGGGCGGCAAGCCGGGACGCACCGTCGCGCTGCGCGCCGACATGGACGCACTGCCGGTCACGGAGCCCGCGGGCCTGCCGTTCGCGTCGAAGGCACGCGGCATCTATCACGGCACCGAGGTCGGCGTGATGCATGCCTGCGGCCACGATGCGCACACCGCGATGCTGATGGCCGCGGCCGAGGTGCTGGCGGGCATGAAGGACGAACTGGAAGGCGCGGTGATGTTCGTCTTCCAGCCGGCAGAGGAAGGGTCCAGCCTGGTGATGCCCGGCCCGGGTGCGAGCTGGGGCGCCAGGCGGATGCTGGAAGAAGGCGTGTTCGACACGCTGAAGCCCGATGCGGTGTTCGCCGTGCACGTCATGCCGGGCCCGGCGGGCCAGCTGAGCTGGCGCAGCGGCGCCACCACCGCGGCGAGCGACATGCTCAACATCACCGTGACCGGCAGCCAGGGCCACGGCGGCATGCCCTGGAACACGGTCGACCCGGTGGTGGCGTCCGCGCAGGTGATCGGCGGCGTGCAGACGGTCGTGAGCCGCAAGGCCAACCTGGCGCGGTCGCCGACCGTGGTGACCATCGGCACCATCAACGGCGGCACCGGTCCGAACATCGTGCCGGACAGCGTGGCGATGACCGGCACCATCCGCACCTATGACGAAGGCGTTCGCGCCCAGGTGGGCGACGACCTCAGGCGCAGTGCGGAAAAGATCGCCGAAGGCGCCGGCGCCACGGCCGATGTCTCGATCGAGCCGATGTACAGCTCGATCTTCAACAACGCGGATCTCGTGGAACAGATGACCCCGGTGCTGGAACGCGCCGCCGACGGCAACGTGGCGACGGCCGAGCTCCCCGGCGCCGCCGAGGACTTCTCGTTCTTCTCGCAGCAGGCGCCCGGCCTCTACATGTTCCTGGGCGTGACGCCCGAGGGGCAGGACCCGGCCACGGCGGCGCCCAACCACAACCCGCGGTTCACCGTGGACGAAGCTGCGCTGGAAGTGGGCGCGCGGGCGATGGCCATGATGGCCGCGGATTTCCTCGGCAGCGACAGCTGAGGCATGTCGCACCGGCTGCCGCCCCGTGCGGCAGCCGGATGCGCGGCACGGTGCTACCCTTTTGCCGCACCCGCCACGGAAACCGAGATGTCGACACGCGTACCCGACGAGGCCAGGCTCGACCGCATCGTGGCCGACGCCCGACGCAGCGCAGAGCAGCGCGACCAGGGCTACCGCGAGCGCGCGCTGAAGATGTACCCGTGGATCTGCGGGCGCTGCGCGCGCGAGTTCACCCGCGCCAACCTGCGTGAACTCACCGTGCACCACCGCAACCACAACCACGACGACAACCCGGCCGACGGCAGCAACTGGGAGCTGCTGTGCGTGTACTGCCACGACAACGAGCACTCCCGCCAGCTCGACCACACCGGCGTCAGCGCGATGTCGGCCGAAGATGCGCCGCCGTCGGCCACGTCCAATCCGTTCGCCGGCCTCGGGGCGCTGCTCAAGCGCGACGGTTGAATCAGCCGCGGCGCGGTCGGCCGGCCGCGTCGACCACCAGCCGCGCGCGCCGGGTGCCAAGGTAGAAACTCGCGCGATAGAGCCCGGCGTCCTCGCCGGTGCCGCGCTCGCACAGCACCGAGATCTTCCCGTCCGCCATGAGCTGGCGGAATGCCTCGACCTCGAGCTCCAGTTCACGCGCAACGAGCGCGGCATCGATCTCGACGGATGGATGGCTCATGGTCCGTCACTCGCTTGGGGTGTACAGTCTCGCGCAGGTGGCGCGCATCCGCCTTGACCACGATCAGGCCGGGGCGACCGGCTGCTAAGGTGCCGGCATGTCCGTCCACAAGCCGAATGCATGCTCATGACCACATCTCCCTATCCCATCGGTACTCCCGGCGAGCCCTGGGGCGACCGTGAAAAAGCCGCGTGGCGCCAGCGACAGCAGGTCGTGCGCAGCTACGCCGGGGACGTGGCCACCGCCATCGATCGCCTCCGCGACCGCTTCGACGTGGAGCAGTACGGCACCCTGGACTACCGGGCCGATGGCCGGTATCCGCTGTTCGCCGTGCGCAGCCGCGACTGGGACGAGGCGCTGCCCGTCATGCTGGTCACCGGCGGCGTGCATGGTTACGAGACCAGCGGCGTGCAGGGCGCACTGCAGTTCCTGCAGCAACGCGCCGCGGATTACACAGGCCGCGCCAACCTGCTGGTGGTGCCGTGCGTCAGCCCCTGGGGTTACGAGCGCGTGCAACGCTGGAATGCCGATGCCATCGATCCCAATCGCTCATTCCGCGTCGACAGCCCGGCGCAGGAATCCGCGGCGCTGGTCGCGCTGCTGGCGCCGCTGCGCGACCGGGTACTGATGCACATCGACCTGCACGAGACCACGGACAGCGACGAAAGCGAGTTCCGTCCAGCGCTGGCCGCCCGCGACGGCAAGCCGTTCGAACCCGGCGGTATCCCGGACGGTTTCTACCTGGTGGACGACAGCGTGGAGCCGCAGCCGGCGTTCCAGCAGGCGGTGATCGATGCCGTGGCGCAGGTCACCCATATCGCGCCCGCCGATGACAACGGGGAAATCATCGGCTCGCCGGTGGTGGCGCCCGGTGTCATCCGCTACCCGCTCGCGTCGCTGGGGCTGTGCGCCGGCATCACCGACGCACGCTATACGACGACCACCGAGGTCTATCCCGACAGCCCGACCGCCACGCCGGCGCAGTGCAACGCTGCCCAGGTGGCGGCGGTGTGCGCGGCGATCGGATTCGCGTTGTCGCACGCAGGCTGACCGCGAGCCGTGCCCCCGGGCGCACGGCGCGGGGGCAGGCTAGCGTCCGGCGGCGTCCAGCTTGGCGATGGCATCGGCCGGCAGCCACAGCGTGGCGGCACCCATCAACTCGTCGAGCTGCGCCACGCTGGTGGCGCTGGCGATGGGCGCGGTGATGGCCGGGCGGCCCATCACCCAGGCCAGCGCGACCTGTGCCGGCGTGGCGCCCAGGTCGCCGGCGACTTCGCGCAGCACGTCCAGCAGCTTCAGGCCGCGCGCGTCGAAATAGCCCTGCAGGAACCCGGCCCGCGCGCTGCCCTGGAGATCCTCGACAGTGCGGTACTTGCCGGTCAGGAAGCCGCTGGCCAGCGAGAAGTAGCTCACCACGCCCAGTGCGTGCTCGGTGGCCAGACCGGCCAGCCCGGACTCGAAGTCGCTGCGGTCGTAGAGGTTGTAGTTCGGCTGCACCACTTCGTAGCGCGGCAGCCCCTGCGCCTCCGAAACCGCCAGCGCCTGCGCCAGGCGCCCGGCGCTGTAGTTGGAGGCACCGATGGCGCGCACCTTGCCGGCCTGCACCAGCCTGGCGAACGCGCCCAGCGTTTCTTCCAGCGGCACGTTCGCGTCGTCCATGTGCGCGAAGTACACGTCGAGATAGTCGGTACGCAGGCGCCGGAGCGAATCGTCCACGGCCCCCTCGATGTTGGCCGCCGACAGTCCCTCGCGCGGCGCCCACTTGCCGACCTTGGTCATCAGCACGATGTCGTCGCGGCGCCCGCGCCGGGCCAGCCAGTTGCCGAGCACGGTTTCCGATTCGCCGCCGGTCAGGCCCGGGCCCCAGGACGAATAGACATCAGCGGTGTCGATGGCGTTGAAGCCGCGTTCGACGAAGCGGTCGAGCAGCGCGAACGACGTCGGCTCGTCGGCGGTCCAGCCGAAGACATTGCCGCCGAACACGAGCGGGGCGATTTCAAGGCCGGAACGACCCAGTTGACGCATTTGCATGATGGTTTCCTTGTACGGGTCTGGTCGCGGTGCGCGCGGCGGCCTCAGGCGATGCTTTCGACGATGCCGCCTTCGACCCGCAGCGCCGCGCCGCTGGTGGCGCTGGCCTGCGCGGACGCGGCGTAGACGCACATGTTGGCGACTTCCTCGGGCGTGGCGAAGCGCTTGAGCAGGCTGGACGGGCGGTTCTCGGCGAGGAACAGCGCTTCCATCTCCGATGCCGGCACGCCGCGTTCGGCGGCCAGGTCGGCCATCATCGCGATCGCGCCCTCGGTGCGCGTGGGCCCCGGCAGGATGGTGTTCACGGTGACTCCGGTGCCGGCCAGCACCTTGGCCAGCCCGCGAGACAGGCCCTGCAGCGCGGCCTTGCTCACGCCGTAATGCACCATCTCGGTGGGGATGTTGAGCGCAGACTCGCTGGAGATGAACTGGATCCGCCCCCAGCCGCGGTCGCGCATGCCGGCGGCGTAATGGCGCGCCAGGCGCACGCCGCTGAGCACGTTGACTTCGAAGAACTCGCTCCACAGCGCGTCGTCGATGGCGAAGAATTCCTGCGCGCCATAGATGCCGAGGTTGTTGACCAGGATGTCGGCGTCCGGCCGCGCGGCGATCAGCGTCGCACAGCCGTCCGCCGTGCCGACGTCGGCGACAACGCCGCTCACTTCGGCACCGCCGGCGTGCGCGCGCAGCGTGGCCAGTGCGTCATCCACGCGTGCCTGCGTGCGGCCGACGATGGTGACGCGCGCACCGGCGCCCGCCAGGCCGCTGGCGATGGCCAGGCCGATGCCGCCGGTGGACCCGGTGACGATGGCTGACTTGCCGGAAAGTTCGATCTTCATTGCATGCTCCTCGTGTGCCGCGGCGATGCTCAGCCGAAGCGGAATGCGGAAATGGTGGTGGCCATGACGGTCTCCGAATAGACCTTGCGGCCTTCGGAGCCGGCCGCCGCGCCGGCAGCAACCAGCAGCGGAAGCAGGTGCTCCTCGGCGCGGGGCGGATGGCACAGCCGCGCGTGCGGCGCCTGCGTCCAGTCGGCGAGCAGCGCGTCGCGCTGCGCGGGTGCCTGTTCGACCGCCGCGGTCAGCCAGTGGTCGAATTCGGCGGAGATGGGCGTGAAGCGCGGATCGCCATAGCCGCGCATGTTGTGGAAGCTCATGCCGCTGCCGATGATCAGCACGCCTTCGTCGCGGAGCGCCGCCAGCGTGCGGCCCGCCTCGAGGTGGGCGCGCGGATCCAGGTCGGCGCGCAGCGACAGCTGGATCACCGGGATGTCCGCCGCGGGAAACATCAGCTTGAGCGGAATGAACACGCCGTGGTCGAAGCCGCGGTCGCCGTCCACCCGCGCCGCGGCGCCGTCCTGGCCAAGCAGCCGCGCGATCTGTTCGGCCAGCGCGGGGCTGCCCGGTGCGGGATACGCCAGCTCGTAGGTGTGCGGCGGAAAGCCGGAATAGTCGTAGATGAGCGGCGGGCGGGCGCTGCCGGTGACGCTGAAGCCCGGCTCCAGCCAGTGGCCGGAAACCAGCACGATGGCCTTGGGCCGCGCCGGCAGCGTCGCGGACACGCCCTTGAGGAAGGCGGCCATTCGCGTCCAGGTATCGGCCGGATTCCAGTCCATGAAGAAGCACGGGCCGGCGCCATGCGGAATGAAAAACACCGGCATCCGGGCGTGCTTGCCGGCATCCGGGCGGTTGTCAGTGGTCATCGTGGGTACCTTCGCCTGAGTCATGACGCCAGTATGGGTCGCGACTTGATGGTGGAGAACAGGCTAGGATCGACCAAGACTTCATACCAAGGGTAGGAGCTGGAATGGATCGCATCACCAGCATGCGGGTGTTCGTCCGCGCCGCCAGCGCCGGCAGCCTGTCCGCAGCGGGGCGCCAGCTGGGCATGTCGGCCGCCATGGCAACCAAGCATGTCAACGCGCTGGAGGCGCGGCTCGGCGTCAAGCTGTTCCACCGCACCACGCGCCGCCTCGGGCTGAGCGAGGCGGGCAGCACTTACCTCGAGGCCTGCCAGCGCATCCTTGCCGAGATCGACGAGGCCGAAGCCGAGGCCGCATCGCAACGCGTCAAGGCCAGCGGCCTGCTGCGCATGAACGTGCCGCTGTCGTTCGGCAGCCGCTTCATCGCGCCGCTGATGCCGGCGTTCGCGCGGCTGCATCCCGAGGTGCGGGTCGAACTCGGGCTGAGCGATGCGCAGCTCGACGTGATCGCCGACAACTGGGACCTGGCGATCCGCATCGGCCGGCTCGCGGACAGTCCGCTGCAGGCGCGGCGCCTGGCCGGTTGCGCGATGCGGGTCTGCGCCGCTCCGGCCTACCTCGATCGCCGCGGCGTGCCGCGTCGCGTCGCGGAACTGGCGCAGCACAATTGCCTGAGCTACACGCTGTCGGCCATGCAGGACGGCAGGCAGTGGGCGTTCGGCGCACGCGGCGAATTCCGCGTGGCTGCGTCGGGCGACCTGCTGGCCAACAACGGCGACGCGCTGCTGGCGGCGGCGGTGGGCGGGCAGGGCATCATCTACCAGCCGGATTTCATCGTCGCCACGGCGCTGGAGCGCGGCGAGCTCGTAGTGCTCGAACTGGACCGGCCTGTCGTCGAGCTTGGCGGCATCAACGTGCTGTATCCGCCGGACCGGCGCCCGCCGGCCAAGGTGCGGGTGATGATCGACTACCTGGTCGAGGCGTTCGCCCAGGCCCCGCGCTGAAGGGTCTGGCGGGAAGTCAGCCTGCGTCCCGTACCGTCAGGGTGCCGGGCGTGTTCGCGCCGGTATCGAGGGTCAGCCCGAGCAGTTCGAAGCCGAGGCCCGCGGCATGGAAGTCGTTGGCGACGACCTGGAATACCGCGTCGGGCGTGTCGGCCAGCGCCAGCCGCTCGATGAAGTTGGTGCCGCCCATGTCCTGCGATTCCAGCGCTTCCAGCCGCTGGCTGCGGTAGTCGTCGCCCTGCATGAACTCGCGCGCATTGGCGCGCAGCGCCATCAGCTGGCTTTCGGTGAACTCCAGGCGCACGTGCTGGTCGCCATCGAAGCGCGCCTGCTGCACGTCCTGCAGGTTGTCGGCATCGATCCGGTAGCTGTCCTGCAGCGAGCCCGCCGATGACGCGTCGTAGTTCGCGAGCACCAGGCCATAGTTCAGGCTTCCGGGCACGCGCTCGCCGGACGGATCGGTGGACCAGCTCACCTGGGCATGGTGGTCGTCGCCCATCTGCGCGGAATTGGTGAACTCGGCGCTGCCGTCGGCCCAGCGGGTCTCGACCAGGTTGAAGCCGCTGCTGTTGAGTTCGGTGCCCCAGCTGAAGCCGCCGAGCTCCACGCCGATGCGCGCGCTGTGGTCGCCGCTGAGGACCTGCGTGGTGCCCGACTGCGACACGCCCGGCGGCGACCAGCCCGGCACCTGGCCGGTGCTGATGAACGCCTGGTAGGCGGCCTGGCCCTCGGCGGTGCGCAGGTCGATGCGCGCCACCGACATCGAGCGGTCCTCGAGGCTCTTGTCGACGCTCACGCCCACCGAGGCCATGCCGCGGTAGCCGAGGCCGGCGAACATGTCGTTCTCGACCGTGTCGATGTCGCCCGCCACCACCTCCACGGTGTGCGCGTCGATGCGCTGCACGCCGAAGCCCTGGCCCTGCAGGTCGCGCGATTCGCCGCTGAGGTGGAACGCCTTGTAGTTGGCCTCGAACTGGCTGCCGGTAAGCGCCTGGCCGCGGATCAACACGCCCGTGCCGACGTCCATCGCCATCGGGTCGAGCGGGTCCGGCGCGGCCGACAGGTCACCGGCGGCGATGCGCGTGCCCTGTTCGGGCGAAACCACGGCTTCATAGGTGAGTCGGGTGCCGGCGAACTCGCTGTAGCTGCCGGCCACCGGGATCGGCAGGCCCTTCACCACGTTGCGCAGCAGCGGAGAGCCGTTGACCATGTCCTGCGCGCCCTGCGCCAGCGCGCCGAGCTTGCCGGCCCATTCGTACATGCGGTTGAGCGGGGTGCGGCCGAACGCCGCGGTGGCGGCCGACTGCAGCTCCACCGACATCTCGAAGGTCTGCGTCTGCGCGAAGTCCATGCCGGTCTGCACCCCGGACATGTCCACCTCGCCGATGACGCGGATGTCGGCGCTGCCGCGCACCGGCGTGGGCAGGGTGGCCACGCCGGCCAGCGGCGTCTCGAAGCGCACCTGCTGGCCTGGGTTGATGGCCCAGGCAAACACGCCGTCGGGCAGGGTGCCGAGGATGTCGTAGCCCGCCTGCACCTGCCCGGCGGTTGGATTGGCCGGAAGCTCCACGCCGAGCACCGCCAGCGCGTCGCTCACCTGTCCGAGGTCGAGCCGCGCCGCATCCTGCGCCACGCCGCCACCCGACGCCAGGTAGGCGGGCAGCACCTGCGGCGAGGTCGTGGCCTCGTCGACGACGCGGCGCAGCTCCTGCACGTAGGGATCGTTGTTGAAACCGCTCAGCGCATCGCGATGCTCCATCGACGCGGTGGCGCCATTGAGCGACGCGAAGTCGGACAGCTGCGGCTGCATGCGGTCGAGCACCGCCTGCGCCTGGGCCGCGCGGCGCTCGTTGAAGCCTTCGACGCGCGCGCTGAAGATGTCGGTGCGGTCGGAATCCGGCAGCCCCCGCGGCAGGTCGCCCGAGGTGGGCAGCGGAAGCGAATGGATCGCGTCGACCGCCTGTGCCGGCGTTTCGGCGTTGGCGAACGTCAGTGCCTCGGGCGCTTCCGCGGCCGGGGCGGGCGCTTCGGGTTCGGCCTGGGTCTCTTCAAAGCTCGCGCGCACCGCCTGCTGGTCTTCCGGCGGCAGGCTGCGATAGGTCTGCGCGTTGATGCCGTAGATCTCGGACATGGGAGTGCCTTGCAGGTGACCGGTGCGGTCACGTTAGCCACTCCCTCTTGCTGGCGGCACCCGGGCGCGCCCTAGGTCACCGCGACGCCGTCCCTGGCGCCGCGGAGAACGCACGCGCGTCAGCCGACGCTGATCGTGCCCTTCATCATTGCCGCATGCCCCGGGAAGCTGCAGAAGAACACGTATGGCCCACCGCTCTGGAGCTTGGCCACCGGGAACGTGACGGACGTGCTCTGGCCGCCGCCGACCATCTCGGTGGCTGCGATCACCCGCGTGTCGCCGGCCTTGATGTAGTGCGCCCCCGCCCCCGCGGCAATGCCATCCGCGTTCACGCCCTGCATGTCGGACTGGCTGCTGATCACCACGTTGTGGCCCATGGCGGCGATCGGCAGCTTGCCGACGTGATTGAGGGTGATGGTGAATTCGCTGCACGAGGACGGTACGGCGATCGAGCCGACGTTGTACTGCATGGCGTCGTTGCCTTCGATCGTGGTCTTGCAGTTTTCCACCATGGCTGCCGGCTTGCCGCTCGTGTCCGCCGCGGCAGGCGCATCGGATGCAGCCGGCGGCATGTCACTGCCGTAGGTCCCGGCGTCGGTCGCCGCCGGGGGCGTTTCGGCCGGAGTGGGTGCGGGCTCAGTCGATGCGGGCGCGGGTGACGGGCTCGGCGTCGCGGTGGAATCCATGGCCGGTTCGTTGTTGCCGCACGCGGCCAGCGACAGGACGCAGGCGGCGGCGAGCAGGGCGATCGGAGTCTTCATGTTCATCCTCGTTGGCGTACAGGTGTGCGAATGGTCCCCCCGCGCGTGGACAATGCGTGTGAAGGAACTTGCGGGCCCGGACACGGCAGATCGCCCGGGTCGCCCCGGCGCGTGAAACGGTGGGTTCCGGGCGCGCGTCGGGGGCGGTGTACCTTTGTTGGCCCCCATTTCCGGAGCACGCGGATGTCCGACACGATGACCGCCATTGCCATCCCCGGCGGCTCGGGCCCCGCCGAGGCCCTGCATGCGGTGACGGTGGCGCGCCCGCGGCCACGCGAAGGCGAGTTGCTGCTGCGCGTGCGCGCGGCCGGCGTGAACCGCCCGGACGTGCTGCAGCGCGGCGGGCGCTATCCGCCACCGCCGGGTGCGCCCGACACGCTCGGGCTGGAGGTCGCCGGCGAGGTGGAGGAAGCCGCTGGACGCTGGAAGGTGGGCGACCGCGTCTGCGCCCTGCTGGGTGGCGGCGGCTACGCCGGGTATGCGGTGGTGGACGCGCGCCACGCCCTGCCGATCCCGGCCGGGCTGGATTTCGTGCAGGCCGCGGCGCTGCCGGAAACGGTATTCACCGTTTACGCGAACGTGTTCGAGCACGGCGCGCTGCAGCCCGGCGAGACGCTGCTGGTGCACGGCGCGACATCCGGCATTGGCGTGGCCGCGATCCAGATGGCGAAGGCCGCCGGCGCGCGCGTCGTCGCCACCGCGCGTGGAGCGGAGAAAGCCGCCGCGGCGCGCAAGCTTGGCGCCGACATCGCGGTGGACACCAGTCGCGAGGAATTCGGCGCGGCGGCGGTGGCCGCGGGCGGCATCGACGTGGCCGTGGACATGGTCGGCGCGCCGTACTTCGCCGCGACCCTCGACGCACTCAACACCGGCGGCCGCATCGTCTATATCGCCGCCCAGGCCGGCAACGAGCTGCACGTGCCGGTGGCCACGCTGATGCGCAAGCGCGCGGTGATCACCGGGTCCATGCTCCGCCCGCGCAGCGCCGACGAAAAGGCGCGGCTGGCGAGCGAAGTGGAGCGCGTCGCGTGGCCGTGGATCGAGGCCGGGCGCGTGCGCGCGGTGGTCGACCGGACGTTCCCGCTGGAGCAGGCGGCCGAGGCGCATGCCTGGCTGGAGAGTGGTCGGCACACCGGCAAGCTGGTACTGGTGGTGGCGTGATCGTCGTCGACACCCTGTGTCCGGCGTGACGCCCGCATTGTCGGACGACGTGGCCGCTAGCCGGCTGCAGCTTCCGCCAGGTCCCTGGACGACGGTGCTCGACGCCCTGTGCGACCGGTTTCCCGCGATCGATCGCACGACCTGGGTGGACCGGTTCGCGCGCGGCCGCGTACTCGATGTCGACGGCCAGCCGCTTGCGGCGACCGCGCCGTACCGGACCGGGGCCGAGATCCGCTACTTCCGCGAAGTCGTCGACGAGCTGCGCATCCCGTTCACCGAGACGGTCCTGCATGTCGATGCGCACCTGGTAGTCGCCGACAAGCCGCACTTCCTGCCGGTCGCACCTGCCGGCGCCTACGTGCGCGAAACGCTGCTGGGGCGGCTGGTGCGGCGGCTCGGAAACCCGGATCTGGTGCCCCTGCACAGGATCGATCGCCTGACCGCGGGGCTGGTGCTGTTTTCGGCCAGCCGCGACAGCCGCGCGCGCTACCAGGCGCTGTTCCGCGAGCGGTGCATCGACAAGGAGTACCTGGCCGTCGCGCCGCCGCTGCCGGCGCTGGCGTTTCCGCTGGTGCGTTGCAGCCGCCTGGAACGTGGCGAGCCGTTCTTCCGCATGCGCGAGGTCGCCGGCGAGGCCAACAGCGAAACCTGGCTCGACGTGGTTGAACGCGGCGAGCATGCGTGGCGTTACCGGCTGCGCCCGGTCAGCGGCCGCAAGCACCAGCTGCGCGTGCACATGGCCGCGCTCGGTGCGCCGATCCTCAATGACGCGTTGTATCCGGAGCTGCGGGATGCCACGGCCGACGACCACGCACGGCCCCTGCAGCTGCTCGCACACGCGCTTGCGTTCGATGATCCGCTCGATGGCCGGCGCCGCGAATTCAGGAGCGCGCTGGCGCTCGCCGACCAGGGATTCACGCGCTGACGGCCACGGCCCGGCTACCTTCACGGCATGCCAGGTGACGCACCATCTGACGACGCCGCCACGATCTGGACGATCGGCCATTCGACGCTGGCGTTCGATGACTTCGTGGCGCTGCTTGCGCGTCACCGCATGGGGGCGATCCTCGACGTGCGGCGCTTTCCTGGCTCGCGCCGCTATCCCTGGTTCGCGCGTGAGGCGCTCGCCGCGAACCTGCCGGCGCACGGCATCGAATACGCCTGGTTGCCGCAACTGGGCGGGCGCCGGCGGGCGCGTGCGGGATCGCCCAACACCGGCTGGCGGAATGCCTCGTTCCAGGGCTACGCGGACCACCTCGAGAGTATCGAGTTCGCCGAAGGCCTGGCGGCCACGCTGGCGATGGCGTCGCGCCGGCGCAGCGCGCTGATGTGCGCCGAATCGCTGTGGTGGCGCTGCCACCGCGCGCTGGTGGCGGACGTGCTCAAACTGCGCGGCATCCAGGTCCTGCACATCCTCGGCGCCGGCGCACCCACGCCGCATCCGTGGACTTCGCCCGCGCGGGTGGTGGATGGACGCCTGGCGTATCCGCCGGCGCAGGAATCGTTGTTCGGGGAAGGTGGGTGAGGGGGAAGCCCATCGCCGGCCGTCACTCCCCCGGCTTGCGCGCGATCGGCAGCTGCCATCCGCGCCTGATCGCGATGAAGCGCAGTACGAAGCACAGCGCCGCGCCGACCACCATGGCGGGGCCCGGCCGAAGGCCCAGCGCCACGCCCACCACCACGCAGGCTGCGCCGAGCACCGCGGCCACGGCATACAGTTCGCGGTGCAGCACCGCGGGGACTTCGGCCACCAGCACGTCGCGCACGATGCCGCCGCCGATGCCCGACATCATGCCCAGCAGTACCGCGCCCGTGCCGCCAAGCCCGAAGGCGAGCGCCTTGGCCGCGCCGGTGACCGCGAACAGCGCCAGGCCGACGGCATCGAACAGCTGCACCGGGTTGCGCATGCGCTCCACCTGCTCATAGCCGAAGAACACGGTCACGCCCGCCACCGCCGACACCGCCAGATAGCGCCAGTCGGCGAGCGCGATGGGCGGGGTGGCGCCGAGCAGGGTGTCGCGCGCGATGCCGCCTGCGGTGGCGGCGGCAAACGCCAGCACCATCACGCCGAAGAAATCCAGCCGCTTGCGCACGCCCATCGTGGCGCCGCTGATGGCGAATGCAAAGGTGCCAAGCAGGTCCAGCAGTACCACCAGCCACGGCGTCATCGCGCGCCTCCGTTGTCCCCTGGCGCACATCATGCCCCAGCCCGCAGCGTGCGAAGGGCGCGTGGCGATGGCGGCCGGAACGCCATGGCACGATGGCACCCCTGATGCCACGCCAACCGCCCACGACGTGCCCGGCATGACGCGCCTGCCACGGAGCTTCTTCGATCGCGATGTCCTCGACGTGGCGCCGGAGCTGGTGCACCGGGTACTGCGCGTGGCCGACGGCCGCGCCGGCCGCATCGTCGAGGTCGAGGCCTATCGCGGGCGCGACGATCCGGCGGCGCATTCTTTCCGAGGCCCCACGAAGCGCAACGCCACGATGTTCGGCCCGCCGGGCCACCTGTATGTGTATTTCAGCTACGGCATCCACTGGTGCTGCAACGCGACCTGTGGCAACGGCTCGGGCGTGCTGATGCGCGGACTGCTGCCGCTGGCCGGCATCGAGGCGATGCGTGCGGCGCGGCCACGCGCGTCACGCGATGCCGATCTCGCCAACGGGCCCGGCAAGCTGACCCAGGCGCTGGGCATCGACGGCACGTTCGACGGCGAGGACCTGGTGGCCAGCGCGCGCGTGGGCATCTTCGACGACGGCTTTCGTGGCGAGGCGCCACCCCGGGCCACTGCGCGGATCGGCATCTCCAAGGCCGTGGACCTGCCATGGCGCTGGCTGGCGCGCTGAGTGCATGGTGCGGCGCCGCGCGCAGGTCAGGCAGGTGAATCACCGAAACGCGAAGGGCACCGCTGACGCGGTGCCCTTGCGTATTGCGGACTGTGCGGAAGTGACCGATCAGCGGGCTGCCGGCATCGACAGGTCGGTATCCGGACGGATCGGGCCCGTCCTGGCCGGCTGCGTCATCAGGTCGTGATCCCAGCGGTCACCCGCGACCTGCACGTGTCCCGCCGCACCCAGTTCCACCGCCTCGATCAGGTTGTGGTTGAGGTACACGTGCAGCCCCGGCTGCAGGAACGTGTACAGCGCCGCGCCCGCCGAGCCGCCGCGGATGAACCAGGTCTCGAGATCCTTCATCGGCGCGTTGTCGAACTTGCCTTCCTCCCAGACGTAGTCGCCGTGGCCGCCGATCAGGTGCGGACGCGTGTCGCGGTTGGCCTGCGAGTGCACGAACAACACCGTTTCACCGACTTTCGACGTCATCGCGTTCTTGCCCGTCAGCGCGCCGACCGCGCCGTTGAACACGATGTGCGAGGGCGTGAGCGTGCGCATCGTGGCGAGCGTGTCGGGCAGCGATTCCGCGGGGCTGGCATAGGAGCGGAAGTTGCCGTCGGCGTCGCGCGGGATGTAGAAGTCGGTCTCGCCGACGTAATAGGCGCGGTCGTAGCGCAGCGGCTTGCCGTCGCCGTCCTTCAGGCCGTCGCGCGGCAGCACCATGATCGTGCCGTGCATGCCCTGCACCACGTGCCACGGCGTCATCGAGCCACCCGGGGCGCAGTGGTAGATGAAGGTGCCGGAGCGCGTCGCCTTCCAGCGCAGCGTGACTTCCTCGCCCGGGGCGACGACGGTGAAGTCGCCGCCGCCCAGCGCGCCGGTCGCGGCATGGAAATCGATGTTGTGCGGCATGCTGTTGCTGGCCAGGTTGATCAGCTTGAGTTCGACGTAGTCGCCCTCGTGCACCACCATCATCGGGCCGGGGATCGAGCCGCCGAAGGTCATCGCATGCATGCGCGTGCCCTTGTCGTCGATGACGATTTCCTTTTCCTCGATCGGCAGGGTGAACTTCACCAGCCGCGGGGCGCCGGGCGCGACCTGGTCGTGCTCGTGCACGAACGGCGGCCGCACCAGCTGCACCTTGTGCTCGGCGAGCGCCGACAGGTCGGGCGCCTGGTCGACGGTGGACTGCATGAGTTCAAGCGCATCCACGGCGTAGGCCGGCGGGGCGGCGAATGCGCCGCAGGCAAGTGCGATGGCCGCAGAGATCAGCGTGGTCTTCAGGACATTCATTTCCAGCTCCATGGGGGCCTTTCCCCCGTTGCCGAAAATTTTGCATGTGCCGCGACGCGCACGCCTTGACGCCAATCAAGTGTTTGAATGCATATCGTGGAAGGATCCTCGACACGCAAACAAACATGCCGGCGCGAGGCCGGCATGTCCGTTGTGGAGCGAAGCGCGTGCGGTCAGGGCTTGACCACCAGCTTGCCGCGCATCAGCGCCGAGTGGCCCGGGAACGAGCAGAAGAACGCGTAGTCGCCACCGGCCTTGAGCGTGCGGCCCGGGAAGGTGATCTTGGTGCTCTCGCCGCCGCCCAGCATCTTGGTGGCGGCGATGATGCGCTTGTCGCCGGCGGGCACGTAGCCGTTCGCGGCCCCTGCCTTCACCGCGGCCTGCGCCACCGGCGTGGCGTCGGCTTCGGTGGTGATCACCACGTTGTGGCCCATCGCCGTCTTCGGCAGCTTGCCGCTGTGCTTGAGTTCGACGGTCACCGTCGCGCAACCGGCCGATACTTCGATGCTCTTCTGGTCGTACTGCATGCGGTCGTTGCTGTCGAGCACGATGCTGCAGTTGGCGGCGCTGGCCAGCCCGCCCGCGGACAGGAGTGCGAGGCCGACAAGGACGGGGATGGACTTCTTCATGACGATCTCCAGTGACGTGGTTTTTCGTGATGCGTGCAGTGTGCCCGGCACGCGCCGGTGCCTCCTTGACCTGCGTCATCCGGCGCCACGAAAAACGGTCGGGTCCACTTCCGGCTCATTCGCGGGTGGCGTGGCGGAGCGCCACCGCCGCGGCCCGCGTATCATCGTGGCGGCATCATGCAAGGGCACCGACATGCGCAATCCACTGCAGGAACAGCTGCTCAAGGCCGGACTGGCGAAGAAGTCCAGGGTCGACCAGGTGGCGCGCGAACAGACGCGCCAGCGCCATGCGAAATCACCGCCGCCCGTCGATGAAAGTAAGGCCGCGCTGGAACGCGCACGGTTGGAGAAGATCGAGCGCGACCGCGCGCTGTCCGCCGAACGCAACGAGCAGGCGAGGGCGCAGGAGCTGCGCGCGCAGGTGCGGCAGATCGTGGAGCAGAACCGGCTGGCCGTGGACGGCACGATGGACTACCGGTTTACCCATGCTGGCGTGATCCGCAGCCTGCTGGTGACCGATGCCGTGCGTCGCCAGCTCGCGTCCGGCAGCCTGGTGGTCGCCTGCCACGACGCCGGCTACGCCATCATCCCGCGCGCCGCCGCGGAGAAGGTCGAAGCCCGTGATCCCGCGATGATCGCGCTGGACCATGCGCGTAGCGCGCCGCCGCAATCCGATGCCGCCGACGATGACTGGTACGGCCGCTTCAAGGTGCCCGACGACCTGGTCTGGTAGGCGTTCATGGCCGGCGACCGGGTAATGCGAGAATGGCCGGCTTCGGCGCCATCCCGCGCCACGTCCCCAGGAACTGAATGAGAACCCCAGCCCCGCTGCAGGCGCTGATAGACGACGGCGTCATCGACGAGGTCGTGCGCCCCCTCAAGAGCGGCAAGGAGGCAGCGGTGTACGTGGTGCGCGCCGGCGGCGAACTGCGCTGCGCGAAGGTCTACAAGGACATGGCGCAGCGCAGCTTCCAGCAGCGCGTGCAGTACCAGGAAGGACGCAAGGTGCGCGGCAGCCGCGAGGCGCGCGCGATCGGCAAGGCTTCCCGCTACGGCCGCCGGCAGCAGGAAGAGGCGTGGAAGAACACCGAGGTCGATGCGCTGTACCAGCTGCGCGACGCCGGCGTGCGCGTCCCCGAGCCGCACGGCTTCCACCATGGCGTGCTGGTCATGGAAATGGTCACCGACGCCGACGGATTCGTGGCGTCACGGCTGGGCGAGGTCGAGCTCACCGCGGAGCAGGCGCGCGCCTACCACGCGGTGCTCGTGCGCCAGGTGGTGCTGATGCTGTGCTGCGGGCTGATCCACGGCGACCTGTCGCCGTACAACGTGCTGGTCGGCCCGGACGGCCCGGTGGTCATCGACTTCCCGCAGGTGGTCAGTGCGGGCGGCAACAATGCCGCGCGCACCATGCTGCTGCGCGACGTCAACAACCTCACCGCGGGCCTGGGCCACTGGGCGCCCGAGCTGCTGGATACCTGGTACGGCGAGGAGATGTGGGCGCTGTTCGAGGCCGGCGAGTTGCAGCCGGACTCCGTGCTCACCGGCACCTTCGTGCACGATGAGCGCGTTGCCGACCTGGACAGCGTGCGCGAGGCGATCAACGACGCGCGCGAGGAAGCCCTGATCCGCCAGCAGGGTCGCGAGGCGGCCGCCGAAGTCGACTGACCCGGCGCGGGCGCTCGGCCGTCAGCCGGCCGATTTCTTGGTGGCGGAAGGCGCGGCCGCGGCCGCGGCGCGCTTCGGCGTGCTCTTGGCGGCGCTCTTGGCAGTAGTGCTCTTGGAGCGGAACGCCGGGCCCTGGGCCTGCGTGCGGAGCGGGGTGGTGCCGAGGACCTCGATGCGGCCCCCGTGGGTCTTGAAGGCCGCGATATCGGCCGCGATGGTGTCGCTGCTGAGGCTGGCGTTCTGTGCACCGCGGGAGCTGGCGGCGAACACGCGTGAAGGGGTCGTTGGCTTGACTGCGGTCGGGGTGGGCTTGCTGGACATGCGTCTCCTCGTGCTGGTGGGTCCGCGTGGTGCAGACGTGCGGCCACGCCCCGTGAGGAGTGGCGGCGGCGGAAGGAGCGGCATTATACGATAACTGGTGGGAAACCGCCAGTTACGCCGCCGAAGTTCGGCCAACGTGCAGTGTTTGAACGTGGCTTGCTGGTAATTCGCGGGGTGCGAGGTGGCTGTCGCCGTTGCGTCGGCCACTTTGCGGGACCGCTTCCAGCGCAGACATCTGTTTGCGCGCGCGCTTGTTAGCATGCGGTGGCCATCGCCAACACCGGAGACCGCCATGTCCGCTCCGCGCAAGACCGCAGCCGACTTCCATCCCGCCGTACTCGGGCTGTTCGACCGCTACGTGCATGGCGACATCGACCGCCGCGCGTTCCTGGCTGGCGCCGCGCGCTTCACTGCGGGCGCCACCACGGCGGCTGGCCTGCTCGCGGCGCTGGCGCCGCAGTTCGCCCTGGCGCAGCAGGTCAAGCCCGACGACGCCCGGCTCGCCGCGCGCCTTCTCGAGTTCGATTCACCGCAGGGCTATGGCCGCGCCCGCGGCTATCTGGTGCGCCCGGCGGGTGCCGCAGGACCGCTGCCCGCCGTGTTGGTGGTGCACGAGAACCGCGGGCTCAACCCGCACATCGAGGACGTCGCCCGGCGCCTGGCGCTGGCGGGGTATATCGCGTTCGCGCCGGACGCGCTGTTTCCGCTTGGCGGCTATCCCGGCGACGAGGACGCCGCGCGCGCGCTGTTCCAGGGCCTTGACCAGGCGAAGACGCGCCAGGACTTCATTGCCGCGGCGAAGCTTCTCGATGGCATCGAGGGTGGCAACGGCCGGATCGGCGTGGTCGGCTTCTGTTACGGCGGCGGCATGGCCAACTACCTGGCGACGCAGCTGCCGGAGCTCGCCGCCGCCGTGCCGTTCTATGGCAGTGCGCCGGCGCTGGAGGACGTTCCGAAGATCCGCGCCGAGTTGCTGGTCGTGCTTGCCTCCGAGGACGAGCGGATCAACGCCGCGTGGCCGGCATACGAGCAAGCGCTGAAGGCGGCCAACGTGCGCCATGCGCTCTACCAGCCCCCCGGCACCCAGCACGGCTTCAACAACGACACCACGCCCCGCTACGATGAAGCGGCTGCCAGAGAGGCGTGGGCGCGGATGCTGGCCTTGTTCCAGCGCACGCTGCGGCAGGCCGCTTGAGTCGCCCGGACTCGCAGGTGGAGGCGCCGTGGGATTGCATCGTCGTGGGGGCGGGGCCGTCGGGATGGTCGGCTGCGCTGTACCTGGCGCGCTTCCGGCGCCGCGTGCTCGTGGTGCATGACGGACGCTCGCGCGCCGCGCGCATTCCGCGGACCCACAATGCACCGGGATTTCCCGACGGCGTAGCCGGTCCCGAACTGCTGCAGCGCATGCAGGCGCATGCCGAACGCTACGGTGCCGAGGTCCTCGAGGCCGAGGTCGTGGCGGCCGGGCACCAGGGCGAAGGCCGGGGGCAGGGATTCACGCTGGCACTGAAGGACGGCCGGTCCCTTCACGCACGCACGCTGGTGCTCGCGACCGGGCTGCGCCTGGAGCAGATCCCGCTGCCGGATGATGTCCACGAGGCTGCGATCGCGGCCGGGGTGCTGCGCTATTGCCCGGTCTGCGACGGCTACGAGCACATCGGCCACCGCGTGGCGGTGATCGGCTGCGACGGGCAGGGCGCGGCGGAAGCGCTGTTCCTGCGCACGTTCAGCGACGACATCACCCTGCTGCCGCGCAGGTACGACGAACTCACCGATGACGAGCGCACGCAGCTCGCCGCCGCCGGGATCACCATCGTGGACCGGCCCGTGGTGCGGTATGACCCCTCACCGGGCCGCTTCGACATCCATGTCGAAGGCGTCGAATCGCCCCTGGCGTTCGACGTGGTCTACCCGGCGCTGGGTTGCCGCCAGCGTACCGAGCTTGCGGTGATGCTGGGGCTGGAGGTCGACGAGAACGGCAGCACCGACGTGCGTTCACCGTTCGGGACGCAGGTCCCGGGGCTCTACTGCGTCGGTGACATCGTCGATGGCCTCGACCAGATCAGCGTGGCCATGGGCCACGGTGCGATCGCAGCTACCCGCGCCCACAACTGGCTGCGCGAGCGGGATGGCAGCAGCCTCGACTGACCGGGATCGCTCGCCTCAGGTCGACTCGGGCGGTGCGTCTTCCGCAGACTGCTCCGGGGCGTCCGGCGCCTGCGGCTTGGCCGCCTCGCGCGCGGCGCGCTTGCGGGCGTCCTTCTCGTCCTGGGCTTTCTTCTTCGCCAGCTCGCGCTGGCGCTTTTCGAACGAATAGTTTGGCTTGGCCAAGGGATTTCCTTTTGCTGGGATTCCCGACAGTGTAAGCCCTGGCGCGTGCGGCTACCTGCCGTCGAGCGCGGCCACCGCCGCCAGCGTCTCCGCAACGTGCCGGTTCGGGTTGGAGTCCGAGTAGGCGTGGACGATCTCGCCGGATTTTGAGATCACATAGGACGTGCGGCTGGACATGTCCGGCCTGCTGTCCATCACGGCGTCGTACTTCGCGGCGATCACCGCGCCCTGGTCGGCGGCAACCGGGAACTTGCCGGCGCAGGTTTCAGTGTCCGCCGAGAAACCCGCCAGCTGCTCGATATTGCCGGCGGTGACGCCGATCACCGTGGCGTGGTGCGCCGCGAAACGATCGATCGCCTTCGAGAACAGGCTTGCCTCCAGGTTGCAGCCGGGTGTGCGCGCGGCCGGGAAGAAGTACACGACCACCGGGCCCTTGCGCAGCGCATCGGCCAGCTTGAAGGTGAACGGCTCGCCGGCCATGAATGCCGGCGCGGTGAAGTCGGGGGCCGGATCACCAGCCTTGAGCGCGGCCATCGACGGCGCGGCCAGCAGCACGGTGGCCGCGAGTGCAAAGGCAGCCAGCCTGGACAATGCGTTCATTGCGCCGCTCCTGAAGATGTGGGGACCTGCGTTATACACCGCAGGCGCCGGCGGCGCGCTCAGGCCTTGCCGCGGCGCGGGGGCTTCACGGCGGGCGGGTCGGCCACGACGGCGGCCGGGGCGGCATCGCCGCCGATGCGCGTGAGCAGGCGGGTCGTGCCAAGCACTTCGATGTGCCCGCCGGTGGCGTGGAATTCGGCCATGTCGGACGCGATGCGCTCGCGCGTCATGCTGGCGCCGCGATCGCCCGCCTTCGGCGTCTTGCCGACGGCGAAGATGCGGCTGGTGGCCGAGCTGGAAGAAGGTGGTGGCTTGCTGGACATGCGTGGCTCCGGTTTCAGTACATGACCAGGGGAATGCCCTGCGCCCTGCTCGCACTGTAATCCTCGCGGATCGCGCTGCAGTACGGGGCGCCCATGACGAAGCGACGGCACACCTCCGGTCGCGTTTCGTAGATCGAGCAATGCATGTGCGCGGGATCCACGGCCACGCACCAGCCTTCCTCGTCGCGGGCCATCACGTGCAGGCCAGCGCTGGTAGTGGCGGTGAGGTAGGCGGGTATGCGGTCTTCCGGCTGCAGCACGACCGTCAGGCGGCAGCAGACCGCGTCGCAGCGGGCACAGTCGTCGTCGCGCGCGCTCATGCGGCGCGCCGCGACGCGAGGGTGCGCCGGAAATGCAGCAGGCGACAGCCGGGCGTGCCGTCCCCGTCCCCGGTGGCGGCAGGTTCGTCGCCGGCCGTGGGCAGGAATCCGAGCGCGCCGAGCGCGCGGGTAAACGCGGCACCGTGGCCGCGGCCGGCATCGCTGACGATCACTTCGGCCTCGGGGAGCGTGTGCCGCGCGACCACTTCGGACAGCAGCGTGGCGTGGCCGCGCTCGTAGAGCACGTCACTGGCGATGATCAGGTCGAACATGCCGAGCGACGGCAGCGGCTCATCCCAGCGCATGTGACGGTAGTGCACGGCGGGCAGGGCGTTCAGCGCGGCGTTGTAGGCCAGGAACGCATCGGCCAGCGGGTGGATGTCGGAGGCGACCACATCGGCGCCGCGACGTTGCAGCACCAGGCTCGCCAGGCCTATGCCGCAGCCGAGCTCGAGGATGCGACGGCCGGCGATGTCGACATGCTGCATGGCGCCTGCCAGCAGGCGGCCGGCCGGCCAGAGGTGGCCGAACAGGCTCCATTGCGCGGAGGAAATGCCGAGCGCGTCGGCATGGCCGTCGGGATCGGCGTATTGCTGGAGGTCGCTGAGCACGCGCAGCTGGAATGCCACGCCATCGACGTGGGTCACGAGATTGCGTGTGAGGTATCCGGGCACGGGCGCATCCATGGGGCGTCGCTCCGGGAGCGGAGCGGTGACGCGTGAGGGAGCGAGGCGGGCGACCGGGAGTCGCGCGGGACGCGCGTGCGGCGCAGGTTGGCCGATGCCGGCATCTTAGCAGGCGGCAGGCACGGGGCCCTGAACGGCCCGTGCCTGCCGCTGCGGTTCAGCGCTTGGCGAGTCGCGTGACCAGGTCGACGAAACCGTCCACGTAGGCCTGCAGGAAGGCGCGCGTGCCCGGATCGGTGAAGTCGCCGTCGGCGCCGATGAGGTCGGGCTTGAACTGGATGTAGGCCTCGCCGCCCTGGACCACGGCGCCGAGGATGCCGAGGATCTGGCGCAGGTGCTGCTGGCCGACCGCGGTGCCGATCGCGCCCGGCGTGGTGCCGGTGATCGAGGTGGCCTTGCCGCGCCAGACGTTGGCGTCCATCGGCTTGGAGCCCCAGTCGATCGCGTTCTTCAGCACCGCCGGGAGCGAACGGTTGTGTTCCGGCATGACGACGGCGACGGCATCGGCGGCGGCGACTTCGTCGGTGAAGCGCGTCACCGACGCGGGGCGCCCGCCTTCGAGGTCCATGTTGTACATGGGCAGGTCGTCGATGCGCGGATAGCTGACTTCGAAGTTGGCGGGCAGCAGCCGCGCCATGGCTTCGGCGAGCTTGCGGTTGATAGATTCGCGACGGTTGCTGCCGACGATGATGGCGAGGCGGTAGGTGCTCAAGGGACGTCCTGCTATTGGCTGGGGAGGAAGGAACTGGTGCGAGAGTAGCGATGCTTCAAGCAACGGGAAGGCGCTGCCGCCGTTTTCGCGCGGAACGATGCATCCCGACGCCATTGCACGAACGAAGCGTCCCATCGCCATGCCCGGAGCGGCACGTTGGCGGCCCATGGCAAGATGCGCGCATGCGCCTCATCCATTCGCCGGCGGTCCGCATCGGCCTCTCGATCGCCTTCGCCACCGGCTTGTACGGCCTGTCGTTCGGAGCACTCGGCGTCGCCGCGGGCCTCGACCCGTGGCAGGTCGTCGCGTTGAGCACGCTGATGTTCACCGGCGGCTCGCAGTTCGCGTTCATCGGTGTGCTGGCTGGCGGCGGCAGCGGCTCGGCGGCGTTCGGTGCGGCCACCCTGCTCGGTGTCCGCAACGCGGTCTATGGCATGCAGATCAACCGCATGCTGCGTCCGCGCGGCTGGCGGCGCTGGCTTGCGGCGCAGGTCACCATCGACGAATCGGCGGCAACGGCCGCGGGTCAGGTCGAGCCGGACGAGCAGCGCCGCGGATTCTGGACCGCAGGCCTCGGCGTGTACGTGCTTTGGACGCTGTTCACCGTCGCAGGTGCGCTGCTTGGCGATGCGCTTGGCGATCCGCGCCGCTGGGGACTGGATGGCGCGGCCGTGGCCGCGTTCCTCGCGCTGCTGTGGCCGCGGCTGTCGGCGCGCGAACCGGTTGCACTCGCCGTGGTCTGCGCGCTGGCCACGGTGCTGGCGGTGCCCGTGGCCCCGCCGGGTGTGCCGATCCTGGTCGCTGCGCTGGTCGCCGCGCTCTGGGGATGGTTCAGCCGTGGGCCGGCTGACGAGGGCCTCGAGCCTGATGTCGATCCAGCCGCGCATGCCGACGGCGCGCCACGGGGCATGTCGACGGGGGAGTCGCGCTGATGTCGATGTGGGCGTGGATCCTGCTGGCGAGCCTGGCCGCCTACGCGATCAAGCTTTCGGGCTACCTGGTGCCGGCGCGCTGGCTGGAAGCGCCGCGCATGCGGCGCGTCGCCGGCACGCTCACGATCGGCCTGCTGGCGTCGCTGACGGCGATGAACGCCTTCGCCAGCGGCCAGGTGCTGGCCTTCGATGCGCGCCTGGCAGCGCTGGCCGCGGCCGGCCTGGCGCTGCTGCTGCGCCTGCCGTTCCTGGTGGTGGTGCTGGTGGGTGCCGCGGCGCCGGCCCTGCTGCGCGCCTGGCTGCAGTAGCCCGCACGCCGGTCACGGTGCAGGCACGCTGGCTCCGGACCGGTGTCAGTCGTCGAGTTCGCGCTCGCGGCGGGGCCGTCGCATCGACCACTTCAGGCGTTCGTCTTCGCTGCGCCAGCGGCGCACGGTGCGCTGGAAGAACAGGCTGTTGGGGACGCGCAGCACGCTGCCCTGCGGCTCGCCGTCATCTCCGGTTTCCAGCAGGGTGGTGTAGACCAGGTTGATGTCGGTGACGCGGCCGCCGAGACCGGGCTTGTCGCCGCCTTCCAGCACTTCGATGTGGTCGTGCAGGCGGAACGGCCGGGTGGCCAGGATCAGCATCGCGCAGAAGATGTTCGAGAGCACGCTCCACGCTGCGAAGAACGCCACCGCGGCGACCGCGGCGAAGCCCGTGAACGCGGTCCACAGCACCATGCCGGACACGCCGAAGCGCTCCAGGATCAACAGGAACGCGGCCGAGGAGATCAGCAACGTGATCACGCGCCGCGCACCGATGGCGAGCTCGGCCGGCGCGTTGTAGCGGGCGCAGATGCGCTCGGTCACGCGTCGCGCGAGCATTCGCAGCAGCGCGGCGACGAGCACGATCAGCACCACCTGGCCGATCGGCACGATCAGTCCCAGCCAGTCCTGCATCCAGGGAGGAAATCGTTCCTTCATGCGGACCCCGTCCCGGCACCGCGCCGGATCCGCGGGAAGTGTGTCAGATCGCGGTGTTCGAAGCGCTTGCACGCCAACGCGTGCGCCGGGCCGCGGCGGCGTGCGCGCGCGGCTTTCCGATGTGTCTTCATGACTTGCGGGTGAGCGCTGTCGAGACGTCCCACAGCCGCCGCGCCATGGCCGCGTCGCGCTGGTGCACGCCTTGTGCTGCCGCGCGGAAATCACGGAGGTAAGCGCCGCTGACGCCGGTCATCGCCGGATGTACGGCCGCATAGCACGGCGTGGCCGCGCCCACCTGCGCGGTGCGCGCGTCGTCGCGGTAGGCATTGCCGACGTGGCGCAGGATGTTGGTGTGGGTATGTCCCGGCGTCACGCAGTTGGCGGTGGCGGACGTGCCGCGCAGGCGGCGCGCGAGTTCCAGCGAGAACAGGCCATTGGCGAGCTTGGAGTGGCTGTAGCGCCCATCCCAGCCCGCCCCGGACAGATCGTCGAACTGGATGCCGCCCGCTGGTGCACGCTCATGGTCGCCGCTGCCGAGCACCACCACGCGCCCTTGCGGCGCCGCGCGCACCTGCGCCAGCAGTTCATTGACCAGCAGGAAGTGGCCGAGATGGTTGACCACGAACTGCTTCTCGAGTCCGCGCACCTGCTCGAGCCGATCCAGCACGATCCCGGCATTGCAGACCAGTGCGTCCAGCCGCGGTGCCAGCGCGCGGACCTGCGCGGCGCAGGCGCGTACCGAATCGAAATCCGCCAGGTCGAGGACCACCGGAGTGATGCGTCCACGCATGCCCTGGCGCGCGGCCTCACCCTTGTCGCGCGAGCGTGCGGTGGCGATGACATGCGCGCCGCGCAGGGCGAGCACGCGCATGGTCTCCATGCCGATGCCGGACGTCGCGCCGGTGACGAGCACGGTCCTGCCTGCGAGGTCGAGCCCACGGGTGGCCGCTGCGGCCGTGGTGGAGGTGCCGAAGCCGGCGGGTGGTTCAGGCACGACGTCCGCAGCGTTGGCGATCGCACGGGCGGGACTCAACGCCGGTGCCAGCAGGGCAAAGCCGACGGCCTGCACGATGTGGCGGCGCGAAAGGTCGATTCGCATCGAGGAACATTCCGATGGCAGGCGGGCCGTGGATGGTCCAGCCCTCGCCAACCATGCGCAAGCGGCGGTTGCGGGGACGTGGCGGCACACCGTCCGTCACGGCTTCGCAATGCCTGTTCGGGCAGTCTGCCGCCAGCTTCAGGGAGGACACGACATGCCCGGAGAGACCATGCTGACCGGCGAGGTTTCCAACAGCAAAGTGGTCGCCGTGTTCGCCAGTGCGACCGCCGCCCGCGAGGCTGCGGCGAGCGTGCAGGCCACGCTTGGCCTGCAGCCGACCCAGGTGGATCTGCTGCTGCCCGGCGAAGCCCACCCGCGGCGCAAGCTCGAGCCGGAAAGCCAGGGAATCTGGAAGACCATCGTGCGTGCGCACATCCGCCTGGGCATCGTCGGCGCGGTGCTCGGCGTGGTGGCGTTCGCCGTGCTCTATTTCGCCGGCCTGCAGTTCGTCGTGCGCTCGCCGGTCGCCTCGGTGCTGGTGCTGCTGTTCTTCGGCACGACGGCGGGGTTGATGCTGGGCGGTCTGGTGGCGCTGCGGCCCGACCACGACCGCTTCGTGCAGCATGCGGTCACCGCGCTGGACGAGGGGCGCTCATCGGTCGTGGTGCATGCCTTCTCGTCCGAGCAGCGCGCGCTGGCGGCGCAGGCGCTCGAGGCGCTCGGCGGCGAGACGACATCCACGCTGTAACCCGGTTGACGGAATTTCCTGCTACCCCTTCCCCGCGGCCGGGTTCCGTGGCGTAATCGGGCGCTCGCAGAGCGCGAAGGGGACGGCATGAGGTCGGAAGCGATCAGCCAGGAGTTCGGCATCACCGAGGAGCGGGCAAGGGAGATCATCGGTAGCGAGACGCGGAGGGCTCTGCTGCGGCGCTGGCAGGCCTGGGCGTGGTTGCTGGTGATGCTCGGCGCGGCCGCCGCGCTGTACGTGTGGCAGCCGGGCAATGCGCCGGGCGCCGTGGTCATCGGTGGCGGCGCGCTGCTGGTGTGGTACCAGATCGGCCGCTATTTCGCGGACCCGGCGGTACGCGTGGCGGCCCGCGCCACGTCCCCGATTCACGACGGGCGCACGCCGCATGCGTGAACCTGCTTGTGCCGCATCCGCGGCGTGCAGGGAGTCGACATGATCAAGTGGGCCATCATCCTGGCCGTCATCGGCCTGATCGCCGGCGCGCTGGGATTCAGCGGTGTTGCCGGCGCCGCGATGGGCATCGCCAAGTTCCTGTTCTGGGCCGCGATCATCATTGCCGTGGTGCTGCTGGTCCTCGGCCTGACCGTGTTCAAAGCGGTCACCTGAGCGCCGCCCGCGCAGGCGAACCTGTGGCGTGCCAGGGCAGGGCACGGTGGGGCGGGCGGCTACAATGGGCGGCCCCGACGCATCATGGAGCGCCCCATGCCAGCCATCCCAGCCTGCCCGCAATGCGGCCTCGAGAACACCTATGCCGATGGCGCGCTGTGGACCTGCGCCGACTGCGGCCATGAGTGGGCCGCCGGCGACGCCGACGGCGGCGTGACCGCGCTGGTGGTGCGCGACAGCAACGGCAACGTGCTTGTTGCCGGCGACACGGTGGTGGTGATCAAGGACCTGAAGGTGAAAGGGTCGTCGATCCCGCTCAAGCAGGGTTCGGTGATCCGCAACATCCGCCTGGTCGAGGACGACGCCGAACATATCGAGGGCCACTCGGACAAGATCCGCGATCTGGTGCTCAAGACCTGTTTCCTGCGCAAGGCCTGACGGCGGCATGTGTCCGCAACCGGCAGCCGCGGACACGCCGGCAATCCGCCGCGTGGCCGTGGTGGGAGGCGGCCCCGCCGGACTGATGGCGGCGGAAGTGCTGCGCGCGGCGGGCGCGGACGTGGACGTGTTCGAGGCCAAGGGCTCGGTTGGCCGCAAGTTCCTGATCGCGGGCAAGGGCGGCCTGAACCTCACCCATTCCGATTCCCCCGCGGTGTTCGCCGGGCGCTATGGCGCACGCGCCGAAGAGGTCGCGCGCTGGCTCGCGACGTTCGATGCCGACGCGCTGCGCGAGTGGGCGCGCGGCCTCGGCGTGGAGACCTTCGTCGGATCGTCCGGACGCGTGTTCCCGGCCGACCTCAAGGCCGCGCCCCTGTTGCGCGGCTGGGTGCGGCGGCTGCGTACCCAGGGCGTGGCATTCCATGTCCAGCACCGCTGGTGCGGATGGGATGCGGACGGCGCGCTGCGCTTCGAAACGCCGGATGGCGCGCGCGCGATCAATGCGCACGCCGCGGTGCTGGCCCTTGGCGGCGGCAGTTGGCCGCAGCTCGGCTCCGACGGCGCCTGGCAGGACGTGCTGCGGGCGGCCGGCGTGGCGCTGGCGCCACTGCAGCCATCCAACTGCGGCTTCGACATCGCCTGGTCCGCGCATTTCAGCGACCGCCACGCCGGAGCGCCGCTGAAGCCGCTGGTCCTGCATTGGCTGGACCTGGACGGCACGCCGCGTGCGCTGCAGGGCGAAGCCGTGGTCTCGGCCCACGGCATCGAGGGCAGCGTGGTGTATGCCGCTTCGGCCACGCTGCGCGACCTTATCGCGCGCGATGGCCGTGCAACCGTCCACCTCGACCTGACGCCCGACCGCGACGAAGCACGGCTTCTGCAGGAACTGTCGCGCCCGCGCGGCAAGCGCAGCATCGGCGAACACCTGCGCCGCACGGTCGGCATCACCGGTGCCAAGGCCGGGCTGCTGCGCGAAGTGCTGGGCGCCGACGCCATGCACGACGCTGTCGTGCTGGCCGCGGCGATCAAGCGCCTGCCGCTCGTGTTGCGATCGGCGCGCCCGCTGGAGGAAGCGATCAGCAGTGCCGGCGGCGTGCGCCTGGAGGCGGTGGATGCGGCATTGATGCTGGATGCGCGCCCGGGCACGTTTGTCGCCGGCGAGATGCTCGACTGGGAGGCGCCGACCGGCGGCTACCTGCTGACAGCGTGTTTCGCGAGCGGGCTGCTCGCCGCACAGGGTGCGCTGCATTGGCTGGGGATGGGCGCCGCGGAGCCTGCTTCCTGATCACGCGACGGGGCCGGGCTTCATGGCATGGTGCCGGCGACGTCCGAGGCGCGCGCCGGTCACGCGGGTGCCGGGACCTACCGGAAGGCATCTCGCCATGAACAACCGATTCCTGCCGCTGCTCCTGGTGTTGGCGCTGCCCGCGGCCTGTGACCGCCCGGCGGTGCCGCCGGCTCCCCCGGAGGTGCCCGACGCGCCCGAGGCGCCACCGGCGCCGGTCGTCTCCGACGCGTCGGCGGGGTCCGCACCCGACGCCGCCGGTGCGGGCCGGGGCGGGTCGACCGTCACTGGCGCTGACGCGGACCAGGGCCTGCCGGACGCCTTCGTGGTTTCGACCAACGAGCCGTTCTGGAATGCGCGGGTCGAGTCGGGGCACGTCGTGCTCAACGGTCCGGATGTGTCCGACCGCCGCTTCACCGTGGCTGGCGAGGAGAATTCGTCCGACGCACGCGCAGTGCGCGCCCGCGACGACGCGGGGCGCACGATCGAAGTGCGCATCGCCGCAGGGCGCTGCGAGGATTCGATGTCGGGGGCGGTGTTTCCCTATCGCGGGTCGGTCGCGGTGGAAGGCGGCGCCGCGGCCAGCGGATGCGCGCGCCCCGCCGGCATGCCGGCGCCGGTCCCGAGCGGCCAGTAACGGCATCGTGGGGCCGGGGCCCGACCAGCTGTCGCTGTCTCTTCCGCGGGGCATCGGTGGACAGGTCCTGGAGCGTTTGTGATGTGCCGGCCGCTCCAGCGTCGTACGGACCGGTCAGGGCCGGCGTGGCTCGATCAGGATGCTGTCGCCCCAGCCCTCCGGGAACACGATGGCGACCGCGCTGCCGGTCGCGGTGGCATCGCCCAGCGCCACGGCGTGAGCGGCCATCATCGCCTTGAAGCGGCTGTTGAACGTTTCATCGAAGCTTGACCCGCGGACGTGGAAGCCTGCGTCTACCAGCGTGATCTCGACCAAGGTCCTGCTCCGGCGGAAGGGTGCCCCGGCCCAGCTTTACGACTTGCTCAAGGTCGCGGCCATTCCTCTGCTGAGCGGCATCCGTGACCGGTGCAAGGCCGTGCTGCCGGGGCAGCGGCAATCTTGCCGGTCCAGGCCCGGCCCGGCCGTCGGTGGGGACCTTGCACCTTTGTAGGATTCGACCCACCCACCGCCGGCAGACGGCTCGCGTGGGCGGCCGCGCTCAGGTCGTCGCCGGGCGCTCGTCGGTGATCAGGTCTTCGTCGGCGTGCGCGAGCTGCTCCGCGGCCACCTGTGCGTCGATGTCGCGATTGACTGAGGTGTCCGCCGGCAGGCTGGTCGAGCCGGCCACCGGCATCGCAGCATCCTGCGGAAGCGGGCCCACGTAATACACGGTGCGCGGGCCTTCGATGCCGGCCTCGGCCAGCGCGGTGCGCACCACGTGGAGCGCTTCGCTGCGCACCTTGCCCGGATCGGCCTCGCGCTGGTCGACCCAGGCGAAGAATCGCAACGTGAGGCCGGAGGCGTCGTAGCTGCTGACCGTCCACGACGGCGCCGGATCTTCCAGCACGCCCGGGACCACACAGAGTGCATCCATGGCCACCTGCTGGGCGGTGCGGATCGACTCGCTCCCGTCCAGCGGGATGGTGAAATCGATCCGCCGGCGCGGGTTGCGGGTGTAGTTGAGCACCACCGACTTGAACACCAGTGCGTTGGGCAGGGTGAGCCGGTTGCCGTCGAGCGTCACCAGGACCGTCGCCCGCGAGGTCAGCGCCGCGACCTTGCCCTCGTAGCTGTCGATGCGCAGCATGTCACCGGGTGCGAAGGGCCGCCGCAGGCTGAGGAGGATGCCGGCTACGTAGTTCTCCGCGATGTCCTTGAACGCGAAGCCCAGCACCAGGCCGACCACGCCAGCCGAGCCCAGCACCGCCCCGACCAGCGCCGAGGCGCCGAGCAGGTCCAGCGCCACCAGCAGCCCGGCGAGCAGGGTCAGCCACTGCGCGAGACGCTGCACGAGGCTGGCGAAATACGGATTGTCGCTCCGCCACTGGCGGCGGCCGAAGCGGGCACCCACCAGCTTGCCCAGCCACCACGACAGCATCACCACCGCGATCGCGACCACCAGCAGCGGCAGCGCCGCCACCAGCCGCATCAGCTTGTCGACCGCGAGCCGGGTGGCGGTGTCGAAGCGGTCGGACAGCCGCGTGCTGAGCGCAAGCTGGTTGTCGACGGCGGAGATCCCGTCCTGCTGCCCGGCCACCTGTTCGGCGAGCGTGCGGTCGCCGAGGTCGATCACATCGCCCTGCAGCCGCGCCACGCCGCCGCTGACGGTGACCGTGACGTCCTGCAGGCCGTCGACTTCGCGCAGGCGCTGCGCCAGGCGCCTGCTGGCGACAAGATCGGCACCGGCGCCTGGCGTGCCTGCGGTCGCGTCCGCCGGGGTCGCATCCTGAGTGCCGGCAGCGTGGCTCGGGGCGATGGTGAGAAGGAGCGCCAGCACCAGGCTGGCAAGCAATGAGGGGGGCGAGGGGCGGCCGTGCATGCCGCAATCCTCGCATGGCGCAGTGGCGACGGCGCATGCAGAGGCGCTGCGATTTCGGGCATGGCGCGGATCTGCGCCGGCCCGGGTCAGCGCGTGAATCCCGGCGCCACCGTGCCCGAGTGCAGCACCCGCGCGCAGTCCTCGCCGACGTCGGCGGGCGCGGCGCCCGCGAGCAGCGCCTGGACCCCGGTGCGGTCGGGGTGGGGCCCGGGCACCACGCCCACCCAGGCATCCTTGGTGCCGCGCTTGGCGGCATACAGGCAACGGTCGGCAAGGCCAACGCAGGCTTCCCAGTCGCCGACATCCGGGCACTCCGGCGCGAACGGCCACGGCGCGAAGCCGATCGAGCAGGTGAGCGGCAACACCAGCCCGGGTGCGACCCGGATCGGCTGGCCGGCGATCGCCTCGCGGATGCGCTCGGCAAGCTGGGCGGCATCGGCGACGCGGGTGAAGCGGGTGATCAGCAGGAACTCCTCGCCGCCCCAGCGCACCAGCAGGTCGTAGTCGCGGCTGAGCAGCCGCAGCCGGTCCGCGAAGTGCACCAGCACTTCGTCGCCGGCCTGGTGGCCATGGCGGTCGTTGACCTGCTTGAAGTCGTCGATGTCGATCATGAAGAACACCAGCCGCTCAAGCGGGCCGCCGGCCTGTTCGATCGCGGTACGCAGCGCACCAGCCTCGCGGCCAAGCCAGTCCTGCAGGTCGCGGCGGTTGGAGATGCGGGTCAGCGGGTCGCGGCGGGTGGCGATGTCGAGCTGGGCGTTGGTGGTGCTCAGGCGCAGGTTGGCCTCCTGCAGCTGCGCGGTGCGCTCGGCCACGGTGCGCTCAAGCAGCTCGACCTGGCGGCGCTCGCGACGCACCGCCGAGCCGGCGCGGCGCGCCACCAGGGCGGCCAGCAGCAGCGCCGCCAGCACGTAGCCGGCGTAGGCGAACGGGTGGCGCCACCAAGGCGGCGCCATGTGCAGGTCGAGGCGCCGCGTATCGCCATAGCGGCCATCACGCCCGGCCGCCTCGACCTCGAGCACGTAGTCGCCGGGCGGCAGGCGGCTCACCGAGAACTCGGCGCGTGGTGCGCGCGGATAGACCCAGGCCTCGTGCAGCCCGCGCATCCGGTAGCGCAGCTGCGCCACTTCGGCGGCGCCGAAGTCGATCGACGTCATGGCGATCGAGAAGACCCTGTCGCGCCACGCCAGCGACACGCTGTCCGCATACACGATGTCCGATTCCACCGGCCCGGATTCGTCGCCGTTGGATTCGCCAGGCGAGAGGCTCAGCGTGGTCAGCACCGCGCGCGCCGCCGGGCTCTGCAGGGGCAGCTTGTCGGGATCCAGCACGTCCAGGCCACGCGTGCCGCCGAAGTACAGCAGGCCGTCCTGGTCGCGGAACGCCGAGCCGCTGTTGTATTCGCGGTTCTGCAGGCCGTCGCGCGGGCCCAGCACCTGGATGGAATCTTCGCCCGGGGCGAGCACGGACAGCCCGTTGTTGGTGCTCAGCCACAGGCGCCCGACGCTGTCGCCGAGGATGGCGTAGACGACGTTGTTGCCCAGCCCGTCGCGGTCGCTGTAGTTGCGGATGGCGCCGCTGTCGCGGTCGATCCGGTACAGGCCATGGCTGTAGCTGCCCACCCACAGCGCCTGGTCGTCGGCTGTCAGCGACCAGAGCGAATGGTGCAGGCCGGTGTGTTCCGATGGCGCGGCGTCCGCGCCCGCGTCGAGCCGCCAGAGACCGGCGGCGTTGGTCGCGATCCACAGCGGGCCGTCGCGGTCACGCAGCAGCGCGGTGACCTGGCGGCCCGCCAATGGTGCGAGTGTCGGGTCCGCCACCAGCTTTCCGTTGCTGACGCGTGCCAGGCCACCGCGGGTCGCGACCCACACGGTGCCGCCCTCGACCAGCATGGCGTCGATGCGCGGGTCGGGCAGGCCGGGGATGCGCCTGGGCGCGCCGGTGCCCGGCCAGTGCCAGAGGCCGTCCTGGGTGCCGATCCACCAGCCGCGATCCTCCGCACGGGCGATGGCGCGCACCGACTGGCCTTCGAAACCGGCGACCTCCGTCCAGTCGCGGCCGGCCGTGCGTCGCTCCATGAGGCCGTTGTCGGTGCCGGCCAGCAAGTGCTCGCCGGCGCGCCAGAGTGCACGCATGCTGACGCTCGGCCAGCCTTCCATGCGCCCGGCGTCGGAACGGCCGAAGCGGATGACGTCCGACAGCGGACGTGCGAAGTACAGGCCCGACGTGTACGTGCCGATCCACAGCGCGCCGGACGCGCCTTCGTACAGGGTCACGACCGGATTGCCGAGGTCGCGATCGAGGTGCAGTGGGGCGGGCGTGGCGCCCGCGGCAGCCAGCCGCGTCACGGAGCCGTTGCCGAAGCCGGCCAGCACGCTGCCGTCGCGCCTGCGCAGCAGGGCGGTGAGCACGCTGGCATCGGGCTGCAGTTCGCTGATCGCGTACCTGCGCAGCAGGCGCCCGTCGGCGGCATCCACCAGAGCCAGGCCGCCGCGTTCACTGGCGACCCACGCACCCTCGGGTCCGGATTGCAGTGCGATGCAGGCGCTGCCGTTGTCGCCGCCGCGCCGTGGCAGGGCCGTCATCGCCTCGCGCGTGGCGTGCCACAGGCGGCAATCGCGGCCCAGCGCGAGCGCGCCGCCCTGCGGCAGCGGTGCCAGGCCGACGATCTCGCCGCCGCCCAGCTTGCGCACATGGCGCGGTGCGATGCCGACGTGGTCGAGTCCGCCCGCGGTCCCGATCCATGCACCGCCCTCGGGGTCGACTAGGATCGCTGTGGTGCGGTCGTCGGACAGCCCGTCGCCGCGGTCGAGGCGGATCCGTTCCCAGCTCGGAAGATGGATGATTTCAACGCCGGTGTCGTCGGTGCCAAGCCAGAGCCTGGTCGCGGCGCGATCGAAGGCGAGGGCGTCGATGCTGCTGCTGGCAAGGCCCAGGTCGTTTCCGCGTTCGCGCCGCCACGACTGGAAACGATGGCCGTCGAAGCGCGCCAGTCCGTCCTGCGTGGCGACCCACAGGAAGCCCTGGTCGTCGCCGGCAAGCGCATTCACAGTCGATTGCGGCAGGCCCTCGTCCGGGCCGAACGCTTCCAGGCGCTGCGGGGTGGACGTGTAGGCCGCCAGTGCGGGCCATGTGCACAGCAGCAACAGGAGGCCCGCGATGGCGTTCGTGCTCAGGCTGGTGGCTGGTCGCGGCATTCCCTGTGGGCATGCAAGATGCGTGCCACTGTGGCTGCCGCCACTGCGTCTTGCTTGACCGCGATCAAGGCCGGCGCCGCCTGCACGGCCGACGATGGCCGCATGGCGCGATGGGCGCCTGCGACTGGACAAGACCATGGAATACGAAATCGCGCTGCGCGGCCGGGTGGCCAACCTGGCGGCCGTCAACGAGGCACTGCGAGCCGCCGATCCAGCGGCACTGGCCGACCTGCACGCCAGCGGCTCGCCGCTGCGGGTCTCCACGTCCCTGGGCGTCGCCGAAGTGGCCGCCCTGGTGAGTTCCGCCGGCCTGGAAACGGCCGCGGCTGCCGTCGAGCAGCAGCCTTCGACCTGCTGCGGCGGCTGCGGCGGCTGACTGCCGCGGGGGGCTTGCGTTAAGGCACGCCGTCCCGATAACTCCCGGGACGGCAACCACGACGCGGGGCACGACCATGGCCACAGGCTGGGCTGGAGACGGAGCGGTGCAGGACCAGATCGATGCCACCGTGAAGGATGGCATCGAACGGGCGCGCAGCCGGTTGCCGCAGGGCCCGGGCCTGGCGCACTGCGAGGAGTGCGAGGCGGCCATCCCGGATGCGCGCCGGAAGGCCGTGCCCGGGGTGCGGCTGTGCGTGGCATGCCAGTCCGCGCACGACGAGGAAGACAGTGCGCAGGGTGGCTACAACCGCCGTGGCAGCAAGGACAGCCAGCTGCGCTGACGCAGCCGGATCAGTGGATCTGCTGCAGTACGAGGATCGTCGTCAGCACCGCCGCCAGGATCAGGTAGTCGCCGTCGTCGCCGCGGCGGCCGTAACGGCTGCGGTCGTAATAGCCATCTTCGTAGCCGCGTCGGAAGCCCTCGCGGAAGTAATAGCTGTACTCGTCCCGGTCGACATACCAGCCGTTGTACCCGTAGCTGGCATCCTCGTAGGCGTAGCTGTTGCGGTAGTCGGGCCGCCAGCCATCGTCGCTGTCCGCGCGTCCGGCGCGCCGGCCTTCGCGGTAGCCCAGGTCCACCGCCTGCTGCAGGAGGTCCGCAGCGTAGCGGCTTACCTGGTGGTACCGGCCATCGCGGTAGTAGCGGTGGCTGAGCGGCGCGCCGTACCACGCGTTGGTGTTGCGATACCCCTGTGCCTGCCACACGAGGTGCTGCTGCTGCAGGCGGCGGTGGTAGTCACGCATGTAGCGCTGCTGCTGGGCGCGCTGCTGCTGCACCAGGCGCTGCTCGTGGCGGCGCTCGATGGCGCGCAGTTGCGCCTGGTGGCGCGCGTAGTCGGCTTCACGGCGGCGCTGGTCCTGCATCCGCTGCTCGCGCAGCCCGGCCTGGCGGCCGTCGTCGCGGAAGCGATCCTCGCGGATGCGCTCGCGTGCCTGCGACGGCCCAGGATTGCTGGCTTGGCGTCGGTCGTCCCGCAGGCGTCGTTCGCTGTCGCGGACGCTTGCCTGCTCGCGCGCCGTGCGCGCGCGCGCTTCCGCCTGGATGCGCGCGCTGTCATCGCGTTGCCGCTGCAGGCGCTCCCGGGTCTGGCGCTGCACGTCATCGCCCCGTTGCCGGGCCTGGCGCCGCACGTCGTCGCCCCGTTCCCGGGCCTGGCGCTGCACGTCATCGCCCCGATTCCGATCCCGCAGCGCCGACCGGGATTCCGGCCGGGGTTGCTGCTCGCTACGCGGCTGACGCACTTGCGCCTCGCGGGGGCGCGACAGCTCCTCCATGCGCGGCCGGACCCTTGACCGGGGCTGCTGCTCCTGGCGTTGCCCGGCCAGCTCCCGAGGCTGTTGCTCCCGAGGCGGCCGGGCCTGTGGGCGGTCCTGCCGGCGTTGCCCCTGCCGCGCCTCTCGATGCTGCTCGTCGCGCTGGGTGCGCTGGTCGCGCTCGGTGCGCGTCGCGTCGTCTTCGTCACGCTGCTGGCGCGATTCGCCGCGCGGACCACGTTCCTGGGCATGGCCCGCGACCGGAGCGAGCAGGCTGGCCGCGAGGAGGATCGAAGCGACAAGGTGGAATCGGCGCAGGCTCATGGCAGGCTCGTCGGAAGTCGGTACATGCGCACTTCAAACGATGGCGGCTTAACCGGTTCTGAGAATTCCGAGGGTGGCGACGGGACGTTCAGCAGGCGGTGTACGTCGCATCGGTGCTGACTGGTGAACCACTGCTGCGCTAGGCTGCCCGCGTCTTCGCAGGTGGAACGTGCGTGCAGTTGGATGACGGCCGATTCGGGCAGCGGATTGCGACCTGGCTTGCCGGTCTGCGGCGCCGCGTGCGTCCACTTGACCCGACCGGGCTGCCGCTGCGTCCGGCCCGGCTGCGGCAGGTCGGCGATTACACCGCGCTGCAGTTCACCCGCGGCCAGACGCAGAGCCGGATGCTGGGGGGTTCCCCGGACCAGCTGCTGATCGACTACACCCGCACCATGCTTGCGGCGTTGCTGTGGCAACCGCGGCCGGGTTCGATCTGCATGGTCGGGCTGGGCGGCGGATCGCAGGCGAAGTTCATCCACCGGCACCTGCCGGAGGCGCGGCTGGAGGTCGTGGAGAACCATCCCGGCGTGATCGCGCTGCGCCGGGAGTTCCGCATTCCCGACGACGACGCCCGCCTGCAGGTCGTGCTGGATGACGGCGCGCGGTTCGTGGCGGCGCGCACCGCGCGCTACGACATGCTGCTGGTGGACGGCTATGACGCCGGCGGCATACCCGCGGCGCTGTCCACGCCGGCCTTCCACGATGCCTGCCGCGACGCGCTGCGCCCCGGCGGGGTGCTCGCCACCAACCTGTTCTGTGCCGATCCCGCGCCGCATGTCGAGCGGCTGCGACGCAGTTTCGGCGCGGGCAACGTGCTGGTGGTGGAGGAGGCGCGAATGAGCAACCTGGTCGTGTTCGCGTGGACCGGCGCGGCACCTGCCGGCGACGAGGCGAGCCTTGCGCGCGTGCGCGCGTCCCTGCCGGCCGCGGCGCAGGCGGCGCTGTCGGCGTCGTTCGAGCGCGTCGCGCACGCCCTTCGCCTGCGCAAGGGGCACGGCGATGCATGAGCGCGTGCCGCTGCCTCCGGGGCAACTCGACGCGCTTCGCGCCGCGTACGCCACTCCACCACGCGCTTATCACGGCTTTGACCACGTCGAAGCGGTGCTCGCGCGTTTCGACGAAGTGGCCGACGGCCCCGGCTGGCATCGCCCGCGCGAGGCCTGGTTGGCCGTCCTGTACCACGACGCGATCTACGAGGCCGGCCGCAGCGACAACGAGTCGCGCTCGGCCGTGCTCGCCATCGACGCGATCGCGCGCTGGATGGCGGATGCGGGCATCGATGGCGCTCGCGTCGCCAGGCTGATCGAACTCACCGCGCGCCACGGGCACCTCGCGCCCGCGGACCTCGGTGACGGAGACGATGCCGACGACGCCCGGCATTTCCTCGACTGCGACATGGCCGTCCTGGGCGCGGCGCCCGCGGACTTCGATGCCTACGACCGCGGGATTGCCGAGGAGTACCGGGGAAGGGTGCCCGGATGGATGTTTCGCCGCGGGCGCAGGAAGTTCCTGGAGTCGCTGCTCGCCAGCGAGCGCATCTTCCTGAGTGACTATTTCCATGCGCGCCTCGACGCGCAGGCACGCGCGAACCTGCAGCGCGTGCTGGCCGGGCGGCGCTGAGTGCGGCTTGCCGCGCCTGTGGTCGCTGGGACGCCGCTGCGGGTGCTGCAGGCACGGGATGAAGCGTTGTATTGCGCGCTGTATGGCGATCCTGAAGCGATGCGCCACGTCGGCGCGGTGCTCACCGTCGAGCGTGCGCGCGCGGCGTTTGCACGCGTCATGGACCAGCTCGCCGCGCGTCCGCCGCGAGTCGCGTACTGGCTGCTTCCGCGGCGCGTCGATGCCGGCGTCGACGTGCCGCCCGCGGGACTCCTGGCGCTGCAGGCCGGCCCGGACGCTGACGACCACGCCGAAGTTGGCGTCCTGCTGCCGCGCGACGCACAGGGGGCCGGCGTTGCCAGCGCCGGCATCGCCGCATTGGCGGACGTGGTGTTCACCTCCACCGCGCTGCCGGCGTTGTGGACGCGCCATGCGCGAGGCAACGCGGCGGCGGGTGCGCTGATGCGGCGCCTGGGGTTCCAGGTCGCAGTGCAGGACATTGCCGGAGAATGCCGCTGGCAGCTGACGCGGGCGCGCTGGGCGCAGCTGCGTGGGAACCCGGCGGTGCAGGCCGGACGGGCGACTGGTACGGGGCGCGGGATGCAGGAGACGTGGTGATGTCGAAACGGGGAAGCCTGGCCTGCGTCGGCATCGGGATGATGCTGGGCGCCCACATCGGCGCGCGCGCGCGCGCCACGATCGAGCGTGCGGACGTGGTGTTCATGGCGGTGTCCGATCCGCTGGTCGAACTCTGGCTGCAGGGCATGCACCGCGACGTGCGCAGCCTGCAGCCCTGCTACGGCGGTGGCCGTTCGCGGCGCCAGGCCTATGCGGAGATGGTCGCGCTGCTGCTGTCCGAAGTACGTGCCGGGCATCGCGTATGCGCCGCGTTCTACGGGCATCCGGGCGTGTTCGCCGTGGCGCCGCACCAGGCCATCGCCCAGGCACGTGCCGAGGGTTACGAGGCGCACATGGAGCCCGGCATCTCCGCCGAGGATTGCCTGTATGCCGATCTCGGGCTGGATCCTGGCGCGACCGGTTGCCAGCATTTCGAAGCCGGGCAGTTCCTGCAGTACCGGCGCCACGTGGACCGCGGCGCATTGCTGGTGCTCTGGCAGGTGGGCATGGCCGTTTCCGGCCCCGGAGGACGTCAACTCCCCATGGGCGCGTGGCAGCGCCTGCTCTTGCAGCGCCTGCTCCAGGACTACCCGGCGGACCATACCGTGACGCTTTACGAAGCTGCTACGCTCGCCATTGCACGGCCGCGCATCGAGGGGATGCGGCTGTCCGGCCTCGAGGGAGCGGGGCTGCGTCCGCAGACGACGCTGGTGCTGCCGCCTTGCGCGGCGCTGCAGCCCGATCGCGCGATTCTGGAAGAGATCGCCGCGAGCGAACCCGCCGAGTCACGTTGCGCCACCATCAAATCCACTGTGTGAGGGGACCCACCGATGTCGAATGCGATCCGTATCCTCGAGGCGCTGGGCGAGTGCCCGGTGGCCATGGCCGCCGATGAGCTTGCACGCGTGTCCACGTCGGGCCTCGGCCCCGCCGAGCGTGCCCTGCTGCTGTCCGGCGACGGCACGGGCCTGGCCGTCTTGCTTGGCGCCCCCGAGCACGTGATGATGCAGCTCTGGTCACCCCAGGAAGACACGCCGGCGCAGCCGCAGCGCGATCGTCCGGACGACGACGACAAGCGCGACCCCCCGGACGAGTCACCCGAAAGCTAACTCCCACATACGGGGTCGGCGCAACGATGCGCACGCAGTGGCTGATGGTCTGCCTGTTGGCGAGTCTCCTGTCGGGAGGGCTGGTGGCGAACGTCGCCCATGCCGCACCGGCGGCAACCTTCGATGCCCTGCTCGAACAGGCAGACACGCTCCGCAGCGCCAATCCGGCCAGGTTCCGCGAGCTCCTCGCCGGACTCAACGCCAATACGCCCGACGACCTGACCGTGGGGCAGGGCGAGCGCCTCGACTACCTCAACGCGTACGCGCTCGCGCTCGGCGGTCGCTACGAGGAGAGCATCGCCGCGGCGACCGCGCTGTTCGAGCGCGCGCAGGGTGCGAACATGAAGGTCCGCGCCGGCGCGCTCGTGGTCAATACGCGCGCCATCACCCGCGATTTCGCTGGCGGCCTGCGCATGCTCGGCAAGGTGCTGCCGTTCACACGCGACGACATCGACGAGGCCAATCGCGAGCACGTGTTCGGCGTGGCGGCGGTGATCCACAACCAGGCCGGGCAGTACCGGATCGGGCGCGAGTACGCCGAGCGCGTGCTGGCCATCACCGAGGCGCCGCGCGCCCGGTGCTTTGCGGGCCAGACCCGCCTGCAGGCGATGCAGGAGTTGAAACAGGTCCCTTCCGAGGACCGCGAGTTCAACCTGCTGATCGACGGGTGCGACGCAGAGCGCGAGCCGGTGGTGGCCAACCTGGTGCGCGCCATGCTTGCGCGCAAATGGGCGGGCGAGGGCAGCCGGTCGCGGGCGGTCGCGCTCCTCGAACGTCATCTCCCCGAGGTCGAGCGCACCGGCTACCCGCCGCTGCTCGGCGAGTTCCACTCGCTGCTGGCGGAGTACAAGCTGGCCGCCGGCGACCCCGCCGGGGCCGATGCCCACGCGCTGGCCACGATCGATCGCGGCGGTGGCGATTTCACCAAGCCGCTCGTCGCTGCATACCGCATCCGCTACCTCGTGGCCGAGGCCCGCAACGACCCCGTCCAGGCGCTGGCCCACCACCGCCTCTACGCCGAAGCAGACAAGGCGCAACTCGACGAAGTGAAGGCGCGCGAACTGGCCTATCAGATCGTCAGCCACGAGACGCTGCAGCAGACCCAGCAGATCGAGTTGCTCAACCGCCAGAACGAAGTGCTGCAGCTGCAGCAGCGCGTCCAGGAGCAGTCGGCGCAGAATTCACGCCTGCTGGTGCTGATGCTGCTGTTGCTGCTGGCCTCGATCGCGTTCTGGGCCTACAAGACCAAGCGCGTGCAGGTTTCGCTGCGGCGCCTGGCCGAAACCGATGCCCTGACCGGCATCAGCAACCGCCACCACTTCAACGAGCGCGCAGCGGCCACGCTGGCGCGCAGTGCGCGCATGGGCGAGGACGTCGCGCTGGTGATGTTCGACCTCGACCGGTTCAAGTCGATCAACGACCACTACGGGCATGGCGTCGGTGACTGGGTACTCCAGCGCGTGGTCGAGGCCTGCGCCACGTCGCGCCGCGACGTCGACTGGTTCGGGCGCCTGGGTGGCGAGGAGTTCGCGCTGCTGGTGGCCGGCGCGGACGGCGCCGAGGCGGTGCGTGTCGCAGACGAGTGCCGGCGCTGCATCGCTGCCATCGACAGCCGTGAAAGCGGGCACGCCTTCACCATCACCGCGAGCTTCGGCATCAGCACCACCGCGCTTTCCGGATACGACCTGACGCGCCTGCTGACCCACGCCGACCGCATGCTCTATCGCGCCAAGCGCGGCGGTCGCAACCGCGTCTGCCTGTACGAGATCCCCGTGCCCGCCGCGCTGCAGGTGGCCGACGCCCACCTGGCGCCAGCGCACCTGGACGCCCCCGTGTCGATGCGTGCCGGCGAGAGACGCCGCGTGACCGCGTTCTGAGACATCCGCGCCGGGTATCCTTGCGCCCATGGCCAAGCTGCTCCTCAACATGCGGATGGTGCCCGACGACGAAGCCGACGACGTGCGCGCGTTCCTCGAGGCGCACGCGATCGCGTTCCACGAAACACTGCCCAGCCGCTGGGGGATTTCGTACGGCGGCATCTGGGTCAGCGACGACGCCGACTTTCCGAAGGCGCGACGGCTCATGGACGAATACCAGGCGCGGCGCCAGGCGCAGGCGCGGGAAGCGCGCGCGCTGGAGCTTCGCGAAGGCCGTGCGGAGACGCTCCGCGACGTCGCACGCGCCGAGCCGCTGCGCGTGCTGGTGACCGCGATCGGCATCGTCCTGTTGCTCGCGCTGGTCGCCCTGCCGGTGATGTTGCTGTGGCGCGCCTGGACGTGAGCGGCAAGGCGTCCCGGCAGCCACATTGGCCGGATCGCGCCGCCCACCAGCGCCGGCGCCGTGCCCGCAAGGTGTTCTGGGTGGTCGTGGTCCTGCTGGTGGTGCTGCCGTGGCTCGGCTACCGCAGCGTGCGCGACTGGATCGGGCCGGGAGCCGCCGATCCACCGGCTGCGCCGGTGGCATCCGTGCCCTTCGCATCACCCGTTGCCGTCGCGCCGTTTCCGGCCCCGCCGCACGCGACGGCGGACGTCGCCGCTGCCGCCGAGCCGATCGCCACGATCGGTGGTGGCGCCGGACCCGGCAACGATGGCCAGGACGTGGCGAGGCGTGCCGACCTCGATGCCGGTTCGCACCGCGACGCGATCCTGGCCGACCGCGGCAGTGCGATCCGCCGCGAGGCCGCGCGGCGCGAGGTTGAAGCGATCCCCGGGGTGCGCGCGGCAGGCTGGGTGGATCGGATGAGCATGGTGGTGGTGACGTCCGGCGCCGGCATGAGCGGCTACCAGACGATTTCCGAGGCCTGTCGCCGGCTTGGCGCCCATGGTGATGTCACAGGCGTGGCGATCACCGTGCAGGACGTCGCGGCCGGCGGCGGCCGCCCGGCATCGCCACTCGCTGCCGAGTGTGCGGCCAACGTGCCGGGCGACGCGTTACTGCAGGCCGCCGGCGGCAGGGTGCTGCCGGGACGCGCCCTGCACCCGGCCGCCGTCGCGGACGCGACGGACGCGGCGGAGCTGGAACAGCGCCGCATCCGCCAGGCTGAAAGCCTGCGCATCCTCAGCGAAAGCACGCCCGCGCTGCCCGAGGCGCAATAGCGGCAGGTGCGCAACTAACGCGAGTCGAACGCCACGCGTTTATGATCGGGCGTCGCTTCCCGCTCCCTGGCATCTCCTTGAATCCACGACCCACGTTCGCCCTCGCGCTGATCGCGCTCGCCCTGGTCGCCTGCGGCGGCAGCGAAGCCCCCGTCACCACCGCCGGCCAGCCTCCCGCGACCAGCGCGCCGCCGCCCGTGCCGCGCGAAGCCCTCGAGCCCGACACCGCCAACGCCACCATCGAGCGCGCCGCGCCGCCCACCCTGCGGCCGTTGGCGCTGGGCAGGTTCGAGCCCGGCAACCCGGTGGCCGAGGCCATGACCGGCGTTGTCGAGATCGAGGACGGCCGCATCACCGGGGCCAATGGCGCGAGCTTCCTCACCGAACGCGTGGCGATCGTGCGCGGCGGCGACGAGTTCGCCGCCGGCCAGCGCTATGCGGACGTGATGATGATGGACGCCGGCCAGCCCGTGGAGCTGCGCCGGGTGATCGACGAATCCCGCCCGACCACGCGGCCGGACAACGCGTTCTGCGGCCGCAACGCGACCGGCTACCTTGCGCTGGCCAGCTACATCGAAGGCGACTACCGGCTGGTCAAGCTGCTGGCGCTGGAAGGCGGCGGCATCCCGGCCGCCACCGCCACCGATACGGCGCTGTGCGCCTCCACGTTCTACCTCGCCAAGCCCTGAGGCCGGGTCAGGCGACCTCGCCGGCTGCGTGTCCTGACGCCCACGCCCACTGGAAGTTGTAGCCGCCCAGCCAGCCGGTGACGTCGACCACCTCGCCGACGAAGAACAGGCCGGGCACGGTGCGCGACATCATTGTCGATGACGACAGTCCGTCGGTGTCCACGCCGCCCAAGGTGACCTCGGCGGTGCGGTAGCCCTCGGTGCCGCTGGCGACGATCGGCCAGTTCGCCAGCGTTGCCGCCAATGTGGCCAGTTCGCGATCGCTGTACTGGCGCAGTGGCCGGCTCTCCATCCAGTGCTCGCACAGCCGCTGCGCGAAGCGCCGCGGCAGGTGTTCGGACAGCAGCGTGCGCAGTTCGGTCGCAGGCCGCTCGGCGCGCGCGGTGCGCAGCAGGGCGGGTGCGTCGACTCCCGGCAGCAGGTCGATGGCCAGCGCCCCGCCGGGCTCCCAGTACGACGATACCTGCAGCATCGACGGCCCGCTGAGGCCGCGATGGGTAATCAGCATGGCATTGCGGAAGGCCTGTCCGCGGCTCGCCGCCTCGACCGGCAGCGAGAGGCCGCTCAGGCCATCGAGGCGTTCGGCGTGCACGCCACTGAGCGTCAGCGGCACCAGGCCGGCGCGCGTGGGCAACACCGCATGGCCGAACTGGCGCGCCAGCGTGTACCCGAAGCCGCTGCCGCCAAGGCTCGGGATCGACAGCGCGCCGCTGGCCACGACCAGCGACTGCGCGGTGATCCGGCCGCGATCGGTCTCGACCACGAAGCCGTCGCCCGCGCGCTGTACGGCATGCACGTCGCAGCCCACGTCCATCGCCACGCCGGCCTGCGCGCACTCGTCCAGCAACATCGCCACGATGAGCTTCGAGGACTCGTCGCAGAACAGCTGGCCGAGTTCCTTCTCGTGCCAGGCGATGCCATGGCGGTCGACCAGGGCGATGAAATCCGCCGGCGTGTAGCGCGCCAGCGCCGACTTGCAGAAGTGCGGGTTGGCCGAGAGAAAATTGGCCGGGGTGGTGCCGGTGTTGGTGAAATTGCAGCGCCCGCCGCCCGACATCAGGATCTTCTTGCCGACCTTGTTGGCGCGCTCGACCACGCGCACGCGGCGGCCGCGCTGGCCGGCAGTGGCCGCGCACATCAGGCCGGCGGCGCCGGCGCCGATCACCAGCACGTCGCAGGCGTCGCTCATGCCGCGCGCAGCCGGTGAGGGTGGATGGTGTGTCGGATCGCGTCGCCGTCGACGCTGGCGCGGTGGCCCGGGAAGCTGCTCATTGCGGCAAAGGATAGCTTGGCGAACGTAGAATGCCGCGATGTATACGAGCATTGCCGCCTATCACTTCGTTGCCATCGACGACCCTTGCGTGGTCGCCGACCGCGTGCGCGCGCGCGCGATTTCCGATGGCCTGCTCGGGACCGTGCTGGTCGCGGGCGAGGGCATCAACCTGTTCCTTGCCGGCGCCGGAGGCGCGGTCGATGCCTTCCTCGGCGCGCTTCGCGAGGACCCGCGTTTCGCCGCGCTGCACGCCAAGCGCAGCCACAGCGCGGACGCGCCGTTCGCGCGCCTGAAGGTCAAGGTGAAGCCGGAGATCATCAGTTTCCGCCGCGAGGATGCCTCGCCGCTGGATGGGCGCGCGCCCTCGGTCGCGCCGCACACGCTCGCGCGCTGGCTGGATGCGGGGTGCGACGACGCCGGTCGCCGCGTGGTGCTGCTCGATACGCGCAATCGCGAAGAGGTCGGCCACGGCAGCTTCAGAGGCGCGCTCGCGCTGCCGATCGACAACTTCACCGACCTGCCGCAGGCCCTGGATGCGCATCGCGATGCGCTCGCCGACGCCACCGTGGTCGGCTTCTGCACAGGCGGCATCCGCTGCGAGAAGGCGGTGCCGTGGATGCGCGCGAACGGTTTCGCGCATGCGGTGCAGCTGGAGGGCGGGATCCTGGGGTATTTCGACGAAGTCGGCGGCCACGGCTACGACGGCAACTGTTTCGTGTTCGACGCACGCATCGCGCTGGATCCTGCGCTGCGGCCCATGAAGGCCACCGCATGAGCTGGCTTGGCCTGATGGCCGTGATCATCGGCCTCTACCTGCTGTTCAAGGTGGTCGGCGTGGTGATGAAGATCGTGCTGTGGATCGTGGTGGTGGTGGCGGCGTACTGGTTCCTGGCGCCGCTGTTCGGCTGGCCGGAGCTGGCCGAAGTGATCCACGTCCTGGGCCCCTGAGCCGCCCGCCGACGCGCGGCAGGCCACGCGTCGCCGGGTGCGGGCAAACCGCCCGCCGAACTCAGCCTTCGCCGCGCGGCGGACCCTTGCGGTGCGGAGTGCGCGGCGGGAACGGCGGGCGCGGGCCGCGCGCGCCGGCAGGCCGCGGACGGTCACCCGGCGGACGCGGCGAGAACGGGCGCTTGCCCGGACGGCCTGCGTTGCCACCGGCGGAATCGGCGGGCTCGGCACGGCGGATCTTCAGCGGCTGCCCGCCCACGTACACCTTTTTCAGATGTTCCATCAGCTCGTGCGGCATGCCCTGCGGCAGGTCGACCAGGCTGTAGTCGTCGCGGATGTCGATGCGGCCGATGTAGCGGCTCTCGAGGTCGGCCTCGTTGGCGATCGCGCCGACGATGTTGCCCGGCTGCACGCCATGGCTGTGGCCCACCTCGATGCGGAAGGTCTCCATGCCGACGTCGGGCGCATCGCGCGGCGGGCGCGGTGCGCGGTCGAAAGAGGCCGCGCCGGGCTCGCCGCCGGCGGCGGAATGCGGGGCACGCTCATGACGAGGCGCCTGCTCGCGGCCACGCGGCGCGTAGCTGTCGTCGCGCGGCGGGCGCGGGCCCTGCGAACGCTCGTGTTGCGGGCGCTCGTACTGGGCGCGCTCGGGCGGGGCCACCAGCAGCAGCGGCGTGTCGCCCTGCACCATCTTGGCCAGCGCCGCGGCGATCTCCACCATCGGCACGTTGTGTTCGCTTTCGTAGCGTTCCACCAGGCCGCGGTACATCGCCAGGTCGGCGTCGGACTCCAGCGCCTCGCCGATGCGGCCGAGGAAACGCGCGACGCGCTGGTCGTTGACCATGGCCACGCTGGGCAGCTGCATCGGCTCGATCTTCTGCCGCGTGGCGCGCTCGATCGCGCCCAGCATGCCGCGCTCGCGCGGCGCCACGAACAGGATCGCCTCGCCGCTGCGCCCGGCCCGACCGGTGCGGCCGATGCGGTGCACGTAACTTTCGGTGTCGTAGGGAATGTCGTAGTTCAGCACGTGGCTGATGCGGTCGACGTCGAGCCCGCGCGCGGCGACGTCGGTCGCCACCAGGATGTCGATGCGCCCGTCCTTCAGCGACTGCACCATCTTCTCGCGCTGCTTCTGCTCCACGTCGCCGTGGATCGCGGCCGCGGACAGGCCGCGCGCCGCGAGCTTCTCGGCCAGTTCCTGGGTGCCGAGCTTGGTGCGCGCGAACACCAGCATGCCGTCGAAGGGTTCGGCTTCGAGGATGCGGGTGAGCGCATCGAGCTTGTTGGTGCCGCTGACCATCCAGTAGCGCTGGCGGATATTGGCCGCGGTGGTGGTGGTCGCCTTGATGGCGATCTCCACCGGGTCCTTCAGGTAGGTCTGCGCGATGCGCCGGATCTGCTGCGGCATGGTGGCCGAGAACAGCGCCACCTGGCGCGTCTCCGGGGTCTTCTTCAGCACGGCCTCGACGTCGTCGATGAAGCCCATGCGCAGCATCTCGTCGGCTTCGTCCAGCACCAGGCAGCGCAGCTCGGACAGGTCCAGCGATCCACGGTTGAGGTGGTCGATGACGCGGCCGGGCGTGCCGACGATCACCTGCACGCCGCGCTTCAGCGCCGACAGCTGCGGTGCATAGCCTTGGCCGCCGTAGATCGGCAGGACCTGGAAGCCGGGCAGGTGCGCGGCGTACTTCTGGAACGCCTCGGCCACCTGGATCGCCAGTTCGCGGGTCGGCGCCAGCACCAGGACCTGCGGCTTGCGCTGCGCGGGGTCGATGCGCGCCAGCGCGGGCAGCGCGAACGCGGCGGTCTTGCCGGTGCCGGTCTGCGCCTGGCCAAGCACGTCGCGGCCGGCCAGCAGCGGCGGGATGGTGGCCGCCTGGATGGGCGAGGGCGTCTCGTAGCCGACTGCGGTCAGTGCCTGCAGCAGCGAGCCGGGCAGGCCGAGGTCGGAGAATGTGGGGGTAGCGGGGGTAGCGGCGTCGGTGCTCATCAGTCGGCCTTGGGCGGGGCCGGGACGGCCTTGCAGGGGGCGCATTCTACGCGCCCTGCAGCGAGCCTGAGTAATGCCGTCGCGAAGGAGCCTTCAGTCGAGGCGCGTCGCCAGGCGCTCGCCAAGCCGCACGGGGCCTTCCGGAACCAGCCCGGGGGCGAGTTCCGCCACGCCCGGCGGCAGCAGCACGATCACCGTGGAGCCGTAGTTGAAGCGCGCCATTTCCTCGAACCGGCGCAACTCCACCGCCTTGCCGCCGTATTCCTTGCTGGTGACGGCGTGGCCATAGGCCGGGATCTCCTCGCCGCTCCAGACGGTCTCCACGCCCGACACCAGCAGCGCGCCGACCATCACCACCGCCATCGGCCCGAAGTCGGTGTCGAAGTGGCAGACCAGGCGCTCGTTGCGCGCGAACAGGCGCGGTACGTGCGCGACCGCGGCCGGGCCGACGCTGAACAACCGGCCGGGCACGTGCACGGTGCGCATCAGGCGCCCGCTCCAGGGCATGTGCACGCGGTGGTAGTCGCGCGGCGACAGGTACACGGTGGCGAACAGGCCGTCGCGGTAGGGCGCGGCCGCCACGGCATCGCCCAGCAGCTCGGCGGCGGTGAACGACTGCCCCTTGGCCTGGAAGATGCGGCCGCCCTCGATGGCGCCGCACTGGCTGATGCGGCCATCCGCCGGCATCACCAGCGCCGCCGGGTCGGGATCGGCCACGCGCACGCCCGGGCGCAGGGCCCGCGTAAAGAATGCGTTGAAGGTCGGGTAGGCGGCCGGGTCGGGCTGCGCCGCTTCATCCAGGTCGACCTTGAAGCGCTCGACCACGGTGTCGATCAGCCAGCGGCTGACGCGCGGGTGGTCGGAGTACGCCAGGCGGCGCGCCAACGACGACGCCAGGCGGTGGGGAAGCAGGTAGGTGAGCCGCGTGAAGAGGCTCATCGCGCCTGCGCGCCGGTCAGGGCGGCGAGGTCGGCGGCGATCGCGGCCGGGTCGAACGGCGGCTGCACCACGCCGGCCATGCGGCCTTCGGCGTCGAGCACGGCCATCGCAGCGGAGTGGTCGATGCTGTACTGGTCGGCCGGCGCGCCGTCGGCCACGGGCGCCTTCATGAACACCAGCGACAGCGACCGCGCGAACGCTTCCAGTGCGGGGATGTCGGCGGTCGCGGCCAGCGTGTCGCGATGGAAATGGTGCGCGTACTCGCCGATCCGGTCGGGCGTGTCGCGCTCCGGGTCCACCGACACGAACAGCACCCGCGGGCGCACGCCGTCCGGCAGCACTTCCCACTCGGCCTGCGCACGCGCCAGCTCCGCCAGGGTCGTGGGGCAGACATCCGGGCAATGGGTGAAGCCGAGGAACACCAGCGTCCAGTGGCCGTTGAGTTCGCCCGGTACCAGCTGCGTGCCGTCGGACTGCTGCAGCGCGAACGCCGGCAGCTCACGCGGCTGCGGGAACATGCGCACGGCCTGCAGCTCGGGGCCGGCGACCGGTTTGGGCGCGCCTGCAAACCAGAGCTGCGACGCGAGCAGGCCGAGACCGGCGGCAAGCGCGACGGCCAGCACGAGGAGGGTGGTGCGATTGAACATGGAGGACCGACACGGAAACCCGGGGGCCGCCATCATAGCCGGCCCTTGGCGGAGCATCCCGGGCCACGCCCGCGGGTGCCGCGGAAGCTTCGCCTATACTGCGAAACCGCGCCGAAAGCGCCGTGACCACGCACCATGACGACCCAACAGCTCCAGACCATCATCGACCTGATCCGCTATGGCGCCAGCCGCTTCAACGCGGCCGGGCTGACCTTTGGCCACAGCTACGACAACGCCCTCGACGAAGCCACGCACCTGACCCTGCATGCGCTGCACCTGCCGCACGATCTGAGCCCGGTGTATGGCCAGGCGCGGGTGACCGAAGCCGAGAAGGAAGACGTGCTGGAACTCTTCATCCGCCGGATCGAAGAGCGCACGCCGGTCGCGTACCTCACCGGCGAGGCCTGGTTCGCGGGGCTGAGCTTCAAGTCCGATCCGCGCGCACTGGTTCCGCGCTCGCCGATCGCCGAGCTGATCGAAGGCGGCTTCGAGCCCTGGCTGGGTGGCCGCGATGTCCACCGCGCCCTGGACCTGTGCACCGGCTCCGGTTGCATCGCGCTGGCGATGGCGCACTACAACCCCGAGTGGCACGTCGACGGCGTGGACCTGAGCGACGACGCGCTGGCGCTGGCCGCCGAAAACGAGAAGCGCCTGCTGGTGCGCAACGCGCGCTTGCTGAAGTCGGATCTGTTCTCGGCCCTGCAGGGCGAACACTACGACCTGATCGTCAGCAACCCGCCGTACGTGACCAACGCCGAGACCGATGCCCTGCCACGCGAGTACGCGCACGAGCCCGAGCTCGGCCTGCGTGCCGGCGATGACGGCCTGGACCTGGTGCTGCGCATCCTGCGCGACGCGCCGCTGCACCTCACCGACGACGGCGTACTGGTCTGCGAGGTCGGCGAAGCCGAGCACGCCCTCGCCGCGCTGCTGCCCGAGCTGCCGCTGATGTGGGTGGAGTTCAAGGTGGGGCAGATGGGCGTGTTCGTGGTCGAGCGCCACGACCTGGTCACCCACAATGCGCGGATCCGCGTGCTGGCCGATGCGCGTGGTTAAGATGCTCCAGCAACCCGGTTGAACCTGCGTCGCCAGCGCGTGGGGACGATCTTGCCGACGACCTGGGCCAAAACGGAGCGAGCGACGCCAATGAGCCGCAACGAAGTCATCCTCTCGATGGTGGACAGGCGCGGCAATGGCCTGGAGATCGGCCCGTCACACAGTCCGGTCGCGCCAAAGCGCGACGGGTTCAATGTCCAGGTGGTCGACCACGCCGACCGTGCCGGCCTGGTCGAGAAATACCGGGCGCATGGCGTCGACCTCGACAGGATCGAAGAGGTCGACTTCGTCTGGAATGGCACCAGTTACCTCGAGCTGACCGGCAAGCCGAACCACTACGACTGGATCATCGCGTCGCACGTCATCGAACACGTGCCTGACATGGTGGGCTTCATCAGGGGCTGCGATTCGGTGCTGCGCCATGGTGGCGTGCTCGCGCTGGCGGTACCGGACAAGCGTTATTGCTTCGACCGCTTCCGTTCGATCACCGGCATCCACAGCCTGGTCGATGCGCACCTGGAGGGCAGGCGGAACCATTCCCCCGGACGGGTCGCCGACTATTTCCTCAACGTGGTGACGCTGTCGGGCGTGATCGGATGGGCGCCCGAACACGCGCGCAACCGGTCGATGGCGGATGTCAGCTTCGTGCACGGCCTGCAAGACGCAAAATCAGGCATGCAGGCGGTCGTGGAAGCGGATGCCTACCTGGATATCCATGCCTGGTGTTTCACCCCGAGTTCGTTCCGGCTGCTGGTCGAGGACCTCTACCAGTTGGGCTTGAGTCCGCTGCGCGAAGCGCGGTTCCAGGGCACCGGCGGCAGCGAATTCTTCGTCGCGCTGTCGCGCGAGGGCACGGGGCCGGGCATCGACCGCTTCGCGCTGCTGCACGCGATCGACGAGGAACTGGCCGACGTCAGGCTGGCGCTCGCCGGTTGAAGTCCCACCAACGCTGAGGCGCGAGGTTCCATGGCTGGCAATTCGTTTGGCGCACTGTTCCGCGTCACCACCTTTGGCGAGTCGCACGGGCCGGCGATCGGCTGCGTGGTCGACGGCTGCCCGCCCGGGATCGCGCTGGCGGCGGATGATTTCGCCGTCGACCTCGCGCGCCGTGCCACCGGGCGCACGCGTCATACCTCGGCGCGGCGCGAAGACGACGCGGTCGAGGTGCTGTCCGGCGTGTACGAGGGCGTCACCACCGGCACCCCGGTCGCATTGCTGGTGCGCAATACCGATGCGCGCAGCAAGGACTACGAACGCATCGCGACGCAGTTCCGGCCGGGGCACGCCGACTACACCTACTGGCAGAAGTACGGCATCCGCGATCCGCGCGGCGGCGGGCGTTCGTCGGCGCGCGAAACCACCATGCGCGTCGCCGCCGCGGTGATCGCGAAGAAGTGGCTCGCGGCTCGCCACGGCGTGCGCGTGCGCGGTTTTCTTGCACAGATCGGCGAGGTGGTGCCGCGTGGCCACGACTGGAGCGCGGTCGACGCCAACCCCTTCTCCTGGCCCGATGCCTCGCAGGTCGGCGAGCTCGAGGCGTACATGGACGCGTTGCGCAAGTCGGGCGACTCGGTCGGCGCGCGCGTCACCGTGGTCGCCGAGGGCGTGCCGCCGGGGTGGGGCGAGCCGGTGTACGGAAAGCTCGACGCCGAACTCGCCGCGGCGATGATGTCGATCAACGCCGCCAAGGGCGTCGAGGTCGGCGCGGGCTTCGCCAGCATCGTCCAACCCGGCAGCGTGCATCGCGACGTGATGACGCCGGAGGGCTTCCTGTCCAACCACGCCGGCGGCATCCTCGGCGGCATCAGCACCGGCCAGGACGTGGTGGTCTCGGTGGCGTTCAAGCCGACCTCGAGCCTGCGCCTGCCGGTGCAGGGCGTCGATGTCGACGGCAATTCGGTCGAGGTGGTGACCACCGGCCGCCACGACCCCTGCGTCGGCATCCGCGCCGCGCCGATCTGCGAGGCGATGCTGGCGCTGGTGCTGATGGACCAGGCCCTGCGCCACCGCGCGCAGTGCGGCGACGTCGGCGCGGTGTCACCGCGCATTCCTGCCAGGGTGCCCGGCGACGGCCATGGCTGAGCGGCGCCCGAAGGTCTGGGTCTCGCAGCCGCTGTTCGACGACATCGTGGCGCAGCTGGACGCGTGGTTCGACGTTACCCGGGTGCCGGAGATCAGCGACCACGCACCTTCGGCCATCGCGGCGGCGCTCGGTGCAGTGGATGGCGCGCTGGTCACGCTCAATGACCGCATCGGCGAGGCCGAGGTCGCGGGGGCGACGCGCCTGCGGGCAGTTGCCAGCGTCGGCGTCGGCTACGACAACCTGGATGTCGACGCGCTGCGTGCCCGCGGCATCGTCGCCACCAATACCCCGGGCGTGCTCACCGAAACGACCGCCGATTTCGGCTTCGCGCTGATGATGGCCGCGGCGCGACGCATCACCGAGGCCGAGCACTGGCTGCGCGCCGGCCAGTGGCAGGGGTGGGGATTCCACAAGCTGCTCGGCGCCGAGATCCACGGCACCACGCTGGGCATCCTCGGGATGGGCCGGATCGGGCAGGGCATCGCCCGGCGCGCGCGCGGCTTCGGCATGCGCGTGCTCTACCACAACCGCAGCCGCTTGCCGGGCGACGTCGAGCGTGACTGCGCCGCGACATATGTCGACCGCGACACGCTGCTGGCGCGCTCCGATCACCTCGTGCTGGTGTTGCCGTACTCGGCCGCCAGCCACCACGTCATCGATGCGGACGCGCTGGCCCGCATGAAACCCGGCGCCACGCTCACCAACATCGCCCGCGGCGGACTGATCGACGAGGACGCGCTGGCGGACGCGCTCGGCGCGGGCCGGCTGGCCGCCGCGGGGCTGGATGTGTTCGAGGGCGAGCCGGCGGTCAACCCGAGACTGCTGGCCTGCCGCAACGTGGTGCTGACTCCGCACGTCGCCAGCGCCAGCCTGGCCACGCGGCGCGCGATGGTGGCCCTGGCAGTCGAGAACCTGGTTGCCGCGCTGGGCCGGGGGCCCGACGCGGGCCGGCCGCCGACGCCGATCGCGCCACCACCGGACGCAGGCCGCCACCGACTGCGATAATCCCCGGCCCCGCGGCCCGGTCGCGGGACACACGTGGAGCGACAATGGGCAGGCAGTACAAGGTGGCAGTGGTCGGCGCGACCGGCGTCGTGGGCGAAGCGATGCTGGCGCTCCTGGCGGAGCGCGGGTTCCCGGTGGGCGAACTGGTGGCGCTGGCCAGCGAACGCTCGGCGGGTGGCACGATCGATTTCGGCGACGACGAAGTGGTCATCCGCGATCTCGCGGGCTTCGATCCGGCGGGCGTGGACATCGCACTGTTCGCCGCCGGCGGCGCGGTGTCGCGCGAGTTCGCCCCGCGATTCGCCGCGGCGGGCGCGGTGGTGGTCGACAACAGCTCGGCGTTCCGCCTGGACGACGACGTGCCGCTGGTGGTAGCCGAAGTCAATCCGGAAGCGGTCAAGCAGCGCCCGCGCGGCATCATCGCCAACCCCAACTGCTCGACCATGCAGATGCTGGTGGCGCTGGCGCCGATCCATCGCAGCGTCGGCATCGAGCGCATCAACGTGGCGACCTACCAGTCGGTGTCGGGCGCCGGACGTGGCGCGCTCGAGGAACTTGGCCGGCAGACCGCCGGACTGCTCGGCTTCCAGGAAGCCGATCCGCAGCGCTTCCCGGTGCAGATCGCGTTCAACCTGATCCCGCACATCGACGAGTTCATGGACAACGGCTATACCCGCGAGGAGATGAAGCTGGTCTGGGAGACGCGCAAGATCCTCGGCGACGCCTCCATCCAGGTGAACGCGACCGCGGTGCGGGTGCCGGTGTTCTACGGCCATTCCGAGGCCCTGCACATCGAGACCCGCGGGCACATCAGCGCCGCAGACGCGCGGGCGCTGCTGGAAGCCGCCCCGGGCGTGGTGGTGGTGGACGAGCGCGAGGCAGGTGGCTATCCGACGCCGGTCACGCACGCCTCCGGTCGCGACGGCGTGTTCGTCGGCCGCATCCGCGAGGACATCTCGCATCCGCGCGGGCTGGACCTGTGGGTGGTGTCGGACAACATCCGCAAGGGCGCGGCGCTGAATGCCGTGCAGATCGCCGAGCTGGTCGCATCGGAAGGGTGAGGCCGCACGTGGCCATCGTCGGCGCTGCACGGCGTTTCGAGACCACGCGCATTGCCAATCGCGCCTCCGCGCGGCTAGAGTCGACGCGGATTTGCCGGGGAAACGCGTGACCACGAAGCTGCGAACAAGAAGTCCGATCGCGTGGGCGGTGGCATTGGGGCTGGTGCTGGCGATGTTCGCCAGCCAGGCGCTGGCGCTCGGGCTCGGCCGCATCGAGGTCAAGTCGCAGCGCGACCAGCCGCTGCTCGCCGAAATCCAGGTCATCTCCAGCGACCCGGCCGAGCTTGACCGCCTTCAGGCGCGACTCGCCTCGCCCGACACCTTCGCCCGTATCGGGCTCGAACCGCCGCGCGGGGTCGTGTCCGACCTGCAGTTTGCGGTCGCGCTCGACGCCCGCGGCAATCCGGTGATCCGGGTCACCAGCCGCGCGCCGGTGACGGAGTCGCTGCTGACATTCCTGGTGGAAGTGGACTGGGGGCAGGGCCGGCTGGTCCGCGAGTACTCGGCTCTGGTCGACGCGCCAAGCACGGTCTCCGCTCCGGCACAGCCGGTGATCCAGGCGCCGAGTGCCGCGCGCACGGACACCATCGTGCGACCCGCCGAGGTGCCTGTCGCCCAGGCCGCGGAGCCTGCCGACCCAGAGCCCGCCGACACTGCACAGGTTGCCGGGGAAGACGCGGAGCCCGCGCCCGTCGCGGCGGCACCGGCCCCCGCAACCCGGGTGGCCCGCGCCTCGGCGCAGGCATCGCCGGGCGAATACGGGCCGGTCCAGGCCGGCGAGACGCTGGGCGTGATCGCCCAGGTGCTGGTGGGTGATGGTGTCAGCCGCGAGCAGGCGATCGTCGCGCTGTTCCGCGCCAATCCCGCTGCGTTCATCGGCGGGAACCTCAACCTGATCCGCAAGGGCGCCGTGCTGCGCATGCCGTCGCGCGACGAGGTCGCCGGGCAGGACATGGCGGAGGCGCGCGCGGTGTTGCGCGAGCAGGTGGCGCAATGGCGCGACATGCGTCGCCCCGCGCCGCAGCCCGTTGCCGCCGCGGCGGATGCCGCGCCCGTCGCCGCGCAGGCGCCAGGCGAAGGCGCGGACGCGTCCGCGACCCGCACCGCGGCCGCGCAGGCGCCGGGTGCCAGGCTTGAAATCGTGCCGCCGGCCGCCTCGGGCGGCCAGCAGGCAGGCGTACGATCCGGCATCCAGGCCGGTGGCGAGGGCGAGATGCTGCGACAGGAACTGCAACAGGAAGTGCTCCAGGGCCGAGAGACGCTGGCCGCGCGCGAGGCCGAAGTGGCCGAACTCAAGGCCCGGGTCGCCGACCTCGAGCGCCTGCAGGCGCAGCAGCAGCAGCTGATCAGCCTGAAGGACAGCGAGCTCGCGGCAGCCCAGGACCGGCTTGCCGGCTCCAACGCCGAGCCCGGCACAACCACCAGTACCGCGGTTGACGGCGCTGCGCCGGCCCAGCCCCCGCAGGGTGGCGGAATGCCCTGGGCCTGGATCGGCCTTGGCCTGCTGGCGGCGGCGGTCATCGCCTGGCTGCTGGCCCGCCGCCGGCCCGCGCCGGCGAAGCGTCCGCGCTTTGTCATGGCGCCGCCAGTTGCCTCGCCGGAACCGGTTGTCTCGCCGGAAAGCGCCGGGGCGCCAGTCGGCGCCGCACCCGCGTCGATCGTGCAGGCGGGCCGTGCCGACCGCGGGATCGAGACGGCGACCGAGGCCAGGACACCGGCCGGAGCGCCGACGTGGCACGCCGGCAGTTCCCCGGGCCCGCGCAATGATGTGGATGGCTCCCGCCCCGAGGCGTCGGAACCGTCCGCGGGCGGCGTGGAACGCCTTGAGCTGGCTCGTGCCTACCTCGATCTGGGCGACGTGGATACCGCGCGCGGCCTGCTGCACGAGGTCGCCAGCGGCGGCGAATCCGCGCACCGCGCCGAGGCGCTGCGCCTGCTGGACGGGATCGCCTGACGCCGTCTCCGCCGCCGCGGCCTGCCGCGGCGCGGGTCGGTCACCGCACGCCATGCGCTACGCCTTGGGCATCGAATACGACGGCAGCGGGTTTTCCGGCTGGCAGCGGCTGAGCCGCGCCGGCATTGAAAGCACCCCGACCCTGCAGGGGGCGCTGGAAAAGGCACTCTCGCGGGTGGCGGACGCACCGGTCTCCACTGTCTGCGCCGGACGTACCGATGCCGGCGTGCACGCGCAATGCCAGGTGGTCCATTTCGACAGCGCTGCCGAACGCGACCCGCGCAACTGGGTGCTGGGCACCAGTGCGCTGCTGCCGCCAGCGATCTGCGTGCGCTGGTGCCGGCCGGTGGCCGACGACTTCAGCGCGCGGTTCTCCGCGCGCGCGCGGCACTACCGCTACAGCATCCTCAACCGCGCGGTGCGTCCGGCGCTGGGGCGCCAATACCTGTCATGGGTGCGGCGCCCGCTCGACGCCGACGCCATGCACCGCGCCGCGCAGGCGCTGGTCGGCGAGTTCGACTTTTCCGCGTTCCGAACAGTGCACTGCCAGGCGCCGCATGCGCGGCGCGATCTGCAGGCGATCCGCGTCCGGCGCGAAGGCGAGCAGGTGGTGGTGGAGGTGCGCGCCAACGCGTTCCTTCATCATATGGTGCGCAACATCGTCGGCTCGCTGCTCGAAGTCGGCCATGGCGCCCGCCCGGAGGCCTGGATTGCCGAGCTGCTGGCCGGCGCCGACCGCAGCGTCGCCGGCGCCACCGCGCCGCCCGACGGCCTGCTGTTCCTCGGCCCGCTGTACCCGGCCGAGTGCGGCCTGCCGGCCGAGGTCACGCTGCAACCCGCCCCCGAGGCGCATGCTGTCCCCCTGTATTGATAAAGCGAATGACATGTCCCGCACCCTGTACCGCACCCGCATCAAGTTCTGCGGCCTGACCCGCGCCGGCGACGTCCGCCTGGCCAGCGAACTTGGCGTCGACGCCATCGGCTTCATGTTTGCCCACGGCAGCCCGCGCCAGCTGCACCACGCCGAGGCGCGCGCATTGCGCCAGGCACTGGCGCCGCTGGTCGACGCCGTCGCCGTGTTCCGCGACAACCCCGCCGACGAGGTGCGCGAGATCGTCAAGCAGGTGCGGCCGAGCCTGCTGCAGTTCCACGGCGACGAGGATGACGCGTTCTGCCGCAGCTTCGGCGTGCCTTACATCAAGGCCGTGCCGATGGGCGGTGGCGCGACGCTCGACCCGCGCGCCATCGAGGGGGGGCATCCGGCTGCGATAGCGTTCCTGTTCGACAGCCATGGCGGCGGCCACACCGGTGGCAGCGGCCGCACGTTCGACTGGACGCTGCTGCCGCGCATCGGCAAGCCGGCCCTGGTGTCGGGCGGGCTGCATCCCGGCAACGTCTTCGATGCGGTCCTGGCAACCCTGCCCTGGGGCGTGGACGCCAGCACCGGCATCGAGTCGGCGCCTGGCATCAAGGACGGCGAACGCATGCGCGCCTTCGTCGAAGAAGTGCGCCGCGCCGACTGCCACGTGGATCCGGACAAGGACGCCGTGGCCCGGGAGGCCGCGCGATGATCGACATGCCCGATGATTTCCACGCCTTCCCCGACGCGAAGGGTCACTTCGGACGCTACGGCGGCCGCTTCGTGGCCGAGACCCTGGTCGGCCCGCTGGAGGAACTGGCCGCGGCCTACGATGCGGCACGCGTGGACCCGGCGTTCATCGCCGCGTTCGAGGACGACCTGCGCAACTACGTCGGGCGCCCCAGCCCGATCTACGAGGCCACGCGCCTGGCACGCCACGTCGGCGGCGCGCGCATCCTGCTCAAGCGCGAGGACCTGAACCACACCGGCGCGCACAAGATCAACAACACCATCGGCCAGGCGCTGCTGGCCAGCCGCATGGGCAAGACGCGGATCATCGCCGAGACCGGCGCCGGCCAGCACGGCGTCGCCAGCGCCACCGTGGCCGCGCGCCTCGGCCTGGAATGCGTGGTCTACATGGGCGCCACCGACATCGAGCGGCAGAAGATCAACGTCTACCGCATGAAGCTGCTCGGCGCTTCGGTGGTACCGGTGCACAGCGGCTCGGCGACGCTCAAGGACGCGCTCAACGAGGCGATGCGCGACTGGGTGACCAACGTGCGCGACACCTTCTACATCATCGGCACGGTGGCCGGCCCGGACCCGTATCCGCGCATGGTGCGCGATTTCAACGCCGTCGTCGGTCGCGAGGCGCGCGCGCAGATGCTCGCGGGCCACGGCCGCCTGCCGGACGCGATCACCGCCTGCGTCGGCGGCGGCAGCAACGCGATCGGCATCTTCCATGAATTCCTCAACGACCGCGGCGTGCGCCTGGTCGGCGCCGAAGCGGCAGGGGACGGCATCGACACCGGCCGCCATGCCGCGTCGATCGCCGCCGGCCGCCCGGGCGTGCTGCACGGCAACCGCACCTACCTGCTGTGCGACGACGACGGCCAGGTGATCGAGACGCACTCGATCTCCGCCGGGCTCGACTATCCCGGCGTCGGGCCCGAACACGCCTTCCTTGCCGACACCGGCCGCGCGGAGTACGTCGGCGTGACCGACGACGAGGCGCTGGAAGCGTTCCACCTGCTGGCGCGCACCGAGGGCATCCTGGCTGCGCTGGAATCCAGCCACGCGGTCGCCCAGGCCATGAAGCTTGCGCGCTCAATGCCCAAGGACGCGATCGTGCTGTGCAACCTGTCCGGTCGAGGCGACAAGGACGTGCACACCATCGCCGCGCGCGAAGGAGTGGAGGTTTGAACGCCGGCCTCGTCGGCATCGCGCGCATCGACGCGCGCTTCGCGGCGCTGCGCCAGGCGGGCCGCAAGGCGCTGATCCCGTTCATCACCGCCGGCGATCCCGGCCTGGCCGACACCGCGCCGGTGATGCATGCGCTGGTTGCGGCCGGCGCCGACGTGATCGAGGTCGGCGTGCCGTTCTCCGACCCGATGGCGGATGGACCCACCATCCAGCGCAGCTCGGAGCGCGCACTCGCGCGCGGCGCGGGCATGGCGTGGGTGCTGGAGCGGGTGCGCGAGTTCCGCGAGGTCGACACCGCGACGCCCGTGGTCCTGATGGGCTACCTCAATCCGGTCGAGGTGCGTGGGCCCGAGGTGTTTGCCGCCGCGGCGGCTGCGGCGGGCGTCGACGGGATGCTGCTGGTCGACCTGCCGCCAGAAGAGGCTGCCGACGTACGCGCCGGCTTCGCCGCGCATGGCGTGGCGCTGGTGCTGCTGGCGTCACCCACCACGGCGCCGGCGCGTGTGGAGCTGCTTTGCGCACAGGCGCAGGGCTACCTGTATTACGTCAGTTTCGCCGGCGTGACCGGCGATTCGGCGCGCCTCGATGCCGATGCCGCCTCGCGCCAGCTGCGCGCCATTCGCGCCGGAAGCACGGTGCCGGTGGTGGTGGGGTTCGGCATCCACGACGCCGACAGTGCCGTGGCCATGGGCCGCGATGCCGACGGCGTCGTGGTCGGCAGCGCACTGGTCCAGGCCATGGCCTCGGCGGGCGAGGGTCGTGGTGCCGAAGCGGCCTCCGCCTTCCTCGCGCCGCTGCGCCGGGCGCTTGACGCGGCGGGCAGCAGCGGGACGCTGCGCTAAACTCCCCGGCTTGTCGCGGCATGGCCGCAAAGGATTCGAGTAGCAAATGTCCTGGCTGAAGAAACTCACGCCCGCCCGCATCCGCACCGACAGCGGCCCGGCGCGCAAGCGCAGCGTCCCGGAGGGGCTCTGGGAAAAATGCGACAGCTGTGGCGCGGTGCTGTACCGCCCCGAGCTCGAGGAGAACCTCGAGGTCTGCCCGAAGTGCGCGCACCACATGGCGATCCGCGCCCGCGCGCGCCTGGCCTCTCTGCTTGACGCCGGCAGCGGCCGCGAGATCGGCGCCGCGCTCGGCCCGATCGACGTGCTGCGCTTCCGCGACCAGAAGAAATACTCCGACCGCATCAAGGCGGCGCAGAAAGCCACAGGCGAGCGCGACGCGCTGATCGCGCTGGAAGGCACGCTGAAGGGCCATCCGCTCGTCGCCAGCGCCTTCGACTTCGCCTTCATGGGCGGGTCTATGGGCTCGGTGGTGGGCGAGCGCTTCGCGCTGGCGGCCGAGCGCGCGCTGGCGATCGGCTCGCCGTTCGTGAACTTCTCCGCGAGCGGCGGCGCGCGCATGCAGGAAAGCCTGTATTCGCTGCTGCAGATGGCCAAGACCTCGGCCGCGCTCGGGCGCCTGCGCGCCGCGGGCCTGCCGTATATCTCGGTGATGACGCACCCGACCACCGGTGGCGTGTCGGCGTCGTTCGCCATGCTCGGCGACATCAACCTGGCCGAGCCGAAGGCACTGATCGGCTTCGCCGGCCCGCGCGTCATCGAACAGACGGTGCGCGAAACCCTGCCCGAAGGCTTCCAGCGCTCGGAGTTCCTGCTCGAGCACGGTGCGGTCGACCAGATCTGCGACCGCCGCGAGTTGCGCGACCGGATCGCGACGCTGGTCGCGTTGATGATGCGATACCCGCAGGCAGCGGACGAGGACACCGCGACGGCATGAACACCGCGAACACACCTGTGGTGGATGGCGGCACCGCCGGCGCGAAGCGCCGCTGGTTCGGCACCGACGGCATCCGCGGCCGCGTCGGCGAAGGCCCGATCTCGGCCGATTTCGTGCTCCGCCTCGGCAATGCCTATGGCCACGCGCTGGTCGCGGCGGTCAAGGCCGGCGACGAGTGGCGCAAGCCGCTGGTGCTGATCGGCAAGGACACGCGGATCTCGAACTACATGTTCGAGGCGGCACTGGAGGCCGGCCTGGTCGCCGCCGGCGTCGACGTGCAGCTGATGGGACCGATGCCCACGCCGGCGGTGGCGCACCTCACCCACGCCATGCGCGCCGATGGCGGCATCGTCATCTCCGCCTCGCACAACCCGCACCACGACAATGGCATCAAGTTCTTCTCCGCGCAGGGCGAGAAGCTCGACGACGCCACCGAACTCGCCATCGAAGCCTCGCTGGAGCAGCCGTTCCGCACCGTGGCCTCGGACATGCTGGGCAAGGCGCTGCGCACCCGCGACGCCGTAGGCCGCTACCTCGAGGCCTGCAAGGGCACGGTGCCGCGCAGCTTCGACCTGGACGGCATGCGCATCGTGGTCGACTGCGCGCACGGCGCGACCTACCAGGTCGGCCCGATGGTGTTGCGCGAACTCGGTGCGCGGGTCGATGTCATCGGCGCCGAGCCCAACGGCCTGAACATCAACGACGGCGTCGGCTCCACGCATCCGCAGGCCCTGGTGGAGCGCGTGCGCGCCAGTGGCGCGGAACTCGGCATCGCCTTCGACGGTGATGGCGACCGCGTGCTGTTCGTCGACGACGCCGGCACCGTCCGCGACGGCGACGACCTGGTTTACCTGCTGGCCTGCGACTGGCAGCGGACCGGCCGCCTGCGCGGCCCGGTGGTCGGCACGCTGATGACCAACTACGCGCTGGAGCAGGCGCTGGCCGCGCGCGGCATCGCCTTCATGCGCACCAAGGTCGGTGATCGCCACGTGCACCAGGCGCTGGTGGAGCATGGCGGCATCCTCGGCGGAGAGGCTTCCGGGCACCTGATGTGCCTGGACCGCGCCACCACCGGCGACGGCATCGTCAGCGCCCTGCAGGTGCTGGAAGTGCTGGCGCGCACCGGAGTGTCGCTGCGCGAGGCGCTGCGCGAGCTGCGCAAGGCGCCGCAGCACACGATCAACGTGCGTTGCGGCAACGGCTCCCGGCCCGCCGAGGCGGCCAGCGTGCAGCTGGCGCTCGCCGAGGCCCAGCAGGCCGTGGCCGGCCGGGGCAGGGCGTTCCTGCGGCCTTCCGGCACCGAGCCGGTAGTGCGGGTGACCGTGGAGGCCGACGACGAGGCGCTGGTGCAGGCCACCGTCGAGCGTCTTGCCGAGGCCGTGCGCGCCGCCGCCTGAGCCGGGGACTCCGCGGCGGTATCATGTACGGCCTGCGCCCGCGATCCTGCGGGCGCGTTGCCACAGAGACCCGTCATGGCCGCGCAGATACCCACCCTCGACATCCGCCGTTTCACCCAGCCGACCAGCGCCGAAGACCGCCAGGCTTTCATCGACGAGCTCGGCGCCGCGTACCGCGAGTGGGGCTTTGCCGGCATCCGCAACCACGGCATCGGCCAGCCGCTGATCGATGACGCCTACGCCGCGTTCAAGGCGTTCTTCGCGCTGCCCGACGACGTCAAGAAGCGCTACCACGTGGCCGGCGGCGGCGGTGCCCGCGGTTACACGCCGTTCGGCGTGGAGACCGCCAAGGACTCCAAGCACTTCGACCTCAAGGAGTTCTGGCACATCGGCCGCGAGATCCCGGACGACTCGCCGTATCGCGAGGTCATGGACGCCAACGTCTGGCCGGCGGAAGTGCCTGGGTTCCGCGCCGCGGGCTACGCGCTGTACCAGGCGCTGGACGAGCTCGGTTCGCAGGTGCTGCGCGCGCTGGCGCTGCACATCGACCTGCCCGAGACCTACTTCGCCGACAAGACCGATTCCGGCAACTCGATCCTGCGGCCGATCCATTACCCGCCGATCACCGCCGACGACATCCCCAACGTGCGCGCCGGCGCGCATGGCGACATCAACCTGATCACGCTGCTGGTCGGCGCAAGCGCCGCGGGGCTCGAAGTGCTGTCGCACAACGGCGAGTGGGTGCCGTTCACCTCGGACGCCGACACCATCGTGGTCAACATCGGCGACATGCTGCAGCGCCTGACCAACCACGTGTATCCGTCGACGATCCACCGCGTGGTCAATCCGCCGGGCGAACTGGCGCGCCAGCCGCGCTACTCGGTGCCGTTCTTCCTGCACCCCAATCCGGACTTCCTGATCGACGTGCTGCCGTCGTGCGTGACCGCTGACAATCCGAGCCGCTATCCCGAGCCGATCACCGCGCAGGGATACCTCGAGGAGCGGCTGCGCGAGATCAAGCTGAAGTAGGCGGCTACCCCTTCGGCGGCCGGACGGCCTAGAATCTCCGGCCCGTCCGTCCCCCGAGGTCCGCAATGCGCCAACGCATCGTCGCCGGCAACTGGAAGCTGCATGGCAGCCGCGATTTCGCCAGCGGGCTGGTCGCCCGCATTGCCGATGGCCTCGATGGCGCGGCGGTCGAGGTCGTGGTGCTGCCGCCGCTGCCGTACCTGGGCGGGCTGGCCACGGAGTTCGCCGGGCGCGGGCTTGCGTTCGGCGCGCAAGACGTCGGCGTCCATCCCGAGGGCGCGTACACCGGCGAGGTTTCAGCGGCGATGCTTGCGGACGTCGGCGCGCGCTACGTGCTGGTCGGCCATTCCGAGCGCCGCGAGTACCATCGCGAGGACAGTGCGCTGGTTGCCGAGAAGTTCAAGGCAGCGCTGGCGGCGGGCCTGAAGCCGATCCTCTGTGTCGGTGAGTCGCTGCAGCAGCGCGAATCCGGGGCGGCCGAGGAGGCCATCGCCGCGCAGCTGCGCCCGGTGCTCGACCTGGTCGGCGCCGAAGGTTTCGCCAATGCCGTGGTCGCCTACGAGCCTGTCTGGGCGATCGGAACCGGCCTGACCGCCACGCCAGGGCAGGCGCAGGCGATCCATGCATTCATCCGTAGCGAGGTCGCCTCGCGGGATGCTAGAATTGCGAATTCCCTGCCAGTCCTTTACGGCGGCAGCGTGAAGCCCGCCAATGCCGCCGAGCTGTTCTCCCAGCCCGACGTCGATGGAGGCCTGATCGGCGGTGCATCGCTGGTCGCCACGGACTTCCTGGCCATTGTTGCAGCGGCTGCCGCGTAAGCGGCGCACAAGAGAGTCGAGAACATGCTTCCCCTCATCCTCAACGTGGTCTTCGTGCTCATCGCCATCGCGATGATCGCCCTGATCCTGATGCAGCGCGGCGCTGGCGCCCAGGCCGGCTCCGGCTTCGGCGGCGGCGCTTCGGCGACGGTGTTCGGTTCGCGCGGCGCATCCAATTTCCTGTCCAAGTCCACCAAGTGGCTGGCCATCTCCTTCTTCGCAATCACGCTGTTCATGGCGTGGCAGGCAACGAATTCGGCGCGCCAGCAGGGCGCCACGCAGGTCGACCTGGGCGTGATGTCCGAGGTTCCGGCGGCACCCGCGCCTGTCGCGGCGCCGCAGGGTGCGGTCCCGGCCGCGCCGACGACCGTTCCAGAGCAGTCTCCGGTGCCCTCGGCACCCGACGCGCAGCCTCCGGCTGATGCGCCCGCGCAGCCCGTTCCGGCGCAGGAGGGTCCGCAGGGCGGCTGATAGCGATTACAATGTCGCGGTCCCGCAGCGCTGCTGCGCGGGCGAGGCGGACACAGAAGATTTGCCCAGGTGGCGGAATTGGTAGACGCACTACCTTGAGGTGGTAGCGGCTTAGGTCGTGGGGGTTCGAGTCCCCCCTTGGGCACCACACACATCGCGAAACGCGGCCAGGCTGACTGGTCGCGCATCGCGGTAGAAAGAGCAACGGCCGCCCTCGCGGCCGGTAGCCGAGAGAACACACGTGCTGGCCGAATATCTGCCGACCCTATTGTTCCTGATCGTCGCCACGGGGATCGGCATCGCCCTGATCCTGGTCGGCAACCTCCTCGGGCCCAAGCGCCCGACAGTCGAAAAGCTCTCCGCCTACGAATGCGGCTATGCGCCCTTCGAAGACGCGCGCATGCCGTTCGACGTGCGCTACTACCTGATCGCGATCCAGTTCATCGTCTTCGACCTGGAAATCATCTTCATCGTGCCGTGGGCCACCGTGTTCCGTGAGCTCGGCGTGCTCGGCCTCATCGAGATGGGCATCTTCGTGGGCATGTTGCTGCTCGGTTTCATCTATGTCTGGAAGAAGGGAGCGCTGGAATGGGAGTGACCCGGGCGATCCGCGCGCTTGCGGACTCCGCGAGCAACCCGCTGTCGGAAGGCCGCGTCGACGACATCCTGCGTCCGGCCGGTGACAACCCGCTGCTTGAGCAGGGATTCGTCACCACCAGCTCGGACATCCTGCTCAACTGGGCGCGCACCGGCTCCATGTGGCCGGTCACGTTCGGCCTGGCCTGCTGCGCGGTCGAAATGATGCATGCAGGCGCCGCGCGCCTCGACATGGACCGCTACGGCGTGATCTTCCGCCCGTCGCCGCGCCAGTCCGACGTGATGATCGTGGCCGGCACCCTGGTCAACAAGATGGCCCCGGCGCTGCGCAAGGTCTACGACCAGATGCCCGAGCCCAAGTGGGTGATCTCGATGGGCAGCTGCGCCAATGGCGGCGGCTACTACCACTACTCGTATTCCGTGGTCCGCGGCTGCGACCGCGTGGTGCCGGTGGACATCTATGTCCCGGGCTGCCCGCCGACCGCGGAAGCGCTGGTGCACGGCATCCTGCAGCTGCAGAAGAAGATCCGCCGCTCCACGAATTTCGGCGAAAACAAGGTGGGCCAGCGCAATGGCTGAGTCCGCGACCGCGTTCGCCGCGCGCCTGCGCACGCGCTTCGCCGATGCCACGGTCCACGTTGCGCTCCCGCGTGGCGAGGTCGGCATGGTCGTCGCGCCGGCTGACTGGCACGCGAGCTGCCAGGCGCTGCGCGACGAGTTCGGCTTCGAGATGCTGATCGACCTGTGCGGCATGGACTACCTCGGCCACGGCAGCGACGAGTGGGACACCGACGTCTCCTCGGAGGGCTTCAGCCGCGGCGTGGAGGGCAAGGGGGCAGGGCGCTTCGGCTTCGGCGAGCAGCACAGCCAGCAGCTCGCGCAGCCTGACGGCGAAGGCGCGATCGCGGTTCCCGCGCAGCGTTTCGCGGTGGTCGTGCAGCTGCTGTCGATCGCCAACAACCGCCGCGTGCAGGTGAAGTGCTTCGCGGCCGACGACGCGCTGCCGGTCGTGGCTTCGGTCAACGACCTGTGGCCGGGCGTGAACTGGTTCGAGCGCGAGGCGTTCGACCTGTTCGGCATCATGTTTGCCGGGCATCCCGACCTGCGCCGCATCCTCACCGACTACGGTTTCATCGGCCACCCGTTCCGCAAGGACTTCCCGCTGATCGGCAACGTCGAAGTCCGCTACGACGCGGAGAAGCAGCGCGTGGTGTACGAGCCGGTGACCTCGGTCGAGCCCCGCGTGGGCGTGCCGCGCGTCATCCGCGACGACGCACGTTATGCAACCGCCGCCGGCGAGGACCGCGACCTGAAGGTCGGCGGTGTCCGCACCGGCGCAGGAGAGGCGAAATGAGCGCGCATCCGCACGCCGCCGGAAGCGGCTTCGCCAGCAATCCGGTCGAAGCACGCCAGGAAATCCGCAACTACACGATGAACTTCGGCCCGCAGCATCCGGCCGCGCACGGCGTGCTGCGCCTGATCCTGGAGATGGACGGCGAGACCGTGGTGCGCGCCGACCCGCACGTCGGGCTGCTGCACCGTGGCACCGAGAAGCTTGCCGAGTCCAAGCCGTTCAATCATTCGATCGGCTACATGGACCGCCTCGACTACGTGTCGATGATGTGCAACGAACACGCCTACGTGCGCGCCATCGAGTCCCTGATGGGCATCGAGGCTCCCGAGCGCGCGCAGTGGATCCGCACGATGTTCGACGAGATCACGCGGATCCTGAACCACCTGATGTGGATCGGCTCCAACGGTCTCGACCTCGGCGCGATGGCGGTGATGCTGTACTCGTTCCGCGAGCGCGAAGAGCTGATGGACGTCTACGAGGCGGTCAGCGGCGCGCGCATGCACGCGGCGTATTACCGTCCTGGTGGCGTGTATCGCGACCTGCCCGATCGCATGTCGAAGTACCGCGAGTCGCCGTGGCGCAAGGGCGCGAAGCTGAAGCGCTTCAACGAGTCGCGCGAAGGCTCGATGCTCGATTTCCTCGAAGCGTTCACCCGTGAATTCCCGGGCCGCGTCGACGAGTACGAGACCCTGCTCACCGACAACCGCATCTGGAAGCAGCGCACCGTCGGCATCGGCGTGGTCAGCCCCGAGAAGGCGATGGCCTGGGGCATGACCGGTGCGATGCTTCGTGGCTCGGGCGTCGAGTGGGACCTGCGCAAGAAGCAGCCCTACGCGCGCTACGACAAGGTCGATTTCGACATCCCGGTCGGCACCAACGGCGACTGCTACGACCGCTACCTGGTGCGCGTCGCCGAGATGCGCCAGTCCAACCGCATCATCGCCCAGTGCGTGGAATGGCTGAAGGCCAACCCCGGCCCGGTGATGGTCGACAACTTCAAGGTCGCGCCTCCCTCCCGCGAGGAGATGAAGGACGACATGGAAGCCCTGATCCACCACTTCAAGCTGTTTTCCGAAGGCTATTGCGTGCCGGCCGGCGAGACCTACTGTGCGGTCGAGGCGCCCAAGGGCGAGTTCGGCTGCTACCTGGTCAGCGACGGCGCCAACAAGCCTTTCCGCGTGCACCTGCGCGCGCCCGGCTTCGCGCACCTGTCGTCGATGGACGCGGTGGTGAAGGGGCACATGCTGTCCGACGTCGTGGCGATGATCGGCACCTATGACATCGTTTTCGGGGAAGTAGACCGATGAGAGCCACCGGCAACTTCGAGAACGCGCGCAACGTCGACCCGATGGTCGCGTTGAACGACGACACGCGCGCGCACATCGACCACTGGCTGACCAAGTTCCCGGCCGACCGCAAGCGTTCGGCGGTGCTGCAGGGACTGTTCGCGGTGCAGCAGCAGAACAACGGGTTCCTGACCGACGAGCTGATCGCGGCCGTGGCCAAGTACCTGGACCTGCCGCCGGTGTGGGCGTACGAGGTCGCCACCTTCTATTCGATGTTCGAGACGAAGCCCGTCGGCCGCAACAACGTCGCCATCTGCACCAACATCAGCTGCTGGCTCAACGGCGCCGAAGACCTGGTCGCGCATGCCGAAAGGAAACTCGGCTGCAAGCTTGGCGAATCGACCGCCGACGGCCGCGTCTATCTGAAGCGTGAGGAAGAGTGCGTCGCGGCATGCTGCGGCGCCCCGGTGGTCGTGATCAACGGCCATTACCACGAGAAGCTCGACGCCGCGAAGGTCGACGAGCTGCTCGACGGACTGAAGTGAGGCTGGACACCGGCATGGCGCACCACCACCACCACGTCTCCGAAGGCTACGGCCCCGTCGGCCCTGCGCCGAAGGAGCACCAGGCCGTCTACACCACGCTGCATTTCGACAAGCCGTGGTCGTACGAGAACTACCTCAAGACCGGCGGCTACAGCGCGTTGCGCCGGATCCTGGAAGAAAAGATCGAGCCGACCACCGTCATCGAGATGGTCAAGCAGTCGGGCCTGCGCGGCCGCGGCGGCGCGGGCTTCCCGACCGGCCTGAAGTGGAGCTTCATGCCCAAGGGCAGCGGCATGCAGAAGTACATCCTCTGCAACTCCGACGAGTCGGAGCCGGGCACCTGCAAGGACCGCGACATCCTGCGCTACAACCCGCACTCGGTGATCGAGGGCATGGCGATCGCCTGCTACGCCACCGGCAGCACGATCGGCTACAACTACCTGCGCGGCGAGTTCCACCACGAGCCCTTCGAGCACCTCGAGGAAGCCACCGCCGAGGCCTATGCCAATGGCTGGCTGGGCCGCGACATCCTCGGTTCGGGCACCGACATCGAGATCCACAACGTGCTCGGCGCCGGCGCCTACATCTGCGGCGAAGAGACCGCGCTGATGGAGTCGCTGGAAGGCAAGAAGGGCCAGCCGCGGTTCAAGCCGCCGTTCCCGGCCAACTTCGGCCTGTACGGCAAGCCGACCACCATCAACAACACCGAGACCTTCGCCTCGGTGCCGGCGATCCTGCGCAACGGCCCGGAGTGGTTCGCCAACCTCGGCAAGCCCAACAACGGTGGCTGCAAGATCTTCTCGGTCTCGGGCCAGGTCACGCGCCCGGGCAACTACGAGATCCGCCTCGGTACACCCTTCAGCGAACTGCTGGAAATGGCCGGCGGCATGCACCCCGGGCGTCGCCTCAAGGCGGTGATCCCCGGTGGTTCGTCGATGCCGGTGCTGCCGGGCGACACCATGATGGGCCTCACCATGGATTACGACGCGCTGCAGAAGGCCGGTTCCGGCCTCGGCTCGGGCGCCGTGATCGTGATGGACGACACCGCCTGCATGGTCCGCGCCTGCCAGCGCATCGCGCGCTTCTATTTCCAGGAATCCTGCGGCCAGTGCACGCCCTGCCGCGAAGGCACGGGCTGGATGTATCGCATGATCACGCGCATCGTCGAGCGCCAGGGCACGCTGTCCGACCTCGAGATGCTGCGCGCCGCGGCCGGCCAGATCGAAGGCCACACCATTTGCGCCTTCGGGGAAGCGGCGGCGTGGCCGGTGCAGGGCTTCCTGCGCCATTACTGGGACGAGTTCGAGTACGCGATCGTCAACAGGCGTTTCCTGGTCGACGACCAGCGGGACGGCACCGTCGTGCAGAAGGTGGCCGCATGAGCGCCCAGCCGGTGAATCCGAACCTCGCGCCCGACCAGGTCACCGTCTTCATCGACGGCGTGGAGATGGCCGCGCCCAAGGGCTCGATGATCATCCATGCCGCCGACAAGGCCGGCATCCCGATCCCGCGGTTCTGCTACCACGACAAGCTCGCCATCGCCGCCAACTGCCGCATGTGCCTGGTCGACGTGGAGAAGATGGGCAAGCCCGCGCCTGCCTGTGCCACGCCGGTGATGGACGGCATGCGCGTGCAGACGCGCAGCGAAAAGGCGCTCAAGTCGCAGCGCAACGTGATGGAATTCCTGCTCATCAACCACCCGCTCGACTGCCCGGTCTGCGACCAGGGCGGCGAGTGCGAGCTGCAGGACCTGTCGCTCGGCTACGGCCGTTCGGTCAGCCGCTTCAGCGAACGCAAGCGCGTGGTGGCCGACGAGGACATGGGCCCGCTGGTCGCCACCGACATGACGCGCTGCATCCAGTGCACGCGCTGCATCCGCTTCACCGCGGAAATCGCCGGCACCTACGAACTCGGCGGCATGCAGCGCGGCGAAAGCCTGCAGATCGGCACCTACGACGGCAAGCCGCTGACCACCGAGCTGTCCGGCAACGTGATCGACGTGTGCCCGGTTGGCGCGCTCACCAACAAGGTGTTCCGCTTCCGCGCGCGCCCGTGGGAGCTGATCGCACGCGAGTCGCTGGGCTACCACGACGCCCTCGGCAGCAACCTGTTCCTGCATTCGCGCCGCGGCGAGGTGATGCGCGCGGTTCCGCGCGACAACGAGGCCGTCAACGAGTGCTGGATCTCGGACCGTGACCGCTATTCGCACCAGGGCCTGTACGCCGACGACCGCGCAACCCGGCCGCTGCTGCGCGTCGCCAGCAATGGCGATGAAGGCGACTGGCGCGAGGCATCGTGGGACGAGGCGCTGGCGCGTGCCGCGCAGATCCTGCGCGACAACGCCGCCGACGACCTCGGCATCCTGGTGCATCCGGCAACCTCCAACGAGGAGGGCGCGCTGCTGGCGCGCCTGGCCGAGGCACTTGGCACCGGCAACCTGGACCACCGCATTTCCCAGCGCGACCTGTCCGACGCCGCGGTGGCCGAGCCGTTCGCCATGCCGGTCGAGGACATCGAGCAGGCCGACGCGATCGTCATCGTCGGCAGCCACCTGCGCTTCGAGTTGCCGCTGCTGCACCAGCGCGTGCGCAAGGCCTGGGTACGCGGCGCCCGCGTGCACGTGGTCAATCCGGTCGACTTCGAGTTCGCCTTCGACATCGCGTCGAAGACGATCGTTGCGCCTTCCGGCATCGCCGCCGCGCTTGGCGCCACGGAGCTTGCCGCTGCGCTGAAGGACAGCGCGAGGATGGTCGTCATCGTGGGCGGCGTGGCCGAGAACGGCGCGCACGCCGCGGACATCCGCGCCGCCGCCGCCGCGCTCGCCACCGCCGGCAACGCCGCGCTGTGCCGCATCCCGCAGGGCGCGAATGCGCTCGGCCTGGCGCGCAACGGCGTGCTGCCCGCGTCGCGCGACGCCAGCGCCATGCTCGCGCAGCCGCGCAGCGGCTACGTGATGTACGGCATCGAGCCGGGCCTCGACTTCGCCGACCAGGCGAACGCGATGTCCGCACTCGGCGGCGCGCAGGTCGTGGCCTTCAGCCACTTCGCCTGCGCGTCGACGCGCCGCATTGCCGACGTGATCCTGCCGATCGGCCTGCTGCCCGAAATCGACGCCACCCTCACCAACCTCGATGGTCGCGAGCAGCGCGCCGTCGCCGCCGGCAAGTTGCCGGACGAAGCGCGCCCGGGGTGGAAGGCACTGCGTGCACTCGGTGGGCTGCTGGCGCTGCCGGGCTTCGAGTTCGTCGACCTCGCCGAGGTGCGCGCCGGCATGGCGCCGCGCGGCGTCGTGGTGTCGGCATCCGCGGCCACGGTGGGCGAGGGCGAAGGCTTCGAGCTGGCCGTGTCGCAGGCGATCTATCGCACCGACGGCGTGACGCGTCGCGCCGCCGCACTGCAGGCACATCCGCTCACCGCCGGTCCGCGCATCACGCTTCATCCCGACGATGCGTCGGCGGCAGGCGTGGCCGATGGCGCGATGGCCAAGGTCTCCAACCATGCCGGCACGGCCACCCTCCAGGTGGTCGCCAGCGATCGCGTCGCGCGCGGCGCGGCGTGGATCGAATCCGGCTACGGCGCCACGGCGGCACTCGCCGGCGGCCGCGCACGGGTGGTGGCGGCATGAGCACGACCAATACCGCAAGCCTCGTGCTCGACGCCGTCGCGCCGTTCCGCGAGTGGCTGGATGCGCTCGGACCCATCGGCACCGTGCTCTGGCTGGTGCTGCTGATCCTGTGCATCGCCATGCCGGTGATCATCGCCGTGGCGTTCTACGTGGTCTGGGAGCGCAAGCTGATCGGCTGGATGCACATCCGCCACGGGCCGATGTATGTCGGCTGGGGCGTGCTGCAGGCGTTCGCCGACGTGTTCAAGCTGCTGTTCAAGGAGGTCATCCAGCCGACACGCGCGCATCCGGTGCTGTACGTGCTGGCGCCGATGATCACCCTGGTGCCGGCGCTGGCCGCCTGGGCGGTGGTGCCGTTCGACGCGCGGATGGTGCTGTCCAACGCCAACGCCGGCCTGCTGTACCTGCTGGCGGTGGTCTCGCTGGGCGTGTACGGCATCATCATCGCCGGCTGGGCGTCCAACTCGAAGTACGCGTTCCTTGGCGCCATGCGCGCCGCGGCGCAGATGGTGAGCTACGAGATCGCCATGGGCTTCGCGCTGGTCGGCGTGATGGTCGCCTCGGGCAGCCTCAACCTGAGCGCGATCGTGATGGCGCAGGCGGGCAACGCGGGCTTCCTGGAGTGGTTCTGGCTGCCGCTGCTGCCGCTGTTCGTCATCTACTTCATCTCCGGCGTGGCCGAGACCAACCGCTCGCCGTTCGACGTGGTGGAAGGCGAGTCCGAGATCGTCGCCGGGCACATGGTGGAGTACTCCGGTTCGGTGTTCGCGCTGTTCTTCCTGGCCGAGTACGCCAACATGATCCTGGTGAGCGTGCTCACGGCGATCTTCTTCCTCGGCGGCTGGCTGTCTCCGTTCCAGGGCTGGTTCGCCGGCGTGCCGGTGCTCGAGTGGCTGGCGGTCGACGGCTGGTGGTGGCTGATCGCCAAGGCGTTCTTCTTCGCCAGCTGCTTCGTGTGGTTCCGCGCCACGTTCCCGCGCTACCGCTATGACCAGATCATGCGCCTGGGCTGGAAGGTGTTCATCCCGCTGGCGATCGCGTGGATCGCGGTTACCGCGTTGATGGCGTATTTCGGCGTGTTCGAGGCAGGTGCGTGATGGGCAAGATCCTTTCCTGGGCGAAGAGCCTGCTGCTGCTGGAGATGCTGGCCGGCATGTGGCTGACGCTCCGCTACCTGTTCCGTCCCAAGTACACGATCATGTACCCGATGGAAAAGACCCCGCAGTCGCCGCGCTTCCGGGGGCTGCACGCGCTGCGCCGCTATCCCAACGGCGAAGAGCGCTGCATCGCCTGCAAGCTGTGCGAGGCGGTGTGCCCGGCGCTGGCGATCACCATCGATTCCGAGCAGCGCGAGGACGGCACGCGCCGGACCACGCGCTACGACATCGACCTGTTCAAGTGCATCTTCTGCGGATTCTGCGAGGAGTCCTGCCCGGTTGATTCGATCGTGGAAACGCACATCCACGAGTACCACTTCGAGAACCGTGGCGAGAACATCGTCAACAAGCAGCAGTTGCTGGCCATCGGTGACCGGCTCGAGGCCGAGATCGCCGAACGCCGCACCGCCGACGCCGGATACAGGTAAACCATGGACTTCGCCCTTCTCGCTTTCCTGGCATTCGCCTCGGTCACCGTGGTGTCGGCCGTGGCCGTGATCAGCGTCCGCAACCCGGTGCACGCCGCGCTGTTCCTGGTGCTGACCTTCTTCACCGTGGCCTGCACCTGGATCATCGCCGGCGCCGAGTTCCTGGGCGTCGCGCTGGTGCTGGTGTACGTGGGCGCGGTGATGGTGCTGTTCCTGTTCGTGGTGATGATGCTCGACATCGACGAAGAACAGATGCACCAGGGCTTCGTGCGCCACCTGCCGGTCGGCCTGCTGGTCGCGGTGGTGATGCTGGTCGAGATCCTCACCCTGATCGGCGTCAAGGCGTTCGTTGCCACCCCGTTCGCCGCGGATCCCGCGGTGGACAGCGTGGAGGTGTCCAACACCGTCTGGATCGCGCGCCGCCTGTTCACCGACTTCCTGCTGCCGTTCGAGGTCGCCGCGGTGATCCTGACCGTGGCCGTGATCGCCGCGGTCACCCTGACGCTGCGCCGCCGCGAGGGGACCAAGCACCAGAATCCCGCGCAGCAGGCGCGCGTGCGTGCCGGCGATCGCCTGCGCATGGTCAAGATGTCGTCCTCGGTGCACGTGGCCGACGACACCCCGGCGCCCGACGCCGGCGGGGAGGAGAAGTAATGGAGTTCATGGGACAGGGCCTGGCCCTCGGCCACTACCTGGCGCTCGGTGCGGTGCTGTTCTGCATCAGCGTTGCCGGCATCTACCTCAACCGCAAGAACGTGATCGTGCTGCTGATGTCGCTCGAGCTGATGCTGCTCGCGGTGAACATCAATTTCGTCGCGTTCTCGCGTGAGATGAACGACGCGGCGGGGCAGGTGTTCGTGTTCTTCATCCTCACCGTGGCCGCGGCCGAGGCCGCCATCGGCCTGGCCATCCTGGTCACCCTGTTCCGCAACCGGCGCACCATCAACGTCGCCGAACTCGACACGTTGAAGGGCTGACCGATGCCTGTCACGGAAATCCTGATCTCGAAGACGGTGCTGCTGGCGATCGTGCTGGCTCCGCTGCTGGGCGCCATCCTCGCCGGCCTGTTCGGCCGCCAGGTGGGTCGCGCCGGCTCGCACACCATCACCATCCTCGGCGTCGCCGTGAGCTGCGCGCTGTCGGGCCATGTGCTCTGGCAGCTCGCGGGGCAGGGCGCCTCGCCGTTCAACGAGAACATCTACACCTGGTTCCAGGTGGCGGGCTACGAAGCGCACGTCGGCTTCATGGTCGACAAGCTGACCGCGATGATGATGGTCGTGGTGACCTTCGTGTCGCTGCTGGTGCATGTCTACACCATCGGCTACATGGCCGAGGACCCGGGCTACCAGCGCTTCTTCAGCTACATCAGCCTGTTCACGTTCTCGATGCTGACGCTGGTGATGTCGAACAACTTCTTCCAGCTGTTCTTCGGCTGGGAAGCGGTGGGCTTGGTCTCGTACCTGCTGATCGGATTCTGGTTCAAGCGCCCGTCGGCGATCTTCGCCAACATGAAGGCGTTCGTGGTCAACCGCGTCGGCGACTTCGGCTTCCTGCTCGGCATCGCCGGCGTGCTGTACTGGTTCGGCACCCTCGATTACGCCACGGTGTTCGCCAACGCCAGCGACCGCATCGGCGGTGGCCAGGTGATCGAGATCTTCGACGGCCACGCCTGGTCGGCGGCCACGGTCGTATGCATCTGCCTGTTCGTGGGCGCGATGGGCAAGTCGGCGCAGGTGCCGCTGCACGTGTGGCTCCCGGACTCGATGGAAGGCCCGACCCCGATCTCGGCGCTGATCCACGCCGCGACCATGGTCACCGCCGGCATCTTCATGGTGGCGCGCATGTCGCCGCTGTTCGAGCTGTCGGAGACCGCGCTGCAGTTCGTGCTGTTCATCGGCGCCACCACCGCGTTCTTCACCGGCCTGATCGGCATCGTGCAGAACGACATCAAGCGCGTGATCGCGTACTCCACGCTGTCGCAGCTTGGCTACATGACCGTGGCGCTGGGCGTGTCGGCGTACTCGGCGGCGGTGTTCCACCTGATGACCCACGCCTTCTTCAAGGCGCTGCTGTTCCTCGGCGCGGGCTCGGTGATCATCGCGCTGCACCACGAGCAGGACATGCGCCGCATGGGCGGCCTGCGCAAGTACATGCCGGTCACCTTCTGGACGATGCTGCTCGGCACGCTGGCCCTGATCGGCACGCCGTTCTTCAGCGGCTTCTACTCGAAGGACACCATCATCGAAGCGGCCAAGCACGCCTCCGCGAGCATGGGCTGGGTGGGTACCTACGGCTACTGGGCCGTGCTGGCCGGCGCGTTCGTGACCTCGTTCTACAGCTTCCGCCTGCTGTACCTGACGTTCTTCGGCCGCGAACGCTTCCGCGACGCGCCGGCCGACGACCACGGCCATGACGCGGCCCACCACGATGACGACCACGCGCATCACGGCCCGGTCGAACCGCGCGAATCGCCGTGGGTGGTCACGCTGCCGCTGGTGCTGCTGGCGATTCCGTCGGTGCTGATCGGCTTCTTCACCGCGGGCCCGATGCTGTTCGGCACCGACTGGAGCGGCCACCACGAGGTGCTCCCGTTCTTCCTCGGCGCGATCGACGTCGCCGCCGCGCGCGACACGGTGGCGATGGTGGGCGAAGCGATGTGGCACGGGCCGGTGGCCTTCGCCACGCACGGCTTCATGGCGCCTGCTTTCGTGCTGACCGTGGCCGGCTTCGTGCTCGCGACCGTCATGTACTGGTGGAAGCCGGAGCTCGCGACCAGGGCGCGCCGCGTGTTCGCGCTGCCGGTCAAGGTGCTGGAGAAGAAGTACTGGGCCGACGACCTGTGGATCGGTGGCCTGGCTGGCGGCAGCGTGCTGCTGGGCGAGGCTTCCAACCTTGTCGATCGCCGCGTGATCGACGGGGCCATTGTCAACGGCTCCGCGAACAGCGTCGGCCTGGCAGCGCGCGTGCTGCGCAAGCTGCAGACCGGGCGCCTGCCCGACTATGCATTCGCGATGATCCTCGGCCTGATCGTGCTCCTGGCCGTTGTCATCCACTACTGGACCTGACGGAAGACGATACGTGTCGAACTGGCCTCTCCTCAGCATCCTCATCTGGCTGCCGATCCTCGGTGGCGCGCTGGTGCTCGCGCTCGGCAACAGCCGCGCCAACGCCGCCCGCTGGCTGTCGCTGGCGATCGCGCTGGTGGCGTTCGCCATCAGCATCCCGCTCTTCACGGGCTTCGACCCCGCCGTGGTCGGCATGCAGTTCGTCGAGGCGCGCGAGTGGATCCCCGCCTACGACATCCAGTACCACCTGGGCGGCGATGGCATCTCGGTCGCGCTGATCATCCTCACCACGCTGGTCACCGCGCTGGTGCTGGTGGGCGCGTGGACTTCGATCGACAAGCGTGTCAGCCAGTACTACGCGGCGATGCTGATCCTCGAGGGCCTGATGATCGGCGTGTTCTCGGCGGTCGACGCCATGCTCTTCTATGTGTTCTTCGAAGGCATGCTGATCCCGATGTTCATCATCATCGGCGTGTGGGGCGGGCCGCGGCGCGTGTACGCGTCGGTCAAGTTCTTCCTGTACACCTTCCTCGGCTCGGTGTTCATGCTGGTCGGGCTGATCTACCTCTACCTGAAGGCCGGCAGCTGGCAGTTGCCCGACCTGTACGCGCTTCCGCTCGATGCCACCGAGCAGGCCTGGCTGTTCTTCGCGTTCCTGATCGCGTTCGCGGTCAAGGTGCCGATGTTCCCGGTACACACGTGGTTGCCGGACGCGCACGTCGAGGCGCCGACCGGCGGCTCGGTGATCCTGGCGGCGATCATGCTGAAGATCGGCGGCTACGGCTTCCTGCGCTTCAGCCTGCCGATCGTGCCCGACGCCGGCCACGAGTGGGCCTGGCTGATGATCGCGCTGTCGCTGATCGCCGTGGTCTACGTGGGCATGGTGGCGCTGGTGCAGGACGACATGAAGAAGCTCATCGCCTATTCGTCGGTCGCGCACATGGGCTTCGTGACGCTGGGTACCTTCATCGCCTTCGCGCTGGTGCGCGATGTCGGCAACACCGATGCGGCGCGGCTCGGCCTGCAGGGTGCGATGGTGCAGATGGTGTCGCACGGGTTCATCTCGGGCGCCATGTTCAGCTGCGTCGGCGTGCTCTACGACCGCATGCACACGCGCATGATCCGCGACTACGGCGGCGTGGCCAACGTGATGCCGTGGTTCGCCGTGCTGTTCGTGTTCTTCGGCATGGCCAACGCCGGCCTGCCGGGCACGTCCGGCTTCGTGGGCGAATTCATGATCGTGCTGGCGTCGTTCCAGCACCACCCGCTGATCGCCTTCACCGCCGCGCTGACGCTCATCATCAGTGCCGGTTACACGCTGTGGCTGGTCAAGCGCGTGCTGTACGGCGAGATCGGCAATGCCCATGTCGCCGAGATGAAGGACATCAACGGCCGCGAGATCCTGGTGCTGGGCGTGTTCGCCGCCGGCGTGCTGCTCATCGGCGTGTGGCCCAAGCCCCTGATCGACCTGATGGAACCGTCCATCGCGCAACTGGCGACCATGCTCGCCAACAGCAAGCTTTGAGGAAGACCCCGCGATGATGCCTGGAGCAATGACCCCGCCCATCCGGACGCTGGCCGACATCGCGCCGCTGGCGCCCGAGTTCGTGGTGGTGCTTGGCGCGTTTGCGCTGCTGATGCTCGACCTGTTCATCGGCGAGCGCCGCCGTGTGGTGACCCACGTGCTGGCCGTGCTGGTGCTGGTGGCCGCCGCGGTGCTGGCGTTCACCGGCGTCGGCGGGCAGGGCACCGTGCTCGGCGGCATGTTCGTGCGCGACCCGGTCGCCGACGTGCTGAAGACCGTGCTGGTGCTGCTGAGTGCCGCGTCGCTGGTCTATGCCTGGTCGTTCATGCGCGAACGCGACCTCTACAAGGGCGAACTGCCGGTGCTGGTGATGTTCGCCACCGCCGGCATGATGCTGCTGGTCTCGGCCGGCAACCTGACCCTGGTCTACGTCGGCCTGGAGCTGCTGGCCCTGTGCCAGTACGCGCTGGTGGCGATCGACCGCGACAGCCCGGTCGCGTCCGAGGCGGGCATGAAGTACTTCGTGCTCGGCGCGCTGGCATCCGGCCTGCTGCTGTACGGCATGTCGCTGGTCTACGGCGCCACCGGCACCTTGGACCTGGCGACCCTGCGCGAAACGGCGATGGGTCTCGAAGGCGGCACGGCTACCCTGCTGCTCACCGGCACCGCGTTTATGGTGGTCGGCATCTGCTTCAAGTTCGGCGCCGCGCCATTCCACATGTGGCTGCCCGACGCGTACCACGGTGCGCCCACGCCGATCACCCTGTTCATCGGCTCGGCGCCCAAGCTCGCCGTGTTCGGCATGGCCTACCGCCTGCTCGAGGACGGCCTTGGCGGCGGTGCGCTGCAGGACCAGTGGCAGCTGCTGCTGGCCGGCATCGCCGCGCTGTCGCTGGTGGTCGGCAACCTGTTCGCGATCGCGCAGGCCAACCTGAAGCGGATGCTGGCGTACTCCACCGTGTCGCACGTCGGCTTCCTGCTGCTCGGCTTCGCCGGCGGCGGGGTGGAAGGCTACGCGGCGGCGATGTTCTATGCGATCAGCTACGCGCTCATGGCGGCGGCGGCGTTTGGCGCGATCATCGTGCTGTCCAACCGCGGCTTCGAGGCCGACCGGATCGACGACTTCCGCGGCCTGAATGCGCGCAGTCCGTGGATGGCCGGGCTGGTGCTCTGCATCATGGCCTCGATGGCCGGCGTGCCGCCGTTCCTCGGGTTCTGGGCCAAGCTCGCCGTGCTGCGCGCGGCACTGCAGGGCGACCTGATGTGGCTGGCGATCGTCGGCATCGTGTTCGCTGTGGTGGGTGCGTTCTATTACCTGCGCGTCATCAAGGTCATGTACTTCGACGAGCCGGTGGGTGCCCCCTTGAAGGCCCGCGACGACGCACCGCTGCGCGCCCTGTTCGCGGTCAATGCCTTGTCGCTGCTGGCGCTGGGCGTGTTCTGGAACCCGGTGATGGCCTGGTGCCAGGCGGCGTTCGCCGCCTGACCGCCCGGGAACGTCCGAGGGCTTGCATTGCCCGGGACGTTCCTTCATAATTCCGCTTCTGCTGCGGGGTGGAGCAGTCTGGCAGCTCGTCGGGCTCATAACCCGAAGGTCGCAGGTTCAAATCCTGCCCCCGCTACCAGCTTTTCGCGGTCGACGAAAAGCCTCCAAGGAGGCTTTTTTGATTACGGAGAGTTTGGGCTCGTCCGGTGCGCAATGAGGCGCGCCGGCACCGGATCCAGCAGTATCGGACAAGGGCCCATTGGGCCCTTTGTTTTTTTTTGCGCCCCCAAAGCGCGACGGCATCCGGAAGAGGAGGAGGCAAACGTGACGGACAAATCAACCGACATCGCCAACCTGCTGTCTCCGACCGTGGCCGCGTTGGGGCTGGAACTGCTGGGCGTGGAATACCTGTCGGCGCCCGGCAGTGCCGTGGTGCGCCTCTACATCGAGCGTCCCGGCGCCGAAACGTCAGCGGAAACGCAGGGCGTGGGGATCGAGGACTGCGAGGCCGTGAGCCGCGAGGTCTCGGCCCAGCTCGACGTCGAGGATCCGATCAGCGGCAACTACACGCTTGAAGTGTCGTCGCCGGGCGTGGACCGCCTGCTGTTCAAGTCGGCACACTTCGCGCGGTTCCTTGGCGAGCAGGCCAAGGTCACCCTGCAGCTGCCGCAGGAAGGCCGTCGCCGCCTGACGGGGCGGATCGCGGCGGTGGAAGGCGAGACCATCACATTTGAAGTCGACGGCCAGCCGATCGCGGTGGCCGCCGGCAATATCGACAAGGCGCGGCTGGTACCCGACTGGGTCGCCCTCGGCTACGGGCCGGCGAAGGACGCCTCCGGGCGTGACGACCGCCCCGGCAAGGGCACGCCGCACAACAGACAAACCAACAAGCCGGCGGCCTCCAAGCCGTCCCGTGCGGAGTGATACAGAGATGAGCAAGGAACTGTTGCTGGTCGTCGACGCCGTCGCCAATGAAAAGGGCGTGCCGGAGTCGGTCATCCTTGAGGCCATCGAGGCCGCACTGGCCACCGCGGCCAAGAAGCGCTACCTCGAGCAGGACGTGCTGACGCGCGTGACCATCGATTCCAAGGACGGCAACTACGAAACGTTCCGCCGCTGGGAAGTGGTGGCCGACGACGTGGTGATGGAGTCCCCGGACCGCCAGATCCGCCTGATGGACGCGATCGACGAGGCCGAGGGCGTCGAGGTCGGCGACTACATCGAGGAGCAGATCGAGAACGTCGACTTCGGTCGCATCGCGGCGCAGGCGGCCAAGCAGGTGATCGTGCAGCGCGTGCGCGAGGCCGAGCGGCAGCAGGTCGTGGATGCCTGGAAGGACCGTGTCGGCGAGCTGGTCACCGGCGTGGTCAAGCGCGTCGAGCGCGGCAACGTCTTCGTCGACCTCGGTGGCAACGCCGAAGCCTTCATCCCCAAGGACAAGGCGATCCCGCGCGACGTCGTGCGCGCCGGCGACCGCATCCGCGGCTACCTGTACGACGTGCGCAGCGAGCCGCGCGGCCCGCAGCTGTTCATCAGCCGCGCCGCGCCTGAATTCATGATGGAACTGTTCAAGCTCGAAGTGCCGGAAGTCGGCCAGGGCCTGGTGGAAATCAAGGCCTGCGCGCGTGATCCCGGCGACCGCGCCAAGATCGCCGTCGTGGCCTATGACACCCGCACCGATCCGATCGGCGCCTGCATCGGCATGCGCGGTTCGCGCGTGCAGGCCGTGAGCAACGAGCTCAACGGCGAGCGCGTCGACATCGTGCTGTGGTCGGACAACCCGGCGCAGTTCGTGATCAATGCCATGGCGCCGGCGGAAGTGCAGTCGATCGTGGTCGACGAGGACAAGCACTCGATGGACCTCGCGGTGGCCGAAGACCGCCTCGCGCAGGCGATCGGCAAGGGCGGCCAGAACGTGCGCCTCGCCAGCCGCCTGTCGGGCTGGCAGCTCAACGTGATGACCCAGGACCAGGTGGCCGCGAAGTCCGATGCCGAGCAGGCCACGGCGCGCGCCCTGTTCCAGGAGAAGCTCGAGGTCGACGAGGAAATCGCCACGATCCTGGTCACCGAAGGCTTCAGCACGGTCGAGGAAATCGCCTACGTGCCGGTCGGCGAGCTGCTGGCGGTGGAGGGCTTCGACGAGGACATCGTCGAGGAACTGCGCGCCCGCGCCCGCGACGCGCTGCTCAACGACGCGCTGGCTGTCGCCGAAGAGCTCGACGAGAACGCGCCGGCGGACGACCTGCTGCAGCTCGAAGGCATGGACGACGAGACCGCGTTCGCGCTGGCGTCGCACGGCGTGCGCACCAGCGAGGACCTGTCCGACCTGGCCGCCGACGAAGTGCTGGAGTTCGGCATCGAGGGCCTCGGGCTCGAGCGTGCCGCCGCCCTGATCCTCGCCGCGCGCGCCGAAGAGATCGCGCGTTTGGAAAGCGAGGGCTGACAGTCAGGGGTCCAGGCCCCCGACCAGAAAGCACCCAGAATTGATCCATCTCCATAGCGCGGCACATGCCGACGCCAAAGGAACCGGAAGCCGAATGTCGCAGCAAACCACCATCCGCAAGCTGGCCGAACTGGTGAACACGCCGGTCGAGAAACTGCTTGAGCAGCTGTCCGAAGCGGGCATGTCGTTCAGCAATCCCGACCAGGTCGTGACCAGCACCGAGAAGGTGAAGCTCCTCGGCTTCCTGCGCCGGACCCATGGCCGCACCGAAGTGGTGGCCGAGGATCCGGTCGCGCCGAAGAAGATCACCCTCAACCGCAAGAGCACGCTCACCGTGGGCGGCGGCAAGAACAAGCCGACCGTCGACGTCGTCGTGCGCAAGAAGGTCACGCTGGTGAAGCCCGGTACGGGCCCGCAGGGCATGACCGAGGACGAGGAGCGCGCCGACATCCTGCGCAAGCTCGAGGAGTCGCGCCAGCGCAACCGGGACGAGCAGGAGCGCCTGGCCGCCGACGACCGCCGTCGCGCCGAAGAGATCGAGGAGCGCAAGCGCGCTGCAGCCGATGCCGAGGCCGCGCGCCTGCGCGCCGCGGCAGCGCCCGTCGCGCCCGAGGCCGGCGACGGCGATGCCGTCCGCAAGCCCGCAGCGACCCACGGCCATGGCCATCCCAAGCCGGCCGCGCCGCGCAGCGATGACCGCGGTGCCGCCAAGCCCAAGGGCGCACGCGGTTCGCACCAGGCACCCGCCGGTGGCGAGGACGACGACAGCGCCGCGCGCTTCGCCGGCAAGATGCATCTTTCCGCCGCCGATCGTGCGCGCCGCAGCACCGCGCGCCCGAAGGCGCGCCCGCAGCGTGGCAGCAACCGCGACCAGAGCCGCACCGGCACCGGCTTCACCCGGCCGATCGCGCCGGTCGTGCGCGAAGTCGCGATCGGTGAAGCGATCACCGTCGCCGACCTCGCGCAGAAGCTGGCGATGAAGGGCGGCGAGGTGGTCAAGGCGCTGTTCAAGATGGGCGTGATGGCCACCATCACCCAGTCCATCGACCACGACACCGCGATGCTGGTCGTCGAGGAGCTCGGCCACACCGCCGTTCGCGCAGACGCCGACGACGCCGAGAGCGAGCTGCTCGCGCATGGCGAAGGCATCCAGGGCGACAAGGTGGCGCGTCCGCCGGTGGTCACCATCATGGGCCACGTCGACCACGGCAAGACCTCGCTGCTCGACTACATCCGCCGCACCAAGGTTGCCACCGGTGAAGCCGGCGGCATCACCCAGCACATCGGCGCATACCACGTCGATACGCCGAAGGGCGTCATCAGCTTCCTCGACACGCCCGGCCACGCCGCGTTCAGTTCGATGCGTTCGCGCGGCGCCAAGCTCACCGACATCGTGGTGCTGGTGGTTGCGGCCGACGATGGCGTGATGCCGCAGACCATCGAGGCGATCCAGCACGCCAGGGCCGCCAAGGTCCCGCTGATCATCGCCATCAACAAGATCGACAAGTCCGAAGCCGACCCGCAGCGGATCAAGAACGAACTGCTGACCCACGAGATCGTCGCCGAGGAATTCGGCGGCGACACGCAGATGGTCGAGCTGTCGGCCAAGACCGGCGACGGCGTGGACGACCTGCTGGATGCGATCGGCCTGCAGGCCGAGGTGCTCGAGCTGAGCGCGGTCGCCGACGGCCGTGCCGCGGGCGTGGTGATCGAGTCCTCGCTGGACAAGGGTCGCGGCCCGGTGGCCACGGTGCTGGTGCAGCAGGGCATGCTCAACAAGGGCGACTACCTGGTGTGCGGCATCGAGTACGGCCGCGTGCGTGCGCTGTTCAACGAGAGCGGCGTGCAGGTCGACGGCGCCGGCCCGTCCATCCCGGTGCAGGTGCTGGGCCTTTCGGGCGTGCCCGATGCCGGCGACGATTTCGTGGTGGTCGAGGACGAGCGCCTCGCCAAGGACGTGGCCCAGCAGCGCGAGACCAAGCGCCGCGAGCAGCGCCTGGTGCAGGCCGCGGGCAACCGCATGGAAGACATCATGGCGCAGATGGGCGGCGGCCAGCAGCTCGAGCTGCCGCTGGTGGTCAAGGCCGACGTGCAGGGCTCGGTGGAAGCACTGCGCCAGGCGCTCACCGCGCTCTCCAACGACGAGATCCGGGTCAACATCATCCGCTCGGGCGTGGGTGCGATCACCGAGTCCGATGCCAACTCCGCGGCCGCCTCCAAGGCCACGATCATCGGCTTCAACGTCCGCGCCGATGCGTCGGCACGCAAGCTGATCGAATCCACCGGCCTCGACCTGCGCTACTTCTCGATCATCTATGACGTGATCGACCAGGTGAAGCAGGTGGCGTCGGGCATCCTCGGCGTCGAGATCCGCGAGGACATCATCGGCACCGCCGAGGTGCGCGAGGTGTTCCGCAGCTCCAAGTTCGGCGCGGTCGCCGGCAGCATGGTCATCGAGGGCGTGGTCAAGCGCCACAAGCCGATCCGCGTGCTGCGCGACGAGACGGTCATCTTCGAGGGCGAGCTGGAATCGCTGCGCCGCTTCAAGGAGAACGTCGACGAGGTCCGCGTCCATACCGAGTGCGGCATCGGCGTGAAGGCGTACAACGACGTCAAGCCGGGCGACAAGATCGAGTGCTTCGAGCGCGTCGAGGTCCAGCGCACGCTGTGAAGAAGTCCTTCCACAGAACCGACCGCGTGTCCGCCCAGCTCCGACGCGAGCTGGGCACCCTCGTGCGCGACGCCGTCGCCGAGCACGGCCTGCCGTCGCTCAGCGTTTCCGACGTCGAGATCACCCGCGACATGGCGCATGCCAAGGTCTTCGTGACCGCGCTCGACCCCGAGCGCGCCGCCGAGGCCATGAAGGGCCTGAAGGCGGTGGCGTACGAGGTCCGCTACCGGCTCGCGCATAGCGTGAAGATGCGCCACGTGCCGGAGCTGCATTTCCATTACGACGACTCCGTCGACCGCGGCGAGCGCATCGAAAACCTCCTGCGCGAAGCGGGTGAGCTTGGCGACCTCGATGACTCCGGCGAGCCCGGCAGCGGGGACTGATCCCCCGCGATGACTGCCAAGCCACGTACGCGCTTCCGCAAGCTCGACGGCATCCTGCTGCTCGACAAGCCGCGCGGGCTGAGTTCCAACCAGGCGCTGCAGCGCGTCCGCCACATGTTCCGCGCCGAGAAGGGCGGCCATACCGGCAGCCTCGACCCGCTGGCCACCGGCCTGCTGCCGGTGTGCTTCGGCGAAGCCACCAAGATCGCCGGGGGCCTGCTCGGCGCGCGCAAGGCCTACGACGTGGTCGCACGCCTGGGCCAGGTCACCGATACCGACGACGCCGACGGCCAGCTCCTGCGCGAGCGCCCGGTGCCGCTGCTCGACGTCGCCACCCTCGATGCCGCGCTGGCGGCGTTGACCGGCCACATCCAGCAGCGGCCCCCGATCTACTCGGCGCTGAAGCGCGGCGGTGAGCCGCTTTACGCCAAGGCCAGGCGCGGGGAGCTGGTGGAAGTCGAGCCGCGCCCGGTCGACGTGCACGCATTCACGTTGCTGTCCGCCGCCGATCTCCTCGACGTGCCCGGCGACGGCCGTCCGCCGCACATCCTGCGCCTGCGCGTGGAATGCGGCTCCGGTACCTACGTGCGCAGCCTGGTCCGCGACCTAGGCGAAGCGCTGGGCTGCGGGGCGCACGTGGCCGAACTGCGGCGCCTGTGGGTGGACCCGTTCCGTGACCCGCGGATGTGGACGCTCGACGATCTCGCCGCGCTGGCCGCGCGCGGCGAGCATTGCCTCGAATCCTGCCTGCTGCCCATCGAGGCCGGGATGGACGCCTGGCCGCGGGTGTCCGTCGGTGCGGCCGACGCCGCGCGCCTGTCGTACGGGCAGCGCGCGGTCGGGCCATTCAGCCCGCAGGGCGAAGTGGCGATCCATGGCCCCGACGCGCGCGTGCTCGGCCTGGGCGAAGTGGATGCCGATGGCGCGTTGCGGCCGCGCCGCATGTTCGCCTGGGCCTGTGCCCAACCGACAGGCGGTGCCGCCCAGGCCTGAGCCTGCCTTGTCCGGAGGGTGCCCGCAGGCTACAATCTTCCGGCTTTTTCGAGTCAAATCCGGCGCTTCCGCGCCGATCACGTTCCATCGCTCGCGGCGGGTCACGTGGTGCCCGTTCATGCCAACCGGCATGCAACGGCGTTCCTGCGGTCCACGCATCACCAGAAGGTTCCACAGCATGTCCATCGACACCGGCAAGATCATTGAAGACAACAAGCGCGGCGACGCCGACACCGGCTCCCCGGAAGTCCAGGTCGCCCTGCTCACCGCGCGCATCGTGCACCTGACCGAACACTTCAAGGCGCACAAGCAGGACCACCACAGCCGCCGCGGCCTGCTGATGATGGTCAACCGCCGTCGCAGCCTGCTCGACTACCTGCACCGCAAGGACAGCGCGCGCTACAAGGCGCTGATCGAGAAGCTCGGCCTGCGTCGCTGATACAACCCCACCGCGGCGCAGAAATGCGCCGCGGTTTTATTTCGGCGCGCCGGCAGTGCGCGCCACCCGGCACGGGGCAAGGGTCCCGTCCGGTTCATCGCAAGAGTCATCGAGGAATCACCAACGTGGCAAAAGTCATCAAGAGCTTCGAGTACGGCAACCGCACGGTCACCATCGAGACCGGTGAGATCGCCCGCCAGGCAGGCGGCGCGGTCATGGTCTCGTGCGAGGGCACCATGCTGCTGGTCAGCGCGGTCGCCAACAAGACCGCGCGCGAAGGGCAGGACTTCTTCCCGCTCACCGTCGACTACCAGGAGAAGTTCTACGCCGGTGGCCGCATCCCGGGTGGTTTCTTCAAGCGCGAGGGCCGTCAGACCGAGAAGGAAACGCTGATCTCGCGCCTGATCGACCGCCCGATCCGCCCGCTGTTCCCGGACGGCTTCCGCAACGAAGTGCAGATCATCGCCACGGTGATGTCGATGAACCCCGAGGTCGACGGCGACATCCTCGCCCTGATCGGTGCCTCGGCCGCGCTGTCGCTGTCGGGCGCGCCGTTCGACGGCCCGATCGGCGCCGCCAAGGTCGGCTACAAGGACGGCCAGTACCTGCTCAACCCGACCATCTCCGAGCTGAAGGATTCCGAGCTCGAGCTGGTCGTCGCCGGTACCGCCAATGCGGTGCTGATGGTCGAGTCCGAAGCCAAGGAGCTGTCGGAAGACGTGATGCTCGGCGCGGTGATGTTCGGCCACCAGCAGATGCAGGTCGCGATCGAGACCATCAACGCCCTGGTTGCCGAGGCCGGCAGGCCGAAGTGGAGCTGGACCGCGCCGGCTGCGGACGAAGGCATCGTGCACGCCATCCGCACCGCGATCGGCGACCAGCTCGCCTCCGCGTTCCAGGTGCGTGACAAGCTCGAGCGCAAGGACGCCATCTCGACCGTCAAGAAGGCCATCCTGAACGCGCTTGCGCCGCATGCCGAGGCCAATGCCTGGGCGGCCGGCGACCTCCACAAGGAGTTCAGCGAGCAGGAATACCAGACCATGCGCAACTCGGTCCTCAAGACCAGGGTCCGCATCGATGGCCGCGCGCTCGACACCGTCCGCCCGATCGCCAGCCGCGTCGGCATCCTGCCGCGCGTGCACGGCTCGTCGCTGTTCACCCGTGGTGAAACGCAGGCGATCGTCGCCGTCACGCTGGGCACCGCCCGCGACGGCCAGATCATCGACGCCGTGTCCGGCGAGTACAAGGAACACTTCCTGTTCCACTACAACTTCCCCCCGTATTCGGTGGGCGAAGCCGGCCGCATGATGGGCCCGAAGCGTCGCGAGATCGGCCACGGCCGCCTTGCCAAGCGCGGCGTGCTTGCCGTGATGCCGACGATGGAAGAGTTCCCGTACACCATCCGCGTCGTGTCCGAGATCACCGAATCGAACGGCTCCTCGTCGATGGCGTCGGTCTGCGGCTCGTCGCTGGCGCTGATGGACGCGGGCGTGCCGATCAAGGCGCCGGTCGCGGGTATCGCGATGGGCCTGGTGAAGGAAGGCGACGACTATGTCGTGCTGTCCGACATCCTCGGTGACGAGGACCACCTCGGCGACATGGACTTCAAGGTTGCCGGCACCACCAACGGCATCTCGGCGCTGCAGATGGACATCAAGATCCAGGGCATCACCGAGGAGATCATGAAGGTCGCGCTGGCCCAGGCCAAGCAGGGCCGCCTCCACATCCTCAAGGAAATGGAAGCCGCGCTGACCGCGCCGCGTTCGGAACTGAGCGAGTTCGCGCCGCGCCTGATCACCATCAAGATCCACCCCGACAAGATCCGCGAAGTGATTGGCAAGGGCGGTTCGGTGATCCAGGCGATTACCAAGGAAACCGGCACGCAGATCGACATCCAGGACGACGGCACGATCACGATCGCATCGGTCGACGCCGCCGCTGGCCGCGCCGCCAAGGAGCGCATCGAGCAGATCACCTCCGACGTCGAGCCGGGCCGGATCTACGAGGGCAAGGTCGTCAAGCTGATGGACTTCGGTGCGTTCGTCACCATCTCCCCCGGCAAGGACGGCCTGGTCCACGTGTCGCAGATCTCCAACGAGCGTGTCGAGAAGGTCGGCGACGTGCTCAAGGAAGGCGACATGGTCAAGGTCAAGGTGCTGGAAGTCGACAAGCAGGGCCGCATCCGCCTGTCGATGAAGGCGGTCGAGGAAGGCGAGGGCGTGGTCGGCGAGTAAGCCGCACGCGTCACTGCCCGGTTAACTCCGGACACAAGAAGAGCGGGCTCAGGCCCGCTCTTTTTTTTCGTTAACCGGTACCGGAGAAACGTCCCTGGGGAACGACTGCTTGTTCGCCGCTGTTGGCCTGGAGGCCCCGGTGGTGGCCGTGAGGCCTTCGCGGCTCATGTCCCCCGGATCCGCCTGGCGGCGGATGCCTCCTCCTTGACTTCCCCGCGAAGGCCTCCCGGCCACTCCGGGGCTCCGCGTAGCCCGCGGGTACCGAAGAGCAGCCGCCCGATCGCGAGGCGTGCCTGTGCTCTTCAAAGCACCGCGGATTGCTGCATACCGGGTGCCAAAGCCCTTGAGGGCGAAGTCAAGGAGGAGGCGATGGCCCAAGGCCATCGCCGGGGGACATGAGTCCTCAAGGGCTTTGGTACCCGGCACTGCGCGTCAAATCCGCCTCCCCTGGAATATGAGAAGATCTTGCACGTCCCGCCGTCGCGCCGATCGCGGCACAACAGTGGCTGACGGGACTCAGGACGCCAGGCGGGTGAGCATGCGCTGCACGCGCATCCTCGCGCGCACCGCGTTGCGACGCAGGGCGCTGAGGCCGCGTGCCAGGCGGTTTGCACCCGTGTCCGCGGTGGAGTGGGCCGTGCCTTGGATCGACTCGCCGTAAACCGGCTGGCGATGGCGCGCCAGCGCCCTCAGGCGTGTGCGCGAGGAGGGAGGCGTACCGTATTCGGGCGGCAGGTCGCTGCCCTGGAACAGCCCCAGCGGCACGTAGCCGGTATAGGCCGGGAACACCTGCCCGAGGCGGTTGTTGCCCATCCGCCGGATGAGCAGTTCCGACAGGATCTGGCGGTAGTCGGTGGCGACCGGGATGTCGCCGAAGTAGGGCGACAGCACCTCGGGATCCAGCCCCATCCACTGGCCGTAGAAGCGACGCCCGTTGACCGGGCCGCCGAGCACCAGCATCGGGTTGCCGTAGCCGTGGTCGGTGCCGCCGCTGCCGTTCTGGCGCACCCGGCGGCCGAACTCGGACTGCACCACCACCGTCACCCGCGACGCCTCGCCCCCGGCGGCCATTTCGACGTAGAACGCGGTGAGCGCCTGCGACAGCTCGGCGATCTTGTTCTGGTAGTAGTGATAGCCGCTGCCGGCGGTGCCCTGGCCTTCGTGGGTGTCCCAACCGCCCAGGTCCACCGCCGCGTAGCGCAGGCCGACGCCGAAGCGGATCGACTGCGCCACCGTCCACAGCTGGCGCGCGAAGGTGCTGGTGGGCCAGCCGACGGGCAGGGTGGCGCTGTAGGGCTGCGCACGCACCATCCGCAGCGACTGTTCGGCAAGCGCGGCCTGGCGTTCGACCGCGCTGCGCCCGGCGAGGTATTCCGCCAGCAGGTCGTTGACGCCCAGCACCCCGGCGGCACGTCCACCACCACCCTCGCGCCACTGCCAGGGCCCGGCATTGAGTGCGAAATCGGTGGGCGCGCCCATCGACAGCGCATCGGTGCCGCCCAGCATGTTCGCGGGCTGCCGGCTGTTGACCGCGAGCATCGGCAGGGCCGCGCCGCCCGCGGCGCCCGGATCGCTGCTCCAGGCGCGCGTCAGCCAGCCGCTGCCACCGCCCTGTTGCCCGGGCGTGCCGAGGTCGCAGTACAGCTGGGCATCGAAATGGCTGCGGGTGACCGTGGTCTGCATGCCGCAGCCATGCACGATCGCAAGCTTCGACTCGCTCCAGAGTTCGTGCAGCCCGATGGCCGACGGATGCAGCCCGAAGCCGGTTGCGGCGCCGCCGGCGAGGCTGAGCGGCAGCGCCGCGTATGGCCCGGTGGCGGCGATGGCCAGCGAGGGGCGGGCCTGCTCGTAGTGGATGCGGTCCCCGCCGGCGGTCGGCACCACCAGGTTCAGGCCGTCGATGCCGCCGCGCAGGAACACATGCACGAGGGTGTCATGCGGAGTGCCCGCGAACGCCGGACGCGAATACAGCAGCGCGGGCGCGGCGCCGGCGATGGCCGCGGTGGCGCAGCAGCCCTTGAGGAAGTCGCGGCGCGAAAGCTCGATGTCGACCATGCCTGCGTCCTCAGCGGTTTGAGAATTCTGGCGACATCAACAGCATGGACACCATGCTGCGCAGCCGGTCGTGGTTGTAATGTCCCTTGAGGTCGCTGCCGCGCCACGCGTTGTCATCGAGGATGACGGTGTTGTCGATGCTGCCGTTCTGCGCCATGAACCGGTAGAGCATCTGCAGGCGCGCCGCGGCGGGGGCATGGCCGAGGACGCGCTGGCACCAGAAGTCGACCAGCGCTCGCGGCGTCCACTGCGCGACCGCGGCGCGCGACGTCTCCACGATCGGCATCAGCCGCTGCGTGCCGTCGCTGGCTTCCGTCAGCCAGCCGAGCATCTTCCAGGTCATCGCGAAACTGTTGGCGCCGGACCAGGCCATGGCCGTGTCGGGATAGCCATTGGGCGCCGGCCAGTCGTAGGGCGAGTGGCCGGTCGCACCCAGGCGCCACATGAAATCGTTGCTGCGGTCGTGGTCGGGCCGCAGGGTCCAGTCGGCGCCCGCGGCGCGCATCGCAGCTGCGACCACTTCGGACGGCCGGCGGCGTTTGCCGTCCCAGCCTTCGCGCGCCACTTCGGAGCGAAGGATATGGCGCAGCACCAGGCGGAGCTGATCCGGGCTCTGCCACTGCGCGCGGAAAATCGCCGCGGCGCTGTTCACCAGCGACTGCGGCGGCATGTCGGTGGCGAAGTGTCGGATCAGCTTGCGGCAGATGAACTTCGCGACGCATGGGTGGCTGGCGATGCGGTCCAGCACGTCGCGGCCATCCTTCAGCGCGGCCTGCTCGGGCAGCAGGTACATGCCGAGCACCATTTTCGGCCCGGTGTCATGGTCGCTGGCGTTGTAGACGAACGTGCCGTCGCCGCCGGCGCCGGTACGCACGCTCCAGCCGGTGAATGCGGCCGCGGTTTCGTACACGTCGATGTCGGTGTAGCCGATCGGGTAGGTCGGGTCCTCCGGGCACGGCGGCACCGCGGATGGATTCACGAAGCCGAGGTAGTTCTCCGCACCGAAGGTGTGCAGCTCCAGCAGTTCGCGCGCGAAATTCTCGTTGGGGCCCGAACGCCGGTTGGTGCGGTTGTCGAGGAAGAACATCATCGCCGTGCTGCGCGCCATCGCCTCCAGCATGGCGCGGAAGTTGCCCATCGCGTGGCTGCGCATCACATCGCGGTTGTAGTGCACGTACACCGGGCCGGCGTCGTAGTCGCTGAGCATCACGTTGAAGTGGTCGTGCCAGAACGTGGTCACGCGCTCATGCAGCTGGCGGCGCGAGAACACCGCGCGCACCAGCGAGGCGCGCTGCACCTCCCACGCCGGGAGCATCCGCACCTCGTAGGCCGGCCCGCTGGCGACGTGGTCGGCCCACAGCTGGGGCAGGGTCTTGGCGAGGGTGCTGTAGCCGGCGGCGGCGAGGCGTGCGTCCAGCGCCGAGTCGCTGATCGACTCCCAGGCCAGCTGCTGCTCCAGCATCGCCTCGTAACGGGCGACATCGTTGTTGCCGAGGGCGTCGAACTCCTGCTTCGCGGTCGGCGTGATGCCGTACCCGAGGCGGTGCCATGCGCGCACCCACGCCGGTGGACGGGCAAGCGTTTCCTGCGGAGGCCGGAAACGGGGATCAGGCGCGCCGGGTGGCGGCGGAGGCGCCGGCGGGATGTCGCGGGGCGGGCGCGTGGCCGCCTCGATCGAGTATCCGCCATGGCGCCGCGCCGGCACGTTGTCCATTGCGCGGCGGCGGCTTGCCACCTTGGTGTCGGCCATCTTGTATCCCCGGTCAGGTCGGACGCAGTCCCTCGATGACTATTGCGGATTTGCTCCGCTCGGGATGTGACCCACTGCCGGGATCATGCACCAGCGCGCGGGCCCGCCCGCGCGCCGGCTCGCCGGGTCAGACCCAGCCGGTGAGATAGAACGTGGCGATGATGAAGAACACCGCCAGCGTCTTGATGATGGTGATCGCGAAGATGTCCTTGTAGGCCTGCCGGTGGGTCAGGCCGGTCACCGCGAGCAGCGTGATCACCGCGCCGTTGTGGGGCAGGGTGTCCATGCCGCCCGAGGCCATCGAGGCGACGCGGTGCAGCACCTCCATCGGGATGCCGGCGGCATTGGCGTTGGCGATGAAGCTGTCGGCCATCGCCGCGAGCGCGATCGACATGCCGCCCGACGCGGAGCCGGTGATGCCGGCCAGCGCGGTCACCGTGACCGCCTCGTTGACCAGCGGATCGGGGATCGAACCGAGCGCGTTGGCCACCACCAGGAAGCCGGGCAGCGCCGCGATCACCGCGCCGAAGCCGTATTCGGACGCGGTGTTCATCGACGCCAGCAACGCGCCGCCGATCGCGGACTTCGTGCCTTCCGCGAACTGCGTGAACACCGTGCGCCAGGCGAACACCAGCACCGTGGCGATGCCGATCAGCAGCGCACCCTGCACGGCCCAGATCGCCGAGATCTTGGCGACTTCCTGGACCACCGGCGCCGGGTTGCCGACCACCGCGGGGATGAAGCTGTGGCTGGCGCCGTACACGCCGGGCAGCAGCCGCGTCAGCACGAGGTTGGACACGCCCACCATCACCAGTGGCAGCAGCGCGACCAGCGGATTGGCGAGCTTGCCGCCGACGAACTCGACGGGTTCGTTGAGGAGCGTCGCCGGATCGCCGTAGCCTTCGCCGGCGCGGTGCGCCACGCGCCGGCGCCACTCCAGGTACAGCATGCCGAGGATGATGATGAACACCCCGCCCAGCGTGCCCAGCACCGGCGCGGCCCAGGTATCGGTGCCGAAGAACGCGGTCGGGATGATGTTCTGGATCTGTGGCGTGCCGGGCAGCGCGTCCATGGTGAAAGTGAACGCGCCGAGCGCGATGGTGCCGGGGATCAGGCGCTTGGGGATGTCGCTCTGGCGGAAGAGCTCGGCCGCGAACGGGTACACCGCGAACACCACCACGAACAGCGACACGCCGCCGTAGGTAAGCAGCGCGCAGACGATCACGATCGACAGCATCGCCCGCTGCGCGCCGACCACGCGGATGGTCGCGGCCACGATGGATTTGGAGAAGCCCGAGATCTCGATCAGCTTGCCGAACACCGCGCCCAGCAGGAACACCGGGAAGTACAGCTTCAGGAAGCCGACCATCTTGTCCATGAACAGGCCGGTGAACATCGGCGCGACCAGCGACGGGTCGATCAGCAGCACCGCGCCCATGGCGGCGATGGGGGCGAACAGGATGACGCTGTAGCCGCGGTAGGCCACCAGCATCAGGAAACACAGTGCCGCGAGCACGATCAGGAACGACATCGACGGGTCCTTGCGATCGTGCCACGCACGATTCCACGGACGACAGTGTCGTCAGCGCCCGGCATCGCGGCCCATTGTCCGAAGGTACGATGCCCAGTCCGCAGCGTGATCCCTAGGCTTGTCATCAAGGCGGCATTCGGCCGCACGTACATGCATATTCCTAGGGGAACACGATGAAGCGAGCCAAGATCCCGCACACCGCACTGAGCCTGGCGATCGCCCTCGGGCTCTCGTCGCCGGTGGCCTTCGCACAGGACACCGCTGCCGGTACGCCGGAGCAGCAGGCGGCCAGCAGGAGCGCCACCACGCTGGGTGGCATCACGGTGACCGCGCGCAAGCGTGAGGAAACCCTGCAGGACGTGCCGGTTGCGGTCACCGCATTCACCCCCGACGTGCTGGACAAGCTCAACATCCGGGACATCGGCGACCTCGATGCGCAGGTCCCCAACCTCACCATCTACGCAGCGCGCGGCTCGAGCAGTGCCGCGACCGCCTACATCCGCGGCGTCGGTCAGTCCGATACGTTGTGGGGCGTCGATCCGGGCGTGGGCATCTACCTCGACGACGTCTATATCGCACGTCCCCAGGGCGCGCTGCTCGACGTGTTCGACGTCGGCCGCGTCGAGGTGCTGCGCGGCCCGCAGGGCACGCTGTACGGCAAGAACACCATCGGCGGTGCGATCAGGTACATCGGCCGCGAGCTGCCGAAGGAACTCGACGGATATGCGTCGGTGACCGTGGGCAACCACAACCAGCTCGACGTCAAGGGCGGAATCGGTGGCCCCATCGGCGGCACCGAGGCGCTGCGCGCGCGCCTGTCGGTTGCGAGCATGAACCGCGACGGGTACGGCACCAATCTTCTCAATGGCCAGGACGTGAGCGACAAGGAGATCAACGCGATGCGCTTCCAGCTCGGCGCGTTCGCGAGCGAATCGTTCGACGTGCAGTTCGCGCTTGATTACCTGGATGACCAGTCCGGCGTGCGCGGCGCGAAGATGCTGGCGGTGAACAACAATCCGCTGATCCCGGTGTCCGGCGTGGCGCCGCTCGACAGCCGCTACGACATCCGCAGCGGAATGCCCAACGTCAACGACACGGAGATGAAGGGCGGCTCGGTCACGGTCAACTGGCGTCCCAACGAAGACTGGGCGGTCAAGTACATCGCTGCCAAGCGCGAGTCCGATACCGAGACCAACATCGACTTCGACACGCTGCCGGAGAAGATCGCCGACGTGAAGGCGTTCTACAGCGACGAGCAGATCAGCAACGAGCTGCAGGTGAACTACGACGCCGGTGGACGCGCCCGTGGCGTCGTGGGCCTGTATGCCTTCGACGGTGATGCCGGTGGCCAGGTGCTCAACAACTTCTTCAACCTGTCGTTCGGCGACACGCAGGGCACGGTCAACACCAAGAGCATCGCGGTTTACACCGACTGGTCGTTCGACCTGACCGAGCGCCTGAACCTCGACGTCGGCGCGCGCTACACCGACGAGGACAAGCACGCGGTCGCCTACAATATCGGTTACACCGACGCGACCTTCACCGTTCCCAGCGGCGCCGTGGCCGCCAACTTCGACAAGACGGTGAACTTCAAGAACGTGTCGCCGAAGCTGGCCCTGAGCTACGAGGTCACTCCGGACGTGATGGTCTACGGAACGGCGTCGCGCGGGTTCAAGTCGGGCGGGTTCAACATCCGCGCCAACACCACCGCCGTGCCGCGCTCGGGCGACCCCTTCGACGACGAGAAGGTCGACAGCCTCGAAGTCGGCAGCAAGATGTCGATGCTGGACGAGCGCCTGTTCCTGAACCTGGCCTACTTCCACAACAAGTACGAGGACATCCAGCTGTCGGTGTTCACCGCGCTGCCGGGCGGGGGCTTCTTCGGTGACTTCACCAACGCGGGCAAGGGCACGGTCCAGGGCGTGGAGGTCGAGTACCAGTACCTGCCGACCGAGAACTGGGTGATCAGCGGCAACCTGGCCTGGCTGGACGCCGAGTACGACGAGTTCATCACCGGTGGCGTCAACGTCGCCGACAGCCAGCGCTTCACCAATGCACCCGAGTTCTCCGGGGCCTTCAACGTCGAGTACCGCACCGACCTTGCCAATGGCGGCAACATCTCGGCGCGCGTGGGCTACTCGTACCAGTCCGAGGTCTGGCCGACCACCGACCTGAGCCCGGTGATCAGGCAGGACGGCTACGGCCTGGTCGGCGCCGGCGTGACCTGGCGCGTCAACGACTCCTGGTCGTTCTCGCTCCAGGGCAGCAACCTGGCCGACAAGGAGTACCGCACCACCGGCTACAACCTGGTCAGCTCCGGGCTTGGCGTGTTGACCGGCTTCTACGGTCCGCCGCGCCAGTACGGCCTGACGGCGCGCTACGACTTCTGAGCCGCGCCTGCAGGATGACGACTTCGGCGACCGGGGAAACCCGGTCGCCGTTTTTCATGGCGGTGCGGCTGTCTTATGCTGCGGCGGTGAACGGAAGGCCGGCGGGCATGCGCGCGAGCAAGTGGGAACGATGATGGAGGGCCGGGAGGAATGCTGAGCGTCGGCGTGGTGGTCGCGGCCGCGACGCTCTGGCTGGTCCTGCTGTTCGGCGTGGCGGTCTATGCCGAGCGTCGCCCCGGTGCGCTCGCCCGCCACTGGCACCACGTGTATGCGCTGTCGCTGGCCGTGCACTGCACGTCCTGGACCTTCTATGGCACGGTCACCCAGGCGGCGCGCTACGGCTGGCCGCTGCCGCCGACGTTCCTGGGCGCGATCCTTTTCTATGCGCTGGCCGTGGGTTTGATGCTGCGCCTGGTTCGACTGGCGCGCGAGAGCAACGCGACGTCCATTGCCGACCTGATCGCTACCCGGCTTGGGAAGGATCCCTGGCTGGCCGCCGTGGTCACCCTGGTCGCCTTGCTGGGCATGGTGCCGTACATCGCGCTGCAGCTTAAGGCGGTAACGATGAGCTTTGACACGCTGACCCGCCACGGCGGCGCGGTCGACGTCGTTGCACCGTGGCGCGACGGTGCACTGTATGTCGCGCTGGCGATGGCGGGATTCGCGATGGCGTTCGGCACCCGGCGCGCGAGCGCCACGGAGCACAACCGTGGCCTGGTGCTGGCGATGGCCTTCGAGTCGCTGTTCAAACTGGCCGCGATGCTGGCCCTCGGGGCGCTGGTCTGGTTCGGGCTGGGCGATTTCGATGTCGCTGCGCCGCCGTCACCGCCGGAACCGGTAGGTGGCTTCATGCCGCTGGTCCTGCTCGGCGCGCTTGCCATGTTCATCCTGCCGCATCAGTTCCATGTCGGCGTGGTCGAGTGCCGCGATGAACGTCATGTACGGACCGCGCGCTGGCAGTTCCCGCTCTATCTGGTGCTGATCGCATTGCCGACCCTGTTGCTGGCCCGTGCCGGAACGGCGCTGCTGGGCGACAGCGTGCCCTCGGACATGTACGCGCTGGCGTTGCCGGCCGCATTGGGCCATCACGGCCTGGCGCTGTTCGCGTTCCTTGGCGGGTTGAGCGCGGCGACGGGCATGGTGGTGGTAAGCACGCTGGCACTGAGCCTGATGATCGGCAACCACTGGTTCACGCCTGGCCTTCTGCGGGGGGCCTGGGCCGTGGGCCGCGGTGGCAGCGACGACCATCGCGGCGCACTGCTGGCGCTGCGGCGTGCCGGCATCCTGGCCGTGATGCTGCTGGCGTGGGCCTACAGCCGCGTGATCGGCGGAAGCGAGGCGCTCGCCGACGTCGGGGGTGTTTCGTTCTCGGCGCTGGCCACCCTTGCACCTGCACTGTTCTGTGCCGTGTGGCGGACGCGCACGCCGGCATCGGCGGCAACCTGGGGCGTGGTGGCGGCCTTCTTCGTGTGGGCCTGGGTGACGCTGTCACCGATGCTGGTCGATCTTTCCGGTGGCGACGGGGCCTGGTTGGCGGATGGCCCCTGGGGCATCGCGATGCTGGCGCCAGACACATTGTTTGGCCTGACCAGCTGGAGCCGGCTCGGCCGCGCGGTGGGCGCCAGCCTGTTTGTCGGCATCGCCACCACGCTGGCGTTGGCCGCCTGGCTGTCGACTCCTGATCGCGACGTGGCGCGCGGCTCCGACCGGCGCACGCTGCGCGAGGCCGGGCGGCGCTTCCTGCCGGTGCGCACGGTGGACGACCTGCTGCGCGGCGCGCCGGGGAGCGGCGCGGTGCCGGCAATGATCGAGGCGCGCCTCGAGCGCGAGCTGGCAGCGGTGCTCGGCAGCGCCTCGGCGCGCCTGTTGCTGGATGCCGCGCGCCGGGAGGCGGGCCCCGACCTCGACACCGTCGCCGCCATCGTCGGCGAGGCCTCGCAGGACCTGCGCTTCAACCAGCGTCTCCTCGAAGCCGCCATGGAGAACATGAGCCAGGGCATCAGCGTGGTCGATCGCGAGCTGCGGCTGGTGGCGTGGAACAGCCGCTACGCCGAACTGTTCGGCTACCCGTCCGGCCTGCTGCGCGTCGGCGTGCCGGTCGCCGAACTTGTCGCGCACAATCTGCGCAGCGGGCTGGTCGGCCGGGTGGGCGGGAGCGTCGAGTCCGAAGCGGGCAAGCGCCTGCGCCACATGCAGGCCGGCACGCCCTACGTCAGCGAGCGGGTGTTCCCGGATGGCGGCATCGTCGAGATCCGCGGCAACCCGATGCCCGGCGGCGGATTCGTCGCCACCTTCAGCGACGTGACCGCGTTCCGGCGCACCGAAGCCGAGCTCAAGCGCAGCAACGAGACCCTGGAGCAGCGCGTCGACGAGCGCACCGCGAGCCTCGACCAGGCGCGGCGCGAGGCCGAGCGCGCCAACGAGGCGAAGAGCCGCTTCCTCACCGCGGTGGGCCATGACCTGCTGCAGCCGCTGCATGCCGCGCAGCTGTTCACCGATGCGCTGGCATCGCAGCTCGATGGTGCGCCGCGCACGTCACTCGGCCAGATCCGCGGCGCGCTCGACTCCACCACCGACCTCCTCACCGGCCTGTTCGACATGGCGCGCCTGGAGGCTGGCGGACTCGTCCCGCAGCCGCGCGCGTTTCCGCTGTCCGACGTGCTCGAGCCGCTGGCCTCGGAATTCCAGGCGCTGGCCGAAGAGCGCGGCCTCGCCTTCACGCTGGTTGCGACGTCCGCCTGGACCGACAGCGACCCGCAGCTGCTGCGCCGCGTGCTGCAGAACTTCCTGGCCAATGCGGTGCGCTACGCCGACCGCGGACGCATCCTGCTCGGCGTGCGCCATGTCGGCGGCGCGTTGCGCATCGAGGTGCACGACACCGGGCCGGGTATCGCGCCTTCCCAGCAGCAGCTGATCTTCGAGGAATTCCGTCGCGGCGATGGCGTGCCCGGGCAGGGCCTGGGCCTCGGTCTTGCGATTGCCGACCGTATCGCCGGGCTGCTTGGCACTGGCATCGTGTTGCGCAGCACTGTGGGCAAGGGCACGGCGTTCTCGATCACGCTGCCGCGGGTCGCGGGCACGCCGCAGTCGGCACTGGTGCCGCGCCTGCGTCCGGGGCTGGCCGCCGCTCGCGTGCTGGTGGTCGACAATGATCCGCTGGCGCTCGACGCCCTGCGCACGCTGCTTGCAGGCTGGGGCGCGGAGGTGGTCGCGGTGGCCGATGGTGCCGGCGCGGAGGCGGCGCTGGCCGCGCAGCCCGCGGCCCTGTGGCTGCTCGACTATCACCTCGACGATGGCGACACCGGCATCGACCTGCAGCTGCGCCTGGCCGCGCGGTTCGGCGCCGCGCCCTCGCTGGTGCTCAGCGCCGATGCCACCGACCTGGTGCGTCGCCAGGTGGCCGAACACGGCCTCGGGCTGCTGCAGAAGCCGGTGCGGCCGCTGGCGCTGAAGTCGATGCTCGGGAGGCTGCTGGCGATGCGCACGGCGCTGGACCGCGAGCCGGCGGTGGAAACAACCCTGGAAGAGTGATCACGCGGCGCGTGCGTCACGGCCCGCCGTTGGCGACGCCTTACAATTGTCGAAATTTCCGCGCGATCAAGAAATGCCCTATACCCCCATCCTTGCCACCCTCGGCTACATCCTTTCGCCCGACCGTCGCCAGGTGTTGCTGGTGCACCGCAATGCGCGCGACGACGACCAGCACCTGGGCAAGTACAACGGCCTGGGCGGCAAGCTCGAAGCCGACGAGGACGTGGTGGCCGGCATGCGCCGCGAGATCATGGAAGAGGCGGGCATCGACTGCAGCGACCTGCAGCTGCGCGGCACAATCAGCTGGCCGGGATTCGGCAAGCAGGGCGAGGACTGGTTCGGTTTCGTGTTCCTGATTACCGGATTCACCGGAACGCCGCTGGTGTCGAACCCGGAGGGCACGCTGGAGTGGATCGATGTCGAGCGCATCCTCGAACTGCCGCTGTGGGATGGCGACCGCCAGTTCCTGCCGCTGGTGTTCGACGCCGACCCGCGCGCGTTCCACGGCGTGATGCCGTATCGCGACGGCAAGATGGTGTCGTGGGCGGTGTCGCGGATCTAGGCGGGTCGCCGCCGGCCTTCAGCCGTCGTCCTGCACCTGGCGCGACGGGTCGCTGAGTTCCAGTTCGCGCAGGATCACGCCGGCCTGGGTGCGGTTGCGTGCGCCGAGCTTGTCGAAGATCGCCGACAGGTGCGCCTTCACGGTGCGCTCCTGCACGTCCAGGCGGTCGGCGATCTGCTTGTTGAGCAGGCCTTCGGCGACCAGCACCAGCACGCGGAACTGCTGCGGCGTGAGGCTGGCAAGGCGCGCGGCGAGATCGGCATCGCGCGGCGCGGAATGTGCGCGCGCCACGGCGCCGCGCAGCGCGGGCGGCAGCCATTCCTCGCAGGCCAGCACGGTGGCGATGGCCTCGCGCATCTCGTCCAGGCCCGCGCTCTTGGGGATGTAGCCGGCGGCGCCGTGGTCGATCGCGCGGCGCACGACGTGCGGGTCCTCGTTGGCCGACACCAGCACCACGGCGACCGCCGGGAACTGCGCGCGGATCGCGGCCAGGCCGGCAAGCCCGTGGTTGCCGGGCATGTGCAGGTCGAGCAGCACCAGGTCGATGTCGGCGCGCGCCTCGAGGGCGGCGATGGTCTCGTCGAGCGTGCCGGACTCGAGCGTCTCGATGCCGTCGGCAGCCTCGCGCGCGGCGCCGCGCAGCGCGGCGCGGAACAGCGGGTGGTCGTCGGCGATCAGCAGGGTGGGCATGGTGGTGCGCGTCCGTTGCGCTCGGCGGGCTACTGCGCCGACCAGCCGCCGTCGACCGGGAATGCGGCGCCGGTGACGTTGTGCGCCTCGCGGCGGCACAGCCAGGTGGCGAGTGCGCCGATCTCCGCGGGCAGGGTCATGCGCAGGCTCGGCTGCTTCTCCGCGAGCAGCGCGCGCACGCCGTCGTCGCGGCTGCCGCCGTCGCGGCGCGCTTCGATCTGCGGCTCGATCAGCGGCGTCTCCACCCAGCCGGGGCAGATGGCATTGACGGTCACGCCGCCGCTGTCGCGGCTGCCGGCCGCGGCATATTCAAGCGCCGCCACCTTCCCCAGGCCGAGCACGCCGTGCTTGCTCGCGACGTACGGTGCCTTGTTCACCGAACCCACCAGGCCATGCACCGACGCGACGTTGATGACCCGGCCGAAGCCGCGCGCGGCCATGCCCGGCATCGCCAGGCGCATGGTGTGGAAGGTCGCGCTGAGGTTGATGGCGATGATGTCGTCCCACTTGCCGACCGGCATTTCTGCCAGCGGCACCGCGTGCTGGATTCCGGCGTTGTTGACCAGCACGTCGAGCGGCGACCATGCATCGATCTCCGCCATCATGGTTTCGATCGCGGCAGGGTCGCGCAGGTCGGCGTTGAAATGGCGGACGTCCGCCGCGCCGGCGTCGCGCACCGCAGCGAGTGCCGCATCCACCTGCGCCTGGTCGCCGAGGCCGTTGATCGCGACGCGTGCACCCGCGGCCGCCAGGGCCTGCGCGATGCCGAGCCCGATGCCGGAGGTGCTGCCTGTCACCAGGGCGGTGCGGCCGGAGAGGAAGGTGTCGGTCATGGGGTGGCATCGCGGAGGGGCAAGGCGGCCAAGTTAGCAAATCCGCTCCTGCCGCCGCGGCGTACAAAGGTACGATGCCGCCGGCGCGCGCGGCTGCTACGGTGCGGCATGCCCCTTTTTCCTCCAAGGATCGCGCCCGTGCGCAAGCCCATTGCTGTTTCCCGGCGCGTCGCTTCGCGCATCATCGTGTACGGCGCGGGTTCGCTCGCGCTTGCGGCGATCCTTGCCGGCTGCGCGTCCGGCGCCGAACGCATGGCGGCCACGGAGAAGACCATGTTCGATCATCCGCGCAACACCACGCACCGCGATGGCGACGATCTCCTGAGCGCCGGGCTCGGGCTCGACAGCCTGCGCCTGATGGTGCCGCCGGCGTTTGCCGACGCCGTGGCCCCGACCGCCGGGGAACTGCGCCGCCGCGCGATCTGGAGCAGCTGGCGCGGCATCGCCGACCTGACGCCCGCAGGCGGCTACGGCAGCCTGTACGGCAGCGTGGCCAGCGTTCCCGGCCGCGAGTTCTCGGCCTATGCGCGCGTGCCGGGCGCAGCGCACCCGCACCGCGTGCTGGTGCAGGTGCCGGACGCGTTCGACGCGGCGAAGCGCTGCGTGGTGGTGACCGCGTCGTCCGGCTCGCGCGGTATCTACGGCTCGATTTCCGTAGCGGGCGCCTGGGGGCTGCCGAAGGGCTGCGCGGTGGCCTACACCGACAAGGGCGCCGGCAGCGACTACTTCGACCTCGACGCGCGCGCGGGCGCCACGGCCGACGGCCGCGTGTCGGGCGCGGGCGAGGCCGACGACCTGGCGTTCGTGCCGGAGGCGGCGGAAGGCGCATCCGGCGTTGCGTTCAAGCATGCGCATTCCAAGGACAACCCCGAGGCCGACTGGGGCCTGCACGTGAAGCAGGCGGCCGAGTTCGCTCTGCACGCGCTCGACGAGGCGCTGCCGGCGGCGGCACCGTTCACCTTCGCCAACACGCGCGTGATCGCGGTCGGCATCTCCAACGGCGGCGGCGCGGTGCTGCGCGCGGCCGAGCTGGAAGGCGACTGGCTTGACGCGGTGGTGGCGGGCGAGCCGAGCGTCTATTCCAGCGGCGCGGGCAGCCGCGCGCTCTACGACTACACCACCGAAGCGGCGCTGTTGATGCCCTGCGCGCTGCTGCACATGCAGGACCTGCCGCAGCCGCCGGTGACGGCGCAGGTGGCGCCGTTCTGGACCGCACGCTGCGCATCGCTGAAGGCGGCGGGATTGGTGACGGGCGACGACACGGCTGCGCAGGCGCGATCGGCATACGACACGATGCGCGGCGCCGGCTGGACCGACGCCGCCCTGCGCGCCGGCGCGCTGTCGGCCGGCTTCGACCTGTGGCGCGCCGTGGCGGCGACCTATGCGTCCGCCTACGGCCGCCATGGCGTGGGCGAGGGCCCGTGCGGCTTCAGCTTCTCCGCGCAGGGCACGGACATGGTGCCGCGCGCCGCGACCGCCGCCGAGCGCGCGGCCTGGTGGTCGGATGCCAGCGGCATCCCGCCGGGTGCGGGCGTGGGGCTGGTCGATGCCGGCATCGCGCCGCCCGACCTGACGCTCGCAGGCCTGCAGTGCCTGCGCGCGCTGTGGACGGGTGATGGCGAAGACGCGGTCCGCGTCCGCGACGGCATTGCCGCGACGCGCGCCGCGCCGCCGCGCGCAGGGCTTCCGGTGATCGTGGTGCACGGCGCCGACGACGGCCTGATCCCGATGGCGTTCAGCAGCGCGCCCTACGTCGCCAATGCGCGCGCGGCGGGTCGCGACGTGCGCTTCTGGCAGGTGCGCAACGCGCAGCACTTCGACGCCTTCCTGATGCTGCCCGATTACGGCTCGCGCTACCTGCCGCTGCTGCCGTACGTGTATGCCGCGCTGGATCGCGTCAGCGCGCATCTCGACAGCGGCGCTGCGCTGCCCGCGGACGCCGACATCGAGACCCGCGTGCGCCCGTCGGGCACCGCGCTGGAGGCGGCGCACCTCGCGATCCCGCGCTGAGGGCCGCGCCGCGACGGCGCTGGCCGGATTTGGCATGCTGGAGGTCCCGCAGTGCACGGAACGCCCATGCCACGCCAGCGCCATTTCTCGATGCTCCGCGACTTCCATCTCGCGGACTGGTTCACCCTCGCCAACGCCATCTGCGGCACCGGCGCGATCTTCGCGGCCATGCGCTACCTGCAGGAGGGCGCGGCCGAAGGCGGCATCCGCGACCTGATGCTGGGCATGGCGCTGATCCCGCTGGCGTTCGTCTTCGACGCGCTGGACGGCCGCATCGCCCGCTGGCGCAAGGTGTCGTCGACGCTCGGCCGCGAACTCGACTCGCTCGCCGACGTCATTTCGTTCGGCGTCGCGCCGGCCGCGCTCGCCTATGCCTGCGGGCTGCAGGGCGGCTGGGACTGGGTGGTGCTGAGCTGGTTCGTCGCCTGTGGCGTGAGCCGCCTGGCGCGCTACAACGTCACCGCGGAGACGCTGGCCGACGGCGGCGACAAGGTGAAGTATTTCGAGGGCACGCCGATCCCGAGCAGCGTGGTGATCGTGCTGCTGCTGGCGGTGGCCGCCTGGCAGGGTGCGATTGGCGATGCGCTGTGGTTCGGAAGCGTGCAGCTCGGCCCCTGGCAGCTGCATCCGCTGGTGCTGGTGTATGCGCTGTCGGGCTCGCTGATGATCAGCAAGACGCTGCGCATTCCGAAGCCCTGATCACGCTGGCGCGGTCGCCGGCGGTTGCTATGATCGGGCGACACGACGGAAGCGGGCGATGCCGGTGAACCAGCAGGACGATCTCGAGGCGCTGTCGCGCCGCTATTGGGCCGCATGGGGCGAGGCGCTGCGCGGCGCTGCGTCGCCCGCGGGCGGCATGCCCGGCATGTCGGATGCAGCGGGGTTGGCCGGCATGCCCGGAATGTCCGGGTTTGCGGGGTTGAACGGCATGCCGGGCATGGCCGGTTTTCCGGGTCTCGGCGGCATTCCCGGCATGGGTGGCATGGGTGGCATGGGCGGCGCGCCGAATGTCCCCGGCGCGCACGGTCTGCACGAAGCGATCGACTGGTGGTCGCGCGTCGCCCATGGCGGGCGCGGCCAGGTCGACGACGCGGTCGAGCGATTCAACACGCAGGCACGGCAGTGGTATGGGCAGATGCAGCAGGTCGCCAGCCGGTTTGCCGGGCAGGATGCCAGCGCCGCTGATGTCGCGCGGGCATGGAAGGAAGCGCTGGGAGCGGCCGGTGAGAACCCGTTCCCCGAGATGCTGCGCACCATGCGCGGCCATGGCATGCAGGGGTTGGACCAGTGGGTCGAAGACGCCTCGCCGTGGCTGCATTCGATGCGCAGCGAGGCTGGCGCACTGCTGCGCATGCCCACCTTCGGTTTTGCACGCGAGCAGCAGGAGCGCCAGCAGGAGCTGCTCCGCGCGCATCTCGAATACCAGCACGCGAACGCCGCCTACAACGCGCTGATGATGAAGGCGTCCCAGGAGGCCTACGAGATCTTCGAAGCGCGGCTCGAAGCCCACCAGGAGCCGGGTCGGCAGATCCAGTCGGCGCGTGCGCTGTTCGACACCTGGATCGATGCCGCCGAGGAGGCCTATGCGCGCATCGCCCTTTCGCCCGAGTTCCGGGAGGTCTACGGCGAGATGGTGAACGCGCAGATGCGCCTGCGCGCCTGCGTGCAGCGTGCTGTCGAGGACGCGTGCGCCCAGGTCGGGATGCCGACGCGCAGTGAGCTCGACGGCGCGCACCGCAAGCTCGCCCAGCTCGAGCGCGAGGTCCGCAAGCTGCGTGATGCCGTGGCGCAGGGGCAGGGCGATCGCGCACCCGCGACCGCGCCACGCCCGCACGCAGGCGCGCCACTGGAACCGGCTGCCCGGCCTGTGGCGAAGGCAAGCGGGACCGCGAAGCCTGTCCGTGCGTCGAAGCCTGCGGGCACGGGCGCGGCGAAGGACGCGGCGAGCCACGTTGCCAGGAAGGCCACCGGGAAAGCGACGAAAGTTGCGAAGAGCGCGGTAAAGAAGAGCGCTCCAAAGAAGACCGTGAAGAAGGCTGTGAAGAAGGCTGTGAAGAAGGCTGTGAAGAAGGCTGTGAAGAAGGCTGTGAAGAAGTCCGCGGCGAAGCCTGCTACCGCCGGAGCGCGCGTGTCGCGCGCGGCCGCCCCCAGGGCATCGCGCTCGAAGGCGGAAGCCTTCGGCAGCATGATCGCGAACGCGATCCCGCAGGCGCCGCGGCCGTTGTCTCCACGCGGCGGCAAGTCGCCGGCCAAGAGGAAGCGCTGACATGCATGGTCCGCTCGATATCACCCCGGCCGGCCTGGCTGCCGAGTTCGCGCGCCTGCACCAGAAGCTGGGCGCGGGACTGCAGACACTGCGCAACGTCGATGACGTCGACTTCGGCGCAACGCCACGGCAGGAAGTGTGGCGCGACGGCAAGGTCGTGCTGTACCGCTTCATCGGCGCACAGGCACCGACCGCGCGGGTGCCGCTGCTGATCGCCTATGCGCTGGTCAACCGCCCGTACATGGTCGACCTGCAGGACGACAAGTCGCTGGTGCGCCAGTTGCTCGCGCGCGGCGAAGACGTCTACATCATCGACTGGGGTTATCCGGACCGTTCGGACCGGTTCCTCACCCTCGAGGACTACATCGAGCGCTTCATCGGCGGCGCGGTTGACCACCTGCGCGCCACGCACGGCCTGGATGCCATCAACCTCCTCGGCATCTGCCAGGGCGGGGCGTTCTCGCTGAGCTATGCCGCACTCAATCCCGCCAAGGTGCGCAACCTGATCACCATGGTGACGCCGGTGGATTTCCACACCGACGACAACATGCTGGGCAACTGGACGCGCGGCATCGACGTGGACCTGTTCGTCGACACGCTCGGCAACGTGCCTGCCGACATGATGAACCTGTGCTACCTGACGCTCAAGCCCTGGCGGCTGTTCGTGCAGAAGTACGTGGGCCTGGCGGACATCCTCGACGACAAGGCGGCGCTGGAGGATTTCCTGCGCATGGAGAAGTGGATCTTCGACTCGCCCGACCAGGCCGGGGAGGCGTTCCGCCAGTTCATCAAGCAGTACTACCAGGGCAACGGATTCGTCAATGGCGGCATCGTCATCGGTGACCGCGAGGTGCACCTGGGCATGGTGGAAATGCCGGTGCTCAACATCTACGCCGAGCAGGACCACCTGGTGCCTCCGTCGGCATCGCGGCCGCTGGGTGGCCTGGTCGGTACCAACGACTATTCGGAACTGTCGTTCCGCGGTGGGCATATCGGCATCTACGTCTCCGGGCGAGCCCAGAAACTGGTGCCGGACGCTATCCACAGCTGGCTGAGCGAACGATGAGCTCCCGTCCCACCCTCAGCCGTTCGCGCGACGACCGCGTGCTTGCCGGTGTCATCGGCGGCATTGCGCGCCGCTTCGGATGGAACTCGACGCTGCTGCGGGTGATCTACGTGCTGGTGTCGGCGGCGTCGATCGCGTTCCCCGGCATCCTGGTCTACCTGATCCTGTGGCTGCTGCTGCCCGAGGACGATTGAACGTGGCGCGGGCGCTGCGCCCGCTGGCGCATGCGCTCGGCATCGCGTGGGCGCTGCCGTACACGCTCGCCGGCGCCATCACGGGGCTTGCGGCACTGCCATTCGGCGCGCGCCTGTCACTGCGACCGCGCGACCTCGCACTGGTATTCGATCGCGTGCCCTGGGGTCCCGGTGGCGCGTTGACGCTCGGCAACGTCATCCTGCACACCGGCGACACGCTCGACTGCGCCTGCCACACGTACGCGCACCGCGCGGGACTGTGCGAGGAACCGTCCATCGCGCTCGCCGACCACGAGCGAGCCCACGTGCTGCAGTACATGGTGCTTGGCGTCCTGTTCCTTCCTCTGTATTTCCTGTGCGGCGGGATCAGCGTGCGCAATCGCTTCGAACGGGCGGCGGACCGCTACGCGCAGACCGGTCGCGGATGGTGGCCTTGGCCGGGCGTTCGGACCAACGGTCGACGCGATTGACGTCCGCGTAACACGCGCCGCGATACCCTGCTCGCGTCGAAGAAAAAGCGGAAGGCGCAAGCCGGACGCAATCGCTTCGGCAACGGAAGGCTCAGCCCGCCGGGGAAACCCGACAGACTGGGCCTTTCATTTTTGCGGCGTCGTGACGCCGCGGCGCGGACTGATGCGGGCTGCCGTCTGCACGTCCGGCAGCCGCAGGCCGTGGATCCATCCCGCAACCAGCGCGTGGTATCCGTCCGGGTTGCGCAGATCGACGCGCTCGCCGTCGACGTCGGTGAATTCGTAGATTCCGTGGTCGGTGCCCGGGTAGAGCACGATGTCGATCGGTCGCTGTTGTGCCTGCAGTTCCTGGAGCCGCGCGAGCGTGTTCGCCGGAGGCGCTACGCGATCTTCGCCTGCAAGTACCCACAGCTGCGGCACGTCGAGCCCAGCCAGCACCGGCAGCGGGTCGTGGTGCCATGGCGTGCCCACGTCGCGGCCCCGCGCCATGCTGCGCACCATCCATTGCGGCAGCCAGGCCGGGATCCGCAGCAGTTCGCCGCTGAACTCGCCCTCCACGTCGTCCAGCCAGGCCTCGCCTGCGTAGCGCTCGCGCACCGCCGCCAGCTGGTCGAAGCCGCGCGTGAAGCCGGACGCCATGATCTCGCCGGTGGCGTCGGTGAGTTCGCGCGCCTTGCGCAGCACGTCGTCGCCATGACCGCGCGCGCGCAGCATGGCCATCACCTCTTCGCGGTCCTCGGCGAGCGGACTTTCGGCCAGCCCGTACAGCGCCACCACGTAGTCGGACTTGCCGCGCGATGCCGCCAGCGGCGCCACCCAGCCGGCCTGGCTGCCGCCGACGAAGCCGGCATGCGAGAACTTGCTGCCGGCCATGCGCCGCGCCTCGGCGAGCGCCGCGACCGCGTCATCGGCCAGCACCTCGAAGTCCTGCGTGTAGCTCCCCTGCGACGCGCCCGTGCCGCGCTTGTCGTACACGAACGTCGCCACGCCCTGCGCCGGCAGCAGGTACTGCAACGCCTGCATGTCCACCGCCGACCACGACTCCGAGCCATGCACCAGCACCGCCAGCGGCAGCGGCGAACGGGTGGGCAGGGGCAGCACGAGGCGCCCGCGCAATTCGATCCCGTTGCTGCGGAACCGGACCTCGCGAACCTCCTGTGGCATGCGCGTGGCGGTGGACGCGGGCTCGTTGCCGAACGCGACCTGCATGCGGCCCCTGCGGCAGGGCTCGAACACCGCGGTGGCGGCGACGGGGCCACCTTCGCGCCAGCCCTCCGACGCCTCCAACATGTCGCCGAGCGCCTGGCGGCCGATGTTGAACCTGCCGGTGCGCCCGTCCATCAGGCGATAACGCAGGCCGCCTTCCACCGGTGACAGCACGAACACTGCGCCGGCGTCGTTGCGCCATGCACCGGCCTGGCAGCTGAAATCCGCAGACAGGGGTGCGGACACGGGCGCTGCCGGTTGCGGTGAGCAGGCGGCCAGCAGACAGAGCGCGGTCACGACAATCGCAGCGCGGTTCACGCGCATGGAGGCATTGGGCATCGATCTTCAGTGGCGGGCAGCTGCCCGTCGTCGGGAAAGGCGCTAGTCTCTCGCGAAACCGGAGCCCAAGCACATGCGTCCAACCAGCCTGCGTGACGATGCCGCCCCCTGGTCGTTCTTCCTGCCGGTCATGCTGGCCGTAGCGGTGGGCATGCTGCTGGCCGGCGCAGTGCAGTTCGCGTTGAAGACGGTGTTCGCGCCCGGACCTTCAGACATCCATGCCGCGCCTGTCGCCGTCGTGGCCAGCGGCGATCCGGATGGAGATGTCGTCGCGACGGCGGACGAAGCAGAAGCCGCGCTGGTCGCGGTCGGTGCCGCGCAGGGCGGCGACGTGGTGCTGCTGCCAGGCCCGATCACGTCGATGCGCGAAGGTTCGGATCGCGCCTGCATCAACGACACGATCGCGCTGCGTCGCCCGAATGGCTGGGAGCAGGGACTCGAGAACGACGCGCCTCTGCGCTGCAGGGCGAGTTCGCCCTGACAGCGTGTCCAGGTTCTTTCAGCGTTCCGGCACGCGCGGAATCAGCGTGATGCCGTGGCCGGCCTGCACGCCGTCTGGTCCGTAGCGACGCTCGGCGAACACGATCCGTGCTTCGCCGAACAGGACCACGCTGCTGCAGCGCGTGCCATAGCGCGGGCCGCGCACGAACGGCGGCGACAGCGCCCGCTCCAGTTCCAGGCCGACACCGGTGTCGGGCAGCGCGGCGTCCGGCGCGCGGGATTCATCGGCAAGCGCGAGGAAAAGCGGATCCAGCGACTCCGGCGATGCCATGGGGTCGGCCAGTGCCAACGGCGAGTCCAGCCACGCGGCCAGCGCGCGGGTGGCCAACGTGCTCTTCGGCCAAGGGGCGTCGAACGCGCCATTGGACATCGCATGCACGCCCGGCGACACAGTCGCGGGCGGCTGGCGCGGCCGGTTGCTGGCATGGATGAGCGCCTCGCCGTCGCAGAACACCCCGTTGAACGGTCCGTAGTCGGCTCCGCCCGCCTGCGCTGTGGCGAACGCATGGGCGCTGTCGTTGCCGCGCACGAAGTCGCGCACCAGCCAGCCGCGCGAGCGCGGTGCGGGCATCGAATCGGCGTGTCCGTCGCGGACGTTGGTGACGGCGGCCAGGCGGCCATGCGCGGACACCTGCAGCCACCCGCCTCCCTGCACCAGGTCGCGGCCGCCGTAGACCGATGGCGCGTCCGGATCCATCGCCGCCGCGGCCGTCGGACGCGCGTGGAACTCGTCGCGATTGGCGGCGATGGCCAGCAGGTGGCGCGGATGATGGCGCCAGGCGAGGGCGATCAGGCACATGCCGCAATGGTAGCCGCGGCGCGACCGCGTGGCCGCGGCGTCAAGCGCGAGACGGTCAGCCGTTGGCCTGGACCATCACGGATTCACCTTCACCCAACGCCAGCGCGACGCCCGTCGGCGTGCCGGTGACGACGTAGCGGCGATAGGCATGATCGGAGGCAGCGCGGACGGCATCGTCCGGCGATGTGTGGTGGTCAAGCAGGAGGCGGTGACAGCTGACGTCCCAGCCGGCATCGTCGGCTGGCTCCACGTTGAGCAGGATCCGCGTCATGGCAGTCACCCGGAAGCGGGGAGCGGTTACCGGCCCAGCACCACGACCTGATCCTGGTCGTGGCCGATCATCCATGAATGGCGGCGTCCCCGTCCGTTGGGGCGCTGTGCTGCCGGAGCGCTCAGGTTCCCAGAACGGCTGCCGCGCTGGCATCGGCCCTTGACGGCAAATGCTGTCAGATTTTTCCTACAACGCTGGTGCCGGAAGTGGGACTCGAACCCACACGCTTTTAAGGGCGGCGGATTTTGAGTCCGCTGCGTCTACCGATTCCGCCATTCCGGCGCGGTCGCGAAGTATATCGTCCGCCGCGCGCGCTGTGAGCGTCGCGATCGCCGGCGGTCAGGCGGCGTCCGTCTGCAGGGTGTTGTCGACGCGCAAATACCACTCGCCCGACTGCGGCTCGAAACGCGAGCAGCACTCCAGCGGCGCTTCGTAGATATGCAGTGACACGGCAACGACGTCGGGGCTGGCGTTGCGGATCGTGTGGTACTCGTGCGGCGGGATCAGGCTTCCGGCGCTGCCGGGTCCCGCCTGGATGCCGCCGGCGGCGCGGAAGCGGACGCGGTCACCGTCGCGTTCGAGCAGCTCGTACTGGGTGATCTCGAGCTCGCCGTTCCACACGCCTTCCACGCACCAGCAGCCCGCGTGGTCGTGGATCGGCGTGCCCTGGCCCGGGCCCCAGGTCATCGCCACCACGCTGTAGCCGTGCTCGGCGCTGCGATACAGCTCGCGGCGCGCGTAGTGCCCGGTGATAGGTGCGTGCACGCACTCCGGCAGCCTGACTTCGGGGTCGCGGATCAGCGCGCACAGCGCGGTGCGCAGCGCGGCGGTGACCGCGTGGCAGTCACCTTGGGCAATGGCCGTATCGATGGCGGCGAGCATGCGCTGGCGGCCCGGGAACGCGACGTCCGGTTCCGGGAGTGCGATGGTGTTGGCAGTTGCAGTCATGCTGCGAGTGTACGACGCCGACCGCGAGGTCGCCGGTGCGTCTGTGTTGCATCGCACCAACGCGGAGCGGCTACAGCGCCCCCAGGAACCCGCCGACCGCCGGCGTAAAGCGCTCGAAATCGACGAGGAACGCGTCATGGCCCTGTGGCGAGGGGAGTGCCAGGAACTCGGCCTGCACGCCGCCGGCGCGCAGGCCGTCGGCGATCTGTTCCTGCTGCTGCAGCGGGAACAGGATGTCGGTGCCGACGCCGATCGCCAGGGCACGCTCCACCTGGATCGCGGCCAGACCGGCTTCGGTGGTGCCGGCACAGCTCTCGCCCAGGTCGAACCAGTCCATCGAGCGGCTGAGATAGAGATAGCAGTTGGGATCGAAGTTGCGCACGAAGCGCCGCGCATGGGCTTCGAGATAGCTCTCCACCTCGAACTCAAGGCCGAACGGGTCCTCGCCGTCGCGGCGGTCGGAATCGAGGCGCACGCGCCCGAAACGTCCGTCCCACTCCAGCGCCGAGCGGTAGGTGATCACGCCGAGCTTGCGCGCCATGCGCATGCCGCTTTCGGGATAGTGCGCCTCGTCGTAGTCGCCGTTGTTCCAGTTCGGATCAAGGCGGATCGCTTCACGCTGCAGGGAGCGGATGGCGATCGAGAACGGCAATGCGCGCGCCGCGCCCGAAATGTTGACGTGGCTGCGCGCGATGCCGGAGTGGCGCGCCAGCAGCGCCAGCGCAGACATGCCGCCCATCGAGTTGCCGATTACGCAGGCGAGTTTCGCAATGCCGAGCGCGCGCACCACGTGTGCGGCGGCGTCGGCGATGTCCTCGATCGACAGCTCCGGGAATGCAAGGCGCCAGGGCGCGCCGGTCGCGGGGTCGATCGATGCCGGGCCGCTCGAACCCTTGCAGCTGCCCAGCGTGTTGACGCACACCACGTACCAGCGGTCGGTGTCGATCGCCTTGCCCGGACCCACCATCGCTTCCCACCAGCCGGGAGAAGGATCGGCTTCACTGGCCGCGGCATGGGCGTCCGGCGACAGTCCGGTCAGGATGAGCACGGCGTTGCCGCGCGCCGGGTCCAGCTGGCCCCAGGTCTCATAGGCGACGCGGCCCGACACCAGCGCGCCGCCGCGCTTGATGGCGAAGGGCGAAGGCAGGTCGATCCAGCGCGTGCCGGGGGGGATGAATTCGGTCATGACGGCAAGTCTAGACTGCGACGCCGCCGCGGCTGTGGCGACGGCAGCACTTCACTTCTTCGCGGCACCGATCACGAGCTCGACGGTGTCGTCCGTCGGCAGCGTGACCCGTACCTGCGCCGATTCGATGTCGTCGGCGCTGCGGTCCGCGGTGCCACTGGCGGACAGGCGCGCGGTCACCACCACCTCGCGCAGCTGCGACAGCTTGCTGGTGGGCATGGGGCTGTCGGCGTCGTCGAGCACGATGTCGAGCGGCAGGTCCTGGATGGCGTGACGCTCGGCAGCCACCGGCATCGGCGGGCCATCCGGCGCGCGCGCCATGACGAACACCGTGGCGTCGCCGCGCAGGCGGACGCGCGCGGCGAAGTCGGGATCGAGGCTGACCTTGACGCGCAGGCCGGGCGACGCCGCTCCCGCCGTCGACGGCGCACCTGCGCTCGGCGCAGCACCGCCAGCGCTGGCGGTATCGCCCGGTGCAGCACCGGCGGCCTTGCGCGCGATGTCGATCTGAGCGCGCAGGCTCAACGCGGTGGCGGCGTCGACGTCGGGCAGCAGTGCCTCCCAGGTGGCGGCGGCTTCGGCGTCCAGGCCGCGCTGGCGCTGGGCGATGCCGATGAACCAGCGCGCGCGCTGGTCGCGCGGCTGGTGGGCGACCGCGCGCTGCAGCAGGGCGAACGCGGCATCGTCGAACAGCTTGCGGGGGTGCGCTTCGGCGCGCGCCTGTGCGGCCTCCACCAGCAGGGCCGGATCATCGGGGACGAGGTCCAGCGCCTTTGCGTAGGCGGCGTTGGCGCCCTCCGCATCGCCCTGCGCCTTGAGCGAGCGCGCCAGCAGCTGCCAGCCTTCGGGCTGGTCGGGATCGCGCTCGAGCGCTTCGCGAAGCTCGGCAACCGCCGCCTGGAACGCAGCCGGATCGACCGCTTCCGTGGCGCCGGCAGGTGCCGCTGCCACGCTGCGCGCCGGGGCTTCGAGCGCCGCCGGGTTGCCGAGGATCTGGTACAGCGCCAGCGCGAGCACCGGCACCACGGCCACCACGCCTGCGTACGCGCGGGGCGAGGCCCTGCGCAGCGGCAGAGCCACGAAGCCCGTCGCGACCAGCGCGACCAGCAGCAGCGTGAGCATGAACGCGATGGCCATCACCACTCCTGCCTGTCGTCATCGGGTGCGAGACGGTTCGCGCCGGCGCGCTTGCGCACCACGTGGACCAGCGCGGCTGCGCCCAGCAGCAGGACGATGCCCGGGCCGAACCACAGCAGCCAGGTACCGCCGCCAAGCTGCGGGCGATACAGCACGAACTCGCCGTAGCGTTCGACGAGGAACGTCTTGATCTCCGCATCGCTGCGGCCCTCGCGCATCAGGTCGAAGACCTCGCGGCGCAGGTCGTGGGCGATCGCCGCGTCGGAATCGGCCAGCGACTGGTTCTGGCACATCACGCAGCGCAGCTCGGACACCAGCGCGTGGAAGCGGCGCTCCTCTTCGCGGTCGCGGAACTCCAGCGGCGCCACGTCCTGCACCACCTGCGCCATGGCTGGGGCCGGCGGCAGCAGCGCGAGCAGCAGGCACGCAAGCAACGCGAGCAGTGCGGTGCGCGCCATCATCCTTCCTTCGCCATGGCGTCCACCATCGGGGCCAGCACCTCGTCGACGATCTCGTCGGTCAGCGGGCCGACGTGCTTCCAGCGGATGATGCCCTCGGCGTCGACCAGGAACGTCTCCGGCGCGCCATAGATGCCCCACTGGATTGCCGTGCGGCCTTCGTAGTCGGCGATCACCACCCAGTAGGGGTTGCCGAACTGTTCCAGCCAGCGCAGCGCATCCGCCGGCTCGTCCTTCCAGTTGTAGCCGACGACGCGGATGCGCTTGGTCTCGGCGTACTTCGCCAGCACCGGATGCTCGTCGCGGCAGGCCGGGCACCAGCTTCCCCAGATGTTGAGCAGGTAGGGCTGGCCGCGCAGGTCGGCGCTGCCGACGCGGTAGCTGGCATCGTGCAGGACCGGCAGCGAGAACTCCGGTGCCGCCCGCCCGATCAGCGGTGACGGCAATGACTCGCGGTCGGCGCGGTCGGACTGGCGGACGCCGTAATAGAGCAGCGCGACCAGGACGATGAAACCGGCAGCGATGGCGAGGGCAAGGAGGCGGCGACCGCGGCTTGCGGGTGCGGGCGTGTTCATTGCGCCTCCCTTGGCGGCAGCTTGAAGCGCCGGTCGGTGGCGGTCACGAATCCGCCCAGCGCCATCAGCAGCGCGCCAGCCCAGATCCAGCGCACGAACGGTTTGACGTGCAGGCGCACCGCCCAGGCGTCGCCGCCCAGTGGCTCGCCAAGCGCCACGAAAACGTCGGCGCGCACGCCGGCGTGGATGCCGGCATCGGTCATCACCTGGCCACCGCTCGCGTACGCACGCTTTTCCGGATGCAGCAGCGTCAGCGGCTTGTCGTCGCGGAATACCTGCACCGTGCCACGCTCGGCCATGTAGTTGGGACCCGGCACGCGCTCCACGCCGTCGAAGCGGAACGCGTAGCGGCCGATCTCATGTGTTTGCCCGGGCATCATCGGCAGTTCGCGCAGCACGTTCTGCGCCTCCACCAGCAGCGCGCCCATCACGAATACCGCCACCCCCACGTGCGCCAGGGTCATGCCCAGCATCTCGGCGGTGAGGCGGCCGCCCTGTGCACGGAAGCGCGTCCACACGAAGCGCAGCGTGCCGAACGCGACCCACGCGGCACCGCCCACGCCGGCCGCGGTCTTCGCCGCGCCCTGCGGCGCCGTGAACCAGGCGATGACAGCGAGCGCCAACGCCAGCGCGAACCACGGCGCCAGCATCGCCAGCGGCCGCGACGGCTGCTCCTGCTGCCAACGGGTGAGTGGTCCGAACGGAATCAGCAGCACCAGCGGCGCCATGAGCACCAGGAACAGCGTGCCGAAGTAGGGCGGGCCGACCGAGATCTTGCCGAGGTCGAGCGCGTCGGCGATCAGCGGGTACAGCGTGCCGAGCAGCACCATCGCGCAGGCCGAGGCCAGCAGCAGGTTGTTGACCAGCAGCAGGGTCTCGCGCGAGCTCGCGGCGAACGGCTTGCCGTCCTGCATCTTCGGCGCGCGCAGCACGTACACCAGCAGCGCGGCGCCGATCACGACGCCCAGGAAGACCAGGATGAACAACCCCCGCGACGGGTCGGCCGCAAACGAATGCACGCTGGTCAGCACGCCCGAACGCACCAGGAACGCGCCCAGCAGAGACAGCGAGAACGCGGCGATCGCCAGCAGGATCGTCCAGCTGTTGAAGCTGCCGCGCTTCTCGCTGACCGCCTGCGAATGCAGCAGCGCCGCGCCCACAAGCCACGGCATGAAGCTCGCGTTCTCCACCGGGTCCCAGAACCACCAGCCGCCCCAGCCAAGCTCGTAGTAGGCCCACCAGCTGCCCAGCGCGATGCCGAGCGTCAGGAAGCCCCAGGCGACGTTGGTCCACGGCCGCGTCCAGCGCAGCCAGCGCTTGTCGAGATCGCCCTCGAGCAGCGCGGCGATGGAGAACGCGAACGGCACCACGAAGCCGATGTAGCCGATGTAGAGCATCGGTGGATGGATGATCATCCCCGGGTCTTGCAGCAGCGGGTTGAGGTCGTGGCCTTCCAGGGCCGCCGGAAGCAGGCGTTCGAACGGGTTGGATGTGAACAGCAGGAACGACAGGAAACCCACCGCGACCAGGCCGATCACCCCGAGCGCGCGTGCGCTGAAATGCAGCGGCATGCGCCCCGAGGTCAGCGCCACAGCAGCGTTCCAGGCGGCAAGCATCAGCGACCAGAGCAGCAGCGAGCCCTCGTGTGAGCCCCACACCGCGGTGTAGCGGTAGACCATCGGCAACAGCGAGTTGGAGTTGTCGGCCACGTAGCGGACCGAGAAGTCCTGGCCGACGAACGCCGCGGTCAGCGCCGCGTATGCCGCGGCCATCAGGACGAGCTGGGCGATCGCGGCGGGGCGCGCCACCGCCATCCAGGCCGCATGCCCGCGACTGGCGCCGGCCAGCGGCAACACGCCCTGCAGCAGTGCGAACAGCAGCGCGAGGACCAGCGCGGCCTGGCCGAGCTCCGGCAACACCTAGCGTTCGCCCGGTGCCGGCGCGGCGGGCAGGGCGACGTCGTGCTTCTGGTGCGCCAGGCCCATCTTGTCGGCGACCTCCTTGGGCACGTAGGTCTCGTCGTGCTTGGCCAGCACCTGCTCGGCGACGAAGGTGCCGTCGTCGCGCATGCGGCCGGTCGCCACCACCGCCTGCTTCTCACGGAACAGGTCCGGGAGGATGCCGGCGAACACCACCGGCATCTCCGCGTCGCCGTCGGTGACGCGGAAGTGCGCCTCCATCGAACCCGCCTCGCGGCGGAACGAATCGCCCGCCACCATGCCCCCGAGCCGGAAACGGGTTGCGCCCGAGGCGACTTCGGTGCCGGCGCGTCCGTCGAGGATTTCCGCTGGCGTGTACAGGTAGGCCACGTTGCGCTGCAGTGCCGCGGCGACCAGCACGGCGACCAGGCTTGCGGCCACGACCAGCGCGACCACGAACCACAGGCGCCGGCGTCGGGTGGGATTCATCGCTTCAATTCTCCAGTGGTGTCGGTGCGTCGTGGCGCCTGCCGCGCGGACTGCCGCCGCACGATGCGCAGCTGCCGCGCGATGCGCAGCCGCGGTATGACGAAATCCCAGGCCAGCATGGCCACGAACACGGCGTACGCGGCGATCACGTATTCGCGGTAGCTCATGTCCGCGCCTCCAGCTGCTTGCGCACCCAGTCCTTGCCGGCTTCGCGCTGCAGGTTGTCGGCGCGCGCGCGCGCCAGCAACGAGCCGGCGAACCACAGCTTGGTGCCGACCAGCATCCAGACCAGCGGCGGCAGCATGCTTGCGTCCATCGACGATTCGCCGAACAGGCGGATGGTCTGGCCCTGGTGCAGCGAGTTCCACCACACCACCGAGTAGCGGATCACCGGCAGCATCACCACGCCGACCACGGCGAGCAGGCCGGCGGCGCGCGCCGCGGCGCGGCGGTCGTCGATGGCGTGGTACAGCCCGATCACGCCGAGGTACAGGAATAGCAGCACGAGTTCCGTCGTCAGGCGCGGGTCCCAGTCCCACCAGGTGCCCCACATCGGCTTGCCCCAGATCGAGCCGGTCAGCAGGGTCACCAGCGTGAACGCGGCGCCGACCGGCGCGCAGGCCATCGCCAGGATCTCGCAAAGCTTGATCCGCCAGACCAGCGCGATCGCGGCGTACAGCGCCATCAGCCCGAACACCGCCAGGCTCATCCAGGCCGCCGGCACGTGGATGTAGAGGATGCGGAAGCTGTCGCCCTGCTGATAGTCGGCGGGTACCTGGAACAACGCGCCATACGCGCCGACCGCCATCACCAGCAGGCCCACGCCATACCCCCACGGCGCCCAGCGCGCTGCGAAGCGGTCGAAGTAGGGGGGCGACCCGAGCTGGTGGAACCAGCGGATCACCGGGTGCATCTGCGACATCAGGTTCTCGCCAGGCGGAGGGGGCAGGGCCCCACAGGGCAGGGAGCGTGCCGTATTGTCGGACATGTCCCGCTGGCCGGCCATTTTTTCAGGTTTCACGCGTCGGGCCAAGCACGATGGCCGGGACGGTTCAGCCCAGCGCGATGCGGATTGCCGCCGCCGCGGCCAGCGGCGCCAGCACCAGCGCCGCCACCAGGCCCGCGGCCAGCAGCAGCAGCCCGCCGACCGGATCGAAGCCCTGCGCGGCCGCGGTGACCGCGCCGGCACCGAACACCAGCACCGGCACGTACAGCGGCAGCGCGAGCAGCGCGACCAGGATCCCGGAGCGGCGCATGCCGACGGTAAGCGCGGCCACCACTGCGCCGAGCAGCGCCAGCAGCGGCGTGCCCAGCGCCATCGAGACCATCAGTACCGGCAGGTGCGCGCGCGGCAAGCCCATCAGTTCAGCCAGCAGCGGCATCACCACCAGCAGCGGCAGCGAGGTCGTCAGCCAGTGCGTGACCACCCGCACGAGCACCAGCCAGGCCAGCGGTACGGGCGCGAGCAGCCATTGCTCCAGCGAACCATCGTCGGCATCGCCGCGGAACAGTGTGTCCAGCGCCAGCAACCCTGACAGCAGCACCGCCACCCACAGCGCGCCCGGCGCCACCCGCGCCAGCATCACCGGCTCGTTGCCCAAGGCGAGCGCGAACAGCACCAGCACCAGCAGCGCGAACAGCGCCGGCTGCAGGGCATCGCCGCGCCGCCGCCACAGCAGGCGCAGGTCGCGCACGACCAGCGCGCGGGCGGCCGGCCACATCACGACGGCCGCTCCAGCGTCAGCAGGCGCGTGCGCACCGGCGGTGCCGCGTAGGCGCCGTGGGTGGTGACCAGCGCCGCGCCGCCCTCGCGCAGGTGCGCCTGGACCATGCGGTTGACCAGTTCGATGCCGTCCAGGTCGAGATTCGCGTAGGGCTCGTCGAGCAGCCACAGCGGCGCCGGCGACAGCCACAGGCGCGCCAGCGACAGGCGTTTGCGCTGGCCGGCCGACAGCTGGCGGGCCAGCGCGTCCTCGTAGCCGGCAAGGCCCACGGTGGCCATCGCATCTTCGAGCGACATGCCGGGGCGCTTGCCGTGCAGGCCGCACAGGAACTCCAGGTTCTCGAGCGCGCCCAGGTCCGCCTTTTGCGCCGCCTGGTGGCCGAGGTAAGCCACCAGGCGCGCGCGCAGGGCAGGGGCCGCTGGCTGTCCCTGCAGCCGGAGCTCGCCGCCATCGGCGTGCAGCAGGCCTGCCAGTACGCGCAGCAGGGTGGTCTTGCCGGCGCCGTTGTCGCCCTGCACCAGCAGCGCCTCGCCTGCGGCCACGTCGAAATCGACCGGCCCGAACACCGGCAGCTCGTTGCGGGCGAAGCGCAGGCCGCGCGCGGACAGCAGCGGCGTTGGTGGCGGGTCAGGGGTCTCGGGCATCGTGCGGCCGCGGCCGCGACGGCGACCAGGTGGCCGTCATTCTAGCCAGTCGACCGCTTCATCGCGCTCGAAGCCCACCGGCCGGGCCGCGTACATGCGCAGGCGCACCACGCCGCCGCGCGGCCACCACAGCGTGCCGAGCTGCTCGAAACGCCGTGCGAGCGCATCGAACTCGTTGACGGCCATGTCCATCACCAGCCACCCCGGCTCACGCCAGCTGCGGTTGACCGCGGACGCGAAGGCGGGCAGGTGCGGCGTGCCGCCGGCCAGCAGCGTGTCCTGCAGGACGGCATCCTGTTCGCGGTTGACGGCTTCCTCGCGCGGCACGGAGTCCGGATCCCAGGCCGACAGGAGTCCGAAGCTCGCGGCCGCCGGGTAGGCCAGATCGAGCGCCGGCATCGGCAGGCCGATGCGCACGTCGTGCCAGTCGCCGTCCAGCCCCCAGCGGTACTCGGCATCGAGGTAGGCATGTGCCAGCCGCGCCAGTGCTTGGGCATCCATGGGCGGCGGGGCGTGCATGCCGGAGATTTAACCTGTTGCCGCCGCTTCCGTAAACTCCATCGTTTCCCGGCGCGGTGCCGGGATGGAGGAATTGCGATGCCCGGCACCAAACTGCCCAAGGTCGGCACCACCATCTTCAGCGTGATGTCGCAGCTCGCGGCCGAGCACGGCGCGGTCAACCTGGGCCAGGGGTTCCCGGATTTCGACGTGCCCATGCGACTGGTCGATGCACTGGACCGCGCGATGCGTGCGGGCCACAACCAGTACGCGCCGATGACCGGCATCCCGGCGCTGCGCGAGGCGATCGCCGACAAGACCGCCGCGCTGTACGGGCATCGCCCGGATCCGGACACCGAGGTCACGGTCACCAGCGGTGCCACCGAAGCGATCTTCAACGCCATCCACGCCGTGGTCCGCGCCGGCGACGAGGTGGTGGTGCTGGATCCGGCCTACGACTGCTACGAGCCGGCGATCGACCTGGCCGGGGCGCGCACGGTGCACGTGCCGCTCGACCCGGCGACGTTCGCGCCCGACTGGCAGCGCGTGCGCGACGCCATCGGCCCGCGCACGCGCATGCTGATCATCAATTCGCCGCACAACCCCTCGGGCGCGATGCTGTCGGAGGCCGACATGGACGAGGTGGCCGCGATCGTCGCCGGGACCGGCATCTGGCTGCTGTCCGACGAGGTCTACGAGCACATCGTCTTCGATGGCGCGCGCCATGAATCGGCGCTGCGCCATCCGGCGCTGCGCGAGCGTACGTTCGTGGTCTCGAGCTTCGGCAAGACCTACCACTGCACCGGCTGGAAGGTCGGCTACTGCATCGCGCCGCCCGGGTTGTCCGTCGAGTTCCGCAAGGTCCACCAGTACAACGTGTTCTGCACGTTCGCGCCGGCGCAGCACGCCTTCGCGGAGATGCTGCGCGAGGAGCCGGAGCACCATCTCGGCCTTGGCGCGTTCTACGAAGCCAAGCGCGACGCCTTCCGCGCCCGGTTGCTTGAAACGCGGCTGCTGCCGCTGCCGGTGCCGGGCGGCTACTTCCAGCTGGTCGACTATTCCGGCGTCAGCGACCTCGACGATGCCGCGTTCTGCCGCTGGCTGACCGTGGAGCATGGCGTCGCGGCCATTCCGCTGTCGCCGTTCTACGAGACGCCGCCGGCCGGCCAGCGCCTGGCACGGCTGTGTTTCGCCAAGAACGAGGCCACGCTGGACGCCGCGATCGAGCGGCTGCGGCTGCTCTGACCGCGGGCGATGCGCAACCGTGCCGCGACCGATTAAGATCGTGGCATGGACAATCTGCGCATCTCCCTGGTGCAGGGCGACACGCTCTGGCACGACCCCGCCGGCAACCGCGACTACTACGGTGAGCTGATCGCGCCGCTGCGCGGCACCACCGACCTGGTGCTGCTGCCGGAAACCTTCACCAGCGGCTTCAGCAACGATGCCATCGACCAGGCCGAAGGCATGGACGGGCCGACTGTCGCGTGGATGCGCCAGCACGCCAAGGCGATCGGCGCGGTCGTGACCGGCAGCGTGCAGCTGCGCGAAGGCGACCAGGTGTTCAACCGCCTGCTCTGGGTCGACCCGCGTGGCGACGTGCTGCATTACGACAAGCGCCACCTGTTCCGCTATGCCGGCGAGCACAAGCGCTACGCCGCGGGCCACGCGCGGCTGGTTGTCGAACTGAAAGGCTGGCGGATCAATCCGCTGGTCTGCTACGACCTGCGTTTCCCGGTGTTCGCGCGCAACCGCCAGGACGTGGACGGGCGCCCGGATTTCGACCTGCAGTTCTACATCGCCAACTGGCCGGCGGCGCGCGCCCACGCGTGGAAAACGCTGCTCCGCGCGCGCGCCATCGAGAACCTGTGCTACGTGGCCGGCCTGAACCGCGTCGGCCGCGACGGCAACGGGCTGGCATATGACGGCGACAGCGCGGTGATCGACTTCATGGGCACGGCGCTGAGCGAATGCACCGACGAGGAGGTGGTGGTCACCACGACCTTGCTGGCCGACGAGCTCGCAGCCCATCGCGCGCGGTTCCCTGCGCTGCTCGACGGCGACGCCTTCAGCCTCGACGGGATCTGATCGCGCGCCGTTGACGATCGCCGGGGCACGATGGCGTCATCACCGCGCCAGGAGCCGGCCATGGGCCAGGTCGCCCCGAGGGTACTCACCCGTAACGAGGACATCCGTGCGATCGAGGCGCGCAGCACCCTGCTGCCCGACGAGGCGATCGTGGCAGTGACCATGCGCGACGGCAGCCTGGTGCAGGGCACCGTCGCCATGCGGCCGATCGTGCAGGTGTTCATGGACACGGACGGGCACGAAGGGCTGAACGCGGTGGTCCGCATCGACGACGCGCACGATCCAACGCAGAGCCACTACCTGTGGCTGGACGCCATCAGCGCGATCCGCCAGCTCGGCACCGCCTAGGCACGGCCCCCGCGCATGCGGGGAGCCGTGCAACGCATTTCGAAGTCAGGCGCCGCGACGTCCGCCGCCGCCGCCGCCGCCACCGGGACCGCGCGGGCCGCGGTTGCCACCCGCCGGGCGACTGCCACCGGGGCGATTGCCGCCGGGCTTGCCTGCGCCGGGGTTGCCACCGGGACGACCGCCGGGACGGCCGGGGCCGGCACTGGCGCCCGGGCGCCCACCACCCGGACGCGCGCCCGCCGGGCGTGCGCCGCGTGGACGTTCCTGCGCCGCATACCCGCCGGCGTGATCGGAGGGGAACGAGGGCGCATTGCCGGGATGGCCGTACGGGCGCGCCGCACGCTGGGGCTTGCCGCCACCCGGGCCGCCGCCGGCACCGCCGGGACGCCCCTGACCGCCGCCGGGGCGGCCCTGGCCGCCACCCGGCCCGGCCTTGCGCGCGCCATACGGCTTCGGCGCGCCCGGTCCAGCGTTGCGGTGGCCGCTCGGGCCGGTCTCGACGCCGTCGGGCACGTACCAGCTGCGGAACGCGGCGGGGTTGCCTTCGGGCAGCGCGCGCTGGTCGCGGCGCTGCTTGAGCGGATTGTGCGACTGGCGCGCCGCAGCCTCGCCGGTGACGGTCAGGCCGCCGGAGGGGCGGTGCTGGCCGCGACGGCCGCGATCCTCGCGGACGTTGTCGAAGCGACGCAGTTCGCGGCCTTCGTCGGCGGTGCTGTGGCCGCCGACGTAGCCGGCGGAACGCGGGCGGTCGCCGACGTGCACGGTGGACTTGGACGCCCTGCGCTGGCCGATCACCGGCAGCAGGGTGAGCGCCGCGGGGGCGCCGTCATCGAGCTTGAGTTCGCGGCGCAGGGCCTCGACCTTGTCGGCCGCCAGCTCCTGCGACTGCCCGCGCAGCAGCGGCTGCGGCAGCTCCACCGCGCCGTAGCGGATGCGCTTGAGGCGGCTGACCTGGCAGCCCTGCGACTCCCACAGCCGGCGGACCTCGCGGTTGCGGCCTTCCTTCAGCAGCACCTGGAACCATTCGTTGGAATCGGTGCCGCCGATGCGCTTGATCTCGTCGAACTTCGCCGGACCGTCCTCGAGCGCGACACCGCGACGCAGGCGGTCGATGATCTTCTCGTCCACGCTCTCCTCGCCTTCGGGTGCGCGCACGCGGCACACGTACTCGCGCGCGACCTCGAACGACGGATGCATCATCGCGTTGGCGATCTCGCCGTCGGTGGTCAGCAGCAGCAGGCCGGTGGTGTTGATGTCGAGGCGGCCGATGGCGATCCAGCGCGCGCCCTTGAGCGTCGGCAGCGAGTCGAAGATGGTCGGGCGGCCTTCGGGATCCTCGCGCGTGGTGACCTCGCCTTCGGGCTTGTTGTAGATCAGCACGCGCGCGGGTTCGGTCAGCGCGCTGGCCACGAAGCTGCGGCCGTCGAGCTCGACGCGGTCGCCGCCGCGGATGCTCATGCCGGTCTGCGCGACTTCGCCGTTCACCTTCACCAGGCCGTCGGCGATGCGCTGCTCGAGCGCGCGCCGCGAACCCAGCCCGGCCTGCGCGAGCACCTTGTGCAGGCGTTCTTCCATGCGCGGGGTGGCGGCCTCGGGGACGCCGTTGGCGTCGGTGCCGCGCTTGAGCGACAGCTTGCGGCCGCCCTTCTTGTCTTCAGTCATTCTCTGCTCCGGTGCTGTCGCCTTCTACGGCGAGGGCATCTGTGTATGCCGCGTCCTGCGGCTGGGTTGTATCGAGATCCGGCGCGGCGGTGTCCGCGGCGTCCGGGGTTGTGTGGTCTGGCGCCGTGTCCGCGGTGCCATCGGTGTCGTCCATTTCGCTGTCGTCGTCGCCGATGTCATCGAGCTCGTCGAGCCCGTCGATCGCGACACCGCCGACGGGCATCGCGCCGTCGGCCGGAACGCGGTCGAACACCAGCTGCGGTTCCAGCTCGCCGAAGTCCTTGAGTTCGGACAGCGGCGGCAGTTCGTCCAGGCGCTTGAGCCCGAAATAATCGAGGAAGCCCTTGGTGGTCCCCAGCAGCTCGGGGCGGCCCGGCACGTCGCGGTGGCCGACGACGCGGATCCATTCGCGTTCTTCGAGCGCCTTGATGATGTTGCTGCTGGTGGCCACGCCGCGCACCTGCTCGATCTCGCCGCGGGTGATCGGCTGCCGGTAGGCGATCAGCGCCAGGGTCTCCAGCGTGGCGCGCGTGTACTTCGTCTGGCGCTCGGTCCACAGCCGCGCGACCCAGGCGTGCACGTCGGCCTTCACCTGGTAGCGCCAGCCGGAGGCCACTTCGACCAGTTCCACGCCGCGCTGCGCGCATTCGGCCTGCAGCGCCTCGAGCGCCTGGGCGACGGCGTCATCGGGCGCCGGCTCGTCGAGCGGGAACAGCGCGTCGAGCTGGGCGACCGTCAGCGGCTGGCTGCTTGCCAGCAGCGCGGCTTCGACGATGCGTTTGGTCAGGTCTTGATCCATGGAGGTCCCGTGGCGGACGAGGCGCGTCAGTGCGCCGCGTCGTCGGTGGTGGTATCGCCGATGTCGTCGTCGAATTCGCTGGCGAACTCCAGCGGCGCGTCCTCGTCGCGGCCGATGGCCAGCGACTTGACGTAGATCGGCGCCAGGGGCGCCTCCTGCACGATCTCGAGCAGGCGTTCCTTGGCCAGCTCGAGGATCGACAGGAACGTGACGATGATGCCCAGCCGCCCTTCGCGCGCTTCGAACAGCTGTTCGAAGCGGTGGAAGGCGCCGTCCTCGAGACGGGTCAGCAGCTCGCCCATGCGCTGGCGGACGCTGAGCGCGTCGCGCCGGATGGCGTGCCCGGTGAACAACTCGGCACGCTTGAGCACGTCGTGCAGCGCCACCAGCATCTCGCGCAGGTCAACGGGCGGCGGCAGGCGTACCGAGGCGCGCTCGGGTACGTGCGCGCTGGCCACGGTGGTGTCGCGGTCGATGCGGGGCAGGGTGTCGATGTCCTCGGCGGCCTGCTTGAAGCGCTCGTACTCCTGCAGGCGGCGGACCAGGTCCGCGCGCGGATCGTCCTCCAGACCTTCCTCGCTCGGCGGCCGCGGCAGCAGCATCCGCGACTTGATCTCGGCCAGGATCGCGGCCATCACCAGGTATTCGGCGGCCAGTTCGAAACGCAGGTCCTGCATCACTCCGATGTAGGTCACGTACTGGCGGGTGATCTCCGCCACGGGGATGTCGAGGATGTCGAGGTTCTGGCGGCGGATCAGGTACAGCAGCAGGTCGAGCGGTCCTTCGAACGCCTCCAGGATGACCTCGAGCGCGTCCGGCGGGATGTACAGGTCCTGCGGGATCTGCAGCACCGCCTGGCCGTGCACCACCGCCAGCGGCATCTCCTGCTGCTGCGGACGCCCGTCGCCGGCCCGCGGGGCGGGAACGTCGGCGTCTGGCACGTCGGCTGCGTTGGTGGCGGCTCGGGTCATCGGTGTTGCAGCCCCTCCGGGCCACTGGAACAAGAGGGAAGCGCACGCGGTGCGCTGCCTGGTGCCTCGGGTAAAAAGTCTTTGCGGCGGAAGCCGCGGCCTTGCTTCCGGACTCATGGCAGCTGCGCGCTACAACGCTGGGGCGTCGGCGGCGGTGGCCGGGTCGTCATCGGCGGGCCGGGAGGGGACAGGACGGGCGCGCTTGACGCCTCCGCTGTGTTCCGGCCTCGGAACTGGGCTTTAGGGTACGGGTAGCCGCGGTGGCTTGTCCAGCGCACCGATGAACCGCTTGCCGGGCGGAGCGCCGCGCTAGCATGCACGCATCCCTCTACAGCCCCGGAGCCTGGACCATGTGGTACGCCATCGAAGGGCGCGACGGGCCCGATGTCCTCGCCAAGCGCAACGCCGCGCGCGCCGACCACCTGGTGCGCCTCGAGCAGCTGCGTGACGAAGGCCGGCTGCTGCTGGCAGGTCCGTGCCCGGCGATCGACGCCGAGGATCCGGGCCCGGCAGGGTTCAGCGGCAGCATCGTGGTCGCGCGTTTCGCATCGCTGGACGATGCGCGCGCCTGGGCGGATGCCGATCCCTACGTCGCGGCCGGCGTCTACGTCAGCGTCGAGGTCAGGCCGTTCCGCAAAGTCCTGCCTTGAGTCCGCGCGGCGCCGCACGGGCGCCGTGATCGTGCCGTTGGCTGTTGCGTCGCAGCATCGAGAGTCTTTGCCGGCGTTCCTGTAAACGCTTACATTCGCCTGTAATCCCAGCAGCACTGGATCCGATGGCCGTCACCATCAAGGATGTCGCCCGCGAGGCGGGGGTATCGGTCGCCACGGTGTCGCGGGCGCTCAACGGGCAGCCCAACGTCACCGCCCCGGTGCGCGCGCGCGTGCTGCAGGTCGCGAATGACCTCCGCTACAGCCCGCATCACGCGGCGCGCGCGCTCAGCAGCCGGCGCAGCCACACCATCGGCGTGGTGCTGCCGGACCTGCACGGCGAATTCTTCTCCGAACTGATCCGTGGCATCGGCCAGGCGGCACGAGCCCATGGCCTGCACCTGCTGCTGTCCAGCGACCATGGCGACGCGGGCGGGCAGGGTGCGGCCCTGCTGGCCATGCGCGGCCGGGTGGATGGCGTGCTGGTGATGGCGCCAACCGACGGCGGCACCCGGTTCCTCGCCGACTACCTGGCGCCGACGCTGCCCGCCGTGCTGATCAATACCCGCGATCCCGAGGGCGTACGGCCGTGGGTGGGCGTCGACAACAATGGCGGCGCGCGCGCCATGGTCAGCCACCTTGTGGACGCGGGTCGTCGGCGCATCGCGTTCATTGCAGGACCGGTGGAAAACCACGACGCGCGTGAGCGCCTGCGCGGCTACCGCGACCAGCTCGCGGCCAGCCTTCCCGATGCCATCCCGATGGTGGTGGAGGGCGACTTCGACGAAGCCTCCGGCGCGCGCGCGGCGGCCAGCCTGCTCGCGCAAGACCCGCGACCGGATGCCGTGTTCGCGGCCAACGACGCCATGGCCATCGGATGCCTGCGCGCCTTCGTCGATGCCGGCGTGGAGGTGCCGGGCGAGATCGCGCTGGCGGGATTCGACGACATCCCGCTGGCCCGCCACGTGCACCCCGCACTCACCACCATGCGGGTAGATATCGCCGAGCTTGGGGCGTGCGCACTGCGCGTACTGTTGCAGGCACGGTCGGGGGGCGATGCTGGAGATGCCGGCGTGGAGGACGATGTGCGGCCGATCATGCCGCAGCTCGTGGTCCGCGGGAGCAGCGTGCGTGCCGATGCCGGCGCACGCCCCCGGACCTGACCGGTGACGCCCACTCCACACGAAGCATTCCTGCCACGCCCCGCGCGGCAGCCAAAACCGGAACGACCGCCCTGGGAGGGGAGACAGATGACGCGATTCCGCACCAGTTCCAGCATGTCCCAGCGTTCGTTGCTGGCGGCCGCGCTTGCCACTGCACTGCTGCTTGGCGCCCCCGCGGCGTTCGCGCAGTCCACCGCGGCGACGATCCGCGGCCAGGTCATGCTCGATTCCGCACCCGCCGCGGACGCCGAGGTCACCGCCACCAACCTTGCCACGGGGCTGCGCCGCACGGTGCGCGCCAGCGCTGGCCGCTACAGCGTGGCCGGCCTGCCGCCGGGGGCCTATCGCGTCGACGTGACCGCCAACGGCCAGACCAGCAGCCGTGATGTGACGGTGCTGGTGGGCCAGACCGTCACGCTGGACATGGGCGTGGGCGGCATGGCGGAAACCGCACCGGCGGGTGATGCGACCAACCTGGACACGATGACCGTCACCGCACCGATGCTGGTGGAAACCCGGACCTCCGAGGTCGCCACCTATGTCACCCAGAAACAGATCCAGGCGTTGCCGCAGGGCACGCGCAACTTCCTCGCCTTCGCCGACATCGTCCCGGGCATGCAGTTCACGCAAGGAGGCGATGGTTCCACGCGCCTGCGCTCGGGAGCCCAGGACGCCAGCGCGATCAACGTGTTCATCGACGGCGTGGGACAGAAGAACTACGTGCTGCCCGGCGGCGTGAGCGGGCAGGACTCGACGCGCGGCAACCCGTTCCCGCAGTCGGCGATCGGCGAGTACAAGGTGATCTCGTCCAACTACAAGGCCGAATACGACCAGCTGAGCAGCGCGGCGATCACCGCGGTGACGCGCTCCGGCAGCAACGAGTTCGGCGGCAGCTTCTTCTGGGACCGGACCTCGACGGACTGGCGCTCCGCCACTGAGGGCGAAGAAGTGAGCGGCGACAAGGCCGAGTTCAAGGAGGAGCAGTACGGCGCGACGTTCGAGGGCCCGATCATCCGCGACCGCCTGCAGTTCTTCCTCGCCTACGAGGCAAAGGAATACATTTCGCCGCGAACGGTGGTTCCGGGACAGGGGTTCAACAGCAGGCCCGGTGACCTGCCCGCGGAGCTGCAGCCGCTCATCGGCACCTTCAGCGCACCGTTCAAGCAGGACATGTATTTCGGCAAGCTGACCTGGACCCCGGGAGACGCGCACCTGGTCGAACTGACCGGCAAGTTCCGCGAAGAGACGGAGTTCAGCAACTTCGACGGCACCCGCACGCTGATGTACGGCAGCCGCAAGGACAACGACGACACGCGCGTCGACCTGCGCTACCAGTTCAGTGGCGAGGGCTTCCTCAACGACTTCCACATCACCTACGAAGACGCGTCCTGGCGGCCGCGCGCCGCCACCATCGCGCCGGGCTACGTGCTCACGCTCGATGATCCGGGCGAGGTGATCCTGGAGGCGGGCGGCGGGCCCGACTACCAGGACAAGGGCCAGAAGGGCTATTCGCTGCAGGACGACCTGACGTTCAGCGCGTTCGAATGGGCCGGAAGCCATACCGTCAAGATGGGCGTGAAGTACAAGGACGTGGACATCACCGCCCTCGAGCAGAACCCGTACAACGCCCAGTACTACTACGACCTCGACCAGGACCTCGCGGTGCCCTACCAGGTGCGCTTCGGTGCGCCGCTGGGCGGGGTGGGCACGGGCAGCCTGACCACCTCGGGCAAGCAGTTCGGGATCTACCTGCAGGACGACTGGGAGGTCAACGACCGCCTGACGCTCAACCTCGGCCTGCGCTGGGACTACGAGACCAATCCCGCCTATACCGACTACGCGACGCCCGGCGACTTCGTGGACGCACTGCGCGCCTGGGACAACATCAACGCGGCGGGTTCCGGCATCGACATCGATGACTACATCAGCACGGGATCCGAGCGCGACGACTTCAAGGATGCCTGGCAGCCGCGGCTGGGCTTTTCATACGACATGAGCGGCGATGAGCGCCACGTGCTGTTCGGCGGCGCCGGGCGCTCGTACGATCGCAACCTGTTCACGCAGCTGGCGCTGGAGTCCACCAAGCACAGCTTCCCGCCGTATACCTACCGCTTCGATACGCCGGGCCATGCCTGCGACCAGGCGACGCCGACCTGCCTGCCGTGGGATGAAAGTTTCTTCGACCCTGCGGTGCTGCAGGCGCTGGTCGGCGCCAATCCGAACCTCGGCGCCGAGCGCTACGTCCTGAACAACGACATCAAGACGCCGTATTCGGACCAGTTCAGCCTGGGCATGCGCAACCTGTATGGCGCATGGATCACGGAGGTCACGCTGTCGCACATCAAGAGCAACGACGGACTGGTGTTCCACCTGGGCAACCGGCGGCCGGGTGGTGATTTCTTTGCGCCCGGCACGACGTGGGGGCCGCCGTGGGACGACGCGGCCTTCGGCGTTCCCGGCTACGGCCGCCTCATCATCGGCACCAACGGTCTGGAAACCCGCGCCAACAGCCTGGCGCTGAAGATCGACAAGCCCTACACGGCCGCTTCCGGCTGGGGCGTCACCGTTGCCTACACGTTCACCGATGCCGAGCAGAACGCCAATACCACCTCGGGTGGCGCGTTCGACTATCCGGACCTGTCGGGCTTCGGCTGGCTGGCCACCACCGGCGTACCGGAGCACCGCATGGTGGCCACCGGCATCTACGACGCACCGGGGGGCATCACGCTTTCAGCCAAGCTCACCCTCGCAACCCCAAGCCCGCGCCAGGGCACCAACTGCCTCGCCGGCTGGAACGATTGCATCATCGATTACTACACGCCTGATGGCACGCTGGGCTTCAAGCAGTTCGACCTGGCCGCGTCGCGTACGTGGAAGGCGGGGGACAGCTTCAGCTTCTTCGTGCGCGGCGACCTGCTGAACGCCTTCAACTGGGTCAACTACGACGGTCGCGATGACTGGTTCGGGGCGCCGGGCGAGCCCAACCCGAATCTCGGGCGCCCCACCAGCCAGCTGCTGCCGACGCGCACCTTCAAGCTGTCGATGGGGTTCAACTGGTGAGCGGCGCCAGCGGCCGTAACCCCGTCTGCGCGGTGCGAAGGAGATCCCCGGATTGATGCGGACGCAATGGCCATCGTCGTTCCGGGCGCTTTGCCTGGCGGCTTGCGGACTGCTGCTCGTCGCGTGTGGCCGCGAGCAGCAGGAGGTGGAGCCGCCGCGCCCGGGCCCGATCGAAGAAGTCGTGGTGGTTGCGCCGGCGGATCCACGCGCGGTGGGCCCGCCGGAGCTGACGCCGCTGTTCGGCGACATCGAGAAGCGCACGTTCCAGTTCTTCTGGGACACCACCAACGAAGCCAACGGCATGACGCCGGACCGCTTCCCGTCGCGGCCGTTCGCCAGCGTCGCAGCAATCGGTTTCGCGCTGACGGCCTATCCGGTAGGCATCGAAAACGGCTGGATCAGCCGCCAGCAGGCCGTGGACCGCACACTGCTCACTCTGCGGTTCCTGCGTGACGCGCGGCAGGGGCCGGGTGCGCGCGGAACCATCGGCCACAAGGGATTCTTCTACCATTTCCTCGACATGCAGAGCGGGCATCGGTACGAGCCGTGGGTGGAGCTCTCGAGCGTCGACACCGGGCTGATGATGATGGGCGTGCTGTTCGCGCAGAGCTATTACGATGGCGACGACGCGCGCGAACGCGAGATCCGCGAGCTCGCCGAAGCGCTGTACCTGCGTGTCGAATGGCCCTGGCTGCAGCAGCGTCCGCCATTGATCTCGATGGGCTGGTACCCGGAGCGCGGTTTCATCGAACACGACTGGACCGGTTACGACGAGGCCATGCTGGTCTATATCCTGGCGCTGGCGTCGCCCACGCACCCGGTGGAGCCGGAGGCCTGGACGCAGTGGGCGTCGACCTACGACGACAGCTGGGGCGTCTACCAGGGCCAGGAATACCTGAGCTTCGCGCCGCAGTTCGGCCACCAGTACAGCCACGTCTGGGTCGATTTCCGCGGCATCCGCGACGCCTACATGCGCGGGCGTGGCATCGACTATTTCGAGAATTCGCGTCGCGCGACCTATGCGCAGCGCTCGTACGCCATCGAGAACCCGATGGGATGGGCGGGATACGGCGCCGACATCTGGGGCCTGACCGCCAGCGACGGCCCGCAGCGCACCGAACAGGTCTATGACGGCACGCCGCGCGAGTTCCGCCACTACTCCGCGCGCGGCGCCGGCATCGCGGTGGCCTTCGATGACGGCACCATCGCGCCCACGGCGGCGATCGGCTCGCTGCCGTTCGCGCCCGAACTGGTGATCCCGGCCACCGAGGCGTTGCACGCGAAGCATGGCGAGTACCTGTATTCCAGCTACGGGTTCCTCGACTCGTTCAATCCCAGCTTCAACTACGACGTGCCGCTCAAGACCGGGCGCATCGTGCCCGGCAAGGGCTGGGTGGCGAGCGACTACATCGGCATCGACCAGGGGCCGATCCTGCTGATGATCGCCAATTACCGCAACGGCTTCGTCTGGGAGGTCATGAAGCGCAATGCGCATATCCGCCGCGGGCTGGAGCGCGCGGGCTTCACCGGCGGCTGGCTGGGCGAGGCGCAGGCGCAAAGCGGCGCCCCGGCGCAAGCCGGCGGCAAGGGCACGACCGAAGCAGAACGCGCCGGCGCGCCGGAAGATGAAGAAGACGAAGCCGAGCTCGAGCCGGCGACGCCCTGATCCGCAATGACCGTATGGCTCAGGTGTTTCCGTGTTCTGCCAGCCGCAAGGGTCGCGGTGTTGCTGGCGGCCGTGCTCGCCGCGGGCTGCGCGCGCCGCGACGACGACGTGCTGCGCTTCTGGGCGATGGGCCGCGAGGCCGAGGTGGTCACCGAGCTGATCGCCGACTTCGAGCGTGAGCACCCCGGTATCCGCGTGGAGGTGCAGCACATCCCGTGGTCGGCGGCGCACGAGAAGCTGCTCACCGCATTCGCCGGCGACGGGCTTCCGGACATCTGCCAGCTCGGCAATACTTGGATGCCGGAGTTTGCCGCGCTCGGCGTGCTGGAGCCGCTGCAGGACCGCGTGGACGCCTCGGCGGTGGTGCGCGAGGACGATTATTTCCCCGGCATCTGGGGCACCAACGTCATCGACGGCACGCTGCTCGGCGTGCCCTGGTACGTGGACACGCGCCTGCTGTACTACCGCAAGGACATCCTGCGCGCGGCCGGCGTCGACCGGCTGCCGGTGACGTGGGAAGAATGGCGCGCGGCCATGGCCGCCGTGCAGCGCGAGGTCGGGCCGGGGCGGCACGCGATCCTGATGCCGCTCAACGAGTTCGAACCGCAGGTGTCGCTGGCCCTGCAGCAGGACGCGCCGATGCTGCGCGACGACAACGGGCGCGGCAATTTCAGCTCGCCCGGCATCGGCCGCGCGCTGGCGTTCTACGTCGACATGTTCGCGCAGGGCTGGGCGCCGGCGGTGTCGGAAACCCAGATCTCCAATGTCTGGGACGAATTCTTCAAGGGCAGCTTCGCGTTCTACCTGTCCGGCCCTTGGAACATCCGTGAGTTCCGACGCCGCGAGCCGCCGGAACTCGCAGGCGAGTGGGGCACCATGGCCCTGCCGGGTCCGGACGGTCCGGGCGCGGGCATCGCGGGTGGCACCAGCCTGGTGCTGTTCCGCGAATCGCCGCGCAAGGAGGCGGCGTGGAAACTGGTCGAGTATCTTTCCCGCCCCGACGTGCAGAAGCGCTTCCACGCGATGATCGGCAACCTGCCGCCGCGGCGGAGTACCTGGGAGGATCCGGCGCTGGCCAACGACGAACTCGCGCGGGCGTTCCGCGACCAGCTGGAGCGGGTCGAGCCCACGCCGCAGGTGCTGGAATGGGAGCGCATCGCGCAGGAGCTGCGGCTGGCCACGGAGCGCGTGGTGCGCGGGCGAGAATCGCAGCCGGAGGCCATGCGCCGGCTCGACGCCAAGGTCGACGACATCCTCGCCAAGCGGCGCTGGGTGCGCGCGCGCAAGGCGGAGGCCGCGCCATGAACCGCGCGGCGCTTGCCGGGTGGCTGTTCGCGGCGCCGGCGCTGCTGGTGCTCGGCGTGTTCTTCGCGCTGCCGGTGCTGTCGGCGCTGCTGCTCAGCCTCACCGACTTCGATCTGTACACGCTGGCCGAGCCGGGCAACCTGCGTTTCGTGGCGTTCGGCAACTACATCGACCTGCTGCAGACGCCGCTGTTCTGGAAGGCACTGTGGAACACCAGCTATTTCGTGGTGGTGGGCGTGCCGCTGTCGGTGGCGGTCTCGCTGGGCGCGGCGCTGCTGCTGAACTCCGGACTGGCGCGCGCCAAGGCGTTCTTCCGCACCGCGCTGTTCGCGCCGGTGGTGACCACGCTGGTAGCGGTGGCGGTGATCTGGCGCTACCTGTTCCATTCCAGCTACGGTCTGGTGAACTGGGCGCTCGGCCATGTCGGCATCGGACCGGTCGACTGGCTGGGCGATCCGGCCTGGGCCATGCCGACCATCATCGGGTTCGCCGTGTGGAAGAACTTCGGCTACAACATGGTGATCTTCATCGCCGGCCTGCAGGCGATCCCGGTGGACCTGTACGAGGCCGCACGCATCGACGGCGCCTCGCGCTGGCGCCAGTTCCTGCACATCACGTTGCCGATGCTGGGCCCGGTGCTGCTGGTGGTCGGGGTGATCACCGTGTCCGGCTACTTCCAGCTGTTCGCCGAGCCTTACGTGATGACCCGCGGCGACCCGCTGCAGTCGACGGTCAGCGTGCTGTATTTCATGTTCGAGGAAGGCTTCAAGTGGTGGAACCTCGGGCGCGCGTCGGCGGTGGCGTTCATGCTGTTCCTGGTGATCCTGGCCGTGACGACCTTGATGTTGCGCATCGGGCGCAGACGGGGGCTGGTATGAGCCGCGGCGTGGGCGAAGCGCGCAGCGCAGTGCTGCTGGTGAATGGCGCGCTCGCCGTGATGGCGCTGCTCAGCCTGGCGCCGCTGGCGTGGATGGCGTCGGTGTCGTTCATGCCGGCCGGCGAGGCCAGCGGGTTCCCGCCGCCGCTCGTGCCATCGCAGGCGACGCTGGCGAACTACCACGCGCTGTTCGCGCGCACCGGCATGGCGCGCAACTTCGCCAACAGCCTGCTGGTGTCGCTGGCGATCACCCTGGGTTCGCTGCTGGTCAACACCATGGCCGGCTATGCCTTCGCCAAGCTGCGCTTCCGCGGCCGCGAGCGCATGTTCCAGGTGCTGCTGGCGGCGCTGGTGGTGCCGGCGCAGGTGGCGATGCTGCCGCTGTTCCTGCTGATGAAGGAGCTGGGCCTGGTCAACAGCTTCGGTGGGGTGATCGTGCCGGCGCTGGCCTCGGTGTTCGGCATTTTCCTGGTCAGGCAGTACGCGCGGTCGATCCCGGACGAGCTGCTTGAAGCCGCGCGCATCGACGGCGCCGGCGAGATGCGGATCTTCTTCCAGGTGGTGCTGCCGATGCTCAAGCCGGTGCTGGTGACGTTGGCCATCTTCACCTTCATGGGCTCCTGGAACGACTTCATGTGGCCGCTGATCGTGCTCACCGACCAGGCCAACTACACGCTGCCGGTGGCGCTGGCGTCGCTGTCGCGCGAGCACATCATGGACGTGGAGATGATGATGGCCGGCGCGGTGGTGACGGTGCTGCCGGTGCTGCTGCTGTTCCTGGCGCTGCAGCGTTACTACATCCAGGGCCTGCTGCTGGGCAGTGTGAAGGGGTGATCGTGGGACTGAACAGGTGGCTGTCGGGTGCGGTGCTGGCCATGGCCGGCATGGCCGCGCTGCCGGCGGTGGCGCAGGAGGTGCTGTCCACGCGTGTGCTGGACGATTTTTCCGATCCCGCCGCATGGCGCGTGGTCACCTCCAACCAGGTAAGCGGCGCGATCCGCCAGGTCGACGGCGCCGACGGCGCGGCGCTGTGCCTGGACTACGACTTCAACGGCGTTTCCGGCTATGCCGGCATCCAGCGCAACCTGGCCATCACCTATCCCGGCAACTACCGCTTCGACCTGCAGCTGCGCGGCAACGCGCCGGCCAACGACCTGCAGTTCAAGCTGGTGGACGCCAGCGGCGACAACGTGTGGTGGGTGAACCAGCCGAAATACGCGCTTCCGAAGCGCTGGACCGCGGTGCGCCACAAGACACGCCACGTGGTACGCGCCTGGGGGCCGGATCCCGACCCGGTGCTGCGCGCCAGCAGCCGGCTCGAGTTCACCGTGTACAACAACGTCGGCGGACGCGGCTCGGTGTGCTTCGACGCGCTCACCTTCAGCGAACTGGCGCCGGTCGATGCCAGCCCGCTGTCTGTCAGTGCATCGGCCACCGCGGGCGATGCCGCGGCCGCGGTCGACGGGAATAGCGAGACGGCATGGCGTGCCGCCAACGTCGCGCCGGCGGGGCAGCGGCTGGTGCTGGATCTCGGCAGCGTCCGCGAGTTCGGCGGGCTGGTGCTCGACTGGCTGCCCGGTGCGCACGCCTCGCGCTACGACGTCCAGCTGTCCGACGACGGCCTGGCCTGCCGCGACGTGCGCAGCGTGACGGGCGGCAACGGTGGGCGTGACTGGATCGCGCTGTCGGAGGCGGAAGCCCGCTATCTGGCGCTCGACCTCCGCGCGGGGCCAGGCGACAGCTTCGCGCTGGCCGCGGCACGGCTGCAGCCCTTGGCCTTCTCGGCCCACGCCAACGACTTCGTGAAAGCGGTGGCCGCCGACGCGCCGCGCGGCTGGTTTCCACGCGGCTTCAGCGGCGAGCAGCCGTACTGGACGATGCTGGGGACCGATGGCGGTCTGCAGCAGGGCCTGATCGGCGAAGACGGCGCGATCGAAGTGGGCAAGGGTGGGTTCAGTCTCGAGCCGTTCGTGACCGTGGACGGCAAGCTGGTGAGCTGGGCGGACGCGGCGCCGCGGCAGTCGCTGCAGGACGGCTACCTGCCGGTGCCGAGCGTCGACTGGCGGCACGGCGACATGGCGCTGCGCATCACCGCATTCGCGCAAGGGACGCCTGCCGCGTCGCAGCTGGTGGCGCGCTACCGGCTTGCCAACAGCGGCGCCCGCGCCCGCGAATTCACTCTGGCGTTGGCCGCGCGTCCGCTGCAGGTCAATCCGCCGGCGCAGTTCCTCAACACCCTGGGCGGTGTGAGCCCGATCGATTCGATCGCCGTGGACGGCGGCACCATCAGCGTCGCCGGCGTGCCGCGCGTGTTCGCCAAGCAGGTGCCGACTGCCGCGTTCGCGACCTCGTTCGACGCCGGCATGGCCGTCGCCCATCTCGCGAGCGGCAACTTGCCCGCCACGACGCGCGTGGAGCGTGATTCCACCGGGCTGGCGTCGGCGGCGCTGGTCTACCGCATGCGCCTGGCGCCGGGCGAAGTGCGCAGCATCGAGGTGATGGTGCCGCTGACCGGCGGCAGCGGACCGGCGCGGCGCTGGTGGGATGCCGACGCGCTGCAGCGCGAGGTCGCCGGCGACTGGCGCGGCAAGCTCGACCAGGTGCGCCTGGACCTGCCGCCGCAGGGCCAGGTGCTGGCCGACACCCTGCGCACCGCGCTGGCGCACATGCTGGTCAGCCGCGTCGGGCCGCGCCTGCAGCCCGGCACGCGCGCCTATGCGCGCAGCTGGATCCGCGACGGCGCGATGATCGCCGAAGGGCTGCTGCGGCTGGGCCGCGATGACGCGGTACGCGAATACCTCGAGTGGTACGCGCCGCACCAGTTCGACGACGGCATGGTGCCGTGCTGCGTCGACGACCGCGGCAGCGACCCGGTGCCCGAGAACGACAGTCACGGCGAGCTGGTCTTCACCATCGCCGAGTACTGGCGCTACAGCGGCGACCGCGCGTTCCTGGAGCGCATGTGGCCGCACGTGCGTGGCGCGTTCGACTACATGGAACGCCTGCGCGCGAGCGAGCGCACCGAGGCCAACCGCGCGCGCAACCCGGCCTTCTACGGAATGATGCCGGCGTCGATCAGCCACGAAGGCTATTCGGCGAAGCCGATGCACTCGTACTGGGACAACTTCTGGGCGCTGCGCGGTTACAAGGACGCGGTGGTGGTGGCGGAGGCGCTCGGACACGTGGACGACGCGGCACGCATGGCCGCCGCACGCGACCAGTTCCGCGGCGACCTGGACGCCTCGCTGCGCGCCGCAGCCCGGCTTCACGGCGTCGACTACCTGCCGGGTGCCGCCGAGCTCGGTGACTTCGATGCCACCTCGACCACCATCGCGCTTGCGCCGGGCGGCGAGCAGGGGCGCCTGCCCGCCGACCTGCTGCACAACACCTTCGAGCGCTACTGGCGCGAGTTCAGCGAGCGCCGCGACGGCACGCGCGCGTGGACCGCGTACACGCCGTACGAATGGCGCAACGTCGGCGCCTTCGTGCGCCTCGGCTGGCGCGGGCGCGCGCAGGAAGCGGCGCAGTGGTTCCTCGCCGACCGCGCGCCCCCGGCCTGGAACCAGTGGGCCGAGGTGGTCACGCCCACGCCACGCACGCCGTTCTTCCTCGGCGACCTGCCGCATGCGTGGGTGGCGTCGGACTTCGTCCGCTCCGCGCTGGACATGTTCGCCTACGTGCGCGAGGTCGATGACAGCATCGTGCTGGCCGCCGGTGTTCCCGAGGACTGGCTGGCGCATGGCGTCGCCGTCGATGGCTTGCGCATGCCGCAGGGCACGCTGCGCTATTCGCTGCGAGGCGATGGCGGCGCGCTTGTGCTGGAGGTCAGGGAGGGCCTGGTGCCGCCGGCGGGCGGACTTGTCCTGCCCTGGCCCTATCGCGGGTCCGCACCCGGTGCGACGACCATCAACGGCGTGCCGGCTGCCTGGCAGGGCGGCGAACTGCGCCTCGCAGAGCTGCCGGCGCGCGTCGAGGTGTCGCTGCGCTGACGGCCGCGGCCACATCCCGATCACGTCGCGGCGGATAGAACAGGCGCTGCCGCGGCTGTCGCGGCGCGCGCCCGTGGAGCCCGCCCTGACTGCCGTCGAACCGTCCATGACAATGCCGCCTGCCGCCGCCTGGTGGACGCTGCAGCGCGCGGATGACGCCGTGTTCGCGACCGCCATCCATGACGGGCATGCGCTGCGCCCCGAAGTCGCCGCGGCGATGCGGCTGCCGGATGCCGAGCGCCTGCGCGAAGAGGATCCATTCACGGGACAGGCGATAGCCGGCGTTCCCGGCCGTGTGGTCGTGCACCGCTCGCGGTTCGAGGTCGACCTCAACCGGGCCGCCGACCAAGCCGTGTATCGCGTGCCGGAGCAATGTTGGGGCCTGCACCTGTGGGACGCACCGCCGGACGAGGCCTTCGTGCAGCATTCGCTGCGCCTGCACCACGCCTTCTATCGCACCCTCGCCACCGTGTTCGACGACCTGGTGCGCCACCACGGCCGGTTCGTGGTGTTCGACGTGCACAGCTACAACCATCGGCGCGACGGCCCGACCGCTGCGGCGACGCCGGCGGAGGATGCGCCCGAGGTCAACATCGGCACTTGGTCGATGCCGCGCGGGCGCTGGGCCGGCCTGCTCGACCCACTCATGGACACCATGCGCGCGGTCGACTTCAACGGGCGCCACGCCGACGTGCGCGAGAACATCGCCTTCCAGGGGCGTGGCGAGCTTGCGCGCTTCGTGCATGCGCGCTACCCGGAGACCGGCTGCGCGATCGCGCTGGAATTCAAGAAGACCTTCATGGACGAATGGACGGGAGTGCCGGACCCCGCGGAGCTCGCGGCCATGCGCCGCCTGGTCGATGCCGCGGCGGCCCATGCCCGCGAGTGGCTCGCGCATGCCTGAACCCGTTCGCCCCGGTCCCCGCGTGCAGAAGCCGCCGGCGCCGGACTTCGGTCTTGGCGCATGGCGCCGCGAGCTCGACGCCGGCGGTCGCGTGCACATCGACCGGCCGCTGCCGTTCCTGGTGCTCAACCGCTATGCCGACGAGGCCGCGAGCATCGCGCGCCGCCTCGCGACCATCAGCGCGGCACACCTGGTGTGGCCGGCGGGCGGGGACGCGGACGCGGGGGCCATCACGCGCCTCGATTCCGTGCTGGCCCACCAGGCGCGGGACTTTCCGAGCTACCTGCTGCTGTGGCTGCACGACCTGCCACGCGACGCTTCGATCGCCGAGGACAGCCCGCGCCTGGAGCCGTTCCGGTTCACCGTGGCCGCAAGCGGCGGCGCACCCGCCCATGCGGCCGCGCGGCGCCTGCGCGACGCGCTGGCCGGGGCGTGCATCGAGCTTCGCGAAGCGGCGATCGAGGATGCCGGCGCGCCCGACCTGCCGGCGGCGCTCGCCGCGCTGGTGGAAGGCAGCGCAGGCATCGGCGTGCTGTCGTTGGGGCTGCCGCGCATCTACCTCGCCCCGGGCAGCGATGCGGTGTACCCGCAGGTGTTCCACGAACTGGAAACGCTGGCGTTCGATGCCTTGTTGCAGGCGCTGGCCGCGTTCGTCGAAGCCGCCACGCCGGACATCCGCGTCCCGCACCGCACGCTGGGGCGGAGCCGCTTCATCAAGGCCGCGGTCGCCGTCGACCGCGACCTGGCGGCAATCAGCGCCTCGTTCGATTTCCTGCTCTCGGTGTCGCCGATCAATACCGTCGAGGCGATGGAGCGCTTCCACGCGGCCGGAAGCGACAAGGCGCCGGAGTTCCGCTACCGGCCGTTGACCGTCAGTCCGGAGCTCTCCAAGCGTGCGCTGTACTCGATCGACGTCCGCGCCGTGGAAGATCCCGTCCTGGAACAGCTGTTCCTGCAGAAGCAGCGCGAGCTCGACCAGCAGCTGACCATGCTCCAGGGCCGCAACACCCCGGCGTTCAAGTACGCCTCGGTCATCCAGTACGGTGCGGTCGAAGCGTCGCTGCTGGGCGAGGCGCGCGGGATCCTCGCGCGCGAGGACGCCGCCGCCGGCAACGAAGACACGGCCTGTGTCGATTGCCACGCCGTGCGCGAGGCGGCGGAAGCGCTGATCGCCCGCTACCGCCACAAGGCGCCGCTGTTCCAGGCCGAGGTCTGCCTGCGCGACGACATCGCCCCCGGGCTGATGGTCTCCGGGCGCTCGGTGCTGGTTTCCACCGCCACGCGCATGCGCCGCTGGCGGCTGGATGCGCTGCTGCAGCACGAGGTCGGGGTACACGTGCTCACCTGCGTCAACGGCAGCGCGCAGGGGCTGTCGATATTCGGCAGCGGCCTGGCCGGCTACGAGGGCATCCAGGAAGGGCTCGGCGTGTTCGCGGAATACCTGGTGGGCGGCCTGGGGCGGTCGCGCCTGCGGCTGCTCGCGGCCCGTGTCGTCGTGGTCGATGCGATGCTCGACGGCGCGGAATTCGTCGACTGCGATCGCATGCTGCGCCGCGACCATGGCTTCACGCCGCGCGCCGCGTTCAACATCGTCGCCCGCGTGTTCCGTTCCGGCGGCCTCGCCAAGGATGCGATCTACCTGCGCGGGCTGAAGGAAGTCTTTGCGTGGGTTGCGGGCGGCCGGCCGCTGGACGCCTTCTGGACCGGCAAGATCGCCGCGTCCCACGTGCCCGTGGTCGACGAACTGCGTGCGCGCGGAATCCTGCGCGAGCCGGCGGTGCTGCCCGAATTCCTCTCGCGGCCGGAGGCGCGCGCGCGGCTGGCGCGCGTGCGTGGCGGCGAACCCTTCCTCGAACTTGTCCAGGCCTGAAACCATGCTGATCGCCTTCTATGTCAACGACCTCGAAACCGAGTACGCCGGCTACACCACAACCGTGCTCGCGCACGAGGCGTCGCGCCGCGGCCACCACGTCTGCTACATGACGCCGGGCGATTTCGTGCTGGGCACGGACGACCGCATGCGCGCGCACGTGCACATGGTGCCGCCGCTGAAATCCGGCAAGCGCACGCAGGAAAAGTTCTTCGCCGACCTCCAGGCGGTCACCCGCAAGAAGCTGGTCGACATCACCGACATCGACGTGCTGATGCTGCGCAGCGACCCGTCGAACGATGCGGCCACGCGCCCGTGGGCCGAGTCGGTGGGTGTCCAGTTCGGCCGCCTGGCCGCGATGCGCGGCTGCCTGGTGCTCAACGACCCGGACGCGCTGGCCAAGGCCGCCAACAAGCTGTATTTCCAGTCGTTTCCGCGCGCGGTGCGGGCCGAGACCCTGATCAGCCGCCAGGCCTCCGACATCAAGGCCTTCGCCAAACAGCATGCCGGCAATATCGTGCTCAAGCCGCTGCAGGGCTCGGGCGGGCAGGGCGTGTTCCTGGTGGACCAGAAGTCCGGCGGCAACCTCAACCAGATGATCGAGGCGATCGGCCGCGACGGTTACATCATTGCCCAGGCGTGGGTACCGGAGGCGGAGAAGGGCGACATCCGCCTGTTCCTGATGAACGGCGTACCGCTCGAGATCGACGGCAAGTACGCGGCGATGCGCCGCGTCGGCGCCAAGGAGGACATCCGCAGCAACATCCACGCCGGCGGCAAGGCCAAGCCGGTGCGCATCACCGAACGCGAGTTGCGCGTCGCCGAGCTGATCCGGCCGAAGCTGGTGCGCGATGGCATGTTCCTGGTCGGCATCGACATCATCGGCGACACCATCCTCGAGGTGAACGTGTTCTCGCCCGGCAACCTCGGCTCGTGCAGCGCGCTCGCTGGGGTCAATTTCGCGGACAAGATCCTGGGGTCGATCGAGCGCAAGCTGGAAGTGGCTGCCGGTTTCCCGGGGCATTTCGACAACCGCGCGCTCGCGGTGTTGTAGGCCATCGCCGGCCGCGGCCGGCAGCGATCAAGGGCACCACAGGATGCGCAGTGGCGCTCCGGGCGTCAGGAAGGCGATGCGAATCGGGAACTCCGCGGGGTCGTCGCCGGCGAGCACGCGCTCGAGCAGCGCGCGCTTGTGCAGGCCGCGGATCAGCAGGAACCGGCTGTGGGCCGGCGCGATGCCGGCCGGCGTGAGGCTGATGCGGCGCGGCCATTGCTCGGCGCCCGGGCAGCCGCGCGCATCCACCGCGACGTAGGGGCGCGTCGAGGCGAATGCGTCGTCGAGCCCGCGCATGCCCGGGAACAGCGATGCGGTGTGCCCATCGTCGCCCATGCCCAGCACGACCACGCCCGCGGCCTGTCGGGCGTGCATGTTGGCTGTGGTCACCGCCTCTTCGATGCTGCGCCCGGCACGGGTGATCGCCTCGAAGCGCGCGCGCGCGGCATGGTTGCGCAGCAGGGATTCGCGCACCAGGCGGGCGTTGCTGTCGACGTCGTCGGGGAGCAGCCAGCGTTCGTCGACAAGCGCGACATCGACGCGCTCCCACTCGATCGGTGCCCGGGACAGGGCCTCGTAAGCCGCTCCCGGGGTGTTGCCCCCCGAAAGCAGCAGGCGTGCGCGCGGCTGCTGCTCCAGGTCGCGCTTGAGCGCCGCCGAGACCGACACCGCGGCCGCCCACGCCCACTGCGTGGCGTCCTGGAAGGCCTCGAACTGCACGCGGCCGTCGAGCAGGGTGTCACCGACGTGCGCGGCGCCGCGTCCGGTCACGCGGCGGGCCGGCGCGCTGTGGGGTGGGCACCGGCGTCGTCGTGCGAGGCGGTGTATGCGTTGGCGCCGGACAGCAGGTGCGTGTCGTGCATGTCGGCGCTGTCCCGGGTCAGTAAGGCAGGGGGTCGGCGAGGGCGCGCCCGTTGCTGGCGATCACCCCGGAGTACCAGTGCGCACTGTCCTTCGGCGTGCGCTGCTGGGTGCCGTAGTCGACGTGCACGATGCCGAAGCGCTTGGAATAGCCGAGTGACCATTCCAGGTTGTCGAGCAGCGACCAGGCCATGTAGCCGCGCACGTCGACGCCCGCGGTGATGGCGTCGTGCACGGCCGTGATGTGCTTGCGCAGGTAGTCGATGCGCAGCGGGTCGCGCACGCGGCCGCCCTCGGCCACCGGCGGGTCGAAGAACGCCGCGCCGTTCTCGGTGATGTACAGCGGCAGGTCGCCGTAGGTGTCCTTGAACCACAGCAGCAGTTCGGTCAGCGCCTTCGGGAACACTTCCCAGCCGGTCTCGGTATAGGTCGCGCCCGGCTGGCGCACGCCGCCGGCGCGCAGCGGGTAGCTGGCGTCGGCCCGCGTCACGCTGCGCGTGTAGTAGTTGATGCCGACGAAATCCAGCGGCTGGCGGATCAGGTCGAAGTCGACGGGGTCGATCTCCGGCCAGGCGTCGCCGAACACCTCGGCCAGCTCCGGCGGATAGCGGCCGAGCAGGGCGGGGTGCAGGTATTGCTCGTTCATGTAGGCGTGGGCGCGCTTCACCGCTGCCTCGTCTTCGGCCGAGTCGCTGGCCGCATGCTTGGGCTCGATGTTCACCACCAGGCCGATCTCGTGCTTGCCCTCGGCGCGATACGCCTGCACCGCGGCTCCGTGCGCGCGCATCAGGTTGTGCGACGCGATGGGTGCCTCGTAACGGCTGCGGTGGCCGGGCGCCAGCGCGCCGTGCAGGTAGCCACCATCGGTGATCACCCACGGCTCGTTGAGCGTCACCCACTTCTTCACCCGGCCATCGAGCGCGCGGTACAGCGTGGTGCCGTACTCGGCGAACCAGTCGGCGCAGTCGCGGTTGAGCCAGCCGCCCTTGTCGTCGAGCGCTGCCGGCAGGTCCCAGTGGAACAGCGTGAGCAGCGGCTCGATGTCGTTGGCCAGCAGTTCGTCCACCAGGCGTGAGTAGAAGTCCACGCCGGCCTGGTTGACACGGCCGATGCCCTCGGGATGGATCCGCGACCACGACACGCTGAAGCGGTACGCCTTCAGCCCGAGCTCGCGCATCAGCGCGACGTCGTCCTTCCAGCGGTTGTAGTGGTCGCAGGCGATGTCGCCGGTGTCGCCGTTCAAGGTCATGCCCGGCGTATGCGCGAAACGCGTCCAGATGCTCGGGCCGGCGCCGTCCGCCATGGGCGATCCCTCGATCTGGTGCGCGGCGGTGGCGGCGCCCCAGAGGAAGCCCTCCGGGAAGCGCAGGTCGCGAGTCGGGGAAGCGTCGGTCGGCATCGGTGAGGGGTCCGGGAGTCGTGAAGGCTGGAAGCGGTTACATGCCAGAATAGCGGAAGCCGTCCGGCGCGTTGTCAACGCCGGTCGCGGCGCGCGGCGCTGCTTCGCGCGCATGTTTCCACGCATGGGAGATGGCATGGCGCAGGTGCGGCTCGACCACGTCCGCAAGGTCTACCCCGACGGCTTCGTCGCGGTGTCCGATGCCGGTTTCGAAGTGGCCGATGGCGAACTGCTGGTGCTGGTTGGCCCATCGGGCTGCGGCAAGTCCACCCTGCTGCGGATGATCGCCGGGCTGGAGGCGGTGAGCGGCGGCACCATCACCATCGGCGACAGGATCGTCAACGATGTCGCCCCGCGCGACCGCGACATCGCCATGGTGTTCCAGAGCTACGCGCTGTATCCGCACATGAGCGTCGCCGGCAACCTGGCGTTCGGCCTGAAGCTGCGCGGGCACGACAAGGCCACGATTGCCGCGCGCGTGGGCGAAGCCGCGCGCATGCTGGGCATCGAGGACCTGCTGGAGCGCAAGCCGGCGGCGCTGTCGGGCGGTCAGCGGCAGCGCGTTGCCCTGGGGCGTGCGCTGGTGCGCCAGCCGCAGGTCTTCCTGCTCGATGAGCCGTTGTCCAACCTCGATGCGCGGCTGCGCGCGGCGATGCGGGTGGAGATCGCGCGCCTGCATCGCAGCCTCGGCGCGACCATGGTCTACGTCACCCACGACCAGGTCGAGGCCATGACCCTGGGGCAGCGCATCGTGGTGCTTGACGGAGGCCGCATCCGCCAGATCGACACGCCGATGGCCCTCTACGAACGCCCGGCCGACGTGTTCGTGGCGACTTTCCTGGGCAGCCCGGCGATGAACGTGATCGCCGGTCGGCTCGACGCGGATCGCGCCGGCTTTGTCGCCAGCGACGGCATGCGGATTCCACTGCCGGGGTTGCATGCGTCTAGCGAATGGTCCGGACGGCCGCTGCTGCTTGGCGTGCGCCCCGAGCACCTGCTGCGTGCGGAGCGGGGCGACGCCGCGGGCGGCGCGTTCGACGCGCTGGTGGAAGTGGTGGAGCCGGTGGGCAACGAAGTCTTCGTCAATCTCCGGCTCGGCGACCACACGCTGGTGGCGCGGCTGCCGCCGGGCGCGCTGCCGCGTCCTGGTGAATCCATCTCGCTGCGCGTGGCAGTCGAACACGTGCATGTCTTCGATGGTGCGCCCGGCGCTGATGGCGCCCGGTTGGAGGCGGATGGAGGAGGCTGACGCGGTCTGGTCTGCACACTGCGGCCTGCCGGAAGCGTGTGCGCGGTGTGGGAGTTCGAGCCTGGCGCTGCGCTGCAGTGGGCGTTGCGGCACTCGGCGCCGGGGGGCGCAATCGGGTCAACGCTGCCCCGGCGCGTCCTCGGGCGTGCGGATGCGCAGGAAGCGTGCGAAACGCGGTAGCCCGGTGCCGGTGTAGCCGTTGTAGCGGTAGGTGACGAGACTGCCCACGGGCGGCGGGGTGGCGCGTTCGGCATCGCTCAGGCCACTGCCCAGCCGGAAGCGTGTGCCGTCGGCCCGTTCCACCAGCAGCGCTCCCAGCATGCCGGCGTACTTGCCGTTGCCGGGCAGGTGCGCCACGACCCGGGCCTCGGCATCGTCGTGCGGCTTGAGCTTGCGCAGTCCATCGCTGCGGCCCGCCGTGTACAGCGCGGTGCCGTGGTGGAGCATCAGTCCTTCGCCGCCCGCGGACAGCACCGCCGCCAGCCGCGCCTGCAGGCCCGCGGCATCGGCCACCCGCGATTGCGCCACGGCGCGCAGCCACGGCGGCGCGCCGACGCCCGACAGCGTGCGCATGGCCGCGACGCGCGCCGCGAACGGGCCGCCGTGTTCGGGCAGGTCGAACACCAGGAAGCGGACCGCGCGCCAGGCGTCATCGTTGCGGCTGCGGCGGAGCAGGGCGGCGACCTCGTCGAAGCGCCCACGGCCCAGCCAGAGCTCACCGTCCATGGCGTGTTGCGGCCAGCCGGCGGTGAACCAGTCGGGCGGGTCGATGGCATGCCCCGCCCGCGTCCACAGGCGGCGGCCGTCCCAGCGGCCGCGGACGCCGTCGAGCTTTTCGCTGACCCAGTAGCCGGCGACATCGCCTGGAAGAGCATCCGCAGGCGCGCCTGCCGTGGCGGCGGCGTGCATCAGGCCGGGCTGGGCAGTCAGCGCCACCGGCGCGGCAAACGTGCAGGCACAGGCCCAGGCCAGCGCGGCGGCGCGGAGGGCCGTGACGTTGGCGGGAAGGCGGCATGTCATGGCGTACCTCGTGCGTGTGGCGTCGGGCCAGCCTGCGGCGCCATCGGCGAGGCGCGTATCGGCTGCCGGCGCGGTCTGCGGTCAGGGTGTCCCGCACCGCCGGGCCGGCCATCCCGGGGCCCGACGGGGGCCGGGGCGGACTCGCGCCGCGGAGGTGCCGCTATACTCGAGTCGTTGCGGCCTGCCGCCGCCGAGGCTCCCAGACCGCCGCATGCGCCTGTCCACGATCAAGCTTTCCGGCTTCAAATCCTTCGTCGATCCCACCACGCTGCACCTGCCGACCAACATGACCGGCGTGGTCGGTCCCAACGGCTGCGGCAAGTCGAACATCATCGACGCCGTGCGCTGGGTGATGGGCGAGAGTTCGGCCAGCCGCCTGCGCGGCGACTCGCTGACCGACGTGATCTTCTCCGGTTCCACCGCCCGCAAGCCGGTCTCGCAGGCCACCGTCGAGCTGGTCTTCGACAACAGCGACCACACCATCACCGGCGAGTTCGCCGCCTTCAACGAGATCTCGGTGAAGCGCCTGGTCTCGCGCGACGGCCAGAGCAGCTATTACCTGAATGGGGCCAAGTGCCGCCGGCGCGACATCACCGACCTGTTCCTCGGCACGGGTCTCGGGCCGCGCAGCTACTCGATCATCGAGCAGGGGATGATCAGCCAGATCATCGAGGCCAAGCCCGAGGACCTGCGCGTGTACCTGGAAGAGGCCGCCGGCATCTCCAAGTACAAGGAGCGCCGCAAGGAAACCGAGACCCGCATCCGCCACACCCGCGAAAACCTGGACCGCCTCGGTGACCTGCGCGAGGAAGTCGGCAAGCAGCTTGGCCACTTGGCGCGCCAGGCGCGCCAGGCCGAGCAGTACACCGCCATCCAGGCCGAGCGCCGGATCCGCGACGCCGAGTGGAAGGCGCTGGAATACCGCGCGCTGGACGCGAAGCTGTCCCGCCTGCGCGAAGGGCTGTCGCAGGAAGAGACCCGCCTGCAGCAGCTGATCGCCGAACAGCGCGAGGCCGAGCGCGAGATCGAGACCGGGCGCGTGCGGCGCGAGGAGGCCATGGAGGCGCTCAACGCGGCGCAGGCGGCCGGCTACGAGGTCGGCGGCATGCTGGCGCGCGTGGAGCAGCAGATCGCGCACCAGCGCGAGCTGTCGCAGCGCCTGCTGCGCGCCCGCGAAGAGGCCGAGGACGCGTTGGCCGAGATCGGCCAGCACATCAGCGGCGACGAGGAGCGGCTTGCGATCCTGGCCGAGTCGGTGGCCGAGGCCGAACCCGCGCTGGAGATGCTGCGCGAGGACGACAGCGCCCGCCAGGACGCGCTGCGCGACGCCGAAGCCGCGCTGGCCGGCTGGCAGGAGCGCTGGGACGCGCACAGCCGCGGCCAGTCCGAGGCCGCGCGTGCCGGCGATGTCGAGCGCACCCGTGTCGACTATCTGGACCGCCAGTCGCTCGAAGCCGACCGCCGTCGCGAACAGCTCGCCACCGAGCGCGCCGCGCTCGATCTCGACGCGCTGGCCGAGGCGTTCGCCGCGGCCGCCGCGCAACACGAAACACAGTCCATCGCGATCGAGGCGCTGGGTGAAGGCCTGGAGGCGCGCAAGCAGGCCGCGCTCGATCTCCAGGACCAGCAGCGCGCCGGGCAGCAGGCGCTGTCGGACGTGCGCAAGGAGGCGCAGGAAGCGCGCGGCCGGCTGTCCTCGCTGGAGACCCTGCAGCACGCCGCGCTCGGCCAGGAGCAGGGCGCGGCGATGGCCTGGCTGCGCCAGCACGGCCTGGATTCCGGCACCCGCGTCGGCGAGGCGCTGCAGGTCGAGGCCGGCTGGGAGAACGCGGTCGAGGGCGCGCTCGGGCAGATGATCGAGGGCGTGCTGGTCGACAGCCCCGAGTCGCTGGTCGAGGCGCTCGCCGATCTTGGCGACGGCCGCATCGCGCTGGTGTCGTCCGCGGCCGGCGATGCCGACTTCGCGCCGACTTCGCTTGCCGCCCGCGTACGCGGCCCACTGGCGATCCGTCGCCTGCTGTCGCGCCTGCACGTCGCCGAGTCGCTTGACGAGGCGCGCGTGCTGCAGGCGCGACTGGACCCCGCCGACTCGGTGATCACCCGCGACGGCGAGCGCCTCGGCGCCGGCTGGCTGCGCGTGCTGCGCTCGGGCGCCGCGCGCCAGGGCGCACTGCTGCGCGAGCGCGAGATCCAGGGCCTGCGCGAACGCATCGAAGAGCTGCAGGCGCGCGAGGCCGAACTCGAGGCAGCGCAGGGCAGCGGGCGTGAGCGCCTGCTGGCCGCCGAACAGGCGCGCGAGGACGTGCAGCGCCAGATGTACCAGGCGCATCGCGCGGTGTCCGAGCTCGCCGGCCAGATGCAGGGCCAGCAGGGCCGCCTGGACGCCGCGCGCAACCGCATCGAGAAGATCGATGTCGAACTCGCGCAGCTCGCCGAGACGCTCGCAACCAGTGGCGAACAGGCGCGCGACGCCCGTGGCCGCCTGGAAGACGCGGTCACCCGCATGGGCGACCTGGAAACCACGCGACGCGAGCTCGACGCCGAGCGCGCCCGCCTGACCGAAGCACGCGATGCCGCGCGCAGCGCAGCCCGCGAGTCACGCGAGCAGGCCCACGCGCTGGCGCTCCAGCTGGAATCGCAGCGCACCCAGGTGACCGCGCTGCGCCAGGCGCTGTCGCGCATGGGCGGCCAGCGTGGCCAGCTTGATACCCGCCTGGGCGAGATCGCCGCGCAGCTCGCCGAAGGCGATACGCCGGTGGAAACGCTCGAGCAGCAGCGCCAGCTGGCGCTCGCCGAGCGCGTCCGCGCCGAACAGACGCTGGGGCAGGCGCGCAGCGCGCTGGAAGGCGTCGATGCCGGCCTGCGCGAATACGAACAGGTCCGCCACCAGCGCGACGAACAGGCCATCGCCCAGCGCGAAGCCATCGCACAGCGCCGGCTCGACCAGCAGGCCCTGGTGATCCACGCCGAGCAGCTGGCCGCTTCGGTGGTCGAGGCCGGCTTCGTGCTCGACGACGTGGTGGCCGGCCTTGCCGAAGACGCCGAGGTCACCGCCTGGGGCAAGCAGGTGCAGGACTTCGACAACCGCCTGCGCCGGCTGGAGCCGGTCAACCTGGCCGCGATCCAGGAGCATGCCGAAGCCGCGCAGCGCAAGGAGTACCTGGACAGCCAGGACGCCGATCTCACCTCGGCGCTCGACACCCTCGAGGACGCGATCCGCAAGATCGACCGCGAGACGCGTGGCCGCTTCAAGGACACCTTCGACCGCGTCAACTCCGGCGTGCAGGAAATCTATCCGCGCCTGTTCGGTGGCGGGCACGCCTACCTGGAGCTCACCGGAGAGGACCTGCTGGACACAGGCGTGGCGATCATGGCGCGGCCCCCGGGCAAGCGCGTGTCGAACATCTCGCTGCTGTCCGGCGGCGAGAAGGCGATGACCGCGGTCGCGCTGGTGTTCGCGATCTTCCAGCTCAATCCCGCGCCGTTCTGCCTGCTCGACGAAGTCGACGCGCCGCTGGACGAAGCCAACGTCGGCCGCTTCACGGCGATGGTGTCGGAAATGAGCCAGAAGGTGCAGTTCCTGTTCGTCACCCACAACAAGGCGACCATGGAGGCCGCGACGCAGCTGTCGGGCGTTACCATGCGTGAGCCTGGTGTGAGCCGGCTGGTGTCGGTCGACCTCGCCGAGGCGGCCCGCCTGGCCGGCGCCGCCTGAACCTGTAACGGAGAGCACGATGAGCGATGTATGGCTGTTGCGTCTGGGGATCCTGGTGGCAGGCGCCCTGCTGTTCGCGGCCATGTGGTACATCGGCACGCGTCCGCGCACCGGCCAGGGCCGGCGCGTGGAAAACCGCACGCCGCGTGACACGCGCATGGAACCCACGCTGGGCGCGCAGCTTGAGCGCGAGCTTGGCGATGGCGGGCAGGCGCCCGGGGACGCCGCCGTGCAGAGCGAGATGGAACTGCTGGATGGCGCGGTCGGCGGCACCGCCGGCGCCACCGTCAGCGAGTACGGCCGCCGCGTCAGCGACGAGTTCGACAAGATCGTGACCCTGTACATCGCGGCGCGCGCCGGCCAGGTGCTGCGCGGCCCGGACATCGTGGTCGCGGCCGAAAAGGCCGGCCTGACCTACGGCCACATGAACGTCTTCCACCGCCTGGTCGACGGCCACCCGGAGCGTGGTCCGGTCTTCAGCGTGGCCAACATCCGCAAGCCCGGCAGCTTCGAGATGGCCGAGATCCAGGCCATGGAAACCCCGGCGATCGCGTTCTTCCTCACGCTGCCCGCGCCGCTGCGCGCGCTGGACGCCTGGGACGCGATGCTGCCCACCGCCGAGCGCATGGCCGAGCTGCTGGACGGGGTGCTGCTGGACGAGCAGCGCAACGCCCTGGGACGGCAGCGCATCGCGCACCTGCGCGAGGAACTGCGCGCCTACGACCGCGAGCAGGAAGCACCGATCAGCCGCAGCCCGGGCTGGTAATCCGGGCGGGGCCGCCGCGCGCGGCAAGCCTTACAATCCGTCGATGCCCGAGAACGCCCCGCAGCGCGCCGCCGAACTGCGCCGACTGATCGACGACGCCAACCACCGCTACCACGTGCTCGACGATCCCGCGATCGCCGACGCCGACTACGACCGCCTGCTGCGCGAGCTGGTCGCGCTTGAAGAAGCGCATCCGCAACTGGCCACGCCCGACTCACCGACGCGGCGGGTGGGCGACGCGCCCTCCGGCAAGTTCGCCGAGGTCCGCCACGCGGTGCCGATGCTGTCGCTGGCCAATGCGTTCAGCGACGACGAGGTGGCGGAATTCGTAGCCCGCATCGTGCGCGAGACCCGTGACCAGGACCCGGTGTTCTCGGTCGAGCCCAAGTTCGATGGACTGGCGATCAGCCTGCGCTACGAAGCGGGGCTTTTCGTGCGTGGCGCCACGCGTGGCGATGGCGCGAGCGGCGAGGACGTCACCGCCAACCTGCGCACCGTCAAGGCCGTGCCGCTGCGCCTGCGCGAGCCAGGCGGGCCGGGCCCGGGCGTGCCCGAGGTGCTCGAGGTGCGCGGCGAGATATATATGCCGCGCGCCGGTTTCGATGCCTATAACCAATGGGCGCTGGCCAACGGCGCCAAGCCGCTCGCCAATCCGCGCAACGGCGCAGCGGGTTCGCTGCGCCAGCTTGATCCCGCTGTCAGCGCGCGCCGGCCGCTGGCGTTCTTCGCCTATTCGCTGGGCGTGGTGGAAGGCGTCGAGCTGCCCGATACGCATTCGCAGGCGCTGGCCTGGCTGCGTGCGCTGGGCTTCCCGGTGTCGCCGCTGGTGGAGGTGGCGCGCGGCCTCGATGGCGTGCTGGCCTACTACCGCCGCATCGGCGAGGCGCGCGACACGCTGCCCTACGACATCGACGGCGTCGTCTACAAGCTCGACCGCAGCGACCAGCAGGAGGCGATGGGTTTCGTGTCGCGCGCGCCGCGCTGGGCGATCGCGCACAAATTCGCGGCGCAGGAGGAATCCACGGTGGTCGAGGCCATCGAGGTCAATGTCGGCCGTACCGGCGCGGTGACCCCGTGGGTGCTGATGCGGCCGGTGCACGTGGGCGGCGTGACCGTCACCCGTGCCACGCTGCACAACGCCGACCAGGTCGCGCGGCTGGACGTGCGCGTGGGCGACACGGTGATCGTGCGCCGTGCGGGTGACGTGATCCCGGAGGTGCTGCGCGTGGTCGCCGAGCAGCGGCCGCCGGGCACCACGCCGTGGCGCATGCCCACCGCGTGCCCGGCCTGCGGTTCTGAGATCGTGCGCGAGGAAGGCGAGGTGGTGGCGCGCTGCAGCGGCGAGCTGGTGTGCCCGTCACAGCGCGTGCAGGGCCTGTTCCACTTCGCCTCGCGCCGGGCGATGGACATCGACGGCCTCGGCGAGCGCCTGATCCAGGCGCTGGTGGACTTCGGCTACGGCGACAGCGTGGCCGACCTGTACCGGCTCACGGTCGAGGACTTCGTGGAGATGCGGCGCCGCGCCGACGAGCGCGATCGCACCACGCCGGAAACCGTGCGCGCCGGCAAGGTCGCCACGCGCTGGGCGGAGAACCTGGTGGCGGCGATCGACCACAGCCGCGAGACCACGCTCGAGCGTTTCCTGTTCGCGCTCGGCATCGAGCACGTCGGCGAGAGCACGGCCAAGGCGCTGGCCGCCTGGTTCGGCGATCTCGAGCGCATCCGCCGCGCACCCTGGCCGCTGTTCAAGCGCGTGCCCGACGTGGGCGACGAGGTCGCGCGCGCGCTCGGCCATTTCCTCGACCAGCCGGGCAACCAGCAGGTCATCGACGCGCTGCTGGCGCGCGGCGTGCGCATCACCGACGCGCATCCGCCGTCGCCGAAGCTGCGCCAGGGCCTGGACCTCGCGACGCTGCTGGCCGACATCGGCATTCCGCGGCTGACGCCGCTGCGCGCGCGCCAATTGGCGGATGCCTTCCCCGACGTGCGCAGGCTGCTGGCTGCGGACCGCCACAACATGGTGATCGCCGGCCTGCCTGAAGAAGCCGCGGCTGCGTTCGCAGCATGGCGGACCGACCCGGCGAACGTCCGGCTGCTCGAGGCCGCGGTGGCGATGCAGGCCGACCTGCTGGCGGCCATGCCCGCGGCCGATGCAGCGGCCGGTCCGCTCGAGGGCGTCACCGCGGTGATCACCGGCACGCTGGAGTCGATGGGCCGCGATGAAGCCAAGTCACGGCTGGAAGCGCTGGGCGCGAAGGTGGCCGGCAGCGTGTCGAAGAAGACCGGCTTCGTGGTTGCCGGTGCCGAGGCGGGCTCCAAGCTGGCGAAGGCCGAAGAGCTGGGCGTGGAAGTCTGGGACGAAGCGCGGCTGCTGGCGTTCCTGGCGTCGCACGCATGAGACGGCTGGATGCACTGCGCCTGCGTGCGCGCCTCAATGCCCTGCTGCGCGAGTTCTTCGCCACGCGTGGCGTGCTCGAAGTGGAGACGCCGGTGATGTCGCGCGCCGGCAATACCGATCCCAACATCGCGTCGTTCGCGCTGCAGTTCGGTGGCCGCACCGACGGCGCGCCGCGCACCCGCTGGCTGCGCACGTCGGCCGAGTACCCGATGAAGCGCCTGCTCGCCGCCGGCGTCGGTGACTGCTACGAACTCGGCCGCGTGTTCCGCGATGGCGAAGCCGGCGGCCGCCACAATCCCGAGTTCACCATGCTCGAGTGGTACCGCGTCGGCTGGATGCTCGATCCGTTGATCGACGAGACCGCGGCGCTGGTGCAGGCGGCGCTGGCGCTGGTCGGGCGCGAGGCCACGCTGCGCAAGCTGTCGTATCGCGATGTGTACCGCGAGGCGCTCGGCCTCGACCCGATGACCGCGTCGATGGCCGAACTGCAGTCGGCGTTCGCCGGCCAGGTCGATCCCGAGGGCCTGACCCGCGACGACTGGCTCGACCTGCTGATGACGCACCACATCCAGCCGTCGTTCGCGCCCGGGCAGTTGCTGGCCATGGACGACTACCCGGCGTCGCAGTGCGCGCTGGCGAAGGTCGTGCGTCGTGACGACGTGGATGTCGCCGAGCGCTTCGAGCTGTACCTGGGCCCGCTGGAACTGGCCAACGGCTACCACGAGCTCACCGATGCCGGCGAACAGCGCGCTCGCTTCGCGCGCGACCATGCTGTTCGTGACGCCCGTGGCGCCGTGCTGCCGCCGGTCGATGAGGCGCTGCTCGGCGCGCTGGCTGACGGCCTGCCGGACTGTTCGGGCGTGGCGCTCGGCGTCGACCGCCTGCTGATGGCGATGCTCGGCAGCAATGCGATTGCCGACGTCCTAGCCTTCGATTTCGCGCACGCCTAGCGTCGCGCCGCAGCCGCTAGACTGGCCGCATGGACACCACGATCGATTACGCCCGCTACGACCGCATCCGCCCGATCCGCTGGACCGGCACCGCGCTGGACCTCCTTGACCAGCGCAAGCTGCCGCTGGTGGTCGAGTACCTGACCTGTGCCGACAGCGACGCGGTCGCCGCCGCCATCCATGCGCTCGCCGTGCGCGGCGCGCCGGCGATCGGCATCGCCGCGGCCTGGGGCGTGGTGCTCGCCGCCCGGCAGGTCGAGGCAAGCGACGGTGTCGCCGCCGCCGCCGCGCTGGCGCCGGCGATGCAGCGCCTCAACGCCGCGCGGCCGACCGCGGTCAACCTGGCGTGGGCGCTGGCGCGCATGCGCGGCGCGCTCGTGCGCGCGGGATCCGACTGGCGAGAAGTACTTGAGCATGAGGCGCGCGCCATCGAGACCGAGGACCTCGCCGCCAACCGGCGCATGGGCGCGCTGGGCGCCGCGCTCATCGCGCCCGGCAGCGGCGTGCTGACCCATTGCAACACCGGCTCGCTGGCGACCGCCGGCTTCGGCACGGCGCTGGGCGTGATCCGCGCGGGCGTGGCGCAGGGGCGCATCGAACGCGTGTTCGCCGACGAGACCCGGCCGTGGATGCAGGGCTCGCGGCTGACCGCTTGGGAGCTGCAGGAAGACGGCATCGATGCCACCCTCATTGCCGACGCGGCGGCCTCGCACCTGCTGAAGGGCGGCGAGGTGGACTGGGTGGTCGTCGGCGCCGACCGCATCTGCGCCAACGGCGATGTGGCCAACAAGATCGGCACCTACCAGCTGGCGATCTCGGCGCGCTTCCATGGCCGCAGGTTCATGGTGGTGGCGCCGGCGTCCACGGTCGACATGGCCACGCCGTCGGGCGACCGCATCGAGATCGAGGAGCGCGATCCCGAGGAACTGCTTGGCGTCGCCGGCGGTCGCGTGGCCGCCGCGGGCGTCAAGGCGTGGAACCCGGTGTTCGATGTCACGCCCGCCGCGCTGATCGATGCCATCGTGACCGAGAAGGGTGTTGTCGAGCGTCCGGACGAGGCGTCGATGCGCGCTCTGTTCGGGGGCTGACGGGCAGGGCGTCTCGCGGTTGCCAGGGCCCCTGTGGTGGCCGTGAGGCCTTCGCGGCTCATGTCCCCCGGCATCCGCCTGCGGCGGATACCTCCTCCTTTACTTCCCCGCGAAGGCCTCCCGGCCACTTCGGGGCTTCGCGCAAGCCGCACTGCGTGACGGCGCGCGAAGATTGCGGGCTGTGGCTGTGGCTGTGGCTGTGGCTGTGGCTGTGGCTGTGGCTGTGGCGTTGCTTTGCCCTCAAGCCAAAGCGTACTGCGGCGGACCGGGTGCCAATGCCCTCGAGGGCGAAGTCAAGGAGGAGGCAATGGCCGCGAGGCCATTGCCGGGGGACATGAGTCCTCGAGGGCATTGGCACCCGGCACCGGCGGCGCGGCACCGGCGCGCCTTTCCAACGTGCGGTGTCCTGCTGCAAGTGGTTGTTTCGGCGGGAGAAACAAGGGCAGGGCGGGGCCCGTTCGTGATACAATCCCGAGGTTCCGCGAACCGCTCGCGGAAGGCGTCGCGCGCCGTGCGCGGGGCTGGTCGGACATGCAGGGAACAACCGCCTGATGGCAGAGCTCGCGAAGGAAATCATCCCCGTCAACCTCGAGGACGAGATGCGCCGCAGTTACCTCGATTACGCCATGAGCGTGATCGTGGGGCGCGCACTCCCCGATGTCCGCGACGGCCTCAAGCCGGTGCACCGCCGCGTGCTGTTCGCGATGACCGAGCTCGGCGCGCACAGCAACAAGCCGTATTTCAAGTCGGCGCGCATCGTCGGTGACGTGATCGGTAAATACCATCCGCACGGCGACCAGTCGGTGTACGACACTCTCGTTCGCATGGCACAGCCGTTCTCGCTGCGCTACATGCTGGTCGACGGCCAGGGCAACTTCGGTTCGGTCGACGGCGATCCGGCCGCGGCGATGCGTTACACCGAGGCGCGCATGTCGCGCCTGGCGCACGAACTGATGGCCGACATCGACAAGGACACCGTCGATTTCCAGCCCAACTACGACGAGAAGGAACACGAGCCGACGGTCATGCCGACCCGGTTCCCGAACCTGCTGGTCAACGGTTCCACCGGCATCGCCGTGGGCATGGCCACCAACATCCCGCCGCACAACCTCAACGAAGTGATCAACGCCCTGATCGCGCTGATCGACGATCCGGCGATCGACATCGACGGGTTGATGGAATACATCCCCGGCCCCGACTTCCCCACCGGCGGCATCATCAACGGCGTGAGCGGCATCCACCTGGGCTACCGCACCGGTCGTGGCCGCGTGCGCATGCGCGCCAAGGCCGATATCGAGGTCGCCGACAACGGCCGCGAGGCGATCGCGGTCACCGAAATCCCGTACCAGGTCAACAAGGCACGGCTGATCGAGAAGATCGCCGAGCTGGTCAAGGAAAAGAAGCTCGAAGGCATCAGCGAACTGCGCGACGAGTCCGACAAGGACGGCATGCGCATCTACATCGAGATCAAGCGCGGCGAGTCGGCCGAGGTGGTCCTCAACAACCTCTACCAGCAGACCCAGATGGAGTCGGTGTTCGGCATCAACATGGTGGCGCTGGTCGACGGCCGGCCGCGGGTGCTGAACCTCAAGGACTTCCTCGAAGCGTTCGTGCGCCACCGTCGCGAGGTGGTCACCCGCCGCACCATCTTCGAACTGCGCAAGGCGCGCGCCCGCGCCCACGTGCTCGAAGGCCTGACGGTCGCGCTCGCCAACATCGACGAGATGATCGAGCTCATCAAGACGTCGGACAATCCGCAGGTCGCCAAGGAGCGCATGCTCGGGCGCGTCTGGCAGCCGGGCCTGGTGGGCACGCTGCTCGCCGCGGCGGGTGCCGAAGCCTCGCGCCCGGATGACCTGCCCAAGGGCGTGGGCCTGCTCGCCGACGGCTACCAGCTGACCGATGTCCAGGCGCAGCAGATCCTCGAGATGCGCCTGCACCGCCTGACCGGGCTGGAGCAGGAAAAGCTGACCGACGAATATCGCGTGCTGCTGGAAGCCATCCGGGGCCTGATCGAGATCCTCGAGAACCCGGACGTGCTGCTCGACGTCATCCGCACCGAACTGCGCAACATCCAGGAAGAGTACGGCGACGCGCGCCGCAGCGAGATCCGCGCCAGCGAGGAAGACCTCGACATCCTCGACCTGATCGCCCCTGAAGAAGTGGTGGTGACGCTGTCGCGCGCCGGCTACGCCAAGCGCCAGCCGGTCAGTGCCTACCGCGCGCAGAAGCGCGGCGGACGCGGCCGCAACGCGGCGGCCACCAAGGACGAGGATTCCATCGACCAGCTGTGGCTGGTCAACACCCATGACACGCTGCTGACGTTCACCAGTGCGGGCCGCGTGTTCTGGCTGTCGGTGTACCAGCTGCCGGAAGCGGGGCCCAACGCCCGCGGCCGCCCGATCATCAACTGGATCCCGCTGGAGGAAGGCGAGCGCGTGCAGGCGGTACTGCCGGTGCGCGAGTACCGCGACGACCAGTACGTGTTTTTCGCGACGCGCAACGGCACCGTCAAGAAGACCCCGCTGACCGAGTTCGCCTATCGCCTGCAGCGCGGCAAGATCGCGATCAACCTCGACGACGGCGACGCGCTGATCGGCGCCGAACTCACCGACGGCCAGCGCGACATCATGCTGTTCGCATCCAACGGCAAGACGGTGCGCTTCGACGAGGCGGCCGTGCGTTCGATGGGTCGCACCGCCACCGGCGTGCGCGGCATCCGCCTGGCGGGCGGCGAGTCGGTGGTCAGCCTGATCGTGACCGAGAGCGCGGGTGACGCCATCGAGCACGAGGGCGATGACGTCGCGGTCGCCGTCGACAGCGCTGAGGTCGTCGACAACGCGATCGTGCTCGACGACGAAGCCGATGCGTACATCCTGACCGCCACCGAGAACGGCTACGGCAAGCGCACGCGCCTGGCCGAGTACCCGCGCAAGGGCCGCGGCACGCAGGGCGTGATCGGCATCCAGACCACCGACCGCAACGGCCAGCTGGTGGCGGCCGTGCTGCTGTCGCGCGGCGACGAAGTGCTGCTGATTTCCGACGGCGGCACGTTGGTGCGCACGCGTGCGGCCGAGATCTCGGTGGTCAGCCGGAACACCCAGGGCGTGACCCTGATCCGCCTGGCCGAGGACGAGCGCCTGCAGGCGATCGAGCGCGTCGACGCCACGATCGGTGAGGACGGGGACGACCTCGGCGACGTGGCCGATGGCGGGTTGCCGGCCATCGACGCGCCGGTCGATGACAGCGCTTCCAGCGAGGCCGCGCCGGGCGACGACGCCTGACCGCAGGCCGTGCCGCGCGACACGCGGCACGGCCATGTCGACCCTCTTCCGTGCCCCCGCGCGTTGGCGTGCGGGATGCCGGCGCTGTCTATACTGCCGGCAACTCCGGGAGGTGACATGCGCAACGGTAAGGACACCCTGCGACCGCGCCGCGGCGTGCTGCACGCGCTCGCGATCGTGGCCGCATTGGCGCTGCTGGCGCTCGGCGGCTGCAAGCGTGACGAAAGCGGACAGCTGCCGGCTCCCGGCGGCGAAGCCATCCAGGCCGAACGAGCGGAGGTCGAAGGTTTCGGCCTGGTGCGCGCATGGCCGGACCAGTCCGAAGGATCGCTGTCGCTGGCGGTGGAGTTCTCCCGGCCGCTGGTCGGCACCCAGGATTTCGATCGCCTGCTGACGTTCGCCGAGCCGGTAGCCGGCGACAGCAGCTGGAGCCTGGACGACGACGGCCGCGTGCTGCGTTTTCCGTTCGCCGAAGCCGATCGCGAATACACCTTGCGCATCTCCGGTGCGTTGACGGCCGCCGACGGCAGCACGCTCGGCCAGGACATCGAACGCAAGGTGTCCACGGGTGAACTGAAGCCGGTCGTCGGCTTCGCTTCGCAGGGCAGCGTGCTGCCGGCGCGCGAGTCGCGCGGCCTGCCGGTGGTGTCGGTGAACGTCGAGGAGGTCGACGTCGAATTCCTGCGCGTGCCGGAGGCATCGCTGCCGCGCTTCTATGCCGAATACCAGCGCGGCGGCCGCCGCAGCGGCTGGGAGCTCGACAACGACTACCGCCAGGGAAAGTCCGTCGCGAGGCTCGCCGAGCCGGTGTACGTCAACCGCTTCGTGCTCGGCGGCGAGCGCAACGAGCGACTGCTGACCTACCTGCCGATCCAGTCGATCCCCGAGCTGCAGCAGCCGGGACTGTACTTCGCGGTCATGAAGAAGGCCGGCAGCTTCGGCGACATGTTCGAGACCGCGTTCTTCACCGTCAGCGACATCGGCCTGCACCTGCGTGCCTACAAGGACCAGCTGTTCGTGCACACCGCATCGCTGCAGACCGGTGCCGCGCTCGGCGGAGTGGACCTGCGCGTGCTGGGCGCGAACGGCGAGGCGGTGTTCAAGTCGACGACCGACGGCAACGGCAACGCCGTGCTCGACCACAAGCTGGTCGCGGCGCAGGTGCTGGTCGCCACCCGTGGCAAGGACGTGTCGCTGCTGCCGTTCAACCAGCCCGCACTGGACCTGTCGGAGTTCGCGGTCGCCGGTCGCGGCAATGCCTGGTTCGACGTGTTCGCCTGGTCCGGCCGCGACCTGTACCGCCCGGGTGAGACCGTGCGCGTCTCGGCGCTGCTGCGCGACGCCGACGGCAAGCCCGTGCCGGCCGCGAAGGACGGCAAGGCCCAGCCGCTGTTCGCACGCCTCAAGCAGCCCGATGGCAAGACGTTCATCGAGTCGCGGCTGGAGGCCGGCGCGCAGGGCTATTACCGCTTCGAACGCGAGATCCCGGTGGAAGCCGCGACCGGGCGCTGGCAGCTGGAATTCCGCACCGATCCCGCCAGCCGCGAAGCGGTGCAGGGCATCGCGCTGCGCATCGAGGAATTCCTTCCCGAGCGCATGAAGCTCGAGCTCGACAGCGCCCAGGTGCTGCTGAAGCCTGGCGAGCCGCTGCGCCTGAGCGCCAGCGGCGCCTATCTGTACGGCGCGCCCGCCGCCGGCAACCGCTTCACCGCGAAGATGTCCGTGGCCGTGGAGCAGCACCCGCTCGAAGGCCTGCCGGGCTACTTCTTCGGCGATCCCACGGTGCAGCTGCCGCGCGATGCGCGCGACGTGGTCGATGCCAGCCTCGACGCCAGGGGCGTGCTGGCGCAGGACATCGCGCTTCCCGCAGAGGTGGTCGCGACGACGCCGGTCGCGGTGGTCGTGGCCGGCAGCCTGTACGAAAGCGGCGGACGCAGCGTCAACCGCAGCCTCAAGCGCGTGCTGTGGCCCGCCGATGCGCTGGTCGGCGTGCGCCCGCTGTTCGATGACAAGGAGGGCAGTGACGCGAATGCGAGTGCGCGCTTCGAGCTGGTGCGCGTGGGTAGCGACGGCAAGCCGCGTCCTGCGAAGGGGCTCGAGCTGAGCCTGGTGCGCGAGCACCGCGACTACCACTGGAACTTCAACGACGACGGCGGCTGGAACTACGACTTCACGCGGCGCTTCGAGGTGGTGGAGAAACGCGGCATCGACGCGGGCGCGACCGCCGCGCGCTTCGATGTCCCGGTGGAGTGGGGCGAGTACCGCGTCGAGGTGCGTGACCCGGCGACCGGTCTGGTGACGCGCTATCCGTTCCGCGCCGGCTGGAGTTGGGGCGACGAGAACCGCGGTCCCGACGCGCGCCCCGACAAGGTCAAGCTCTCGCTCGACAAGACCGGCTACCGCGCAGGTGACACGCTCGAGGTCACGGTCACGCCCCCGCACGCCGGCAAGGGCCTGCTGCTGGTGGAGAGCGACCGGCTGCTGTACGTGCAGGCGATCGACGCCAGGGCCGGCAGCACGTTCCGCATTCCGGTGGGCGAGGACTGGGAGCGCCACGACGTGTACGTGACCGCGCTGGTGTTCCGCGGCGGCAGCGCGACCAGCAAGGTCACCCCGGCGCGCGCGGTGGGCGTGGCGCACGTGCCGATGGCGCGCGGCGACCGTCGCGCCGCCGTCGGCATGTCGTTGCCGACCAAGGCCGTGCCCGGTGAGGTGTTGAAGGTAACCGTGAGCGCGCCGGCGCTGGCCGGACAGCTGGCGCATGCCACGGTGTCGGCGGTGGACGTCGGCATCCTCAACATCACCCGCTATGCCGTGCCGGACGCCAACCGCCATTTCTTCGCCCAGCGCCGGCTGGGCACCGATGCCTACGACATCTACGGCCGCGTGATCGAGAGCTTCGACGGCGGCAGCGCACGGCTCCGGTTCGGCGGCGACGTGGGGCTGGCGGCCCTGCCGCAGGCGCGGCGACCGACCGCGCGGGTGCAGACCGTGGACCTGTTCTCCGGCCCGGTGCGCCTGGATGCGAAAGGAAACGCGCGCGTCGAATTCACCATGCCCGACTTCAACGGCACGCTGCGGGTCTCGACGCTGGTCTATGGCGACACGCAGTACGGCAATCGCGACGCCGAACTGCTGGTACGCGCGCCGCTGGTCGCCGAAGCCGGCATGCCGCGGGTGATGGCACCGGGCGATGCCGCCACGGTGACGCTCGACCTGACCAACTTCACCGGCAAGCCCGGCACGTTCCGCGTGCGCGTGGAGGGCGAAGGCCCGCTCGATGTCGGCGACGGCACGCGCGATGTCGCGCTGGCCGCGGAGGGCAAGACCACGCTGTCGTTCCCGTTGAGCGCGCGGGACGGCCATGCCGTCGCCAGGGTGCGCGTGCGCGTCGACGGCCCTGGGGTGAAGGTCGACCGCCGCCATGACCTGCCGGTGCGCGCGCCGTGGCCGCAGGTGGTGCGGACCCGCGCCATGACCCTCGATCCGCTGGCGCCGGTGGTGCTGGGCACCGACCTTGCCGAAGGGCTTCTTCCTGGCTCGGTCCAGGCGCGCTTGGGCGTCGGCGCGTTGCCGCCGATTCCGTTCGCCAGCGCCCTGCAGGGCGCGCTCGACTATCCCTACGGTTGCGCCGAGCAGACCACCAGCAAGGGCTACGCGGCCCTGGTGCTCGATGCCTCCACCGCCGCGACCTACGGCATGACCCCGCTGCCCGCCAACGACCGCACCAGGCGCATGGAAGGCGCGCTCGGCAGGCTTGCGGCGCTGCAGTCATCCTCGGGGCACTTCTCGATGTGGGGCGGTGCCGACGGCAGCGATGCGATGCTCACCCCGTACGCGGCGGAGTTCATGCTCGACGCGCGCGAGGCCGGCTTCGACGTGCCCGAGGCGATGCTGCAGAAGGCGCTGTCGCGGCTGTCCGAGGATCTGTTGTCCGACGGCCAGCAGTTCTACGGACGCGACAACCGCGAGCACCTGCGCTTCGCCTACAAGGCACACGCAGGCTACGTGCTTGCGCGCGTCAGCCGCGCGCCACTGGGCACGCTGCGCGCGATGTACGACAACGAGCGCAAGGTGTTGCGTGGACCGATGCCGCTGGCGCACCTCGGCCTGGCGCTGTCGCTGCAGGGCGACAAGGTGCGCGGGCAGAAGGCGCTCGACGAAGCCTTCGTCTCATCCGGCCAGCGTCCAGGCTATCTCGGCGACTACGGCACGCCACTGCGCGATGCCGCGCTGATGCTCGGGCTGGCGCGCGCCCACGGCCTCGCGCCGAAGCGCTGGGACGCGCGGCTGGTGGCGCTGGGTCGCGAACTGGAGGCGCGGCGCAAGGCGCGCTGGTTCCACCTCAGCACGCAGGAACAGGCCGCGATTGCACGCCTGGGCAAGACGCTTGCAACCGGGCCGGGCCGCGAGGTGTCGGGCACGCTCACCGAGGGTGGCGTGGACGAGGCGATCACGCCGACGCGGTATTTCTCGCGCGGCTACGGCCACGAGGCGTTGGCCAAGGGCGTGCGCTTCGTGCCGCAGGGCACGCCGCCGCTGTACGCCAGCATCGAGGTCGCCGGCATCCCGCGCAGCGCCCCGGAGCCCGACGCGAGTGCGATCCGCGTGGAGCGCGCCTGGTTCGCCACCGACGGCAAGCCGTGGACGCCGCGTCCGCTGAAGGAAGGTGAAGCCCTGGTCGCGAGGGTGTCCATCACCGCCGACCGCGACATGCCCGACGCCCTGCTCACCGACCTGCTGCCGGCGGGGCTCGAGGTCGAGAACATGAACCTCGGCGACGCCGGGCAGTGGGCCGAGGTGGTGATCGACGGCATCTCGCTGTCGGAGCGGGCCAACGCGGCGGAGCTGCGCCACGAGGAGTTCCGCGACGACCGCTACGTGGCCGCACTGTCGCTCGACGCCGGCAACGCCGCGCACGTGTTCTACCTGGTGCGCGCGGTCACCCCCGGCCGCTACACCGTGCCGCCGCCGCTGGTCGAGGACATGTACCGGCCGGAGCTGCGCGGCGTGGGCCATGCGCGCCCGGCGCAGATGACGGTGGTGCAGCCGTGAGCGGGCAGCGTGGACGCGTGCCTGCTGCCTGACGTCCGCGCACCGGTGCATGGACATGGCTGACGCGCGCGCGCGCGGTTGGCGACGCGTGCTGCGGTGGCTGCGCTGGGGCACGGTGGCGCTGCTGCTCACGCTGCTCCTGCTGGACCAGCTGTTCCCGACGCCGCTGCCACGCGCGCGCGACACCAGCACGCTGGTCACCGCGCGCGACGGCACGCCGCTGCGCGCCTTCGCCGACGGCGACGGCATCTGGCGGCACCCGGCCACGCCGGAATCGGTCTCGCCGCTGTACCTGGAGGCGCTTCTCGCCTACGAGGACCGCTGGTTCTGGCGGCATCCCGGCGTGAACCCGGTGGCGCTGCTGCGCGCCGGCTGGCAGATGGCCGGCAACCGCCGCATCGTCTCGGGCGGCTCCACCCTGACCATGCAGGTGGCGCGCATCCTCGACCCGCACCCGCGCACGCTGCCCGGCAAGCTGCGGCAACTGCTGCGCGCACTGCAGCTCGAAGCGCATCTGTCCAAGCGCGAGATCCTTGCGCTGTACCTGGAACGCGCGCCGTTCGGCGGCACCATCGAGGGCGTCGAGGCCGCCAGCTGGGCCTACCTGGGCAAGCCCGCCGCGCGCCTGTCACACGCCGAAGCCGCACTGCTGGCTGTGCTGCCGCAGGCGCCCACGCGGCTGCGCCCGGATCGCGAACCGGACGCGGCGCGCCGCGCGCGCGACAAGGTGCTGGCGCGGATGGTGGCGCTGGGCCACTGGGACCAGGCGCTGGTGGACGACGCCATGGTCGAGCCCGTCGTCGCGCGCGCGCTGCGCCCGCCATTGCTGGCCGCGCTGCTCGCGCAGCGGCTGCGCAGCGCGAACCCGGGGGAGGAGCGCATCACCTCGGCCATCGACGCCGCCCTGCAGCGCACGCTGGAAGAGCGCGTGACCGCGTATTTCGCCAACCTGCCCGAGCGCACGTCGGCCGCCCTGCTGGTGGTCGACAACGCCACCATGGAAGCGCAGGCCTACGTGGGCTCGGCGGCGTTCGGAGACTCGGCGCGGCTGGGCCACGTCGACATGGTGCAGGCGTGGCGCTCGCCGGGTTCCACGCTCAAGCCGTTCCTGTACGGCATGGCGCTCGACGACGGCATCGTGCATTCGGAAAGCCTGCTGCTCGACGCACCGCAGTCGTTCGACGGCTACCGGCCGGGCAACTTCGATGCCGCGTTCAACGGCCCGGTCGGGCTGGCCACGGCGCTGCGCCTGTCGCTCAACGTGCCGGCGGTGGACCTGCTCGACCACGTCGGCGCCACGCGCTTCGCGGCGCGGCTCGACCACGCCGGGATCGCGCTGCGGTTCCCGCGCGGAGCGCAGCCCAACCTGTCGTTGATCCTCGGCGGCACGGGCGCGCGGCTCGAGGACCTGGTCGGCGCGCACGCATCGCTGGCACGTGGCGGCATCGCCGGCCGCGTGCGTTACGTGCCCGATGCGCCGCAGGTCGAGCGCCGCCTGCTGTCACCCGGTGCGGCGTGGATCGTCAACGAGATACTTGCCGCCAATCCGCGCCCGGGCGAACGCGTGGACACGTTCGATACCGGCCAGCGGCCGCGGGTGGCATGGAAGACCGGCACGAGCTACGGGTTTCGCGACGCGTGGGCGCTGGGCTCCACGCGCCGGCACACGGTGGGCGTGTGGGTGGGGCGCCCGGACGGCACGCCGCTGCCGGGCCAGTACGGCGCGGTCACCGCGTTGCCGCTGATGTTCGAGGTGATCGACAGCCTGCCGCGGCGCCCCGGCGACGGCGCGCGTCTGTCGCCGCCGCCTGGCGTTGGCCGGGAGACGGTGTGCTGGCCGCTGGGTACGGCGGCCAGCGCGCAGCCTGAGGCCACCTGCCAGCGCAAGCTGGAGGCGTGGGTGCTGGATGGCGCGGTGCCGCCGACGCTCCCGGAACGCGAAGCGCGCGCGTGGGCGGGCGGGCTGGAACGCTTCGAGATCGATGCCGCAAGCGGGCAGCGCCTGTCGGCTGATTGCACGCAGGCGCACCGGCGCGAGACGCAGGTGCTGGCACGCTGGCCGGCGCTGGCCACGCCATGGCTCACGGCGTCCGAACGCGCGCGCTCGCGGCTGCCGCCGTTGGCCGCGGATTGCCGCGACGACGGCCGGGAGGCCGTGGCGTCGCTGCGCATCGAGGGCGTCAATGACGGAGCGCTGCTGGTGCGCCCGCCGGGTGCCGCGCGTCCGCCAGGCCTTGCGCTGCGCGCGGTCGGCGCCGGTGGCCGCGTGCAGTGGCTGCTCAACGGCCGCTGGATCGGCGAGACGCGCGCGGGCCAAGTGCTGCAGCGCGAGTTCGGCGTGCCGGGCCGCCAGGAACTGACCGCGCTCGCCGACAGCGGCGCGTGGGCGAGCCTGGCGTTCGACGTCGGCCGCTGACGCTCAGCCGATCGCGTCGAGCACGTGCTCGGCGGCCGAGACCTTGAATTCACCCGGTGCCTCGACGAACAGCGCCTTGACCACGCGGTCCTCGGCATAGAGCGCGAAGCGCTTGCTGCGCGTGCCCATGCCGAACGCTGAGGCGTCCATCTCCAGGCCGAGCGCGCGCGCGAAGTCGCCGTTGCCGTCGGAGAGCATGCGCAGCCCGTCCGGGACGTGCTGGCTTGCGCCCCAGGCCTGCATTACGAAGGGATCGTTCACCGCCATGCACGCGACTTCGATCCCGCGCTCGCGGAACCGGTCGAAGCACTGCACGAAACCGGGCAGGTGGTGGTCGGAGCAGGTCGGGGTGAACGCTCCCGGGACGGCGAACAGCACCACCTTCTTGTTCGCGAACAGGGTCGGGGTGTCGATGGTCTGCACGCCGTCGTTGATGTGCTTGAGGGTGACTTCGGGAATGGTGTCACCAGGCTGGATGGACATGTGCGTGCTCCTGTGGGGATGGCGGCGGCGCTGCCGCATGCGCACAGGATGCCACGACGGCGCACACCGATCTTGGTAACCTGCCGCCGGCCGTGTCCCCCTCGCGGCCTGGCGTTCCCGGAGCAGCGATGCAGTTCAAGGATTACTACGACACCCTCGGCGTGGAGCCCACGGCCGGCGAGGCCGAGCTCAAGACCGCGTACCGGCGGCTGGCGCGCAAGTACCACCCGGACGTGAGCAAGGAGCGCGACGCAGAGGCGCGCTTCAAGGCCGTCAACGAGGCCTACGAGGCGCTGCGCGACCCGGAGCGCCGCAAGGCCTACGACCAGCTGCGCGCGCGCGGCTACCGCCCCGGCGACGAGGTGCAGGCGCCCCCGGGTGGCTTTGGCGGCGGCGGCGGGCAGGGATTCGACTACGAAGAGGTGTTCGGCGGCGGCGGCGGTGGCGGCGGTTTCAGCGACTTCTTCGAAAGCATGTTCCGGCGCCAGGGGCAGCGCGGCGGTCCCGGTTATTCGGCGCCGCCGCGTGGCGATGTCCGCGCGCGGCTGGCGGTGCCGCTGGACGTCGTGCACCGCGGCGATGCGATGCGTATTTCCGTCGGCGGGCGCACGCTGCAGGTGAGGGTGCCGCGCGGCATCCGCCCGGGGCAGGTGATCCGCCTGGCCGGGCAGGGCGAACGCGGTGGCAACCTGCTGCTCGAGGTCGAATACGCCACCGACCCCCGCTTCGAGGTCGATGGCCGCAACATCATCTATGCCCTGCAGGTCGCGCCGTGGGAGGCCGCGCTGGGTGCCAGCGTCAGCGTGCCGACGCTCGGCGGCACGGTGGAGCTGAAGGTGCCGGCAGGCTCCGAGGCGGGTCGCCGCCTGCGCCTGCGCGGGCGCGGCCTGCCGGGCAGCGGCGGCCAGGGCGATGGCGACCAGATCGTCGAGATCGAGATCCAGGCGCCGGCGCCGCGCGGCGAAGACCAGCGCCGGGCCTACGAGGCCCTGCGTGATGCGTTCGCGGGTGAGTGAGTCGCGGCGCGAATAGCGCCGCGTGGTGCGCTTAGGCCGCGGTGGGCGGCGCGGGCTCGGGCGCGATCACGCTGGTGATCGCCTCGGCCAGCTCGGACTCGGAAAACGGCTTGGTGAGATAGGCGCGCGCGCCCTGGCGCATGCCCCAGACCTTGTCGGTTTCCTGGTCCTTGGTGGTCACAAGGATCACCGGGATGTGGCGCGTTGTCGGCTCACGGGTGATCGAACGCGTGGCCTGGAACCCGTTGAGGTTCGGCATCACAACGTCCATCAGCACGAGGTCGGGCAGTTCACGCTTGGCGGCCTCGAAGCCGGCCGCGCCGTCCTCGGCGGTCAGCGCTTCATGCCCCAGCTTCTCGACGATGCGACGGATGCCCATCAGCTGCGACGGCGAATCGTCGACGATCAGGATGCGCGCCATGTTGTCCCCCGGTGTGTGCCCGCGATTGTAGCCGTCGCGGTGTTACCTGCAAGCCATCCCGCGCCGGTTCCTCAGAACGCAACCAGCGTGCGCCCGTGCGAACCGCCGGCCAGCATGGCGTCGAACACCTCGGGCAGCTGCTCCATGCGCACCTCGCGCGTGCAGATGCGGTCGAGGTGGTGCGGCTTCCAGTCGGACGCGAGGCGGCGCCAGACTTCTTCGCGGATGTCGCGCGCGGGGCTGGTCGACGCCACGCCGAGCAGCGATACGCCGCGCAGGATGAAGGGCATCACGGTTGCCGTCAGCTCGTGGCTGGCGGCAAGCCCGGCGCTGGCGACGTTGCCGTACGACACGGTCTGCGCGAGCAGGCTGGCGAGCATGCTGCCACCGACGTTGTCGAGGCCGCCACCGAAGCGTTCGGACTCCAGCGGACGCGTGGTGGCAAGCGCGTCTCGGCCGATCACCTTGCGCGCGCCGATCGCCTCGAGATACCCGGTCTGTTCCGGTTTGCCGCTGACCGCGTGCACTTCGTAACCGGCGGATGAAAAGATGTCGACCGCGAGCGAGCCGACGCCACCGCTTGCGCCGGTGACCGCGATCGGGCCGAGGCCCGGATGCTGGCGGTTCTCGCTCATGCGCAGCAGCGCCAGCGCCGCAGTGAAGCCGGCGGTGCCGAGCACCATCGCGTCGCGCAGCGACAGCCCCGCCGGCAGCGCGATGGTCGTCGCCGACTGGATGCGCGCGTACTCGCTGTAGCCGCCGTCGCGGGTCTCGCCCAGGCCACCGCCGGTGACCAGCACCGCGTCGCCTTCCTTGAAAGCCGCATCGCTGGAGGCGACCACGTGGCCGGCGACGTCGATGCCGCCGACCAGCGGGAAGCGGCGCAGGATCTTGCCCTTGCCGGTGCCGGCCAGCGCGTCCTTGAAGTTGACCGAGGAGTACGCCGTACGGATGACGATCTCGCCGTCGGCCAGGTCGTCGATGGCGACCTGCTCGATGCCGCTGCGGTAGCCCGCGTCGTCGTTGTGGATGCGGAAGGCGTCGAAGCGGGCGGGAATCGTCATGCTGTCGTCCTCAGCGCAGTTCGCGGCTGCGTTTTTCGTCCAGCCACTTGGTGGCGTGCGCGGGCTGGTAGGCGTGCATCCACGCGAACATCGCGTCGATGTCGGTGCCGGTCCACAGGTCCTCGCGCTGGCCGGGGTGCAGGAACCGCTCCGCCACCATGCGGTCCATCATCGCGATCAGCGGCTGGTAATAGCCATCGACGTCGAGGATCGCGCAGGGCTTTTCGCTGATCCCGAGCTGGCGCCAGGTCAGCATCTCGACGATCTCTTCCAGTGTGCCGAAGCCGCCGGGCAGGGCGACGAAGGCATCCGCCAGGTCGAACATCCGCGACTTGCGCTCATGCATCGAGGCCACGACTTCCAGCTCGGTGAGGCCGAGGTGCGCCACTTCCATGTCGACCAGCTGCTTCGGGATCACGCCCACCACCTCGCCGCCGGCGGCGAGGACCGTGTCGGCCACCGCACCCATCAGGCCGATGTTGCCCCCGCCATACACCAGGCGGATGCCGTCGCGGGCCATGCGCGTGCCCAGCGCGACCGCCTGCGCGAGGTAGGCCGGGCTGGCGCCGGTGTTGGAACCGCAGTACACGCAAAGGCTTTTCATGGGCGCTGCTTCTGTATGGGCTGGAAAGGACGACGCCGGGCAGGGCCCGGCGCGCGTTGCAGCTGGCTGCGGCGCGGTGGCTCTCGGCCACCTGCCGCTGGTTTCAGTTCGCCTTGTGGATGGCGCGCTTGTCGACCGCCATGGCCGCGTCGTGGATCGCTTCGGACAGACTCGGGTGCGCATGGCAGATGCGCGCCAGGTCATCGGCGGAGCCCTTGAACTCCATCGTCAGCACGCCTTCGTGGACGAGCTCGGAGACGTTCGCGCCGACCAGGTGCATGCCGAGCACGCGGTCGGTCTCGGCATGCGCCAGGACCTTCACGAAGCCCGCCGGCTCGATCATCGCCACGGCGCGGCCGTTGGCGGCGAACGGGAAGCTGCCGGCCTTGTACGGGACGCCTTCTTCCTTGAGCTGCTGCTCGGTCTTGCCGACCCAGGCGAGTTCCGGCTCGGTGTAGATGACCCACGGAATGGTGTCGAAGTTGACATGGCCCGGCAGGCCCGCGATCAGCTCGGCCACGGCGATGCCTTCCTCGAAGCCCTTGTGCGCAAGCATCGGCCCGCGCACGCAGTCGCCCACGGCCCAGACGCCGTCGACGCCGGTGTGGCAATGCTCGTCGACCTCGATCTGGCCGCGGTCGGTGAGCTTCACGCCAGAACCTTCCGCCAGCAGGCCCTTCGACGCGGCGCGGCGGCCCACGGCCACCAGCAGCTTGTCGACGGTGATCGTCTGCTCGCCGTTCTTGTCGGCGTAGGTGACCTGGACTTCCTTCTTCTTGCCCTTGGCGGTGACTTCGGCCTTCGACACCTTGGCGCCGAGCTTGATGTCCAGGCCCTGCTTCTTGAATTCGCGCGCGGCGAGCTTCGACACTTCGGCATCGGCAACTGCGAGGAAGTCGGGCAGGGCTTCGAGGATGGTGACTTCGGCGCCGAGGCGCTTCCACACGCTGCCAAGCTCCAGGCCAATCACGCCGGCGCCGATCACCGCCAGGCGCTTGGGCACCTCGGCGAAGTCCAGGCCGCCGACGTTGTCGACGATCGCGTCGCCGTCGAACTTCGCGAACGGCAGTTCGATGGAATCCGAACCCGCGGCGATGATCACGTTGGTGCCGGTGAACTCGACCTCGCTGCCGTCGTGCTGCTTCACCTTGACCAGGCGATCAGCGTGCAGGGTGGCGAAGCCGTAGTACGGCGCGACCTTGTTGGCCTTGAACAGCTGCGCGATGCCGCCGGTGAACTGCTTCACGATGGCGTCCTTGCGGCCGACCATCGTGCCGACGTCGATCTTCGGATCGGTCGCGGTGATGCCGTGCTGGCTGAAGATGTGCTGCAGGTTGTGGAACTGCCGCGACGAATCCAGCAGCGCCTTCGACGGGATGCAACCCACGCGCAGGCAGGTGCCGCCGAGCGCGGGCTTGCCGTCCTTGCCCAGCCCGGCGTCGATGCAGGCGACCTTCATGCCGAGCTGCGCGGCGCGGATCGCGGCGTGGTAGCCGGCGGGGCCCGCACCGATGACGACAACATCAAACTGTTCAGCCATGTCCGTTCCTTTTCCTTACATGCCCAACAGCATGCGATGCGGGTTTTCCAGCTGGTCCTTGATGTCCACCAGGAACAGCACGGCTTCCTTGCCGTCGATGATGCGGTGGTCGTAGCTGAGCGCGATGTACATCATCGGCGCGGCAACCACGGCACCGTTCTCGACGATCGCGCGCTCCTTGATGGCGTGCATGCCGAGGATCGCCGACTGCGGCGGGTTGACGATCGGCGTCGACATCAGCGAACCGAAGGTGCCGCCGTTGGTGATCGTGAAGGTGCCGCCCTGCAGGTCGTCCAGCGACAGCTTGCCGTCGCGCGCCTTCCTGGCGAAATCGCCGATCTGCAGTTCGATGTCGGCGAAGCCCATGCGCTCGACGTTGCGCAGCACGGGGGTCACCAGGCCCTTCTCGGTCGACACCGCGATCGAGATGTCGGAGTAGCCGTGGTAGATGATGTCGTCGCCGTCGACCGAGGCGTTGACCACCGGGTACTTCTGCAGCGCGTTGGCGGCGGCCTTGGCGAAGAAGCTCATGAAGCCGAGTTTCACGCCGTACTGCTTCTGGAACGCTTCGCCCAGCTCCTTGCGCATGGCCATCACCTTGCCCAGGTTGACTTCGTTGAACGAGGTCAGCATGGCGGTGGAGTTCTTGGACTGCATCAGGCGCTCGGCGATGCGCTTGCGGATGCGCGTCATCGGCACGCGCTCCTCGGGGCGCGCGCCGCCGGAGACACCCGCACCCTTGCCCGATGCGTAGTTGACCAGGTCTTCCTTGGTCACCGCGCCACGGCGGCCGGTGCCTTCGACCTGCGACGGATCGATGCCGTCCTTGACCGCGGTGAAGCGCGCGCCCGGGGGCAGGGCATCGGTGCCACCGGCCGGCGCGGGACGCGTGGAGGCGGGCGCCTTGGCCTCGAGCTTCGCGGCCGCGGCCTTGGGCATGACTTCCTGCGCGCCGGCGGCGGGCTCGGCCTTGGCGGCGCCGGCAGCGGGCGCGGCGTCGGGCTTCGCGGCGGCAGCGCCTTCCTCGATGATCGCGATCACCTGCTGGCTGTTGACCGTGGCGCCCTCTTCGAACTTGAGCTCCCTGATCACGCCGTCAACGGTGGAGGGCACTTCGAGGACGACCTTGTCGGTCTCCAGGTCGACGATGTTCTCGTCGCGCGCGACGGCGTCGCCCACCTTCTTGTGCCAGGTGGCGATGGTCGCGTCGGAAACGGATTCGGGGAGTACCGGTACCTTGATTTCGGTGGCCATGGTCTGGGTGCGTCCTGGTCTTGGCGTGTGGCGTGTAGGGGGTCAGTCGGCTGCGAAAACGCTGCCGGCGGGTTCGATGAGGGCGTCGGCGACCAGCTTCTGCTGCTCGACCACGTGGTCGGCGAAGTGTCCGGCGGCCGGCGACGGCGAACGCGGGCGCCCGGCGTAGTGCAGCTCCTGGCCGGATGCCAGGCACGCCTGCAGGTGGTGGCGGATCTGGTACCACGCGCCCTGGTTCTGCGGCTCTTCCTGGCACCAGACCACGGTGGTGGCCTTGCCGTACTTTTCCAGTTCCGCGCCCAGCGCGACGCGCGGGAACGGATACAGCTGCTCGACGCGGACGATGGCGACATCGTCCTGGCCGCGCTTGGCCTGGTCCTCGATCAGGTCGTAGTAGACCTTGCCCGAGCACAGCACCACGCGCTTCGTCTTGGCCGGCTTGGCCGTGGCATCGCCGATGAGGTGCTGGAACTCGCCGCCCGCCATCTCGTCGAGCGTCGACACCGCGAGCTTGTGGCGCAGCAGCGACTTCGGCGACATCACCACCAGCGGCTTGCGCGTGGTCATGAGCATCTGGCGGCGCAGCATGTGGAACGCCTGCGCCGGCGTGGACGGCACGCAGACCAGCATGTTGTCGAGCGCGCACAGCTGCAGGAAGCGCTCCAGGCGCGCCGAGCTGTGCTCGGGGCCTTGGCCTTCGTAGCCGTGCGGCAGCAGCAGGGTCAGGCCGGTGATGCGGCCCCACTTGGCTTCGCCGGAGGCGATGAACTGGTCGATCACCACCTGCGCGCCGTTGGCGAAGTCGCCGAACTGCCCTTCCCAGATGCACAGGGTGTTGGGGTCGGTGGTGGAGAACCCGTACTCGTAGGCCATGACCGCTTCTTCGCTGAGCAGCGAGTCGATGATCCTGGCGCGCTCCGGCGACGTGGCCAGCTTGGCCAGCGGCAGGTAGTACGCGTCGGTCTTCTGGTCGTGGAGGATCGCGTGGCGGTGTGTGAACGTGCCGCGGCCGACGTCCTGGCCCACCAGACGCAGCCCGTAGCCTTCGTCGAGGATGGTGGCGTAGGCGAGGTTCTCGGCGAAGCCCCAGTCGGCGGGCACTTCGCCAGCGGCCATCTTGCGGCGCTCTTCGTACACCTTGGCGACGCGCGAATGCAGCTCCACCTCGTCCGGGATCGTGGTGATGGACGCGGCCAGCGTGCGCAGGCGCTCGCCGTCGATCGCGGTGCTGATCTCGTCCGACAGCGCGCCGGCCAGGTACTTGCCCCAGTCGACGAACATCGCGCTGCCCGGCGGGGTCTTCTCGACCGGTGCCAGTTCGGTGGTGACTTCGCCGGCATCGAGCCGGTCGCGGAAACCGTCCACCAGCGCCTTGCCGCCGTCGGCCGGCAGCACGCCCTCGGCCTCGAGGCGCGCGGCATACAGCTCGCGGGTGGTCTTGTGCTTGCGGATCACCTGGTACATCACCGGCTGGGTGATGGCGGGCTCGTCGGCCTCGTTGTGGCCCCAGCGGCGGTAGCAGACGAGGTCGATCACCACGTCCTTGCTGAACTGCTGGCGGAAGTCGTAGGCCAGGCGCGCGGCGAACGCGACCGCTTCCGGGTCGTCGGCGTTCACGTGCAGCACCGGCGCGCCGATCATCTTGGCGACGTCGGTGCAGTACAGCGTGGAGCGCGCGTCCTCGCGGTGGCTGGTGGTGAAGCCGACCTGGTTGTTGATGACGATGTGCAGGGTGCCGCCGACGGCGAAACCGCGCGCCTGCGACATCTGGAACAGCTCCATCACCACGCCCTGGCCGGCAAACGCCGCGTCGCCGTGGATCAGGATGGGCATCACCTGCTTGCGCGCGGTGTCGCCACGGCGCTCCTGGCGCGAGCGCACCGAGCCGGCGACTACCGGGTCGACGATCTCGAGGTGCGAAGGATTGAACGCCAGCGCGAGGTGCACCGGGCCACCGGGCGTGACCACGTCGGCGGAGAAGCCCATGTGGTACTTCACGTCGCCGGCGTGCGCGCGGTCGTGGTGCTCGAACTTGCCTTCGAACTCGTCGAACAGCTTGCGCGGGCTCTTGCCGAGCGTATTGACCAGCACGTTGAGGCGGCCGCGGTGGGCCATGCCGATCACCACGTCCTTGACGCCGTCGGACCCGGCGTTCTGGATCACGGTGTCGAGCAGCGGGATGAGCGAGTCGCCGCCTTCCAGCGAGAAGCGCTTCTGGCCGACGTACTTGGTGTGCAGGTAGCGTTCAAGGCCCTCGGCCGCGGTCAGGCGCTCGAGGATCCGGCGCTGCTCGTCGGCGGCATGGTTGAAGCGGCCACTCGCGGTTTCCATGCGCTCGTACATCCAGCGCCGCTGGTCGGCTTCCGGGATGTGCATGAACTCGGCGCCGATCGGGCCGGTATAGGTGGCGCGCAGCATGCCCAGCAGGTCGCGCAGGCGCATCCGCGCCGCGCCGCCGAAGGTGCTGGTGGCGTTGCCGCCCGGGCCGGTGGCGAACTCGGTGTCGAGGTCGGCGTCGGACAGGCCGTGGAACGGCAGCTCGAGATCCGGTGCTTCCGGCTTGGTGGCCATCGCCAGCGGATCGGTTTCGGCGCGCAGGTGGCCGCGCGAACGGTACGCGGTGATCAGCTTGAGCACCGAACCCTGCTTGCGCTGCGCCTCCATGTCGACCGGGCTGGCGACGCTGTGCGTGCCGGCGGCGGCCTCGCGGCCGGCGCGGGCGACCGCGTCGATCACCACCGAGTGGGGGATGTCCCCCGCCTCACGCCCCTTGAAGGCGTCGAACCAGGCCTTCCATTTGTCGCCGACGACGTCGGGGTCCACGAGATACTGCTCGTACAGGTCCTCGATATAGGCGGCATTGGCGCCAAGCTGGGAGGACTGCGCAAACTGCTTCAGTAGACTGTCCACGTCTGGTCTTGTCAGGCTCTTTTCGGGGGATTGGCCGCGCCTGGCACGCACCATGTGGTGCGGTAATGGCGCAGGGCATGTGAAGGACGGCAATTATAGCCGCAGCGGCTGCCGCGGCGCATCACGCGTTGGGTCCGACCGTTCCATTGCCAACGCTGGCAACGCGTTCGACCATGCTGGCGGCATCTGTCTTCAGAGCCCCAGCGCGCGCAACTCGCCGCAGGGCCGCGAGCGTTCCCACACCGGGTCGAAGGCTTCGGCCAGCTGGCGGGCACGGCCCGCGCCTTCGCGTTGCGCCTCGCCGTCGAAGCGGTGGCCCAGTCCGCGGTGGTAGTAGCCGCCGGCGTCGTTGACGATGAACGCATCGGCACGGGCGCGGTCCACCGGATCCTCGAGCTCGCGGAACGCGAACACGCTCGGCAGGCGCTGGGCCAAGGCGAGCAGCGGGGAATGGGCGCGCTGCGCGGCCCCGGCATCGAACAGCAGCACCTGCACCTCGACGCCGCTGGTGCCGGTGGCCAGGCTGCGCAGCGCGGCCAGCACGCGCGGGTCGTCGTACAGCCCGGGGTCGAGCGCGCGGGTGAGGATGCGCAGGCGCCGGCGCGCCGAAGCCACCAGCACCGAGGTGATCGCCACGGCTCCCTCGCGGTCGCTGATCGACTGCGCGTGGTCGAACGCCAGGCGCATGGTCTGATGCGTGATGCCGGCCTCGGTGAAGCGCGGGCCCTCGGCCGTGAAGCCGTTGCGCTGGTAGAACGGCGCCGCATCGACCTGGGCGTGCAGGAACACGTCGCCGCGCCCGGCGCTGCGCGCCTGGCGGAGCAGCGCCTGCAGCATGGCGTTGCCCACGCCGCGGTCGCGCCACGCGGGGAGCACGGCCATGCGCCCGATCCGGCCATCCGGGTCCAGCCGCCCCGCACCGATGGTGCAGCCGTGCTGGTCGCGCGCCTGCACATGCCAGCAGCGCGCGTCCTGGCCATCGTTCTCGAGCTCCGCGGCAATGCCCAGTTCGTCGACGAATACGGCGCTGCGGACGCCCGAGAGCGCGGCGCCGGCGTCATCCCAGCCGACGATGTCGACGCGGAATATCGATGTCCCGCTCAAGGCGTGTCCCCGTCATCGTCCATGTCCAGGCGGTAATGCCCTTCGGTGACCAGCGCCATGACGCAGTCGCGCGCGGCCTCGGACAATGCAGCGTAGGTGGTGGCGTCGAGCACCGCGGCCGCGGACAGGCGCTGCGCGTCGCGCACCGGCAGCGCGTGGCAGTGTCCGGCGATATAGAGGCTGGCGCCGCGCCTGGCGCGCCGCCATGCCACGCGCGTCCACGGATGGCGCACCAGTACCGCACCCTGCTGCAGGTCCCATTCCACCTCGATCCGCGAGCGCGCAGGCGACTCGGGCAGGCCCGGGCCTGCCGCGCTGCGGTAGGTGGTGATGAAGCGCCCGAACCAGTCGCCGAGCGCATCGGCGTCGGCCATGCGGATCGCGTTCAGCGCCTCGACCACGCGTCCCATCGCCGTGGCGTCGATCTCGTTGGCGTCACGCGGCGGGGCAAGGTCGGGATCGGTGTAGCGCAGCGACTCGTCGGCCTCGGCGGCGAGGGTATCGATGTAATCCCCCATCAGCTCGGCGGTGGCCGGCGCGCGCATGCCGAGCGAGAAGGTCAGGCAGGGATCCTCGGCCACGCCGTTGTGCGGCACGTTCGGCGGCAGGTAGAGCATGTCGCCGGGTGCCAGCACCCAGTCGTGGGTGGGCACGAACTCGCGCAGCAGCTTCAACTCGACGTCGTCGCGGAATGCCATCGCCGGCACGCCGTGGCCCATCGCGTCGCCGGCGTCGATCTGCCAGCGGCGATGGCCCTGGGCCTGCAGCAGGAACACGTCGTACTGGTCGACGTGCGCGCCGACCGAGCCGCCGGTGGCGGCGAAGCTGACCATCACGTCGTCGATCCGCCAGCGCGGCAGGAAATCGAAGGCATCGACCAGCGCGGCGATGTCCGGATCCCACTTGTCCATGTCCTGCACCAGCAGGGTCCAGTCGCGATCGCCGAGGCCCGGGAACAGTTCTTCGGGGAAAGGTCCGCTGCGCACGGTCCAGCCGTCACTGGCGCGGTCGTGCTGGATCAGGCGCGCGAGCACGCCGTCCTCGCAGGCCAGTCCGGCGAGGTCGTCGGGCTCGACCGGCGAGGTGTAGCCGGGGAACGCGCCGCGGATCAGCAGCGGGCGTTTCTGCCAGTAGTCGCGCAGGAACGCGCGGGGGGGCATGCCCAGCAGGCGGCCGGGCTTGCCATGGACTTCGAAAGGGAGGGGTTTGGCGCGGGATGCGGCCATGTGTGCGGGCTCCGTGGAGGCGGGGCGTGCGGTCGGGTTCAGACCGCGCGCGCCTGGTCGGCGGCAAGGCCGGTGTAGCTGCCCGGGGTCATGTCGAGCAGGCGGCGGCGGTCGTCTTCGGGCAGGTCGAGGCTGGCGATGAACGCGCGCATCGACGCGGCATTGATCCCCTGGCCGCGGGTCAGCGCCTTGAGTTGTTCGTAGGGGCTGGGAAGGCCATGGCGGCGCATGACCGTCTGCACGGCTTCGGCCAGCACTTCCCAGGCGCCATCGAGGTCGGCGGCGAGGCGCTCGGGATTGGCGCTGAGCTTGCCAAGGCCGCGGCCGAGGGCGTCGAATCCGACCAGTGCATGGCCGAACGCGGTGCCCAGCGCGCGCAGCACCGTGGAATCGGTGAGGTCGCGCTGCCAGCGGCTGACCGGCAGCTTGGCGGCGAAGTGCTCCAGCAGCGCCACGCTGATGCCGAAGTTGCCCTCGGCGTTCTCGAAATCGATCGGGTTGACCTTGTGCGGCATGGTCGAGCTGCCGACTTCGCCGGCCTTGACCGCCTGCCTGAAGTAGCCGAGCGAGATGTAGCCCCACACGTCGCGGCACAGGTCGATGCAGATGGTGGCGATGCGCTTCTGCGCGTCGGCGATCTCGGCGATGCAGTCGTGCGGTTCGATCTGCGTGGTGTACGGGTTGAAGTCCAGCCCCAGCGATTCCACGAAGCGGCGCGAGAACGCCGGCCAGTCGACGTCGGGATAGGCCGCCACGTGCGCGTTGTAGTTGCCGACCGCGCCGTTGGCCTTGCCGCTCAGGGACACCGCCGCGAGCTGCGCCGCCTGGCGGTCGAGGCGCGCCACGACGTTCGCCAGTTCCTTGCCCACCGTGGTCGGTGACGCGGTCTGGCCGTGGGTGCGCGACAGCATCGGCAGGTCGGCGTGGGCGTGGGCCATGTCGCGCAGCGTGGCGGTGACCGCGGCCAGCGCCGGCAGCAGCACGTCGCTGCGGGCCTGGCGCAGCATCAGCGCGTAGGACAGGTTGTTGATGTCCTCGCTGGTGCAGGCGAAATGCACGAACTCGAGCGCCGGTCCCAGCGCGGCGTCATCGCCGAGACGCTCCTTGATGAAGTATTCGACCGCCTTGACGTCGTGGTTGGTGGTGCGTTCGATGTCCTTGACCCGCGCGGCGTCGGCGACCGAGAACCTGTCGGCCAGCGCGCGCAGGCGCGCGGCCGCGGCGGCATCGAACGCAGGCAGCTCGGTGATGCCCGGCTCGGCGGCCAGCGCCAGCAGCCACTCCACTTCGACCCGCACGCGGGCGTGGATCAGCCCGAACTCGGAGAAGATCGGGCGCAGCGCGTCGACCTTGCCGGCGTAGCGGCCGTCGAGCGGGGACAGGGCAAGCAGGGGGTCGAGGGCGGGCATGGCGGCTGCAAGCGGGCGAGGGCGCACATTCTACCCGCCGCGCCGCTCCGCGGCCCTGCAGCACGGCGTGTGCTGGACGCGGGCATCGCGAGGCGCGGCGTATGCTCGCGCGACCACACCGGCAGCGGGTCACCACCATGGCGCGACACGAGTCCAGGACCGAGCACGACAGCATGGGCGAGCTGCAGGTGCCCGCCGACGCCCTGTGGGGCGCGCAGACGCAGCGCGCGGTCGACAATTTCCCGATCAGCGGACGGCCGATGCCGCGCGGCTTCATCCGCGCGCTCGGGCTGGTGAAGGGCGCCGCGGCGGAGGTGAATGCCGGCTTCGGGCTGCTGCCGAAGGGCATCGCCCGCGGTATCGCGCGCGCCGCCAGGGAGGTCGCCGCCGGGCAACACGACGCCCACTTCCCGGTCGACATCTACCAGACCGGCTCCGGCACCTCGTCGAACATGAATGCCAACGAGGTGATCGCCACCCTGGCCGGGCGCGCGCTCGGTCGCGCCGTGCACGCCAACGACCAGGTGAACCTCGGTCAGAGTTCCAATGACGTGATCCCGACCGCGCTGCGTGTGAGCGCGCAGCTGGCGGTGGTGGAGGACCTGCTGCCGGCGGTCGCGCACCTGCGGCGCACCATCGACCGGCGCGGCCGGGCGCTCGGCAAGGTCGTCAAGACCGGGCGCACGCACCTCATGGACGCCATGCCGCTGACCTTCGCGCAGGAATTCGGCGCCTGGTCGGCGCAGCTCGCGTCCGCGGAGGCGCGGCTGAAGGATTGCCTCGCACGCCTGCGCCGGCTGCCCATTGGCGGCACCGCGATCGGCACCGGCATCAACGCCGATCCGCGCTTCGGGCGCGAGATGGCCAAGGCCTTGTCGCAGGCGACGAAGACGAAGTTCGAGTCCGCCGCCGACAAGTTCGAAGGCATCGCGTCCCAGGACGACGCGGTGGAGCTGTCCGGCCAGCTCAACGCGCTGGCGGTGGCGCTGATGAAGATCGCAAACGACCTGCGCTGGATGAATGCCGGGCCGCTGGCCGGACTGGGCGAGATCGAGCTGCCGGCGCTGCAGCCGGGCAGTTCGATCATGCCCGGCAAGGTCAACCCGGTGCTCGCCGAAGCGACGGTGATGGTCTGCGCGCAGGTGATGGGCCATCACGTCGCGATCTCGATTGCCGGGCAGACCGGCAACTTCCAGTTGAACGTCACCCTGCCGCTGGTGGCGAGCAACCTGCTTGAGTCGATCGGCCTGCTGGCCAACGTGTCGCGGCTGCTGGCGGATCGCAGCATCGCCGGGCTCAAGGTGCGTCGCGACGTGGTCGATGCCGCCCTTGGCCGCAATCCCATCCTGGTGACCGCCCTCAACCCGGTGATCGGGTATGAAAAGGCCGCGGCCATCGCAAAACAGGCCTACCGCGAGGGCAGGCCTGTGCTGGAGGTGGCGATCGAAGCCACCGGGATGCCGGAAGCGCGCCTGCGCGCGCTGCTCGATCCGCTGGCCCTCACCCGTGGCGGCATCCACGGCAACGAATGAGGGCGCAGCGGCCGTCGATCAGCCGTCGTCGCGCCAGCGGCGCAGGCGGGTGGCGGCGTACAGCATCGCGATGCCCGCCGCGGCGCCGATCCACATGGAGGGTGACAGCAGGTTGGAATACACCTGGGGCACGCCAAGCAGCAGCGACATGCCGCCGGGGCCATCGAGATCCGCGCCGTCCAGCCGGGCGATGTCCATCGGCGTGAGCGGCACCACGCCCAGCAGCATGCGTGCCACCACGTGGCCCCAGAACCAGCTGGCGTCGGCGTTGAACAGGCGCATCACGCCGAACATGGAGACAAAGGTGCCGGACAGGACCGGGACCATCAGCGCCCACAGGAACGGCTTGCTGCGCGACCACACGGAACACAGCATCAGCCAGCCGATGGTCGGCAGCGCCCACACCGCGTAGACCGGGATTGCCGCCAGCAGCTGGACCGCGATCAGGGCGGGACTGCCCGGCCCCCAGATCAGCTCCCAGGCGTTGCCGCCGTGGAACATCACCACCACGCTCAGCATGGCGAGGAAGGCGAGCATCGTGGCGATCGCGGCGAGCGTGGCCAGCAGCGGCGCCACCAGCGCCACGCTGACGACCTTCGACAGCACCGTCTCGCCATCCGACACCGGCAGCGACTTCCAGAACAGCACGCTGCGGTCCTTGCGCTCGTCGTACAGCGCGCCCAGGCAGTAGAAGAACATCACGAACGCCAGCACGATGAACGGCCAGCTGGACGACAGCAGCATGGTCACGTCGATGCCGTTGGCGAGCTGCAGCTTGTCCTGCGCGCTCAATTGCGATGTCAGGACCCCAAGGTCCAGGCCGTTGATCGACATCGAGGACCCGTCGTCGAGCATGATCCTGGCGTCGGACGAGGTCCGGTTCGCGGCGACGTGGGCGATGACGATGAACACCATCGTCAGCAGCAGCGAGATCGCGCCGGCGATGAACGGCGCCCAGAGGAACCCGCCCTTGTGCTCCCAGAACTCGCGGCGCAGCAGGAGGGCGAAACGATGGGTGCGATGGGCCGGGGTGCGCGCCACCGGCAGGGTGTCGGCGTGGGCGTTCATGCGTAGGTTCCTTTCATGGTGGCCACGAACAGGTCGGCCAGGCCGGGGGTGCGGGTCTCGCCGAAGGCGGTGAGCGAAGCGCGCGGGACGCCGTCGAACAGCATCACCGTCTTGCCGAAGGGCAGGGCGCGCTCCTCGATGGGGGCGACGGCGCGGGCGGCGTCGAGCTGGCCGGCATCCACCAGCACCTCGGTGAAGCGCTCGGCGAGCGCGTCCATCGGCGCGTCCACGACGATCCGGCCGTCGCGGATGAACAGCACGTCGGTGAGGATGTGCTCGATCTCCTCCACCTGGTGGGTGGTGACGATGATGGTCTTCTCCTCGTCGAAGTAGTCCTCCAGGAGGCGCTGGTAGAACTCCTTGCGGTAGAGGATGTCGAGGCCGAGCGTGGGCTCGTCGAGCACCAGCAGGCGCGCGTCGATCGCCATCACCAGGGCCAGGTGCAGCTGCACGATCATGCCCTTGGACATCTCGCGCACCCGCATCTTCGGGTCGAGTTTGGTGTTGGCCAGGAAGCGCTCGCAGCGGGCCCGATCGAAGCGCGGGTGCACGCCCTCGACGAAGGCGATGGCCTCGCGCACGCGCATCCAACGCGGCAGCACGGCGACGTCGGCGATGAAGCAGACGTCGTTCATGAGCGCGTCGCGGTCGTGGCGCGGGTCACGCCCGAGGACCTTGAGGTCGCCCTCGAAGCCGACCAAGCCCAGCATCGCCTTGAGGGCGGTGGTCTTGCCGGCGCCGTTGGGACCGATCAGGCCGACGATGCGGCCGGGGGCGACGCTGAAGCTGGTGCCGTCCAGCGCCGGCTTGCCGCGGTAGGACTTGCGCAGGCCGCGGGCTTCGATGACAGGTGTGTCGACGGCATTCATGCGTTGTCTCCCTGGGGCAGCAGGTCGCTGGCGGCGAGGCCGAGACGCTGGATCCGCTCCAGGACCAGCGGCCACTCTTCCGTGAGGAAGCGTTCGCGTTCGTTTTTCAGCAGCTTCTTTGACGCTTCTTCGGTGACGTACATGCCAAGCCCCCTGCGTTTTTCGACAAGCGCTTCGTCGGCGAGCTCCTGGTAGGCGCGCGAGACCGTGATCGGGTTGAGCTGGTATTCGGCGGCGACCTGGCGCACCGAAGGCAGCGCGTCGCCAGGCTTGAGCAGGCCGTCGAGCATCATGGCGATGACCTTTTCCTTCAGCTGGCGGTAGATGGGAGCGCCGTCGCTCCATTGGATGGCGGTCATGGTTCAGCTCCTGCCGCGGCGCGTGTTCTGCGCGAACGAAAAGTAGGGCAGCGCGAACTTGCGATGACCGGAGGCGCGCCGGCGCGGCGCTTCGTGTCGCAGGCCCGGCAGCAGGGCGTGGTCGGCGCCGGTCTCGGCACCTTCCGTCCAGTTGGCGGCGTCGGCGAGCTTGGCGGCGTCGGCGAGCTTGGCGGACGCGGAGCGATGGGGGTCGACGGGTTGCGGATTGCCCGCCAGCAGGCCGACGACCAGCAACAGGCCGGAGGTGGACAGGGCGATCAGGGTGTCGCGGAGCTTGCGGTTCATGGCGAACGTCCTGCTCTGGGTAGTCGGTGTTGTATGTAACTATAACACCAGATCACGTGCCGTCAAGCACCGCCGAAGCTCGGCCCCCCAACTGACGACAGGGGTCCGTCCGCGGCATCCGGGAGATTGCCCGGGCGGCCCCGGGCCGTGACAATGGGGGCTTCGTGTCGCGCGTTGCGCGCCAAAGTCCCCAGGAGTTTCCCCGGATGAATTCCATGCTGCGCGGCCTGGCTGCGCTGTCCATTGCCGCGGTGCTGTCACAGGCACCCGCACACGCCCAGGAGAAGACGGTGCCGTCGAACGAGCGCGAGAAGAACAGCTATCTGATCGGCATGGACGTCGGTCGCTCGATCGAACAGGTCGGCCCCGATCTCGACCGCGCCGCGTTCCGCCGCGCCATCGACAACGCGTTCGCCGGCGGCAAGCCGCTGGTGACCGAAGCCGAGGCCGCCGAAATCGGCCCGGCGCTGATGCAGCGCGTCGCCGTGCGCAGCGGCCAGCCGATGCAGGGCGTCGCCCCGGGCACGGAGCCGCCCAAGGTGGCCAAGGACAAGGTGGGCCTGCTGGTCGGCGCCGACGTCGGCCGCTCGCTGGCGCCGATCAAGGACGAGGTCGACCTCGCCATGTTCGAACAGGGCCTGGCGGTCATGCTCGACGGCGGCACGCCGGTGATTCCCGAGGCCGAACAGGCATCGCTGCGCGAAGCCTTCGGCAAGCGCATGCAGGAACGCATGCGCCTGGAATCCGAGGCCGCGGCGCAGAAGGGCGCCGCCGAGGGCGCGGCGTTCCTCGCCACCAACAAGGCCGCCAAGGGCGTGGTGAGCACCGCATCGGGGCTGCAGTACATGGTGCTGCGCCAGGGCTCGGGCCAGCGGCCGATGGCCGACTCGCGTGTGCGCGTGCATTACCAGGGCACGCTGCTCGACGGCACCGTGTTCGACAGCTCCTACAAGCGCAACGATCCGGCCACTTTCGGCCTCAACCAGGTCATCGCCGGCTGGACCGAGGGCCTGCAGCTGATGCCGGTGGGTGCCAAGTACCGCTTCTGGATTCCGGCCGAACTCGCCTATGGCCGCAACGGCTCGCCTGGCGCGATTCCGCCGAATTCCGCGCTGGTGTTCGACGTCGAGCTGCTGCAGGTACTCTGAGCGACCGCGTCGCCAGACCCATTTCCCGCATCCCCCGAACTCTCCGAGGAAACATCGAATGAACCACGCCGTACGCGTCGCCGCGACCAGCCTGCTGGCCGCTTCGCTCCTGGTCGCACTGGGTGCCTGCAAGAAGATCGACAAGGACGCGGCCGCCACTGACGGCGCGACCGCCGCAGCCGATGCCGCGCCGGCCGCGCTCGACATCAAGGGGCTGAAGACCGAGAAGCAGCAGGCCGGCTATGCGATCGGCCTGCAGGTCGGCGCGTCGCTCGAGGAGATCAAGGACGAGATCGATTTCGATTCCATGGTCAAGGCCATGCGCAGCAAGGTCGACGGCACGGATCCGCTGATGACGGAAGAGCAGGCACGCACGGTGTTCGAGGCCTTCGGCCAGCGCATGCAGGCGAAGATGGTGGCCGAGGCGGCCAAGAAGGCCACCACCAACCTGGCCGAGGGCGAGGCGTTCCTGGCCGGCAATGCCAAGGTCGAGGGCGTGCAGGTCACGGCGTCGGGCCTGCAGTACCAGGTGCTGCAGCCGGGCACGGGCGCGAAGCCGGGTCCCGAAGACCGCGTGAGCGTGCATTACAAGGGCGCGCTGCTCGACGGCACCACTTTCGACAGCTCCTACGATCGCGGCGAGCCGGCCACGTTCCAGCTGTCGCAGGTCGTCCCCGGCTGGCAGGAAGGCCTGCAGCTGATGCAGGTGGGCAGCAAGTACAAGCTGTGGATCCCGGCATCGCTGGGCTACGGCGAAGCCGGCACCCCCGGCGGCCCGATCGCCCCGAACAGCACCCTGGTGTTCGAGGTCGAGCTGCTCGAGATCCTCGGCGCCCCGGCGGAGTAAACCGGCATGCGCGTCAGCATCTTCGGCACCGGCTATGTCGGCCTGGTCACGGGTACGTGTCTTGCCGAGGTGGGCCACGACGTGGTGTGCGTGGATGTCGACGCCGGCAAGGTCGAGCGCCTGGAGCGGGGTGTCATCCCGATCTACGAGCCCGGCCTGGAGCCGCTGGTGCGGTCCAACCACGCGTCGGGCCGGCTGCGCTTCACCACCGATGCCGAACTCGCGGTCGCGCATGGCGAGGTGGTGTTGATCGCGGTCGGCACGCCGCCGGACGAGGACGGCAGCGCCGACCTGCAGTACGTGCTGGCCGTGGCGCGGACCATCGGCCAGTACCTGGAACGCCCGGCCGTGGTGGTCGGCAAGTCGACGGTGCCGGTGGGCACCGCCGACCGCGTCCGTGAAACGATCGCCGCGGCGCTCGCCGCGCGCGGCGCCGACATCGCGTTCGACGTGGTCTCCAATCCCGAGTTCCTGAAGGAGGGCGCCGCGGTCGAGGACTGCATGCGTCCCGATCGCATCGTCCTGGGCGTCGACAACCCGGCCGCGGCAAAGACGCTCAAGCGCCTGTATGCGCCGTTCAACCGCAACCGCGACCGCTTCGTGGTCATGGACGTGCGCTCGGCCGAGCTGACCAAGTACGCCGCGAACGCGATGCTGGCGACCAAGATCAGCTTCATGAACGAGATCGCCAACATCGCCGAGCAGGTCGGTGCCGACGTGGAGATGGTGCGCAAGGGCATCGGCTCGGATCCGCGCATCGGCTGGCACTTCATCTATCCCGGCGCCGGTTACGGCGGTTCCTGCTTCCCCAAGGACGTGCAGGCGCTGGCGCGCACCGCGCAGCAGCACGGCCATGCGCCGCTGCTGCTGGACGCCGTGGAAGCGGTCAACGAGCGCCAGAAGGGCCACCTGCACGAACTCGTCCAGCGCCACTACGGCGCAGGCGGCATCGCCGGCAAGACGTTTGCGGTGTGGGGGCTGGCGTTCAAGCCCGACACCGACGACATGCGCGAGGCCTCGAGCCGGCGCCTGCTGGCGCAGCTCTGGGCGTCGGGAGCGCGCGTGCGCGCCTACGACCCGGAGGCCAGCGACGAGGCGCGGCGGATCTTCGGCGAGCGCGAGGACCTGGTGCTGTGCGCATCGGCCGGTGAGGCGCTCGAAGGTGCCGATGCGCTGGTCGTGGTCACCGAGTGGAAGCAGTTCCGCGGTGCCGATTTCGACACCCTGCATGCGCAGCTCGCCGACCGCGTGCTGTTCGACGGCCGCAACCTCTACCAGCCCGATGCCGTCGAAGATGCCGGCATCGCCTACTACGGCATCGGTCGCGGCCGTTCGCTGCGCGTGGGCTGAGACGTGTCGCACGATCTGGAAGCACGCGTGGTGGAGCTGGAGACGCGCGTGGCGTTCCAGGAGCACGCGTTGAACGAACTCAACGACGCGCTCTCCGCAGCGCGCATCGAACTGTCACGTACCAGCGAGACGCTGCGCGGGGCGCTGGAAGAGCTGCGGGCCTCGCGCCCCGGTTCCGGCGGCGATCCCGGCATCGAGCCGCCTCCACCGCATTACTGAGCCAGCATGACCGATTCCCTGCGAGACCAGCTGCTGGGCCTGGGCTTCAAGCCCGCGCCCGAACCCGTCCGTCCGAAGCACACCGGCCCGCGCAGCGAACGCCCGGGCGCGGGAGCGCAGCCGCGTGGCGGCAAGCCTGCTGCGGGAGGCCGTCCAGGCGATGCGGGCCGGGGCGAGCGTCGCGGCCAGCCGGGCGCGCGGAACGAGGCCCGGCCCGGCCAGCAGCCGCGTTCGGGGCGACCGCCGGGTGCCAGGCCAGGCCAGAACGACGCCGCGAAACCGCGTGGCAACCGCGCCCAGGGCGACATCGACCTGGCCAAGGCCTATGCCATCCGCGCGCAGCGCGAGAAGGACGAACGCATCGAGGCCGAGCGCCAGAAGCAGGAAGCCGCACGCCTGCGCCGCGAGGCGCTGGCGAAGCTTGCAGCCATGCTCGAGGGCAAGGCGCTGAATGCCGCCGACGCCGACCACGTCCGCCATTTCGACTACGGCGGCAAGATCAAGCGCGTCCACGTCACCGCGGAACAGCTGCGGGCACTCAATGCCGGCGAGCTCGGCGTGCTGCAGCTCAACGGCCGCTACGTGCTGGTCGACATCGCGGTAATGGCCGAAGCGGAAGCGATCTACCCGGCCGCGGTCGCGCTCAAGGTCGACCCGGCTGCGCCGGCGGGCGACGATCCCTATGCCGACCCGCGCTACCAGGTGCCCGACGACCTGGTCTGGTAACCGGCGCGCCGCGCAGCGGCGCCTTCGCGGTCAGCGCCTTGCATCGCGGCGCGGCACCAGCCACCACCAGGCGATGACCGTGCCCGCCAGCGCGAACGCGCCGGCGGCGAGGAACGCCACGCGGCCGTCGCCGAAGCGCCACAGCTGGCCGGCGATGAGCGCGCCGAGCACGCCACCGAGTCCCGACGAGAAGCCGTAGAACAGCCCCTGGGCATGGCCGTTGAGCTTGCCCGGGAAGAAACGCGCCAGCAGCTGCATCGCCGCGGCGAAGAACGCCGCGAAGCTCAACGCGTGCGTGGCCTGTGCGACCAGCATCACCGCCATGTCGCCCGGCCAGAGTGCGGTGGCCCACCAGCGCAGCACCGCGCTGGCCATCGACAGCAGCAGCAGCCAGCTCGCGTCCCAGCGCCGGAAAAACCCGGCGATGGAGAAGAACACCGCGACCTCGAACACCACGCCGACCGTCCACAGCAACCCCAGCGTCGAGGTCGCGTAGCCGTTGGCGTCCATGTAGACCGAAAAGAACGTGTAGTAGGGGCCGAACGACAGCTGTTCGAGGAATGCAGCGGCGAAGAACGCCAGTACCTGCGGCTGGCGCACGATGCGCCAGAAGCCACTTCCGGCCTCGCTGTGCACGTGGACGAGGTGCGGCTGGCGGTTGGCAAAGGCGCTGGCGGCCATCAGCGCGAACAGCGGCAGCATCAGCCAGGGCAGATTCCCGGCGCCGTGGCGTTCGATCAGCCAGCCGAAGCTGGCGGTCACCAGGATGAAGCCGATCGAGCCCCAGACCCGGATCGTGCCGTAGCGATGGCTGTCATCACCCAGGTGGCCGAGGGTGATCGCCTCGAACTGCGGCATCACTGCGTTGTAGAAGAAGCAGAACGCCACCATCACCACGAACATCGCCCAGGTGGGCTGCCCAGGCAGGAAGCAGGCAAACGCCAGCACCGTCAGCACGCAGCCGGCGCGCAGCCAGCGGATCGGGCGCGGCGACGCGGCGGCGAGCGTGGCCCAGGTGCTGGGCGCGACCACGCGGGTGGCGTACCACAGGCTCATCATCACGCTGATCGCGGTGATGCCCATGCCGCGCGACTGCAGGTACAGGCTCCAGTACGGGGTGAACGCGCCGAGGGCTGCGTAATAGAAGAAATAGAAGCTCGACAGCCTCGCGATCGGCAATCCATTCAAGCGCGCGGTTTCACTCGGGGTCGTAGTCGAGGTTCGACGCCAGCCAGCGTTCGGCCTGCGCCAGCGGCACGCCCTTGCGCCGGGCATAGTCCGCCACCTGCTCCTTGGTCAACCGGCCGACCACGAAATACTGGCTGTCGGGATGGCTGAAGTAGTAACCGGACACCGCCGCGGTCGGCAGCATCGCGAAGCCGTCGGTCAGCTCCATGCCTGCGTTGGCGTTGGCATCCAGCAGGCGGAACAGCGCCACCTTCTCGCTGTGGTCGGGGCAGGCCGGATAGCCCGGCGCCGGGCGCACGCCGCGGTAGCGCTCGGCGATCAACGCGTCGTTGTCCAGCGCCTCGTCGGCGGCGTAGCCCCAGTGTTCCGTGCGCACGCGGCGATGCAGGTGCTCGGCCAGCGCTTCGGCCAGGCGGTCGGCGAGCGACTTCAGCAGGATGCTGCGGTAGTCGTCATGTCCGGCGGCGAAGCGTTCCAGGTGCGGCTCGATGCCGATGCCGGCGGTGACGGCGAACATGCCCATCCAGTCCTGCACGCCGCTGTGCTTGGGCGCGATGAAGTCGGCGAGGCAGAAGTCCGGGCGTTCGACCGGCTTGTCGACCTGCTGGCGGAGGAAATGCAGCATGGTGGTCTCGCCGGGCGCCACCTGCAGCTCGACGTCGTCGCCGATGCTGCTCGCCGGCCACAGGCCGAACACCGCCTTCGCGGTCAACCACTTCTCGCGGATGATCGTGTCGAGCATCTCGCGGGCATCGCGGTACAGCTCACTCGCGGCTTCGCCCACGACCTCGTCGGTGAGGATGGCCGGGTAGCGTCCGGCCAGCTCCCAGGCCTGGAAGAACGGCGTCCAGTCGATGATGTCGACCAGCTCGGCGAGCGGGTAGTCGTCCAGCACAGTCAGGCCGGGTTTGGCCGGCGCCGGCGGCACGTAGCTGTCCCAGCCGCCGTCGAAGCGCTGCGCGCGCGCCTTGTCCAGCGACACCAGGCGCTTGGCGTCGCCGCGGTTGCGGTGGCGCTCGCGGATCTCGGCGTAGTCGGCCTCGTTGGCGGCGACGAACGCCTGGCGCAGCTCGCCGGAGATCAGCGACTGCGCCACGCCCACCGCGCGCGAGGCGTCCTTCACCCAGATCGTCGGCGACTTGTAGAACGGGTCGATCTTCAGCGCGGTATGCGCGCGCGAAGTGGTGGCGCCGCCGATCATCAGCGGGATGGTCATGCCCTGGCGCTGCATTTCGCGCGCCACGTGGCCCATCTCCTCGAGCGACGGCGTGATCAGGCCGGAAACGCCGATCAGGTCGGCGTTCTCCGCGATCGCGGTGTCGAGGATCTTCTGCGCCGGCACCATCACGCCAAGGTCGATGACCTCGAAGTTGTTGCAGGCCAGCACTACGCCGACGATGTTCTTGCCGATGTCGTGGACGTCGCCCTTGACCGTGGCCATCACGATCTTGCCGTTGTTCTTGCCGGTATCGCCGGTGCGCAGCTTCTCGGCTTCGATGAACGGCAGCAGGTAGGCAACGGCCTTCTTCATCACCCGCGCCGACTTCACCACCTGCGGCAGGAACATCTTGCCGGCGCCGAACAGGTCGCCGACCACGTTCATGCCGTCCATCAGCGGGCCTTCGATCACCTCCAGCGGACGCGTGGACAGCAGGCGCGCTTCCTCGGTGTCGATCTCGACGTACTGGTCGATGCCGTGCACCAGCGCGTGGCTGAGGCGCGCGCGCACGTCCTTGCCGCGCCAGGCGAGGTCTTGCGCCTTGCTCTGGCCCTTGCTGCCCTTGTAGCGCTCGGCCAGCGCCAGCAGGCGTTCGGTGGAATCCGGGCGGCGGTTGAGGATCACGTCCTCGACGTGCTCGCGCAGTTCGGGGTCGAGGTCATCGTAGATCGGCAGCGCGCCGGCGTTGACGATGCCCATGTCCATGCCGGCGGCGATCGCGTGGTACAGGAACGCGCTGTGGATGGCCTGGCGCACCGTTTCGTTGCCGCGGAACGAGAACGAGACGTTGGACACGCCGCCCGACACGTGGCAATGCGGCAGCGTCGCCTTGATGATCCGCGTCGCCTCGATGAAGTCGACCGCGTAGTTGTCGTGCTCCTCGAGACCCGTGGCGATGGCGAAGATGTTGGGGTCGAAGATGATGTCCTCGGGCGGAAACCCGACCTGGTCCACCAGGATCCGGTAGGCGCGCGTGCAGATGGCGACCTTGCGCGCGCAGGTGTCGGCCTGGCCATCCTCGTCGAAGGCCATGACCACGGCGGCGGCGCCGTAGCGCACCACCTTGCGGGCGTGGTCGATGAACGCCTGCTCGCCCTCCTTGAGCGAGATCGAGTTCACCACGCCCTTGCCCTGCAGGCACTTGAGCCCGGCCTCGATCACCTCCCACTTCGAGGAGTCGACCATCACCGGGATGCGCGCGATGTCGGGCTCGGACGCGATCAGGGTGAGGAAGCGCGTCATCGCCTTGGCCGAGTCGATCAGGCCCTCGTCCATGTTGACGTCGAGGATCTGCGCGCCGCTGGCAACCTGCTGGCGGGCGACCTCCACGGCCTCCTCGTAGCGGTCGTCCTTGATGAGCTTCTTGAACTGCGCGCTGCCGGTGACGTTGGTGCGCTCGCCGACGTTGACGAACAGCAGCTCGGGCGTGATCACCAGCGGCTCGAGGCCGGACAGTCGCGTGTAGCGGGGCGTGTTCATGCCGCCTGCTCCTGCAACGCGGGGATGCGGCGCGGTGGCAATCCGGCCACGGCGTCGGCGATCGCGCGGATGTGCGCCGGCGTGGTGCCGCAGCAGCCGCCGACCAGATTGAGCAGCCCGGCGCCGGCGAATTCCGCCAGCATCGCCGCGGTCTCCTCGGGTGTCTCGTCGTACTCGGCGAATGCGTTCGGCAGGCCGGCGTTGGGGTGCGCGCTGACCAGGCAGTCGGCGACGGTGGCCAGCGTCTCGATGTGCGGACGCAGTTCCTTCGCGCCGAGCGCGCAGTTCAGGCCGATCGACAGCGGCCGCGCGTGCGCGACCGAGATGTGGAAGGCCTCGGCGGTCTGCCCGGACAGCGTGCGCCCGGAGGCGTCGGTGATGGTCCCGGAGATCATCACCGGCAGGCGCGCGCCGCGGGCGTCGAACGCTTCCTCGATCGCATACAGCGCGGCCTTGGCGTTGAGCGTGTCGAAGATGGTCTCGACCATCAGCGCGTCCGCGCCGCCATCGATCAGGCCGTCGATCGCGTCGCGGTACGTTTCGCGCAGGCCGTCGAAGCTGGTGTTGCGGAACCCGGGGTCGTTGACATCGGGGCTGATCGACGCGGTGCGGCTGGTCGGCCCGAGCACGCCGATGACGAAACGCGGCTTGTCGGGCGTTGCCGCCTCGGCCGCGTCGCAGCATGCGCGGGCCAGGCGCGCGCCCTCTCGGTTCAATTCGTGCACGAGGTGCTGCAGGTGGTAGTCGGCCTGGCTGACCGCGGTGGCGTTGAAGGTGTTGGTCTCGACCAGGTCGGCGCCAGCCTCCAGGTACGCCTGGTGCACGCCGGCGACGATGTCGGGGCGGGTCAGCGTGAGCAGGTCGTTGTTGCCTTTCAGGTCGTGGCTGGCGCCGTCGCCGGGATGCAGGCGGTCGAAGCCGTCGGCGAAGCGCTCGCCGCGGTAGTCGGCTTCCTCCAGGCGATGGCGCTGGATCATGGTGCCCATCGCGCCGTCGATGACCAGGATGCGCTTGGCGAGCGCGGACTCGAGCAGCGCGACGCGTTCGGGGTGGAGCCAGGGGAGGGTGTTCATGGCTTGCCTGCGATGAGCGAGATGACTTCGAAATGCGGCGGGCGCTTTTCGCGGGTGACGGTTTCGCAGGACTGCAGCGACAGGCCGGCCTTGTCGACGAAGCGCTTCAGCTCCTTGTCGGTGAAGCCGAGGTTGACGTGGCCGAAGGCGTCGACCGCGCCGCGGTGCTCATGGCGCGCGAGACTGGTCAGCAGCAGCCGCCCGCCCTTGCGCAGCACGCGCGCGGATTCCGCGACCGCCGCCGCCGGCTTGCCGGCATAGGTGAGGGCATGCATCAGCACCACCAGGTCGAAGCTGCCGTCATCGAACGGCAGCGCGTGCATGTCGGCCTCGCTCACCTCCACGTTGCGGTAGCGGCGCAGGCGCTCGCGCGCCGCGGCGACCACCCGCGGGCTGGCGTCGATGCACACGTAGCGCTTGGCGTGCGGCGCCAGCAACTCGGCAAGCACGCCGTCACCGGAGGCGATGTCGAGCACGTCGCCGGTCTCGAGCAGGGGCAGTGCCGCGCGGGCCATCGCTTCCCAGGTGCGGCCCGGCGAGTAGTGGCGCTCCATGTCGCCGGCCACCGAATCCGCCCAGTTCTGGTCGGCGGCGCGCATCGCCAGTACGCCAGCCACGCGCTCCGCGTCCTGTCGCAGCAGCGGGTCGTCGCTGCCGTCGCGCAGCGTGCCCCAGAGCGCGCGCTGCGCGGGATCCAGGCGCTCCTCGTCGAAGCGGTAATAGGCGGACACGCCGGCGCGCCGGTCGCGCACCAGTCCGGCTTCCTTGAGGCGGGCGAGGTGGGTGGACACGCGCGGCTGCGCCAGCTGGGTGATCGCGGACAATTCGGCCACGGTCATCTCGTCGCCATCGAGCAGGGCCAGCAGCCGCACCCGGGTGGGGTCGGCGAGCACTTTCAGGTGGCTCGACCAGGCTTCCAGATCCACGGTATCTCCCCATCGCGATATAGCGATGCATTGTCTGCGGCGCCGCGCACAGGGTCAAGTTGAGGGCGCGTTGATCGTGGGTGCGGCAGGGGATGTCAGAGCGAGCGGCTCACGCGCGCGAGTTCGATGGCCGCGGCCGGACGGGCTGGCTAGAATGCGCACCGGAGCGACCGCTGCATTCGCGCGGCGCATAGCAGGAGCGGAGCGTGGATTTCAGCCTTACCGAAGAGCAGTTGATGATCCAGGACGTGGCCCGGCGCATCGCGAAGGAAAAGATCGCGCCGAGCGCCGAGGGTTTCGACCACAGCGGCGAGTTCCCGCTCGACAACATGCGCCTGCTCGGCGAGAACGGCCTGATGGGCATCGAGGTGCCGGGCGAGTACGGCGGCGCGGGCATGGACCCGGTGGCCTACGTGCTGGCGATGATCGAGATCGCCGCCGCCGATGCCGCGCACTCCACCATCATGTCGGTCAACAACTCGCTGTTCTGCAACGGCATCCTGACCCACGGTACCGAAGCGCAGAAGCAGCTGTACGTGCGGGCGATCGCCGAGGGCCGCGAGATCGGCGCGTTCGCGCTCACCGAGCCGCAGTCGGGCTCCGACGCCACCGCGATGCGCTGCCGCGCCGTGAAGCAGGCCGACGGCAGCTACGTGATCAACGGCAAGAAGAGCTGGATCACGTCCGGCCCGGTGGCGAAGTACTTCGTGCTGTTCGCCATGACCGACCCTGACAAGGGCGCGCGCGGCATCACCGCGTTCATGGTCGACGGCGACCGCGCCGGTTTCCATCGCGGCAAGACCGAGCCCAAGCTCGGCATCCGCGCCTCGGCCACCTGCGAGATCGAGTTCCAGGACTACGTGGCGGGCGCCGACGACGTGCTCGGCGAGGAAGGCCACGGATTCAAGATCGCCATGGGGGTGCTCGACGCCGGCCGCATCGGCATCGCCTCGCAGGCGATCGGCATCGGGCGTGCCGCCTACGAGGCGACGCTGGAATACGTGAAGGAGCGCAAGGCGTTCGGCCAGCCCATCGGCGCGTTCCAGATGACCCAGGCCAAGATCGCCGACATGAAGTGCAAGCTCGACGCGTCGCTGCTGCTCACGCTGCGCGCGGCTTGGCTGAAGGGCCAGGGCAAGCGCTTCACCACCGAGGCCGCGGTGGCCAAGCTCACCGCCTCCGAGGCTGCGATGTGGATCGCCCATCAGGCCGTGCAGATCCACGGTGGCATGGGGTATTCCAAGGAGATGCCGCTCGAGCGCTATTTCCGCGATGCAAAGATCACTGAAATCTACGAGGGCACCAGCGAGATCCAGCGGCTGGTGATCGCAAGGCAAGAAACCGGGCTGCGCTGACACAACGTCGCGCTGCCGAACCCGCCACCCTGGCCCGCGCGAGAGCGCGGGCTTCATTGCATCCAGATACCCACATGACCACTTCGAAGACCGCCATGACCCGCAAATCCGCCGCCCCCGGCAAGCGCACCGCTGGCCGCGACGAGCGCTCGCTGCTTGATCCGATCTTCGCCGCGATCCGCACGCGCGCCGGGAAGGCCAACGCCGATGACGCCAGCGCCTTCGCAAACGCGTTCTACCTGCGCCTGACCGAGGACGAGCTGCCACTGCACGATGCCGACGGCTGGGCCGCGCTGGCCAACGACTTCCTGGACTTCGCGCGCAAGCGCAAGCCGGGCACGGCCAGCGTGCGGATGTTCAACCCGACCCTGGCGCAGCATGGCTGGGAGTCCGCGCACACCGTGCTGCAGGTCGTGAACGACGACATGCCGTTCCTGGTGGATTCGGTGACCATGGCGCTGGCCGACCTCGGCGTGGGCGTGCACGTGCTCGGCCACCCGGTCCTGCAGGTGCGTCGCGACAAGACGGGCAAGCTGCTGTCGCTGGGCGAGGGCGCCGCGGAGTCGGTGATGCACCTGGAAATCGACCGCCAGGGCGCGGGCGACACCGCGCGCATCGAAGCGGCGGTGCGCGCCGTGCTCGAGGATGTGCGCGCGATCGTGGCCGACTGGGTGCCGATGCGCGAGCGCATGCGCGAGGTCGCCGACGACCTGTGCAAGCGCGCGTTGCCGATCACGCCGGAGGAGTGCGCCGAAGCGCAGGATTTCCTGCGCTGGGCCGCCGACGACCATTTCACGTTCTTCGGCTGCCGCGAATACAAGGTGGTGAAGAAGGGTGGGGAAGATGTGCTGCAGGCGGTCGAAGGCAGCGGCCTGGGGCTGCTGCGCAGCCGTGACGTGGGCAAGCCGCGCCTGTTGAAGTCGCTTGCCGCGGCCCGACTGCCGCAGTCCGGCGCGGTGGACGCGCTGATCCTGACCAAGACCAACGCGCGCTCGACCCTGCACCGCCCCGGCTACATGGACTACGTCGGCGTGCTGGGCTTCGACAAGGCCGGCAAGCCGGTGTCGGAGCAGCGCTTCCTCGGCCTGTACACGTCCAGCGCCTACAGCTCGCGGCCCTGGGACATCCCGCTGGTCCGTGAGCGCCACGACCATGTCATGCGCGCCTCGGGCCTGGAGCCCGACGGCCACAGCGGCAAGGCGCTCAAGCACATCCTGGAAACGCTGCCGCGCGACGAGCTGTTCCAGTCCTCCGCCGACGAGCTGTACCGGCTGGCGACCGGCATCCTCGGCCTGCAGGAGCGCGTGCGCAGCCGCATGTTCATGCGTCGCGACCGCTATGGCCGCTATTACTCCGCGCTGGTATATATCCCGCGCGACCGCTTCAACACCGAGGTCCGCCTGCGCATCGAAGCGATGCTCAAGGACGCGCTGCACACCGACCACATCGACACCAGCGTCTCGGTGGGGCAGTCGCCGCTGGCGCAGCTGCACATGCTGGTGCGGCCGCGCTCGGGCGAGGCCATCGATGTCGACCTGGCTGCCCTCGAGGGCCGCCTGGCGATGATCGTGCGCAACTGGCAGGACGACCTGCGCGAGACCCTGGTCGGCCGACTTGGCGAGGCCGAGGGCCTGGCCCTGGCCTCCGCCTTCGGCCGCGCGTTGCCGGCGGCGTACATCGAGCGCGCGACGCCCGAGGTGGCCGCCGATGACGCCGAGCACCTGGCCGCGCTGACCGCGCCGGACGACCTGCGCCTGAGCCTGGCGCACGCCCTGCACAGCCAGCCTGGAGAGGGCCAGCTGCGGCTCAAGCTGTACCGCCAGGATGCCGACATCCCGCTGTCCGACGTGCTTCCGGTGATGGAGAACATGGGGCTGCGCGTGATCGCCGAGCATCCCCACCGCTTCGAGATCGCGGCGACCGAAGGCCGCGGTGCGCGTGCCTTCTACGTGCAGGACTTCGAGGTCGATGCCGGGGCCCAGCAGGGCGGCGCTGCGCTGCGTTCCGCCGATTTCGAGGACGCGTTCGCGCGGATCTGGCGCGGAAGCGCCGAGAACGACGGTTTCAATCGCCTGGTGCTCGGTGCCGGCCTGGCCTGGCGCCAGGTCGCCATGCTGCGCGCGTACTGCAAGTACCTGCTGCAGGTCGGCGTACCGTTCTCGCAGACCTATGTCGAAGAGACCCTGGGCCGCTATCCGCTGCTCGCGCGCCTGCTGGTCGAACTGTTCGAAGCACGCTTCCATCCTGCCACCGGCAGCGAGGGCAAGGCCGAGGTGGCTGCCGGCATCGAGCGCCTGGGCGGCGACTTCGACGTGCTGTGCGGTACGGATGGCGAAGCCCGCAAGCTCGTGCAGCCGGTGCTCGACGCGCGCAGGAAGGATCGCGACAGCCAGTACGCGGCGACCCTGTCGGCGCTGAAGGTCCTGCTCGACCGCGTCGCGAGCCTGGACGAGGACCGCATCCTGCGCAGCTTCATGGGCGTGATCGACGCCACCCTGCGCACCAGCTACTACCAGGTCGATGCCGCCGGCGAGGCCAAGGACTACGTCGCGTTCAAGTTCGACTGCGCGCGCGTCCCGGACCTGCCCAAGCCGCGCCCGTACCGCGAGATCTTCGTCTACGGCCCGCGCGTGGAGGGCATCCACCTGCGCTATGGCCCGGTGGCCCGCGGCGGCCTGCGCTGGTCCGACCGCCGCGAGGACTTCCGCACCGAGGTGCTGGGCCTGGTGAAGGCGCAGATGGTCAAGAACACGGTCATCGTGCCGGTCGGTTCGAAGGGCGGCTTCATCGCCAAGCGTCCTCCGGTGGGCGGTGATCGCGACGCGATCCAGGCCGAGGGCGTCGCCTGCTACAAGCAGTTCATCAACGGCCTGCTCGACGTCACCGACAACCTGGTCGAAGGCAAGGTGGTGCCGCCGGTGGACGTGGTGCGCCATGACGGCGACGACGCCTATCTCGTGGTCGCGGCCGACAAGGGCACGGCCACGTTCTCCGACATCGCCAACGGCATCGCGCGCGAGCACGGGTTCTGGCTCGACGACGCGTTCGCCTCCGGCGGCTCCGTCGGCTACGACCACAAGGGCATGGGCATCACCGCGCGCGGCGCCTGGGAGTCGGTCAAGCGCCACTTCCGCGCGCTCGGGCATGACACCCAGTCGCAGGGCTTCACGGTAGCCGGCATCGGCGACATGTCGGGCGACGTGTTCGGCAACGGCATGCTGCTGTCGAAGCACATCCGCTTGGTGGCGGCGATGGACCATCGCCACATCTTCGTGGACCCGGATCCGGACGCCGCGGGTTCGTACAAGGAGCGCCAGCGCCTGTTCAAGGTGCCGCGCTCGAGCTGGGACGATTACGACAAGTCGCTGATCAGCAAGGGTGGCGGCGTGTTCGCGCGCAGCCTGAAGTCGATCCCGGTATCGCCGGAGATGCGCACCGCGCTGGGCCTTGCCGAAGGCGTCACCGCGATGAGTCCGAACGAGCTGATGTCGGCGGTGCTGAAGGCCCCGGTCGACCTGCTCTGGAACGGCGGCATCGGCACCTACGTCAAGGGCGCCACCGAGACCCACGCCGACGTCGGCGACCGCGCCAACAACGCCATCCGCGTCAACGGCGGCGAGCTGCGCTGCCGCGTGGTGGGCGAGGGCGGCAACCTCGGCATGACCCAGCGCGGTCGCATCGAGGCGGCCCAGGCGGGCGTCATCCTCAACACCGACTTCATCGACAACTCGGCGGGCGTGGACACCTCGGACCACGAGGTGAACATCAAGATCCTGCTCAACGCGCAGGTGCAGGCCGGCAAGCTCAAGATCGCCGACCGCAACACGCTGCTCAAGGCGATGACCGATGAGGTCGCCGGCCTGGTGCTGCACGACAACTACCGCCAGAACCAGGCACTGAGCCTGATGGAACGGATGAGCGTGCCGCGCCTGGGATCCAAGCAGCACTTCATCCGCACCCTCGAGTCGCAGGGCCTCCTCGACCGCCAGATCGAGTTCCTGCCCAGCGATGCCGAGATCGCCGAGCGCAAGGCGCGCAACCAGGGCTTGACCCGCCCGGAGCTGGCCATCCTGCTGTCGTACTCCAAGCTGGTTGCCTTCGAGCAGTTGCTGGATTCCGACATTCCCGAGGATCCCTACCTGTCGCGCGAACTGCAGCGCTACTTCCCGCAGCCGCTGCAGGCCAAGTACGCCAAGGCCATGGAGCAGCACCGCCTGAAGCGCGAGATCATCGCCACCGCGGTCACCAACTCGACCATCAACCGCATGGGCGCCACCTTCCTGCTGCGCATGCAGGAAGACAGCGGGCGCACGCCGGCCGAGGTCGCGAAGGCGTTCACCGTGACCCGCGAGACCATCGAGGCGCGCTCGCTGTGGGCGCAGATCGACGCGCTCGACGGCAAGGTGGCCGAGTCGGTGCAGATCGACGCCCTGCAGGTGATCTGGGCGCTGCAGCGTTCCTTCACCCGCTGGCTGCTGGCGCGGCCGGGTGCGCTGCCGACCATCACCAGCGCAGTCGAGCGTTACCACGACGGCTTCCAGGCGATCTACGCCGGCGAGGACATCCTCACCGCCGCGCAGCGCCCGGCCTATGAGCAGTCGCTGGCCGACTGGCGCGCCAAGGGCGTGCCTGCCGAGCTCGGCGGCAAGCTCGCGGCCCTGCCGTACCTGGAGGCCAGCCCCGACATCATCGAGCTGGCGCGCGAGCGCAAGCGCAAGCCGGTGGAGGTCGCCCGCGTGCACTTCCGCCTCGCCGATGCACTCGACCTGCCGTGGCTGGTCAAGCAGATCGACGCCCTGGTCGTGGATGGCCGCTGGCACGCGGTGGCCCACGGCGCGCTGCGCGACGAGCTGGCGACCCAGCACCGCGCGCTGGTGGGCCAGGTGTTGTCGATGCCCGCCCGCGACGCCGACGCCAAGGTCGCGCAGTGGCTGGCCCGCGACGATGCGGCGTTGAAGTTCACGCTGGGCATGCTGTCCGAACTGGCGGCGCAGAAGACGCTGGATTATCCGACCGCCTCGGTCGCGGTCCGGAGGCTTGCCCAGCTGGCGAGCGCCGGCTGAGGCCAGTGCGGATCTCCCTCCCCCGCAACGTGGGGGAGGGAGGGCATTCGCGTTTCCATGCGAGGCGGGCGGTATGCTTGAGGCATGACCGGAACGCCCCGCATCGCCTTTCTCGCCAGCCAGACGGCCGACGCACAGCAGGCCCTGGCGCAGCTGACCTCACGGCACGGGCAACATGCGCCCGACGAAGCCGACATCATCTGCGCGCTCGGCGGCGACGGCTTCATGCTGCAGACGCTGCATCGCCATGGTGCGCTGGGCAAGCCGGTGTACGGCTTGAAGCTCGGCAGCGTCGGCTTCCTGATGAACCACCATCACGGCAACGATGGCGTCGTGCCCGACCTGATGGTCCGCCTGCAGGCTGCGGAACCGGCCGTCCTGAGGCCGCTGGAAATGGTGGCCGCCACCGAATCCGGCGCAAACGTCGGCTCACTGGCCTACAACGAGGTGTCGTTGCTGCGCCAGACGCGCCAGGCGGCGCACGTCGCCATCGAGCTCAACGGCCAGGTGCGGCTGGACGAGCTGGTCTGCGACGGCGTGATGGTCGCGACGCCCGCCGGCAGCACCGCCTACAACTATTCCGCGCACGGGCCCATCCTCCCGCTTGGCTCGAGCGTGGTGGCGCTCACGCCGATCGCGCCGTTCCGGCCGCGGCGCTGGCGCGGTGCATTGCTCAAGGCCGACACCCTGGTGCGCTTCCGCGTGCTTGACCCCTACAAGCGCCCGGTCAGCGCCACCGCGGATTCGCACGAGGTGCGCGACGTGGTCGAGGTCACCATCCAGGAATCGCGCGAGCGCACGGTGACCCTGCTGTTCGATCCCGAGCACAACCTGGAAGAACGCATCCTCAGCGAGCAGTTCGAGGCCTGAGCGCGGGCGTCGCGCGCGGCCCGCGGTGCCCGGTCTCGCGTCCTGCGACCGCGCTCGCGCATACTGCCGGCATGCCATCCAACGTGCTTCCGCCGCTCACCGTCGCCATTTCCTCGCGCGCCCTGTTCGACCTGGAGGACAGCCACGCGCTGTTCGAGCGCGACGGCATCGAGGCCTACGCCGAACACCAGCGCGCCAACGAGGACGAGATCCTCGAGCCCGGCATCGCCTTCCCGCTGGTGCGCAAGCTGCTGGGGCTCAACGAGGGCGTGGCGCCGGACGCGCCGCGGGTCGAGGTGATCCTGCTCTCGCGCAACTCCGCCGATACCGGCCTGCGCATCTTCAACGCCATCCAGCACCACGGCCTGGCGATCTCGCGCGCCACGTTCACCTCGGGGGAGCCCACCTGGCCCTACATCCGCCCGTTCGGCGCGCAGCTGTTCCTGTCGGCCAATCCCGATTCGGTGCGCGCGGCGCTGGAAAACGGCGTGGCCGCGGCGACCATCCTCCCGGCCAAGGCGCCGGCACACCGCCACGACCAGCTGCGCATCGCCTTCGATGGCGACGCGGTGATCTTCGGCGACGAGGGCGAGCGCGTGTCGCGCGAGGGGGGCATCGAGGCCTTCCACCGGCACGAGCAGGAGCGTGCACGCGAGGCGCTGTCGGGCGGGCCGTTCCGCGGCTTCCTCGATGCGCTGCACCACCTGCAGGCGGCGTATCCGCCTGGAGAAGCCTCGCCGATCCGCACCGCGCTGGTCACCGCGCGCTCCGCGCCCGCGCATGAGCGCGTGATCCGCACGCTGCGCGAGTGGGGCGTGCGCCTGGACGAGGCGCTGTTCCTGGGCGGTCGCGCCAAGGGTCCGTTCCTGGACGTGTTCGGCGCTGACATCTTCTTCGATGACTCGCAGCACAACATCGAGTCGGCGCGCCAGCACGTCACCACCGGGCACGTGCCGCACGGGGTTTCCAACGCCTGACGTGTTCAGGCCTGTCGCGGGAGGCTCACTCCGGCAGGCGGATATCCGACAGCTTCCACTGCAGCCCCTGCCGTGTCAGCACGAACACCACATCGTTTCCGTCCGCGCCGGCCACGGTGGCGGTGAAGCGCGATGGCGACTCGAAGCGGTGGCGCGGGTCGGGCAGCGGCTCCGATTGCCCCGCGGTATCGCGGCGCGACGGCGGCGCGATGCCGCTGGCGCGGTTCCAGGTCTTGCGGCCTTCCATCAACGCGCCCAGCCCGGCCGGCGTGACCATGGCATCGACCAGGCCACCGGCGAGGCCGGTGGCGATGCGCAGCCCGAATGCTCCGAACGGATCGGCCTGCATGCCCGCGCCCGCCTCGCGGACGATGCGGTCCTGCAGCTGCAGCTTCAGGCTGGCGCGCAGCGCCGGAAAATCGACCTGGCGCGCCAATGCGCCGGCGTCCTCGGTCTTCACCGCGTCGCGGATCGCGGCGATCGTGCGGTAGGGCCCGCTGGCCACCCATGCCAGCAGCGCGGCCAGCACCACGCACACGAGGATGATCCAGCGGCTGTTGGTCTTCGCCATGTTCAGAACTCCAGGTCCAGGGACGCGCACAGGTAGTCGACGAACGGGGCCAGCGCCTGCAGGTCCTTCGCCAGCACCGAGCGCAGGCGCGGACCGGTCATGGTGGCGTCGTCGATCGCCCGCGAGGCCACGAAGTTCTTGTGGCGCAGGTCGTCGAGGAACGGGAAATCGTCGGGGAAGCCACGCGGCGGGCGCACCAGCATGTCCTCTTCCTCGAGCGCGAAGCGGCGCTTGAACGCCGGTGCGTGCGCGGCGGCCTCCCAGCTGCCGGGATTGTCGACGATGAACTGGCGGATGCGGCGCAGGGTTGCGGTTTCCGGGTGCCACAGGCCGGCGCCGATGAAACTGTTGCCCGGCTGCAGGTGCAGGTAGAACGAGGGCGCGGCGGTCTCGCGGCTGCGCGCATGGAACAGGCGCGCGCCCTGCCAGCCCTTGTAGGGCGACTTGTCGTTGGCAAAGCGCGTGTCGCGCTGGATGCGGAACAGCGAGCCATCGACCGCGCGCGGCTCGGCGCGGTAGTGCGCGCTGACCGTCAGCAGGTCGGGCTGCAGGTCCACCAGGAGGCGGCGGAACGGGTCGCGCACCTCGGCCTCGTACACGTGCTTGTTGGCCTGGAACCAGGTGCGCTCGTTGTGGCGCGCCAGGTTGCGCAGGAAGCGCAGGCTCTTGTCGCTGAAATAGCTGGCCATCGTCGGTCCTCAGGCGGCGGGCAGGGTGGCGGCGATGTCACGGCCCCAGGCGTCGAGCTGGTCGAGCAGGCCCAGGTCGCGGGCGTTGCCGGCGCGCTCGACGCGCAGGCGCGCGATCTCGGCCGCGAACTGCGCCAGGTTGACCTCGCCCAGCCCGGCGTCGTCGAACAGTCGCCGGCGCCGGTAGTCGTCCCAGCGCGCGCGCTCACCGGCGTCCAGCGTCTCCGGCCAGTTACGGGCCCGGTAGCGGAACAGCAGCTCCGCCAGGCGCGGGTCCTGGAAGCCGAAGTCGCGCGCACCCAGCGCCGCGGGGGGCGTGGCGCGCACATCGCCGCAGCGGCGCTTGTCGCCATCGCCCATGAAGCCGTCGTAGATCGCGGCGTCGACGTCGGTCGGCGCGTACGCGCGTTCGCGGGCATACACCTGGCGGACCTTCTCGGCGATCGCCGGGCCGTGGGCGCGGATGCGCGCGGCGCGCGCTTCCACCGTCGCCGGGTCGATCGCCAGGCGCGTGAAGTCGGCAGTGCGCAGGTGGTCCCACTGCACCAGCGCCGGGCAGCGGTTGAGGTGGACTTCCTTCAGCGGAACGCGCGCGATGCCTTCGGGCAAATCGGCGGCACGCACGTACAGGCGCTCGGCGATGGTGTCCGGGTCGAGGTCGAGCAGGGCGTCCGGCTCGGAGTCGAGGTCGAACACGATCACCCGGCTGTCGATCTGCGGGTGGCGCGCGAGTGGCAGCACCGCGGCGGCGCACAGGCGGGTTGCCGGATAGCGTTGTGACACATGCAGCACCGGCGTCATCGCGAAGGTATCGAGCAGGGTCGCGACATGGCGCTTGTCGCGCAGGCGCAGCGCGTAATCCCACAGTCGCGGCTGCGCACTACGGAACAGGCGCGCGATGCCGATCAATGCGCGCACGTCGGACAGCGCTTCGTGGGCGTCGCCGACGCGCACGTCGTTGGCCGCGGCCAGGTGTTCGAGGCGGAAGGACGTGGCGCCGTCCTCGCGTGCCGGCCACTGCAGTCCGTCCGGGCGCAGGGCATGCCACAGGCGCATCACGTCCAGCAGGTCCCAGCGCGAATTGCCGCCGCGCCATTCGCGCTCATAGGGATCGTGGAAGTTGCGATACAGGCCGCAGCGGATGAACTCGTCGTCGAAGCGCAGCGAGTTGTAGCCCAGCGTGCAGGTCCCCGGCCGCGCCATCTCGTCCATGATCCGCGAGAAGGCTTCGGCCTCCGGCAACCCGGCCTGCAGCGCGTGCTGCGGCGTGATGCCGGTGACGAGCGTGGCGCCGGGCGACGGCAGCAGGTCGTCGGCGGGGCGCACCATGATGTCGATCGGGTCCTCGATCTGCTCCAGCGCTTCGTTGGTGCGGATCGCCGCGAACTGCGCGATGCGCGTGCGCCGCGGGTCGGTGCCGAAGGTTTCCAGGTCGTAGAACAGGAAGCTGGCCGCCATCAGGCCGCGTCCTCCAGCGGCTCGAGCAGCGCCAGCACGGCGGTGTCCGCCGCGGCCCAGTCGATGCCGTCGAGGGAGGCGTGGCCACGCGTGGCCGCCTCCAGGATGCCGCGCTGGACTTCGCTGCGCGCCAGCGCCAGCGAGTAGGGGATGCGCATGAACGTCACCATGGCGTAGTGCGGGATGAAGCGCTGCGGATGGCGCGCCTGCAGCGCCAGTTCGAGCTGGCGCTGCAACAGGAAGTCCGGATCGTCGACCAGGTCGCGCATCTCGATGTAGTTGTCCAGCGCCATGCGCTGGATCGCGGTCGCGTCCGGCTTGCGGCCGGCTTCGAACGTCGCGTACGCGGTGGACAGGTTCGCATCGGCGTCGAGCGCCTGCGCGAGCGCCACGCAGTCCTCGAACGCGCAGTTCATGCCCTGGCCGTGGAACGGCACCATGGCGTGCGCGGCATCGCCGATCAGCACGGCGTCACCACCCAGGTGCCAGCGGTCGAGGTACAGCGTGCCCAGCGTGCCGACCGGGTTGGCCTCGAAATCGTGTTCCAGCGCGGGGATCAGCGGCAGCGTGTCGGCGAAGTCGCGCGCGAACAGCGCACGCGCATCGGCCGCGGTGGCCACGCTGTCGAAATCGGGGTCGCCGCTGCCGTCGGCGTGCAACGCCATGAACAGGGTCACCGTGAAGGTGCGCTCGTCATTGGGCAGGGCGATGCACATGTAGCGGCCGCGCGGCCAGATGTGCAGCGCATTGGGCTCGATGCGGAAACCGCCGTCGGCGGCCGGCGGGATTTCCAGCTCCTTGTAGCCGTGGCCGAGCCATTCGGTGCGTTCGCCAAGCGCGCGTCGCGCGTCCATCAGGCCACGCAGCGTCGAGCCGGCGCCGTCGCAGCCGATGAGCGTGTGGAAGGGGTGGCGGTGCTCGGCGAGGTCGCCGCGATAGGTCGCCACGCGCGCGTCGAAATCCACGCTGTCGAGGCGGCGGTCGAAGTGCAGCACGGCACCGGCGGCTTCGGCGGCATCGATCAACGTGATGTTGAGCTCGCCGCGGCTCACTGACCAGATCACCTCGCTGTCGTCGCGGCCGTAGCGCTGCAGCTGCGGCTCGCCCTCGAGCGGATGGACCATGCGGCCCCGCATCATCACCGCCTGGCGCAGCACCGCGCCGTCGGCGTCGGCCGCGCGCAGCGCGTGCAGGCCGCGTTCGGCCAGCGCCAGGTTGATCGAGCGCCCGCCGGCGAATCCGTGCACGCGCGGATCGCCGCGACGCTCGAACACCTCCACGCGCCAGCCGCGCTGGGCGAGCAGGGTGGCCATCAGCGCGCCGGCAAGGCCCGCGCCGATGATCGTGGCTTGCCTGGCGGCGTTCACGCCGTCGCCTCCCGCCACTCCACCACCTCGCGGACGAAGCGCAGCACGTCGGCGTGGGTGTTGTACATCGGCGCCGGCGAAATGCGGATGACGTCCGGCTCGCGCCAGTCGCCGACCACGCCGTTGGCGGACAGGTGCTCGAACAGCGAACGTCCGGCGTCGCGGCCCTGCATGCCGCGGCCCTGGAGCACGCGCAGCGACAGCTGCGCACCGCGGCGTTCCGGTTCGCGCGGCGTGGCGATGCACAGCGTATCGGCGAGCTGCGCGTCGATCAGCGCCTCCAGGTAACCGGTGAGCGCTTCGGACTTCGCGCGCAGCGCCTCCATCCCGGCGCGATCGAACAGCTCCAGCGAGCCGCGCAGCGGCGCCAGGCCGAGGATCGGCGGATTGCTGAGCTGCCAGCCGTCGGCGCCGGGCGTGGGCTTGAATTCGGGCGCCATGCGGAAGCGCGAGGCTTCCTCGTGGCCCCACCAGCCGGCAAAGCGCGGGCGGTCGGTCTCGGCGTGGCGTGCGTGCACGAAGCACCCGGCAACCGCGCCTGGCCCGGCGTTGAGGTATTTGTAATGGCACCAGACCGCGAAGTCGGCGCCGCTGTCGTGCAGCTGCAGCGGCAGGTTGCCGGCGGCATGCGCGAGGTCGAAGCCCACCACCGCGCCGGCGGCGTGGCCGAGCCGCGTGATCTCGGCGAGGTCGAAGGCCTGGCCGCTGCGGTACTGCACGCCCGGCCACAGCACCAGCGCGAGCCGCGGGCCATGTTCGGTGATGGCGCGTTCGATGGCCGCCATCGAGAAGCGGCCCTCCGGCTCGTCCGGCGCCAGCTCGATCAGGTCGCGCGCCGGGACGAAGCCGTGGAAACGCAGCTGTGACTCAAGCGCGTAGCGATCCGACGGAAACGCCCCGGCCTCCATCAGGATCGCGGGACGCTCGCGCGTCGGCCGGTAGAAGCTCACCAGCATCAGGTGCAGGTTGGCAGTGAGCGAGTTCATCGCCACCACCTCGGACGGCTCAGCGCCGACCACCCGCGCCAGGCCGTCTCGCACCAGCGCGTGGTAGGGCATCCACTGCGTGGTGCCGGTGAAATGCGCCTCCACCGCCTCGGCGGCCCACTTGTCGAGCACGTCCAGCACATGGCCCCGCGCCGCCTTCGGCTGCAGGCCCAGTGAATTGCCACAGAAGTACGCCTGCTCGCGCCCGTCGTGGCGCGGGATCATGAACTCGTCGCGCAGCGCACGCAGCGGGTCTGCCTCATCGAGCGCAAACGCATGGTCGTCGGTGTACAGGTCCGTCATGGATAGGAAAGCCTTTTTTTTCTCGGAGTCGCGCGGATAAGCGCAGGCAGGTCAGTGGCCGGGAATGCTCTTCATGCAAACCGCGACGCAGGCAGGCCGAGCCATTCGAGCGCGGTGCCGCTGAACAGCCGCGCCTTGCCCGCGGCGTCGAGGTCGAGGGCGTCGATGCCGGCGCCGGGCACCTGTTCGCCGAGCGGGAAGGGGTAGTCGGTGCCCAGCATCACGCGGTCGACGCCGCAGGTGTCGAGCAGGTACTGCAGCGCGCGGCTGTCGGCGACCCAGGAATCGAAATAGAGCCGCGACAGGTACTCGCGCGGATTGCGCGGATTGTCGGTGGCGACGAGATCGGGGCGCATGTTGAAGCCGTGCTCGATGCGGCCGATGGTGTACGGGAAGCTGCCCCCGCCGTGCGCCATGCAGATCTTCAGCTTCGGCAGCCGCTCCAGCACGCCGCCGAACACCAGCGAGCAGGCCGCACGCGACTGTTCCGCCGGCATGCCCACCAGCCACGGCAGCCAGTACTTGGGCATGGTGTCGGTGCCCATCATGTCCCAGGGATGCACCAGGATCGCCGCACCCAGGTCGGCGGCGGCCTCGAAGAACGGGAACAGCTCCGGCGCGTCCAGGTTCCAGTGCGTGCCGTCGGCCAGCTGGATGTGCGAGCCGATCTGCACGCCCTGCAGGCCGAGCTCGTCCATGCAGCGCTCGAGCTCCTGCACCGCCAGCCGCGGCGACTGCAGCGGCACCGTGCCGATGCCGGCGTAGTGGCGCGGGTGCGCGCGGCAGGTCGCGGCCATGTGGTCGTTGAGCGCCATGTGCAGTTCCAGCGCCTGGTTGGGCTTCGCCCAGTAGCTGAACATCATCGGCACCGTGCTGATCACCTGCACCTGCACGCCGAAGCGCGCGTAGTCGTCGATGCGCTCCTGCGCGTCCCAGGTCTTCGACCAGATCTCGCGGAAGAAGCGCCCGTCCTTGTAGATGCGGTGGCGGCCGTCATCGGTATGGTGGAGCACCGGGAAGCGCTCGTCGCCGTACTTGCGCGCGAGGTCCGGCCAGTCGCGCGGCAGGTAGTGGGCGTGGATGTCGATCTTCAGCATCGCGCGCGCCTCACGTGATGTCGGCCTGCGAATCGGCCTGCATCTCGTAGCGCGTCGGCCGCGGGTTGAGATGCCCGCAGGCCTTGCAGGTGCGCAGCGCCTCGCTGCGGTAGAAGGTCTCGAACACGCGGAAAAAATCCTGTTCGATGTCCTCGAGATGGAAGAACTCCTCGTAGACCTTCTCGTTGCACTGTTCGCAGAACCACATGAGGCCGTCGTCCTCGTGTGGCAGGCGCTTGCGCTCGATCACCAGGCCGATCGAGCCCTCCGCCCGCTGCGGGGAGTGTGGCACGCGCGGCGGCAGCAGGAAGGTCTCGCCCGCGCGGATCGGGATGTCGCGCACGCGGCCGTCCTCCTGGATGCGCAGCACCATCTCGCCTTCCAGCTGGTGGAACCACTCCGGGCCATCCTCGAAGTGGTAATCGGTGCGTGCATTCGGACCGCCCACCACCATCACGATGAAGTCGCCGTCGTAGATGCACTTGTTGCCGACGGGCGGCTTCAGCAGGTGGCGGTTGTCCTCGATCCACTGCCTGAAGTTGAGCGGTGCGGGAATCATGGCCGGGCTCCCTGGCTGGCGGCGACGCATTTCAGTTCGATCGCGATCGGCGTCGGCAGCGCGGTGATGCCGAGCGTGGTGCGGCACGGGGCGGTGGCCGGGTCCGGGAAGTGCTCGGCCCATACCGCGTTGTAGGCCTTGAAGTCGCGCGCCATGTCGGTGAGGTAGACGGTGACGTCGACCAGGTCCTCCCAGCGCGTACCGCTGGCCTCGAGCACGGCGCGCACGTTGGCGAACACGGCGCGTGCCTGCGCCGCGATGTCGTAGCTGCGCACGCGTCCATCGGCGAAATAGTCGTTGCCGGGGATGGCGTCGCTCGCCGGGTCGCGCGGGCCGATGCCGGACAGGAACAGCAACCCACCGACGCGCCGCGCATGCGGATACGCGCCGACCGGCTTCGGCGCGGCGTCGGTGTGGACGGTGGTGCCGCCCACCTCAGCGGTCCTCGCGATCGTCGCGGATGCGCTCGACCGCCGGGTCGTACTGCTCGGGCAGCGCCGTGGGCGAGTCGATCGACAGGCCGAGATCATGCACGCGCCCGTTGCGCAGCGAGTACACCCAGGCGTGCAGCGCGAGCTTCTGGCCGCGGGCCCAGGCTTCGCGCACCACGGTCGATTCGGCGACGTTGATCATCTGCTCCAGCGCGTTGAGTTCGCACAGGCGGTCGTGGCGGATGGCGTGGTCGTCGAGGTCCTCGATGATCGCGCGGTGCTTGTGCTTGACGTCCTTGACGTGGCGGATCCAGTTGTCGGCCAGGCCTACCCGTTGGCCGTCGAGCGCGGCGCCCACGCCGGCGCAGCCGTAGTGGCCGACCACCAGGATGTGCTCCACCCCGAGCACGTCGATGGCGTACTGGATCACCGACAGGCAGTTGAGGTCGGTGTGCACCACCACGTTGGCCACGTTGCGGTGCACGAACACCTCGCCCGGCGCCATGTCGATGATCTGGTTGGCCGGCACCCGCGAGTCGGAGCAGCCGATCCACAGGTACTTGGGCTTCTGGATCTTCGACAGGCGGGTGAAGAAGCCGGGGTCCTCGGCCTCGACGCGTTCGGCCCAGACGCGGTTGCGTTCGAGGAGGTCGTGCATTCTGTGCATGGCGGTTCCGTGGTGCTGTGTCGTGTGTCGGGTCAGCGCGCGATGCAGACGTTGCGCGCTTCGGTGAAGAAGCGCATGGCCTCGTCGCCGCCTTCGCGCCCGAAGCCGGACTGGCCCATGCCGCCGAACGGCGTGCGCAGGTCGCGCATCAGCCAGGTGTTGATCCAGACGATGCCGCAGCGCAGCTCGGCGCCGAAGCGGTGCGCGCGCGCGAGGTCGCGCGTCCAGACCGACGCGGCCAGGCCATAGTCGCCGGCATTGGCCAGCGCCAGCGCCTGGTCGTCGCTGTCGAACGGTTGCAGCGTGGCGACGGGTCCGAAGATCTCCTCGCGGTTGCTGGCGCAGTCGGGGCCGAGGCCTTCGACCAGGGTCGGCGCCACGAACCAGCCGGGCCGGTCGAGCGCGCCGCCACCGCAAAGCACGCGGCCGCCTTCTTCGCGCGCGCGTTCGAGCGCCGCGACCACCTTGTCGAAGTGCGCCTGCGACACCAGCGGGCCGATGCGCGCATCGCTGTCCATCGGGTCGCCGACGCGCAGCGCGAGCACGCGCTCCAGCAGCGCGTCGCGGAACGCCGCGTAGATCGGTCGCTCCACCAGGATGCGCGAGCCGCACAGGCAGATCTGCCCGCTGTTCTGGAACGCCGAACGCACGATGGTGTCGAGCTGGTCCTGCCAGTCGCTGTCGGCGAACACCAGCGTCGGGTTCTTGCCGCCGAGCTCCAGCGAGAGCTTCTTCAGCAGTGGCGCGGCGATGCCGGCGATGCGCCGGCCGACCGCGGTGCTGCCGGTGAACGACACCGCCTTGACCGCGGGATGGCCGACGATGGCTTCGCCGACCGCCGGTCCCAGGCCATGCACCACGTTGAGCACGCCGGCCGGAAAACCGATCTCCGCCGCCAATTCGCCGAGCATGGTCGCCGTGGCAGGCGTCACCTCCGAGGGTTTGGCGACCACGGTGTTGCCGGCGGCCATCGCCGGCGCGATCTTCCAGGTGAACAGGTACAGCGGCAGGTTCCAGGGCGAGATGGTGCCGACCACGCCCAGCGGCTGGCGCAGCGTGTAGTTCAGCCCGGCTTCGCCGTGGTGGGACTCGCTGCCGAATTGCGTGGCCGCGTGTGCGAAGAAGCGCAGGTTGGACACGGCACGCGGTATCTCGGCATCGCGTGCCAGCGCGAACGGCTTGCCTCCGTCACGCGCTTCGGCGTGGGCGAAGTCGTCGAGCCGCGCTTCAAGCGCGTCGGCCAGCCGCTCCAGCCAGCGCGAGCGCTCGCTGTTGCGCAGCGCCGCCCAGGCGGGGAATGCCGCGCTGGCCGCGGCCACGGCGGCGTCCACGTCGGCGGTGTCACCATCGGCGACCTCGGCGTAGGCCTGGGCTGTCGCAGGCTCGAAGACCTGGCGCCAGGCACCGCTGGCGGCCGCGCGCGTGGCGCCGTTGATGACGTGTCCGAAGCGTCGCATCCGCCAAGCTTAACCGCCGGCCGGTCGATCGTCAGTGTTGGCAGCGTGGACAGAGGTACAGCCGCCGCGCGCCCGCCTCGATGCGCGTGATCGCGCCGCCGCAGGTGGGGCAGGGCTGGTCCTGGCGGTCGAAGACACGGAAGCGGAAGCCTTCGGGCGAGTCGGTGAGGTAATCGTCGCGCATGCCGCGCGCCGGCTCGATGCCGCGGGTGGCGTAGCTCAGGCGCGGGATCGCCAGCAGCGCATCGGCAAGGCGCATGAGCGCGGCGGCGTCGAGATCACGCGGCCGCCGCGACGGATGGAGGCCCGCGGCAAACAGCACCTCGGAGCGCAGGTAGTTGCCCATGCCGGCCAGGAAGCCCTGGTCGAGCAGCAGGCCGCCGAGTGCACGGCCCTGGAACGGCTGCGAGCCGAGGCGCGCGGCGACGGTGGCGGCATCGAGCGTCGGGTCGAGGACATCCGGCCCGAGGCTGCGCAGGAACGGATGCGATTCGATGGCGTCGCTGCGCCACATCGACACGTCTGACGCCGAGTACAGGAGGATCGCCCGGTCGGCGGTCTCCAGGGCCACGCGCAGCGAGCGGCGGGTGTCCGGCCGTTCGCCGGCGGCGACCACCTTCCATACGCCGTACAGCTGGTTGTGGCTGTACAGCGTCCAGCCGTGGTCGAAGCGCGTGAGCAGGGCCTTTCCGCGGGGCTCGATGGATGCGATGCACTGCCCGGGCAGCGCGGCTTCGAAGTACTTCAGTGCCGGGAACGCAAACCAGACATGCACCAGTGGTGCGCCGGCGACCGCCGCGGCCAGTCGATCGGCGGCGCGGCGGATCTCCGGGCCTTCCGGCATGGCCTCAGATGGACGCCATGCGGCCGCCGTCCACGGCAAGGCTGACGCCGTTGACGTAGGCGGCCGCCGGCGAGCACAGGAAGGCGATCACGCCGCCGGTCTCGTCGGCGGTGGCGAAGCGGCGCGCCGGGATGGCGCCCTCCATCTCGCGGCGGATGGCGTCCTCGTCGCGGCCTTCATTGGCGGCGCGGTCGCGCACGATCTGGCGGATGCGCCCGGTCTCGGTGAAACCCGGCAGCACGTTGTTCACGGTGATGCCCTCGGGCGCGAGCTCGCGCGACAGGGTCTTGGCCCACGACGCCACGGCGCCGCGGGTGGTGTTGGACACGCCCAGCCCGGCGATCGGCTCGCGCACCGAGGTCGAGACCACGTTGACGATGCGGCCCCAGCGCGCCGCGCGCATGCCGGGAAGGACGGCCTGCAACAGCACCTGGTTGGCGAGCACGTGGCGGCGGAAGGCGTCCTCGAGCGCGTCCAGCGCGGCGGCCTGCAGCGGTCCGCCCGGCGGGCCGCCGGTGTTGTTGACCAGGATGTGCACCGGGCGCGTCGCGACCACGGAGGCCACGGCAGTGCGCAGGCCTTCGGTATCGGCGCTATCGGCCACGACCAGCCCATGGCTGCGGCCGTCGCCACCGGCCAGCGCGCCGACGACCTCGCGCAGTGCGTCTTCGCGACGGGCGAGCACCGTCACGCTGGCCCCCAGCGCCGCCAGCTCGATCGCCGTCGCGCGGCCAATGCCTTCGGAGGCGCCGCAGACCAGTGCGTGGCGGCCGTTGAGGTTCAGGTCCATGGCGGTGGCTCCTTGTGGCTGGGGTGGAGTGGTGCGCTCAGGCGCGGCCGCCGCCGAGCTGCTGCACCATGCGCGGGCGCAGGACCTCGTCGCTGTCGCCCTGCGGAGGCTCGATCGCATCGAGCATGAAGCCGCGCTCGGCGGCATCGTCGGCATCGAGGCCATCGAACGCGACGAACTCGGCGTCCATCAGCATCGCGCGCGCGGTGTCCTCGCTGTCGTACACCAGCGTGTTGCCGTCGCTGTCGAACACTTCCGCGGTACCGGCGGCGCGCACGCGCAGGCGTGCCCAGACCACGGTGTGGCCGAGCGTCGCCAGCCACCATTCCTGGTGGGTGAATCCGTGGCCACCGGTGTCGTGTTCCATGCTGTCCCCGCTCATGACAGCGCCACCGACCACAGCCACAACAGGGCCGCGGCGACGAGGCTGCCGATCAGTGTCATCAGCGACACCCGAGCCGGCGTGGCCAGGCCGCTGAAGCGGTGGTCGCCCGCTTCGCGGTAGCCACCGTTGAGCAGCCACCACAGCACCTTCGGCTTCAGGAACGCGCCTTCGCCGAGGCGCTCGCGCAGCGCAGGGTGGCGGTCGCGCAGGTGCACCAGCGACAGCGGCCAGAAGATGATGAACGCGGACACGGCGGCGATCGCCACGCCCACGCTGCACAGGGCCAGGAACAGGAGCACGGCCTCAGTACTCCGCGTGGCCGGGCGCGCGCGGGTAGGGGATCGCGTCGCGGATGTTGGACAGGCCGCAGACGTAGACGATCAGGCGCTCGAAGCCGAGTCCGAAGCCCGCATGCGGCACCGTGCCGTAGCGGCGGAAGTCGCGGTACCAGCCGTAGTGCTCGCGGTCGAGGCCGAACTGGTCCATGCGCGCGTCGAGCACGTCCAGGCGCTCCTCGCGCTGCGAGCCGCCGATGATCTCGCCGATGCCCGGCGCCAGCACGTCCATCGCCGCCACCGTCTTCCCGTCGTCGTTGAGGCGCATGTAGAACGCCTTGATGTGCTCGGGGTAATTGGTCACCACCACCGGGCGGCCGACGTGCTGTTCGGTCAGCCAGCGTTCGTGCTCGGTCTGCAGGTCCAGGCCCCATTCGACCGGGAAGTCGAACTTGTGGCCCGACGCCTGCAGCAGCTTGATCGCGTCGCCGTATTCGATGCGCTCGAACGGCGCGTTGATGAAGCCCTCAAGCCGCGTGATGGCATCCTTCTGCACGCGCTCGGCGATGAACGCCATGTCGTCGCCGCGTTCGTCCAGCACCGCGCGGAACAGGTACTTGAGGAACTCTTCGGCGATGCGCGCGGTTTCGGAGAGGTCGGCGAACGCGATCTCCGGCTCGATCATCCAGAACTCGGCCAGGTGGCGCGTGGTGTTGGAGTTCTCGGCGCGGAAGGTCGGGCCGAAGGTGTAGACCTTGCTCAGCGCCAGGCAGAAGGCCTCGACGTTGAGCTGGCCGGACACCGTGAGGAAGGTTTCCTTGCCGAAGAAGTCGCGGCCGAAATCCACGGCGCCCTTGGCATCGCGCGGCAGGTTGGCCATGTCGAGCGTGGACACGCGGAACATCTGGCCCGCGCCTTCGGCATCGGACGTGGTCACGATCGGCGTGTTGACCCAGAAATAGCCCTGCTCGTGGAAATAGCGGTGCACCGCCTGCGCCAGGCAGTGGCGGATGCGGGTGACCGCGCCGAACAGGTTGGTGCGCGGGCGCAGGTGGGCGACCTCGCGCAGGAATTCCAGCGAGTGCGCCTTGGGCTGGATCGGATAGGTCTCGGGGTCTTCCACCCAGCCCACCACTTCGATCTCCTTGGCCTGGATCTCGAAGCTCTGGCCCTGGCCCTGCGACGCGACCAGCGTGCCGCGCGCGACGATGGAGCAGCCCGCCGACAGGCGCTTCACCTCGTCCTCGTAGTTCGCGAGCGTGCTGGGCGCGACCACCTGGATCGGCGCGAAGCACGAGCCGTCGCTGACGTTGACGAAAGAGAGGCCGGCCTTGGAATCGCGGCGCGTGCGCACCCAGCCGCGAACCGTGACTTCACCACCGGCGGGAATCCCGCCTGCGAGCGCATGCTCGACGCTGACCACCGTCATGCCTTGAATCCTTGGGGGATGGACCGAGATAGGACGGGCAGTTTACCGGACCCGCGCGACGCAACGGAGTAGAATCAACACCATGGCCATAATCCTCGCTCCCGCCGCCCTTGAAAGGGTGAAGGAATTCCTCGCCGGCGCCCCCGACGCGCTCGGCGTGCGTTTTGGCGTGCACCGCACCGGATGCTCCGGTTGGGGCTATGCCGTGGACCTCGCCCGCGACGCGCGCGAGGGCGACACCGTGTTCGAGCAGGACGGCGTGCGCATCTACGTCACCGCCGACAGCCTCGAGCTCGTGGACGGCACCGAGATGGACTTCACGAAGAACGGCTTGAACGAGCAGTTCGTGTTCCGCAATCCGAACGTCGCCGCCGAGTGCGGCTGCGGCGAAAGCTTCACCACCGACGCCGACAAGGCCGCCTGACGCGGCGCTGCCTGCGTCGTGGCGCAGGGCAGGGGCCCGGCGTGCGACCGCCGCGCGCCCGCGGTTAGACTCGATGGCCTTGCCCGTTTTTCCGGACCCGCCATGTCGCGCGTGCTGATGCTGTTGCTGCTGTCTCTCGCTTTCACCACGGTGGCGACTGCCGCCGACGCCCCGGCGTCTCCCTCGGCCCAGTCCGGTACCGCATCCGCCGACCTGCATCGCTTCTTCGACGAGGAGTGGGAGCGCAGCCTGCGCGAGTCCCCGGAAACGGCCAGCTACCGTGGCGATACCCGCTACAACGACCGCTGGACCGACCTGTCACCTGCGGCGATCTCGGCCCGCCAGGCGGCCGATCGTGATGCGCTGGCGCGCCTGCGCGGTATCGACCGCGCCGCGCTCCCGGCGCAGGACCAGCTCAGCCATGACGTCATGGCCTGGCAGCTGGAGAAGGCCGTCGAGCGCCAGCAGTACCGCGAGTACCAGCGCGCGGTCAGCCAGCGCGGTGGCGTGCAGACCGCGGAAGGCATCGCCGAGGTCCTGCCGTTCGCGACCGTCAAGGACTACCGCGACTGGCTGGCGCGCATGCGCGGCATTCCGGCGCAGGTGGACGCCACCATTGTGTTGCTGCGCGAGGGGATGGCGGCAGGCAATGTCCCGCCGCGCGTGCTGATGGAGCGCATCCCCGGGCAGATTGCCGCGCAGGTCGTGGCGGATCCGGCGCAGAGCCCGTTCTACCGCCCGTTCTCGCGCTTCCGCGACGGCGTGCCGGCGGCGGCGCGCGCGGAGCTCGAGGCCGAGGCCCGCGCAGTCGTGGCCGGCGATATCGTGCCGGCCTACCGGCGTTTCGCCGAATTCTTCGAAGCCGAGTACCTGCCCGCGACGCGCGAGACCATCGCCGCGGCCGACCTGCCCGGCGGCAGCGCCTACTACGACTTCCTCGCGCGCCAGTTCACCACCACCGAGCTCGGTGCCGAGGAGATCCATTCCATCGGCCTGCGCGAAGTGGCGCGCATCCGCGGCGAGATGGAGCGGGTCAAGGGCGAGGTTGGGTTCAAGGGTGACCTCGCGGCATTTTTCGAGCACCTGCGCACCGATCCGGCGTACTTCCACGACACACCCGAGGCGCTGTTCGCCGCCTACCAGGCGATCTCCAAGCGGATCGATCCGGAGCTGGTGAAGATCGCGCGCACCATCCCGCGGCTGCCCTACGGCGTGCGCGCGATTCCCGACAACATCGCGCCTGACACCACCACCGCCTACTACCAGCCCGGCGCCACCGACGGCAGCCGCGCCGGCTACTACTACGTCAACCTGTATCGGCCCGAGGTGCGTCCGACCTGGGAAATGATGGCCCTCTCGCTGCACGAAGCCGTGCCCGGCCACCACTTCCAGTTCGCGCGCGGCCTGGAGCTGCCCGGCGTGCCCACCTTCCGCCGGGTCGGCTACTTCACCGCCTACGGCGAAGGCTGGGGCCTGTATGCCGAGCGCCTCGGCTACGACATGGGGCTCTACGACGACCCCCTCGACCGCATGGGCCAGCTGGCCTACGACATGTGGCGCGCCGTGCGGCTGGTGGTCGACACCGGCATGCATGCCAAGGGCTGGAGCCGGCAGCAGGCGATCGACTATTTCATGGACAACTCGCCCAAGACGCTCCAGGACGTCACCAACGAGATCGACCGCTACATCGGCTGGCCCGGCCAGGCGCTGGCCTACAAGATCGGCCAGCTGAAGATCTCCGAGCTGCGCGCGCGCGCCGAGGCGGCCCTCGGGCCTGCGTTCGACCTGCGCGACTTCAACGACGCCGTGCTGGTCACCGGCTCAGTGCCGCTGGAGACGCTCGAGCAGCACATCGACGCCTGGATTGCCGGGCAGCAGGCTGGCAAGGCCGCGATCGGGGGCTGAGGAGGCCCCGCGACGGTCCCGTTGGCCGGGCCTGAAGGCCGGCCAGGCCGCGATTTGCGCCAGCGGCTACCCGGCTGCCATACTTGCCGGCTCCCGTTCACCGGGAGACCTTGCCCCACGGCCGTCTGTTCCATTGCCGGGGGCTATCCGGGCCTGCGACACGCGTCGCGGCCGATATCCACAAGGAAATACGCATGCGTCACTATGAGATCGTGTTCCTGGTCCATCCGGACCAGAGCGAGCAGGTGCCTGCCATGGTCGAGCGTTACAAGACGCTCATCGAAGGCAGCGAAGGCAAGATCCACCGCCTGGAAGACTGGGGCCGCCGCCAGCTGGCGTACCCCATCGACAACCTGGTCAAGGCCCACTACGTGCTGCTCAACATCGAAGTCGGCCAGGCCGTCCTCGACGAGCTGGCCGAAGGCTTCCGCTTCAACGACGCCATCCTGCGCCACCTGGTGATCCGTCGCGAAGAGGCCGACACCGAACAGTCCCTGATCATGAAGAACAAGGACGAGAAGCCGGAGAAGACCGACCGTCCCGACCGCGGCGACCGTCCCGAGCGCGGCGAACGCCGCCCGCGTGACGACCAGGGTGAAGGCGAGGGCGACAAGCCCGAGCCGGACACCGACACCACCGAAGCCGCCTGAGGAGCACGCACATGTCCAAGTTCTTCCGCCGCCGCAAGTTCTGCAAGTTCACCGCCGAGGGTGTCAAGGAGATCGACTACAAGGATCTCAACACCCTGCGCCAGAACGTGACCGAGAACGGCAAGATCGTTCCGAGCCGCATCACCGGCACCAAGTCGAAGTACCAGCGCCAGCTGGCCACGGCCGTCAAGCGCGCGCGTTTCCTCGCGCTGATCCCGTACACCGACAACCACAACCTGTGATCGCGCGCGCCTCCCTTCCCGGGAGGCGCGTCCGCCCCACACCGTCCGTTCGGACAGCCATAGTTGCGGCGCGATGCGCCGCTAACGAATACGGAGCTCCACCATGCAACTGATCCTCCTGCAGAAGGTCGTGAACCTCGGCAACCTCGGCGACAAGGTCGACGTGAAGCCGGGCTACGGCCGCAATTTCCTGGTGCCGCAGGGCAAGGCGGTTCCCGCCACCGCGTCCAACCTGGCCGACTTCGAGGCGCGCCGCGCCGAGTACGAAGCCAAGGCCGTGGCCACGCACGACGAGGCCAACAAGCGCCTGGCGTCGCTCGAGGGCGTCAGCGTCACGATCTACGCCAACGCCTCGACCGAAGGCAAGCTGTACGGCTCGGTCGGCCCGCGCGATATCGCCGAGGCACTGACCAAGGCCGGCCATCCGGTCGAGAAGTCCGAAGTGGTGCTGGGCGAGGGCGCGTTCCGCGCGACCGGCCAGTACGAGGTCGTGCTGCACCTGCACGCCGACATCGACACCACGGTCACCGTGGTGGTGGCGCCCGAAGCCGCCTGATCCGGCTTCACGCGTTTCCGTCGACGGGCGCCGAAAGGCGCCCGTCTTCGTTTCCCGCCGTCTCACGCCGTGCGATGCCCACCGGTTATCCACAGTGTTATCTGCAGCGCTTTCCGGCGACGGGGGCTACGATGGCAATCCGACAAAGAAGAAGGGGCCGCGGCGACGGTCCCACCAGGGGAGTCCTGATACCGATGAGCGCACGACCGGGCTTCCAGCACGAAGGCCCCGCCTTCCAGGGGCGTGGCGATGCCCGGATCGAACAGCTGCGCATCCCGCCGCAGTCGGTCGAAGCCGAGCAGGCGGTGCTGGGCGGCCTGATGCTCTCGCCTGAAGCCTACGACCGCGTTGGCGACCAGCTCGACCAGACGGACTTCTACCGCCGCGACCACCAGCTGATCTTCCGCGCCATCAAGGAGCTCGCCGAGCGCAACCGTCCCTACGACGCGGTAACCCTGGGCGAGTGGTTCGAGTCGCAGGGGCAGTCGGAGATGGTGGCGGGTGGCGCGTATCTCGTCGAACTGGCCAGCACCACGCCGTCGGCCGCCAACATCGTCGCCTACGCCGAGATCGTGCGCGACAAGGCGGTCCTGCGGCAGCTGATCGAAGTCGGCACCGGCATCGTCAACGACGGCTTCCAGCCGGGTGGCCGCGAGAGCTCCGAGCTGCTGGCCAAGGCCGAGCAGGAGGTGTTCGCAATTGCCGAGGCCGGCAACCGCGGCCGCACCGACTTCACGCCGGTCAACAAGGCCATGGCCGAAGCCTTCGACGTGCTGCAGACCCGCTACGCCAACGGCGGCGGGATCACCGGCCTGCCGACCGGCTACGTCGATTTCGACGAGATGACCGCCGGCCTGCAGCCCACCGACCTGGTGATCCTGGCCGCGCGCCCGGCGATGGGCAAGACCACGCTGGCGCTCAACATGGCCGAGTACGCCGCCATGAAGACCAAGAAGGCGGTCGCGGTGTTCTCCATGGAAATGTCGGCCAGCCAGCTGGCGTTGCGCCTGATCTCGTCCGTAGGCCGCGTCAACGCCACCCGCCTGCGCACCGGCCTGCTCGAGGACGAGGACTGGAGCCGCGTGTCCAGCGCGATCCGCCTGCTCAAGGAAACCAAGATCTTCATCGACGACACCCCGGCGCTGTCGCCGGACTCGTTGCGCGCCAAGGCGCGGCGCCTCAAGCGCGAGCACGACCTCGGGCTGATCGTCATCGACTACCTGCAGCTCATGGCGGTGCCGGGCAACAGCGAGAACCGCGCCACCGAGATCTCCGAGATCTCGCGCTCGCTGAAGAGCCTGGCCAAGGAGCTCAACGTGCCGGTGGTGGCGCTGTCGCAGCTCAACCGCTCGCTGGAAACGCGTGCCGACAAGCGCCCGGTGATGGCCGACCTGCGCGAGTCCGGCGCCATCGAGCAGGACGCCGACGTGATCATCTTCATTTACCGCGACGACTACTACAACAAGGAAAATTCGCCGGACAAGGGCCTCGCCGAAGTCATCATCGGCAAGCAGCGAAACGGCCCGACGGGCTCGGTGAAGCTGAAGTTCTTCGGCGAGTACACGCGCTTCGACAACCTCGCCCACGATTCGGTGGGCAGCTTCGAGTAGTGCCGTGAGCCTGCATGCCGTCGAGCGTCCGACGCGGATCCTGGTCGACCTCGACCGCATCGCCGGCAACCTGCGCGCCATCCGCACACACGCCGGCGTGCCGGTGATGGCGATCGTCAAGGCCAACGCCTATGGCCACGGCCTGGTGGAGGTGGCGCGCCACCTGCAGGCGCAGGGCGTGGAGCACCTGGGCGTGGCATTCCCCGAAGAGGGCATCGCGCTGCGGCGCGCCGGCATCACCGTGCCGATACTGGTGCTCGGTGGCATCTACGGGCCGCAGGTGGCGCAATACCTGGTCCACGACCTCGAGATCACCGTGTCGTCGCTGGAGAAGCTGCGCCAGGTCGAAGCCGCGGCCGAATCACTGGGCCAGCGCGCAACGGTGCACCTGAAGATCGATACCGGCATGGAGCGCATCGGCGTGCACGCCTGGAGCGCCGGGCCGTTCATCGAGGCCGCCGTGGCGTCGCGCTGGATCGAGTTGGCCGGGATCTACTCGCACCTGGCCTGTTCGGACGAACCCGACTCGCCGATGACGGCGCTGCAACTGGCGCGGTTCGATGAGGCCTGCGCGCATTTCGGGCGGATCGGCGCGCCGGTGCCGCCGCGCCACATCGCCAACTCCGGCGGCGTGCTGCATTTCCCCGAGACGCGGCTGGACATGGTGCGCCCGGGGATCCTGCTGTACGGCGTGCTGCCGGGCGCGGATGCGCGGCCCACGGTGGCGGTGCAGCCGGCGCTTTCGCTGGTCTCGCGCGTGGTCTATTTCAAGGTGGTGCGGGCCGGCCACACGGTCAGCTATGGCGGCACCTGGGCGCCCGCCGCGGACACGCGCGTGGTCACCGTGCCGATCGGCTACGGCGACGGCTATCCGCGTGCGTTGTCCTCGCGTGGCACCGTGCTGCTGCGCGGTCGCGAGTATCCGATCGTCGGGCGTGTGTGCATGGACCAGTTCATGGTCGACATCGATGGCGACAGCGCGTGGAACGAGGACGAGGTGGTGCTGGTCGGCCGGCAGGGCGACGCGGAGCTGCGCGTCGAGCAGGTGGCGGCGGCGGCCGGCATGATTCCGTACGAAGTGCTGGTGGGATTGAACGACCGCATTCCGCGCGTGTACCGCAGTGGGCTATCTGAGAGCTGAATAGCCTCCGCCCCATCACCCTGCGCGGACGCGATCGCAGGTAGCGTGAGCCCCGTTCATTCTTCCCCCACCCCGGACGCTCGCCGTCCGACCCAGGAGTCCGCCATGCGTAAAGCCCCCCGAATCCTCTTCGCCACCGCGGCAGCGGGTGCCGTCCTCCTCTCGAGCTGCGCCACGTATACCGGGCAGACCAGCGATCCCAACGACCCGAACCGCACCCGCAACAACGCGTTGATCGGCGCCGGGATCGGCGCGGTCGCCGGCCTGCTGAGCGGTTCCGACGCCACCGAACGACGCCAGCGCGCGCTGGTTGGTGCCGGCGTGGGTGGCCTTGCCGGCGGCGCCGTAGGCGTCTACCAGGATCGCCAGGAAGCTGAACTGCGCCGCCAGACCGCGGGTACCGGCATCGTCGTCGACCGCGACGGCGACGTCATCAAGCTCAACCTGCCGGACGGCGTGACCTTCGACTTCAACAAGACCAACCTGAAGCCGCAGTTCTATCCGGCGCTCAACAACGTCGCCCGCACCTTGGCCGAATACAACCAGACGATCGTTGAAGTGGCCGGCCACACCGACAACATCGGCGGCGATGCGGTCAACCAGCGCATCTCCGAGCAGCGCGCCTCGGCGGTGGGCAACTACCTCATCGGCCAGGGCCTGCAGCGCGAACGCTTCGAGATCGTCGGCTTCGGCAAGAGCATGCCGATCGCCGACAACGCCACCGAACAGGGCCGCGCGCTCAATCGCCGCGTCGAGATCCGCGTGGTGCCGCTGCGGACCTGACGATCCGTGGTGTGAGTGGCAAGGAGAAGGGCCGCCAACGCGGCCCTTCTCCGTTTGACGGGTTGTGGATGCACCTGGTGCGATCCCCGGAGCGCGCGCATGCCCAAGGACCTGTATGTACCCATCACCGCCACGCCGGGCGACGAGGCCGCAATCTCCGCGGCGCTGGCCCTGGCCCGGCGATTCGGTGCGCGGTTGACGGTCCTGGAGATCGTCAATCTCCCGGTGCCGGCATCCAATCCATGGGGATTGATGCCCGATGTCGCGATCGGCGACGTGCATGACCGTTTGCGCGCCCAGGGCCAGGCCAACGTCGAGCGCCGGCGCGCCGCACTTGCGGACAGCGGGGTGCCGTTCTCGGTCCACCTGGTCGAGGCGCTGTTCGCGGAGCCGCCGCGCCTGTCCGTCGACATGGCGCATCACGCAGATCTCTCGGTGGTCACGGGGCCGGTGAATGACGGCGTGGAAGGCAGCGTTGCGCATGACTTCGTCGCCTCGCTGCTGCTCGGTTCGGGACGCCCGGTGCTGGTCATTCCGCCAGGCGCCACCGCGCCGGAGGAGGGCGGTGCGATCCTGGTTGCGTGGCGGCCGGGGGCCGAGGCCGCGCGCGCCCTGCACGATGCCCTGCCGCTCCTGCGCGGCGCGTCGCGCGTCGACGTGCTCGCGATCGATCCGTCCCCCGGCGCCGAAGGCGGACTGGCGCTTGACGACGTCGGCGCCCACCTGGCGCGGCACGGAGTGCAGGCAAACGTGGTCGTGCAAAGCGCCCGCGGCCGCGCGGTGAGCGCGATCCTGCTCGAGCATGCGCGTGAAATGCCGGCGCAGCTGATCGTGGCAGGAGGCTATGGCCATTCGCGCTTGCGCGAGTGGGTGATGGGAGGCGTGACCCGCGAACTGCTGCTGGGCTCGCCCGTGCCGCTGCTGCTCTCGCATTGACCGCACGCAGCGGCGGTTACAAACCGTTACCAACGGTTACCTGCGGCTGCCTGTCGGGCGCACACGGCCCATTAGATTGCATCGCATCGCAATCCAGTGGAAATCATGATGCTCCAGCCCGCCCTGTCCAGTCCCTTGGAACGTCCCAGCCGCGGCGTCAGCGGCGCGTGGTCGGCCGATCGCCAGGCGCACGTCGTTCCGACGCTGGAGGCCTTGCTGCTGCGCTGGCCGCCGCGCGTGCACCGCCTGTCCGCGCGCCAGGCACTGTTCCACGCGGGCCAGCCGCGGCAGTCGCTGTACTACGTGCGGTCGGGATGTTTCCGCACCAGCGTGCTGAGCGAGGACGGGCGCGAAAAGATCACCGGTTTCCGCATGCGCGGCGACCTGCTCGGGCTTGATGCAGTGGACATGCCGGCGCACGCGTGCGATGCGGTGGCGCTCGACGCCGCGGAAGTGTGGGAACTGCCGTGCGCGCGCCCGGACGACCTGATGCCCGAAATCCAGCAGCGGCTGACCTCGATGCTCGCCGCGGAGATCCGCCGGGACTGGCGCTGGATGCTGGCCGTCGGCACGCTTGGAGCGGACCAGCGCGTGGTGGCGTTCCTGCTCGACCTCTCCGCGCGCTTCGCGGCCATGGGGCTCGACCCGCAGCTGCTGCAACTGCGCATGACGCGCGCCGAGCTCGGCAACTTCCTCGCCATCACCCTGGAAACCGTGACCCGCGCGCTGTCGCGCCTGCAGGCGCGCGGCATGATCGCGGTGGACGGCCGGCGGATCGGCATCGTCGACGAAGCCGGGCTGCGTGCGGTGCTGGCGGGCGAGGATCGCTGCCACTAGGCGCGTGTCTGGCGCCGGGCTTGGTGCTCAGCGTGCCTGCAGTTCCCGGCGCACCGCTTCGGCGAGATGCTCGCGGCGCCACGGCTTGCGCAGCAGGCGCAGGCCTTGCGCACCGTCGGCGTCGGCCGCGTGCTCCTCGTCGCCTGACGTCAGCAGCACGGCAAGGCCCGGGCGCAGCGCCAGCGCCTCGCGCGCCAGCGCCTTGCCGTCGATCCCCGGGCCAAGCATGACGTCGCTGAAGAGCAGGGCGATCGCGGGGTCGTCGCGCAATGCCTGCAGCGCGGCCTCGCCATTGGCCACGGCCTGCACCCGGTAGCCGGCGCCCTGCAGGAACGCCTCCGCGATATCGCGCACCGCGGGATCGTCTTCCACGACCAGCACGACCTCGCCCCGGCCGCCGTCGCCGGGACTGGCGGCAGCCTCGACATCGTGGACCGCGTTCCGCGCCACCGGGACGTAGAGACGGACCTCGGTGCCGCGCCCCGGCACGCTGTCGATGGCCAGGTCGCCGCCGCTCTGGCGCGCGAAGCCGTACACCATGCTCAGCCCCAGGCCGCTGCCGCGTTCGCGGCCCTTGGTGGTGAAGAACGGTTCCATCGCATGCGCCAGGGTGTCGGGCGCCATGCCGCAGCCCGTGTCGTGCACGCCGAGGCGCAGATAGTGGCCCGCCGGCATCTCGACGCCGGCCGCTCCACCCACCTGCTCGTCGGCGACATGCTCCTCGGCCGCGGAGAACAGGATCTCGCCGCCGCGGCCCAGCGCGTCACGCGCGTTGAGCGCGAGGTTGAGCAACGCCGCTTCAAGCTGGCCGGCATCCACGTAGGCGCGCGGCAGGCGGGGTTCGACCTGCACGCGCAGGCGCACGGCATCGCCCAGCGTGCGCCGCAGCACCTGTTCCAGGTCGTGCAGCAGCCGCGGTACGTCGACCGCGCTCGGCTGCAGGCGCTGCCGGCGTGCGAATGCCAGCAGCTTGGCGGTGAGCTCGGCGCCGCGGCCCACCGAGCGCAGCGCGCTGGCCAGCAGCGCCTGGCCGTCGGCGCTCACGACTTCCGGCTCAAGCAGCTGCAGGCTGCCGGACATCACCGTGAGCAGGTTGTTGAAATCATGTGCCACGCCGCCGGTGAGCTGGCCGATCGCGTCCAGGCGCTGCGCATGCGCGAGGTGCTCCTCGGCGCGGCGCTGTTGCACGTAGGTGGACAGCGTGGTGGCGGCCGTCTGCAGCAGGTGGCAGGCGTCGTGGTCGAAGCGGCGCGGCTCGCGCGATGCCGCCAGCAGGGCGCCCGAGACGCGGCGGTGCTCGAATACCGGCACCAGCACCGCGCTGCCGTAGGGCGGCAGCGGCAGCGGGAACAATCCGGCCGCGGACGGATCGGCGGCGATGTCACCGATGATCCAGACCTCCTGGTGCTGCCCGGCGAACGGCCTCGGCACGGTGCTGCCCGCCTGCCAGCCCGGGCCAGATGCACCGCGCACGGCGGCCGCCTGCTGACCGGATGCGGCCGAGACGATTGCCACCGACTCCACGCCGAGCGCTTCCGCCAGCAGCGGCGGCAACTCTTCGATCAGGTTGGACTCCGCCGGTGCCTGCAGCGCGAGCTGGCCGATGCGCGCCGCGATCGCGTCGTAGCGGGCACGGGCCAGTGCCTGCTGCACGCGCTGGCTCCCGGAGATGTCGCGCACCGACGCGAGGAAGCGCTTGCCTTCCGCGCTGTCGAGCGGGCTGAGCGCGATCTCGATCTGGAACCGGCTGCCGTCGCTGCGCAGGCCGACCAGCGTCTGCCCGGTGGCGCCCATCGGCCGCACGTGCGGGGCCGCCATGTAGCGGTCGCGATAGACACGGTGGCGCGCGCGCGCGCTTTCCGGCACGAGGTCTTCGATCTCGAGGCCCGCCATCGCGCCGCGCGCGTGTCCGAACAGGACTTCGGCGTGCGCGTTGGCGCGCACCACGCGGCCTTCGCCGTCGACCACGAGCAGCGCGTCCGGGACGGCCTCGAACAGGCCCGGAATGGGAGCCCCGGCGCTCATGCCGGGCTGACGTCGGCGGCGAACAGGTAGCCGGCGCCGCGCACCGAGCGGATCAGTTCGGGCGCGGTCGGGTCGCGCTCGATCTTGCGCCGCAGCCGTGCGATGCCGACGTCGATGGCGCGGTCGAACGGGCCGGCCTCGCGGCCGTGCAGGGTGCTCATCAGCTGGTCGCGGCTGCGGACTTCGTTGGGGTTCCGCAGCAGGGCGCGCAGCAGGTCGAACTCGCCGGTGGTCAGCGGGATGTCGCGGCCTTCGGCATCGGCGAGCCGGCGCGCGCCGAGGTCGAGCACCATGCCTTCGAATGCGAGGCGTCGGGCCGGGGCGGCCACCTGGGCCTGTGCGCGCAGGTCGGCCGCCGCGGGCGCGCGCCGAAGCACCGAGCGCACGCGTGCCAGCAGCTCGCGGAAATCGAAGGGCTTGGCGACGTAGTCGTCGGCGCCGAGTTCCAGCCCGACCACGCGTTCCACCGCTTCGCCGCGGCCGCTGACCACGATCACCGGCACTCGCCACTGCTGGCGCAGGTGCTGCAGCAGCGCCAGGCCGTCCTCGTCGGGCAGGCCCAGGTCGAGGAGCACCAGGTCCGGCAGCGTGCCGGTCATGGCCCGGCGCAGGTCGGCGCCGCTGGCGGCGCTGGAGACCGCGAATCCGTTGCCGCCGAGGTAGCGCGACAGCAGGTCGACGATGTCGGCGTCGTCGTCGACGACAAGCACGCGCGGGCGGGCGTCGCCGGTCGCGAGGGAGTCGGTGGTCATGCGGCCAGGCAACGCTGGAAAGGAGGCGCGTCCATGGTGCATAGGATCGCACAGGCCTTGGTTGCAGCGCCCGGAGCACGCGTGCATGCGCCGGGCTCCAGAACGAAAAAACCCGACCGTGTGGGGTCGGGTTCGTTCGTGGATGGTGGAGGTGGGGGGAATCGAACCCCCGTCCGAAGGCACTCCATCCCCGGCACTACATGCTTAGCTCACCGTTGGGTCTCGTCCTGCGGCAGCACAGTGGGCGAAGCGCACCCCAGGACCAGCCTGTTTTTGTTAAGCCGCGGTTGACAGGCAACCACCGCAGCCGGTTCCGTGATAATGACCCTACATCCACGAGCACGGGCACAAGTGGGTTCGGGGCTTACGCCTTAAGCGGCGAGAGCGTAGTTGTCGTCGTTGGCAACTAGAGTTTTGCAGCTGGATTTACGAGGAAAGCTACCCCCTCGGCATGCGCCAGGCGATTTCGCGACCCCCGTCGAAGCCAGTGCACCCCCATTGATCGGGAAAGCTGGCATCTGCCGGAAGGCAGTGAAACTGCGAGACAGGTGAAGTATAGGGTCGCGCGGGCCCGGTGCAAGGTCGGCTCCGGAACGGGCGCGCAGCGTCGTTCAGCCGGATGCGGCTGCGCGCAGCCGGTATGCTCGTGCCGATGGCAGCCAATGACGCCCTGTTGTCACCCGACGCCCTGCCATCGCGCCACGGCTACCTGCTCGCCGCGGTGGTGCTGGTGGCCTCTCTCGCGCTGGTGGCCATCTATGCCACCGGCGCAGGCACGCGCGAGCGCGAGCTGGCGCAGGCGCGCCTGGCGGGCGAAGCCGAGCAGGTGGTGGCGCGGCTTCGCCAGCAGCTCCTGACCTACGAGCTGATCACCCGGGGCGGCGTATCGCTGTTCGCCACCGTGCAGGCGCCAAGCCCGCAGCAGTGGCGCCATTACACCGATGGCCTCGAGCTGGACCGCAGGTTTCCGGCCATGCTCGGGCTCTGCTACGCCGAGTCGCTGTCGCCGGCGGCCCTGCAGGAGCTGCAGCTGAAGCGTCGCGCAGCTGGACTGGGGCTGTTCCGGGTCGATCCGCCGGGCGCGCGCGTGCAGTACGGCCCGGTGGTGATGCTGGAGCCGCGCACCATCGGCAACATCAACACCATCGGTTTCGACATGCTCCACGAGCCCGCGCGCGCGGCGGCGATGCTGGCCGCGCGCGACAGCGGCGCCGCACGCATCACCGCGCCGCTGCAGTTGGTGCAGGCGGGCGCGGGCCGCGGCCTGGTGATCTATGCGCCGGTGTACCGCGCGGGCATCGTGCCGTCCAATCCGTCGGCGCGCGCCGCCGCGCTGGCCGGCTGGGTGTGTGCGCCGTTCCGTCTCGACAGCTTCGTCCTGCAGGCGGTGGCGGACGCGCCCGGCACGCCAGCACTGCGCATCGTCGACATTGGCGACCGTGGCGAGACGCTGGTGTATCCCGCAGACGCCGGCCTGTTCCCCGATGGAGACATCGCAGGCGTGAGCCACAGCGTGGAAGAGCAGGTGTACGGGCGGCGCTGGCGGCTGGACTTCCAGCAGACGCGGAGCAACGGCGGGTCGGCGTTGCTCGGCACGCAGGGCACGATCGTGCTGGGCATGCTGGCGTCGTTCCTGCTGTTCGCGGTGGCGCTGTCGTTGGCGCGCACGCAATCTCGCGCGCAGCAGATCGCGGCGCGGATGAGCGAATCGTACCGGCGCAGCGAGCTGCGCTTCCGCAGCGCGATGCGGTTTTCGGCGATCGGCAAGGCCTTGCTGGACCGGGATGGCCGCGTGGTGGACGCCAACCTGGCACTGGCCGACATCCTGCGCGCCTCGCCCGAGGAGCTCATGGGGCGCGTCTTCCAATCGTTGTTCAGCGGCACCGGCGACGCCGCCGAAGAGCGTTCGCGCGCGGCGACCGGCAGCGTCTACCGCGTGACGCGCGAGCTCAGGCGCGACGACGGCGAGCTGCGCCACGTGCTGCTGACCTACGCGCAGGTGCCGGGTGAAGTGGGCCAGGACGTGGCCAGCCTGGCGCAGGTGGAGGACATCACGGACCGCGTACGCGCCGAGGCGCAGGTCAACGCGCTCAACCGCACGCTCGAGGCGCGCGTGGCGCTGCGCACGCGCGAGCTCACCCGCGCCAACGAGGAGCTGGAGTCGTTCGCGTACACCATCTCCCACGACCTGCGCGCGCCCTTGCGGGCGATCGACGGGTTCACCCGTGTGCTCGGCGAACGGTATGCCGGGGCCTTCGACGAAGCCGGCCGTGGCTATCTCGCGCGGGTGCGCGCGGCGACCGCGCGCATGGGCGAGTTGATCGACGCACTGCTGAAGATGTCGCGGGTGTCGCGCGGCGAGCTGCGGCGCGAGCCGCTGGACCTTTCGGCGATGGCCAGCGACATCATTGCCGACCTGCGCCAGGACGAGCCGCGGCGGCAGGTGGATGTCGAGATCGAACCCGGGCTGCAGGCCTCGGGCGACAGTGCCCTGGTCAGGAACCTGCTCAACAACCTGCTTGGCAACGCCTGGAAATTTACCCGTGACCGCGAGCGTGGCCAGGTCGCGTTGCGCCGGATCGACATCGCAGGCGAGACGTGGTTCGAAGTGGCCGACAACGGCGTCGGCTTCGACGAGGCTTATGCCGGCAAGCTGTTTCGCCCATTCCAGCGCCTGCACGCGCAGGACGAGTTCGTGGGCGAAGGCATCGGGCTGGCCTCGGTCAAGCGCATCATCGAACGCCATGGCGGCAGCATCGCCGCGGAGGGCAGGGTGGGCGAGGGCGCGCGTTTCCGCTTCACCCTGCCGGACGAGACGGCAGTCGGCTGAGCCGGTCAGGCGTCGCGGTTGTGGCGACGCATCACGCGCTGCTTGTCGCGCGCCCAGTCACGATCCTTGGCGGCATCGCGCTTGTCGTGGGTCTGCTTGCCCTTTGCCAGCGAGATCTCGATCTTGACCTTGTTGCCCTTCCAGTACATCGCGCTGGGCACGATGGTGTAACCGTCGCGTTCGACCTTGCCGACCAGCATGTCGATCTCGCGGCGGTGCAGCAGCAGCTTGCGGGTGCGGCGGTCATCGGCCACCACGTGGGTGGACGCCTGCAATAGTGGCGTGATCTGCGCGCCGAACAGGAAGATCTCGCCGCTGCGCACCACCGCGTAGCTCTCGGTGATGTTGGCGCGGCCGGCGCGGATCGCCTTCAGCTCCCAGCCCTGCAGCGCCATGCCGGCTTCGAAACGGTCCTCGAGGTGGTACTCGTGGCGCGCGCGCTTGTTGAGCGCGATCGTGCCCCCGGTGCCGCTCTTTCCCTTATCCTTGCCAGCAGTCTTGCCCATCGCGTCATTCTCACACGGCACGGGGCGGGAAAGAAACGCGAGACAGCCTGCCCCCCATGCCCATCATCAAGCGCTCAGCCCTGGTCGGACACGCCGCGTCGCGGATGTTCGCGCTGGTCAACGACATCGCGGCGTATCCGGCGCGGTTCGCGTGGTGCGATGACGCCGAAGTGCTCGAGTCCTCACCGGAACGCGTGCTCGGACGCCTCGAACTCGGCATCGCCGGCATGCACACCTGGTTCACCACCGAGAACCTGCTCACGCCGCCGCACCGCATCGACATGCACCTGCGCGATGGTCCGTTCAAGCGCCTCGAAGGCCGCTGGGAATTCCATGCGCTGGACGAGTCGGCGTGCAAGGTCACGCTGAGCCTGGATTTCGAGCCGCGCAGCCGCCTGCTGGCACCGGCGCTGAAGCTCGGCTTCCAGGGGCTGGCCGACCGCATGGTCGATGATTTCGTGCGCATCGCCGACGATCCGGACGCCTGACATGCGCGTCGAGGTGGTGCTCGCGTTTCCTCGCACGCACCGCAGCGTGGAGCTGGAGTTGCCCGCGGGTGCGCGCGTGGCGGACGCCATCGATGCCTGTGGCCTGCCGCTGGATGCGGTCGATGGCTATGCGGTATTCGGTGAACGTGTCACCGCCAGCACCGCGCTGCGCGATGGTGACCGCGTCGAGCTGCTGCGGCCGCTGCAGGTGGACCCCAAGGATGCGAGGCGGCTCCGCGCCGCGCGCGCGCGCTGAGCGATCAGCGCTTCTTCTTGTCCTTGGCGAGGTTCGGCCCGAACGCGCGGCGAACGTCCTTGATCAGTTCATCGTCGCGATCGGGGAACTGGTCGCCTTCCCACTTCGCCAGTCTGTCGCCTTCGAACCACAGCGTGAGGTTGTGCACCTCGGTGCCGCCGATGCGACCGGTGCGCTCCGTGGCCGTGTAGTCCCAGCGCTCCTGGTGGAACGGGTCCTGGATGGAGGGCGTGCCGAGCAATGCCGACACCTGCTGGCGGCTCATGCCGGCCTGCAGCTGCGCGACATCGCCGCTCTTCAGCAGGTTGCCCTGGTAGATCGGCTGTTTGTAGACGAGGCCGCAGCCGGTTGCGAGGCAGGCGACGATGACGGGGACGAAGAGCTTGCGCATTGGAACCCAGGGACGGCGGATATCCCCGCGATGATACACTCGACGAGCCGCCGCGACCGGCTCCACGGCAGCTGGCACCCCAATCGCCAATGAACGGAACAGGCATGGAAACCCATGAGCTTCGCAAGGCCGGGTTGAAGGTCACGCATCCCCGCATGCGCATCCTTCAGCTGCTCGAGCAGAAGACCTCGCACCACCACATGACCGCCGAAGACATCTATCGCCACCTGCTTGAAGGCGGCGATGAGATCGGCCTGGCCACCGTCTACCGGGTGCTCACCCAGTTCGAGGCGGCAGGGTTGGTCCTGAAGCACAATTTCGAAGGCGGCACGGCGGTCTACGAGATCGACCGCGGCGGCCACCACGACCATATGGTCGACGTCGACACCGGCCGCATCATCGAGTTCGAAAGCCCCGAGATCGAGGAGCTGCAGAGCAAGATCGCCGCGCAGCACGGCTACATCCTCGAAGAGCACTCGCTGGTGCTGTACGTGCGCAAGAAGCGCTGACCGCGGGCTTCAGCCGGCGACGTCCACGCCGCCTGTCGCCGCGTCGCGCAGCAGCCGCCTGGCGGCTGCACGCGCCTCGCGGCTGACCTCCACCCCGCCCAGCATCCGCGCGAGTTCCTCCTGGCGTTCGCCGTCGTCGAGCAGGCGCACCGCGCTCTGCGTGACGCCACCGCGTTCGGCCTTGCTGACGCTGTAGTGCGCGTGGCCCTGGGCCGCGACCTGCGGAAGGTGGGTCACGCACAGCACCTGCCGCCGGCTGCCGAGGTCGCGCAGCTTCTGGCCGACGATCTCGGCCACGCCGCCGCCGATGCCGGAGTCGACCTCGTCGAAGACCATGGTCTGCACCGCGTCGAGGCCCAGCGCGGCCACTTCGATGGCCAGCGAAATGCGCGACAGCTCGCCGCCGGACGCGACCTTGCGCAGCGGCCGCGGCGGCTGCCCGGCATTGGCCGACACCAGGAACTCGACGCGCTCGGCGCCCTGCGCATCCGGCGCGTCGCCGGCGGTGGGCTCCAGTGCCACTTCGAACCGCCCGCCACCCATGCCCAGCTCGCCGATCAGCCCGGTGGTGGAGGCGGCGAGCGCCTTGCCGGCGCGCGCGCGCGCCTTGCCCAGCGCCACGGCGGCCTTGCGCCAGCCGTCCGCGGCAGCCTCGATCTCGGTACCGAGGCTGCCGAGGCGCCGCGCCGAGGCGTGCAGCGCCTCATGTTCGGCGGCCAGCGTGTCGCGCTGCGCGGCGAGCCCTTCGGGCGTCACGCGATGCTTGCGCGCCAGGTCGTGCAGGCGCGCGAGGCGGCGCTCGTGGTCCTCGAGCTGCGCCGGGTCGATATCGAGGTCGGCGCGGATGCGATCGAGCAGGACGGCTGCCTCGTCGAGCTGGATGGCGGCGCCTTCCAGCATGGACTGCACCTCGCCCAGGCGTGGTTCGTGGTCCTGCAACCGCGCCAGGCCGCCGCGCAGCTGGTGCAGTTCGGCGGGCAGCGCGCCGTGGCCGTCACCGAGGCGGGCGAGGGCGACGTCGCAGGCGTCGACCAGTGTGGTGGCATGCGCCTGGCGGCGATGCGCGGCGACGAGCGCGCTGATGGCGTCCGCATCCAGGTCTTCGCGCTCGAGTTCATCCAGCTGGTGGCCCAGCCAGTCGATGCGGTCGGAGACATCGCCGGCGGCGGTCAGCTGTTCGCGCTCGCGCAGCAGCGCGGACCAGCCGCGCGCCGCCGTGGCCACCGCGGCAAGAAGTGCTTCGTGGCGGCCGAACGCGTCGAGCAGGGCGAGCTGGCTGCCGCGCGACAGCAGCGCCTGGTGCTCATGCTGGCCATGGATCTCGACCAGATGACCCGCCAGTGCGGCCAGCTGCGACAGCGTGGCCGGGCGGCCGTTGATCCACGCCCGCGACCCACCATCGGCGCGCAGGGTGCGGCGCAGCTGGCAGGCGTCTCCGTCATCGAACTCCTGCTCGCGCAGCCAGGCCTGGGCGGCCGCTGAGCCGGCGAGGTCGAAGTCGGCGTCGAGCTCGGCGCGTTGTGCCGCGTGGCGCACCATGCCACTGTCGGCGCGCTGGCCCGACAGGAAGCCGAGCGCGTCGACCAGCAGCGACTTGCCGGCGCCGGTTTCGCCCGAGACCACGGTCAGCCCGGCCCCGAACTCGAGCTCGGTGGCGGCGACGACGGCGAAATCCTTGATGGAGAGGCGTTTGAGCATGGGACGCGATTGTGCCGCGAGGGGCCGCAGGCTGCCATCGCCGCGTCGCAGCGCTTGCGACTCGGAGCCCGGCGACATATACCCCCGGGATGTCCCGACGCCGCGATGACCCCCTCGACGCCCGCGCACGCCAGCTGCTGCGCACCCTGATCGCGCGCCACATCCGCGATGGCGAGCCCGTGGGTTCGCAGACCCTGGCCCGCCACGCCGGGCTGGATGTCAGCCCGGCGACCATCCGCAACATCCTCGCCGACCTCGAGGAGGTCGGCCTGCTGGCGGCGCCGCACGCTTCGGCCGGGCGCGTACCCACCCCGCAGGGCTATCGCGTGTTCGTCGACTCGCTGCTGCAGCTGAGCCCGCTGCAGGAGCCGGAGCTCGCGCGCCTGCGCGGCGAGCTCGCGACCGGCGGCGGCACGCAGTCGCTGCTCGGCAGCGCCTCGGAGCTGGTGTCGGCGATGACCCGGTTCGTGGGCGTGGTCAGCGTGCCGGGGCGCGGCCAGTTCGCCTTCCGGCAGATCGATTTCGTGCCGCTGGACGGCCAGCGGGTGATGGCGATCGTGGTCTTCGCCGATCACGAGGTGCAGAACCGCATCGTGCTGACCCGGCGCCCGTACGGCCCGGCCGAACTCGAGCAGGTGGCCAACTACCTCAATGCCAATTTCGCCGGCCGCCCGCTGCACGAGATCCGCGCCACCCTGGTGAGCGACCTGCGCGCCGCGCGCAGCGAAATGGAGGGCCTGCTGCGCGCCACCACCGAAATCGCCGAGCAGGTGCTGGTGCCGGGCGACGAGGACGTGGTGGTCTCCGGGCAGGCGCGCCTGCTCGGGGTGCAGGACCTCGCCGACGTCGAACGGCTGCGCGAGCTGTTCGATGCCTTCGCCCAGAAGCGCGAAATCCTGCAGTTGCTCGAACGCACGGTGAAGGCGCCGGGCGTGCGCGTGTTCATCGGCGAGGAGACGGGGCTGGCGCCGCTGGCGGGCATGTCGCTGGTGACCGCCCCGTATGGGGCCGGGGGACGCGTACTGGGCGTGCTCGGGGTCATCGGCCCGACGCGGATGGCCTACGACCGGGTGATCCCGGTGGTGCAGGCGACCGCGGAAATGCTCGGCAATGCCTTGAATCCGGAGCCGCCATCCCCACAGAGTGCGGACCGCGACACACCCGGACCCTGAGAGCGATGACCAACGAACACACGCCCGACGCCACCATCGAGGCCGCCGACACCATTCCGCACGACGAGATCGAGGCCCTCCGCGGCGAGCTCGAACAGCTGCGCGCGCAGTCCCTGGTGGAGCGCGCCGAGCTTGAAAACCAGCGCAAGCGCCTGCAGCGCGATGTGCAGAATGCCTGCCGGTTCGCCAACAAGCAGCTGCTCGGCGACCTGCTGCCGGTGTTCGACAGCCTCGACGCGGCGCTGCTCGCGGGCGCGGCGGACGATCCGATGCGGACAGGCATGGAGCTGACCCTGCGTGAACTCCTGCGCGTCACCGCCAGCCAGGGCCTGGTCCAGCTCGCGCCGGCGCCAGGTGATGCGTTCAACCCCGACCAGCACCAGGCGATGAGCGTGGTGGACGCCGCGGGCGTCCCCGCCGGCGCCGTCGCCCAGCTGTTCCAGAAGGGCTACCAGCTCAACGAGCAGCTCCTTCGCCCGGCGCTCGTCGCCGTGGCCCGCGACGACTGAATCCGCGCCGCCCGGCGCTTGAAGGCGCCGGCCGCGTCCCCAGATAGCAGTCATCGGCGGCTTTGCCGCCCCCCAGACAAACCTCCAAGAGGCAACATCCCATGGCAAAGATCATCGGCATCGACCTCGGCACGACCAACTCGTGCGTGGCGATCATGGACGGCGGCAAGGCCCGCGTCATCGAAAACAGCGAAGGCGACCGCACCACGCCATCCGTCGTCGCCTACACCAAGGACGGCGAAGTGCTGGTGGGCGCCTCGGCCAAGCGCCAGGCGGTCACCAACCCCAAGAACACGTTCTATGCGGTGAAGCGCCTGATCGGCCGCAAGTTCACCGACGCCGAGGTGCAGAAGGACATCGGCCTGGTGCCATATGCCATCGCCCAGCATGACAACGGCGACGCGTGGGTGGCGACCAGCGAGGGCAAGAAGCTGTCGGCGCAGGAAGTCTCCGCGCGCATCCTGGAAAAGATGAAGAAGACCGCCGAGGACTACCTGGGCGAGAAGGTCACGGAAGCCGTGATCACCGTGCCGGCGTACTTCAACGACTCGCAGCGCCAGGCGACCAAGGACGCCGGCCGCATCGCCGGCCTCGACGTCAAGCGCATCATCAACGAGCCGACCGCGGCCGCGCTGGCCTATGGCCTGGACAAGGACGGCGGCGACCGCAAGATCGCCGTGTACGACCTTGGCGGCGGCACCTTCGACATGTCGATCATCGAGATCGCGGAAGTCGACGGCGAGAAGCAGTTCGAGGTGCTGGCCACCAGCGGCGACACCTTCCTCGGTGGCGAGGACTTCGACAAGCGCGTCATCGATTACCTGGTCGAGGAGTTCAACAAGGACCAGGGCATGGACCTGCGCAAGGATCCGCTCGCCCTGCAGCGCCTGCGCGATGCGGCGGAGCGCGCCAAGATCGAGCTGTCCACCGCGCAGCACACCGAGGTCAACCTGCCGTACGTGACGGCCGACGCCTCGGGCCCGAAGCACCTCAACATCAAGCTGACCCGGGCCAAGCTCGAGGCGCTGGTGGAGGACCTGATCAAGAAGACCATCGAGCCCTGCCGCACCGCGCTCAACGACGCCGGCCTGCGCGCCAGCGACGTCAACGAGGTGATCCTGGTCGGTGGCCAGACGCGCATGCCGAAGGTGCAGGCGGCGGTCGCCGAGTTCTTCGGCAAGGAGCCGCGCAAGGACGTCAACCCGGACGAAGCGGTCGCCATCGGCGCCGCGGTGCAGGGCGGCGTGCTGGCGGGCGACGTCAAGGACGTGCTGCTGCTCGACGTGACCCCGCTGAGCCTCGGCATCGAGACCCTGGGCGGCGTGTTCACCAAGATCATCGAGAAGAACACCACGGTGCCCACCAAGGCCTCGCAGACCTTCTCCACCGCCGAGGACAACCAGTCCGCGGTCACGGTGCACGTGCTGCAGGGCGAGCGCGAGCAGGCCCGCTACAACAAGTCGCTGGCCAAGTTCGACCTCACCGGCATCGACGCCGCGCCGCGCGGCATGCCGCAGGTCGAGGTGTCGTTCGACATCGACGCCAACGGCATCGTGCACGTCACCGCCAAGGACAAGAAGACCAACAAGGAGCAGAAGGTCGAGATCAAGGCGGGCTCGGGTCTTTCGGACGAGGAAATCCAGCGGATGGTGGCCGACGCCGAGGCGCACCGCGAAGACGACAAGAAGTTCCACGAACTGGTCGGCGCCCGCAACCAGGCCGACGCGCTGGTGCACGGCACGCGCACGGCGATCAAGGAGAACGGCGACAAGGTGCCGGGCGACGTGATCGGGCGCGTGGAGGCCGCGATCGCCGACGTCGAGACCGCGATGAAGGGCGACGACAAGGTGCAGATCGAGTCCAGGACCAAGGTGCTCGAGGAAGCCGCGCAGGCGCTGTTCGCCGCGGCCGCCCAGCAGGGTGGTGGCGATGCGGGTGGCGGTGCCGGTGGCCCCGCGCCCGGCGACGACGTGGTCGATGCCGAGTTCACCGAGGTCAAGGACGACGACACCAAGGCCTGACCGCCATCGGTACGTGACGTCGGGAGCCGTGGCGGCAAGTCCGCGGTTCCCGATGTCGTTTCCGCCCCCGGTTTCGCGGGGGCGTCGCCCGACGACACAGATGGCCCCTGATCCATGAGCAAGCGTGATTATTACGAAGTCCTCGGCGTTGCCCGCAACGCCGGCGACGATGAACTGAAAAAGGCCTATCGCCGCTGCGCGATGAAGCACCACCCTGACCGCAACCCCGGCAACCACGAGTCCGAGGCTGCGTTCAAGGAGTGCAAGGAGGCCTACGAGGTACTGTCCGACGGTGGCAAGCGCCGCATGTACGACCAGCACGGCCACGCCGCGTTCGAACACGGCATGGGCGGCGGCAACGCCGGTCCCGGCCAGCCGGACATGGGCGATATCTTCGGCGACATCTTCGGCAATATTTTTGGCGGCGGTGGTGGCTCGCGCGGCCCGCGCCGTGGTGCCGACGTGGGCTATGTGATGGAGCTCGACCTCGAAGAGGCGGTGGCGGGCGTCGAGCGCCGCATCGAGCTGCCCACGCTGGCCGCCTGCGATCCCTGCAACGGCACCGGCTCGGAAGACGGCAAGCTCGAGACCTGCGATACCTGCCAGGGGCGCGGCCAGGTGCGGTTCCAGCGCGGCATCTTCTCGATGCAGCAGCCATGCCCGCATTGCCACGGCCGCGGCCAGACCTTCAAGTCGCCGTGCCCGTCGTGCCGCGGCAATGGCCGAGTCGAGGAAGAGAAGGTGCTGTCGGTCAAGATCCCGGCCGGCGTGGACAACGGCGATCGGATCCGTCTCTCGGGCGAGGGCGAGGCCGGTCCACCCGGTACGCAACCCGGTGACCTGTACGTCGAAGTGCGCGTGCGCCCGCATCCGATCTTCGAACGCGACGGCGACGACCTGCATTGCGAAGTGCCGATCCGCATCGGCCAGGCCGCGCTGGGCGACACCGCGCGCGTGCCCACGCTTGGCGGCGAAGCCGAGATCCGCATCCCCGCCGAGACCCAGACCGGCAAGGTCTTCCGCCTGCGCGACAAGGGTGTGAAGTCGGTGCGCAGCCGCGCGCCGGGCGATCTGTACTGCAAGGTGGTGATCGAAACCCCGGTCAACCTGACCAACCAGCAGCGCGAGCTGCTGGAGCAGCTCGAAGCGACGTTCGTCGGCGACGGCGCGCGTCGCCACTCGCCCAAGGCCAGCACCTTCGTCGACGGCGTCAAGGGGTTCTGGGAACGCATGACGTCGTGAGCGCGATACGGCCGGCCACGCGCCGGCCGTGAGCTTGCCGGCGGCGTGCACCGCGGCTAGCCTTGCGCGATGCCAGCTCCCATCCGATTGATGCTCCATGGCGCCAGCGGGCGCATGGGCCACGCGCTCATGCGCCTGTGCGGGGACGGTGCCGAACCGGGCTGCGTCGTCGTGGCCGCGGTGTCACGCAAGCCGGCACAGCGGGTGGTGGACGGCGTGCCGCATTTCGCCGCCGCCGAGCTGCGCGGCGTACCCGCGTTCGACGTGGCCATCGACTTCAGCCTGGCCGAGGCCTTCGACCAGGTGCTCGCACTGTGCGTGGAGCGGGGAGCGGGGCTGGTGTCCGGCACGACGGGCCTGTCCGCCGCGCAGCGCGAGGCGCTGGTGGCAGCATCCGCGCGCATCCCGCTGGTCTGGGCCGCGAATTTCAGCCTCGGCGTGGCACTGCTGGAGGAACTGGTGGAGCGCGCGGCCGCCACGCTGCCGGGCTGGGACTGCGACATCGTCGAGGCCCACCACGTGCACAAGAAGGATGCGCCTTCGGGTACCGCGCTCGCGCTCGGCGCCGCGGCGGGGCGCGGTGGTTCGGACCCGCGCTACGCAAGCCTGCGCGCCGGCGACATCGTCGGCGAGCACACCGTGCAGTTCACCGGCACCGGCGAGCGCATCGAGCTGGTGCACCGCGCGACCAGCCGCGACGTGTTCGCGCGCGGTGCGCTGCACGCCGCGTCGCGCCTGCACGGCCGCGCGGCCGGCAACTGGCGGCTGCGCGACCTGCTGTAGCCGGCCGCGCGTTCAGCTCCGCGCACGCTGCCGCTGGCGCCTGGCGCCCCGGTTCCGTATCATTCCCGCTCGCCTGATTCACATGTCCCGGCGCCGGTTTCCGCCGGTGCTGGCGGCTTCCTGCAACCCCACGTAGGCGACCTTCGTGACCCCACCTGCAATCCTCGCGCTTGAAGACGGCACCGTCTTCGAAGGCGTCTCCATCGGCGCGCCCGGGCTTTCCGTCGGCGAAGTGGTGTTCAACACCGCGATGACCGGCTACCAGGAGGTCGTCACCGACCCCTCGTACGCGCGCCAGATCGTCACCCTGACGTATCCGCACATCGGCAACACCGGCTGCACCGCCGAGGACGACGAGGGCGCGCGCGTCTGGTCGGCCGGGCTGGTGGTGCGCGACGTGCCGCGCCGTCCCAGCAGCTGGCGCAGCCAGGTCGCGCTGCCCGAGTGGCTCGCCGATCGCGGCGTGGTGGCCATCGCCGGCATCGACACCCGTCGCCTGACGCGGCTGCTGCGCGAACGCGGCGCGCAGAACGGCGCGGTGATGGCCGGCGAGATCGACGCCGCCCGCGCCATCGAAGCCGCGCGCAAATTCCCGGGCCTGAAGGGCATGGACCTGGCCGAGGTGGTCAGCACGCCCGCGCGCTACCAGTGGCGCGAGGGCCAGCTGGACCTCGACAGCGGCGACTGGACGCAGGCGGAACCGCGTTTCAAGGTGGTTGCCTGGGACTACGGCGTGAAGCGCAACATCCTGCGCATGCTCGCCGAACGCGGCTGCGACGTGACCGTGCTCCCGGCGCGCACGACCGCCGAGGAAGCGCTCGCGCTGCGCCCCGACGGCGTGTTCCTGTCCAACGGCCCCGGCGACCCGGCGCCCTGCGACTACGCGATCGAGGCGATCCGCGGTTGCCTCGCCGCCGGGGTGCCGACGTTCGGCATCTGCCTTGGCCACCAGCTGCTCGCACTGGCCGTCGGCGGGCGCACGGTGAAGATGCCCAATGGCCACCATGGCGCCAACCACCCCGTGCAGGACCTCGACTCCGGCCGGGTGATGATCACCTCGCAGAACCACGGGTTCGCCGTCGACGAGGCCTCGCTGCCCGCCAACGTGCGTGTCACCCATCGCTCGCTGTTCGACGGCACCAACCAGGGCTTCGAACTCACCGACGCGCCTGCCTTCAGTTTCCAGGGACATCCGGAGGCCGCGCCCGGCCCGCACGATGTCGCGCCGCTGTTCGACCGCTTCATCGCGGCGATGGCCGCGCGCAGCGAAACCCACAAGGAGTCCCGTGCATGAGCCTGCGCAACCCGCGTTCCCCGGTACTGTTTGCGCTGTGCCTGGGCTTCGCCAGCCTTGCGCCCGCCGCGCACGCCCAGAACGTCGCGCCCGGTGACATCGATCGCCTGGCCGGACTGCTGGTGGAGATGATGCCGATCGGCGACGTGTTCGACGCGATTGCCAAGCAGGACCCGACGTGGCCGATGCAGGAGCGACCGGACGCAGTGACGGCCGAGCAGCTGGCCTGCATGCGCGGGGAGCTTTCCTCGGCCGGCTACCGCCGCGCCAAGCGCGCTGACGCCTCGGCGTATGCCTCGGCACATCCATCGCGCGTGCGCGGCGACATCGCGTTGCTCGAAGGCGGAGCCAGCGTGCTGTTCGGGCGCCTGGTGATGGAAGGCGCCGCGACCGAGGGCGGCGGCGACAGCAATGCGGTTCTTGCCGGTTCGACCCCCGCGCAGCTGCTTTCGTTCATGACCGTCATGACCGATCCCAAGCATGCCGCGCTGCGCGAGGCCGCGGGCATGGGCGACGCGATCGACGCGACGCGCTCGGCCGAAGAAAACGAAAAGAGCGGCTACCAGCTGGGGGCGTCCATCGTCACCCAGCTGATGATCAAGTCACTGGACACCTGCCAGGTGCCCACTTCAGCAATCCTGGGATAAGCAATGCCAAGGCGAAGCGACCTCAAGACCATCCTCATCATCGGCGCGGGCCCGATCGTCATCGGACAGGCGTGCGAGTTCGACTACTCCGGCGCGCAGGCCTGCAAGGCGCTGCGGGAGGAGGGCTACAGGGTGGTCCTGGTGAACTCCAATCCGGCGACGATCATGACCGACCCGGATACCGCGGACGCGGTGTACATCGAACCGATCACCTGGCAGATGGTCGAGAAGATCATCGAGAAGGAGCGCCCGGACGCGCTGCTGCCCACCATGGGCGGGCAGACCGCGCTGAACTGCGCGCTGGACCTCGCCGACCACGGGGTGCTCGAGAAGTACGGCGTGGAGCTGATCGGCGCCAGGCGCGAAGCCATCATGATGGCCGAGGACCGCGAGCTGTTCCGCGTGGCGATGGCCGAGATCGGGCTGGAGTGCCCGAAGGCCGAAGTGGCGCGCACGTTCGAACAGGCCGTGGCCACCCAGGCCAAGGTCGGCTATCCGACGATCATCCGCCCGAGCTTCACGCTCGGCGGCAGCGGCGGCGGCATCGCCTACAACAAGGAAGAGTTCGAGGAGATCGCCAAGCGCGGCCTCGAGCTGTCGCCGGTCGGCGAGATCCTGGTCGAGGAATCGGTGCTGGGCTGGAAGGAATTCGAGATGGAGGTGGTTCGCGACACCGCGGACAACTGCATCATCGTCTGCTCGATCGAGAACCTCGACCCGATGGGCGTGCACACCGGTGACTCGATCACCGTCGCGCCCGCGCAGACGCTCACCGACAAGGAATACCAGCGCCTGCGCCAGGCCTCGATCGCGGTGCTGCGCAAGATCGGCGTCGACACCGGCGGCTCCAACGTGCAGTTCGGCATCAACACCGAAACCGGCCGCGTGGTGGTGATCGAGATGAACCCGCGCGTGTCGCGCTCGTCCGCGCTGGCGTCCAAGGCCACCGGCTTCCCGATCGCCAAGATCGCGGCCAAGCTCGCGGTGGGCTACACGCTCGACGAGCTCAAGAACGACATCACCGGTGGCCGCACGCCGGCGTCGTTCGAGCCGAGCATCGACTACGTGGTGACCAAGATCCCGCGTTTCGCGTTCGAGAAGTTCCCGCAGGCCGATGCCCGCCTGACCACGCAGATGAAGTCGGTGGGCGAGGTGATGGCGATCGGCCGCACCTTCCAGGAATCGCTGCAGAAGGCGCTGCGCAGCCTGGAGACCGGCAAGGTCGGGCTTGACCCCACCGGCCTCGATCTTGCGAGCGAGGACGACCTGGTGGTGCTGAAGCGCGAGCTGCGCGAGCCGGGGCCGGAGCGCCTGTTCCACATCGCCGATGCGTTCCGCGCCGGCATGTCGGTCGAGGACGTCCATGCGCTGTCGTGGGTCGATCCGTGGTTCCTCGACCAGATGGAAGACATCGTGGCCGCCGAGCGCGAGGTCGCCACGCGCGGCGTCGATGCGCTCGATGGCGCACGCCTTCGCGCGCTCAAGCGCATGGGCTTCGCCGACGCGCGCCTGGCGCAGCTGGTGCAGGTGGAGGAAAAAGCGATCCGCGCGTTGCGCCGCGCCTTCGGCATCCGCCCGGTGTACAAGCGCGTGGATTCCTGCGCCGCCGAGTTCGCCACCACCACCGCCTACATGTATTCGACCTACGAGGACGAGTGCGAAGCCGAGCCAACCGGCCGCGACAAGATCATCGTGCTCGGTGGCGGACCGAACCGGATCGGGCAGGGCATCGAGTTCGACTACTGCTGCGTGCACGCTGCGATGGCGCTGCGCGAGGATGGTTACGAAACCATCATGGTCAACTGCAACCCGGAAACCGTCTCGACCGACTACGACACCTCCGACCGCCTGTATTTCGAACCGGTGACGCTGGAGGACGTGCTCGAGATCGTCGAGCTGGAGAAGCCGAAGGGCGTGATCGTGCATTACGGCGGGCAGACGCCACTGAAGCTCGCGCGCGCGCTGGAAGCCAATGGCGTGCCGATCATCGGCACCTCCCCGGATTCGATCGACCTGGCAGAAGACCGCGAGCGTTTCCAGAAGCTGGTCGACACGCTCGGGCTGAAGCAGCCGCCCAACCGCACCGCGCGCAGCGCCGAACAGGCGCTGCTGCTGGCGCGCGAGATCGGCTACCCGCTGGTCGTACGCCCGAGCTACGTGCTCGGTGGTCGCGCCATGGAAGTCGTGCATGCCGACGCAGACCTCGCGCGCTACATGCGCGACGCGGTCAAGGTGTCCAACGATTCGCCGGTGCTGCTGGATCGCTTCCTCGACAACGCCGTGGAAGTCGATATCGACGTGATTGCCGACAAGGACGGCGCGGTGTTGATCGGCGGCGTGATGGAGCACATCGAAGAGGCCGGCGTGCATTCGGGCGATTCGTCGTGCTCGCTGCCGCCGTACTCGCTGTCCGCGGAGACCCAGGCGCGCCTGCGCGACCAGGTTGCGCAGCTGGCGCGTGCGCTGGGCGTGGTCGGCCTGATGAACACCCAGTTCGCGGTGCAGGCGGGCGAGGACGGCGAGGACGTGATCTTCCTGCTGGAAGTGAATCCGCGTGCCTCGCGCACGGTGCCGTTCGTGTCCAAGGCCACCGGCATCCCGCTGGCCAAGATCGCGGCGCGCTGCATGGCCGGCAAGACGCTTGCCGAGCTGGGCGCGACCACCGAGGTGATTCCGCACTACTACTCGGTGAAGGAGGCGATCTTCCCGTTCGCCAAGTTCCAGGGCGTGGACCCGATCCTCGGCCCGGAGATGCGTTCGACCGGCGAGGTCATGGGCGTGGGCCGGAGCTTCGGTGCCGCGTTCGCGCGTGCGCAGGAAGCGGCCAGCATCCGCGCGCCGGAGGCGGGCAAGGCGTTCCTCTCGGTGCGCGACCCCGACAAGCAGCGCGTGCTGCCGGTGGCGCAGGCGCTGCTCGAGCGCGGCTTCAGCCTGGTCGCGACGCGCGGCACGGCGCAGTGGCTGCAGCAGAACGGGCTGGCGTGCGACGTCGTCAACAAGGTGATCGAGGGCCGCCCGCACGTGGTGGACCTGATCAAGAACGGCGAGATCGCCTACATCGTGAACACCACCGAAGGACGGCAGGCGATCTCCGATTCGTTCTCCATCCGGCGCGAGGCGCTGCAGCAGCGCGTGACGTACTCGACCACCATTGCCGGTGCGCGGGCGTTGCTGCACTCTCTGGAATATCGCGGCACGGGTCCGGTGTGGGCCCTGCACGAACTGCATGAGGAACTGAAACAGGCATGAGACCCCCCATTACCGCGCAGGGCGCGCAGCGGCTTCGCGCCGAGCTCGAGGAACTCAAGTCGGTGCAGCGGCCCGCGGTGATCAATGCGATCTCCGAGGCGCGCGCGCATGGCGATCTCAAGGAGAACGCCGAGTACCACGCCGCACGCGAGCAGCAGGGCTTCATCGAGGGTCGCATCAAGCAGCTCGAGGGCGAGCTGTCGCACGCCCAGGTGATCGACATCGCCACGCTCGACGTGGGCAGCAAGGTCGTGTTCGGCGCCACCGTGGTGCTGGCGGATGTCGAGACCGACCAGGAAAAGCGCTACCAGATCGTTGGCGACCTGGAGGCCGACATCAAGCTCGGGCTGATCGCGATCTCCTCGCCGGTGGCGCGTGCGCTGATCGGCAAGCACGAGGGCGACGAAGTCAGCATCGACGCGCCCGGCGGCACAGTCGAGTACGAGATCGTTTCCGTCAGCTACGGCTGATCCGGCGATGGCGCCGGCCTCCGTGACACTGCTGCTCCCGGCCGCCGCGCGGCTGGGGCGGCAGCGCCTGTCCAAGGGCACTGCGGCGATGCTGGCGCGCGGCGACCGCCTCGCCGCCGGCGACCCCGGGCGGCGTGCGCAACTGCTGCGGCATTTCCCGCTGGTCGGGCAGGGCTGGCCGATCGCGGCGCTGTCGCGCCAGGCGGATGTCGGCGATGCCGAAGGCGCGGCCTGGCTGCGTGCCGATCCGGCCTGGCTGCGCCCCGACATCAACGGCGTGCGGCTGATGGCCCACGGCGAAGCGCTGGCGCTCACCGCTGCCGACTGCGAAGCGCTGCTGCCCGCGTTGCGGCCGCTGTTCGGCGATGCCGGCTTCACGCTCGACGCGCCGCACCCGTCGCGCTGGTACCTGCGCCTGCCACGCGAGGCGAAAATCCCGGCGTTCTCCGATCCCGGTGACGCGCTGGGCGAAGACATCTTCGAGCACCTCGATACCAGCCCCGAAGGCCGGCGCTGGCGCACGCTGGCCAACGAAGTGCAGGTGACCCTGCACAACCATCCCTGGAACGCCGGGCGCGCGGCGCGCGGACAGTCCCCGGTGAACGCGCTCTGGTTCTGGGGCGGCGGCGCGTTGCCGCCGGTGGTGGAAGGAGGCGGCGTGGTGGGCGGAACGCACGGCTTCAGCGATGACGACACCGCGCGTGCGCTGGCAGCCGCCAGCGGGCGCGGCACGGCGCTGCCGCCGCGGTTCACGCCGGACGCCGGCGTGTATGACATCGAAGGCACGCGTGACCTGCAGTGGATCGAGCGCGACTGGCTGCAACCCGCGCTCGACGCGCTGCGGGCCGGCGCGATCGACGCCCTGGAACTCGACGATGGCGACGGCTGGCGCCTGCGCCTGCGGCGCTGGCATGCGCTGCGCGTGTGGCGCCGCGGCGCCGCGTGGCCCGCCGCTTGAGCGCGGTGCGCAGTATCCGGCGACGACCCGCTCCCGTCGCGCCGGGCGTGGCGACCGCCTGGCCGGCGGACATGCCGCCCCTGCTGCAGCGGATCTACGCCGCGCGCGGCGCGCACGACGTCGACAGCGCGCGCCCGCGCCTGGCCGGCCTGCTGCCGCCCGAGGGCATGCTCGATCTTGATGCCGCTACCGCGCTGCTGGCCGACGCCATCGCTGCCGGGAACCGCATCCTGGTGGTCGGCGATTTCGACTGCGACGGCGCCACGGCGTGTGCGGTCGCGGTGCGCGGGCTGCGCATGCTCGGCGCGCGCGAGGTGCTGCACGCGGTGCCCAACCGGGTGGCGCACGGCTACGGCCTGTCGACCTCGCTGGTGGCCGAGCTTGCACCGTTGCAGCCCGACCTGCTGGTCACAGTCGATCACGGCATTGCCTGCCACGCCGGTATCGATGCCGCGCGCGCCCTGGGCTGGCAGGTGCTGGTCACCGACCACCACCTGCCGGGCGAACGCCTGCCCGCCGCACACGCCATCGTCAATCCGAACCGCGCCGGGGACGGCTTTGCCAGCAAATCGCTGGCCGGCGTTGGGGTGATGTTCTACGTGCTGCTGGCGCTGCGCGCGCGCCTGCGCGCGGAAGGCCGACTGGGTGGAAACGGCCCCGACCTGTCCACGCTGCTCGACCTGGTGGCGGTCGGCACCGTCGCCGACCTGGTGCCGCTCGACGCCAACAACCGCGCCCTCGTCTCGGCGGGCCTGCGCCGGCTGCGTGCCGGCCGCGGCTGCGCGGGACTCAATGCACTGATCGAAGTCGCCGGGCGCCAGGCCGCCACGCTGGGGGCGGGCGATATCGGCTATGCCGTTGCGCCCCGCCTGAACGCCGCCGGGCGCCTGGAAGACATGGCGCTCGGCATCGAATGCCTGCTGTGCGACGAGCCCGAGCGCGCACGCGAACTTGCGCAGCGCCTGGACGCGATCAACCGCAAACGCAGGGTGGTGCAGCAGACCATGCTGGACGAAGCCGAGCTGGCCCTGTCGACCGATGCGCTCGACGCGTACGGCCATGACGGCGGCGGCCGCGCGGCGGTGTGCGCGTTCGACGCCGGCTGGCATCCCGGCGTCGTCGGCCTGGTGGCGTCGAAGCTCAAGGAGCGCCTGCACCGGCCAGTGGTCGCCTTCGCGCCGGCGGAGGCGGGCAGCACCAGCCTGCGCGGATCGGCGCGCTCGATTCCAGGGTTCCATGTGCGCGATGCGCTGGCGGCGGTCGACGCCCGCCATCCCGGCCTGATCGCGAAGTTTGGTGGCCACGCGATGGCGGCGGGGCTGAGTCTCGACCTCGCCGACCTGCCTGCTTTTGAAGCGGCCTTCCACGCCCACGCCGAAGCCATGCTCGACGCCAGCGCGCTGCTGGCCGTCATCGACAGCGACGGCGCGCTGGCGCCCGGCGAGTTCGACCGCGCCCACGCCGAAGCCCTGCGCGACGGCGGGCCTTGGGGGCAGGGGTTCCCCGAGCCGCTGTTCGATGGCGAGTTCGAGGTGCGCGACTGGCGCGTTGTCGGCGAACGCCACCTCAAGCTGACGCTTGGCGTGGCGGGCCTGCGAACGACGATTGCCGCGATCCACTTCGGGGCCTGGCGCGGCGAAGCGCCGCCGGCGCGTGCGCGCCTGGCCTACCGCCTGGCACCGGACGACTACCGCGGCGGCGATGCCATCCAGCTGGTGGTCGAACACCTCGAAGCCTGCTGATCCTGCAGCGCGTTGCGGGCTATCGCTGAATACGCCCCGCTCGCATAATCCGATGGCGCGACCGGGCCAGACGCGGCGTCTGCCACGGAACATCCAAGGATTCCCTGCATGCGAAACGAGACAAAGACGCTGGTGCTGGCCGTCGCCATGGGCCTGTCGCTGGCAAGCACCGCGGCCATGGCGGCGGACCCCGCCACCACTTCGATCACACCCGGGCAACAGTTGCGCGGTGAGATCACCAGCGCGGACATGCTCAACTGGCGCGACGGCACGCGCAGCGAACTGTTCAGCGTCGCGCTGAAGGCCGACCAGGGCGTGCGCTTCGTGGTCGAAGGCCCGCTGCGCGCGCAGCTGTCGCTATACCTCGATGGACAGTTGCTGCGCACCTCGTCCGGCGAGTCGGAGACGGCCACGCTTGCCGTGCGCGCATCGCGCGCAGGCCGCTACGTGCTCGCGGTGAGCGGCAGCGACGCCTCCGCGTACGGGCCATTCACGCTCGCGTCGTCGGAGCTGCAGGTCTACGGCGGCGGCGAACTGGCCAGCGGCGCATCCATCACCGACTGGCTGGACGGCAGCAAGCGCATTCCGCTGCGCATCGAGCGCGAAGGCATGTACTCGGTGCGCATGGCGTCGGACGAGTTCGATACCGTGCTGGGCCTCGAGGGCAACGGCCTGTCGCTGGGCAGCGACGATGCGGATGGCAGCAACTCGCAGCTGACCGCGCGCCTGGCGCCCGGGACTTACACCCTGGTCGCGTCCGGCTACAACGGCCAGGCGGGCGGGCAGTACGAGCTCTCCGTCGCCGAGCGCGAGCTGCCGGCCGGCATCGAGGTGGCCACCGACGGCGACCTTGTCCCGGGCACGGACCTCACCGCGCTCTACCAGGGGCAGCCGGTGACCTATCGCCTGCGCGTGGCGGAGCGGCAACTGCTCGCGCTCGACATGCGCAGCCCGGAGCTGGACTCGCGCCTGCAGCTGACGGGTGAAGGGGTCCTGATCGAGGACGACGATGGTGGCGACCGCCTCGACGCCCGCATCGCAACGGTGCTGGAACCCGGCGACTACGCGGTGCGCGCCTCCGCGTTCAACGTGCAGGGCGGGGCAGGGCTGTTCACGCTGGCGGCACGGCTGTCGCCGGTGCCCGCTGATGCCGGCGGCGGAAGCCTGGAAGTTGGACGGGCGCGCGACGCCACGCTGCTGCCGGGAATGACCGACCGCTACACCCTCCGCATCGCGCGCCCCGGCAGCTACATCATCGAAATGGCATCGGGCGACGGCGTCGACTCCCACCTCAGGCTGCTGCAGGGCGGCGAGCCGCTGGCGGAGGACGACGATGGCGGCGGCGGTTTCGATGCGCGGATCGCGCACGCGCTCAAGGCAGGCGACTACGTGCTGGAAGCATCATCGGCGATGGGTGGCCAGGGTGGCCGCTACCGGGTGCACGTCCAGCGTCGCTGAGCGCTGCATCGGCTGCCTTTCCGGTGAACCCCCGTCGGAAAGGCAGCCACTATCAGCGAATCGTTGCGGCGACGGGAGTGGCGGTCCGCCCGCAGCTGAGCTCGGGTTTGAGCCCGAAGAGGGGGCGCAGCAGAGACACGCGGCGGATCACGAATTCGTGCAGCAGCAGGCATCCGCCGATGGTGGCGAGCGTCACAAGCGCAGGTTCGAGCCACGCACCCAGCCGCAATGGAATCAACCAGTACGCCACCAGCACGATCAGGCTCTGGTGCAGGATGTACCAGGGATACACGGCTTCCGAGGCATAGGGCAGGCAGCGCATGGGCCGGTTGAGCAGCGTATGGCCCCAGGCGAAGATCGCCAGCAGAGTCGACCACATGTAGACCGCCCGCGCGCCGCGTTCGATGCGGCCCCAGGGAAGGTGCGCAAGCGCCGGCGGTATGTCGCCGGCCGGAAGGTATTGCCCGGCCGCCTTCAGGAGCAGTTCGACGCAGATGGCGGCGACCGCGACCGCCAGCATCGGCCAGCGCAGGTCCTGCAGCCGCGTCCAGAACGCGTCCTGCCGCGCCATGGCGTAGCCGAACAGGAACACCGAGAAGTACTCCGCATGCAGGTACCAGTCGCCGACCAGTGCGTGGGTCGGGGGAAACCGTGGGGCCAGGACCACGAGGTAGCCGAAGAACAGGCCGGCCGGCAGCAGCATCAGGGCCCCGTGGCGCGGACGCGCCAGCCAGGCCGCCAGCCGCGTGCCGGGCCGCGAATCGAGCAGGGGGGTCAACGCCAGCAGCGCCATGCTGTAGACCCACAGATACGCCAGGTACCAGAGGTGGTTCCATGTGATGCCGTACTCCGCCCCACTGAAACCGGCTTCCGGCCACGGGCGCACCTGGAGGTAGCGTCCGAGGAACCGCAGGAAGCCGGGTTCCAGCGTGCCCTTGGCGACGCCTTCGCAATAGGCCTGCACGGACACGATGAAGAGCATTCCGAACGCCAACGGCAGCAACAGGCGCAGGCTTCGCCGCAGCGCGAATCCCGGCAGCCCTCGCCCCGGCAGTGACAGTCCGATGGCGATCCCCGAGATGGCGAACAGCAATGGCATGCGCCAGCGGTTGAACACGATCCGGACGTAGTCCAGCCATTCATGGCGATAGCTGCTCGCGATATGGAAATCGGAATCCACCTGGTACACGCCACTGACGTGGTACAGGATGAGGATCGCGAACGCGGCGACGCGCAGGGCGTCGATGTCATGTCGGCGTGGCATCGGTCAGGCCTTTCTCTGGGATCGCCGCACCGTAGCCGGCCCATGCCGCACAGGCCCGTCCCGGGTGATGGCCCGCCGGATTTTGTGACCAATGGTGGAGGGCAGGGACGAACAACGGGTGCCCTCCCGTTACCATGCCGGCATGCACGTCATCACTCCGCAAGTGGCCGTGGATCCGGCCAATGCCTACCTGCAACATCGTCGGCCCTTCGAAATCGGCTACTGGCTGGTGAGCTGCTGCCTGGGCGCGATTGGCGGCAGCTATGAGGAGTGGGCCGACCACCAGCGCCTCGGCGTGCCGCTGGACTGGTGGCAACCAGCCACCTGGTCGTGGAGCAGTGCGCTGGCGAGCCTGGTCCTGGTGCCCGCAGTGCTGTGGTTCACGCGCCGCTGGCCGCTGCACATGGACACGTGGCGGCGCAGGCTTCCCGGGTACCTGGGAGCAAGCGTCGCCTGGTCGCTCACCCACGTGGCGCTCATGGTGGGTATTCGCAAGCTGGTGTATGCCGCCAGGGGCGCAAGCTACGACTTCGGCGACTGGCCCTCTGAATTGCTGTACGAGTATTCCAAGGACGTCCGCACGTTCATCGGCATGGTGCTGCTGCTCCACGGATACCGCTTGTTGCTGCGACGGTTGCAGGGAGAGGCGAGCGTCCTCGGTACCCCCGACGATGTCGCCCAGCCGGGTACGGTCGCGCGGCCGGAGCGCTTCCTGGTGCGCAAGCTCGGCCGCGAGTTCCTGATCGCGGCCGACGATGTCGAATGGCTGCAGGCGTCGGGCAACTACGTCAACCTGCGCGTCCGCGGCCACGATTACCCGTTGCGCAGCACCATCGGCGGTATCGAGGCGCAGCTGGATCCGGCCCGGTTCGTGCGCATCCACCGCAGCTACATCGTCAATATCGACCGTATCGCGTCGATCGAGCCGTTGGACAGCGGCGATGCCCGGGCCCACCTGCAGGACGCCACCCTGCTGCCCATCAGTCGCCGGTATCGCGACGCCGTGTGGCAGGGCGCGAGTGAAGGTCGCGGCATCGGTTCAGCCTGAGCTGCCGGCGGCCGGGTCGGCCGCAGCGGTCGTTCCAGCTAGAATGTGCGGCCACCTGAACCTTCATCCTGCCGCCATGATCGAGCTCAATCCCGTCCGCCAGCGCATCGCCGACCTCAAGGGCCGGCTGGATTCGCTCAGGGGGTTTCTTTGACTACGATGCCAAGCGCGAACGCCTCGAAGAGGTAGAGCGCGAACTCGAGAATCCCGACGTCTGGAACGACGCCGCCCGCGCGCAGGCGCTGGGGCGCGAGCGCTCGCTGCTGGACAAGACCGTCAATGGCATCCGCGACATGACCGACGGACTGGTCGGTGCCGCCGAGCTGCTCGACCTGGCCGAAGACGAGAACGACGACGACACCGCGGACGCGGTGGTGGTCGACGTCGAGCGCCTGGCCGGGCAGGTCGAGAAGCTCGAGTTCCAGCGCATGTTCTCCGGACAGATGGACTCGGCCAACGCGTTCGTCGACATCCAGGCCGGTGCCGGTGGCACCGAAGCCCAGGACTGGGCCGAGATCCTGTTGCGCATGTACCTGCGCTGGTGCGAGCAGCGCGGCTGGAAGACCGAGCTCATGGAAGTCAGCGGCGGCGACGTCGCCGGCGTGAAGTCGGCCACGTTCCGCGTGGAGGGCGAATACGCCTACGGCTGGCTGAAGACGGAGATCGGCGTGCACCGCCTGGTGCGCAAGTCGCCGTTCGACTCCGACAACCGGCGCCACACCAGCTTCACGTCGGTGTTCGTGTCGCCGGAAGTCGACGACGACATCGACATCCAGATCAACCCGGCCGACCTGCGCACCGACGTGTACCGCTCGTCAGGCGCTGGCGGCCAGCACGTGAACAAGACCGAGTCGGCGGTGCGCATCACGCACATCCCGACCAACACCGTGGTCGCCTGCCAGACCGGGCGCAGCCAGCACCAGAACCGCGACACCGCGATGAAGATGCTCGCCGCCAAGCTGTACGAACTCGAGGTGCAGAAGCGCAACGTCGAGAAGGATGCGCTGGAAGCCACCAAGTCCGACATCGGCTGGGGCAGCCAGATCCGCAACTACGTGCTCGACCAGAGCCGCATCAAGGACCTGCGCACCGGCATCGAGCGCTCCGACACCCAGAACGTGCTGGACGGCGACCTCGACGAGTTCATCGAGGCCAGCCTGAAGACCGGCCTCGAAGCCGGCTCCAAGCGCACCGACGCCGCCTGATCGCGCCATCCATCCGGGGCACACAATGCCCCCTCCAGCAAAGAACGCCATGACCCACGCCGCCAGTCCCGCCCCCGCCGACGAAAACGCATTGATCGCGGAGCGTCGCGGCAAACTCGCCGCCCTGCGCGGGCAGGGCGTGGCGTTTCCCAACGACTTCAGGCGCACCGAGCATGCCGGCGACCTGCAGGCCGAGTACGCCGACGGCGACGCCTGGGATGCCGCGGCGCTGGAAGCCACCGGCCGGCGCGTCGCGCTGGCCGGGCGCATGGTCGCCAAGCGGGTGATGGGCAAGGCGGCGTTTGCCGAGGTGCAGGACGTCAGCGGGCGCATCCAGCTGTTCCTGCAGGCTTCCACGCTGGGCGAGCGCTACGACGCGTTCAAGGGCTGGGACGTGGGCGACATCGTGGCCGTCGAAGGCGGCCTGACCCGCACCCGCACCGGCGAACTGTCGGTGCGCGCCGACACGCTGCGCATGCTGACCAAGTCGCTGCGTCCGCTGCCCGACAAGTGGCACGGGCTGGCCGATGTCGAACAGCGCTATCGCCAGCGTTACGTCGACCTGATCGTGTCTCCCGACGCGCGCGAGGTGTTCGTCACGCGCTCGCGCATCATCTCGTCGCTCCGACGCTGGCTGGACGCGCGCCGCTTCCTCGAGGTCGAGACGCCGATGATGCATTACATCGCCGGCGGCGCCACCGCGCGGCCGTTCACGACCCACCACAACGCCCTCGGCCTGGACCTGTACCTCCGCGTGGCGCCCGAGCTGTACCTCAAGCGCCTGGTGGTCGGCGGCTTCGAGCGCGTCTACGAGATCAACCGCAACTTCCGCAACGAAGGCGTCAGCACGCGCCACAACCCGGAGTTCACGATGCTCGAGCTGTACGAGGCCTACGCCACGTACATCGAAGTCATGGACCTGACCGAGACGATGATCCGCGACGTGGCGTCCGATGCCGCCGGCGGCACGCGCTTCGCGTGGGACGGCCACGACATCGACCTCGCGCCGGCGTTCCGCCGCTGGAAGCTCGAGGACGCCGTGCGCGAACTCAATCCGGAGATCAGCGCCGCCGACTGCCGCGACCGCGACGCGCTGGCGCGCCACTGCGAGCGCCTGCGCGTCGCGGTGAAGCCCGGCTACGGTTGGGGCAAGCTGCTGCTGGAGATCTTCGAGAAGACCGTCGAAGCCGGCCTCTTGCAGCCGACGTTCATCACCCATTACCCGGTCGAGGTCTCGCCGCTGGCGCGCGAGTCCGACAGCGAGCCAGGCATCACCGACCGCTTCGAGCTGTTCATCGGCGGCAAGGAAATCGCCAACGGCTTCTCCGAGCTCAACGACCCCGAAGACCAGATGGCGCGCTTCCAGGCGCAGGTCGAAGCCAAGGCCGGCGGTGATGACGAGGCGATGCATTACGACGCCGACTACATCCGCGCGCTCGAGGTGGGCCTGCCGCCCACCGGCGGCCTGGGCATCGGCATCGACCGTCTCGTGATGCTGATCACAGGCTCGGCGTCGATCCGCGACGTACTGTTGTTCCCGTACATGCGGCCCGAAGCGGGTGTGGGCCACGAGTGACGCCCAGCGTCACCGTTTGACCGCTGCCAGCGTCAACTGACGTATGCTCGGGTAGACGGTCCTGTTGCCGGGGGTGCAGCAAAGGCACAGGAATTGCTTGTCTCCGGGAGACCGCGAGGCCAGTGTACGGACCATCGGGGAGCGTCAGGGAGCCAGCGCATTTGAATATCGTCATCGTCGACGACCAGACATCCGCACGCACCATGCTGCGGCACATCCTCGAGGACATCAGCCCGGAGCTCGAGGTGCTGGACTTCGGCGATCCGCAAGTGGCGCTGCGCTGGTGCGAGGACAATCGCCCGGACCTGCTGCTGCTCGATTACCGCATGCCGGTGATGGACGGCCTCGAGTTCGCGCGCCGCTTCCGCCGCCCGCTGCTGCATCGCGACGTGCCGATCGTGCTGGTCACCGTGGTCGGCGACGAGCCCATCCGGCAGGCCGCGCTCGACTCCGGCGTGATCGACTTCCTGGTCAAGCCGGTGCGCCCCCGCGAACTGCGCGCCCGTTGCCGCAACCTGCTGCAGCTCCGCCAGCAGGCGGAATCTGTCAAGCAGCGCGCGCTGTCGCTCGAGCAGCGGCTGTTGTCGAGCATGCACGAAGTCGAAGAGCGTGAGCGCGAGACGCTGACCCGGCTGGCGCGTGCCATCGCGTATCGCGATGCCGGCACCAGCGCCAACCTCGAGCGCCTGGCGGCCGTGGCCGCGATCGTCGCCGACGGCATGGGCATGATGGAGGAGGAGGTACGGGTGATCGAACTCGCCGCGCCGCTCCATGACATCGGCAAGATCGCGATTCCCGATGCGATCCTGATGAAACCGGGCCCGCTGACCGCGGAAGAGACCGCGCTGATGCGCAGGCATCCGGAGATCGGGCACGAACTGCTGAAGGACAGCCAGAACCGCTTCATCCAGGCCGGTGCGACCATCGCGCTGCGGCACCAGGAGCGCTATGACGGCAGTGGCTATCCGGGTGGCCTGGTCGGCGAGCAGATCCCGGTGGAGGCGCGCGTCGTGGCGGTGGCGGACGTGTTCGATGCGCTGGTGTCGAAGCGGCCGTACAAGCGTGCGTGGACGATCGACGAGGCCTTCGAGTTCATCAGCGGGCACAGTGGGACGCTGTTCGATCCGCGCTGCGTCGACGCGCTGGTGCGCAACCGTGGCCGCATCGAGGAAGCATGCGCGCGCTACGCGCCTGCGCCAGCGCTGATCGCCGCGGACTGACGCACATGACACGCGCCCTGCACTGGGCCAGGCAGCGCCTGGCAAACCGCCCCGACAGCGAACACGCGCAGGCGATCGTCCGGCTGCTGATGCTGGTGGTGGTGGAGGCCTACCTGCAGCTGGTGGTCAGCGGTCGCCCTGATGTCGCACAGGCACTGCTGCTCTCGCAGCAGCTGCTGGCCGTGGAGTTCGTGGTCGCGCTCGCCGTCCTGGGCTGGCTATTGGCGCGGCCCGGCATTTCCGCGCCGCGCCGCGTGCTCGGCATGGTTGCCGACTACAGCCTGATGGGCATCGGCATGTACCTGCTGGGCGACCTGCTCGCGTGGCTGTACGTGGTGATCATGTGGGTCACCGTCGGCAACGGACTGCGCTATGGCTCGCGTTGGCTGTATGCGGCGATCGGGTTCGCCGTCGTGTCGTTCGGCGCGGCGCTGCTGGCGACACCGTACTGGCAAGACAATGCTCCCCTGGGCTGGGGCCTGCTCGCCGGCCTGGTCGCGGTGCCGCTCTACCTGAGTTCGCTGCTGAACGCCCTGGTGAAGGCCACCGAGGCCGCCAAGGCCGCCAACGAAGCGAAGAGCCGCTTCCTGGCCAACATGAGCCACGAGTTCCGCACGCCCCTCAACGGCATCGTCGGCATGTCCGAGCTGCTGTCGGCGACGCCGCTCACCGCTGAGCAGCGCGACACCGCCGAGGTGATCCGCACGTCGGCGCGTGCCTTGCAGGCGCTGGTCGACGAGGTGCTCGACATCTCGCGCATCGAGGCCGGCAAATTCGACCATACCGATGTCGATTTCGCCCTGCGCGAGCTGGTCAAGGGCGTGCAGGTCATGCTGGAGCCGAGTGCGCAGGCCAAGGGCCTGGCGTTCGACATGGATATCGCCGCGGAGATCCCCAAGATCCTGCACGGCGATTCCAACCACCTCCGCCAGATCCTGGTGAACCTGCTTTCCAACGCGATCAAGTTCACGGACTCGGGGCGTGTCGCGCTGCAGGTGGCGATGACGTCGGCAGGCGCGGACAGCGTCCAACTGCGGTTCTCCGTCCGCGACACGGGCATCGGCATCCCGGCCGGATCCATCGCGAAGATCTTCGACGCGTTCGAACAGGTCGACACCGGCTTGGCGCGGCGCCATGGCGGTACCGGCCTGGGCACCACGATCGCCAAGGCGCTGACCGAACAGATGGGCGGCACCATCGGCGTCGAGAGCGAGGCGGGCGTCGGCTCGCATTTCTGGGCGGAGCTGCCGTTCGCGACGGTGGTCCACGACGACTCGACGGCGAACCTCGACAACGTCATCGCCTTCGACGACCCGTTCGTGCGCCACCGTGCGCGCGTGCGCCCGATGCGCATCCTGGTGGCCGACGACCAGGGGGCGAACCTGATGGTGATGCGTCGCCTGCTCGAGAAGGCCGGGCATCGCCCGCAGATGGTCGATGACGGTGACGACGTGCTCGTCGCGCTGGAGTCGCAGGCATTCGACGTGGTCATCATCGACCTGCACATGCCCGGCGCGAGCGGCCTGGAGGTCCTCAAGCAGGCCCGTTTCATGGAGGCAGGTCGCAAGCGGACACCCTTCATCGTGCTGACTGCCGACGCGACCGCGGAGGCGCGCGAAGCGTGCGAGCGCGCCGGCGCGTATGCGTTCATGACCAAGCCGGTGATGGTGGAGCGTCTGCTCGAGCGGCTGGCCGCGATTGCCGATGGCGCCGCCCCGGGCGATGCACCCGTGGCGCAACCAACCAATGCGTCCGCGCAAGCCGCGATGGACAAGAGCGTGATCTCGCAGCACATCCTCGACGAGCTGCGCGAGATGGGCCTGGGCGAAGTGTTCGTGCAGCGCTTCCTCGTCGAGTGCACGCGAGACGCGCGAAAGTGCGTCGCCGATCTCGACGTGGCCGGTGCGGCAGGCAACTGGGACGAATTCCGCGATGCCTGCCACGCGCTCAAGGGCGCGGCCGGCAACATGGGCGCGGTGCGACTGGCCGACACGGCTTCAGAGGGAATGCGCATGTCCGCCGACCGGCTGTTGCGCGAATGGACCGGCATCGTGCGGATGGTGCGTCAGCAGCTGGAGCAGGCGGTGACGGCGCTGCGTGATCGCGGGGACCTCTCGCGGGCCGACGCAGGCGCCGGCCCCGAGAGTGCCTGATCCCGGTCCTTGACTCAGCGGGCGGCGGCTTCCACGTCTGCTTCGGGTTCGGGGCGACGCAGTTGCGCACGCACCAGCCGCTCCATGATGCGCAGCTGCTTGTCACCGAGCTGCAGCGCGGTGTCCACCCAGATGCGGGTGATGTCCATCAGCTCCTGGTGGCTGACGGGATTCACGACTTCGCGCACGCGATGCAGCGCCAGGCGCGCGGCGGCGATGCGACGGTTCTGGCGGATGACTTCATGCACAGCACGCACGCCTTCACCCTTCGGCACGAGGACGTCCACCACGCCCATGCGGTGCAGGTCGTCGCTCGAGTACATGACGCCGTTGAGCATCATTTCTTCGGCAAGCTTCGGCGAAACACGGCGCGCGAGCAGGGAATAGGCGCCCATGCCGGGGAACAGCCCGAACAGCACCTCCGGGAAGCCCATCTGCACGCCGCTCTCGGCCACGATGGTCTGGCAGGCCAGCGCGAGTTCGAACCCGCCGCCCAACGCGTCGCCTTCTACCAGCGCGATGGTGTGCGCGCTGGGGTGCAGACGCGAATGCAGGAGGTGGATGTTGTCCACGCACTCGCTGGCGTAGCGCATCAGCCCGTCACGGTCGCGGGCGCGGATCAGCTGCGCGAACAGCGCGAGGTCGCCGCCGAGGTTGAAGACATGGGTGTCGGAGCCCAGCACGATGTGCGACAGGGCGACACCCGTTCCGGCAGCTTCTGCGGTGGCCGAGATCCCGTCAATCGCCTCGCGGGCGAACAGGCGCAGCTCGCGCAGCAGGCGCGGCGAGAAGCAGGCGCGGTAGGTTGGATCCGAGAACGCCTGCTGGGCGTGCATGAAGCACCAGTGCGAGTCGTTCGAGCGGTCGTGCTGGATGCGAAGGGTGGTGAGGTCGGTGGCGGCGTTGCCGTGCAACAGTTCTACGTTGGTCATGTGGAGGTCCCCCTGTACGCCAGAGCGCCCCCGGCCGGGCCTACCGGCGGAGCCCTGGGATGTTTTCAAATGCCCGCCGGCACTCTATGCGCCGTTTATGGCCCGCCGGCAAGCGGCAGGCATGACTGGCAGGGGCAGGGGACGCCCCGGGGCGTCACTGCGTGACGCCCGTCACATTATTGGACTAGGCCTCGTCGCGTAGTTCGCGCCGCAGGATCTTGCCGACATTGGTCTTGGGCAGTTCGTCACGGAACTCCACGTAACGCGGCTGCTTGTAGCCCGTGAGCTCGGCGCGGGCATGGGCCTTGACCTGTTCGACCGTGAGCGACGGATCCTTCTTGACGATGACAACCTTGACCGCCTCGCCGGACTTCTCGTCCGCCACCCCGACCGCGGCGACCTCGAGCACACCCGGCATCATCGCGATCACGTCCTCGATCTCGTTGGGGTACACGTTGAAGCCGGACACCAGGATCATGTCCTTCTTGCGGTCGACGATGTAGAAGAACCCGGACGCTTCCATGCGCGCCATGTCGCCGGTGTGCAGCCAGCCATCGGCGTCGATCGCTTCGGCGGTGTCCTCCGGGCGGTGCCAGTAGCCGGCCATGACCTGCGGCCCCTTGATGCAGAGTTCGCCCACTTCGCCCGGAGGAAGCATGCGGCCTTCCTCGTCCTTGATGCAGGCATCGGTGGACGGCACCGGCAGGCCGATCGAACCGTTGTAGTCGGCCAGGTCCATCGGGTTGATGCAGGCCGCGGGAGAAGTCTCGGTGAGCCCGTAGGCTTCGACCAGGGTGACGCCAGTGACCTTCTTCCAGCGTTCGGCGACCGAGCGCTGCACCGCCATGCCACCGCCCAGCGTCAGGCGCAGCTGGGAGAAGTCGACGTCCTCGAACCCGGGCGTGTTGAGCAGGCCGTTGAACAGCGTGTTGACGCCGGTGATCGCAGTGAACGGCTCGCGCTTGAGCTCCTTGACGAAGCCGGGCATGTCGCGCGGATTGGTGATCAGGATGTTCTTGGCGCCGAACTTCATGAAGACCAGTCCGTTCGCGGTGAGCGCGAAGATGTGGTACAGCGGCAGCGCGGTGATCATCACTTCCTTGCCGGGCTGCGCCTGCTGACCCACCCACGCCGACGCCTGCTGCATGTTGGCGACCAGGTTGCGATGGGTGAGCATGGCGCCCTTGGCAACGCCCGTGGTGCCGCCGGTGTACTGCAGGAAGGCGATGTCCGCGGGCGCGATGTCCACCGTCGGCATTGCGTGGCGCGCGCCCGCCTTGAGCACGTCGCGGAAGCGCGTTGCGCCACCGATGTTGTAGTCCGGCACCATCTTCTTCACGTACTTGACGACGAAGTTGACGATAGCGCCCTTGGGGAAGCCCAGCATGTCGCCGAGGCCGGTGGTGATCACATGCTCCACGGCGGTGTCGGGAAGGACCTTCTCGACCACCTGGCCGAAGTTGTCCATTACCAGGATTGCCTTCGCTCCCGAGTCGACCAGCTGGTGGCGCAGTTCGCGCGCGGTGTACAGCGGGTTGGTGTTGACCACGGTCAGCCCCGCGCGCAGTGCGCCGAACGTCGCGATCGGGTACTGCAGGCAGTTCGGCATCATGATCGCGATGCGGTCGCCTTTCTTGAGCTTCAGCTCGCAGAGCAGATAGGCCGCGAACCGGGTGCTGAGTTCATCGAGCTCGCCGTAGGTGATCGAAACGCCCATGCAGGAGAACGCGGCCTGGTCGCGGTACTTGGCGATGGCGCCTTCGAGCACCGCGTGGATCGACGGGAACTCCTCGGGATCGATCTCGGCGGGGATGCCCGCGGGGTAGTTCGCCAGCCACGGACGCTCGGTGCTACTCATGCATTCCCCTCCTGATTGCAGTGTCGGCACGCGCGATGCCGCAGCATGCCTGCTCCGATTGGAGCATAGCGTTTGCGTGCCGGGCAAGGCGCAGTGCAGCTATGATGCGCGCGATCGCGGCGACGCGCTGGACAGGAGCTTGCGATGCACGTTGGACGACAGCGGCGCCCGTGCGCGCCGTGGCTTGCGACGATGCTGGTGGTGCTGGCGATGGCCGTTTCCGCATGCGCCAGGACACCACCCGAGCAGGCGCTGCGCGAGGCCTTCAATGGCCTGCTCCAGACGGTCGAAGCGCGTGACGCGGCCGGGCTGCGCGGGTTCCTCGCCGAAGATTTCATCGGCCCCGACGGCCTTGACCGCGACGGTGCGCGGCGGATGGCGGCGTTGTACCTGATGCGCCACGACGGCGTGGGCGCGACCACGGGCCCGCTGGACGTTGCAGTGCAGGACGACCACGCGCAGATCCGCTTCAGCGTGGTGCTGACCGGGCGCGCGAGCGCCAGGATGCTGCCGGACAGCGCACGTGCGTGGCAGGTGGACACCGGCTGGCGCCTGGTCGATGGCGAGTGGCGGATGACCAGCGCCGACTGGTCGCCGGTCGCAGGGTAGGTTTCCGGGGCCGGGCACGCATGCCCGGCCCGGCAGCGTCAGTTCGCTGGGTGTGCGGCGAGCTGGCGCAACACGTAGTGCAGCAGGCCGCCGTGGCGGAAGTACTCGACTTCCTTCGGCGTCAACAGCAGCACGTGCGCCTGGAACGCCTTGGTGGTGCCATCGGCTTTACGCGCGGTGACGGTGGCGTACCGCGAGCGGCCATCCTCGAGTCCGGTGATGTCGAAGACCTCGGTGCCGTCGAGTCCGAGCGAGTCCGCGTTCTCGCCATCACGGAACTGCAGCGGCAGCACGCCCATGCCCACCAGGTTGGAGCGGTGGATGCGCTCGAAGCTCTGCGCGATGACCGCCTTCACTCCGAGCAGGTTGGTGCCCTTGGCCGCCCAGTCGCGCGACGAGCCGGTGCCGTACTCCGCACCCGCCAGCACCACCAGCGGCGTGCCGTCGGCCTTGTACTTCATCGCCGCGTCGTAGATCGACATCTTGGCCGGCGGGGTGCTGCCGAAGTACAGGGTGTTGCCACCTTCCTCGCCGCCGAAGAACCTGTTCCTGATGCGGATGTTGGCGAACGTGCCACGCACCATGACGTCGTCGTTGCCGCGCCGCGAGCCATAGCTGTTGAAGTCGGCCGGCTGCACGCCGCGCGACTGCAGGAACGCGCCCGCGGGCGAATCCTTCTTGATGTTGCCGGCCGGCGAGATGTGGTCGGTGGTGATGGAGTCGCCGAACAGGCCCAGCACGCGCGCGCCCTGGATGTCGTCGATGCTGCCGACGTCCATCGTCATGCCGTCGAAGTAGGGCGGGTTCTTGATGTAGGTGGAGGCCTCGTCCCAGGCATACAGTTCGCTGTCGGGTGATTCCATCGCGTTCCAGCGCGCGTCGCCCTTGAACACGTCGGCGTAGTTCTGCGCGAACAGTTCCGGACCCACGGTCGCGGCGATGGTGTCGCCGATCTCCCTGTTGCTCGGCCAGATGTCGCGCAGGTAGACGTCGTTGCCGTCGCGGTCCTGGCCCAGCGGTTCGCTGGTTAGGTCGATGTCGACCGTGCCGGCAATCGCGTAGGCGACCACCAGCGGCGGCGACGCCAGATAGTTCATCTTCACTTCGGCGTGGATGCGGCCTTCGAAGTTGCGGTTGCCCGAGAGCACCGCGGCGACCGCCAGGTCCTTCTCGGCGATGCCCTTCGACACCGCCTCCGGCAGCGGGCCGGAGTTGCCGATGCAGGTGGTGCAGCCGTAGCCGACCACGAAGAAGCCGAGCTTCTCCAGGTCAGCCATCACGCCGGCCTTCTTCAGGTAGTCGGTGACCACCAGCGAGCCCGGCCCGAGCGAGGTCTTCACCCACGGCGCGGCGGTGAGGCCCTTGGCCACCGCGTTGCGCGCCAGCAGGCCCGCACCGAGCATCACCGCCGGGTTGGAGGTGTTGGTGCACGACGTGATCGCCGCGATCACCACCGAGCCGTCGCAGAGCTGGTGTTCGCCATCCGCGATCCGGATCTTCGATACCGGCTTCGCCGCCAGGCGCTCGGCCTGGGGCTGGGCGCCGCCCTCGGTGGCCAGCTCCTGCACCGCGCAACCGACCGCGCGGTGCGACACGAAGCCGGTGACGTTGGTGTTGAAGTTCGCCTTCATGTCCTCCAGCAGCACCCGGTCCTGCGGGCGCCTCGGCCCGGCCAACGACGGCTTCACCGTGCCCATATCCAGTTCGACCACGGCCGAGTAGGTCGCTTCCTGCTGCCCGGCCTCGTGCCAGAGGCCCTGTGCCTTCGCATAGGCTTCCACCAGCGCGATCTGTTCCTCGCTGCGGCCCGACAGCCGGAGGTAGCGGACGGCTTCTGCGTCGACCGGGAAGATGCCGCAGGTGGCGCCGTACTCGGGCGCCATGTTGCCGATCGTGGCGCGGTCCGCCAGCGGCAGGTGCTGCAGTCCTTCGCCGAAGAACTCGACGAACTTGCCCACCACGCCGTGCTTGCGCAGCATCTGGGTGACGGTGAGCACGAGGTCGGTCGCGGTGGCGCCCTCGGGCATCCTGCCTGTGAGCTTGAAACCGACGACCTGCGGGATGAGCATCGACGAAGGCTGTCCGAGCATCGCGGCCTCGGCCTCGATGCCGCCCACTCCCCAGCCCAGCACGCCGATGCCGTTGATCATGGTGGTGTGGCTGTCGGTGCCGAACACGGTGTCGGGGAACGCCCAGAGCGCGCCGTCGACTTCACGCTCCATCACCACACGCGCAAGGTGCTCCAGGTTCACCTGGTGGACGATGCCGGTGTTCGGCGGCACCACCTTGAAGTCCTGGAACGCGTTCTGGCCCCAGCGCAGGAAGCCGTAGCGCTCCTTGTTGCGTTCGAATTCGATCTTGCCGTTGAGGTCCAGCGCATCCGCGCGGCCGAACACATCCACCTGCACCGAATGGTCGATCACGAGCTCCGACGGGATCAGCGGGTTGATCTGCGAGGGACTGCCGCCCAGGCGTGTCACCGCGTCGCGCATCGCCGCCAGGTCGACCACGCAGGGCACGCCGGTGAAGTCCTGCAGCACCACCCGCGCCGGCATGAACGCGATCTCGGTGTCCGGCTCCGCCTTGGGGTCCCAGGTGGCCACCGCCTCGATGTGGTGGGTGCCGACGGTCATGCCACCGTCCTCGTGCCGCAGCAGGTTCTCCAGCAGGATCTTCATGGAGTAGGGCAGGCGGGCGAGGTCGAAGCGCTGACCCAGCCTGGCGAGGCTTGCGAAGGTGTAGGACCGGCCGTTGACGTCGAGAACGTCGCGGGTTGCGAATGAATCGGCCATGGCGGGGCTCCTTGTGGGGGATTGGCTGGGCAGTGGTCTGTGGACCAGTCTACGGCGGCACGCGTAAGGCACGGGTGTGACCGGTGCCTGGTGCGGCGCGGGCCGGCCCGCCGCCAGTATGACGCTTTGAGTATGCAGGCATAAGTACGTACAATGTGCGCATACCCCCCTGCGCCTGGATTCCGCCAGGCTGGAGTGACCGCCATGGAAGCCACCGTCGCCGAACGCGGGCAGATCACCCTGCCCAAAGCCGTGCGCGATGCCCTCGGCCTGACCAAGGGCACCATCCTCAAGGTCGAGCTGGACGGCGGGCGCATCATCCTGCGCAAGAGCGTGGACGATGCGATCTCGCGCGCACGGGGCCGCTTCAGACTTGACGGCTTCGCGTCCACCGATGACGCCATGCGCGCCCTGCGTGGCCGCGCCCCTGGCGATCCGCTCGATCCCGACGCCGGCACATGATCGCGATCGATTCCTCCGTCCTTGTCGACCTGCTGGCCGACGGGCCCATGGCCGACGCCACCGAGGCCTGCCTGCGCCAATGTCTGGGCGTCGGCACGGTGGTGGTCTGCGATGTCGCCCTGGCCGAAGTCTGCAGCGCGCTCAAGGACGGTTCCGAAGCCGTGGCCGTGCTCGAGGAAGTGGGCATCCGCTTCAGCGCGCTCGAGGCGAAGTCGGCACTGCGTGCCGGCGAAATGCAGCGGCGCCACCGCCAGCGCGGCGTTGGCCCCGCCCGCGCGGTGCCCGACTTCCTGATCGGCGCGCACGCACTGCTGCAGTGCGACGGCCTGATCACACGTGACGACCGCTTCTATCGCGACTACTTCAAGGGCCTGAAGCTGATCGTGCCCACGCCCGAATAGCACCTCGCCCGTATCACGCACACCCGAACATCCACGGAGACCACTGCACCATGTTGGAAGCCTACCGCCACCACGTGGCCGAGCGCGCAGCGCTCGGCATCCCGCCGCTGCCGCTCACCGCTCGGCAGACGGCCGATGTGATCGAACTGCTGAAGGCGCCGCCGCCCGGCGAGGACGCGTTCCTGCTCGACCTCATCACCCATCGCGTGCCCGCCGGGGTGGACGACGCCGCCAAGGTGAAGGCGTCGTACCTTGCGGCGGTTGCCTTCGGCAGCGAGTCCAGCGCGCTGATTTCGCGCGGCCGTGCCACCGAACTGCTGGGCACGATGCTCGGCGGCTACAACGTCGCGCCGCTGGTCGAGCTGCTCGATGACGCGACGGTCGGCGCGATTGCCGCTGACGCGCTCAAGCACACGCTGCTGGTGTTCGACGCCTTCCACGATGTCGAAGAGAAGGCCAAGGCCGGAAACGCCAACGCCCGGTCCGTGATGCAGAGCTGGGCCGATGCCGAGTGGTTCACCGGCAAGCCCGAAGTGCCGCAGAGCCTCACGATCACCGTCTTCAAGGTGCCCGGCGAGACCAACACCGACGACCTGTCGCCGGCGCCCGACGCCACCACGCGCCCGGACATCCCGATGCACGCGCTGGCGATGCTGAAGAACAAGCGCCCCGACGCACCGTTCGCCCCCGAGGAGGACGGCAAGCGCGGTCCGATCCAGGCCCTGGCCGACCTCAAGCAGAAGGGCCACCTGGTCGCCTACGTCGGCGACGTGGTCGGCACCGGCTCCAGCCGCAAGTCGGCCACCAACTCGGTGCTGTGGTGGACCGGCGACGACATCCCGTTCATCCCCAACAAGCGCTTCGGCGGCGTCTGCCTGGGTGCAAAGATCGCGCCCATCTTCTACAACACCATGGAAGATGCGGGCGCGCTGCCGATCGAGCTCGACGTGTCGAAGATGGAGCACGGCGACGTCATCGAGCTGCGCCCCTACGACGGCAAGGCGCTGAAGGACGGCGCGGTCATCGCCGAGTTCGAGGTCAAGTCCGACGTGCTGTTCGACGAGGTGCGCGCCGGTGGCCGCATCCCGCTGATCATCGGCCGCGGCCTGACGTCGCGCGCGCGCGAGGCGCTCGGCCTGCCGGCAACGGACCTGTTCCGCCTGCCTGTCACTCCCGCCGACACCGGTCGCGGCTTCACGCTCGCGCAGAAGATGGTCGGCCGTGCCTGCGGCCTGGCCGTCGTGAACGGCGTGCAGCAAGGCATGCGCCCGGGCACCTACTGCGAGCCGAAGATGACCACCGTGGGCTCGCAGGACACCACCGGCCCGATGACCCGCGACGAGCTGAAGGACCTGGCCTGCCTGGGCTTCTCCTCGGACCTGGTGATGCAGTCCTTCTGCCACACCGCGGCGTACCCGAAGCCGGTGGACGTGAAGACGCACCACACGCTGCCGGAGTTCATCTCCACCCGCGGCGGCGTGTCGCTGCGCCCCGGCGACGGCATCATCCACAGCTGGCTCAACCGCATGCTGCTGCCGGACACGGTGGGCACCGGCGGCGACTCGCACACGCGCTTCCCGATCGGCATCTCGTTCCCCGCGGGTTCGGGCCTGGTGGCGTTCGCCGCGGCCACCGGCGTCATGCCGCTGGACATGCCGGAATCCGTGCTGGTGCGCTTCAAGGGCAAGATGCAGCCGGGCGTGACGCTGCGTGACCTGGTGCACGCGATCCCGCTGTACGCGATCAAGGCAGGACTGCTGACGGTCGCCAAGCAGGGCAAGAAGAACATCTTCTCGGGCCGCATCCTCGAGATCGAGGGCCTGCCGGAGCTGAAGATCGAGCAGGCCTTCGAGCTGGCCGACGCGTCCGCCGAGCGCTCCGCCGCCGGCTGCACCGTGCGCCTGGACCGTGCGCCGATCGTCGAGTACCTCACCAGCAACATCACCCTGCTGAAGTGGATGATCACCGAGGGCTACGCCGACGCCCGCACCCTGCAGCGTCGCATCGACAAGATGCAGCAGTGGCTGGCCGACCCGCAGCTGCTCGAGCCGGACGCCGACGCCGAGTACGCCGCGGTGATCGAGATCGACCTGGCGGAGATCGTCGAGCCGATCGTCTGCTGCCCGAACGACCCGGACGACGCCAAGACCCTATCCGACGTCGCCGGCGCGAAGATCGACGAGGTGTTCATCGGGTCCTGCATGACCAACATCGGCCACTTCCGCGCCGCGGCCAAGCTGCTGGAAGGCAAGCGCGACATCCCGACGCGCCTGTGGGTCGCACCGCCCACCCGCATGGATGCCGCCGAGCTGACCAAGGAAGGCCACTACGGCACCTTCGGCGCGGCAGGCGCGCGCATGGAGATGCCGGGCTGCTCGCTGTGCATGGGCAACCAGGCGCAGATCCGCGAAGGCGCCACCGCGATGTCGACCTCGACCCGCAACTTCCCCAACCGCCTGGGCCGCAACACCGATGTCTACCTCGGCTCGGCGGAGCTGGCGGCGATCTGCTCGCGCCTGGGCCGCATCCCGACCCGGGAGGAGTACCTCGCCGATATCGGAGTGGTGAACACCAGCGGCGACACGATCTACCGGTACATGAACTTCGACCAGATCGAGGAGTACCGCGAGGTGACGGACGCCGCAACGGCCTGATCAGGGGCCCTGCGGAGATCTTCGGGACGCCCGGCCTGGCCGGGCGTTTTCCGTTGCAGGCACGCACGCCGGCCACCCCGGAGCGGATGTATCCTTCCGCCATGGGCGCACGGCAAGCGTCCACCCACCTCGCGGTGACCACAGAGGCGACCCGGTGGCACGTTCGCGCTATCTGCTGTTCGGCATGCTGCTCTTCGCGCAGGCCCTGTGGGCGGCGCCGCGGCAGCTCGACGCATATCGCTGGCAGGACGTCGCCCGGATCGTGGCGATCGGCGACCTGCACGGCGACTACGACAGCTACCTGACGGTGCTCCAGACATCCGGCGTGGTCGACCGCCGCGGCCGCTGGATCGCCGGAGACACCCACCTGGTCCAGACCGGCGACATCCCGGATCGCGGGCCCGACACACGCCGGATCATCACCCACATGGCGCGCCTGGCCCAGCAAGCCGAGAAGCGCGGCGGACGGGTGCACAACCTCATCGGCAACCACGAGGCGATGAACGTCTACGGCGACCTGCGCTACGTCACCGAAGGCGAATACAAGGCGTTCGCCGGCAAGCGCTCCGCCGCGCTCAGGGACCGCTATTACAAGGCCACCTTGGAGGCGCTCGCAGGCAGCGATCCGGAGCGCGCCGCCGCGCTGCCCGCCGACCATCGCGCGCAGTGGGATCTCGAGCATCCGCTCGGCTGGGTGGAGCAGCGCTTCGCCTGGGATCCACGCTGGGACCCGGAAGGCGAACTGTTCCTGTGGACGATGAAGGGCAAGGTCGCCGTCCAGCTCAACGACCTGGTGTTTGTCCACGGCGGCATCAGCAGCGCCTATTGCGGCAACAGCCTCGAATCGATGACCACAATGGCGCGCGCCGCGCTGCGTCGCAACGACCCGGAAGAGCTCGGGATCCTGCGCGACGAGGCCGGCCCGCTGTGGTATCGCGGCCTCGCCGGCGTGCAGCCGGTGGCGCTTGCGGAGACGGTCGACGCCATTCTCCAGCGCCACGGCGCAGGCCATGTCGTGATTGGCCATACGCCCACCGACGGCGTGATCTGGCCGCGCCTGGCGGGCCGCGTCATCATGATCGACACCGGCATGGGCGCCGCATTCGGCAAGCACATCGGCTGGCTGGAGGTGACGCCGGAGGGCCTGTTCGCCGGCTATCGCGGCGGGCGACTGCGCCTGCCCATGGACGACGGGCAGCGCCTGGAGTACCTGGACGCGGTGATCGCGCTGCACCCCGACAACGCCGAGCTGCCGAAGCGGCGCGAGGCGCTGATGGCGGGCACGCTCGACCCGCCACCGGCCAGCGGCGAAGGCGCCGCTGCGCAGCCCCTCGATCCCGCCGTCAGCTGCGGCACCGCCCGCTGATCTCACGCGCGAATCGCTCATCGCTGTCGAGGGTGGCGAAGAACTCCTCGAAGTAGCTCGTGGTGATGCGCTTCCGGTCCGCACTCAGCCGGGGCTCGCTGCGGACGAGCGCGAAGATCGCTTCGCGACTGGCGAGGAACTCGGCACGCACCGGCTCCAGGGCGTCGTTGTGGCGACAGAAGCCGCGATACAGGCGCTGCCTGACCGACCTGATCGGCAGCCGCTCGTCGGGCACCGCATAGCTGGCATCCACGATGCCGGAGGCGTCGAAGTCGTAGGGCACTGCAACCACGGGGCCCGGAACATCCGCCGCGACCGTGATCCGGACGTTGTGGCAGCACTCGTCCTTCTCCGGCCCGCTCAGCACCTCCCAGTCCGTGTTTCCGATCAGGTACTGAAAGAGCATGAAGCGCGTCAACGCCAGTGGATCGAAGTCGCCCTGCACGAACTGCGCCCGGGGTGAACGCTTGTAGCCATTGCGCTTGGCCACGTCGTCCAGATCCTCGATCAGGAAGGCGAAGCGCGGCCCGTCCGAATCGCCGCCACTCGCATCCTCGTAGGTGATTCGGAGCGGGCGGACCCTGAAGCTGTGCTCGGTGACGTGGTTGAAGATCCGGTACGCCAGGAATTCCTGGACGTAGTACTGGTCCGCGACCGCCCCCGGCCGGCAGTGGGTGACCAGCTTCAGCGAGCGCTGCCCGGCGAAGTCGGTGCCGAGTGCGGCGTCGCGGGCAAAGCGGATCATCAACGGCGGGAACCTGCAGATGCGCAAGCGGGTGAGCCCGCGGGTCTCGACGGTCGCCTCGATCCGGTGCTCGCCGCCTGCGCCGTCGGTATAGCCCAGCACCGCGGGATAGCGGCGCCTGTCGTTCTTCCTGCGCAGCAACTCGGACCAGGGCGCCTGCAGGGTCACCGTCAACTCGCTTGGGGACTCGAACAACGGGTGCACGCCTTCCCTGGCATACGCGCAGGTGGCGGCCATCAGCCCGGCCACGCACAGGAGGATCACCCACCACCCCGCCGCAAGCAGCGCACCGGGAGCGCCTTGCGCGAAGCGGGCTCCGCGGGATGCCGGTCGATCGCCAGGGGGGCGGGCGGCGGGTCGGCAGATCACGGCTGGTCCTTGCGTGATCCTCCAGCCTGTTCTTCGTGCTCCGCCTTGAGCTGGCGCTTTTTTTCCTTGCGCTCGGCCACGTAGTCGGACTCGAACCCGTCGCCGAATCGGCAGACGTACAGGGTCGCGTAGCAGAAGAACACCGTCATCACCGCGGCCACTTCCAGCGCGCCGACGCCGGCGGCGATGCCGGTGCCGATCGCCACGAGGATGAACAGCGCATCGAAGGTGTCCTGGAGCGCGCGGCGGAACTGCACGCCGGCCACGATGCCGGCCAGCGCGAACGCCAGCGCCAGGCTGTACTGGACGACCAGCACGATCGCCGCGACCACGCCGGGCAGGATCAGGGTGGTTTCGTCGAGCGAGTGGTCGTAGTCGCTGCCACGGTGGACGCCCTTCTGCACCCACGACACGGGCAACATCAGCAGCCAGGTCCCCACCAGCGCCACGGCGAGTCGCCGCGCATAGCCGAGCCGGTCGAGATCGGGGGGTGGTGGTGGCTCCTGCCTGGTCGAGGCGCTGCCGGCCGCCTGGTCAAGGTTGTCGACCCGGATCCCCGGTGCGACCGCGCCACTGGCCAGTTCCTTGACCCCGCCGATCGGAAGGTGGTCCGGCGCTGTCGGGAACAGCGCGAGCAGGACCACCAGCGCCGTCGCCATCGCTGCGTGGTAGAGCAGCAGGCGCCGCAGGAGCCTGAAGATGGCCTGCCGCGGTGGCGTGGCGTCCGGAGGCGACGCGGACTGGCTGGGCCCGTCGGTGTTTAACGTGTCGGGCACGAACGTTCTCCCGGTGTGCGGGAATGCAGGTCAGAAGCCCGTGCCCCAAGTCCGGGCGTCGCCTGTGCTCAGGTAGATACGCGGCATGCCCGCGGCAACGGCCACCGCCTGGCCGCGCGGAGGCGCGCGCCCGGGTGGCGCTTCAGCCCAGCAGATCCTCGACCGCCCGACCCATCGCCCCGCGCTGGAGCAGGACGTCCCACGGGCTGCCGCCCGCCTGCCGCCACAGCACGGCCGAACGCAGCGCGGACAGCAGTACCGCGCGGATCTCCGCCACCACGTCGGCCTGGCCGAGGTAATGCGGGTTGCCCTGCACCAGTACGCGCGGGCGCAGGTGGCTCACGGTGTCGGCGTACAGGGTGCCGAGCCTGGCGAGCACCTCGGGATGGGTGCTGCTGCCCAAGCGTTCCGCGTCGGCGCGCGCGGCGAGGATGCCGGCGTGGACGCGCTCGCCCATCTCGTCGTCCTGCACGAAGCGGCGCTCGAGCTGGGTGACCGCCAGCGCAAGCTTGGGCAGCAGCGGATCCTGGCCGCGGTTGGACAGGTAGTCGCGCAACAATGCGAGGCCGGGGCGTACCGCGGCCACGCCGCCGTAGACATCGGCGGTGGACGCGGCGTCGATGCGGAACACGCTGTCGAGCGCGGTCTGCAACACGGCGCCTTCGGCCTGCCCGGTATCGGCGATGCGGCGCACCTGGCGCAGCGCCTGCGCCAGCCCGGCCAGCGCCAGCACGCGGTCGTGCATGTTCATGCCGTCACCGCGGAGCGCGCGAGCGGGGCGTCGGTGGTGGCGATCACCGCGCCCCCCAGGCAGGCGTCGCCGCTGTAAAGCACCAGGGACTGGCCCGGCGTGACCGCGCGCTGCGGCCGGTCGAAGGCAACCCGCAGGCTCCCGGTATCGTCAACAAACACTTCGCATGGCTCCTCGTTCTGGCGGTAGCGCGTCTGCGCCGTGCATGCAAACCGCGTTGCCGGCGGTGCGCCCGCAACCCAGTGTGCATGTTCGGTCCACAGCATGTCGGACATCAGGTAGGAGCTGTCGTGCCCCTGGTCGACCGTGAGCACGTTGCCGGCGACATCCTTGCCGACCACGTACCAAGGGCTGTCGGCAAATCCGCGCTGGCCGCCGATGTTCAGGCCTTCGCGCTGGCCGATGGTGAAGTAGAACACGCCGGCATGCGTGCCGACGCGGCGGCCATCCGGCGTGCGAATCTCGCCGGCCTGCGCGGGCAGGTAGCGCGCGAGGAAGCTGCGGAAGTCGCGCTCACCGACGAAGCAGATCCCGGTCGAGTCCTTCTTCCCCGCCGTCGGCAGGCCGGCCGAGCGGGCGAGGGCGCGCACCGCGTCCTTGTGCAGCTCGCCGAGCGGGAACAGCGTGGCCGCGAGCTGCGCCTGGCCGAGCTGGTGCAGGAAGTAGCTCTGGTCCTTGCCCCGATCGGCGGCGCGCAGCAGGCGCCATTGGCCACCGACGCGGTCGATGCGCGCGTAGTGGCCGGTGGCGATGCGTCCGGCACCAAGGTCGAAGGCGGCATCCAGGAAGTGGCGGAACTTGATCTCGCGGTTGCAGAGCACATCCGGATTCGGCGTGCGCCCGCGCGCGTACTCGGCCAGGAAGTGCTCGAACACGCCCTTCCAGTACTCGCCGGAGAAGTCGCGGAAATGGATGCGGATGCCGAGCCGGCCGCACACCGCGACCGCGTCGCGGCGGTCGTCTTCGGCGCGGCAGTCGCCGCTGCCGTCGTCGGCCCAGTTGTCCATGAACAGGCCATCGACGGCTTCACCGGCGTCACGCAGCAGCAGCGCCGCGACCGATGAATCCACGCCGCCGGACATGCCGACGATGACCGCCGGCGCCCTCATCCGTGCAGCGCGCGCAGCAGCGAGAGCGGGTGGCGCTGGCCGCCCAGGAAGTCATCCACCACCTGCCACACCAGCGGGCTGCGGTGCCGGGGCCGGGCGGCCTGGAGTTCGGACGGCGTCAGCCACAGTGCGCGCTCGATACCCTCGTCCAGGCGTCGGGCGGGATCGTGCGTCACCAGCCGGGCCGCGAATGCAAAGCGCAGGTAGTGGCGGCCGCCGCTGCCGTCGGCCAGCACTGGCGATGTCCACTGGTAAGCACCGATGAAGGCGTCCAGTTCGACCGTCCAGCCGGTTTCCTCGAGGGTCTCCCGGATCGCGGCATCCAGCAGGCTCTCGTCGGGCTCCAGGTGGCCCGCCGGCTGGTTCAGAACCAGCGCGCCGCCGGCGTGTTCCTCAACGCAGAGCAGGCGCCCCCGGTCGAGTACCACCGTCGCGACGGTGACGTCCGGCTGCCAGAACCGCCCCTGGCGATACGTCATGCCCGGTGCGCCATGGATCGCGTTCCGCCCGCGGCCGGGCCGCGGTGGGCGATACGTTCTTGCTGCGTGGCGCTGGCGTTGCGCATCGGGCGCTCGTGGTGCGGTTGGAAGGGCATTTTCGTCCGTGTGGCGCGTGGGCGTCCACCGCCGGCTCCGTATAATGGCCACCATGAGCCGCAAGATCGAACACGAACGCGACCACGGCGTCGTCGTTGAACCCGCCCGCCCCGAACTGGCGCGTCCGCCGCTGTACTCCGTGCTGTTGCTGAACGATGACTACACGCCGATGGATTTCGTGGTCGAAGTGCTGGTGCGGTTCTTCAGCCTGGATATCGAACGCGCCACCCAGGTCATGCTCCACGTGCACACGCGCGGCCGCGGCGTGTGCGGGGTGTTCATCCGCGACGTGGCCGAATCCAAGGTCGCCCAGGTCAACGACTACGCGCGGCTGAACCAGCATCCGCTGCTGGCGACGATGGAACCGGCCTGAGCGCCTGAAGCCCGGTTCCTGCACCCCGTCGTGACACCCGCTGGCGGGATACTGGGGACCACCGCCGGCCCTTGCGCTCGAAGCGGGCAAAGGCCTACAAGAGGGTCATCGCCGGATGGAAATGCCGCATCGGCACCCCCATCTGGATCGTAGTGATTCCAGGAGGCACAAGCCCCATGTTCAGCAAGGATCTCGAATACAGCATCGGCCAGTGCTACAAGCGCGCGCGTGAGGCGCGCGACGAGTACATGACGGTCGAACACCTGCTGCTCGCACTGCTCGACAACCCGTCCGCCGAGATGGTCCTGAAGGCATGCAGCGCCGATTTCCACCGCCTGCGCGCAGACCTCGAGCAGGCCATCGACAGCTCGGTTTCGCGCCTGGCCGAGGATGACGGCCGCGACACCCAGCCCACGCTCGGCTTCCAGCGCGTGCTGCAGCGCGCCGTCTACCACGTGCAATCCTCGGGCAAGAAGGAGGTCTCCGGCGCCAACGTGCTGGTGGCGATCTTCGGCGAGAAGGATTCGCACGCCGTGTATTTCCTGAACCAGCAGGACGTGACCCGGCTGGACGTCGTGAACTACCTCTCCCACGGCATCGCGCGCACCGGCGACGAGCCGCCGCACGACGCCGAGGATGCATCGGCGCGCCAGCGTGGCGAGGGCGCCGAAGGCGGGGAGGGCGACGGCAAGGGCGATGCCCTGGCCGAGTTCGCCACCGACCTCAACGCGATGGCCCGTGCCGGCCGCATCGATCCGCTGGTCGGCCGCGCCGAAGAAGTCGAGCGCACCATCCAGGTGCTCTGCCGCAGGCGGAAGAACAACCCGCTGTATGTCGGCGAGGCGGGCGTGGGCAAGACCGCGATCGCCGAAGGCCTGGCGCGGCGCATCGTCGAGGGCCAGGTGCCGGAGGTGCTGGCGCACGCCACCATTTACTCGCTCGACCTCGGCGCGCTGGTCGCGGGCACCAAGTACCGCGGCGACTTCGAGAAGCGGCTGAAGGCGGTTCTGGCCGCGATCGGCAAGCACGAGGGCGCGATCCTCTTCATCGACGAGATCCACACCATCATCGGCGCGGGCTCCGCGTCCGGCGGCACGATGGATGCGTCCAACCTGATCAAACCGGCGCTGGCGTCGGGCGACCTGCGCTGCATCGGCTCCACGACCTTCCAGGAGTATCGCGGCATCTTCGAGAAGGACCGGGCGCTCGCACGCCGCTTCCAGAAGATCGACATCGTCGAGCCGACGATCGGCGAGACCTACCAGATCCTGCAGGGCCTGAAGCCACGCTATGAGGCCCATCACCAGGTCACCTACGCCGACGAGGCGCTGCAGGCGGCGGTGGATCTGTCGGTCAAGCACATCGGCGACCGGCTGCTGCCGGACAAGGCGATCGACGTGATCGACGAGGCCGGCGCGCGCCAGAGGCTGCTGCCGGCCGACGTGCGCAAGCAGCTGATCGACGTCGAGGAGGTCGAGACAATCGTGGCCAAGATGGCGCGCATTCCGGCCAAGCAGGTCAGCGCCTCCGACAAGGACGTGCTGCAGCACCTCGAGCGCAACCTGAAGATGGTCATCTTCGGCCAGGACCCGGCGATCGGCACGCTGGCATCGGCGATCAAGCTTGCGCGCTCGGGGCTTGCCAACCCGGACAAGCCGATCGGCAACTTCCTGTTCGCCGGGCCCACGGGCGTGGGCAAGACCGAGGTCACCAAGCAGCTGGCGCTCCAGCTCGGCATCGAGCTGGTGCGCTTCGACATGTCCGAGTACATGGAGCCGCATTCGGTCAGCCGCCTGATTGGCGCGCCTCCAGGCTACGTCGGCTTCGACCAGGGCGGATTGCTCACCGAGAAGATCGTCAAGACGCCGCACTGCGTGCTGCTGCTGGATGAGGTGGAGAAGGCGCACCCCGACATCTTCAACATCCTGCTGCAGGTGATGGACCGCGGCATCCTCACCGACACCAACGGGCGCGAAGCGAATTTCCGCAACGTGGTGCTGGTGATGACCACCAACGCGGGCGCGGCGCAGGCCGCGCGGCGCACGATCGGCTTCATGCAGCAGGACCACAGCACCGACGCGATGGAGGCGATCCGCAAGGGTTTCACACCGGAGTTCCGCAACCGTCTGGACGCGGTGGTGCAGTTCCAGCCGCTGGGCTTCGAGCACATCCTGCGCGTGGTCGACAAGTTCCTGATCGAACTCGAGGAGCAGCTGCACGAAAAGGGCGTCAGCCTGGCGGCAACTCCGGCGGCGCGCGAATGGCTGGCCCAGCACGGGTTCGATCCGCTGATGGGCGCACGGCCGATGGCGCGCGTGATCCAGGACAAGGTGAAGCGGCCGCTCGCGGACGAACTGCTGTTCGGCAAGCTGGTGGCGGGTGGACGAGTTTCCATCGATGTCCGCGACGGCGAGATCGTCCTCGACGTGCAGCCCGAGGCGGAAAGGCTGCTCCCGGCAACGGTGGCATGACCAACGCGGACCGGATCCGCGACCCGGAATGAAGAAAGGCGGCCAATGGCCGCCTTTTCTTCGTCTCGCGCCACAGGGCGCGGCGGCTTACTTCATGCGGTAGGTGATGCGACCCTTGGTGAGGTCGTACGGGGTCATCTCGATCTTGACGCGATCGCCGGTAAGGATGCGGATGTAGTTCTTGCGCATGCGCCCGGAAATGTGCGCGATAACCTCGTGGCCGTTCTCAAGCCGCACCCGGAACATGGTGTTCGGGAGGGTCTCGGAGACCGAGCCTTCAAATTCTATGACGTCGTCTTTTGCCATGCGTCCTGTTTGACCATGCAAGGAACTCGGGCTGGACGCCCGAAAGACGAGATTCTGCCACGAATGGCGCTCGAGCGCAAAATTTCCGTTAACGGGAACCTACTGGTCCGTGTTCCGGTACGCGTTTCATATGGTGCCTGGAGCTGCCGCCAACGCCGCTGCCGGCAGATCCCCGAAGGCCTGCGTCCAGGGCCCCTCGCGTCCCGGGCGCGCGACCAGTTCGCGCACTTCGCCAAGGAACCGGGTGCGCGGCCACGACTCCGCCCCCATACGCCGCAGGTGCGCGTTGTCCACCTGGGCATCGATCAGCGGCCAGCCCCATTGCCGCAGTCGCAGGGCGAGGGCGGCGAGCGCGACCTTGGAGCCGCCGCTCGCCGCGCTGAACATGCTTTCGCCGAAGAACATCGCGCCGATGGCGACCCCGTACATGCCGCCGACCAGCCTGTCGTCGCCGTCGAAGACTTCGACGCTGTGCGCGAGGCCCGTTGCGTGCAACCGGCCGTATGCGCGGCGCATCTCTGCATCGATCCAGGTGCCGCGCTGGCCCTTCCGCGGTGCGTTCGCGCAAGCCGCGACCACGGCGTCGAACGCCGTGTCCGCGCGCACACGCCAGCGTGAATGCCTGAGGGTGCGGCGGAAGCGAGACGCGAGGTGAACGCGGTCCGTGCGGAACACCGTGCGCGGATCCGGCGACCACCACAGGATCGGCTGGCCTTCCGAGTACCAGGGGAAGATGCCGCTGCGGTAGGCGTTGGCCAGGCGCGTCGTGGACAGGTCACCACCGAAGGCGAGCAGTCCATCCGGCTCGCGCAGTGCCGTGCCGGGATCCGGGAATGGCGCGTCGGCGCGTGCGCCAAGGCGCGGCAGCGCCAACATCACGGCGCAGCGCCTGGCGCATCGCGCCTGAACGGCGAACGCTGCATCAGTTCGAGGGCCTGCGCAGCCACCACGGCGCGCTCCTCGGCGCACCACGGCGCCAGCGCTTCGCGGAACGCGGGCTCGGCGATCCAGTGGTGGCTGCGCACCAGCGTCGGCAGGAAGCCGCGTGCGATCTTGTGCACGCCCTGCGCGCCGGGTTCGAAGCGCGCAAGGCCCTCGCGCAGGCAATAGTCGATGCCCTGGTAGTAGCAGGCCTCGAAATGCAGGCCAGGCAGCTGCCGCGACGCCCCCCAGTAGCGGCCGTACAGCGTGTCGCGGCCACGCAGGCACAGCGCACCCGCGATCGGCGCGTCGTCGAGGTCCGCCAGGACCAGCAGCAGCGAGCGCGGCAGGTGGGTGGCCAGGTGGCGCAGGAAGGCGGGGGTGAGCGCGGGGGCGTTGCCGTAGTCGGCGAATGTCTGCAGGTAGAAGCCGTGCATGGCGTCGAGATCGGCCTCGCTGGCCTCGTCGCCGTGCAGCACGCGGAAGCGCACGCCCGCACGCTCCACGCGCGCGCGCTCCTGGCGGATGTTCTTGCGGTGCTTGTGGTCCATCGCGGCCAGGAAATCGTCGAAATCGCGCCAGCCCGCGGCGTTGTGCCAGTGGTACTGCACGTCGAGCCGCTGCAGCCAGCCGGCGCCGAATGCCGCGTCTTCCGTCGCCTCATGGAAGTTCATGTGCGCTGAAGAAAGGCCGCTTGCGCGTGCATGCGCCGCGATGGCGGTGGTCAGCGCGGTGCGCGCGTCGTCACTGCGCGCGAGCAGGCGCGGACCGGTGACGGGCGAGTAGGGCACGGCGCCGAGCCACTTCGGGTAATAGTCCAGGCCGTGGCGCGCGTAGGCGTTCGCCCAGGCGTGGTCGAACACGAACTCGCCGTGCGAGTTGTCCTTCAGGTAGCCGGGAGCGGCCGCAAGCAGCGTGTCGCCATCCCACAGGCCGATGTGCCGCGGCGTCCAGCCCCAGCCCGCGCGCAGGCAGCCGCTGGACTCCAGGCCGGCGAGGAACGCGTGCGTGACAAAGGGATTGCCGCCATCGTGCAGCGCGTCCCAGGCGGCAGCCGGGACGTCGGAAAGTGACGCGTGGATGCGCGCGACGGCCATGCGCGGCTCAGTCGGCCCGCACCGTCGCGCGCCGCGCCTCAGGCATCCTTGTCGAGGAAGCGTTCCGCATCGAGCGCGGCCATGCAGCCGAAGCCCGCCGAGGTGATCGCCTGGCGATAGACCTGGTCGGCGACGTCGCCGGCGGCGAACACGCCCTTGACCGACGTCTCCGTGGCGCCACCGGCGAGTCCAGAACGGATCTCCAGATAGCCGTTGTTCATCGCCAGCTGGCCTTCGAACAGCGAGGTATTGGGCGTGTGGCCGATGGCCACGAAGAACCCGTGCACCGCGATCTCGCGGGTGCTGTCGTCCTGCACCGACTTCAGGCGCAGGCCCGTCACGCCGGCCTCGTCGCCGAGCACTTCGTCGACCACGTGGTGCCAGACCGGCACGATCTTGCCGGCATCGATCTTCGCCTGCAGCTTGTCCTGCATGATCTTCTCGGCGCGAAGCGAATCGCGGCGATGCACCAGGTACACGGTGCGCGCGATATTGGACAGGTACAGCGCCTCCTCGACGGCGGTGTTGCCGCCACCGACCACCGCAACGTCCTGCTCCTTGTAGAAGAAGCCGTCGCAGGTCGCGCAGGCCGACACGCCGCGGCCCTTGAAGGCTTCTTCGGAGGGCAACCCCAGGTACTTGGCGGTCGCGCCGGTCGCGATGATCAGCGCGTCTGCGGTGTACTCGCCGCTGTCGCCGGTCAGCCGGAACGGACGCTGCGACAGGTCCGCGCTGTGCACCTGGTCGAACACGACCTCGGTATCGAAGCGCTCGGCATGCGCCTGCATGCGATTCATCAGGTCCGGGCCCATCAGGCCATGGGCGTCGCCGGGCCAGTTGTCGACCTCGGTGGTCGTCATCAGCTGTCCGCCCATCTGCAGCCCCGTGACCAGCACGGGCTTGAGGTTTGCGCGCGCGGCGTAGACGGCGGCGGTCCAGCCGGCGGGGCCGGAACCGAGGATCAGCAGGCGGCAGTGCTTGGAAGTGCTCATGTATACTCGCGAGCCATGGAAACATGGCGTTGGGAAGCGCATAGCTTGGCGGCGCCACGGCAGCATGACAAGGCGCGCAGGCTGCGGCTCACCGCAACGCTGGGTTCCTTGCCGCAAACGACGACTCGCCGCTGACGCGGCGTTTTTTGTGCAGGAGCGACGCATGCGAATCGGTGTTCCGAAAGAAACCAAGACGCTCGAAGGTCGCGTCGCGCTGGTGCCGGCCGCTGCAGGCGACCTGGTCAAGCGCGGCCATGACGTCTGGCTGGAGACTGGCGCTGGCGTGAAGTCCGGCTTTGCCGACGCGGACTACGCCGCGCTCGGCGTCAACATCGCCGCCGGTGCCGCCGATCTCTACGCGAAAGGCGAGATGATCGTGAAGGTGAAGGAGCCGGTCGCGGGCGACCTCGAGCACCTGCGCGGCGACCATCTGCTGTTCTGCTACCTGCACCTCGCCGCCGAGCCCGCGCTGACGCGCCGGCTGCTCGACATCGGCCTCACCGCGATCGCCTTCGAGACCGTCGAGCTGCCCAACGGCGAACTGCCGCTGCTGGCGCCGATGTCGGTGATCGCCGGACGCATCGCGACCCAGGTGGGCACGAACCTGCTGCACCAGCCACGGGGCGGCAAGGGCGTGCTGCTCGGCGGGCTACCGTCCACCTCACGCGGCAAGGTGGTCGTGTTCGGCGCCGGCAAGGCCGGCGGCGCCGCCGCGTCGCTTGCCGCCGCGACGGGGGCCAACGTCACCGTGTTCGAGATGCGCCAGGACCGCATGGAAGAGATGATGCGCCTGGGCAACAACGTCACCGCGCTGTACCCCTACCACGATCTCGTCGCACACGAAGTCGCTTCGGCAGACCTCGTGGTGGGCGCGGTGCTGGTGACCGGTGCACGCGCGCCGCACGTGCTGACCCGCGAGATGCTCAAGGTCATGGAGCCGGGCAGCGTGCTGGTCGATATCGCCATCGACCAGGGTGGCTGCTTCGAGACCTCGCGGCCGACCACGTGGCAGGATCCGACCTACGTGGAAGAGGGCGTGACCCACTTCTGCGTGACCAACATGCCGGGCGCGGTGCCGCAGACCTCGTCGCAGGCGATCTGCGCCGCGATCCTGCCGTGGGTAGCGAAACTTGCGGCGGGTCCGGGGTGGCGCAACAACGAGGCGCTGGCGCGCGGCGTCAACGTCGAGGCGGGCAAGCTGGTGCACCCGGCGCTGCTCGACATGGCCCTTTCGGGCAAATCGTGAGTAGAATCATCCCATTGCGGGATAATCTTAAGGTCTGATCACACGTGGCAGCACGCCCGGTAGCGGAACGCGGCAACAGGCGGCAGCGCAAGGCTGTCGCCGACAAGGCCGCGCCCGCGGCGCCAAACCCTCGGCGGCAGAAGCTGCTGCGCGACATCGCGCTGATCGCGATCGCGCCGTTGCTGGTCTACCTGCTGGTCTGCATGGTGACGTTCTCGCAGACCGATCCCGGCTGGTCGCATTCCGGCAGCCTGACTGCGCCATTGAACAATGCCGGCGGCCGCGTCGGTGCCTGGGTGGCCGACGTGCTGCTGGGTCTGTTCGGCCATGTCGCGTTCGTGCTGCCGCTGATCCTTGGCGCGGTGGCATGGATCGCGCTGTTCGGCATGGACACCGATGGCGACGGGCAGGCCGATCTCGGTCCGGCCCTGCGGCTGGTGGGCATTGTCGGTTTCATCGTGTCGTCGACGGGGCTGCTGTTCCTGCGCATCGGCGCTGTCGAAGGCTACTCGGCAGGCAGCGGCGGCATCCTCGGGCGCCTGGTCGGCAACTCGCTGTATTCGGCGTTCGGCCCGGTGGGCGGCAACCTGTTCCTGCTGGCGCTGCTGCTGGTGTCGGTGACCCTGGCGACCGGGCTGTCATGGTTCAGGGTGATGGACGCCATCGGCCATTGGGTCTTGCGCCTGCCCGAACTGTTCCGCCGCGGCAGCAAGCAGGCGGTCGACTGGCAGGAAGCGCGCGCCAAGCGCGAGGAGCGCACCGAAGTCCGCAAGATCGACAGCGAGCTGCGCAAGACGCGCGCGCCGGTGCGCATCGAGCCGCCACCGGCGCCGGTCGTTGAGAAGAGCGAGCGCGCCAAGCGCGAGCAGCAGATCCCGCTGTTCCATGTCCCCGACGGCACCGGCATTCCGCCGCTGGCCCTGCTCGACGATCCCAAGCCGCAGGCCAAGGGTTACGACGAGGACACCCTGGAAACCCTGTCGCGGCAGATCGAGTTCAAGCTGAAGGACTTCCGCATCGATGCGCAGGTCGTGGGCGCCTACCCGGGGCCGGTGATCACCCGCTTCGAGATCGAACCCGCGCCCGGCGTGAAGGTCAGCCAGGTCAGTTCGCTGGACAAGGACATCGCGCGCGGTCTCAGCGTGAAGTCGGTGCGCGTGGTCGACGTGATCCCGGGCAAGTCGGTGATCGGGCTGGAAACGCCGAACACGCATCGCGAGATGATCTACCTCTCCGAGCTGCTGCGCTCCAAGGAATACGACAAGTCCGGCAGCCCGCTCACCCTGGCGCTGGGCAAGGACATCGCCGGCCGGCCGACGGTCGCCGACCTCGCGCGCATGCCGCACCTGCTGGTGGCCGGCACCACCGGCTCGGGCAAGTCGGTGGCGGTGAACGCCATGGTGCTGAGCCTGCTGTACAAGGCGTCCGCCAAGGACGTGCGCATGCTGATGATCGACCCGAAGATGCTCGAGCTGAGCGTCTACCAGGGCATTCCGCACCTGCTGGCGCCGGTGGTCACCGACATGAAGGAGGCCGCCAACGGCCTGCGCTGGTGCGTGGCGGAAATGGAGCGCCGCTACAAGCTGATGAGCGCGGTCGGCGTGCGCAACCTGGCGGGCTTCAACAAGAAGGTGAAGGACGCGCAGGACAGTGGTCAGCCGCTGCTCGATCCGCTGTTCAAGCCCAATCCCGAACTCAACGAGGCGCCGCAGCCCCTCGAGCCGCTGCCGTTCATCGTCATCTTCATCGACGAATTCGCCGACATGATGATGATCGTCGGCAAGAAGGTGGAAGAGCTGATCGCACGCCTGGCGCAGAAGTCGCGCGCCGCGGGCATCCACCTGATCCTGGCCACGCAGCGGCCGTCGGTGGACGTGATCACCGGCCTGATCAAGGCCAACATCCCGACGCGCATCGCGTTCCAGGTGTCGAGCAAGATCGACTCGCGCACCATCCTCGACCAGTCCGGTGCGGAAACGCTGCTTGGCCACGGCGACATGCTGTACCTGCCGCCGGGCACGGCCATGCCCGAGCGCGTGCACGGTGCCTTCGTGTCCGACGAGGAAGTGCACCGCGTGGTCGAGCACCTCAGGCAGGCCGGCGGCGGTCCGGATTACGTCGAAGGCGTGCTGGAGGAGATCCAGTCGATGGGCGACGGCATCGTGGTCGGTGCCAGCGGGCTTCCGGAAAGCAGCGGCAGCGCCGGCGATGAAAGCGATCCGCTGTATGACGAAGCGGTGCGCGTGGTCACCGAAACCCGACGTGCGTCGATTTCCGGCGTGCAGCGGCGGCTCAAGATCGGCTACAACCGCGCCGCGCGCCTGGTCGAGGCGATGGAAGCGGCCGGCGTGGTCACGCCGCCCGAGCACAACGGCGACCGTTCCGTGCTGGCGCCGCCCCCGCCAAAGTAAACGTTGCGGTCACGGCGAGCCGATTGCCTGCATGTGCGTGATCCCGCATTCAGCGATCCCGCCGCACACTTGCGCCGCCCTCTCTCCACGGAGCCTTCCACCATGATCCGTACCCGTTTCTGGCTGCTCGCGCTGATCGCGCTGATCGCGCTGTTCGCCACCGGCACCGCGTTCGCCGGTGCCCGTGACAACCTGGATGGCTTCACCCGCGGCCTGAAGGGCCTCGATGGCCAGTTCGTGCAGAAGGTGTTCGACGCCGACGGCCGTATCAAGGAAACCTCGAGCGGCCGCGTGGCGATGTCGGCGCCGCGCCTGTTCCGCTGGGAGTACGTCAAGCCCTACGCGCAGCTGATCGTCGCCGACGGCAGCAAGGTCTGGATCCACGATCCCGACCTGGAGCAGGTCACCGTGCGTCCCCAGGGCGCCGAGGAGCAGGACAGCCCGCTGGCCGCACTGATCGACCCGTCGCGGCTCGACCGCGACTACAACGTCCGCGAGGCAGGCGATGCGGATGGCCTGTCGTGGCTGCTGCTCACGCCCAAGCAGGCGGAAGCGGGCTTTGCCAGTGCAAGGCTCGGGTTCTCGAGCGCGGGCCTGGCGCGCATGGAGGTTGTCGACACTCTCGGCCAGCGCACCGAGATCGCGTTCAGCGGCTGGAAGCGCAACCCTCGTTTCGGCGCGGGAACGTTCAAGTACACGCCCGGCCCGGGCGTTGACGTGATCGGCGAAGGCTGACGCCCGCAGCGCGGCCTCGCCGCGCCGGAGCGGCACCAACCAGGACGGCGTCACGGGTGGCCCCCGTGGCGCCGTTCCTGCGTTATGGACAGTGTCGCCGCCGACTTCACGCCCGTATCGCATGCCGCTGTTGTGCCCCATGCCGTTCCGCTGCCTCGTACTGGGCCTGCTTCTTACCGCGCCCGGCGGGGCCGCGTTGGCGCAGGCTGGCGATACGGAGCCGGCCACAGCGGAGCAGGGCGCCGCCATCGCGCCGCAGCCGGCGGGCGATGACGTCCGCAATGCGGTGGCCGCCGTACTGGTCGGTGCGCTCGGCGCGGAGTTCGGCGACGCGACGGTCGACGTGCGGCTCGACAGCGCGCAGTTGGTCGCCGAGAGCGATCGCGACCAGGTGGTGAGCGGCAGCGGCCGGGTCCGCATTGGCGCCAGCGCCATGGCCGACGCCACCACCGGCGACGGCGACTGGCTCGCATTCCAGTACCGCACGCGCTACGACACGCTGTTCGCCAGCGCCGGCTGGCCCGACGTGCAGCTTGGCGGCGATGGCGAGCGTGAAGTGCCCAACGACGCGACGCTGGTGGCGGAGCTCGAGGAGCGCCTCGCCACCGAACTCGAGCAGTTGCCCGGCGCGGGTCGCGTCTACCTGCAGTTCGACGCCATCAACAGCGTCGAGACCGGTTCGCGGTTCGTACGCATCGACGCCCGCGGCATCGCCGACTTCGGCACCGGCGGCAACACCAGCGCCCACGTCGAAGCCGTGTACGACCGTCGCGATGCGACCTGGCTGCGCGTGCGCCAGGAGCTGGGCGCCAACATCAGTGTCGATCCCATGGCGCCCGTCGCGAGCTACTGAGGCGGCCCGGGCACGCGGCCGACACGCCACTTGCTATCTTGTCGCCCGGTCCACACCCGGATGCGACGTGCCCCGCAAGCCAGTCCCGGACGCCGACATGCGCGGCCTCCTGCCCGAAGACGACACCGCGCTCGCCATGCGCCCGCTGGCCGAGCGCATGCGCCCGCGCACGCCCGACGAGATGGTCGGGCAGCGCCGCCTGCTGGCGGAAGGCTCGGCCCTGCGGCGCGCCATCGAGGCCGGCAACGTGCATTCGATGGTGCTGTGGGGGCCGCCCGGGTGCGGCAAGACCACGCTGGCGCTGCTGCTCGCCGACTATGCCGACGCCGAGTTCAAGGCGATTTCCGCGGTGCTCTCCGGGCTGCCCGAGGTGCGCAAGGTGCTGGCCGAGGCCGAGCAGCGTTTCGCCGGCGGGCGGCGCACGGTGCTCTTCGTCGACGAGGTGCACCGCTTCAACAAGGTGCAGCAGGATGCGTTCCTGCCGCATATCGAACGCGGCACGATCGTGTTCGTCGGCGCGACCACCGAGAACCCCTCGTTCGAACTCAACTCCGCGCTGCTGTCGCGTTGCCGCGTGCACGTGCTCGAGGCGGTATCGGCCGATGACATCGTGTTGGCCCTGCAGCGTGCGCTCGAGGACCCGCGACGCGGCCTTGGCGGGCGCGGCATGGTCGTCGGCGACGAACAGCTGGCGCTGATCGCATCGGCTGCGGATGGCGACGTGCGCCGCGCGCTCACCCTGCTGGAGATCGCCGCGGAGCTGGCGGGCGAGGGCGGCACCATCAACGACGCCACCCTCGCGCAGGTGCTGGCCGACCGCAGCCGCCGCTTCGACAAGGGCGGCGAGCAGTTCTACGACCAGATCTCCGCGCTGCACAAATCGGTGCGCAGCTCCAACCCCGACGCCGCGCTGTACTGGCTGGCGCGCATGCTCGACGGCGGCGCGGATCCCGGCTATCTCGCGCGCCGCCTGACGCGGATGGCGGTGGAGGACATCGGCCTGGCCGATCCGCGCGCGCTGACCATGGCGCTGGAAGCCTGGGACGCGCATGACCGCCTTGGCAGCCCCGAAGGCGACCTCGCGCTGGCGCAGGTGGCGATCTACCTGGCCAGCACCGCCAAGTCCAACGCCGCCTATGTCGCCTTCGGCGAGGCGCGTGGCGACGTGGTGGCGCATGGCACCGCGGAGGTGCCGATGCACCTGCGCAACGCGCCAACGAAACTCATGAAGCAGCTCGGCTACGGCAAGGGCTACCAGTACGACCACGACCTGGAAGGCGGAATCGCCGCGGACCAGACCGGGTTTCCGGACGCGATGGGCGAGCGCGTGTACTACCGCCCGGTGGAGCGCGGCCTGGAGATCAAGCTGCGCGAGAAGCTGGAGCGGATCCGGGCGCGGCGGAAGTAACCGCCATTTCGCGCCGCGGTCCGTGCGACGGCCGCTACTCGCGAACCCGGCGCCCGCTGGCGTCGATCACCACCTCGCCGTCTTCCTTGGTGAACGGGCGGGACACCGGCGGCAGGATGTCGAGCACCACTTCAGAGGGCCGGCACAGGCGCGTGCCCAGCGCCGTCTGCACGAACGGACGGTTGATCAGGATCGGCTCGGCCAGCATCGCGTCCAGCAGCTGCGCATCGGACAAGGCGGGATCGTCGAGCCCGAGTGCGTCGTACGGCGTTCCCTTCCGTCGCAAGGCGTCGCGGATGTCCAGGCCCGCGGCCGCGATCAGCTCGACAAGGCGCTCGCGCGTGGGCGGATCCCGCAGGTACTCGATGACCACCGGTTCGATTCCGGCATGCCGGATCAGCGCCAGCGTGTTGCGCGACGTGCCGCAGGAAGGGTTGTGATAGATGACCGCGTGCATGGCTAGCTCTCCGCTGACGTTGCAACAGCGCCTGACGCCGCTGCCAGCTTCAGCGCGGCCAGGTCGCCCTTGCGCTCACTGTAGCGGCTGGTGAGGTAGTCGCTGCGGCCCCGCACCAGCAGCGTGAACTTGACCAGCTCCTCCATCACATCGACCACGCGGTCGTAATAGGGGGAGGGCTTCATCCGGCCGGCTTCGTCGAACTCCTGCCACGCCTTGGGCACCGACGACTGGTTGGGGATGGTCACCATGCGCATCCAGCGGCCCAGTTGGCGCAGGGCATTGACCACGTTGAACGACTGCGAGCCGCCGCAGACCTGCATCACCGCCAGCGTGCGTCCCTGGGTCGGTCGCATGCCGGCCTGCTCCAGCGGCAACCAGTCGATCTGGTTCTTGAATACCGCCGTCAGCGTGCCGTGGCGTTCCGGGCTCACCCAGACCTGGCCCTCGGACCACTGCGACCATTCGCGCAGCTCTCGCACCCGTGGATGGTCGTCACCCACGCTGTCCAGCAGCGGCAGCCCGTGGGGATCGAAGACGCGGGTGTCGGCTCCGAAGTGGCGCAGCAGGCGTTCCGCCTCGAGCGCGAGCTTGCGGCTGTAGGACTGCGGACGCAGCGAGCCGTACAGGATCAGGATGCGCGGAGGGTGCGCGGCTCCGTCCATGCCCAGCTTGTCGTGCGCAGGGATGTCCACCGCCGCGGGAGCCAGGTTGGCGAGATCGGAGGGCGCCAAGGCGATTGCTTCGTTCGGTTTCATTCCAGTATTCTAGAAACATGGAACTGAAGAACGCAACCACAGCGCTGGCCGCCCTCGGGCAACCCACCCGCCTGTCCATCTTTCGACTGTTGGTCGAGGCCGGCCCCGACGGACGCATGCCCGGCGAGATCGCCGAAGCGCTGGCGCTGCCCGGCGCGACGCTTTCATTCCACCTCAAGGAACTCAGCGCTGCAGGCCTGATCCAGGGAGAGCCGCGCGGCCGCCACATCTGCTACCGCGCCGACTTCGAGGCCATGAACGGCCTGGTCGAGTTCCTGACGCGCAACTGCTGCGGCGGTGACCCGGCGCGCTGCCAGCCTCCGGGCGCTGCAGCGGTCACGGCCAGGAAGGGACGGGCCCGCGCATGAGCAGCGTCAGCGAAGGCGTCGTCCCGGGCTCATCCCTGGCGCAGCGCATGGGACCGTTCGAACGCCACCTGACCTGGTGGGTGCTGGCCTGCATCGCGGTGGGCACCGGGCTGGGCTACGTGTTCCCGTCTGCATCCGCGGCGCTGGGTGCGATGGAGATCGCCCGGGTCAACCTGCCGGTCGCCGTGCTGGTCTGGCTGATGATCATCCCGATGCTGTTGAAGATCGACTACGGCGCGATGCGCGAGGTCGGCAGGCACTGGCGCGGCATGGGCGTCACCCTGTTCGTGAACTGGGCGGTCAAGCCGTTTTCGATGGCGCTCTTGGCTTGGGTCTTCATCCGCCATGTCTTTGCGCCGTACCTGCCGGCCGCGCAGCTGGACTCCTACGTCGCCGGCCTGATCCTGCTCGCCGCCGCGCCCTGTACGGCGATGGTCTTCGTCTGGAGCAACCTGTGCGATGGCGAGCCGGAGTTCACCCTGGGGCAGGTGGCGCTCAACGACCTGATCATGCTGTTCGCGTTTGCGCCGATCGTGGCGCTGCTGCTGGGCATTTCATCGATCACCGTGCCGTGGTCGACGCTGCTGCTGTCGGTGGCGCTGTACATCGTGGTGCCGGTGGTGATCGCCGGGCTCCTGCGCCGCTGGCTGCTGCGGCGCGGCGGCGAAGTCGCACTGCAGTCCACCCTGAAACGGCTGGGCCCGGTGTCGATGGCTGCACTGCTGCTGATGCTGGTGCTGCTGTTCGCCTTCCAGGGACGGCAGATCGTCGAGCAGCCGCTGATCATCGCGATGCTCGCGGTCCCGATCCTGATCCAGGTGTATTTCAACAGCGGCCTGGCGTACTGGCTCAACCGCAGGCTGGGCGTGGCGCACTGCGTCGCCGGCCCCTCGGCGCTGATCGGCGCCAGCAACTTCTTCGAGCTGTCCGTCGCCACGGCCGTGGCGGTGTTCGGCGTGCATTCGGGCGCGGCGCTGGCCACCGTGGTCGGCGTGCTGGTGGAAGTGCCGGTGATGCTGACCGTGGTGCGGATCGTCAATTCCAGCAAGGGCTGGTACGCGGCGGGTGCTGGGAACCGCCCGTCCTGAGTGCGGCGGGTCGGGCGCCGACCTCACTCAGCGCGTCGGCGGTGGCAGGCAGCCGAGCGCCGCCAGCGGCCCCGCCAGAGCCGGAATGTGCATCAGCCATGGCGCAACCATGGTCAGCACGCCGGCGGCGAGCACCACCAGGCCGAGTCCCAGACGCCACGAGCCGCGCTGCAGGTACTGGCCGATGCGCGCGCCCGACCACGTCAGCGACACCATCAGCGGCAAGGTGCCCAGGCCGAACGCGGCCATGGTCAGGGCGCCGTTGCGCGCATCGGCCTGCAGCCAGGCCGCGGCGAGCACGGTGGTGCTCAAGCCGCACGGCATCCAGCCCCACAGCACGCCAAGTGCGAGGCGCTTGGCGAGGGTGTCGGCTGGCAGCAACGGGCGCTGCAACGCGCGCAGGCGCTGCCAGATCGCCGACCCCGGGCGTCCGAGGAAGCCGAGGCGACCCTTGCGGTCGAGCAGCCGCAGCGCGACCACCACCAGCACCACGCCGACCAGCATGCGCGCGCCGAACGCGATCCACGGACTGCGCGCCACCGCCAGGATGCCGCCGCCGAGTGCTCCGGCGATCGCACCCGCCGCGACATAGCCGCCGACGCGTCCGAGGTTGGGCTGCAGCGCCGGCCACCAGCCGTTGCGGCCGCCCATCGCCGAAAAGCCGGTGGCGATGCCGCCACACATGGCCGCGCAGTGCACGCCCCCCAGCAGGCCGGCGAGCAGCGCGGCGCCGATGGCCAGCCAGTCAGTCGGCACGGTCCGGGCCTCCAGGTGGCCCGTTGCTGTCGCCGTCCACGGCCTGCGCGTTGCGTGGCGCATCCTCACCCGGCGCCCGGTCGTTGCTGTCGTCGCGCAGGATATCGATCGCTGCCGCGTCGAGGTTCTCGAACTGGCCCTTGCGCACCGCCCAGCGGAACGCCCAGACCGCGAGCAGCAGCAGCACCAGGCTCACCGGGATGAGGAACAGCAGGACGTTCATGGCGCGCGTGTCCGCGCCAGGCGCAACGCATTGAGGGTGACGATGAGCGACGACACCGCCATGCCCAGCGCCGCCACCCAGGGCGTGACCAGGCCAGCCGCAGCGAGCGGAATGGCGACGAGGTTGTAGCCCAGCGCCCAGGCCAGGTTCTGGCGCACGATGGCGCGCGTGCGACGCGCCAGGCCGATCGCGGCGGGAATGCGCAGCAGCGAGGGCGCGGTGAGCACCAGGCCGGCGGCGCGGTGGGCGAGGGCGGCGCCGCTGCCGATCGCGATCGAGACATCGGCTCCGGCCAGCACCGGTGCGTCGTTGAGGCCGTCACCGACCATGGCCACCACCTTGCCTCTGGCCTGCAACGCGCGCACGCCGCCGAGCTTGTCCTCGGGTGATTGGCGTGCAGCCGCATGGTCGATGCCGAGCATGTCGGCGAACGCAATCACCGTCGTCGCGGCATCGCCGCTCGACAGGTGCACTTCCACGCCCAGGTCACGGAGCGCGGCGATCGCCGGCGCCGCATCGGCACGCGCTGGCTCCTCGAGGGCGAAGCGGGCGGCAGCCTGCGCGCCGTCACCGAGCCACAGCGCGCCGTCGTCGACCCGTCCGGCGGCAAAGTCGGCGCGACCCATCCGCCAGGCGCGCCCCTCGACGGTGCCGGCGATCCCCAGGCCCGCGTGTTCTTCCACCGCAGCCACGGCCAGGCCGGCGTCCCGGCCTTCGAATGCGCGGGCAATCGGGTGGAGGCTGTCGCGCTCCAGCGCCGTCGCGATGCCGAGTGCGTCTTCGACATCGAGGCCGCCGAAGGCCTCCACGCGCGCCAGCGTGGGCCGGCCGCTGCCGAGGGTGCCGGTCTTGTCGAAGACGATATCGGTCGCCGCGGCGAGCGAGCCCAGCGCCTCGCCATCGGTCGACAGCACGCCGAGCTTCGCCAGCGTGCCGTGGGCGACGGCGAGCGCGGTGGGCACCGCCAGCGAGAGTGCGCAGGGGCAGCTGATCACCAGCAGGGCGATGGTCACCTCGAGCGCACGCGACGGATCGTGGATCCGCCAGCCGATGTAAACCGCTACCGCCGCCACCAGGATGCCGGCCACGAAGCGGCTGGAGAACGCGTCGGCCAGTTGCGCCGCGCGCGGGCGATGCGACTGCGCGCGTTCCACCAGCCACTCCAGCTCCGACAGCCGGGTGCCGGCGCCCACCTGTTCGACGCGAATGCGCGCCGGGGCTTCGCGGCAGACGGTGCCGGCGTAGATCGTGTCGCCCGGCGCATGCAGCACCGGATGGACTTCGCCGGTCAGCAGCGCCTCTTCGAACCGCGCGGCGGCATCGATCAGCGTGCCGTCAGCGGGCACGGTGTCGCCAGCCGCGATGCAGGCAATGTCGCCGGGCAGCAGGGCGGCAGTCGGCACCACCTCGCGGCTGCCGTCCGCCAGTTCGCGCGTCGCCAGCTCGGGGCGCGCACGCGCGAGCGTGTCGACCTGGGCCACGGCGATGCGCCGCGCGCGCTGCTCCAGCATGCGCGCGCCCAGCAGCAGGAACACGAACATCACCGCGGCGTCGTACCAGACGTGCGTGCCCCCGCGCAGCGTCTCGAACACGCTGGCGAAATACGCCAGCAGCGTGGAGCTGGCGATCAGCGTGTCCATGCCGAGGTGGCGGTTGCGCAGCTCGCGCAGCATGCCGGCGATGAACGGCCAGCCGCACCAGAACACCACCGGCGTCGACACCATGAAGGTGATCCAGCGCAGGAAATCGCGCGTGGGCACCGGCATCTGCTGGTAGATGTCCAGGTACAGCGCCTCGGCGAACATCATCGCCTGCATCGACGCCAGGCCGGCGATGCCCATGCGCAGCAGGTCGCGGTTGCGCTCGGCGCGGCGCGCGCGTTCACGGGCGATGCCCGAGGCGAGGTAGGGCACGTAGCCGAGCGCGGCCAGGCGCCGCAGCGGGCCGGAAAGCGTGGTGCGCGCCGGATCCCAGGCGATCCGGATGCGGCCGGTCACGGCGTTGGCGACGACCTCGCGGACGCCGGGCTCGCGCGCGACCGCGCGGTCGACCAGCCAGGCGCAGGCGGCGCAGCGCATGCCGTCGGTGAGTACGGTGATCTCGCGGCCGCCGTCCATGTCGCGCACGTGTCCGGCCTGGACATCGTCGCGGTCGAACGCGGCCAGCTGCGCCTCGAGATCGGTCGCGGCACGACCGCCCGACGCGGTGCGGAGGCGGTAGTAGTCCTCGAGGCTCGCGTCGCGGATCCACTGCGCGGCGGCGGCGCAGCCGTCGCAGCAGAAGCGACGCGGTTCGCCATCGATGCGCGCGGTGGCCGGCGCGGCCGGCAACGCTTCGCCGCAGTGGAAGCAGCCCGCGATGGTGGCGGGCGTGCCGCCCACGGCGGCGGCCGTGGCGACCGCGCCCGCGTTCACGTTACGGCTGCTCGCCGGAGATGGCCGGCTTCACGTGGGCGGCGCGCTGGCCCTTGGGCAGGCGTCCCTGGAGGCGCCACGGCCTGCCTTCGGGCATCACCTCGAGCTTCCAGTCGTGGTCGAGCGCGACTTCCGCCCCGGTGCGCCAGCCGTGCTCGCCCGGCAGCGCGCTCAGTTCGATGTCGTCTGCGGCGAGGGTCGGGTGGCGCAGCAGCACGCGAAGGTGCTGCGTGCGGTCGAACTTGCCGGTCACCGGCAGCACTTCGACGTAGCCCTCGTCGATGCGGACGATGGCGCTCAGGCCGAGCTCGCGGGCGCGGGCGTCAGGCCCCAGGTCGGAGACCTGGATCTGCGCGGTGCGCTGGACGACGTCGCCCACCGAATCGCTGGCGTCGCGGGTCGCCAGCCCGACCAGGATCACGCCGGCGACCACCGACAACAGCGGCAGCCCGATCACGAGCCACATCATCGGCTCGCGCCAGAAGGGACGTTTCTGCTGTTCAGTCATGGCATGGGTCCGAAGAAGCTGCTGTCGACCGTCTCGCTGGCATCGCCGGCGGCGGTTTCGACGCGGAAGGTCAGCGAGTGGCGACCCTTGAGGGAATCCGGCGCGACGACGATCACTGGGACGCTGATCACCTGCTGCGGGCCGGCGTGCACCGCATCCAGGCCGCTGCCGCGCAGCTCGATGCCGGGCGCGCCACCTTCGATCACGATGCGGTAGGTGCCGGCCTGGTCAGTCTTGTTGACCAGCTTGATGGTGTAGTCGTTCTCGACTTCGCCGCCGCCCACCGCGCGGTAGAGCGCATTGCGGTCGCGCAGCACTTCGACGATCAGCGGGCTGCGCATGTTCACGCCCGCGACCCAGGCGACGGACAGCACCAGCAGCAGCGCGCCGTACACCAGCACCCGCGGACGCAGGACACGCGTGGGCTTGTTGTCGATCGCATTCTGGGTGCTGTAGCGGATCAGGCCGCGCTCGAAGCCCATCTTGTCCATCACGTCGTCGCAGGCGTCGATGCAGGCGCCGCAGGCGATGCACTCGTACTGAAGACCGTTGCGGATGTCGATGCCGGTCGGGCAGACCTGCACGCACATGGTGCAGTCGATGCAGTCGCCCAGCGCCTCGGTGGCGAATTTCGGCAGCGGCTCCGCGACTTCGCCGATGCCACCGAGCGTGATGGTGCCCGCGGCCTGCACGCGGTTGTCGGCCGCGGTCGGATGCAGCGCGGCCCGGAACACGTAGTCGTAGGCGGTGATCTGGTCCAGCAGGCCGCGCGCGCGCTGCGCCACGCTGCCCAGGCCACGCCTGCGCGGGCCGCGCGGTTCGCCGCGCATCGGGTCGTAGGCGATGATCAGGGTGTTGCGGTCGAACATCGCGCTCTGGAAACGCGCGTAGGGGCACATGTACTTGCACACCTGCTCGCGCAGGAAGCCGGCATTGCCCCAGGTGGCGAGGGCGTAGAACAGTACCCAGAACGTTTCCCAGCCACCCCAGTCGAGTGTCGGCAGGCGCTCGGCCAGTTCGGTGATGGGCGTGAAGAAGCCGACGAACGTGAAACCGGTCCACAGCGCGAACACCACCCACAGCGTGTGCTTGGCGCCCTTGCGCAGGAGCTTCTCGCGCGTCCAGGGGCCGGCGTCGAGCCGCATGCGCTTGTTGCGCTCGCCCTCGGTCCAGCGCTCCATCCACAGGAAAACTTCGGTCCACACCGTCTGCGGGCAGGCGTAGCCGCAGAACAGGCGTCCGGCCAGCGCGGTGAAGAAGAACAGCGCCAGCGCCGCGATGATCAGCAGCAGCGCCAGGAACAGGAAGTCCTGCGGCCAGAACGTGAGCCCGAACACGTGGAACTTGCGCGCCGGCAGGTCGAACAGCACCGCCTGGCGGCCGTCCCAGCGCAGCCACGGAAACACGTAGAACATGCCGAGCAGCCAGAACACGGCGGCCACGCGCAGGGTGTTGAGGCGTCCGGAGACTTCGCGCGGATAGACCTTGCGCTCGCTGACATACATCGAGCCGCCATCGTCGCCGGCAAGCTCCAGGGGGATACGGCGGTTCATCAGTCTGGGGAGAGCGCCTTGTTGAACCGGCTGGCCGGGCGAAGCAGGATCCACGTGAACAGGCTGGACGCCGCGGTGGCCACCCAGAACATGAAGAACGCGATCGAATAGCCCAGGCTGCGACTGATCTCGACATCCGGGAATGTGATGTCACGCAGCATGAGCGGGTCGACGAAGGCGGAAAACACCATCGTCGCCACGGCCGCGGCGAAGAAACTCGGCCACAGGATCGCGCCGACCCGCTGCGCCATGGGGCGCGGCGGATGGTCGAACCCGGGGCCGGGCAGGTTGCTCATTGCGCGCCCAGTGGCTGGCCCTGGCTCGGCGTGGCCTCGGGGTTGGACAGCGACCATACATAGGAGGCCACCAGTCGCGAGCGGGTTTCGCCAAGCAGTTCGCGATGCGCCGGCATGACGCCGTGGCGGCCCTTGTTGACGGTCTCCATGATCGACTCCACCGAGTTGCCGTACATGGCGTAGCCGTCGGTCAGGTCGGGCGCGCCGAGGTCCTGGTTGCCCTTGCCGTCGATGCCGTGGCATGCGACGCAGACGCCCTCGTACAGGCCCTTGCCCTGTGCGGCGAAGAAGTCGTTCGCCGGGACGTCGCCGGCCAGTGCGCGGACGTAGGTGGCGACGGAGAGCACGGCGTTGTTGCCGCCCATGCCGGTGAGCACCGTGCCCCATTCCGGCATCACGCCCTGGCGGCCGTCGAGGATGGTCTCGAGGATGCGATCTTCCGACGCGCCCCAATGCCAGATGTCGTCGCTGAGGTTGGGGTAACCCACCGCACCCTGCGCGGACGAGCCGTGGCAGGTGGCGCAGGTGTTGGCGAAGATCGCCCGTCCCAGCTCGACCGCGCGCGGGTCGCCGGCAAGCTCGGAGATCGCACGGCCGTCGTAGGGCCGGAAGGTTTCAGCCAGCACCGCGTCCTGCGTGGCCTTGTCCGCGTCGTGCTCGATGGCCGAGCTCCAGTTGCCGAAGCCCTTGAAGTTGCCGAAGCCCGGATACCAGAGCAGGTAGGCGATCGCGTACAGGATCGTCAGGTAGAAGCCGATGATCCACCAGCGCGGCAGCGGCTTGTTGTACTCGGTGATGTCGCCGTCCCAGACATGGCCAGTGTCCTCGGGCTTGGGATCGCCCGGGTGGCGGCGGCTCGTCCACCTCAGCAGCGCCCAGCACCCCGCGAGGTTGAGCAACACCAGCGCGATGACGTAAATGCTCCAACCGGTGGTCATTGCCCGGGCTCCTCGGAATCGTCCTCAAGGGGCAGCCTGGCGGCCGCGTCGAACTCGGCCTTGTACGCAGGCCTCCAGATCCAGATCCAGCTGCCGACGAAGAGCAGCAGCAGCGCGAGGCTGATCAACCCGCCGATCATTGCGCCGCTCCCGTGGGTGCGTGCTTGCCCAGCCCCTGCAGGTACGCCACGACCGCGTCGAGTTCGGTCTTGCCGGCGACCGCGTCGGCCACGCCGGCGAGGTCCTCGTCGCTGTAGGGGTCGCCCAGGCGCCTGAGGCTGCGCATGTTGCGTGCAACCGCCTCGGCGTTGACCTCCGCATCCACCAGCCACGGGAAGGACGGCATGTTGGACTCGGGCACGACCGCGCGCGGGTCGATCAGGTGGACGCGGTGCCAGTCGTCCGAATAGCGGCCGCCCACGCGCGCCAGGTCCGGCCCGGTGCGCTTGGAGCCCCACTGGAACGGGCGGTCGTAGACCGACTCGCCGGCGAGCGAGTAGTGGCCGTAGCGCTCGGACTCGAAGCGCAGGGTGCGGACCATCTGCGAGTGGCAGTTGTAGCAACCCTCGCGGACGTAGACGTCGCGCCCGGCCAGCTCGAGCGCCGGATAGGGTTCGACGCCAGGCAACGGCTCGATGGCTTCTGCCTGGTACATCAGCGGCACGATCTCGGCCAGGCCACCGAACGAGACGGCGATCGCGACCAGCCCGATCAGCAGGCCGACGTTCCTCTCGATCTTCGCGTGCGGGTTCGGAGGCGGGGGAATCTTGTTTTCACTCATGTCAGGCAACCTGGCTGGAAGCGCGCGCGTCGGCGGGGTCGGGCGGCATCACCGGCTGCGGGGCCGGGGCCTTCGCCATCTGGAAGGTCTTCCAGGTGTTGACCGCCATCAGCAGCATGCCGGCGAGCACCAGCACGCCGCCGCCGAGGCGAACGAGGTAGTAGGGATAGGTGGCGTTGAGCGACTCGACGAAGCTGTAGGTCAGCGTGCCGTCGGCGTTGGTGGCGCGCCACATCAGGCCCTGCATCACGCCGGCGATCCACATCGCGACGATGTAAAACACCACGCCCACGGTGTGCAGCCAGAAGTGGGTATCGATCCACTTGATCGAGTACATCTCCTTCAGGCCCAGCACGCGCGGCATCAGCGAGTAGATGGAGCCGATGGTGATCATGGCCACCCAGCCCAGAGCGCCGGCGTGCACATGGCCGATCGTCCAGTCGGTGTAGTGCGACAGCGAGTTGACCGTCTTGATCGACATCATCGGCCCCTCGAACGTGGCGATCATGTAGAACGACAGCGCGACGATCAGGAACTTCAGGATCGGGTCCGTGCGCAGTTTGTACCAGACACCCGACAGGGTCATGATGCCGTTGATCGCGCCGCCCCAGCTGGGCGCCAGCAGCACCAGCGAGAACACCATGCCCACCGACTGCACCCAGTCCGGCAGCGCGGTGTAGTGAAGGTGGTGCGGGCCGGCCCACATGTACACCGCGATCAGTGCCCAGAAGTGGACGATCGACAGGCGGTAGGAGTAGACCGGGCGCCCGGCCTGCTTGGGCACGAAGTAATACATCATGCCGAGGAAGCCCGTGGTCAGCAGGAAGCCGACCGCGTTGTGGCCGTACCACCACTGCACCATCGCGTCGACCGCGCCGCTGTACACCGGGTACGACTTGCCCAGGCCCGACGGGATGGCGATGTTGTTGACGATGTGGAGCAGGGCGATGGTGATGATGTACGCGCCGAAGAACCAGTTGGCGACGTAGATGTGCTGCACGCGGCGCTTGACGATGGTGCCGAAGAAAAGCACCGCGTAGGCCACCCAGACCACGGTGAGCAGCCAGTCGATGGGCCACTCGAGCTCGGCGTACTCCTTGCCCTGGGTCATGCCCAGGGGCAGGGTGATGACGGCGAGTACCAGCACCAGCTGCCAGCCCCAGAACACGAACGATGCCAGCTTGTCCGAGATGAGGCGGACGTGGCAGGTGCGCTGCACCACGTGCAGGCTGGTGGCGAACAGGGCGCAGACGCCGAACGCGAAGATCACGCCATTGGTGTGCAGCGGGCGCAGGCGGCCGTAGCTCAGCCACGGGATGCCCTCGCCGAGCGTCGGCCAGTACAGCTGCGCGGCGATGAACACGCCCACGGCCATGCCGACGATGCCCCAGAAGACGGTCGCGACCGTGAACTGGCGCACCACCTTGTCGTTGTAATAGCCGGACCTGGCTGCTTCCTGGCCGCTGGCGGGCGTGGCCAGAGCGATGGCGGGGGGCGAGGACATTGTGCGGTGACCTTGGTTGCTTGGTGTGTATTCTCGGCTGCCCGTCGGGGCGCGACATTGATCGCGATCAATGCATGGCCCGCGGAGGCGGCGGCGGAGGCATTGCGCATGCGCCCGCCAGGCGCGAGGCGGCGGCGTTGCACCGCGCATTATAGACGCACCCCCTCCTGGAGGGGGCCCACCTCCGGCCCGCTACAGGTCAGTCCGTTGCAAGCGCGAGCTTGACCGCCGCCATGAAATCGGCGTCCGGGCGGCTGCCCATCCGCTCCGTGCGGGCGATGATGCGCCCGTCCGCATCCAGCAGTACCAGCGCACTGGTGTGGTTGAACTCACCGTCTTCCAGCAGCCGGTAGCGGATGCCGAGCAGTCCGGCGATGCTGCGCACGTCCTGTGGCCTCGGCCGGGCCAGCGTCCAGCGCGTGGTGTCGAGCTTACGCTGCGTGGCCACTTTCCTGAGCGCAGTGGGCGTGTCGCGCGCCGGGTCCATGCTGATCAGCAGCAGGCCCAGGCGTGCGCGCTCGGTGGCTGACAGCTGGCGTTCGATGGCCTTGCCGCTGTCGACGATCAGCGGGCAGATGTACTGGCACGAGGTGTAGAACATCGACACCAGTTGCACGGTCCCGCGCCGCTCGCGCCAGTCGAAGCTGCGTCCGTCCTGGTCCACCAGCGGCAGCGGGAGGGCGTAGACGGAGTCCTTGGGCGGCTGGGCCGCGAACGCGGGCGTGCAGACCAGCAGCAGGCACAGGCCGACGATGGCCAGCAACTTGTTCATGGCAGGTCCTTCGCGCAGCGGAAGCCCATGTTGGCAGTGGTATCGCGCGCACCGAGCGAGGACAGCATGGCCACCCGCATCAGCACCGCATAGTTGTCGCGATCGTCCATCGACAGCGCACCCGCGCCGCAGAAGCGCGCATTGTCGGCGTCACCCTGGTTGCGGTTGTCCTCGGCGATCATCAGTGCCGAGGCGTCTTCGGTCCATTCCCAGACCAGGCCGTGCAGTTCCTGCACGCCATAGGCATTCGGCGCCTGCAATCCGACCCGCTGCAGCGGCGCGTTGGACGGGCGCGAGTACCAGGAGAGGATGCGCTCGCGCCAGCGCGGGTCGCGGCGGGCGTCGGTGCGGGTTTCATCGGCCGCCGCTGCGTACTCCCATTCGTCCCAGGTGGGCAGCCGTGCGCCTTCGGCCTCGCAGTAGGCCTGCGCGGCGAACCAGCTGACCTGCACCACCGGCTGGTCCGGGCGCGCGGTCTCGCCAAGCGACACCGGGCCTGCCCAGTGAGACAGGTAGCGGGGTTCGGCCATCACCGAGGCGACGCGGTCACGCCGCCACTCCGGATGCGTGCGGACAAACGCGAGGAACCGTGCGTTGCTGACCGGAGTGCGCATCATCGCGAAGGGCGCGATGCGTGTGGGCCCGGTCCGGTCTTCGTACTTCAGCGCCGTGCGGAACGCCCCGCCGGGCAGCTTCACGTAGTCCCCGCCGCCGGCGGCGAGGCCGGCGAGGGGGAGCAGGAGCAGCAGCGCGGCGAGGCGGCGCATGGCTCAGTGGCCAGCTGAGGCGTTGGCGGGCTTGGTCTTGCGGATGGTCGCGGCTTCGGCCTTGGTCACGCGGCCACCGGGGTTGCCCCAGGTGTTGAGCACGTAGGTGGAGATGTTGGCGACTTCGTCGTCGGTCAGCTGCGACATCGGCGGCATGATCGAGTTGTAGTCGGTGCCGTTGACGGTCACCTTGCCCTCCAGGCCGTGCAGGATCACCCGCGCCACCGACGTCGGGTCGGCCGCGATGTAGTCAGACTTGGCCAGCGGCGGGAACACGCCCGCCATGCCTTCGCCGTTGGGCATGTGGCAGGTCGAGCAGGTGCCCGAGAACAGCGCCTTGCCGGCCGCGATCTGTTCCTCGACCGTCAGCTCGCCGGTCTTCTGCGCGGCCGCCGCAGTGGAGACGGCGGCGAGGTTGGGCAGCGCGCGGTCACCGATGTACATCTCGTCGACCTCGAGGCCGGAGTAGATCTCCTTGTTCTCCGGGCCGTCGGCCTTGAGGATGCCGAGCGCACCCTTGTTGAAGGCGCGGAACAGGCTGTGGTCGACCAGCACGTAGCTGCCCGGCACTTCCATGTGGAACTCCATCATCGCCGCGCCACCCGCAGGGATCAGCGTGGTCTGCACGTTTTCCTGGAAGTGCGTGCCGCCCTCGTACCAGACCTTGTCGAAGATCTCGCCGATCACGTGGAAGCTCGACACCAGGTTGGGGCCGCCGTTGCCGACGTACAGGCGCACCGTTTCGCCCACCTTGGTCGCCAGCGCGTTGTCGCCGGTGATGGCGCCTTCGCTGCCGTTGAACAGCACGTAGGTCGGGTTTTCATCGATCGCCCGCTCCATGTCGAACGGTTGCAGGCCCTTTTCGCGGTACTTGCCGGTCGTGTAGAAGTCGCCCTGCATCACGTAGTACTCGCGGTCCACCTTGGCCAGCCCCTCCGGCGGCTCGACCAGGATCAGGCCGTACATGCCGTTGGCCACGTGCATGCCCACCGGCGCGGTGGCGCAGTGGTAGACGTAAAGCCCGGCGTTGAGCGCCTTGAAGGTGAACTGCGTGCGGTGGCCCGGCGCGGTGAAGCTGGAGGCCGCGCCGCCTCCGGGGCCGGTCACGCCGTGGAGGTCGATGTTGTGGGGCATCTTGCTGTCGGGCATGTTGCGCAGGTGGAATTCCACCGTGTCGCCCTGTCGCACGCGGATGAAGCTGCCGGGCACCGTGCCGCCGAAGGTCCAGAAGGTGTAATCGACACCCTCGGAGATCGGCATCACCTTTTCGATGACGTCGAGCTCGACGATGACCTTGGCCGGGTGGCTGCGGCCGGTAGCTGGCGGCACGTGGGGCGGCGAGGTCAGCACGGCCTTGACCGGCTCGCCCTGCGGCGGCCCGAAGTCGCCCTTGCGCGAGCCACCGGTGTCCTTCTTGGCGGTTGTCGCGGCCTGCCCGGACTTGCCGGAAGCGGGAGCGCGCTCGCCGCTGTCGCAGCCGACGAGTAGAAGCGCGGCGAACGCCGCGACGAGAATCGTGGTCTTGCTGGCTGCACCCTTCATGGCTTGATTTCCTGGCGATCGGCTGGCTTGTGGAAACGGGACTGCGCGATACACATCATCCGTGGGCGGGTCGGACGGTCAGGCCGCGAACAGCAGCCAGAAGATGCCCGTCGGATGGTGGGTACGGGCGATCGTATATATGAATGCGAACACGGCCAAGCCCGCCAGGTAGCAGGCCAGGCGCACGCGCGGCGAGTTCCCACGCTTGAGCGCGAATGTGCCAAGCACGATATAGCCCACCAGCAGCACGACCTTGGCCACCAGCCAGCCGTTGGCGAACATCGCGCCGGGCAGGATGGTGAGCAGCATCAGCGCTGCGGTCAGCAGCGTGGTGTCGATGGTGTAGCTCAGGTAGCGCACGGGCGCGGCGAGTGCGAGGCGCGGCTGCCCGACCTGCACCAGAAGCCCTCGCGCGGCGAACAGCAGGCCGCTGGCCACCACCGTGGCCACGTGCACCGACTTGATCTGTGGATAGAACTCGATCATGGCTTACCCCGGCTTGCCGTCGGCACGTGGCGACAGGTAGATCCTCCCCAGCCGGAACACCCATGGCGCCAACGCCACGAGCCAGCCGGCCGCGGCCAGTGCCCACCATGCGGCCGCATCATCCACGACGTCGGCCGCGATGCGCGCCACGGTCACCAGTTGGATCCCTGCGAACGCGAACCAGGCCACCCCGGGCATCTCGATCTTCCGTCCCGAATGGCCCTGCGTGACCCGCGTCACCATGGCCACCAGGACGCTTCCGAAGAAACCGACGAACAGCGCATGCGCGGGTGCGCGCCCGAGGATGAAGCCCTCGCCGGCGAAGTAGACCAGGCTCTGCGCCGCGTAAAACGCGAACGTGACCGGCAGCCACGCCAGACCGAGGAACAGCACCGCGAGGATCCCGGGCTTGGGACCGCGCGGCCACCAGCGCCACAGCGCGGTCAATGACAACGCGAGCAGCGGCAGGTCGGCCAGCCATAGCCAGGCGTACGCATGCACCAACTCCAGACCGAGGTGCGCCAGGCAGGCTACCCAGAACGCGGCCAGCAACCAGAGCGGGCGCCAGGCCACGTAGCCCGGCACCACGTTGGCGGCGAAGAACGGGAACATCCGGTGCGCCACCGTCAGATACACCGGCAGCAGCAGCCCGAACGTACCGATCTTGATGCTGGCGAAGATCCACTGCGGCGACGCGCCGAGCAGGGTGGCCGCAAACGCCGCGATGCCGATCCAGCCCAGCACCAGCGCCGCGAAGCATGAGCGCGCGTGCCAGGTCGTGCCGCGTTCGCGCACCACCTGGTCGCCGAGGAAGCACAGGCCTGCAGTCCATCCGGCCAGCGTCATGATGATCCCGACTTCGATGCCCGCCGGAGCGCCCAGCGCCCCGGCCAGAGTGGCGACCTGTCCACCGAACAGGCCGAGGCCCACCGGCACGTAATGCCAGCGGGCCGCATCGGGCAGGGCCATCCAGCGCGGGAACACCGTCAACAGGAAACCGAAGATGAAGCTCGGCAGCATCTGGTACTGCATCACCAGCGCATGCAGCCAGCCCGCGTAGGGCTCGGGCTGGTGCATCTGCAGCAGCTGCGGCCAGCGCGACGACACCAGCCACGCCGTCCACCACGCCATCGCCAGCAGCAGGTTGCCGGTGCCGATGAAGAACAGCAGGCGGTGCGGCGCGACGGCCAGCCTCGCGAGCGGCGCCGTGGCGCCGTCGCGTGCCGTGGTGGGGGCAACGGCCATGCCTCAACCCGCCTCGGTTTCGCTGCCTGGCAGCACAGCCGGATCGCGACGGGGCGCGATCCACAGCCTGAGCACGAACCAGGTGAGGGCGAACGCACCCACGCTGAAGATCGTGTCGCCCGGAACCCGCATCCACACCAGCAGGTCCACGATCGGCTGCTGCATGAACTCCGCGGAACGCGCGTGCGCATAGCCGTGCTCGATCGCCGCCAGCAGCTGCATCGTGCCCAGCGGCAGCAGCGTCAGCAGGGCCATCAGCGCGAGGCCGATGTTGAGGCACCAGAACGAGACCTTCAGCGCCCGCGTATCCCAGACCATCTGCCCGCGCAGGCCGCGCAGGCAGAACAGCACCAGCGCTATACCGAGCATCCCGTACACGCCGAACAGCGCGGTGTGGCCATGCAGCGGCGTGAGGTTCAGGCCCTGCATGTAGTACAGCGACAGCGGCGGGTTGATGAGGAACCCGAACAGCCCCGCGCCCACCAGGTTCCAGAACGACACCGCGATGAAGAACATCACCGGCCAGCGGTAGCGCGCCATCCACGGCGTCGCCTTGCCGTGCTTCCAGGTCTGGTAGGCCTCGAAGCCGATGTAGGCCAGCGGCACGACTTCAAGCGCGCTGAAGCTCGCGCCCAGCGCCACCACCGCGGTCGGCGTGCCGACGAAGTACAGGTGGTGCAGGGTGCCCAGCACGCCACCGGCCATGAAGATGATGGTGGCGAACAGCACCGCCACCGTGGCCGTGGACGTCTTGAGCAGGCCCAGCTTGGTGAAGATCAGCGCCATCACCGCGGTCGCGAACACTTCGAAGAAGCCCTCGACCCAGAGGTGCACCAGCCACCAGCGCCAGTACTCGACCTCGGAAATGTGCGTGTGCTCGCCCCACATCAGCGCCGAGGCGAAGAACAGGCCGATCGCCGTGGTGGCCATGAACATCAGGCCGACGATATGCCGCGACTCGTTGTCCCGGTTGCGAAGTACGGGCCACAGCGCACGGCCCACCAGCGCCACCCACAGCAGCAGGCCGATGAACAGGTACCACTGCCAGAAGCGCCCCATGTCGGCGTACTCCCAGCCCTGGTGGCCGAACCAGAAGTTGTGCTCCAGGCCCAGCTTCTGCATTACCGCGAACCACTGGCCGGTGAACGAACCGACCACGATGATGATGAGCGACACGAACAGGAAGTTGACGCCGAACCGCTGGAACTTCGGTTCATGCCCCGACAGCAGCGGCGCGATGTACAAGCCGGTGCCCAGCCAGGCCACCGCGATCCAGAGCACGGAGAGCTGCGTGTGCCAGGTGCGTGACAGGGAGTAGGGCAGGATCTCCGAGAGCGCGAAGCCGTAGGCGTCCTGGCCTTCGACCTGGTAATGCGCGGTGATCGCGCCCAGCAGGATCTGCACCAGGAACAGCGCCAGCACCAGCCAGAAATACTTGGCCACCGCCCGCATCGAAGGTGTCAGGCGCAGCGCTGCGAACGGGTCGCTGGCCGGAATGGCGTGACCGCGCTCTTCCTTGTCGTGGCTTACCGCATGCCACCAGCCCAGCAGCGCGATGCCGGCGATCAGGAACAGCACGCTGAAGGCCGACCAGACCCACAGCGGCGCCGCCGGCCGGTTGCCGACCAGCGGCTCGCTCGGCCAGTTGTTGGTGTAGGTGACCTGCTGCGGCACCACACCGGACTTCTCCGGCACCATGCCGTCGCCGATCTCGCTGGGCCGCTCGGTGGTCGCCGCCCAGGCCGTCCACCAGAAGAACGCCGTCAGCGAACGCCGATGGTCGGCATCCGGAACGGTGTCGTTCTTCATCGCATAGGCTTCGCGGAGTCCGGCGGTGGCCGGATCGTTGCCGAACAGGCTCACGTAGTGCGATGCCACCTCGGTGATCGCCGACACGCGGTCAGCGTCGAGGGTGATCGTGCCGGTGGCCGCATCGTAGGTGTTGCGGCGGATTGATTCCTGCAGTCGCCCCTGCAGGCTGGCGCGCTCGACGGCGGGCAATCCGGCCCAGGTCGTGCCGCCGGCCTCACGTGCCCACAGGTCGAGCACGCCGACCGCCTCGCGGTGCAGCCAGTCCGCGCTCCAGTCCGGCGCGACATAGCCGCCGTGCCCCCAGATCGACCCCAGCTGCATGCCGCCGATCGATTGCCAGACCTGGCGGCCACGTTCGATGTCGGCGCGGGTGTAGACGACCTGGCCGGTCTCCGACACCACCTGTTCGGGCATTGGCGGAGCGGCGCGGAAGATCTCGCCTCCCGCCCACAGCAGCACGGAAAACGACGAGACCAGCAGTATTGCCAGCCCCAGCCAAAGCTTTCGATATATCCCCATGACACCCTCCGTTGCAGTCGGTGGATGATCGGCCCCACGCAGCGGATGCCGCCATGACCCAGGTCAAGCGCCCCGACTTGCATACCGTGGATCCGTCCCGCAACCACCATACCAACCCGCGCGGCGCGCCGTGAGGACTTGGTCTCAGGCCTGCGTCCAGAGCACCGGCGCGGCCAGCGCCTCGATCCGCTTGCGGTCGAGGATTTCCAGCTCTCGGCGGTCAACACCCAGCAGGCCATCGTCCTGCAGGCGCTTGAGTACGCGGCTGACTGTTTCCGGCGCGAGGCGCAGGTAATTGGCGATATCCGTGCGCGCCATGGTCAGTTGGAAGCGGTCGGGCGAGAACCCGCGCGCGGCCAGCCGGCGCGAAATCCCGATGACAAAGGCGGCCATGCGCTCGTCCGCGCTCCAGTCGCCGGAAAGCAGCGCCGCACGGCCGATGTCGCGGCTGAGCAGCCGGAACAGGTGCTTCTGCAGCCCTGGCAGTCGCGCGGCCAGCACCGAGATCTGCGGAAACGAGAACCGGCACAGCATCACCGTGTCCAGCGCCACCGCGTTGCAGGGGTAGGTGTCGCCGTCGATGCCGTCGAGGCCGATCACCTCGCCGGGCAGGTGGAACCCGAGCACGTGTTCACGGCCGTTGCGGTCGATGACGTAGGTCTTGACCGTGCCGGCGCGCACCGCCGCGATCGCCTCGAACGGGTCGCCGGTGCGGAACAGGTGTTCGCCGGCGTGCAGCGGACCGACGTGCTGCACCAGCATGTGCAGGTCACCCAGCGAGGCCTTGTCCATGCCCTCCGCCATGCACGCCTGGGAAAAGGCGCAGGTGGAGCAGAAGTGGTAGTCGTCACCGTCGTCGGCCAGCACGCTGGCGTCGAGGCGCGGAAACGCGACCTTGCTCACGCGATCGACACCCGCGGCGTCAGATGGCGCGGGAGAAGCGGGGCCGGGTGGAATCGGCCGGCGTGGCGTCTGGAGCGGGCAGGTAGTGGTCGAAGCACATCGCGATATTACGCAACAACAGCCGGCCGCGCGCGGTCACCACGATCCGGCCCGGCTCGAGGCGCACCAGGCCGTCCTCCTGGAGCGGGCGCAGGCGTTCGATTTCCGCCGCGAAGTACTCGGCGAACACGATGTCGTGGCGGCGCTCCAGCGCATCCACCGGCACCTCGGCCTGGCACATCAGTCGCTGGATGAGATCCGCACGCAGGATGTCGTCGGCACTCAGGCGCATGCCGCGGAACACCGGCAGCCGACCTTCGTCGATGGCGATCTGCCAACCCGGCAGGTCGCGCGGGTTCTGGCTGAAGGTGTCGCCGACGTGGCTGATCGCGCTGACGCCGAGGCCGATCAGGTCGCTGTCGGCGTGGGTGGTGTAACCCATGAAGTTGCGGTGCAGGCTGCCGCGCGCCTGCGCCATGGCGAGCTCGTCGTCGGGCAGGGCGAAGTGGTCCATGCCGATGTATTCGTAGCCGGCGGCGGACAGGCGCGTGATTGCCAGCTCGAGCAGGCCCAGTTTTTCCTCCGCGCCGGGCAGGTCCGCGGCATCGATCTGGTTCTGCGCGCGGAACAGCTCGGGCATGTGCGCGTAGCCATACACCGCCAGCCGGTCCGGCCGCATTTCCAACACCGTCTCGATCGTGCGCGCGAAGCCCGTCGGGTTCTGCTTCGGCAGCCCGTAGATCAGGTCCACGTTGACCGAGCGGAAGCCGTTGGCGCGGCAGGCATCGACCACCGCGCGCGTCTCCTCCACCGACTGGATGCGGTTGACGGCTTCCTGCACGATCGGGTCGAAATCCTGCACGCCGAAGCTCGCCCGGTTGAACCCGATGCGGCCGAGCTCGGCGATATCGGCTGGCGACACGAAGCGCGGATCGAGCTCGATCGAGATGTCGCTTTCCTCGGGCCGCGCGAAATGGAACTGGCGGCGCAACGTGTCGACCAGCTCACCCAGCTGGCCGGGTGCCATGAAGTTCGGCGTGCCGCCACCGAGGTGCAGCTGCACGACTTCGCGGTCGCGGTCGAACATCGACGCAACGAGGTCGATCTCGCGGTACAGGCGCGCCAGGTAGCTCTCGGCGCGCGACTTGTCGCGGGTGATGATGCGGTTGCAGCCGCAGTAGAAGCACGGGCTGACGCAGAACGGGACGTGGACATACAACGACAGCCGGCGCGGGATCGGGTCCCCGTTGCTGGCATCCACCGCTTCGCGCAGCTGGTCTTCCCCGAATGCGGCGCTGAACTGCGGCGCGGTCGGATAGGAGGTGTAGCGCGGGCCCGGGCGATCGTAGCGTCGCAGGAGCTCGGCGTTGAAAGGGAGGGAGGCGTCCATGGCGGATATCTTGTCCGCCAGCGGGGCAGGGCACCTTGATCGTGGTCAAGGCCTGCACACACCGTCTTCGACGTACGGAAACATGGGAATCGCGAACGGCTGCACAGGGCCGGGATCGGTGACATGCTGCGCGGGCGATTCCGCGGCGCGGTCGCGGTTTCGGTCACGCACCCCGGGACTGACTCAAGGACGAACACCATGGCAACGGAAAGGATTCCGCCGCAGAACCGTTTCACAGCGCCGGCGCTGGCTGGACTCCTGCTGCTGATGTGGGCGGCCTGGGCAATGCCTGCATGGGCGCAGACCGTGCAGAAATGCACCGGCCGCGACGGCCACGTCACCTTCACCAGCGGCGCCTGTCCCGACGGGCAGCGCCAGGCCGCGTCGTATGACGCGACGCCCGAGGTCATGACCGCGGAGCGAGCCGCCGAGCTGGAGCGTCGGCGCCGCCAGGACGACGCCAATTCCCGATATCTGGAATCGCTGACGCCACGCGGCGGGAGGTCGACGTCGGGATACTGGCCTTCACGGAGCGACGGCCGTCGCAGCGGATGCGATGCCGCGAAGGCACGTCGCGAAGACACGCTGCGCCGTGTGGGCCTCAAGCGCACGCACGATCTGCTGCGCAAGCTCGACGACCAGGTGTACGAGGCGTGCAAGTAGCGGAGCACGCAACAGGCATGGCGGCCGGGAACGATCAAGCCCGGTGAGGGGCGATGCGGGCACGTTCCTGGTTGCCTGACCTTCCCGTATTTACATAATGTGCATTATGCGAAGTTCTAGACATCCCTTGAACGTCGTCAAATCCCCACGGTCCCGAACAACTTCCCGATCCCTGCGGTCATCGCCATTGCCAGCGCGCCCCAGGCCAGGACGCGCAACGCGCCACGCGCGATTGCGGCCCCACCCATGCGCGCCGAGATGCCCCCGAGTACCGCGAGCAGGACCAGGGAGGTTGCCGCGATCACCAGCGGCAAGTTGCCCGCGGCCCAGAATGCCGCCACTGCCATGGGAGCTGCCGCGCCGACGCAGAACGAGCCCGCCGATGCCAAGGCAGCCAGCAGCGGTCGGGCCCGCGTTGATTCGAAGATGCCGAGCTCATCGCGCAGGTGCGCCGACAGGGGGTCCAGCGCGGTCAGTTCCCTGGCCACTTCGAGTGCCAATGAGGGACTCAGGCCCCGTTGCTCGTAGATGCCCGCCAACTCCTGCAACTCCGCCGCAGGCTGGGATTTCAGCTCTTTGCGCTCTTTCTCCGTATCGGCCCGCTCGGTATCCGATTGGGAGCTGACAGAAACATACTCTCCGGCAGCCATCGACAGCGCACCGGCAACGAGGCCTGCCAAGCCGGCGAGCAGGACACTCCTGATCGGGGCATCCGCGGCTGCCACGCCGACAATCAGGCTGCTCGTAGAGATGAGGCCATCGTTGGCGCCGAGGACCGCGGCTCGGAGCCATCCGATCCTGTGACTCCGATGCCGCTCCGCATGGCGCATAGCGTTCCGCCGGATTGTTGATGGATCCCAGGCCGATACCGGGTGCGTACTTACTGTACGCCGCATGGCCGAAGTCAGCACCTTCGATCGTTTTGCCAACGTAACCTCCCGCTTCGCGGGCCGGCTTTGCCGCTGCTTATTCCACTCTGCGTTGGGCCGGGATTTGCCACCTCCACCAGCAAAGCCATGACAGAGATGTCAACGACCCCGACCTCCGCCTTCCGCGTCACGTTCCTCGGCGCGGCCGGTACTGTCACGGGGTCCCGCTACCTGGTCGAGGCTGGCAGTTCACGGATCCTGGTCGATTGCGGCCTGTTCCAAGGCTACAAAGTGTTGCGGCTGAGGAACTGGGCACCCTTCCCTGTCGAGCCTGCGTCGATCGACGCGCTGATCCTGAGCCATGCGCATCTCGACCACAGCGGCTACGTGCCCCGACTGGTGCGTTCGGGATTCCGGGGGCGCGTGTGGTGCACGCAGGCGACCAGGAGCCTGTGCAATATCCTGCTGCCGGACTCTGGACACCTGCTGGAGGAAGAGGCGTCGTACGCCAACAAGAAGGGCAGCTCCAGGCATCATCCGGCAGAACCCCTCTACAGCGAGCAGGATGCCATCCTGAGCTTGCGGCGGCTGCAGGGCGTCGCGTTCGACGAACAGTTCGAGCCGGTACCCGGCGTGCAGGCAAGCCTGCGATACCAGGGCCATATCCTCGGCGCGGCAGCGGTGACACTCCAATATCAAGGCGGGCGCATCACCTTCAGCGGCGACATCGGGCGACCGGACGATGCGGTGATGCGTGCGCCTGCACCGCCTGCGGATTCTGACTGGATCGTCACCGAATCCACCTACGGCGACCGGACGCATCCGCCCGGCTCGCTCAGGGATGAGTTGCGTGACGTCCTGCGGCGTGTCGCCGCGCGCGGCGGCGTGGTGGTGATACCCGCATTCGCCGTGGGCCGCGCCCAGCTGCTGTTGCATCTCATTGCCCAGCTGCAGGGTGCCGGGGAGGTCCCGCCGATGCCCGCATATCTCAACAGTCCCATGGCCCGTGGCGTGACAGATCTGTACCGCGACTATCCAGAGCTCCATCGAATCGATGGAGTTGCGTTGGATGCGCTTCACCGGAATACACGGGTCGTCACCGACGCCGAAGAATCCAAGGCGCTCAACCGCCGCCACGGGCCGATGGTGATCGTGTCTGCAAGTGGCATGGCAACGGGTGGGCGCGTGCTTCACCATCTCGCTGCGTTCGCGCCGGATTCGCGGAACGCCATCGTCCTGTGCGGGTTCCAGGCGGGTGGCACACGTGGCGCGTCCATCGCTGCCGGCGCGACTACGGTGCGCATCTTTGGGCAGGACGTCCCGATCCGCGCCGAGGTCGTCCAGCTCTCCGCCGCGTCCGCACACGCGGACGCGGGCGAAATTCTCGACTGGCTGCGCTCTGCACCGCGTGAACCCAAGGGCGTGTTCATCACCCATGGCGAGCCCGGCGCCGCCGATGCACTGCGCGTCCGCATACAGCGCGAACTGGGTTGGCAGGCACATGTACCCGACTTCATGGAATCCGCAAGTTTGAATTGAAACGACGCGCCCTACCCACAACGCATCCGCATCGGATTCGCAGGCATCGAAGGAACAGGCATGAACCGCACCCTTGGCAAGACCTGTGTCGTCACCGGGGCCGCCCTCGGCATCGGTCGCGCGTGCGCGTTGCGACTGGCGGATGAGGGAGCCCGTCTTGCGCTGTTCGACGTCCTCGATAGCGACGGCATCGCACTACAGGACGAGATGCGCGCGAACGGGCACGAAGCGCGGTACTGGCACGTCGACGTCAGCAGCGAGGTATCCGTGCGCGCAGCCGTGGACGAGGTCGTCGCGCACTTCGGCGGCGTCGATGTGCTGGTGAACAACGCTGGCATATCCGGCATCAACAAGCCCACTCACGAGATAAGCGAGGCGGAGTGGGACCGGGTACAGGGCGTCAACGTCAAGGGCGTGTTCTTCTGCACCAAGCACGTGCTTCCGTGCATGCGGCGTGCCGGCAAGGGCAGCATCATCAACCTGTCGTCGATCTACGGACTGGTCGGCGCACCCGACGTGCCGCCGTACCACGCCTCCAAGGGCGCGGTCACCCTGATGACCAAGACCGATGCCCTGCTCTATGCGGCGGACGGGATCCGCGTCAACTCGGTACACCCGGGCTTCATCTGGACACCGATGGTGGCCCATTACCTGAGTTCCAGCGGGGCAACGGATCTGGACAGCGCGCGCAAAGAGCTGGGCAAGCTCCACGCACTCGGCCATGTCGGCGAGCCCGATGACATCGCCTGGGGTGTGGTCTACCTCGCATCGGACGAGTCGAAATTCATGACGGGAGCCGAACTGGTCATCGACGGTGGCTACACGGCGCGCTGACCGCGTCCTGTCTGGAAATGGGTATGCCGTCAGGGGGCTGCCCCTGCCGTGGCAACCGCAGCACCACCCGGGCACCACCCGCAGCGGAGCGCCCGGCGACAAGTGAGCCGCCGTGCAAGGTGGCGATCGCGTGCACGATCGACAGACCCAGGCCACTGCCGCTGCCGCCACTGCGGAGGAACCGGTCGCCCAGCCGCGAGACGTGTTCGTCGCGGATGCCGGCGCCGTCGTCCTCGACGCTCAGTTCGACCCAGTCGCCCCACCCCTGCACGCCGACCTGCACTTGACCGCTCCTGCGCCCGTGGATGATCGCGTTGTCCACCAGGTTGTGCACGGCGATCTCCAGCAGGCCGCGGCTGCCATGCACCATGGGCTCGCCTGGCGCCGAAAGCGACAGCGCGATGCCACGGGGAAGCGCGCGCTCGCCGGCCTCGGCCATCACCCTGCGCACCAGCGTCGCCAACGACAGCGGAGCGGCGTCCGGCAAGGCGTCCAGCGAGTCCACGCGGGCCAACGTCAGCAGTTGCGCCACCAGCCGCTCCATGCGCTGCAGGCTTTCACGGGCGCGCTGCAGGTGCAGCCGGCGGACCGCGGCGTCGCCGGCACTTGCGGCGAGGTCCAGCTCCATCTGAAGGACTGACAGCGGGTGTCGCAGTTCGTGCGCGGCGTCAGCGGTGAAGCGGCGCTCGCGCTCCAGGGCGGCGTTCAACGTGCCCACGAGCGCATCCACCCCTCGGGTCAGCTGCAGCAGCTCGTCGGGCACGTCGTCACGGCTCAGCACCGGCGTGAGCGCTGGCCGGGCGTCGATCGCGCGCGAGACCGCGCGCAGCGGCGCGAGGCCCGCGCGGAGCCCAAGCCAGGTCGCAAACGGCAGCAGGAACAGCAGCGCGGGCAGCGGCACCAGCATTGCCTGGACCAGTCCCCATAACAATTCGTCGCGATCGTGCAACGGCGCGGCGACCTGGATCCAATGCCGGCCTGCCGCGTCCCAGAGCTGGTACACGCGCCAGGCTTCGCCGGTGTGGCGCAGCGTGTGGAAGTGGGCGTCGCCCTCGTCGACATCGAGCGGCGGCAAGCTCGAAGCATCGAGCAGCACGCGGCCGTTGCGGTCGCACACCACGATCTCCGGGCGTGGACCCTCGTTGTCATGGTCGACGTCTTGCAGCCCGTCGCGCCGGATGAGTGCATCAGCGGGCATCGCGGCGATCACCGCGAATACGCTGGCGGCGGTGCGTTGCAGCTCGCGGTCGAACATCTCGGCTGTCTCGTGCTGCGCACCCTGGGCCAGCCACAGCCCCGCACCCAGCCACAGGACCACCACCGGCACGCCCACCCACCACAGCAGCCGGCGCTGCAGGGAGGGCCGCTTCACGGCTGCGTTCCGGCGGCATCCACCGCGGCATCCGGCGGATACAGCGCGTAGCCCACGCCGCGCAGCGTGCGCACCCAGCCCGGACCGAGCTTGCGGCGCAGGTGGTGGACATGGACCTCGATCGCGTTGCTGGCAACCTCCTCACCCCACCCGTAGACCGCTTCCTCCAATTGCGGGCGCGACAACGCCCGGCCGGGATGCGCGGCCAGCGACTCCAGCAGGGCGTATTCGCGCGGGGACAGTTCGAGCGGGGCACCCAGCAACTGCGCGCTGCGCGTGGACGGGTCGAGTTCCAGGGCACCGAGCCGTTGCTGCGGCGCCGGATCGCCGCCCCCGCGGCGCAGCAATGCGCGCATGCGCGCGGCCAGTTCCTCCAGGTGCACGGGCTTGACCACATAGTCGTCGGCTCCGCAGTCCAGTCCTGCAATGCGATCATCGATGGCATCACGCGCAGTCAGCAGCAACACGGGTGTGCGGTCGCCCCGGTGCCGCAGCGTGGCGATCAGCTCGACGCCGCTCATCCGCGGCAGGTTCCAGTCCAGGACCGCGGCCGCGTAGGGCGTCGTGTCGAATGCGTGCAATGCGTGCCTGCCGTCCTCGACCCAGTCGACCGCGTGGCCGAGGTGGCGAAGCCCGTCCGCCAGCGCGCGGCCCAGGGCACGGTCATCTTCAGCGAGGAGGATGCGCATGGCCCCACGCTAAGCCAGCGCTCCAGACACCGCCTTGATCCTGGGCAAGGGCCTGGCCCGCCCCCGCCCGGACCGACCGACGGGCGGAGGCACCCTGCGGCCCGACATCAGCGGGCGTCATCATCCAGCGCCCGCTTGCGGCCGTGCAGCATCGCGGCAATCAGGTTCTCGCGGTAATGCAGGCTCTCGGTGATCGCCGCCAACACGTGGAAGCCGATCAGGCAGAGCAGGCCCCAGGCCAGCGCCTCGTGCGTCTCCTCGAGCCACTCGGCGCCGCGGAACGCATCCCAGGTCTGCATCCAACCTGTCATGCCCACCGCGGCGACGCCTGCCATCAGCAGCAGCATCATCACCGCGGCGGCCGGGTTGTGGCCCAGTCGGCGGCGCGAGCGGCCGGCCAGCCGCTCGCGAACATAGCCCGCGACCGCGCGCGGCCCGCGCACCCAGTCACGGAAGCGCGCATGCCTGGGCCCGACCAGCCCCCACAGCACACGGAACGCGATCAAGCCCAGGGCGGTATAGCCCAGCAGCCGATGGGCGGTGTCACCCTCCTCCACCAGGAACGCAGCAAGGATGCAGGCCGCCAACGACCAGTGGACCAGCCGCAGCAGCGGATCCCAGACCTTGACCATCGGTTGGCCGGTGCCCTGACGGTGCCCGGCCGCGGAATGCAGGATCGTGCCCATCGCCGGCCTCCTCACTCATCGCCGCGTTGTTTGACGACGCGGCCATCGGTCGGGTCGTAGTAGATCTCCACTCGGCGGCGGTCCTTGTCCCTGCCGTAGATTTCGTAGCACGAGCCGGACACCTTGAACTTGTCGATGGTGTAGCCGGCCGCGGTGATGCGTTCTTGCATGGCATGTTCGGGCAGCCATTGGCTGCGCGGCGCATCGGTGCACTTCGGGCCGGCAAAGGCGGCTGGAGCCAGCAGCACGGCGGCAACGGCGACGGCGGGACGCAGGGCTTTCATGAAGGTTCTCCGTAAGCGGGCTGACTGCCCACGGAGGCATTGCAGCGCCACCGGCTTATGGGGCGCTTAAGAAGCGCCGGCCTCCCGGTCGCACGCGGTCACTTCTGTGGCGGCTTGTTGGTCTCGGGCCGGAACAGATCCTCGCTCGGAACCACGTGCATGCCGTCGGCGGCACCAACCGCCGCCTCGATCAGCGCCCTCGCGATGTTCGCAGCGGGATTGATCCGCCACCGCCGCGGCAGGATGGGCGCTGCAGCGCGGAGCACAGCTGCCATGGCGCGTTCACCAGGGCGGAACTCGTCGCGCTCGCCGCCGATCAGCCCGGGGCGCACGAACGTCAGCGACGTAAAACCGACCTGTGCCAGGTCGCGCTCCAGTTCGCCCTTGATGCGGTTGTAGAAGAATTTCGACGCGACATCCGCGCCCATTGCCGAGTTGAGCACACAGGTCGGCGTGCCGTGGCGCCTGGCGATGCGGGCGACGGCAAGCGGATACGCGTAGTCGACCTGGCGGAACGCCTCACGCGACCCGGCCGCCCGCAGCGTGGTCCCCAGCGTGCAGATCACGGCGTCCGCCTGCCACCAGCTGGCGGATTCTGGCAAGTGCTCGAAATCCACGCGGGGAGACAGCAGTCGTGGATGCGCGGGCAGGTCACGCCGCGCGGGAGCAGCCACGGATCCGATCCGGGGGTCGGCCAGCGCGAGCGCCAGGACGTGGCTGCCCACCAGCCCGGTTGCGCCCACAAGCAGCAGCTTCATGGATTACACCTACCTAATGTCATATGAATCCGTAGCTTATGCGATAGATCTCGAGTTGGTTATCACGCGAACCGCACCCCTGCTTGACCTTGGACCTTGCTCAAGGGTCCACACTACGCGCCATCAGGCACACCCGCGCACCCGGGGGCCATCCATCGTGGAGACTTCCCATGCATCGCTCGATCATCCGCAAGCGCCCGCGCACACTGCTCTTCCTGCTGCCGCTGGCGCTGCTCGCATGCAGCAACGCGAGCGTGCCCGCAGGACAGGCTTCACCCCGAGTCGCCGCAGCCGCACCGGCGAGCGCGGCCCTGCCCACGATGCTCGTGCACAAGAGCCCGAGCTGCGGCTGCTGCAGCGCGTGGATCGAGCACATGCGTGCCGCCGGCTTCGGCATCGAGGTGCGCGACGTCGACGACATGGGCCCGGTCAAGGAGTCACTCGGCGTGCCGTACAGCAAGGGGTCCTGCCATACGGCCGAGATCGGCGGTTACTTCATCGAGGGCCACGTGCCCGCGGAGGACATCAAGCGCCTGCTGGCGGAGAAGCCGGACGCCAGGGGCCTTGTGCTCCCGGGCATGCCGGCCGGCTCGCCGGGGATGGAAATGCCGGACGGACGGGTGCAGCCGTTCGTGGTCGAGCTGGTGGCGCGCGACGGCACGACGTCGGTCTACGCCCGCCACGGCGAGTAGGCGGCCATGCAGATCGGACAACTCAGCAAGCGCACCGACACGCCGATCGACACGATCCGCTACTACGAACGCAACGGCGTGCTGCCCGCGCCGGAGCGCCAGGCATCCGGCTATCGCAGTTTCGGCGACGACGATGTCGCACGGCTGCGCTTCGTGCGGCGTGCCAAGGGCCTTGGGTTCACGCTGCGCGAGATCCGCGACCTGCTGGCGTTGTCGTCCACCCGTGGCGAGGACATGGCGGCCGTGCGCCAGGCCGCGACCCTGCGCCTGGGCGAGGTCGAGCGCAAAATCGATGAGCTGGAGCGCATCCGCGACGGCCTGCGCGCCCTGGTGGACGCCTGCCCCGGCCACGGCGATGTCACGCACTGCCCCATCCTGTCCTCGCTTTCCGGTGAGGACCAATGACGAGGCATGACGAGGCCGCCACCCACGCCGGCAGTGCGTGCGACATGCACGCCGCCGGCGCCACTGCCGCGGCCAGGGACCCCGTGTGCGGCATGGCGGTCGACCCGGCGCGCAGCGCGCACCACGCCCGTCACGACGGCGTCGACCACCACTTCTGCTCCGCCGGCTGTCGCACGAAATTCGTGGCCGACCCGGTGCGCTACCTCTCCCCTGCCCCCGCCACCGTGTCTGACGCGCCGCCCGGCACGATCTACATCTGCCCGATGGATCCCGAGATCCGCCAGGAAGGTCCGGGCACCTGCCCGATCTGCGGCATGGCGCTCGAGCCCGAAATGCCGTCGCTGGAAGATAGCGGCAACCCCGAACTCGTCGATTTCTCGCGCCGCTTCTGGTGGACGCTGCCACTGACTGCGGCGGTCATGGTGCTGGCGATGTGGGGGCACCACCTGCACGCGCTGTCGACGGATGCGCGCACCTGGCTCGAGTTCGCGCTCACCGCGCCGGTGGTGATGTGGGCAGGTTGGCCGTTCCTCGAGCGCTGCGTGGCGTCGATCCGCAACCGCAGCCCGAACATGTGGACGCTGATCGGCGTCGGCGTGTCGGCGGCCTTCGTGTACAGCGCGGTTGCGACCATCGCGCCCGGACTGTTCCCGGAGGGCTTCCGCGCGCACGGCCGGGTCGGCGTGTACTTCGAAGCCGCGGCCACGATCATCTCCCTGACCCTGCTCGGCCAGCTGCTGGAACTGCGGGCGCGTGCCAGGACCTCGTCGGCGATGAAGGCGCTGCTGGGTCTCGCACCCACCACGGCGCGTCGGATGCGCGCCGATGGCGGCGACGAAGACATCCCGCTCGCGCACGTGCACGTCGGCGACCACCTGCGCGTGCGCCCCGGCGAAAAGGTGCCGGTGGACGGCGAGGTGATCGAGGGCCGCTCGCCGGTGGACGAATCCATGCTCACCGGGGAGCCGGTGCCGGTCGCCAAGGCACCCGGTGACCGCGTGGTCGGCGCCACGCTCAATGGCAACGGCGCGCTGGTGATCCGCGCCACGCAGGTCGGCGCCGACACCGTGCTGGCGCGCATCGTGCAGCTGGTCGCACAGGCGCAGCGTTCGCGCGCGCCGATGCAGCGGCTGGCCGACACGGTCGCCTACTGGTTCGTGCTGGCGGTGCTGGCGATCGCGGTGCTGGCGTTCTTCGCCTGGGGAATGTTCGGGCCGGAGCCGTCGTGGACGTTCGCGCTGCTCAACGCGGTGTCGGTGCTGATCATCGCCTGCCCCTGCGCGCTGGGCCTGGCCACGCCGATGTCGATCATGGTGGCGACCGGCAACGCGGCGAAGGTCGGCGTGCTGTTCCGCGATGCCGAGGCCATCGAGCGCCTTGCCGTTGTCGACACGCTCGTCGTCGACAAGACCGGCACGCTCACCGAGGGACGGCCGGCGTTCCGTGATGTGCTGGCTGCCGACGGCTTCGATGCCACGGAGGTCCTGCGGCTCGCTGCCAGCCTCGACCAGCTGAGCGAGCACCCGCTGGCCGATGCGATCGTCGCCGAGGCGCGTGCGCGTGGCCTGCCACTGTCAGCGGCCGAGGCGTTCGACTCCGACACGGGGACCGGCGTGCGCGGCCGCATCGACGGCCACGCGATCGCGGTCGGCAATACCGTGATGATGCGCGCAGCCGGCGCGGATCCCGCGCCACTCGCCGCTCGCGCCGACGCCTTGCGCGCGGAGGGCGCGAGCGTGGTCCACGTGGCCGTCGACGGCCGCCTTGCCGGCCTGGTGGTGCTGGCAGATCCGGTCAAGGCCAGCACCCACGAGGCGATCGCCGGCCTGCATGCCGCCGGCATCCGCATGGTCATGGCCACCGGTGATGGCGAAGCAACCGCACGCTCGGTGGCGCGCGAACTGGGCATCGACGAGGTCCACGGCGAGATGCGACCCGCCGACAAGTCGGCACTGGTCGCGCGCCTGCAGGGCGAAGGCCGTCGCGTGGTGATGGCTGGCGACGGCATCAACGACGCGCCGGCGCTGGCGTCCGCCGACGTCGGCATCGCCATGGGCACCGGCACCGACGTCGCCATGTCGAGCGCACAGGTGACGCTGGTCGGCGGCGACCTGCGCGGCATCGTGCGTGCACGGCGCATCGCGCAGGCCTCGGTGGCCAACATGAAGCAGAACCTCGGCTTCGCGTTCCTCTACAACGCGATCGGCGTGCCGGTGGCCGCCGGCGTGCTGTATCCGTTCACCGGCCTGCTGCTCAGCCCGATGCTGGCGGCGCTGGCAATGAGCCTGAGCTCGGTGTCGGTCGTCGCCAATGCACTGCGCCTTGGCGCGCGCCGCTTCCATTGAATCCCGGAATCCGCAGATGACACGAGACACACCGCTCGATCCCGCGCGCCGCCAGTTCGTCACCGGCGTCGCCGCCGCTGGCACGGTGCTGGCGTTCAACAGCTGGGCCGGCAACGGCCCCGCCATCGGGCGCGCGACGCCCGGCACCGAGCTGCGCGGCCGTGACTTCGACCTCGCCATCGGCTCCACCGAGGTCGACTTCACCGGCCGCGTGCGGCGTGCCATCACCGTCAATGGCCAGCTGCCCGCGCCGGTCCTGCGCTGGCGCGAAGGCGACACGGTCACCCTGCGCGTCGCCAACCGGCTGCCCGATGCGATGACCTCGATCCACTGGCACGGCATCCTGCTGCCGGCCAACATGGACGGGGTGCCGGGGCTCAGCTTCGACGGCATCGCGCCAGGCGAGGCCTGGCTCTACCGCTTCACGCTGCGCCAGTCGGGCAGCTACTGGTACCACAGCCATTCGCTGTTCCAGGAGCAGGCCGGGCTGTACGGCGCGATCATCATCGATCCGATCGCGCCCCTGCCCTACCGCTACGACCGCGAGCACGTGGTGCTGCTGTCGGACTGGACCGACCACGACCCCGCTGCGCTGTACCGGCGGATGAAGAAGCTGGCCGAGTTCGACAACTACTACAAACCGACTGTCGGCGATTTCGTGCGCGACGTGCGCAGCGACGGCCTGGCCGCCACCCTGCGCGACCGCGCCGCCTGGGGCCGGATGCGCATGACGCCCACCGACATCTCCGACATCAATGCACACACCTACACCTATCTCTGCAACGGCAGCACGCCGGCGGCGAACTGGACCGGGCTGTACCGCAGCGACGAAAAGGTGCTGCTGCGCTTCATCAACGCCTCCGCCATGACCTACTTCGACGTGCGCATCCCGGGCTTGAAGATGACCGTGGTCGCCGCCGACGGCCTGCCGATCCATCCGGTGAGCGTCGACGAATTCCGCATCGCGGTGGCTGAAACCTTCGACGTGATCGTGGAGCCGTCCGGCCAGGATGCGTGGACCATCTTCGCGCAGGACATGGGGCGCACCGGGCACGCGCGCGGCACGCTCGCCGTGCGACCGGGCCTGTCCGCGCCGGTCCCGGCCAACGATCCGCGCCCGCTGCTGACCATGGACGACATGGGCCACGGCGGCCATGCCGGCGGCGGCAAGGGCATGGAGGGCGGCTGCGGCGCGATGATGGCCGAGGGCGGCTGCGGCGCGCACATGGGCCATGGCGCAGGCGCCATGGCGATGCAGGCGCATCCGCCGCGCGAGGACGGCAGTCCGATCGTCGACATGCAGACCATGACGCCGGCGCCCAAGCTCGACGACCCCGGCATCGGCCTGCGTGACAACGGCCGGCGCGTGCTCACCTACGCGGACCTGCATTCGATCGGCGGCGATCCGGATGGCCGCGAGCCTTCGCGCGAGGTCGAGCTGCACCTCACCGGGCACATGGAGAAGTTCGCCTGGTCGTTCGACGCGCAGCCGTTCAGCGGCGCGGAGCCGCTGCGGCTCAACTACGGCGAGCGCATGCGCATCGTGTTGGTCAACGACACCATGATGACCCACCCCATCCACCTGCACGGCATGTGGAGCGATGTCGAAGACGCCGACGGGAACTTCCAGGTGCGCAAGCACACCGTCGACATGCCGCCGGGTACGCGGCGCAGCTATCGCGTGCGGGCCGATGCGCTCGGGCGATGGGCCTTCCACTGCCACCTGCTGTACCACATGGAGGCGGGCATGATGCGCGAAGTGCGCGTGGAGGAGTCCGCATGAGCCGCCTGGCGCCGATGGCAGCCTTCGCGACGCTGCTGCTGGCGGCTGGCGCGGATGCAGCTGCACAGCAGCACGCGCAGCACGCACAACAAGCGAAGCACCCGCAACCGCCGCAGCAGCATGGGGAGCCCGCGCCGGCTGGCCAGGCGACGCCGCCACATCACGCGCTCAGCCATGGCGACGACGCCAGCCAGCCGCACGTCCCCGTTCCCGCACCCACCGAGGCGGATCGCGCAGCCGCTTTCCCCGACCTCGCGCACGGCATGGAACACGCCTCGCCTCGCAACTGGCGCGTGCTGCTCGACCACTTCGAGTTCACCGACGGCGACGCTGGCCGCGGCCAGCGTGTCGAAGGAGAAGCCTGGTATGGCACCGACACCGACCGGCTGTGGCTGCGCGCCGGCGCGGAACGCGGCGGCGGGCGCACCCACCACGCCGACGTCGAGCTGCTGTACGGCCGCAGCATCGGCCCATGGTGGGACGTGGTCGCGGGCGTGCGCCAGGACATCCAGCCCGGACCGTCGCGCACCTGGGGCGCCATCGGCATCCAGGGCCTCGCACCCGGCCGCTTCGAGGTCGCCGCGACCGCCTATGTCGGCGAATCCGGCCGCACCGCAGCCCACCTGCAGCTCGAATACGACCTGCTGCTGACCAATCGCCTGGTACTGCAGCCGGTGCTCGGTGCCTGGCTGCATGGCGAGGACGACGCGGCGCGCGGAATCGGCTCGGGGCTGTCGTCGACCGAAACCGGCCTGCGCCTGCGCTACGAAATCCATCGCCAGTTCGCGCCCTACATCGGCATCGTCCAGGAACGGCGCCACGGGCACAGCGCAGATCTGCGCCGCGCGGCAGGTGCGGATGTCGACGACACGCAGTGGGTTGTGGGCGTCCGCTGGTGGTTCTGAAGAATTCGCATCACGCAGGTGTTGACGGTATCCGTCGCCACCCCTAGAATCTCGCGCTCACCAAGACGTGGGGCCATAGCTCAGCTGGGAGAGCGCCTGCATGGCATGCAGGAGGTCGGCGGTTCGATCCCGCCTGGCTCCACCAATCACAAGGTCCTTCGGGACCAGCGGTCAAAGATCCAGGTCCCCATCGTCTAGAGGCCTAGGACACCACCCTTTCACGGTGGACACCGGGGTTCGAATCCCCGTGGGGACGCCAACGTTGCATGAAAAAGCCCGCCATTGGCGGGCTTTTTCTTTATGCGGTGATCGCGCCGGCTGGCGCTGCGCGTTCAGCCGTGGTTTCCGCCGCCATCGCGGTTGGCGATCTCGGTCCAGTCGACCTCGATGCCCTTGCGATGCCCTTTTTCGACAAGCTTGAGGCCGGTCGCGTCGATGGTGAGGGTGTAGGCCTTGTCGCCGATCTGGACTTCGCGCTTCAGGGGCTTGTCGAGCTTGGTCGTCATGGAATCACCTCGGGGTGGGTTCTGGGGACGTGCCCGCCGATGCTAGCACCGCGCACGGCGCGTCGGATGAAGCCATGGCGGGCACAAGAGTCGCCACCCCGTGCCCCTGTTCGGCCAGGTATTGCAGCCATTTGCCGAGGAACGTGTTCATGCGCACGCGGTGGCCCAGCACCGCCTTGGGAGGCGGAAACATGCCGATGGTGTCCTGCCAGCGGCGCCCGACGTAGCAATGCGTCGCCTCCGCCTGGCGCGCATCGCGATACAGGCGTACGTAGACCGATGGATCCGGCTCGCCGGTCACCGGATCCGGCAGCGCGTCGTACGCCAGGCGCAGTTCGCTGGTGTAGGCATGGCGCGCGATCACGTCCAGCCGCAGGTCCAATCCGTCGCCGATCCGCGAAAGGTACGTGCCCCCGGCCAGGTCGCCGGGTTCGAACAGGCGCACCAGGCGCGCGTGGTTCTCGGCATACAGCGCCATCAGCCAGCCGAAGCGGCTGAGCTGCGGAACTTGGAGGTGGCGTGAGGCAAGACTGGACATGTCCCGATCCTACACGCAGCCGCCTGCACCGGGGCCGGGTCAGAACATCCCGCGGCGGATGCCCAGCGTGTTCATCACCTTGCTGGCGATTTCCTCGATCGAGGTGTGCGTGGTGCTCAGCACCGGCACGCGCTCGGCACGGTAAAGCGCCTCCGCCGCCGCCACCTCGCGCCTGCAGGTCTCCAGCTGCGAGTACTTCGAATTGGGGCGCCGCTCCTGGCGGATCTGCTGCAGTCGCACGGGGTCGATGGTCAGCGCGAACAGCTTGCTGCGGTGCGCGCGCAGCCGCGGCGGCAGGCGATCATGCTCCAGGTCCTCTTCGGTCAGCGGGTAGTTGGCGGCGCTGACGCCGTAATGCAGGGCCAGGTAGACGCAGGTCGGCGTCTTGCCGGCGCGGGAGACCGCGACCAGGATCACGTCGGCCGCGTCGTAGTTGATGGCGATGCCGTCGTCATGGGTCAGCGCGTAGTTCATGGCGTTGATGCGCCGGTGGTAGCTGTCGAAGTCGACCATGCCGTGCGCCTGCCCGACCCGCGATTGGCGCATCTGGCCCAGTTCAGCCTCGAGCGGCGCGATGAACGGCGCGAACACGTCCAGCACCAGCGCCCCACTCCCGGCGATCGCCTGGGTCAGGTCGGGATCCACGCAGGAATTGACCACGATCGGGCGCAGGCCGCTGGTCACGCCGGCCGCCTGGATGCGCGCGGCGATCTCGGTGGCGCGCTCCACGCTGTCCACGAAGGGAATGCGCTCGGTGGAGAAACGGGTGTCGGTGAACTGCGTCAGCAGGCTGTGGCCGATCGTTTCAGCGGTGATTCCGGTGCCGTCTGAGACATAGAAGACCGGGCGCGGCATTGTCATGCGTTGTTCCTGTGGGGAAAGCCGCGGGCATTGCGGCGTGCGGGCTTGCTAAAATAGCCAATGTCGGCCCCCGGCGCCCCTGGCGTCGTGGCTCCCTTCCCCGCGTGACCCCTTCGCATCTCCGGAGTGCCCGTTTTGAGCGCCAATATCCTGTGGCTTGACGACCTGCGCCTGACCGACCTTGCCCAGGTGGGCGGCAAGAACTCTTCGCTTGGCGAGATGATCGGCAACCTGGCGAGGCTCGGCGTTTCGGTGCCGGGCGGTTTTGCCACCACTGCGGATGCCTTCCAGGCGTTCGTCGCGCACAACGACCTGCACCAGCGCATCTTCGACAAGCTCGCGACGCTCGACGTCGAGGACGTACCGGCGCTCAACCGCGCCGGCACCGAGATCCGCGGCTGGGTGATCGACGCCCCGCTCCAGGCCGAGCTCGAGCAGGACATCCGCGACGCCTACGCCAAGCTCTGCGCCAGCAACGGTGGCGGCGAAGTCGCGGTGGCGGTGCGCTCATCGGCCACTGCCGAGGACCTGCCCGACGCCAGCTTCGCAGGCCAGCAGGAGACCTACCTCAACGTCACCGGTGCCGACGACGTGGTGGTCAAGGTCAAGGAGGTGTTCGCCAGCCTCTACAACGACCGCGCCATCGCCTACCGCGTGCACCACGGCTTCAAGCACGAGGACGTGTTCCTGTCGGCGGGCGTACAGCTGATGGTGCGTTCGGACATCGGCGCGTCCGGCGTGCTGTTCACGCTCGACACCGAGTCCGGCTTCCGCGACGTGGTGTTCATCACCTCCAGCTACGGCCTGGGCGAGAACGTCGTGCAGGGTGCGGTGAACCCGGACGAGTTCTATGTCTACAAGCCCACGCTGCGCCAGGGCAAGCCGGCGATCCTGCGACGCTCGCTCGGCGCCAAGCAGATCCGGATGGTGTATTCCGACCAGCCCGGCGAACGCGTGCGCAACGAGGACACGCCCGAGGCGCTGCGCAACCGCTTCTCGATCGACGATGCCGACGTGGCGGAGCTTGCCCGCCAGGCGCTGACCATCGAGGAGCACTACGGTCGCCCGATGGACATCGAGTGGGCCAAGGACGGCGCCAGCGGCAAGCTGTTCATCGTCCAGGCGCGCCCGGAAACCGTCAGGTCGCGTGCCAAGGCCACGCAGATCGAACGTTACCTGCTCGGCGCCCGTGGCCCCGTGGTGACCGAAGGCCGCGCCATCGGCCAGAAGATCGGCTCCGGCACCGCGCGCGTGGTGCGCACGCTCGACGACATGAACCGCGTGCAGCCGGGCGACGTGCTGGTCGCCGACATGACCGACCCCGACTGGGAGCCGGTGATGAAGCGCGCCGCCGCCATCGTCACCAATCGCGGTGGCCGCACCTGCCACGCCGCCATCATCGCCCGCGAACTCGGGGTGCCGGCGGTCGTGGGCACCGGCAACGCCCTGGACACGATCCAGGACGGCAGCATCGTCACCATCAGCTGCGCCGAGGGTGACACCGGCTACATCTATGACGGCGCCCTGCCCTTCGAGCGCATCACCACCGACCTCTCGTCGATGCCCGAAGCACCACTCAAGATCATGATGAACGTGGCCAACCCGGAGCGCGCGTTCGACTTCGGCCAGCTGCCCAACGCCGGCATCGGCCTGGCGCGGCTGGAAATGATCATCGCCGCGCACATCGGCGTGCACCCCAACGCCCTGCTGCAGTACGACCAGCAGGATGCGGACATCCGCAAGAAGATCGATGCGCGCATCGCCGGCTACGCGGGCCCGGTCGAGTTCTACGTCGACCGCCTCGCCGAGGGCATCGCCACGCTCACCGCGTCGGTTGCGCCGAACCCGGTGATCGTGCGCATGTCGGACTTCAAGTCCAACGAGTACGCCAACCTGCTCGGCGGCCAGCGCTACGAGCCGGAAGAAGAGAACCCGATGATCGGCTTCCGCGGTGCCAGCCGCTATGTCGATCCGTCGTTCTCCGATGCCTTCGCGCTCGAGTGCAAGGCGGTGCTGCGCGTGCGCGAGGAGATGGGCCTCGACAACCTGTGGGTGATGATCCCGTTCGTACGCACCCTGGACGAAGGCCGGAAGGTGCTCGACGTGCTCGAGGCCAACGGCCTGGTGCGCGGCCGCAACGGGCTCAAGATCATCATGATGTGCGAGGTGCCGTCCAACGCGCTGCTTGCGGACGAGTTCCTGGAGATGTTCGACGGCTTCTCGATCGGCTCCAACGACCTGACCCAGCTGACCCTGGGCCTGGACCGCGACTCGGCGGTCGTTGCCCACCTGTTCGACGAGCGCGACCCGGCGGTCAAGAAACTGCTGTCGATGGCCATCAAGACGGCGAAAGCCAAGGGCAAGTACATCGGCATCTGCGGCCAGGGCCCGAGCGACCATCCGGATCTTGCCGAGTGGCTCATGCAGGAAGGCATCGAGTCGCTGTCGCTCAACCCCGACACCGTGGTCGACACCTGGCTGAAGCTGGCCAAGTCGAAGGCCGCCGGCTGAGGCGAACGCCTGGCGCGGACATGCAAGGCCGGGCTTCGTGCCCGGCCTTCTTGTTGTTGGTGACCTAAGGAGCCCTGCGGTGGCCGCGAGGCCTTTGCGGCTCATGTCCCCCGGCATCCGCCTGGCGGCGGATACCTCCTCCTTTACTTCCCCGCGACGGCCTCACGGCCACTGCGGGGCTCTGTGCTGGCTGCCGGTACAGGAAGCATGCGCGAGATCGCGGGCCGTGGCTCTGCTTCTCGAACCACGGCGTATTGCGGCGCACCGGGTGCCAAGGCCCTTGAGGGGGAAGTCAAGGAGGAGGCGATGGCCGCAAGGCCATCGCCGGGGGACATGAGCCCTCAAGGGCCTTGGTATCCGGCGCCCGTAAGCAAGAGCGCCGCGCCCTTGTCTCTCCGGCGGATGAAGCGATGCGAGGGCGTTGGGAATCAGGCGCGGGGGGCGAAGGCGCCCATCGACTGGCGATAGTGGCGGAGCTCGGCGATCGAGTCCTGCACGTCGGATAGCGCGGTGTGCGTGCCGGCCTTGCGGATGCCCGCGAGGACCTCCGGAGCCCAGCGTCGCGCCAGCTCCTTGATCGTGCTCACGTCGAGGTTGCGGTAGTGGAAGTAGCGCTCCAGTCGCGGCATGCAGCGGTGCAGGAAACGGCGGTCCTGGCAGATCGAATTGCCGCAGATCGGCGACTGGTTCGGCCCGACCCATTCGCCGAGGAACGCCAGCGTGCGCTCTTCGGCCTCGGCCATGTCCACGCCTTCTTCGAGCACCCGGCGCCACAGGCCGGAGCGACCGTGCTGGTTGCGGTTCCAGTCGTCCATGGCTTCGAGCCGCTCGAGCGGATGCGCGATGGCCAGTTCGGGGCCGGTGGCCAGTACTTCGAGGTTGGCATCGGTGACGACAGTCGCGATCTCGAGGATCGAGTCCGCGCCGGTGTCGAGGCCGGTCATTTCAAGGTCGATCCAGACCAGCCTGTCATTCGCGCCCACGCCTGCTCCCTGCCATGTCTCGAGATGCGCATGATAACGCGCGGTCGCCGAGCTCAAGCCGTCGGGCGGCCGCGCTTGGCGCGGAAATACGCACGCAGCCGCGTGCCCGCTTCATCGGCCAGCACTCCGCCATGCACCACCACGCGATGGTTGTGGCGCGGATCGGCCAGCAGGTCGAAGACGCTACCCGCGGCGCCGGTCTTCGGATCCGTGGCGCCGAACACCACGCGTGCCACGCGCGCATGCACCATCGCCATGGCGCACATCGCACAGGGCTCAAGGGTGACGTACAGCGTGCAGCCGAGCAGGCGATGGTTACCCAGCGCCCTGCCCGCCTGGCGCATGGCGACGATCTCGGCGTGCGCGGTTGGATCGTGATCCCCGATGTTGCGGTTCCAGCCTTCGCCCAGCACCTGGTCCGCGGCGTCCACCAGGACCGCCCCTACCGGAATCTCGTCGAACTCGCGTTCCGCGCGCTCGGCCAGCGCGAGCGCGTGGCGCATCCAGCGCTGGTCGCGGTCGGCCTGGGTGTCGGTTGCGTTGGCAGGCATGTGCGCATTCTAGTGGCCTGCGCCCCCAGCCTGGAGCGGAAGCGAAGCTAGCGCGGCGAATGCCGCGGCTGGCGTCACTCCCACTCGATGGTGGCTGGCGGCTTGCCGCTGATGTCGTACACCACGCGCGATACGCCGCGCACCTCGTTGATGATCCGGTTGGACACCCGACCCAGGAATTCGTAAGGCAGGTGCGCCCAGTGCGCGGTCATGAAGTCGATGGTCTCCACCGCGCGCAGCGCGATCACCCACTCGTAGGCGCGCGCGTCGCCCACCACGCCCACCGACTTCACCGGCAGGAACACCGCGAACGCCTGGCTGGTCTTGTCGTACAGGTCCGCCAGGCGCAGCTCCTCGATGAAGATCGCATCCGCGCGCGCCAGCAGGTCGGCGTACTCCGGCCGCACTTCGCCGAGGATGCGCACGCCCAGGCCGGGACCCGGGAAGGGATGGCGGTAGACCATCTCGTGCGGCAGGCCGAGCGCCACGCCGATGCGCCGCACCTCGTCCTTGAACAGCTCGCGCAGCGGCTCCACCAGGCCCATCTTCATGTGCTCGGGGAGGCCGCCGACGTTGTGGTGGCTCTTGATGACGTGCGCCTTGCCGGTCTTGCTGCCGGCGGACTCGATCACGTCCGGATAGATGGTGCCCTGCGCCAGCCACTTGGCATTGGCGAGCTTGCCGGCCTGCTCGTCGAAGATCTCGACGAACAGGTTGCCGATGATCTTGCGCTTGGCCTCGGGGTCGGTGACGCCGGCGAGCGCCGCGAAATAGCGATCGCGCGCATCGACACGGATCACGCGGATCCCCAGGCCGTGCGCGTCGGACGCGTCGGCGAAGGTGGCCATGACCTGGTCGCCTTCCTGCCAGCGCAGGAGGCCGGTATCGACGAAGACGCAGGTCAGCTGGTCGCCGATCGCGCGGTGCAGCAGCGCCGCCACCACCGACGAATCGACGCCGCCAGACAGGCCAAGGATGACCTCGTCACCGCCGACGGCTTCGCGCACGCGCGCCACCTGGTCGTCGATGATGTGCTCGGCCGTCCACAGCGTGTCGCAGCCGCAGATCTCCACCACGAACCGGCGCAGCAGCTCCTGGCCCGACTTGGTGTGGGTGACCTCGGGGTGGAACTGCACGCCGTACCAGCGCTTGTCCTCGTTGGCGAAGGCGGCCACCGGCACGCGTGCGGTCCTGGCAGTGACGGTGAAGCCGGGCGGCGCGCGCGAGACGTGGTCGCCGTGGCTCATCCACACGTCCAGCCGCGGCGGCAGGCCGGCGTGGTCCTTCAGCTCGCCGAAAAGGCTGTCGGAGGCGACCAGCACGACTTCGGCGTGGCCGAACTCGCGCGCGTCGGCCGCCTCGGTCTCGCCGCCCAGCTGCTTGGCCATGGTCTGCATGCCGTAGCAGATGCCCAGCACCGGCACGCCGCTGTCGAAGACCTCCTGCGGCGCGACCGGCGCATCGGCGCCGGTGGTCGACTCCGGCCCGCCGGACAGGATGATGCCCTTCGGCGCGAACGCGGCGATCTCGGCCGGGTCATGGTCCCAGGCCCAGATCTCGCAGTAGGTGCCGAGTTCGCGCACGCGGCGCGCGATCAGCTGCGTGTACTGCGCGCCGAAATCGAGGATCAGGATCTTGTCGCGATGCGGGTCGGTCATGGGGTCTGGCTCGGTGGCGGCGCGGGAACTTCGCCGCCGTGGAAGGTGCATTGCTGGCGTTCGCGGTCCCAGCTGCCGGCGTTGCCGGTGCAGGAATCACGCAGCTGCCAGGCGCGGTACTCGCCGTAGGCGAACACGCCGGCGGCGACCAGCAGCAGCACCAGGAGTCCGGTGCCGAGGCGGCGCCGGCGCGGTGGCTTGCCGGAAGGTGCGGCCATGTCAGCCGGTCCTGTAGTTGGGCGGTTCCTTGGTGATCTGCACGTCGTGGACGTGGCTCTCGCGCTGGCCCGCGCCGGTGATCTTCACGAACTCCGGCCGGGTGCGCATGTCCTCGACCGTGGCGCAGCCGACGTAGCCCATGGTGGCGCGCAGGCCGCCGATCAACTGGTGGATCACGCCGCTCAGCGGGCCCCGGTACGGCACGCGGCCTTCGATGCCTTCCGGCACCAGCTTGTCGGCGTCGGCGGCCTCCTGGAAATAGCGGTCGCTGGAGCCCTTCTCCATCGCCGCCAGGCTGCCCATGCCGCGATAGCTCTTGTAGCTGCGGCCCTGGTAGAGCTCGGTTTCGCCCGGGGTTTCCTCGGTGCCGGCGAACAGGCCGCCGATCATCACCGTGGACGCGCCCGCGGCAAGCGCCTTGCCGATATCGCCGGAGTAGCGGATGCCGCCATCGGCGATCAGCGGAATGCGGTCCTGCAGCGCGGAGGCGACCATGTCGATCGCGGTGACCTGCGGCACGCCCACGCCTGCGACCACGCGGGTGGTACAGATCGAACCGGGGCCCACGCCGACCTTCACCGCGTCGGCACCGGCGTCCATCAGTGCCAGCGCAGCATCTCCGGTGACGATGTTGCCGCCGACGACCTCGATCTGCGGGTAGCGCTTCTTGGCCCAGGCCACGCGGTCCAGCACGCCCTGCGAGTGCCCGTGCGCAGTGTCGACGATGATCACGTCGACGCCCGCCGCGGCCAGCGCCTCGATGCGCGCCTCGGTGTCGCCGCCCACGCCGACCGCCGCGCCGACCAGCAGGCTTTCCGACGCATCCTTGGCGGCATTTGGGTTGTCGCGCGCCTTCTGGATGTCCTTGACGGTGATCAGGCCGCGCAGCTGGAAGTCGTCGTTGACCACCAGCACCTTCTCGATGCGGTGCTTGTGCAGCAGCTGCAGGACTTCATCGTCGGTAGCGCCTTCGCGCACGGTGACCAGGCGTTCCTTGCGCGTCATGACGTTGCGCACCGGATCGTCGAGCTTGGTCTCGAAGCGCATGTCGCGCCCGGTGACGATGCCGACCAGGTGGTCGCCGTCGACCACCGGCACGCCGGAGATGTTGCGCGCGCGGGTGAGGCGCAGCACCTCGCCGATCGAGGTCTCCGGGCCTACCGTGAACGGCTCGCGGATCACGCCGGCTTCGAAGTTCTTGACCTTGGCGACCTCGATCGCCTGGCGCTCGAGGCTCATGTTCTTGTGGATGATGCCGATGCCGCCGAGCTGGGCCATCGCGATCGCGAGCCTGGCCTCGGTCACGGTGTCCATGGCGGCCGACACGATCGGCATGTTGAGGCGCAGCGTGCGCGTCAGCCGGGTGGCGAGCGAGACGTCCTTGGGCAGGACGATGGAATGGGCGGGGACCAGCGAAATATCGTCGTAGGTCAGCGCTTCAGCCTGGATGCGCAGCATGGGCGGGCCAGTTGGGAGTGAAGCGCGCCATTGTACGCCGCCGCGGGCCGGCGGGTCGCCCCGCGCGGGCGGAACGCCCTATTCCGCGGCGTCGGCAGCCTCGGCGGCTTCCAGGGTGTTCTGCATCAGCGTGGCCACGGTCATGGGGCCAACGCCGCCAGGCACGGGCGTGATCCAGCTCGCGCGCGTGGCGGCTTCGGCAAAACCGACATCGCCGACCAGGCGGCCGTCGTCGAGGCGGTTGATGCCGACGTCGATCACCACCGCGCCCGGCTTGATCCAGTCGCCCGGGATCATGCCGGGCTTGCCCACGGCGACCACCAGGATGTCGGCTTCGCCCACGTGGCGGCGCAGCACCTCGGGCGGGGTGAACTTGTGGCAGCTGGTGACCGTGCAACCGGCGATCATCAGCTCCAGCGCCATCGGTCGGCCGACGTGGTTGCTGACGCCGACGATCGTCGCGCTCTGCCCGCGCACCGGGCGATCGGTCCACGCCAGCAGCGTGGTGATGCCGCGCGGCGTGCACGGGCGCAGCCCGAACTGGCGCAGCGCCAGGTGGCCGACGTTTTCCGGATGGAACCCGTCCACATCCTTGCGCGGGTCGATGCGGTGGATCAGGCGCGTGGCATCGGGGATGCCGGGCAGCGGCAGCTGCACGAGGATGCCGTTGACCGACGGGTCGGCGTTGAGCCGGTCGATCAGCGCCAGCAGTTCGGCTTCGCTGGTGCCTTCCGGCAGGTCGAAATCAAGCGCTCGGATGCCGACGATGCCGGCCGCGCGGCGCTTGTTGCGCACGTACGAGCGCGATGCCGGGTTGTCGCCCACCAGCACCACGGCCAACCCGGGCGGCGCGTGCCCGGCGGCGATGCGGCGGTCGACGCGCACCTTGAGCGCATCGAGGAGCTCATCGGCGATCCGCTTGCCGTCGAGGATGCGGGCCTGGCTGGAAGTCTCTGACATGCCTGTGCCGTGGGCGTGGGGCCGTCATTGTCCCCGATTCGGGGGTGCGCCTGCAGGGCAGCGCGGCACACCGGATCCAACCACGCAGTTGATGCAGCACTGCGGCGACGCAGGTGCCGCGGCAGGCGGCGGGACCGGGCGTGCCGGCAGCAATCGCGCCAACTCCGTCGCCGGACGCAGCTGCAGCAGCACCGCCCAGTCCTGGCGGTTGGCATTGCAGGCCGCCGGCGTGTCCGGTGTGCACGTGGCGCCATCGGCTGCACGCGCCGGCAGCTCGGCGAACTGCCCGCCAGGCGTGAGCGGCAGCAGTCGCATCGTCACGCCGTCCAGAACGTTGCCACCGACGAGATAGGCCGTGGCATCGCCCAGCTGCACGGCGACCACGATGTCGCAGTGCATGCCGAGCCCGGCGTCGTCGCCACTCAGCAGGCTGGCGAGCCCGGGGAACCCGTAGCTGCGCGCAGCCACACGCACGTAGCACAGCAGGTCGCCCTGCCCCGGCCGCACCGCACGCGGATCGGCAACCCGGTAGGCGCTGCCTTCGGGATCGCGATAGGCGTCGCGCACGTAGCCGACGTGACTTGCCGAACCCCGGAACCCCGGCAGCGCGGCGCGGCCCAGCACCCACGACACGAAAGCGGCCGACCACGGGGTGTCGACAATGAAGCCGCGGCAGGCGGGCGCCGCGTACGGGCCGCCGGCGCGCACGCAGTCGTTCGCGCCGGGGCGCTGAAGGGCCTGATACAGCAGGCCGCTGCCGCGCCAGTAGTCCACCACGCGCAGCCACGCCGGCTGGCCATTGGCGAGCAGCGCCGCCTCGGCCTCGCGCACCTGCGAGCCGGCCAGGCGCCCGTCGCGATCGATGAACGGCCGGAACCAGAGCTGGTGTTCGTCGCAGGCGATCGCGGCGACGCGGGTGACGGCGGCGGGCGCGCCCGTCTGCGCCCGCAGCAGCGGGCAGGGATCGGCGGCATGCGCGGGCCAGGCCGCGCCCAGCAGCCAGAAGACCATTACGCAACCCAGCACTCGCCAACTTGAAGGACTGGCCATCGATCGTCGCTCCCCGGATCAAGTACCCAGCCTAGGACATCGCGGCCGCCAGGCGCTCACGCGCTGGCGACAGCGGCGCGGCATCAGCCGCCGGCGCAGAACGCCGCGTAGTCGATGTAGCCGGGGAACGGCGTGCCCGGCGCGCATACCGCGCAGCCAGGATCCGCCGGCAGCCTGGTTTCGCGGAACCGCATGCCCAGGGCGTCGAAATGCAGCAGGCGGCCGGCGAGCGGCTCGCCGACGTGCAGCAGGAGCTTCAGCGCCTCGGTTGCCTGCAGCATGCCGATCACGCCCGGGAGTACGCCGAGCACGCCGGCCTCGCTGCAGTTGGGTGCGGACTCCGGCGGTGGCGGCTCGGGGAACAGGCAGCGGTAGCACGGCGCCTGACCGCGGTGGCGGCCCGCGTCGAACACGCTCACCTGGCCTTCGAAGCGGTGCACGGCGCCGTAGACCAGCGGTATGCCGAGCTTCACGCAGGCGTCGTTGAGCAGGTAGCGCACGGCGAAGTTGTCGGCACCGTCCACCACCAGGTCAATGCCCTCGAGCAGGCGCTCGACGTTGGCGGACGTGACCCGCTCGCGGATCGCCTCGACCTTGATGCGCGGGTTCAGCGCCGACAGGCGGGTCTCGGCCGAGTCGACCTTGGCCATGCCGATGTCGGCGTCGGTATGCAGGATCTGGCGCTGCAGGTTGCTGCGCTCGATGATGTCGTCGTCTGCGATGCGCAGGTGGCCGATGCCGGCCGCGGCCAGGTAGAACGCCGCGGGCGATCCCAGCCCGCCGGCGCCCAGCATCAGCACGTGGGAAGCCTCGAGGCGGCGCTGTCCACGCGAGCCCACTTCCGGCAGGAGCAGGTGGCGCGAGTAGCGTTCGTGGAAATCGCGGTCGACCTCGTGCGCCGCGGGACGCGTGACCGGCAGGCCTTCGGCGATCCAGCGCAGCGTGCCGCCGCGAACCGTGGTGACGTTGCGATAGCCGAGCCGCTGCAGCGCCTCGGCGGCGAGCATCGAGCGGCCACCGGTCTGGCAGATCAGCAGCAGCTCGGTATCGCGGTCCGGGAAGTGGAAGCCCGGATCGTCCTCGAGTTCGGCGCGGGGGATCCCGACTGCGCCGTCGGCCATGCCGGCTGCGTACTCGTGTTCTTCGCGCACATCGACCAGGCGGGCACCGGCAGTGAGTCGCCGCTGCGCTTCGCGCGGCGTGGTTTCGTTGGCAGGCATGCCGTGATTATCGCCCAACGCCGCCGCCTCGCCGACTGCGGGAAACCCGAGGTCGACATGATGCGCGCTTCGCGCGGTTCAGCACGGAAGCACGTCGACGAACGCTCCCGCGGGGTAGTCCCGCGCGCCCTCCTCGAGCACCAGAAGGACATCGGCATCCGCCGCCGCGCGCATCCGGTGCGAGCCGTCCGCGGGGCTCGGCTCGACCTCCGGAACACCGTCCGCGCCCTGCCCCAGCCGCCCGCGCAGGAACTCGAGGCGCTCGTGGCCCTTGTGCCACGGCGTCGCCAACCTTGCGCGCCAGCGCGGGCGTGCGGCGGTCCTGCCCTGCATGGCGTCGACCAGCGGGCGGCCGAGCGTCAGCCATGTCGCCAGCACCGAGACCGGGTTGCCGGGGAGGCACAGGAACAGCGCTTCGCCGAGGCCGCCGCCTTCCGCCAGCAGCACCGGCATGCCCGGCTTCATGCGGACCTTCCAGAACGCGATGCGCGCCTCGGCCTGCAACAGCGCCGGAATATGGTCCTTCTCGCCCACCGACACCGCGCCGCAGGTCAGCACCAGGTCGAAGGCATGCCCGGCGTGGCGCAGCGCGGATTCGACCTGCTCCGGATCATCGGGCAGCGTGGGCCACGCGACCGGCTCCAGGCCGTCGGCGCGCAGCAGGCCCATCAGCAGTTCGCGGTTGCTGTTGTGGATTTGCCCGGGCGCCAGCGGCAGTCCCGGCTCGACCAGCTCGTCACCGGTGGTGAATACGGCCACGGTCGGGCGGCGTGCGACTGGCAGCGTCGGAACACCTTGCGACGCGGCAAGCGCGACGCGCGCAGGGGTGAGCACCTCGCCCGCACGCAGCAGGAGGTCGCCGGGCACGCAGTCTTCGCCGGCCAGGCGCACGTGGCGGCCTGCCGCAGGCGCCACCAGCACATCAACCTTGTCACCGTCGACACGCGCGTCCTCCTTCATGGCCACGGTGTCCGTACCTGAAGGCAGTGGCGCGCCGGTGGTGATGCGGACGCACTCACCAGCGCCGACCAGGAACGGCTGCGCGCGGCCGGCAAACTGCTCGCCCACCAGCCGCAGCCGGGTGATGCCGTCGGGGACGAGGTCCACATGGCGCAACGCGTAGCCGTCCATCGCCGAATTGTCGAACGGTGGCTGGGCAATGCCGGCCACCAGGTCCGCGGCCAGCACATGGCCGTGCGCGCGCGCAAGCGACACGTCCTGCGCGCCCGTGGCACGGGCGACGCCCAGCGTGCGGACGATCGCCAGCGCTTCGGCGTGGCTGATCCGGCTCGGGAACGGGGCCTGATCGCTCATGGCGACGCGACGATGCCGGCGGCGGCCAGGTCCGCCGGCGTGTTGAGGTTGCCGAAGCGCACGCCTTCGAACCGCACACAGGCCATGGCGAGGCTCGACTGCAGGTCCTGCACCGCATGCGCGCCGGACGCGATGACTGCCGGCAGCGCCGCGCGCAGGGCGGCTACGCGCCACAGCGCGACCAGCGGCTGGACGCCATCATCGTCTTCGGCAAATGCGCCTTCAGCGCCCGCCGCACGCAGGCTGCGAAGCAGGCAGTCGTTCACCGAGAGCAGGTCGACCGGCAGCGTCAGCAGCCACGGCGTGGCGCATGCCTCGGCCAAGGCATCAAGGCCGCCGAGCGGTCCGATGCCGGTGAACCGGTCGGCGACGGCATCCATGTCGTGCGCCGCATAGCGGTCGTGATCGCGGTTGGCGCTGGCCAGCACCGCGTCCACTTCGCCACGGACGCGTTCCGCCAGCCGCAGCACCTGTGGCATGCCGCCGCGTTCGAGCCAGGCCTTGTCGATCCCGCCGAGGCGCGTGGCGCGTCCACCGGCCAGGAGCCCGAGCGTCGTCGCCCCGGCGTTCACTTCCCGCGCTTGACGTGGCGGATCATCCGCCGCTTCTTGACCACCTGCCGCGCGCTGAGCACGTTCTTGCGGTCCTTGTAGGGATTCTCGCCTTCCTTGAACACCAGTTGCACGGGCGTTCCGACCAGCTTGAAGCGCTTGCGGAAGAAGTTCTCGAGGTAGCGCTTGTAGCTGTCGGGCAACGTGCGCAGGCGCGTGCCGTGGATGACGATGGTCGGCGGGTTTTCACCACCGGGATGCGCGAAGCGCAGCTTGGCGGCATGTCCGCGCACCACCGGCGGCGGATTGGATTCGTACGCCACCTCGACCGCACGCGTGACTTCGGCGGTGCTGAACTGGCGCGTGGCCGAGGCGTGCGCGCGATGGATGGCGCGGAACAGCTCGCGCAGGCCGGAGCCGTGCAGCGCGCTGATGCGCACCGCCTCCGCCCACTCCACGAACGCCAGCTTGCGCGACAGCAGCGACTCGACCTGCTCGCGCTGGTAGTCGCTCTGCCCATCCCACTTGTTCACCGCCACCACCAGGGCACGGCCGGCATCGAGCACGGCACCCAGCACGCTGGCGTCCTGGTCGGTCACGCCTTCGTTGGCGTCGATCATCACCACGGCGACCTGGCACTGCTCGATCGACTGCAGGGTCTTGATGATCGAGAAGGTCTCCACCGCTTCGTCGACGCGCGACTTGCGGCGGATGCCGGCGGTGTCGACCAGCCGGTAGCGGCGGCCGTCGCGCTCGAGGTCGGCGGCAATCGAATCGCGCGTGGTGCCGGCGACTTCGGAGGCGATCATCCGCTCCTCGCCGAGGATGCGGTTGACCAGCGTCGACTTGCCGACGTTGGGGCGCCCGACGAAGGCGACGCGGACACGCTCCGGATCATTGTCCGGCACGGGGGCTTCGCCCTGCTCGGGCAACTTCGCCAGGATCTCGTCCACCAGGTCGTCGATGCCGTGGCGGTGCGCCGACGACACCGCGAAGACATCGCTGAAGCCGTAGCGCGAGAACTCCGCGAGCGATTCGCGCGCGTCGATGCCGTCGGTCTTGTTGACCACCAGGAACGTTGGACGCGACGCCTTGCGCAGCCAGGCGAGAATCTCGTCGTCGAGCGCCGAAGGGCCTTCGCGGCCATCGACGACGAACAGCACCAGGTCGGCCTCCTCGGCGCCGGCGCGGGCCTGGCGCGCGGTGGCGCCGGCCAGGTTGCCGGTTTCGAGATGGACATTGCCGGCAGAGATGCCGCCGGTATCGACCAGCGCGAAGGGACGGTCCTCGTCCAGCCGGCAGACCCCGTAATGGCGATCCCGGGTCACACCCGGCTGGTCATGGACCAGCGCGTCACGCGTGCGCGTCAACGCATTGAAAAGCGTCGACTTCCCGACGTTCGGGCGACCAACCAGAGCGACCAGTGGGAACATGGGTCAGTCAATGCGCCAGGCGCTGATATCGCCGTCGACGTCCTGCACCACGAGGATGCCGTCGGCCACCACCGGCGGACCAGCCAGGGCATTGCGGCCCGCACGCTCGCGCGCCACGAACTCGCCGTCCAGCAGGCGCATCCAGTGCAGGTAGCCATCGAAGTCGCCGACCACGGCATAGCTGCCGTGGATCCGCGCCGGACCCAGGTTGCGGTTGGTCAGAGCGGGCTGCCGCCAGTAGGAAGTACCGACGTACTTGTCGATGGCCCACACGGTGCCGGCCTTGTCACTCACGACGAGCCGGTCGCTGCCCACTGAAACGCCGCCTGCGCCACCGCTCTCCGCTGCCCAGATCGGGCGCCCGCTCGGCGCCTCGAAGGCCATCGTCCGGCCCTTGTAGCTGGTTGCGAACAGGACCGGGCCGTCGAGCACCGGAGCGCCGTCGACGTCCGCCATGCGATCGAGTTCGGTGCGGCCGTCGCCAAGCGAGATCGGTTGCTCCCAGAGCACCCGCCCATCGCCGAGCGCAAGCGCGACCACGCGGCCGTCGTCCAGGCCGACGAAGGCGTGCCCGGGCCCCAGGGTCACCGGCGCGTTGCCGCGCACGGTGAGCGAAGGCAGGTCCTGGACCCAGAACCAGCGCCGCTCGCCATTGGACGCGTCGAACGCGGTGACACGCCCTTCATTGGAGCGCACCAGTACCAGCCCCTGGCCGATCGTGGGCGCGGCAATGACTTCGCTGACGACCTTCGCCGTCCAACGTTCCGCTCCGGTGGCCGCATCCAGCGCCACCAATTCACCGTCGAGGCTGCCCACGACCACCAGCCCATCGCCGGCTCCCGGGCCGCCGGACAGGCGCAGGTCGCTTGCGTGATGCCAGGCCTGTGCCCCGGACTGCAGATCAAATGCGCGGACGCCGCCCTTGATCGAGGCAGCGAATACCCTGCCATCGGCCACTGCCGGGCCCTGGCGTACGCCGGTGGAGCCTTCGCCCTTGCCGGCGCTGGCCTTCCAGATGCGGGTGGGCGTTGCGGTGGCTTCGAACTTGACGAGCTCGGCCGGCTCGCCGGCCTTGGCGTCGTCGCCCTTGCCGCCAAACCAGCCCTTGACGGTGCTGCAGCCCGTGACCACGGCCAGGCAGACCAGGATGGTCGCGGCGCGGGTGGCGAATCGGGAACCGGCCCGGGTTGGGCTGGTGCGCTGTGCTTCGGTCATCGGGCGTCGCTCTCCGTGTGGGCCGGCACGCCGCCGGCATCGATCAACTTGATTTCGAGCAGGCGCCGCTGCGGCACCGCGGCGACATCAAGCGCGGCGAGGGCCGCGGTGTAGGCTTCGCGCGCATCGTCCGCACGACCGGCCACCATGTGTGCATCGCCTCGGGTTTCGAGGCTGCCGGCATCGGTGGCGTCGCCCAGCACCGCCAGCGCCTCGTCGGCCTTGCCCGCAGCGACATGCAGGCTCGCCAGGCGGCGCGCAACGACCGACTCGAGCGCGGGGCCCGGATCGGTGAGGGCGGACAGCGTCGCGGTGGCGGCTTCGGTGTCACCGGCATCGACCTGCGCTTTCGCCAGGTCAAGCGCGAGCAATGCCGCGAACGCGCCGTCGTGCAGGTCGGCAGCGGCTGCAAGCTCGCGGGCCTTGTCCAGATCACCGGCGGCAATGCTCGCGTTCACCGCGGCGTAGGCGTCGCTCTGCGCCATGCGCTGATCCAGGCGGTGGTCCTGCCACTGCTGGAAGCCCCAGACCAGGCCGAGTGCCACCGCAATGCCGGCGACAACGCCAAGGGCGTTTTCGCGCACCCACTGGCGAACACGCTCGCCCTGTTCGTGCTCATCGAGCAACTCGTCTACTGCCATGACCATCCGATCGGGCTGCGAGCCACCCGGCGTATCCGCGGGCAGCTATGGGAAGGAATGTGACCCGCGAACGGGTCCTCGGTTGCACGCGGATGGCCCGCCTTGCGGGCCACCGCTGCCGTGGCACCCCTGGTCAACGACCAGCGGGTACCAGCGATCCGTCAGAGGATACCGTAAAGCGGGCGACGTTCGCCCGAAGGAACGGTGCGAGGTCCAGCTCGGCCCCGTTGCGCCGCAGCTCGACCGCGGACGCGTTGCCGAACACCATGCCCCCAACCTCGCCGGTGGCGAAGCTGCGTGTGGTGCCTGCGCGCAGCAGCGACTGCTCGATGACGCGCCCGTCACTGCCGGTGATTTCCACCCAGCTGTCGTCGACCAGCCGCAGTTCGAGCGCCACCGCCGCGCTGCTGGAGCGCTGCGCGACCGGCGCCATCGAGGCAACCAGAGGCACAGGCTGGCGAGCCCCGGCGACCCCTGGCGCGCCGGACTGGCGAGCCGTGGAGGCCACAGGCACGTCAAGCGAGGCGGATTCGGCACCCTGCGTGGCGAGATGCGGTCTGGTGGCCAGCCACACCGGCAGTGCGATGGCTGCGGTGATCACCACGTACACCAGGCGCTTGGCGAACTGTTCGGCCACAATCTGCATGCGTGGCACGTAGGTGCGCGGCACCAGTGTCACCGGCTCCACCGGGGCGACCCCGACTACGGCCTGCATGGTGGCGGTGGACAGGCCCAGCAGGCGCGAATAGCTGCGCAACTGTCCGCGCACGTAGACCGGCGCGCCCAGCCGGCTCCAGTCCTCGGCCTCGAGCGACTCGACAACGCGCACCGGCATCCGCAGCCTGGCGGCAACGTCTTCGATGGAGAGGCCCGCGGCCTCGCGGGCATTGCGTAGGCGGCGGCCACAGCCGTAGTCGGCATCGGCGGCCACATTCTTGTCTGGCGGCATCATCGTGAACTGCTGTCCCCGGGCAGCACTGCCTGCGCGTGCGGGAATTCCGTCCGCAGGCGCTGAACATAACGAGCGGCGGCAGCCTTGTCGCCGAGCTTTTCCTCGATCTGTGACGCAAGTTGCAGCGCGGCCGGCGACGCCGGCCCCGCGTCCAGCCGACGTTGCGAGAATGCCCGCGCCTCGAAGTATTCCCCGCGCCCGTGCAAATGCCTGGCCAGCGCCTCCAGGCCGACGGCGTTGACCGGATCGAGGGCCAGTGCCGCGCGCAGGTCGCGCTCGGCGCGCCCCGGCTGGCCGCCGGCATCGGCACAGGCGCCTGCGTTGGCCAGCGCCGAGGCGGGGCTGGCGTAGCTGCGGTCGGCCAGGGCGCGGTCGAACCACGTGATCGACTCGGCGGCGCGGCCGTTGCGGCACAGCCAGGCGCCGTTGTTGTTCAAGGTGGCACCTGAGGGCTTGAGCTCGGCGGCGCGCGCATAGTGCTTGCCGGCATCGCGATCCTCGCCCTGGTTCTCGAGCGCCAATGCAAGCAGCGTGTGCGCATCGGCGTCGCGGCCGTCGACCTTCATCGCCTGTCGCGCCTCGCTGGCGGCGTCGGCGTACCGGCCCGCGTGCAATGCCTGTTCGCCACGCAGCAGGTGGCCGCGTGCGGACGTCTTGCCGCGCGACTTGCTGTCATCGCTGAAGTCGTACACGGGCGCGATCTGCGTCGAGTCGCCGCGCTGCGCGCTCGGCTTTATGAACGTGAGTCGCGAGCAGCCGGCGGCCACCAGCGTGCAGGCGATCACCAGGCCGAAGAATTCAAGCCGCCGCATCACCGCCCTCCCCGCCCGTGACCTGTTCGAGGTGCTTGCGGAACTCGGCCTGGCGGCGGGTGCGGTCGGCCACCTGGCCCTTGAGCTGGCCGCAGGCGGCATCGATGTCGTCGCCACGCGTGCGCCGCACCATGGTCAGCACCTGCGCATCGAGCAGCAGCTTCTGGAATGCGCGGATCTCGTCCTCGCCGGAGCGCTGGAAACGCGTGCCCGGGAACGGGTTGAACGGAATCAGGTTGACCTTGGCGGCATCCTTCACCTGGAGCGCGTTGCCGAACTGGCGCATCAGCCGGGCCAGCTGGCGCGCGTGCACCGGCTGGTCGTTGACGTCCTTCATCAGCGTGTATTCGAAGGTGATCGACGAGCGCGGCTTGCGGCGCACGTAGCGTTCGCAGGCGGCCATCAGCTCGGCGATGGGGTACTTCTTGTTGAGCGGGACGAGTTCGGTGCGCAGCTCGTCGTTGGCGGCATGCAGGGACACGGCCAGCGAGACGTCACTTTCTTCGGACAGCCGGTCGATCATCGGCACCATGCCGGCGGTGGAGAGGGTCACGCGCTTGTTGGCCAGGCCGTAGCCGAGGTCGTCGCGCATCACGCTCATCGCGCGCACCACGTTGTCGAAGTTCATCAGCGGCTCGCCCATGCCCATCATCACCACGTTGGTGAGGCGCCGCTGCTTGTGGGGAATGTTGCCGAGGTGCTTCGCCGCAACCCACACCTGGCCGATGATCTCGGCGGTGGACAGGTTTCGGTTGAAGCCCTGGGTCGCGGTGGAGCAGAACTGGCAGTTGAGCGCGCAGCCGACCTGGGACGACACGCACAGCGTGCCGCGCCCCTTGTCCGGGATGTACACGGTCTCGATGGCGTTCTTGCCATCCATGCCCAGCAGCCACTTGTGGGTGCCGTCGGTGGAAGGCTTGTCGAAATGCACCTGCGGCACGATCACCTCGGCGCGCTCCAGCAACTTCGCGCGCAGGGGCTTGCCGAGATCGGTCATCTCGTCGAAGTCGGTGACGTGGCGGTGGTGGATCCACTTCATCACCTGATGCGCACGGAAACGCTTCTCGCCGAGTTCGTCGGCGAAAAAGCGCTCCAGGCCCTCGCGATCGAGGTCGAGCAGGTTCTGCTTGTCTGTGGATTCGGTCACTGGGCTTCTAGGGTCAAGAGCATTTGCCACGGATCACGCGGATCAAGGGCGCGGCCACCGCGCAAATCCGTGGCAAAAAAGATCAACGAGCGTAAACGTCGGTCGACGGGAAGAAGTACGCGATCTCGACGGCGGCGGTATCCGCAGCGTCGGAACCGTGCACGGCGTTCGCGTCGATGGAGTCGGCGAAGTCGGCGCGGATCGTGCCCGCGGCGGCATCCTTCGGGTTGGTGGCGCCCATCAGGTCGCGGTGCTTGAGCACGGCACCCTCGCCTTCCAGTACCTGGATCATCACCGGGCCGCTGATCATGAACTCGACCAGTGCGTTGAAGAACGGGCGCTCGCGGTGCACGGCGTAGAAGCCTTCGGCCTCCGCGCGCGACAGCTGCTTCATTTTCGCGGCGGCGATCTTGAGGCCGGCCTTCTCGAAGCGGGCATAGATCTCGCCGATGACGTTCTTGGCGACGGCATCGGGCTTGATGATGGACAGGGTGCGCTCCAGCGCCATGGGAAATCTCCGGAAGGCGGGCCGCCATGTCTCAGGCAGTCCCAGAAGGTAACAGAAAAAACCCACGCAGGGCGCGGGTTTAGCCGATATGGCTAGTGTGATTCTACCGGAACGCACACGCCGCCTGCACGCACTTCCGACATGATCGGCGATTGACCGGAGCGGCGGCCTGCACCTAGTATCAAAACAAGCGTTTGATTCAGGAGCGGTTCCCCCGCAGCCATGGTGACCACCCAATTCTCGACCAAGGACAGGATCCTCGGAGCCGCCGAGGAACTGTTCGCGCTGCACGGCTTCGGCGGCACGTCGTTGCGCCAGGTGACCAGCCGCGCCGACGTCAATATCGCGGCGGTCAACTACCACTTCGGCAGCAAGGAAAACCTGATCAACGAGGTCTTCCGCCGCCGCATGGACGAGATGAGCCGGCGCCGCCTCGAACTCCTCGCCGAGGCCCGCGAGACCTCGCCCGGCGCCCTGGAGCCGCTGCTGGCGGCATTCATCGAGCCCGCGCTGGCGCTCGCCCGGGACCGCCAGGGCGGGGTTGCCTTCATCCGCGTGATCGCCCGCGCCTACGCCGAGAAAAACGACGGCCTGCGCAAGTTTCTGTCCGAACAGTACGGCCACGTGCTGCGCGAGTTCGCCAAGGCGATCGCCGAGTGCGTGCCGCAGCTGGACAAGGAGCAGCTCTATTGGCGCCTGGACTTCCTGGCGGGCGCGCTGACCTACGCAATGTCGGAGTTCGGCCTGATCAAGCGGCCCGCGACGGTCAGCGAGGTTGCGCACCGAAAGCGCGCCGCCGAGGAATTGATCCGCTTCGCGGCGGCCGGCCTCAAAAGCTGACGCGAGACCAACAATCAAATTGTTTGAAATCAATACACTGGAACATGTAGTTCAAGTTGATTGACAATCCACCAGGCCTCCCATCGGACGGCCTGGGCTGCATACCCGGCGATCCGCGCATGTCGGCACGGACCCGGACTGATGAACGAGTCCCTCATGGAGCCAGGAAACATGTCCGAGAAATTGCTTGTGCGCAGGGCCGCGGTACTCGGCGCCGGGGTGATGGGAGCGCAGATCGCGGCCCACCTGACCAATGCCGGCGTCGACACGGTGCTGTTCGACCTGCCGGCCAAGGACGGTGATCCGAACGGCATCGTCACCAGGGCGATCGCCAACCTCGGAAAGCTGAGCCCGGCCCCGCTGGCGTCGAAAGATCTCGCCACGGCGATCACCCCGGCCAACTACGAACTCGCGCTGCAGCGTCTCAAGGACTGCGACCTGGTCATCGAGGCGATCGCCGAGCGCATGGACTGGAAGCAGGATCTGTACGCGAAGATCGCGCCGTTCATCGCCGACCACGCCGTGCTCGCCAGCAACACCTCGGGCCTGGGCATCAACAAGCTGGCCGACGTGCTGCCGGAATCCCTGCGCAGCCGCTTCTGCGGCGTGCACTTCTTCAACCCGCCGCGCTACATGCACCTGGCGGAGCTGATTCCCGCGCGCAGCACCGACAAGGCCGTGCTCCAGGGGCTGGAGACGTTCCTGACCACCACGCTGGGCAAGGGCGTCGTGTACGCCCGCGACACGCCGAACTTCATCGGCAACCGCATCGGCGTGTTCTCGATCCTGTCGACCATCCACCACACCCGCGAGTCGGGGCTCGGGTTCGACGAGGTCGATGCGCTGACCGGGCCGCTGGTGGGGCGCCCGAAGTCGGCGACCTATCGCACGTCCGATGTCGTCGGCCTGGACACCATGGCCCACGTCATCAAGACCATGGCCGACACCCTGCCCGACGATCCCTGGCACAAGTACTTCAAGTCGCCGAAGTGGCTCGCCGCGCTTGTCGAGAAGGGCGCGCTGGGCCAGAAGACCGGTGCCGGCATCTTCCGCAAGGTAGGCAAGGACATCATGGTCGTCGACCCGGCGGCCGGTGATTACCGCCCCGCCGACCGCGCGGCGGCGCCCGAGGTGGTCGAAATCCTGAAGACGCGCGACCCGGTCGAGAAGTTCGCGAAACTGCGCGCCAGCGACCACCCCCAGGCCAAGTTCCTCTGGGCCACCTTCCGCGACCTGTTCCACTACAGCGCCTACCACCTGGCCGACATCGCCGAGACCGCGCGCGATGTCGACCTGGCAATCCGCTGGGGTTACGGCTGGTCGCTCGGCCCGTTCGAGACCTGGCAGGCGGCGGGCTGGAAGCAGGTCGCGCAGTGGATCGCGGACGACATCGTCGCCGGCAAGGCGATGAGCGACGCTCCCCTGCCCGACTGGGTGTTCGACGGCCGCGATGGGGTGCATTCGGCCGAGGGCAGCTACAGCCCGGGCAAGAACGCCCGGCTTCCGCGCTCCGCGCTGCCGGTATACAAGCGCCAGCGCTTCCCGGATCCGCTGCTGGGCGAGTCGTTCGCCAAGGGCGAGACGGTGTTCGAGAACGACGGCATCCGCATGTGGACCGACGGCAACGACGTCGCAGTGGCGTCGTTCAAGACCAAGATGCACACGGTGTCCGACCATGTGCTGGACGGCCTGCAGGAAGCGGTGGCGCGCGCCGAGCGCGATTTCGCCGGCCTGGTGATCTGGCAGCCGAAGGAGCCGTTCTCGGCCGGCGCGGACCTGGCCGGTGCGCTCGGGCTGCTGCAGGCGGGCAAGGTCGATGCGTTCGAAGCCATGGTGAAGAACTTCCAGGCCACCAGCCAGGCGATCAAGTATTCGCTGGTGCCGGTGGTGGCCGCGGTGCGCGGCCTGGCTCTTGGCGGAGGCTGCGAGTTCCAGATGCACAGTGCCCGAACCGTCGCCCACCTCGAGAGCTACGTCGGGCTGGTCGAGGCCGGCGTCGGCCTGCTGCCGGCCGGCGGCGGCCTGAAGGAGCTCGCGGTGCGGGCCTCGCAGGCCGCGGGGCCGAACGGCGACGTGTTCGCCGAACTCAAGCGCGTGTTCGAGACCGTCGCGATGGCCAAGGCTTCTGCCTCGGCGGTCGAGGCCAAGGAGCTCGGCCTGATGCGCGCCGGCGACCGGGTCGTGTTCAACGCCTTCGAGCTTCTGCACGTCGCGCGCCACGAAGCGGCGGCGCTTGCCGAAGGCGGCTACCGCCCGCCGATGCCCGCCCGCCAGGTTCGCGTGGCCGGTGACGTCGGCATCGCGACTTTCAAGATGCTGCTGGTCAACATGCTGGAGGGCCGTTTCATCAGCGAGTACGACTACGAGATCGCCAGCCGCATCGCCACCGTGCTGTGCGGAGGCGAGGTCGACCGCGGCGCGCTCGTCGACGAGGACTGGCTGCTGCGCCTCGAGCGCCAGCACTTCGTGGAGCTCGCGCAGCAGGAAAAAACCCAGGCGCGCATCGCGCACATGCTCAAGACCGGCAAGCCGCTGCGCAACTGACGCGCGCCCGACGACACAGGACAAGACCAACATGAGCAAGCAGATCCAGGACGCCTACATCGTCGCCGCCACCCGCACTCCGGTGGGCAAGGCGCCCAAGGGCGTGTTCCGCAACACCCGGCCCGACGACATGCTGGCGCACGTGCTGAAGGCCGTCGTCGCGCAGGCGCCGGGCATCGACGTCAACCGCATCGATGACGCCATCATCGGCTGCGCCATGCCCGAGGCCGAGCAAGGCATGAACGTGGCACGCATCGGCGTGCTGCTGGCCGGCTTGCCGGATGCACTGGCGGCGCAGACCGTCAACCGCTTCTGCGCCTCCGGCCTCCAGGCGGTCGCGCTGGCGGCCGACCAGATCCGGCTGGGCAACGCCGACCTGGTGCTCGCCGGCGGCACCGAGAGCATGAGCATGGTGCCGATGATGGGCAACAAGGTGGCGTTGTCACCCAGCGTGTTCCGCGACGACCACGTGGCCATCGCCTATGGCATGGGCATCACCGCGGAAAAGGTTGCCGAGGAATGGAAGGTCTCGCGCGAGGACCAGGATGCGTTCGCGGTCGACTCGCACCTCAAGGCGCTGGCGGCTGCCAAGGACGGCGAGTTCCGCGACGAGATCAGCCCCTACGAAGTGCTCTCGCGCCAGCCCGACCTCGGCGGCAAGACCATCCGCACGAAGAAGCTGCTCGTCGAGCACGACGAGGGCCCGCGTGCCGATACGTCGGCGGAAGGCTTGGCCAAGCTGCGACCGGTGTTCCGCAACGGCCAGTTCGGGGGCACCGTGACTGCCGGAAACTCCTCGCAGATGAGCGACGGTGCGGGCGCGGTGCTGCTTGCGTCCGAGCAGGCCATCAAGGACTACGGCCTGACGCCGCTTGCCCGCTTCGTGTCGTTCTCGGTGGCCGGCGTGCGCCCCGAAGTGATGGGGATCGGACCGATCGCGGCCATCCCGAAGGCGCTGAAACAGGCGGGCCTGACCCGTGACCAACTCGACTGGATCGAGCTCAACGAAGCTTTTGCCGCGCAGGCGCTGGCGGTGATACGCGATTGCGGGCTCGATCCGTCAAGGATCAACCCGCTGGGCGGTGCAATCGCGCTGGGGCATCCGCTCGGAGCCACGGGCGCGGTGCGCACGGCCACCATCGTCCACGGCATGCGGCGGCGGGCGCAGAAATACGGAATGGTGACGATGTGCATCGGCACCGGCATGGGCGCCGCTGGCATTTTCGAGGCGCTCTGACAGAACGGGATGATCCGCGCGATGCGATCAGCGCATCGCGCGGATCATGGCGAGTCAGCGCGCCCGGCCGTAGATCTCGACGCGGGTGCTGCCGTCGGGGTTCTGGGTGCGCGACACCACGGAGCTGGGCATCGCGGAACCGACGCTGGACATGTAGATCAGGATCCAGTCTTCCGCTTCGCCATTGCTGGCGAATTGCCCGTCGATTTTGCACATGCTGCTCTTGCAGTCCATGCTCAGGCTGGTCGGCCTGACGCCGGCCGTTTCGAAGCCGGATTGGCCGGCAATGCCCGCCAGCTCGGCTTCCTTCTGCGGTGCCCACGCCGGGTCCACCTGCTCGGCGGCGAACCGCTCGGCGGACTGCTTCTTCAAGGCGGCGGTGCGCGCCATCTGCTCGTCGCGACGCTGCGCGCGGCGTGCGACATGATCGATCAGCTGGGCTTCGGTCGAGGCGCCCTGCCTGGCCGGGGATCGTGACGGCCGGTTGCCGGGTGCCGGGGCGGTTTGTGCGACAGCATTCGCCGCGGGAGCCTCGGACAGGGCCGCATCTCGTGCGGGGTCACGCTGGCCGCGCATCGCGATCGTACCGATGACCACCGCGGCAACCAGCACCGCGGCGACGACGAGGGGGGTCTTGTTGTTGCGATTCATGCGTCGGCTTGGCCTCTGTGGATGCGGGCTGCACAGCCCTTGACACCCCTGAAACGAAAAGGCGCCGGATAGACCGGCGCCCCTGCGATTTCCTGCAACTGCTGGATCAGACCGCGTCGTCCGACGCCCAGTAGATGTAGGTATCGTTCACGCCCACGCCGACAGGCAGGTTGCAGCTGATGGCGACCAGGCCCGTGGCGAGGCCACCGCCGGGGAAGTCCTCGGCGTACCAGACCATGTTTTCGCTCTGGGCACCGGGCGCAATCACCTCGGTCAGGCTGATGAACTCGTTGTCACCAGTCTGCCACCCGGTCACGGCGGTGCAGGTCAGCGAAACCGGTGCAGCGGTGTTGTTGGTGAAGTAGGTGTCAACCATCAGCGCCGAATTGTCGACGGCTTCGTAGCTGTCGAACTCGAAGCCGCAGGTGATGAAGCTCGACGAGGTGCCTTCGTTCTGGATGGCGAGCGGGCGCTTGCGGATGGCGGTTTCGAACGCCGGCAGGGCGCCCTGGCAGCGGGCAGCCGGCTGCGAGCCATTGGCGTGCACAGTCTGGGCAGTGGCAGGAATGCTATAGGTCGCGGCTGCCGCGAGCGTCAGCGCGGCAAATGTGGATACAAGCTTCATGGAATGGATCTCTCCCTAGGGTGATGTGCAGTCACTTGACGTAGGGACGCACTGCGCGCCCCCCGACCCGGCGACTATAACCATACCTCCGTGAAGCTGTCACGCGCGCCTCGATCAATCTTTACTGCGAGTCGACTACGCCCAATTCAGCCAATGCATCTCGCATGAACCCCTGGGCCGCCTCACTGAGGAGTTCGTGGTCCAGTGCATGGCGTATGGTGGCCTCGATCAGGCCTATGTGGGTACCGCAGTCGAAGCGGGTGCCCTGGAACCGGTAGGCCAGCACTTCTTCCTCGGCCAGCAGGGCGGAAATCGCGTCGGTGAGCTGGATCTCCCCGCCCCGCCCGGGCGGCGTGTCCTCGAGCAGCGAGAAGATGCGCGGTGACAGGACGTAGCGCCCTACCACCGCCAGGTCGCTCGGGGCGTCCTCGGGTGACGGCTTCTCCACCATCGCGGTGATCCGGCCAACACGGTCCTGGAACTCGCGGGTGGCGACAATGCCGTAGCTCGACGTCTGTTCCCTCGGCACGGTCTGCGTGGCGATCACGCTGGCGCCGGACGCCTCGGCCAGGTCGGCCATCTGCGCCAGCGCCCCCGGGCCGCGGTTCCAGATCAGGTCGTCGGGCAGCATCACGGCAAACGGCTCGTCCCCGACGACCGCCTTGGCACAGAGAACGGCGTGGCCCAGCCCCAGCGCTTCGGTCTGGGTGACGAACACCGCGCGTACCCCAGCGGGAAGCACGTTGCGGATCACATCAAGCAATTCGTGCTTGCCCGCTTTTTCCAGCTTCTGCTCGAGCTCGTAGGCCTTGTCGAAGTAGTCGGCCACCGCGTGCTTGTAGCGGTTGGTCACGAAGATCAGCGTGTCGCAGCCGGCTTCCACGGCCTCGTCCACCGCGTACTGGATCAGCGGGCGGTCGACGATCGGCAGCATCTCCTTCGGAACCGTCTTGGTGGCGGGCAGGAACCTGGTGCCGAGCCCTGCCACCGGGAAAACCGCCTTGCGGATGCGTTGCGTCATGTCTTTCTCGCGTTCCTTGCGGGGAAAGCGACCACCGTGGCCGCCATCTTCTGTTCATCCTGCGCCTTGAGGGGCGCGAACTCGGGGACCGAGTCACGCAACAGCCGGCCCAGCGCTTCCACATCGTAGCGGCCCACGGCGTCGTGCATGCGCGCGATCGCCGCCTCGATGCGTTCGGTCACCACGTCGCGCGCTTCCGCCTGGAGGATCTTGGGATGCGCGGTCGGGCGGTAGCGCTCCTCCGCGTGGAACAACGTCTCGTGGAGTTTCTCGCCCTGGCGGAGGCCGGTGTACACGATCGCGATATCGCGCCCGGGCTGCTTGCCGGCCAATGTGATCATCTGTTCGGCAAGCAGGCGGATCGAGACCGGCTCGCCCATGTCGAGCGTGTAGACCGCCTCGATGGAGCCGATCGCCACCGCCTGGAGGATCAGCTGGCAGGCCTCGGGAATGGTCATGAAATAGCGCGTGACCTCCGGGTCGGTGACAGTCACCGGCCCGCCCTGGCGGATCTGTGCACGGAACAGCGGAACGACGCTGCCGGCCGAGTCGAGCACGTTGCCGAACCGGACCGTCACGAAACGGGTGTTCCCGCGCCTCGTCATCGCCTGGCACACCATCTCCGCCAGGCGCTTGGTCGCGCCCAGCACGTTGACCGGGTCCACGGCCTTGTCCGTGGAGATGAGTACGAACGCGCCCACACCCGCGGCCTGCGCCTCGCGGGCGACGGTCTCGGTGGCCAGCACGTTGTTGCGCACGGCTTCGCGCAGCTGCGATTCCAGTACCGGCACCTGCTTGTAGGCGGCAGCGTGGAACACCGCCTCCGGTGACGACAGCGCCAGCGCGTGGCGGACCACGGCCGGGTCGCCGCAGTCGCCAAGCACGGGAATGCATTCGATCTGCGGGAAGTCCCTGCGCAACTCGGCTTCGGTGGTGGCCAGCGCCAGCTCATCCATCTCTATCAGCGTGATCTGGCGGGCACCATGGCGGGCGCACTGGCGGCAAAGCTCGGCGCCGATGGACCCGCCCGCGCCCGTGACCAGCACGCTGCGCCCGCCGAGCCAGCCACGGATCGCCTTCCAGTCGGGCGTGACCGGCTTGCGGCCCAGCAGGTCCTCGATCGCGACCTCCTTGAGTTCACCCGGCAGCGACCGGCCTTCCAGCAGGTCGTTGAGCCGTGGCACCGTACGGAACGGAAGGCCGGTGCGCTCGCAGGCGGCGACGACGCGTCGCATGGTGGTGGCGTCGAGCGACGGCATTGCGATGACCAGCAGCTGCGCCGCGGTCTCCGGCGCGATGCGGCCAAGGTCCTCGATCTTGCCGAGCACCGGCAGCCCCTGCAGGTAACTGCCGCGAAGCTTGGCGGCATCGTCCAGGAACCCCACCGGCTGGTACGCGCCAGCACGGCGCAGGTCACGGACCAGCGCTTCGCCGGCTTGCCCGGCGCCAAGGATCAGCACGCGCAGTGCGGCCTGGTCGGTCCGCGAAGTGCCGTGGTCCTTCCATGCCCGGTACAGCAGCCTGGGCATCCCGAGCAGTGCCGACAGGACAACCGGGTAGGCGAGCATCACCGTGCGCGGAATCTGCCCGGCACGGTCGAAGACGAAGAACAGCAGCGGCACGATTGCGAGCAGGCCGAACATGCTCGCTTTCATGATGTTCACGAGGTCCGGGATGCTGGCAAAGCGCCACACGCCCCGGTAAAGGCCCACCTGCCAGAAGATCAATCCCTGGACCAGCAGGATGAGGGTGATCTCGGGTGTCAGTACCGCGCCGTCGGCGGTGCCGCCCAGCCCGGGTTGGCGGAAATAGTTGAGGCCGGACCAGGCCACCCACACCATCAACAGGTCGTGGGCGACAACGGCGTAGCGCGGCAATGCAATCCTGAACCTGTCCTTCCAGAAGGTCATCTAATGGCGATCCTGCTTGTCTGGGTGCCCGACGCTCCCCCGTGCAGCGCGCCATGCAACTGCCGCGACCAGCAGGCACACAGCCGCCGCGGAAAAACGAAATGATGCCACTCGCGACGCTGCGACAACTGCAAGCAGCAACGCACACGCTGTCCATGCGCCATATAGCAGTGTGACCGGTCGATGGTCGGCGAAGCTGAATGCCAGCTGCTGGTAGGAATGCTGCACGTGCGCCGTCCACCACGTCTCACCACGCACGATGCGCCAGGCCAATGTCAATGTCGCGTCAACCAGGAAGGCGGAGAGCGGCAGCAGGAGGACCGGAAGCAGCCCGGCTCCACCCACGTCGGACCATACGAGGACACTCGCCTGGACCGCAATGGCGTAGCCAAGCGTGCCGCTGCCGACATCCCCCAGGAAAATCCGCGCACGCGGGAAATTCATCGGCAGGAACCCCGCGCAAGCCGCGACCAGCACCAGGGCCAGGACAGCGCCTGCGCTGGCCATCCCCGAAAGCAGGGCGACCGCGAGCGCGACCAGCGCGGCCTGGCTCGCCGCCAGTCCGTCGATGCCGTCCATGAAATTCCATACGTTGACGAGTACCGGCACTGCGACCAGCGCGAACAGCGCCTGCCAGGGAAGTGCGCCGTTGGCAGCCAATGCAACCGCGATCAACGCGCCCGCCGCGACATGTGCCGCAAGCCGCCACCACGCCGACAGCGTCCGGTGGTCGTCGACGAAGCCAACGCCACCGACCAGCAGCAACCCCGCCAGGACGGCGGCCGCCAGCGTGACCGGCACCTGCAACAGCCACGGCGCAACCAGCCACGCCAACCCCCAGGCGAGGGCGATGCCGATCCCGCCACCGCGCGGAGTCGGCACCTTGTGGCTGCGCCGCTCGCCTGGATGGTCAAGCAGCTGGTGGCGCAGCGCATGCCAGCGGGCCCCGCGCGCACCGATGGCCGCGATCACCGCAGACGCCAGCAACCAGGGCACGAGCCAAGTCCACTCCACGCCGGCCACGCTCAGACCACTGCGTAATTCAAAAGCGGTTTGATCGTGCCCCATTCCTTGCAGGACGGGCATTGCCAATGGTGGCTTCGCGCGCCAAACCCGCAGCGATTGCAGCGATAGCTCGGATTTCGCACCAGCAGCTGGTCGGTGATGTGGCGCAGTTGTTCCAGCGTCTCACCGTGTTCGACGCCATCGGCGAGCGCGAGTTCGATCAGCGCGGCCTCGCCCCGGACCGAAGGTCGGTCCTTCAACTGCTGCGCCAGGTAGCCACGCGCGGCCGACACGCCCTCCTCCGCCTGCACCAGCCGGGTCAGTGCCAACACCGGCGCGACGCCGCTGTAGTGCTCGGCCATCTCGGTCAGGAACGTGCGCGCGCCGGGGCCATCACCGACCCGCGCATACGCCGCGAGCAGGGCTGGCAGGAGTTCGGGCAGGAAATCCGGATCATGGCGCGCGGCGCGCTCGAACGCGCGGATGGCGGCAGTGTCATTGCCGGCATCGATCTCCAGCTTTCCCTCGAGCATGCCGGCTCGCACCGAGGTCGAATCAGCCGCATAGGCGCGCGCGATCGCGGAACGTGCGGCATCGCGATCTCCGGCCACGCGCAGGCGCTCGGCGAGCTCGCATTCGAACTGCCCCACCAGCTTGCCCATCGGCTCGCCGGTCGCGGCCTCGTAGCGGGTGGCGTTCTCGATCGCCTTCGGCCAGTCGCGCTCCGACTGGTAGATGCCGATCAGGTGCTTCAACGCCTGCGGCGCGCGCTGGTCGATCTGCGCGAGGTCGGTGAACACGGTCTCGGCGCGGTCGAGCAGGCCCGAGCGCATGTAGTCCTCGCCCAGCGCCAGCAGCGCCTGCACCTTCTGCTGGTCGTTGAGGTCCGGGCGCTGCACCAGGCCCTGGTGCAGGCGGATGGCGCGATCGACCTCGCCGCGACGGCGGAACAGGTGGCCAAGCGCGACCTGGGTCTCGAAGGTGTCCTTGTCGAGCTCGGCGATATGCAGGAACAGCTCAATGGCCTTGTCCGGCTGCTCGTTGAGCAGGTAGTTCAGGCCGCGAAAATAGGTTGTTGAGAGCTTGCTGACCTGGCTGTCGCTGTGGCGCTCGCCGCCACGGCGGCCGATCACCCAGCCCGACAGCGCCGCGATGGGCAGCAGCAGGAAAAACCAGAACCACTCGGTGATGAAGGCCATCTCAGCTCGCGTCGGTGGGGGTGGCGCGCGCGCGGCGCAGGCGCTGCTGCAGCGGCAGGACAACGGAGGCCACGATCGCCATTCCGCCAAGGATGGCGCCAAGCAGCAGCGTGGCCAGCAGCGCGACCCCGAGGGTCGGGCGCAGCGTGGCGATGCCGAAGTCCACGGCGACCACTTGCGGGTTGAGCGCACCCACGGCAACGCCTGCGGCGAGGCATGCAAGGGCGAACAGGATTCGGAAAGGACGCATAGGCCGCTAGCTTAGCCGAGCCCACGTCCCGCAGACAGACGTGGAGCGGTCAGTCCTCGGGAGGCAATGGCATCACGTCGCTGACGCGCTCGCGAAGCTCCTTGCCGGGCTTGAAGTGTGGGACATGCTTGCCGGGCAATGCCACGGCATCACCGGTCTTGGGATTGCGCCCGGTGCGGGGTGGACGGTAATGCAGGGAGAAGCTGCCGAAACCGCGCACTTCGATGCGTTCGCCGGTGGCCAGCGAGCCGCCCATCATCTCCAGCAGCGACTTCACCGCGAGGTCGACGTCGTCGGCCTTCAGGTGCCCCTGGCGCTGGGTGAGGATTTCGATCAGTTCGGACTTGGTCATGTTGCCATCGTGGCCTCGACAACCGAAAGCGGCCTGGCTGGTGCCAGGCCGCTCCGGGTCTTGCTGGCTTACTCGGACTTGCTGTCCAGCTGCTCGCGCAGCAGGGCACCGAGCTTGGTCGTGCCACTGGAGGCATCCGACGCGGCGCGGTTGTACTCGGCCAGGGTGTCGGCCACTTCGGCCTCGTCCTTGGCGCGGATCGACAGCTGCAGCGTGCGGCCCTTGCGGTCCATGCCGGTGAACTTGGCCTCGATCGTCTCGCCCACCTTCAGGTGCTGGCTGGCGTCGTCGATGCGCTCATCGGAGATGTCGCGCGCGGCCACGTAGCCTTCCACGCCGTCGGCGATGTCGATGATGGCGCCCTTGGCGTCGACTTCGCGGACAGTGCCGGTGACCTTGGTGCCACGCGGGTGCGCCGCCATGAACTGGCCGAACGGATCCTGCTCGAGCTGCTTGACGCCCAGGCTGATGCGCTCGCGTTCCGGGTCCACCGCCAGCACCACGGCTTCCAGCGTGTCGCCCTTCTTGAGGTTGCGCGCCACGTCTTCGCCGCTGGTGTTCCAGCTCATGTCGGACAGGTGGATCAGGCCGTCGATGCCGCCGTCCAGGCCGATGAAGATGCCGAAGTCGGTGATCGACTTGATCTGGCCGTCGACCTTGTCGCCCTTCTTGTGGATGGCCGCGAAGGTCTCCCACGGGTTGGACGTGACCTGCTTGATGCCCAGCGAGATGCGGCGACGCTCTTCGTCGACGTCGAGCACCATGACCTCGAGTTCGTCACCCACCTGCACGACCTTCTGCGGGTTGACGTTCTTGTTGGTCCAGTCCATCTCGGACACGTGCACCAGGCCTTCGACGCCCGGCTCGATCTCGACGAACGCGCCGTAATCGGTGACGTTGGAGACCTTGCCGAACACGCGGGTGTTGGACGGGTAGCGGCGGGCGATGTTGTCCCACGGATCCTCGCCCAGCTGCTTCAGGCCCAGGCTGACGCGGTTGCGCTCGCGGTCGTACTTCAGCACGCGGACGTCGAGCTCGGCGCCCACTTCCACGACTTCGGACGGATGGCGCACGCGCTTCCAGGCCATGTCGGTGATGTGCAGCAGGCCGTCGATGCCACCCAGGTCCACGAACGCGCCGTAGTCGGTCAGGTTCTTGACGACACCCTTCAGCACGGCGCCCTCGACCAGCTTCTCCATCAGCTGCTCGCGCTCTTCCGAGTGCTCGCTCTCGACCACCGCACGGCGGGAGACGACCACGTTGTTGCGCTTGCGGTCGAGCTTGATGAGCTTGAACTCGAGCTCCTTGCCTTCCAGGTACACCGGGTCGCGTACCGGGCGCACGTCGACCAGCGAGCCCGGCAGGAACGCGCGGACGTCCTTGATGTCGACGGTGAAACCGCCCTTGACCTTGCCGCTGATGCGGCCGGTGATGGTCTCGTTCTTCTCGAGCGCTTCCTCGAGCTCGTCCCACACCATGGCGCGCTTGGCTTTCTCGCGCGACAGCACGGTCTCGCCGAAGCCGTTCTCGAGGGAGTCGAGCGCGACCTTGACGATGTCGCCCTCGGCGACGTCGATCTCGCCGGCGTCGTTACGGAACTGTTCGATCGGCACGATGCCTTCGGACTTGAGGCCGGCGTTGATCACCACCACGTCGGTCCGCACCTGGATCACGACGCCGGTGACGATGGAGCCCGGCTTCAGCTTGCCGAGGGCGGCCTCGCTCTGTTCAAACAGTTCAGCAAATGATTCGGTCATTGAAAAATTACCCGGTTGACGAAACAGACCGGCGCGCGATGCGCGGAACCCGGTCCACCCGTTGTCGGCTTGCGCGGGATTGCGCGTCGCCATGAGTGCTTAATGCACGGAAAATCCGCGCGGCAGGCGCCACGCGGGACCAACCTGCCTCGGAAGTTCAGCCCGCGCGCACCGGCACCAGGGCCAGGACGCGCTCGACGACCGTTTCGATGCCAAGGCCGGTGGTGTCGATGCGGACGGCGTCTTCGGCCGGCCGCAGCGGCGCCACCGCGCGATTGGCATCGCGGGCGTCGCGGGCGAGAATCTCTCGCAGCAGACCATCTAACGTAACAGAAACCCCCTTGTCCTTCAACTGCTTATAGCGCCTTTCCGCCCTCTCCTCTGCGCTTGCGGTGAGGAACACCTTGGTCGCCGCATCCGGAAAGATCACGGTGCCCATGTCACGACCGTCGGCAACCAGGCCCGGCGGCTTGCGGAACACCCGCTGGCGCTCCTTGAGGGCCGCGCGGACTTCGGGGATGGCTGCAATCGCCGAGGCCGCGGCTCCGGCGGTTTCCGTGCGCAGCTCGTCGGTGGCGTCGTGGCCGTTCACGAGCACGCGCAGCTCGCCGCGGTCGTCGTCGCGGAAGCCGATGTCGGTGTCGAATGCGCAGCGCACCAGCGCACCACCGTCGTCCAGATCGAGGTCGGCCCAGCCCGCGGCCACGCCGATGGCGCGGTACAGTGCGCCGGAATCCAGGTAGTGCCAGCCCAGCCTGCCCGCCACCGCGCGGCTGATCGTGCCCTTGCCGGAGCCCGAAGGTCCGTCGATCGTCAATACGGGTATGGCGTCCTGGGTCATGTCCGGCTCCGGGGGTGGGCGGCCATTCTAGACCGCCGCCGGCGGCAAACCGCGCGGGGGCTTGAGTCTGGACCAGAAAGCCCGGTAGAATTGTCGGCTTGATTGCCCCAACCCGTTTCGAGGTTTGTCATGAAGGTCCTGTCCTCACTCAAGTCGGCGAAGACCCGCCACCGCGACTGCAAGGTCGTTCGTCGTCGCGGCAAGATCTTCGTGATCTGCAAGTCCAACCCGCGCTTCAAGGCCCGCCAGCGCTGAGCCGCGCGGAGGGAGTCGCCGCGGACGCATGACATCGCGCCGTGGGCCAACTCCCGCTTCCGGAAGGCCGCAGAAATGCGGCCTTCCGCGTATCTGGTGCACGCATCCAGGCGTGACCGCGCGCCCGCTTCGCCCTGCTGCCACGCCGCGCCGGCGTGCGATCTGCTAAAAACGCTGCGGCTGCGTCGTGCAGCGCCCACGGGGAGATCCACCATGCGCCTGATCCTTGCGATGACCACCGCCGCCCTGCTGGCCTGCGCCGGCGCGGCGTCCGCCGACACCCTGCTTGTCGATCGCGCCCGGACGGAAACCGGCATTGCCATGCCGGCGAGAGGCATGAGCATGGCCGACGTGGAAGCGCGCTTCGGCGCGCCCAGCGAGCGCCTCGACCCGCGCGGCGGCCAGAAGCGGCAGTGGCCGACCATCAACCGTTGGGTCTATCCGGCGTTCACGGTCTACTTCGAGAAGACCCGCGTCGTCGATGCCGTGGCCAACCAGGCCACGCCGGGCGAGACCGGACCCAAGCCGCCCATCCGCTGAGCCCATGAACCAAGACAACCTGCGCTTCCCCGCGGAGTGGGAACCCCAGTCCGCGATCCTGCTGGCCTGGCCGCACGCCGGCACCGACTGGGCCGACCGCCTGGGCGACGTCGAGGACACCTATATCGCCCTGGTCGCCGCCATCACTCGCTTCCAGCGGGTGCTGGTGTGCGTGGCCGATGACGACGTCGAGGCCTATGCGCGCGCACGCCTGGCGTCGGCACGCATCGACATGGAGCGCGTGGCGTTCCTCGCCATTCCCTACAACGACACCTGGCTGCGCGACACCGGGCCGATCACGCTGGTTGGCGCGGGTGGCTTCCGGTTGCTCGACTTCCGCTTCACCGGATGGGGCGGCAAGTTCGAGGCGAGCGAGGATGACCGCTTGGTCGAGCGCCTCGCCGACTCGGGAATCTTCTTCAAGAATGATCGGCAACACATTGATTTTGCACTTGAAGGCGGCGCGATTGAAACCGATGGCGCCGGCACACTGCTGACCACCTGGCGCTGCCTGCACGAGCGCCACCCGGATGCCAGCCGCGACGACCTGTCCGCGCGCCTGGCGGCCTGGCTGAAGCAGGACCGCGTGCTCTGGCTCGACCACGGCTACCTCGAGGGCGACGACACCGACGCCCACATCGACACCCTCGCCCGCTTCGCACCCGGCAACGCCATCGTGTTCCAGGCCTGCGACGACCCCGGTGACCGCCACCATGCCGAGCTCGGCGCCATGGCCGATGAGATCGCGGCGCTGCGCACCGCCGACGGCGCGCCCTACACGCTGTACCCGCTGCCGTGGCCGCAGCCGGTCCTGGATGAAGGGCGACGGCTTGCGGCCAGCTATGCCAACTACCTCGTCATCGACGGTGCGGTCCTGATGCCCGCCTATGGCGACCCGGCCGACGACCGTGCCGCCACGGTGCTGGCCGCGGCGCACCCCGGCCGCGAAGTCGTGCAGGTGCCCTGCCGTGCGCTGATCTGGCAGAACGGCAGCCTGCACTGCATCAGCATGCAGCTGCCGCGCGGACTGGTGTAAGCGGGCGTTCGCGTTCCCGGCCCTACAATGGCGGGTCCGTCCGCCCACGGCAGCAGCAGAATGAAGAAGACCACCCTCCCCGTCGCCCTCGTGCAGGAGCGCAACCACGGCAACGCCGAGGCCAACCTCGCCGTCATCGAGCAGCGCGTGGCCGAGGCCGCCGCGCAGGGCGCGAAACTCGTGCTGCTGCAGGAACTGCACAACGGCGCCTACTTCTGCCAGCACGAGTGCGTCGACGAGTTCGACCTGGCCGAACCCATCCCCGGCCCGAGCACGGAGCGCCTTGGCGCGTTGGCCCGCCAGCACGGCGTGGTGCTGGTCAGCTCGCTGTTCGAGAAGCGCGCCGCCGGCCTGTACCACAACACCGCGGTGGTCTTCGACGCCGACGGCTCGACCGCCGGCAAGTACCGCAAGATGCACATCCCCGATGATCCGGGGTTCTACGAGAAGTTCTACTTCACACCGGGCGACCTCGGATTCGAGCCGATCGACACCGCCGTGGGCCGCCTTGGCGTGCTGGTGTGCTGGGACCAGTGGTATCCGGAAGCCGCCCGCCTGATGGCGCTGGCCGGCGCCGAACTGCTGCTCTATCCGACCGCGATCGGCTTCGACCCGAGCGACGACGCAGCGGAGAAGTCCCGCCAGCGCGATGCGTGGATCCTCAGCCATCGTGGCCATGCCGTGGCCAACGGCCTGCCGGTACTGTCGTGCAACCGCGTCGGCCACGAGCCATCGCCACTGGGCGCATCGGGCATCGACTTCTGGGGCAACAGCCACGTGCTCGGCCCGCAGGGCGAGTTCCTGGCCGAAGCCGGCAGCGATCCGACCATCCTCACCTGCGAAGTCGACCTGGGCCGCAGCGAGCACGTCCGCCGCATCTGGCCGTTCCTGCGTGACCGCCGCATAGATGCGTATGGCGACCTGCTCAGGCGCTACCGCGATTGAACGCTGATACGGACGTGCCGATGACTGCGCAGTCGATGGCCGATGCCGCCTTGGCGGGCCAACCGCACGCCATCGTGGAGCGCGACGGTGTGCGCTACACGTTGCTCGGCACCGCGCACGTGTCGCGCGCCAGCGTGGACGCGGTGCGCGCGGCCATCGCCAGCGGCCACTACGACGCGGTCGCCGTAGAACTCGACGAACAGCGCCTGCAGGCGATGACCGATCCCGACTCCCTGGGAAGGCTCGACCTGGTGAAGGTGCTGCGCGAAGGCAAGACGCCGCTGTTCGCCGCCAACCTGGCGCTCGCAAGCTACCAGCGCCGCCTGGCCGAGCAGATGGGCGTCGAGCCGGGCGCCGAGCTCAAGGCCGCGGCCGCCGACGCCCGTGCCCGCGGCCTGCCGCTGCAACTGATCGACCGCGACGTCGGCCTGACCTTCAGGCGCGCGATGCAGCGCCTCGGCTGGTGGGGGCGCGCCAAGGTCAGCGGCAGCCTGATGATGGGCCTGATCGCAAGCGACGCGGTCGGTGACGACGACATTGAGCGCCTCAAGCAGGGCGACGTGCTGGAAGCGAGCTTCAGCGAATTCGCCGGCGAGGTGCCGGAGCTTTACGAAGCCATCATCACCGAGCGTGACCGCTACATGGCCGCGCGCCTGCGCGAGCCGCCGGCGGGCGCCCACGAGGTGCTGGCCGTGGTTGGCGCCGGGCACCTGAAGGGCCTGGCGGCGCACCTGGCGGACGATCGTGAACCGCCGGACGAGGTACGCGCAGGCCTGGAGACCGTCAAGCCCAAGTCACGCGTGCCGTGGATGGAGATCAGCATCGCGGTGGTCGTGCTGGGCGGCTTTGCCTGGGGGTTCTGGCGCGGCGGCTTCGACGTCGGTGCCGACCTGATGCTGCAGTGGGTGCTGGTCACCGGAAGCCTGGGCGCGCTGGGCTGTGCGATCGCCGGCGGCCATCCGCTGAGCATCCTGGCCGCCTTCGTCGCGTCGCCGATCACGCCGCTGCACCCGGCGCTGGCATCGGGCACCGTCAGCGCGCTGGTCGAAGCCGCGCTGCGCAAGCCCACCTACGCCGACTTCATGGCCCTGCGCGACGACGTCGGCACGGTGCGTGGCTGGTGGCGCAACCGCGTGGCGCGCGTGCTGCTGAATTTCTTCCTGACCAGCATGGGCACCGCGATCGGCGTCTGGACCGGTGGCCTACGGATGCTCGGCAAGCTGTTCGGCTGATACCGCCCCGCGCCCGCCACGGGCGCGGCGCAGCAACCTCGCGGTGCCGTTGGCCAGGTCGTCGAGCATCGCGTAGATCGTTGGCAGGAACAGCAGGCTGACCACGGTCGAGAACGCCAGCCCGCCGGCCACGGCGCGCGCCATCGGCGAGTACGCCAGCCCGCCGAGCACCACGGTGTCGCTGAGCGAAATCGGCACCATCGCCAGGATCGCCGTGCCCATGGTCATCAGGATCGGGCGCAGGCGCTCGCGGCTGCCCTCGACCAGCGCGTCGGTGCGCGACATGCCGCGCCGGCGCAGGTTGTTGATGTGCTCCACCATCACGATGCCGTTGTTCACCACCACGCCCATCAGCACCAGGATGCCGATGAAGCCCATCACCGTGAACGACGTGCCGGTCAGCCAGAACAGCCAGAACACGCCGAGGATCGAGAACAGCACGCAGCTCATGATGGCCGCGGGGAACAGCAGCGACTCGAACACCGCCGCCATCACCACGTAGATCATCAGCAGCGCCAGCAGCAGGTTGAACATCATCTGCTGCATCGCCTTCTGGTCTTCCTCGAAGCCACTGCCCGAAAAACTGTGGCCATAGCCGGCCGGCAGCGAGAGCGAGTCGATCACGCTCTCCATGGCCTTGCGCGCCTGCTCCATCGTGGTCTCGCCTTCCAGGTTGGCCTGGATGCCGACCGCGGTCTGCCGGTCATGGCGCGCGATGCGGCTGTCGGTCGGCTGCACCTCCATGTCCACCATTGCCAGCAATGGCACCTGGCGCCCGTCGGCGCTGCGCACCATGAAGCCTGCGATGTCCGAAGGCTGGTACTGCTGCGCACCTTCGAAGCGCACCCACACCGGCACCTCGGAATCGCCGCGGCGGTACTCGCGCAGCTGGCTGCCGCGCAGCGCCATCGCCACGAACGACGACACCTGCTCGGCGCTGAAACCGAACGCGGCCGCGCGCTCGCGGTCCACGCGCACCGCCAGCTCCTCGCCGCGGTCGCCCTGGTCGACGCGCACGTCGCGCAGCTCGGGCCGAGCTTCGAGCATCGGCACCACGTCGTCGGCGATGTCGCGCAGCTGCGCGGCGCTGTCACCCACCAGCTGCACGCTGACGTTCTTGCCCAGCCCGCCGCCTCCACCGCCCTGCCCGCCGTTTCCGCGCACGCCGATCTCGGCGCGTGCCGAACGCGGCAGCGCCTTGCTGATCGCCTCGGCGAGCTCGCTGGTGTCCTTCACGTCGTCGTCGAAGGTCAGCATGGTGCCGGAATCGGTGTTTTCGCCGAACCAGGAATAGATCTGGATGATACGGAAGCGCTCGCGGTTCTCGTCGAGGAAGTCCTCCACGCGCCCGATCTCCTCCGACATCTGCGCGGTGGTGTAGCTGCCCTTCCACTGGTAATAGACGTTGAGTTCGCCCTGGTCCCCGCCGCCGAACATGTCGAAGGTGGTGCCCTTGATGGGCACCACGCTGGCCGCGATCACCAGCACGATGCCGGCCACGCTCCAGCCGCGATGCACCAGGGTCCAGCGCAGCAGGCGCGCGTAGCGCCCCTGCATGCGGCGGATCATGCCGCCCTTCTCCGCCAGCGCCGGCGGCGTGCGCATGCGCGCCGAGAGCATCGGGATCAGGCTCACGGCCACCAGCCACGACGCCAACAGCGACACCGAGATGGTGATCGCGATCTGCGCCATGAAGATGCTGATGTCGTTGGTTTCGCCCAGCAGGTTGGGCAGGAACACGATGCAGTGGCAGAGCGTGCCCGCCGACAGCGCGATGGCCACGTTGCGGGTGCCCACGATCGACGCGCGCCAGGTGTCACCCGGGTTGCGCTCGCGCTCCTGGTAGATGCTTTCCACCACCACCACCGCGTTGTCGACCAGCATGCCCACGGCCAGCAGCAGGCCCATCAGGCTCAGGATGTTGAGCGTGACGCCGAAGAAATGCATGAAGCCCAGCGTCATCACGAAGCAGATCGGGATCGCCAGGGTCACCATCAGCGTGGACGGCCAGTGGCGCAGGAAGAAGAACAGCACCAGGATCGACAGCAGCAGGCCGATTGCCCCGGCCTCGGCGAGCTCGAGCAGGGAGCTTGTCACCGACTCGCCCATGTCCTGCAGGACCTTGAATTCCACGCCTTCGAGTCCCGGCTCCGAGCCGGCGGCCCGCATCTCGGCCAACGCGTTGCGCGAGACCTCGACCAGGTTGGCATCGCGTTCCTTGTAGATCTCCAGGCCCACCGCGGCGCGTCCGTCCAGGCGACGGCGGAAATCCACGCGTTCCGGCTTGAGCTGCACCGTGGCCACATCACCGAGGCGCAGGCCGCTGGCATCGACGACCAGGTCGCGCAGCTCGGCCAGCTCGGTCACCTCGCCCTGCGGCTGCACGCGCAGGCGCACGCCGCCGTCCTCGATCATCCCGGCCGACACCGAGAAGTTCACCGTGCGCAGGCGCTCGGCGAGCGCATTGAGCGCGATGCCGTGCGCGTTGAGGCGGTCTGGGTCGATCGCGATCTCGACCTCGTTGGCCGGCGCGCCGTTGATCTCGACGCGCGCCACGCCCGGCACGCGTTCGATGCGGCGCTTGAGCTGGCGGTCGATCAGGTCGTACGACGATGACATGTCGACATCGCCGGCCAGTCGCACGCGCAGGATCGCCTGGTCGCCTGTGGACCACTTGAACACGAAGTAGCGCCGGAAGTCGTCGGGCAGCTCCTCGCGGATGGCGTCCAGCCGCTCGCGCGCCTCGGACGCCGTGATCGCGATGTCGCGGTCCCAGTCATTGAACTCCATGAACACGCCGGCGCCGTTGGCCGTGGCCTCGCCGCGCATGCGCTTGACGCCGGTCATCGTGGCCAGCGCCTCTTCGGCCGGCCGCAGCACGTTGCGCTCGACCTCTTCCGGCGTGGAACCCTCATACGGCAGCTGCACGAACAGGAACGGCGCCGACACGTCCGGCAGCGCCTCCAGCGGCAGACGGAACGACGCGATCAGGCCGACCACGAACAGCGACACGAACAGCATCACCGTGGTCACAGGGCGCCGCAGGCTGAACTCCGCGACGGTCATGCAGGCAGCCCGTCGTCGCTGGCATTGCCGCCGGACACGGCGCGCGCCCGGCGTCCGCGTTCCAGGTAATACGCGTCACCGCGGCGATCCAGGAGGTCGTAGACCACCGGGATCACCAGCAACGTCAGCAGCGTGGACACCAGCAACCCGCCGATCACCGTGATCGCCATCGGCGAGCGCACTTCCGCCCCTTCGCCGAACGCCAGCGCCAGCGGCATGAAGCCGAACAGCGTCGAGAGCGTGGTCATCACGATCGGACGCAGGCGCGAGCGTGCGCCTTCGACCAGGGCATCGCGCTTGGCCACGCCGGCCTCGCGCAGCTGGTTGACCTTGTCGATCAGGATGATCGCGTTCTTCACCACCAGGCCCACCATCAAGATCAAGCCGATGAACACCACCACCGAGACCGTGTTGCCGGTCAACAGCAGCGCCAGGATCGCGCCGACCATCGCCAGGGGGATGGTGAACAGGATCACGAACGGATGCAGCAGCGATTCGAACTGCGACGCCATCACCAGGTAGACCATGAAGATCGCCAGCGCGAACGCGAACAGCAGCGAGTTGAGCGAGTCGGCGAGCTCCTCGCCCTGGCCACCGACGTGCATGCCGATGCCGGCGCCGAGCGGGTTCTCGCTGACCAGGCGGCGGACGTCCTCGACCGCGGCTCCCAGGTCGATGTCGCGCAGGTTGGCCGACACCACCGCCACACGCACCTGGTCGGCGCGATGCACTTCGCTGGGGCCGGTGGTGGCGACCACATCGGCCACCGCAGACAGGCGCACCGGACGCGCGGATGCGGGATTGACGATCAGGTCGCGGATCGCCTGCACCGAGTCACGCTCGCCCTGGCGTGCACGCACCAGCACGTCGATCTTGCGGTCGCGGAAGTCGTAGCGCGTGGCGACCTCGCCGCGCACCGAGTTGACCACGGCATCCGCAACCTGGCGCGTGGTCAGCCCGAGCGCGCCGGCACGTTCCTGGTCGAACACGATGCGGATCTCCGGCGCGCCCTGCTCCACGGTCGACTTGACGTCGGCGTAGTGCGGGCTGTCACGGAGCAGTGCGGCAAGGCGCTGCCCCGCGGCCGCGAGTTCGTCGAGGTCCTGGCCGCGCAGCTCGATCTCCAGCGGACTGGAGAAGCTGAAAAGCGCCGGGCGGCTGAAATCGACCTGCGCACCGGGGTGCTCCTGCATCGTCGCGCGCAGGCCTTCGGTCAGCTCAGCCTCGAGGGCGCGGCTGCCGCCGTCCTCCATCACCACCGTCAGGCGGCCGATGTTCTCGCCGCTGTCGGTGGGGTTGGCATCCAGCCGCGTGCCGGTGCCGCTGACGCCGAACAGCACGGCGATGCCGTCATCGTCGGCGTGGGCCTGCTGCACCTGGCGGACCAACGCGTCGGTCTGGCGCAACGGCGTGCCGGGCGGCAGCCGCGCGGTCATCTCGAACCGGTCCTGGGCAAGCTGCGGGATCAGGTCGGTGCCCAGGGTGGGCACGATGGCCATGGTGGCCACGAACGCGGCAAGCGCCACGCCAAGCACCAGGCGCGGGCGAGCGAGCGCCGCAGGCAGCATGCGCAGGTAGCCGCCTTCGGCGCGCGCATACGGCGCCATCGCGACGCGACTGGCCGTGCGCATCGGCGGGCCGACGATCGCCGCCAGCAGACGCCCGGCGCGCACCAGTGCCCAGGCGATGCCGAAGAACAGGGCACGCAATGCCCAGCCGATACCACGTCCGGTCGCGGCGGCAGGTCGCTGCCAGCGCTTTTCCGGGCGCCACTGCGGGTGTGCTGCTTCCTCGGGGAACGCCAGTGGCGCGCGCGCCTTGAGCGCGCTCAGCATCGGGATCAGGGTCAAGGCCACCAGCAGCGAGATGCCGACAGCCAGCGCGATGGTCATCGCCTGGTCGCGGAACAGCTGCCCGGCGATGCCTTCCACGAACACCAGCGGCAGGAACACCGCGATGATGGTGAGCGTGGAGGCCACGACCGCCATGCCGACCTCGCGCGTGCCGACGATCGCGGCATCCAGCACGCCCAACCCCCGCTCGCGCGCCTTGGCGATGCTTTCCAGCACCACGATCGAGTCGTCCACCACCAGCCCCGTGGCCAGCGCCAGCCCGCCGAGCGACATCACGTTGAGGCTCAGGCCGAACTGGTCCATGAAGAAGAACGTGGTGATGATCGACACCGGCAGCGAAATGCCGACCACGAACGTGCTCCACGCGTTGCGCAGGAACAGGAAGATGATCAGGATCGCCAGCGCGCCGCCGATCAGTGCGTCGGTGCGCACGTCGGAGATCGCCGCGCGGATGAACTTCGCCTGGTCGTCCACCACCGCCAGCTCCACGCCCGACGGCAGCTGCTTGCGGATCTGCACCAGGCGCTGCTCCACGGCATCCGCCGTGGCCACGGTGTTGGCGTCGCCTTCCTTGTAGATCGCAAGCTCCACCGCCTCGCGACCGTCGAGGCGGATGATCGCCTCGCGCTCCTTGAAGCCCTGGCGGACCTCGGCGATATCGCCCAGCCGAACCGCGCGCCCATCGGCGACCGCACGGTTGGACGCCGACGCGGCGCTCTGCGCCGACATCGCCGCGGCCATCACCGAGGCGTCGCCGGATGCGGCCGCCAGGCGCGCCACTTCGTCGGCGCCGCCGCCGCCCGAACTACCGGTCTGCGTCGCCACCAGCATGCCGCGGATCTCGTCCACGCCCGCGAACTGGTTGACGGTGCGCACCAGGTAGCGCTGCGTGCCCTGCTCCAGCCGGCCGCCCGACAGGTTGATGTTCTCTTCCTTCAGGCGCTGCACCACGGCGTCGACCGACAGGCCGATCTGCGAGAGCTTCTGCAGGTCCAGCTCGACCTGGATCTCGTCCTCGAGGCCACCGCCCACCTTCACCGCTGCCGCACCGGGCACGGTTTCCAGTTTCTTCTTCAGGTCGTCGTCGGCGTAGCGGCGCAGCAGTGGCAGCTCGCGCATGACATCACCTTCGCCGCTGCTGCGCAGCGCGAGGCGCAGGATCGGCTCGGTCGCGGGATTGAAGCGCAGCAGCACCGGAGGCGTGACCTCGAGCGGCAGCTGCAGGGTCTCCATCTTGTCGCGGACTTCCAGGCTCGCCTGGTCCATGTCCGTGCCCCAGGCGAACTCGAGCACCACGTCGCTCTGGCCGGTGCGCGACACGGACTTCAGCCGGCGCAGACCCTTCACCACGCCGAGCGACTCTTCCACCGGCTCGCTGACCAGGGTTTCGATTTCCTGCGGCGCCGCACCCGTGTATTCGGTGCGCACGGTCAGCGTCGGATAGCTGATGTCGGGCAGCAGGTTGACCTTGAGGTTGCCGAGTGCGATCAGCCCGAACAGCAGCATGCTGACGGTCACCATCGCCACCGTCACCCGACGGCGCACCGAGAATCCAACCAGGCCGTCGGCACGCACGGTCCCGTCAACCCCGTCCGCGTGCTGCAGGTCGCGGCCCTCCCCGCCGCGGGTGCTCATCGTGTCTGCCCGTCGGCCTTGGCGCCGGCCTCGGTGGCCGCCGTGGCGACCACCGTGGGCGGATCACCAATGACCTGGACCGCGCTGCCATCACGCAGCGTCACCTTGCCCGCCGTGACCACGCGGTCACCGGCATCCAGGCCCTTGCGTACTTCCACGAAGGCGCCTTCGACATAGCCGGTTTCGATGGTGGTGCGGACGGCCTTTCCATCGCGCACCACGAACACCGCGGGGTCGCCCTCATCCTCGAGCAGCGCGGTGCGCGGGATGGCCAGCGCGTTGGCGCGGTTGTCGTAGTCGATGCCCATGCGCGCGAACATGCCGGGCTGCAGCGCACTGTCATCCGGATCAAAGGCGCAGACCACGCGGAACGTGCCGCTGCCCGCTTCGATCACCGGCGCGATGCGCGCCACCACGCCTTCGAACGTGCGGCCGGGCAGCGCATCGACCTGCATGCGAACCGGCAACCCGGCACGCAGCGTGGTCAGGTCGCGCTCGGGCACGTTGAGCGTGGCCTCGAGTCGCGAGTTGTCGACGATGCGCAGGATCGGGGTGTTGATCTGCACGAAGTTGCCGGTCTTGATGGATCGCGACGCAATGACGCCCGAAATCGGCGCGACCACGTTGGTGTACGACAGCTCGAGCTGCGCCAGGCGCCAGGCCGCGCGCGCGTTTTCGAGGTCGTAGCGCAGCTGGTCGTGATCGCCCACGCTCACCATCTGCTGGTCGACCAGCTGGCTGGCGCGACGGAAGTTGGCTTCGAGCTTGCGCATCTGCGCGTCGACCTGCGCCAGGTTGAGTCGTGCGCGGTCGGCATCGATGCGCACCAGCACCTGCCCGGCGCGCACCGCATCGCCTTCTTCCACCAGCACCTGCAGGGCGACACCCGAGGTCTTGGAGACCACCTGTGCTTCGGCGCGCGCTTCCAAAGTGGCACTCCCGCTGTAGCTCGCGGCGATCGCGCGCGGCGCCGCCGCAACGGCCTCGACCGGCACCGCTTCGGGCGCCTTTTCCGCGTCCTTCGCCGCGGCATCGGCGTCTCCGCGACAACCCTGCATGAGCAGGCTGGCGGACAACATGAGGACAGCGAGGCCGACGGTGCGGCGACGCGTGACAGCGGGACTCGGAAGCATGGATGGGCAGCCAGAATGGTGTGGTAGCAAGGTATAGCACCGGCCCCGGCGCGGATATCCGCCGAAGGTCATGGTGGCAAGCGGCAGGGCTGATCACGCGCGTGGCAACGAAGCGCCAACGCGTGGCGTTAACAGTCGCTGAGTCGGCGGCTATACTGCGCCGATTGCACGCGTCCGCAAGGCCGCTCGCGCCCAGCCATACCACCCAGCCTCAGGATGCGGACCCAGACATGATGCGACCGATGCCGATCGCCGCCTGCCTCGCCCTTGCCCTTGCCTCGTTTGCTCCCGCCGCCCTCGCGCAGCAGGCCGCCGCGGGCAACGCCGAGAGCGGGCGCATGCTTACCTATACGTGCGTGGGTTGCCACGGCATCGAGGGTTACAAGAACGCCTATCCGCACTACCACGTGCCGCGGATCGGCGGCCAGTCCAACGAATACCTGGTCAATGCGCTCACCGAGTACCGCAACGGCACGCGCAAGCACCCGACCATGCAGGTGCAGGCGCAGAGTTTCTCGGAACAGGACATCGCCGACATCGCCGCCTTCATTTCGGGACTGACGCCGTGAGCCGCCCCATGACGATCGCCAAAGCCGCAAGCCTCGCCCTGGTCCTGGTCGCGACCGTGGGCCTCGCCGCATGCGGCGACGGCACCACCGCCAGCGGTGTCGCGTCCGCCACCACAGTCAACGCGCTGCCGGTTGGCCGCATCGCTCAGGGCGAGCAGCTCGCCAACACCAAGGGCGCTGCCACCGGCCAGTCGTGCATCGACTGCCATGGCGCCGACGGCAACGTCCCGCTCGATCCCGCCTACCCGAAGCTCGGCGGCCAGTACCGCGACTACCTTGCACATGCGCTGCAGACCTATCGCAGCGGCGCGCGCGACCACGCGCTCATGTCCAGCCAGGCCCGCGGCCTGGACGACCAGCAGATCGCCGACCTCGCCGCGTATTTCGCCTCGCGTCCGGGCCAGCTCCGCGACCTGCACGGTGCGCACGCCGGCAAGTGACCCACACCGCCGCCGGGGCTCGTTCCCGGCAGCTGATGCATCCCGAAAGCCCGCCTGACGCGGGCTTTCTGGTTTGCCGGCATCGCGCCTGCAATGAGGCGTGTAAAGTCTTGACGCATCCACGCAGGCCGGTGCCGCAGACCTAAAGGGAGTGCGCCCATGGTGTTCCGCGTTTCGTTGATCCTGGTCTTCGTGCTGGCGCTGGTGGCCGGGCTGGCGCCGGAACCATTCGGGGCGATGACCGGCACGGCGCTGGCAACGGTGATCGAGCACGCCGGCTGGCTGTACCTGCTGATCGTGTTCCTCACCCTGGTGTTCATGGCCTACCTTGCCTTCGGACCGCTCGCCGCGCTCCGCATCGGTGGCCGTGACGCCGAGCCGCAATTCTCCCGGCCGACCTGGCTGGCGCTGCTGTTCGCCGCCGGCATGGGCATCGGTCTGGTGTTCTGGGGCGCGGCAGAGCCCGTCTCGCACCTGGTCAATCCGCCGGAAGGCCTGCCAGCGGACACGCCACAGGCCGCGCGTGCGGCGATGCGCTACACCTTCTTCCACTGGGGCCTGCACCCCTGGGCCATCTATGCCCTGATGGGACTGGCCATCGCCTGGTTCCAGTACAACCGCGGCGGTCGCGGACTGGTGAGCGACCTGCTGCAGCCGCTCATCGGCGACCGCCACCTGGGCTGGATGGGCGCGACGGTCAACATCGTCGCGGTCGTGGCGACCGCCATCGGCGTGGCCACCACGCTCGGCTTCGGCACCATGCAGATCAGCGCCGGCATGGGGCGCGTGTTCGGCCTGCCCAGCGGGCTCGGCATGCAGCTGTCGGTGATCGCCGTGTGCTTCGTGCTGTACATGGCGTCGAGCGCCAGCGGCGTGGACCGCGGCATCAAGTGGCTGTCGAACTTCAACCTCGTCCTTGCCGGCCTGCTTCTGCTGGCGGTGGCGTTGCTGGGGCCCACCGGCTTCATCTTCGAAACTTTCACCACCTCGTTGGGCAGCTATCTCGACCACCTGCTTGAGATGAGCCTCACGATGACTCCGTTCTCCGGCAGCAGCTGGGTGGCCGACTGGACGATCTTCTACTGGGCGTGGTGGATTTCGTGGTCGCCGTTCGTAGGCGCGTTCATCGCGCGCGTGTCGTATGGGCGCAGCGTGCGCGAGTTCGTGCTGGGTGTGATCGCGGTGCCCAGCCTGCTCGGCTTCGCGTGGTTCGCCACGTTTGGCGGCACCGCGCTGTGGGCGCAGATCTTCGGCGGCGCTGACATGGCCGGCGCGCTCGCAGTGGGGTACGAAACGGTGCTGTTCGGCATGTACGACATGCTGCCGCTGTCCGGGCTGCTGTCGGGCCTGACCATCCTGTTGCTTGTGATTTTTTTCGTGACCTCGGCTGATTCCGCGGTGCTGGTGCTCGGCTCGATGTCGAGCGAGTCCGCCGGGGATCCGACACTGGCACGCAAGTTCGCCTGGGGCATCGCCATCGCGGTGGTCGCTGCGGCCATGCTGGTCGCCGGCGGCCTCGAGGCCCTGCAGGCGCTGATCACCGTGGCGGCGCTGCCCTTCGCGCTACTCATGATCGCGGTCATGGTGGGTCTGAACCGCGTGCTGCGCCTCGAAGCGCTGCGCGAAAAGGCCGAGGCGCGACGCGCGCGGCGCGTGCTCGAGGACTGGGTCGCGCGCGAACAGGAGCAGCAGGCGCAGGCGATCGCCGACAAGGCGAACGGTGACGGCGGAGTGCCGGCCGCACCGCATCCACCAGGCCGCTGACCACGCGGCAGAACGACGCGCTCAGGGCGCGCTGCCGGGCTCCGGCCCGAGGCTGTCCTGGTCTTCCTGGAGTTCGCGCTTGAAGGGTACGTCTGGTGGCTTGCGCGCGCCCGCTTCGACATCCTGCATGTTGGGGTCGACGATGTCGCAGGCGCCGCCGAGCGCCAGCATTACCGTCACGCAGCGGATCGACTTGGAGCTCCCGGGAATCGGGATCCGCACCTCGGTGACGCTCTTGCGCACCCATTCGGCAAGCAGGCTTTCATGCGGCACCCAGTAGCGGTCCAGCGAGGTCGGCTCGTAGCCGATCGGCGGACGCTTGAGCCAGGTGCCATTGCGGTCGATCTTCTCGAAATCTTCGGTGATCGTGCCCGGCGGCAGGCCACCACCCACGCGCCCATCACCGGGAAGGCGCGCGCTGCCGTCGGCGTTGAACAGGCCCCGGCTTCCGGCCTGGCCACCGGCGACGTTGCGCGTGGAATCGCCCCGGTCGTTGCCGCGGCGCGACGATGGCAGGGCACCGGGTTTTGCGTCCGCGGCTGAACCTGCACCTGCGGCAGTCCCGCTGGCGCGCGCACCGCTGCCGGCGGCGTCCGGGCGCCCGCCTGCGGGTGCAGGCGACGCAGCCGTGGACGTGCCCGCCCCGGCCTGTGCGCTGCTGCCTGGCGCATTCGCGGACGTCGCTGTGGCCGCGGTCGCCGGTGATGCATCGCTGGCCGCTCGCTGCGTCGGCATCGGCACGCCCCGGTCGCGCACTGCGGGCGCCTGCGCGGCTGGCTGCCGGGTGGTGATCGTTGGAACCTCGCGCGCGGGCTGCGTGGAGATCCTGGCGGTATCCGGGGCCACTTCGATTTCGCGCTCGACCACCGCCACCCCGCGCGGCGAAGGCCTGGGCACCGCCACCTCGATCGGGCGCGTGCGCACCTCGGCCAGCACCGGGGTCACCGGCGCGGCCGCCACTTCGATCTCGCGGGTCCGGGCCACCACATCCCTCGGCGCGACAGGCGGAGCGTCGATGTCGATCGGCCGCGGCGGCGGCACGGTGAAGCGGGTATCGGGCACTGCCACCTCGGTGACCTGCAGCGGTGACGGTACCGGCTCGACCGCAGCTACCGGAGGCGCCTCGTCCAGCGCCTCGCCGCGCTCCGGCAGTGGTGCAGGCGGTGGCGCGGGCTGCGGCTCGCGGGCTGCCGCCGCGGATGGCGCAGCGGATGCCGATGCAGCAGGCGACGGTTCATCGTCACTGGTCGCCTGCGCGGCGCCGCCTCCGGCATCTTCTGGGGTGCCGGTGCCGATGAATTCCACCTGGATCACCTGCTCGCCTTCGCGCGCCGCTTCCGGCGCCGCGAACACGAAGAAGCGCGCATGCATCAACCACACCAGCGCGAGTGCGAACAGCAGATGCAGGAGGATGCTCAGCGTCATCGCCGCAACGCGCGTGCCGCGCTCGTCGCGGCTGGCCGGCTGCCAACCCTGGCGCCACAGTGTGGCGTAGGCGCGCCAGGGGCCCAGTACTTCGAGCACCTGCGCGGACGGCTGCGGCTCGCGTGCCATCAGGAGCGCGGCGATATCGCCGGCAGCCGCGCCTGCCACGCCGCGGCTGCGCGCCTGCGTTGCGATGAACCAGTCGCGCCAACCAGGTGGGAACTCGCCGACCGGAGGCAGTGGACGAAGGGAACGCCGGGTGCGCCGGCGCAGGGCTTCGATCAGTTCGGCGGAAGAGAACATCCGTCGCGGTCGAAGCGCGGGCGCGCGATCAGGCCGAAGCGCGCGGGATGTAGGGCGCGGCGCCGGTGTCGTGGTCGGTGGCGTCGCGCACGGCGGTCACCCCCGGCACGCGCTCCATCAGCGTTTTCTCGATGCCCTGCTTGAGAGTGACGTCGGCCATGCCGCAGCCGTGGCAGCCACCGCCGAAGCGCAGCAGCACCACGCCGTCGGCACGCACTTCCTCCACGTCGACATGGCCGCGGTGCTGGGCGAGCTGCGGATTGACCACGTGCTCCACCGTCCAGCGCACGCGTTCGACCAGCGAGGCGTCGGCATCGGGCTCCTGGCCCTTGATCTTGGGCGCGCGGATCTGCAGCTGCCCGCCCGTGGCCAGCGTGGCGTAATCGATCTCGGCGCCGTCGAGGAACGGCACGCTGGGCGCGTCCAGCCACAGGGTGAAGCCCTGGCAGTCGATCGCCCACTCGTCGCCCTGAAGTTCATCGGGCGCGGCGAACTCGAGCCTGACGTCGGCCTCGGGGGTGCCGGCACGCATCGCAGCCAGGCGTACGCCCATGCCGGACACGGCCTCACGCTCGATCAGCTTGCGGAAATGGGTCTGCGCGGATTCGGAGATCTGGATCATGGGCGTATTCTAGCCGCCCTGCCCGTCGTTGCCGTATACGCGTCGGGCGCGCGCACCGCGCCACACCTTTCGTTCAGCGCAGCCGGGGCATCCGGCCACAGGAGACACCATGTCCGACCTCATCCCGCTCGCCCAGGCCCACTGCATTCCGCGCAAGGGCAGCGAACACAAGCTCCACGAAGGCCGCGTCCACGAACTCATGCCCGAAGTCGCCGGCTGGTCGCTGGCGGAGAACGGCCAGGCGCTGACCCGAACCTTCCGCTTCCCCGACTACTACCGGACCATGTCGTTCGTGAACGCGCTGGCGCACATGGCCAACCGCGAGGACCACCACCCCGATCTCGGCGTGCACTACGACCGCTGCGTGGTGCGCTATTCCACCCACGACGTCGGCGGGCTGAGCGAGAACGACTTCATCTGCGCCGCGCGCGCGGACGCGATCGCCGGCTGAGGGTGCGTTGGCGGCGTGTAGCGCCGTGAGCTCCCGCCGGCGGCTAGCGCAGGCGGTCCAGCACCTCGCCCAGCTCGGGATCGAGCGGCGCGCTCAGCACGTACGGCGCCTTGCCGTCGTCGAGCGCGAACTCCAGCGACGCGGCGTGCAGGAACATGCGCCGCAGGCCGACCTGGTCGCGCAGGCGGCGGTTGACCTCGTGCTCGCCGTACTTGTCGTCACCGGCCACCGGGTGGCCGATATGCCGCGCATGGGCGCGGATCTGGTGGGTGCGGCCGGTCTCGATGCGCACTTCGCAATAGGAATGCCCACCCAGGCGTTCCAGCACCCGGAAGTGGCTGAGCGACGCCTTGCCCGCCGGGTTGACCTGGACATGGCGCTCGCCGCCCTGGCGCAGCCCGACGTGCAGCGGGGCATCCACGCTCATCACGCCGTCGGGCATGCGCCCGGTGAGCAGCGCCAGGTAGCGCTTGCGCAGTCCGGCGCCACCGTCCTCGCGCATCAGCGCCTGCAGCCCGGTCAGCGCGGAGCGCTTCTTCGCCACCACCATGAGGCCCGACGTGTCGCGGTCGAGGCGGTGCACCAGCTCCAGCGGCTCGCCCGGACGCAGGGCGCGCAGGGTCTCGATGACACCGAAACTGATGCCGCTGCCGCCGTGGCTGGCGATACCGGCCGGCTTGCTGATGGCGAGCAGGCGGGCGTCCTCGAACACGATGCTGGCCGCCATGGCATCCAGCAGGCTGCGTCCGGGCACGCCCTTTTCGCCGGCCTCCTCCAGCCTCACGGGGGGAATCCGCACCTCGTCGCCGGCCTCCAGCCGCCGGTCGGCCTTGACCCGCCCCCCGTTCACACGCACCTGGCCGCTGCGCACGATCTTGTAGACCAGCGAACGCGGCGCGCCCTTCAGCTGCCCGAGCAGGAAGTTGTCCAGGCGCTGTCCGTCGCGGTCGTCGGGGATCCGCACCGTGCGGACGCCGCCCGTGGCGGGTGGATCGGGGTGGCGCTCGGTCATTCGCTGGATCCTGTATGCATGCGGTGCCGGATGCCTGCTGCAACCGGCCTGGAGTCTTTTTCTGATACACTCACGCCGCGAGATAAGGTGCTGATTTCGCAGGAAGTTCACCGGCCAAAAGCCGGCCTTCCGCGGATCCCGTACAGCGCGCGGCCACTGCCCACGGGGCAGCCATGTTAGCGGCTGGACAGCAGTTCCTGTGATCGCCCGGTGCCACGGCACCGGCGCTGAACATGTCCCGAGCGGCGCGGACGCCCCTGCCTTGATGGCATCGGCATCCGCTGCCGCCGGCCCAAACTAAAATTCAAGAGTACAAGCGCTCCCGCGGCCCGCCGTGGTGTGCAGCGCTGGAAGCAACCGAGGTCGCCTTGGCGCTCACGCGCCGGCGGCAGGCCACATCCAGGCGAAACGCCCCGGCGTTCCGCGTGCGAGAGCGCGCGAGGAACGCACCATGAAACGCATGCTGATCAACGCGACGCAGGCAGAAGAGCTGCGCGTCGCCATCGTCGACGGCCAGAACCTGTACGACATCGACATCGAGCAACCGTCGAAGGAACACAAGAAGTCCAACATCTACAAGGGTCGCATCACCCGCATCGAGCCCTCGCTTGAAGCCGCCTTCATCGAATACGGCGCCGAGCGCCACGGCTTCCTGCCGCTGAAGGAAATCTCCCGCGACTACTTCGCCTCCGGCGTCGACCACAACAAGGCCGGCATCAAGGAGCTCCTGCGCGAAGGCCAGGAAGTCGTTGTCCAGGTGGACAAGGACGAGCGCGGCAACAAGGGCGCGGCGCTGACCACGTTCATCTCGCTGGCCGGCCGCTACATGGTGCTGATGCCGAACTCGCCCACCGCCGGTGGCGTGTCGCGCCGCATTGAGGGCGAGGACCGCGCGGAGCTGAAGAAGGCGATGGACGCCCTGCAGATCCCCGACGACATGGGCGTGATCATCCGCACCGCCGGCGTCGGCCGTGACGCCGAAGAGTTGCAGTGGGACCTCGACTACCTGCTGAGCGTCTGGCGCGCCGTGGCCGAAGCCGCGTTGAGCAAGCCCGCGCCGTTCCTGATCTACCAGGAATCGCGGCTGATCATCCGCGCGCTTCGCGACTACATGCGCGCCGACATCGGCGAGATCCTGGTCGACACCCCGGAGATGTTCGAGGAGGCCAAGGAGTTCGTCGAGCAGGTGATGCCGCACAACCTGCGCAAGCTCCGCTACTACACCGACGATGTCCCGCTCTTCAACCGGTTCCAGATCGAGTCGCAGATCGAGAACGCCTACGAGCGCACCATCCGCCTGCCCTCCGGCGGCGCGCTGGTGATCGACCAGACCGAAGCCCTGACCGCGGTCGACGTGAACTCCGCGCGCGCCACCAAGGGCGGCGACATCGAGGAGACCGCGTTCCACACCAACCTCGAGGCGGCTGATGAAGTCGCCCGCCAGCTGCGCCTGCGTGACCTCGGCGGCCTGGTGGTGATCGACTTCATCGACATGTCGTCGAGCAAGCACCAGCGCGACGTCGAGAACCGCCTCCAGAACGCGCTCAAGTACGACCGCGCGCGCGTGCAGATCGGGCGCATCTCGCGCTTCGGCCTGCTGGAGATGTCGCGCCAGCGCCTGCGTCCGAGCCTGGGCGAGTCCAGCCAGATCGTGTGCCCGCGTTGCGAGGGCCACGGCCGCATGCGCAGCATCGAATCGCTGGCGCTGTCGATCGTCCGCGTGGCCGAAGAACACGCCATGAAGGACAACACCGGACAGGTGCTGGTGCAGGCCCCGGTCGACATCGCCAACTACCTGCTCAACGAGAAGCGCAGCGCGCTGGCCGAGATCGAACAGCGCCACGAGTCGCCGATCGTGATCGTCGCCGACGAGCAGCTGCAGACCCCGCATTACGAGGTCACCCGCCTGCGCGCCAACGAGCTCGACGAAGACTCGGCCAAGCCGAGCTACCGCCGCGGCACGCCGCGCAAGGTCGCGACCATCGCGCTCACCAAGGCCAACCTCAACGTGCCGGCTCCGGCCGCCATTACCCACGTGCAGCATGCGCAGCCCGCGCCGGTGCGCGAGCCGCGTCCGGCGCCGGAAGCGCAGCCGGCGGTTGCGCCGGTGGCCGCGCCGGTAGCCGCGCCCGCGACGGGCGGCCTGATGGGCTGGCTGAAGTCGCTGATGGGCGGCGCGTCCGCCGCTGCGCAGCCGCAGGCCCGTGACGCTGGCCAGCAGGACGGACGCCGCAATGACCGCGGCGAGCGCGGTCCGCGCCAGGAGCGCGACGCGCGCGGCGGCAAGAACGCTGGTGCCCGTGACGGACGCGATGGTCGCCGCGACGGCCGTCGTGGCGAGCAGCAGTCGGGCCGCAACAGGCAGCAGGACAAGCCCCAGCAGCAGTCGCAGCCGCAGGCGGCGAAGCAGCCAGCGGGTGGTCAACAACAGCAGCAGGCCAAGCAGCCGCGGCCACCGCGGCCGCCACGCGCGGAAGGCGAGCGCGGGCAGCAGCAGGGCCGACAGCGTCGCGACCAGGCGAGTGGCGATGCACCGAAGGCCGTTGAAAGCCAGATGCCCGTGGTCGAGGACGCAACGCTGACGGCGGCCACCGGCGTGATCGCGGCTGCCGCCGCGACGCACGCTCCGGCCGCTTCGGCCGCTGCGGAAGCGCCGCGCGCTGCCTCGCAGCCCCGCCCGCTCCCGCCGGTGCCACAGGCTGCTGATGACGCCGGGGACGGCGACGACGAAGAGAGTCAGCGCGGCACGACCGATGCCACGGCGGATGACGACGGCTCCGACGGCCATGGCGAAGGCCCGCGTCGCCGCCGCGGTCGCCGCGGTGGCCGACGCCGCCGTCGCGGCAGTGGCGAAGGCGCCGCTGTCGAAGGCCAGGACGATGGCGTATCAGCCGAGGACGCGGGCGACGTTGCCCTCGCCGACAGCTCGCAGCCGGAATTCGACTTCGAGGACGATGAGGCCGCACCCGCCAAGCCGGCGCGCAGGCGCAGGCCGGCGTCCCCGGCGTCGGCCGCCGCCGCCGCGGTGACCGGCGTCGAAGCAGACACGGACATGGACGAGGCACCGGAAGTGGCTGACCCGCGCGACACCATGGTCGCAACGCCCGGGTCGGGCGCGACCGGAAGCGAAGCACCGGCAGCCGTTGCGGCGTCGACGCCGCACGCGTTCGAACCCGCGATCGAACCCGCTGTCGAGCCTGCCGCACCTGTCGCTCAGGACGCGCCGCAGGTGCCCGTGGACGTTGTCGACGCCCCGGTTGTCGCAGTGGAGCCCGATGTCGTGGTCGTCGCCGATCCGGTCATCGCGCCTGACGTGGTCATCGTGCCTGGCGTGATCGTCCAGCCCGACGCGGTCGCAGCACCTGGCGTGGTGGCAGCACCCGCCGCTGTCGTGCAGCCGGACGTGGCGGCCGAAGCGGCCCCGACCTCACTCGGCGCACAGCCGCGTGGCCTGTTCGACGCGGTGGAGCCGGCGCAGCCCGCCACCAGCGTCGAAGCCGATCACGGCAATACGGCCGGCGATCATGCCGATGCGAGCGAAGCTGCCGCCGTGGCCGCTGCTGACCTGGAAGTGGATGCCGGCACCGGCAGCGACGCCAACACGCATGCCGACGACCACGGCACCTCATCGGAGGACGACGACCAGGCGCCACGCGGCGCCTGATCGCCAACCGCCCCGCGTGCGCTAGATGGCGTGCGCGGGGTCGGTCATGCCGTATTGGCTGGCAAGCCTCGCAAGCGCGATGTTGTCGTGGATGCGCAGCTTCTCGAACAGCCGCGTCTTGTGGGTGTTGACGGTTTTCGCGCTCAGGCTCAGCCGACGCGCGATCTCTTCCTGGCGAAGCCCCTGCACCAGCAGCATCGCCACCTCGGTTTCGCGCGGCGACAGCGAATCGAACGGCGATTCATCGCCACCCAACCCCGACAGCGCCAGGTTGTGGGCCACGTTGCTGGCCAGGAACCGGCGCCCGTTGTACACCTCGCGGACCGCCCGTAGCAGCTCGGCCGCATCGCCACCCTTGCCGACATAGCCCGCCGCACCCGCGGCGATCATGCGCTTGGGCATCGGCCCGTCCTCGAGCACGGACACCACGATCACTCTCGGTCCGTATTCGCCGCGCACGATGCGCTCGGTGACTTCCAGCCCGCTGACTCCGGGCAGGTGCAGGTCACACAGCACGATATCGGGCTTCAAGGCGCGGATCTGTGGCAATGCCACCTCCCCGCTCTCCGCTTCGCCCACCACTTCGATGTCGGCTTCAGCCGACAGGATCATGCGCATCCCGGCGCGTACCAGTGCGTGGTCATCCACCACGTAGACCCTGATGGTCATCCTTGTCCCCTCTCCTGCTTGTTGCCCCTATGGCCGAGGCTACCCGCGCCCCCAAGGGGTCGCAAGGTGGAGGAACGGATTTGTTTGCGGCGCGTCTGTGACGCAGCGCCCATTCAGGGCAGCTGGCAGTGGCGGATTGGCGGAGAGAGTGGGATTCGAACCCACGGAAGGTTTGACCCTTCGGCGGTTTTCAAGACCGCTGCCTTAAACCACTCGGCCATCTCTCCGGGAAACGCAGGTGCAGTGCGTACATCGCGCGGCGCGGATTGTCGCACGCGCGCTGCCGCGCGGCACCGCTCAGGCCGCGGTGGGCGTGGCGTGCACGTGGCCCTCGGTCTCGCCACGACGGCACGAGCCGCAATCCACGCGCGAGGATTCGATCAGCGGCGGCAGCTTCTCGGCCAGGTAATCGATGAACACGCGCACCGCCGGCAGCATGCCGCGACGCGATGCGAACACCACGTGGGCGATGCCCTGCGGCAGCCGCCATTCGGGAAGAACCACCTCCAGCTCGCCATTGCGCACCGGCTCCGCGCACAGCGTCTCGGGCAGCATGGTGATGCCGAGCCCCTGCTTGGCCAGGGCCATCAGCATCGGGAAATCGAAACCCGCCACGCGTGGCTTCAGCTCGATGCGGCGCGTCTCGCCGGACGTGCCCTGCAGCTCCCAGCGCTGGCGCACCTCGTCCTCGCCCATGGTCATGGTGGTGTGGTCGTTCAACTCCTCCGGCGACGTCGGCCGCCCGGCGCGATCGAGATAGGTCGGGCTGGCGACGAGCAGTTCCTGGATCTGGCCGAAGCTGCGCATCACCAGGCTGCCGTCGTCGTCGAGCTTGTTGCGCACGCGGATGGCGACGTCGAAGCCTTCGTTGATCACGTCGACTCGGCGATTGCTGACATGCATCTGCAGCCGCACCTGCGGATGGCGCGCCAGGAATTCCGGCAGGATCTGCGGCATCTGCTGCTGCGCCAGGCCCACCGGCACGCTGACGCGCACCAGGCCGCGCGGCTCGGCGCTCAGCCGGTCCACGACCTCGCGCGCGGCCGTGGCCTCGGCGAGCATCGACTGGGCGTGGCGATACACGCTCTGGCCGACATCGGTGACCGCGAAGCGTCGGGTGGAACGCTGCAGCAGGCGCACACCGAGTTCGGTTTCAAGCTGGCTGATGCGCCGCGAGAGCCTGGATTTCGGAATGCCGAGCGCGCGTTCCGCTGCCGCGAAGCCGCCGTGGTCAACCACCATGGCGAAGTAATAGAGATCGTTCAGATCCTGCATGACGCATCCTCCGGAACAATGGACGCTATTTGATCAAGATTCTCTCTATTTTGCAACAATGAAGGCCAGGACCGCGCAACTGTCCCGTTTTCAGGACAACGTTTCCAGGCCAGCCATGTACGGCCGCAGCGCTTCCGGCACCGTGATCGAGCCATCCGCCTGCTGGTAGTTCTCCATCACCGCGATCAGCGCGCGGCCGACGGCGACCCCGGAGCCATTGAGGGTGTGCACGGGTTCGGGCTTGCCCGTTTCATCGCTGCGCCAGCGCGCCAGCATGCGCCGCGCCTGGAAATCGCCGCAGTTGGAGCACGACGAAATCTCGCGCCAGGTGTCCTGCGAGGGCAGCCACACCTCGAGGTCGTAGGTCTTCTGCGCCGAGAAGCCCATGTCGCCGCTGCACAGCAGCATGCGCCGGTACGGCAAGCCCAGCGACTCGAGCACCACCTCGGCGCAGCGCGTCATGCGCTCGTGTTCGGCATCGCTCTCGGCAGGCCGGGTGACCGACACCAGCTCGACCTTCTCGAACTGGTGCTGGCGGATCATGCCGCGGGTATCGCGGCCGTGGGCGCCTGCCTCGGCGCGGAAGCACAGCGAGTGCGCCGCCATGCGCAGCGGCAGGTCGGCGGCTTCGACGATCGTGTCGCGCACGGTGTTGGTCAACGGCACTTCGGCGGTCGGCACCAGATAGCGCCTGGACGCCGCCTCGCCCTCGCCAACCAGGGTCGCGAACAGGTCGTCCTCGAACTTCGGCAGCTGTCCCGTGCCGCGCATCGACTCGGCGTTGACCAGCAGCGGGACGTTGGTTTCCTCGTAGCCGTGGGTTCCCACGTGGAGGTCCAACATGAACTGCGCCAGCGCGCGGTGCAGGCGCGCGAGCTGGCCGCGCAGCACGGTGAAGCGTGCACCCGAGAGCCGCGCGCCGGCATCGCCGTCGAGCCAGCCGTGGCGCGCGCCGAGGTCGACGTGGTCGCGAACCTCGAAGTCGAACGTGCGCGGGGTGCCCCAGCGATGCTGCTCGACGTTGCCGGACTCGTCGCGGCCGGCCGGAACGCTCGCGTCAGGCAGGTTGGGGAGGCCGAGCGCGATGGCTTCCAGCTCGGCCTTGATGCGGTCCAGCCCGGCTTCGGACGCCTTCAGTTCCTCGCCCAGACCGGCAACTTCGGCGAGCAGCGGCGCGGCATCCTCGCCACGGGCCTTGGCCTGGCCGATGGCCTTGCTGCGCGTGTTGCGCAGGTTCTGCAGCTCCTGGGTCCGCACCTGGAGCGACTTTCGCTCGGTTTCCAGCCGCTCCAGCACGTCGGCGTCCAGGTCGAAACCGCGGCTCACGCGCAGTTGCAGGGCGAGCGCGCGGGGATCCTGGCGGAGAAGGTTGGGATCGAGCATCGGGTCTTCGGATTCGTGACGGACCGGGGATTATCGCGTGTCAGTGCCCCGATTGCTGCACTTGCGCGTGGCAGAATCGGCTGCACCGCGATCATTACGGCTCCAGATGCCCACACCCGCCCCCCCGCGCGCCAGCGTCCGCAAATCCTTTCCCCTGCCCTCATTGCGCGGCTGGTCGCTGGTCGCCGCCGCGATCGGCGTCGGCATGGCGTTGTTCCTGGTGATCTGGCTCGGCCAGCGCGACGACGACGGGTTCTACAGGACAGACGAACAGGCGCCAGCCGCGGCCTCGCCGGCGTTCCGACCCCTGCCCGCGCCTCCGCTTGGCGGCGCTCCTGCCGACACCACCCTGCCCGAACCCCCTGCGTCCTCGGCGCGGATAGAAGAACCTGCAGCGCCTGCCCCCGCGCAGCGATCGGAAACCCCGGCCGCCGCGGCGCCGCCGCAGCTTGCCGCCACCGAACTCTCCGCGAGTTCACCGGTGCCGATCGAAAGCCCCGGGCCCAGGTATCCGACGCGCGCCCTGCGGCGCGGTCAGTCCGGCGAGGTCCTGCTGCGCATCCATGTCGACGCCCGCGGCATGCCGGCGCAGGTCGAGGTCATTTCGAGCAGCGGCTCCACCGACCTCGATCGCGCTGCACGCGATGCGGTGCGACGCTGGCGCTTCCGCCCGGCGATGCGCAACGGCGCGCCGGCCGCGGGCGTCGTGAATGTGCCGATCACGTTCGACAGCGGTCGCTGAACAGGGGGCAGGCGCACACACGGGCGCAACCTGAACTGTGGAAGTCTCGCCGTACCCCGCTGCGAGGAACACGCCATGTCCGATCCGAACCCGCCGCCTGCCCCCAGGCCGCCAGCCGATCCGCGCTTGCAACGGGACACCGTTTCCGATCGCAAGAGCGCCAGTCCGCTGATCTGGATCCTGCTGCTGCTGGCCGTACTCGCCTTCGGCTGGTACGTGTACAACCAGCGCGGGAGCGTCTCCAGCGCACCTGAACCCGCTGCCCCGCCCGCGATCGATATCGGCGACAGCCAGGACGCCGCCGCAGAACGTGAACGCGCGGCCGATGAGGCGCGCCAGAAGAAAGAACGCGATCGCCAGGCCGAGGCAGCGCGCGCGCCCGCCGCGAAGCCGCCATCGACCCGCCAGCCGGACCGCGAGGCCACGCCGATTACCCGCGTGGAGCCGACTTACCCCGCTACCGCGTATCGCGCGCGCGAGGAAGGCACGGTGCTGGTGACGGCAAACGTCGACGCAAGCGGCGTACCGCTCAGCGTGGATGTCGCGCGCCGCAGCGGCTCGCGCGCACTGGACCAGGCGGCGGTGGCGGCGGTGCGCCAGTGGCGCTTTGAACCGGCGATGCGCGGCGGCAAGGCCGTGGCCTCGACCGTGGAGGTCCCGGTCAGTTTCCGCCTCGACCGCTGAAGGTCGCCCCAGGGGGCCGCGCGCTGGCGTACGCCGCGCGCGGCATTTTTCTGCTCGATCGCCGTCAGGCAGACGCGGGTGGCGCGCGCTCCAGCCCGAAGCCGAGCGCTCGGGCCAAGGTCTCGAACTCCGGGAATGACGTGGCCACGTTGGCAACGTCGGCAATCGCGACCTCGCCTTCGGCGCGCTGCGCCGCCACCGCGAACGCCATCGCCACGCGGTGGTCACCAAAGCTGTCAACGCTGCCGGCGCGCAGCCTGCCACCCTCGATGACCATGCCGTCGGACGTTTCCTGCACACGTCCGCCGAGCGCCGCCAGCCCCGCGGCCATGGCGCGGATGCGGTCGGACTCCTTGACGCGCAGTTCTGCCGCCCCGGTCACGCGCGTGGTGCCCTGCGCGCATGCGGCGGCAATGGCGAACACCGGGAGCTCGTCAATCATGTCCGGCACCAGCGCCTCCGGCAGCGCGATGCCCCGCAGCGGCGCGTGGCGCACCACGAGGTCGGACACCGGACCGCAGGCGCCGGCGCGGCGGTCGAGTTCGCGGATGTCGGCGCCCATCGCACGCAGCGCGTCGAGCAGCCCGGTGCGGCGGGGATCGACTCCCACCGAGCGCAACATGAGTACCGAGCCCGGCACCAGCGTCGCGGCCACGATCAGGAATGCCGCCGAAGAAAAATCACCGGGCACCTCGATGTCGCGCCCGCGCAGCCGATGGCCGCCCACGAGGCGCGCCATGCCCGGCGCGTATTCAACCGGCCAGCCGAACGCCGACAGCATGCGTTCGGTGTAGTCGCGGGTCGGATGCGGCTCATGCACTTCGGTGGCGCCGTCGGCGTACAGCCCGGCCAGCAGCACCGCCGACTTGACCTGCGCGCTGGCCACCGGTGAATCGAAGCGGATGCCACGCAAGGACCGCCCGCCAGCGATGCGCAGCGGCGGCCTCTCGCCGTCGTCGGAGTCGATCGCGGCGCCCATCGCGCGCAGCGGCGCCATGACCCGCAGCATCGGCCGGCGCGACAGCGACGCGTCGCCGCCCAGCACCGTGTCGAAGGACTGCCCGGCCAGCAGGCCGGACAGCAGCCGCATCGCGGTGCCGGAATTGCCGCAATCGAGCAGCGACGCCGGCGCGCGCAGACCGTCCATCCCGACGCCGTGGACGATCCGCGTGGACGCCGATGGCGCGTCGATGCGCACGCCCATCGCGCTGAAGATCGCCGCCGTGGCGCGGGTGTCCTCGCCTTCCAGGAAACCATCGATGCGCGACATGCCATCGGCCAGTGCCGCCAGCATCACCGCGCGGTGCGAGATCGACTTGTCGCCGGGAACGCTGGTATCGCCGGACAGCGCCCGCCCCGGCGCGGCCACCCAGTCCTCGCGTACGACGCTCATGGCAGGGCGTCCAGCGCCTGCAGCAGGCGCGCGTTGTCGGCGGCCGTGCCGACGGTGATCCGCACGCTCGCGGGCAGCCCGTAGCCGGCCATCGGTCGCAGCACGATGCCCGAAGCGAGCAACACGGCCTCGATGCGCGGCGTCGCGGCACCGGTCTCGACCAGCAGGAAATTGGCCTGCGACGGCGCGACCGTGAAGCCGCGCGCGCGCAACGCCGCGGCAAGCCGCGCGCGCTCCTCGCGGTTGCGCTGCGACGTGTCCTCGAGCCAGTCCTTGTCGCCGAGCGCCGCGATCGCGGCCGCCTGCGCCACCAGCCCTACGTTGAAGCTCTCGCGCACGCGTTCGAGCATCGCGGCCAGCGACGCGTTGGCGATCGCGTAGCCGATCCGCAGCCCTGCCAGCGCGTAGGCCTTGCTGAAGGTGCGGGTGATGACGAGGTTGCGGTGGCGCGGCAGCAGCGCCAGCGCGCTGGCGAAGTCCGCCGCATCGGCAAGCTCGGCATACGCCTCGTCGACCACAACCACCACGTCGTCCGGCACCGCGTCCATGAAGCGCGCGAATGCCGTCGTGCCGAACCAGGTGCCGGTCGGGTTGTTGGGGTTGTCGATGTAGACGAGGCGGGTGGCGGGCGTGATCGCCGCGCACAGCGCATCGAGGTCGTGGCCGCGCGGCATTGCCGCGCCAGGCGCGAACGCCGGCGCACGGCGCAGCGACGCGCCGACGGCGTGGGCCGCGATCGTGAACACCGCGAAGCCGTATTCGGGCACCAGAACCTCGTCGCCAGGGCCGGCGAACACCTGCGCCAGCTGCATCAGCAGCTCGTGCGAGCCGTTGCCCATCACCAGCTGCGCGGCATCCACGCCGTGGTGCGCGGCCAGTGCGCGCTTGAGCTCGCCGGCCAGCGGATCGGGATAACGGTGGATCTCGCCGAGCGCCGCTGCGGCCGCCTCGCGCGCGCGCGGGCCGGGCCCGTAGGGGTTCTCGTTGGAACCGAGTTCGAGCAGCGCACTGGGTGCGAAGCCGCGCCGCAGCGCGACGATGTCGTGCCCCGGGTCGTAGGCACGCAGGGCACGCACCGGCGCCACCGCACGCGCCAGCGCCCATGCGGCATCGTCGCTGCGACGGGCACGGTGGGCGTCGCCATCCAACTGCGCCATCACGGCACCGCCACCGGATACGATCCCAGCACGCGCACGTCGCCGGCGAACGCATCCACTTCAGCCAGCGCATCCTTCAACGGCGACTCGTCCACATGGCCGCTGACATCGATGAAGAACGCGTACTGCCAGAGCGCCCCGTGCTCGGGCCGCGATTCGATGCGGTTCATGCTGATTCCGTGCCGCGCGAGCGGCTCCAGGACCCGATACAGCGCGCCCGGCTGGTCGCGGATGGACACCAGCAGCGATGTGCGGTCGTTGCCGGACGGCGGGAACGATGCGCGCCCGATCACCAGGAAGCGCGTGGTGTTGTCGCCGCGGTCCTCGATCGGCCCGGCGATGGCCTTCAGGCCGTACACGTGGCCGGCGCTGTCGCCGGCGATGGCGGCGGCATCATCGGCGTTGCGCGCGCGACGCGCGCCTTCCGCATTGCTCGACACCGCGTGCGCCTCGACGCCCGGCAGGTGCTGCCGCAGCCAGTTGCGGCACTGCGCCAGCGACAGGCCGTGCGAATAGATGCGTTCGACGTCTTCCAGGCGACCGGTGCGCGACAGCAGGTACTGGTGCACGCGCAGCTCCACCTCACCGCAGATCTTCAGCGGCGACGTCATGAACAGGTCCAGCGTCGACTGGATCGTGCCCTGCCCCGAATTCTCCACCGGCACCACGCCGAAATCCGCGGCGCCGTCGGCGACCTCGTCGAACACCTCTTCCACGCTCGCCAGCGGCAGGCCGCGCGCGGAATGGCCGAAGTGCTTGTGCACGGCCTGCTGCGAGAACGTGCCTTCAGGGCCGAGGTAGCCGATCTTCAGCGGCTCCTGCTGGGCAAGGCAGGCGGACATGATCTCGCGGAACAGCCGTACCAGCACCTCGTCGGCGAGCGGACCGTCGTTGCGGTCCACCACGCGGCGCAACACCTGGGCTTCGCGCTCGGGACGGTAGTACTCGACGGCCGCGGCCAGCTTGCCCTTCGCGCGCCCGACCTGGCGCGCGAACAGCGCGCGCTCGGCGATCAGCGCCTGGATCTCGCGGTCGATGCCGTCGATCTGTTCGCGCACCGCGGCCAGGTCGGGCCTGGCCTTTGCCGCTGCGGTGCCGGACTCGTGCTTCGACGCCGCGGCGGCCTCGGCAGCGGAGACGGATCTGGCGTCCTTCGTCCCGGCCTTCGAGTGGCACTTGCCCGGTGTCGAGTCAACCATGGCGCTGCTGGAACGCCTGCATGTAGTCGACCAGCGCCGCCACGCCCGACACCGGCATGGCGTTGTAGATCGAGGCGCGCATGCCGCCCAGCACCCGATGGCCCTTGAGACCGATCAGCCCGGCCGCGCGCGCGCCGTCCAGGAACGCCGCATCGTGCGCGTCGTCGGCGAGGAAGAACGGCACGTTCATGCGCGAGCGCACCGCCGCGTCGACCTCGTTGCGGTAGAAGCCGCCCGAGCCGTCGATCGCCGCGTACAGCAGCCGCGCCTTCTCGGCGTTGCGGCGCGCGAACTCGGCCACCCCGCCTTCGTCCAGCATCCAGCGGAACACCAGGCCGGCCAGGTACCAGTTCCAGGTGGGCGGCGTGTTGAGCATCGACTCGGCGGCCAGCTGCAGGCGGTAGTCGAAGATGTCCGCGCGCGGCTGGCCGGCGCGCTCGAGCAGGTCGCGGCGCACGATCACCACCGCGATGCCGACCGGCCCGAGGTTCTTCTGCGCGCCCGCGTAGATCGCGCCGAAGCGCGAGATGTCGAGCGGCTCCGAGGCGATGCTGGAGCTGAAATCCGCGAACAGCGGCACGTCGCCGGTGTCCGGGAACGCGTGCCCACCGGCGTCAGCCGGGCGGAACTCGACGCCATGGATGGTCTCGTTGGCGGTGACATGCACGTAGGCCGCGTCCGGCGACAGGCGCCATTCGCCAGCCTGCGGGATGTCGCGGAAGCCGCCCGCCTCGCTGCTCGCCGCGACGTTCAGGTCGACGTAGGCGTGGGCCTGGCGCGTGGCGGTCTTGCCCCAGTGCCCGGTCAGCACGTAGTCGACGCGCTGCCCGGGGGCCGCGAAGTTCAACGGCAGCAACGCCTGCTGGGTGGTGGCGCCGCCGGGCAGGAACAGCACCGCGTAATCGTCCGGGATCGACAGCAGGGTGCGCAGGTCGGCTTCGGCGGCGGCGGCCACGGCCATGAACTCGGGGCCGCGGTGGCTGATCTCGACAATCGATGCGCCGGCATCACCCCACTCCAGCATGTCCTGCTGCGCCTGGCGCAATACGCTCTCCGGGAGTGCGGCTGGACCGGGGCTGAAATTGTAGGCGCGGGACATGGCGGGCTCCTTGATTTGCGCGCGCCATCGGCGCAGCGTGGGGGTGGACCGCAGTATGCCGCAGCGCAACAGCGGCGGCCGGATGGAGACCCGAAGCATGCGCCAGCGCGACATCCCCACCATCGCGAGCGATGAAATCACCGACGAGGCGGTCTATCGCGACCGCAGGCGCCTGCTGAAGACGCTGGCGCTGGCCCCCGCCCTGGTGGCGGCAGGCTGCCGTGGCGGTGAACCACCAGCACCGGTGGCAGGCCCCGCACCGTCCGCCGCCTCGCTGGCCGCGGGGCTGCGCACCGCCGAGGAGCAGACGCGCTACGAAGACGCGACCAGCTACAACAATTTCTACGAGTTCGGCAGCGGCAAGGCCGATCCGTCGCGCGCGGCGAAGACGCTGGTGACCTCGCCGTGGAACATCGAGGTTTCCGGGGAGTGCGCGAAGCCGGGCACCCTGGCCATCGAGCACCTGCTGGCCGGACTGGTCCCGGAAGAACGCGTCTACAGGATGCGCTGCGTTGAAGGCTGGTCGATGGTGATCCCGTGGCTGGGCGTCCCGCTTGGCGCGGTGCTGAAGCGGCTGCAGCCTACCGCCGCCGCGAAATACGTCGCCTTCACTTCGCTCGCCGACCCGCGGCAGATGCCGGGCGTCCGCAGCCCGATCATCGACTGGCCCTACCGCGAAGGCCTGCGCATGGATGAAGCCATGCACCCGCTCACGCTGCTCGTCACGGGGATGTACGGCAAGCCGCTGCCGCAGCAGAACGGCGCACCGCTGCGGCTGGTGGTGCCGTGGAAGTACGGGTTCAAGGGGATCAAGTCGATTGTCGCGATCGAGTTCACCCGCACCCGGCCGCGCACGGCCTGGAACGACATGCAGCCCCGGGAATACGGATTCTTCGCCAACGTCAATCCGGCCGTCGACCACCCGCGCTGGAGCCAGAAGACCGAGCGGCGCATCGCCGGCAGCGGCAACCGCCTGTTCGCCGAGCGCATCGCGACCCGGCCGTTCAACGGCTACGGCGAGCAGGTCGCCTCGATGTACGCCGGCCTGGACCTGGAGCGCTGGTACTGAACCGGTTGATCGCGGCCAAGACCGCCGTCCATGCGCTGGCGCTGGCGCCGCTTGCGCACCTTGCGTGGCAGGCCTGGCAGGTGGCCGGCGGCGCCGACATCGACGCGCTCGGTGCGGAGCCGGTGGCCGAAATCGAGCACCGGCTGGGTTTGTGGGCACTGCGCCTGCTGCTGGTCACCCTCGCGGTCTCGCCGCTGCGCGCGCTGAGCGGCCAGGCGGTGGTGCTGCGCTTCCGCCGCATGCTGGGCCTGTACGCATTCGCATACGCCACCCTGCATCTCGCCGCCTACCTGGCGCTCGACCTGCGTGGTTACTGGGCGCTGCTGTTCGAAGAGATCGTCAAGCGCCCCTACATCACCGTGGGGTTCGCCGCGTGGCTGTTGCTGGTGCCGCTGGCGGTGACATCGACCCGCGGCTGGATCCGACGCCTCGGGCGTCGCTGGGGGCAACTGCACCGCGTCATCTATCTGATCGCCGTGCTGGCGGTGCTGCACTTCTGGTGGATCGTGAAGTCCGACATCCGCGAACCGGCGCTGTATGCCGCCATCCTGGCTGTGCTGCTCGGGTGGCGCCTGTGGCGACGGGTCGCGCGCCAACGCGCGCCCGTACCCGCCCGCACCGGATCAGCCGGCGCCAAACAGCAGTAGCAGCGCGAGCAGACCCGCCAGCACCAGCGCAGCCAGCAGCAGCCACGGCAGGCGCATTCCACTGGTGCCCCGCGCCTGCGACGCAGGCACCTCCAGCGACCCGGGGTCATCGGCCTCCACGGACCGGCTGGCACGCGCAGGCGCCGGCGCTTCGACCACGAACCGATGGTGGGCATCGAACACCACCTGGTCACCGGCCTGGAGCACGGCATCGCGGACAGCCTCGCCATTCACCACGCTGCCTTCGGCCGAGCCGAGGTCGCGCAGCACCACTTCGCCGCCATGGATCTCCAGGCGCGCATGGCGGTCGGCGAAAGCCGGTTCGTCGATGCGGATATCGGCCTCGGGGGCACGCCCCACCAGGCGCGGCCGCTCGAGGGTAAAGCTGCGGCCGTGATACTGGCCGCCCACGCCACGCAGCACCACGCGGGCGTCGCCGGGCTCGGTGCCGCTGTCGTCGAAGCCGGCGTCGGGCTGCCGCGGTGGCTGCGCCGCGACCAGCCGCATCTCGGTGCCGTCGACGAAGATCGCATCGCCCACGCGCAGCATCGCCATGCGACGCACCGGACGGCCATTGACATGCACGCCGCGGGTTTCCGGGGGAACCGTGAGCCATACGCCGCGACGGTCGACGCAGAACGCGACCGCAGGCGATGAAGGCACCGGGCCCAGCGCGCCGTTGCCGCCGGCGATGCGGCCAATGCCGTGCACGCCCCCCGTGAGCGGGAGATCGGCGTCGTTGCCCGCGAATCGAAGCCTGAGCGTATCCATGCGGCAGGCAATCTAGCATGCGGCAAGGCTTGGAACGATGCCCGCGCGCCGGCAGAATGGCGTCCCACGCACACAGGTTGGATCCCATGTCCGGCATCGACATCCGCCACGCGCATTCCCTGCCGCCGGCCCAGGCGCGCGACGCCGTGCAGCAGGTCGCCGACAAGCTCGCCGACCGCTTCGGCGCCGAGTGCGCCTGGGAGGGCGACACCCTGCACTTCACGCGCGCCGGCATCGATGGCCACATCGCGCTGCTGCCCACCGAGCTGCACCTCAGCGCCAAGCTCGGCTTCCTGATGTCGGCGATGAAGGGACCGATCGAAACCGAGATCCGCCGCGTACTGGAAGAGCGCTTCGCCTGAGCTGCATCTGGCGCGGGCCGGCGGCTGCGGCTTTGCGTCTATCCTTCCCGCACCAAGAGGAGAGCCTGGTTTGGGTGCAGCAATGCAGTGGCTGGTATCGATCGCCGTGGTGCTGGCCGTGGGCGCGGCGGCCACCTTCATCATCCGTGGCGTCCTGCAGCGTCGTGACGAGGCCGCGGGCGGCATCGAGGCGCTCTCGGACATGTCCTGGCGGAGCTTCATCACCCTCGTGCTGGACGCGCTCGCCAGGCGCGGCTTCAGCCGCGTGGTGGACCGCGAGGCGCCGTCCGGCGACGGCGACTTCACGCTGGCGCGCGATGGCGCGCATTTCCTGCTGGCCTGCAAGCACGGCAGTGCGTTCGTGCTCGGCCGGCGTGACGTGGATGAGGTGGCCGCGGCCATGCGCATGCAAGGCGCCGCCGGTGGCCTGCTGGTCACCCAGGGGCGCGTGGCCGACGACGCCCGGGCGCCGGCGCGACGCGAGCAGGTCGAGCTGCTGGACGGCCCCACCCTGTGGCCGGAGCTCCGCGCACTGGTTCCCGCGTCGCTGCTGGACGAACTTGGCGCCACCGCGGCCGCGCGTGCGCGCCAGCGCACGCTGGCGGCCTGGCTGCTTGCGCTGGTGGCGGGCGTGGCGGTGTTCACCGCCCTGTCGCCATTCCGTCGCGACGCAGCTCTCGACGCGGGCGCGACCCTCACGCCCGCCGCGGAGCTGTCACCCCGCCGGGATGCGCCCGCGGCAGCTGTAGCGCCCGTGCCCGACCGCTACCCGGACGACGCCACGCTCGAACAGCAGCGCGCCGACATTGCCAGTGCGGTCTCCACCTTGGCGATGGTCGACCGCGTGATCTGGTCCACGTCGTCCACCATGGAAGTGTTCCTGGCCTCGGTGGATGCCGACCACGACCCGTTCACCGCCATCTGCCCGCTGATCGAGCGCTATCCGGCACTGGCCGCGTCACGCATCCAGTTGACGCCGCCGCATGGGCACGACGCGCAGGTGCGATTCCGCCAGTGCCGGAACTATTGAGGCCGGCGAAGGCCCGCCTGGCGCGGTCATCGAGCTGTCATCGCCACGACATCTTCGGGTCACCGCCGCAGGCTTGAATGACGCTACGGCCGCAATCACCAGAAGCTGAACCCCTCTCTCCTCTCCCTCCTGTTTCGCATTCTCGGGCCCGTAACGGGCCCTTTTTTATGGTCGCGGGACGCCTCGCGCACCGTCTGTCATGAAGCGGTCATAAAAACATCATCCAATGGCCGCACGCCCAACGGCGTTCCGTCCCTATGGAAACCCCGCCATGTCCCTGCCCAAGTTCCGTACTGCCTCGCTGGCGCTCGCTGTCGCGCTGTTCGCCGCCGCCTGCCAGCCCTCGACCGATGCGCCTGCGAATGGATCCAACGCTGCGCCAGGCACCGCCGACGCCGCCGGTGATGCGGTCGCCATGCAGGTCTCCGGCGCCGGCGCCTCGTTCATCTACCCGCTGCTCTCGCGCTGGTCGGCCGATTACAACGCCGCCACCGGCAGCCAGGTGAACTACCAGTCGATCGGTTCCGGCGGCGGCATCGCCCAGGTCAAGGCCGGCACCGTCGATTTCGGCTCCAGCGACAAGCCGCTGAGCAGCGAAGAGCTGGCCGAGGCCGGCCTCGGCCAGTTCCCGTCCGCGATCGGCGGCGTGGTGCCGGTGGTCAACATCGAGGGCCTGGCACCCGGCGCGCTGAAGCTCAGCGGCCCGCTGCTCGCCGACATCTTCCTCGGCACCGTCTCGACCTGGAACGATCCCGCGATCACCGCGTTGAACCCCGGCCTCGGCCTGCCCGCCGGCAAGATCAGCATCGTCCACCGCTCCGACGGCTCGGGCACCAGCTTCAATTTCACCAACTACCTGTCCAAGGTCAGCCCGGCGTGGAAGGCGAAGGTCGGCGAAGGCACCTCGGTGTCCTGGCCGCTCGGCGTCGGTGGCAAGGGCAACGAAGGCGTGGCCTCGTACGTGCAGCAGATCAAGGGCTCGATCGGCTACGTCGAGTTGGCCTACGCGCTGCAGAACACCATGCCGTACGCCTCGCTGCAGAATTCTGCCGGCAACTTCGTCGCGCCGAGCGCCGAGAGCTTCGCCGCGGCCGCGCGCACCGCGGACTGGGCCGGCGCCACCGATTTCAACCTGGTGATCACCGATGCACCCGGCGCCGAGTCCTGGCCGATCACCGCCACCAACTTCATGCTGATGCCCAAGCAGCCGAAGGATCCGGCGCGCAGCAAGGCTGCGCTGGCGTTCTTCAAGTGGGCGCTCGAGAACGGCCAGGCGCAGGCCGCCGACCTGCACTACGTCCCGCTGCCGCCCGAGCTGGTGCAGCAGATCGAGGCCTACTGGGCCGCCGAGTACAAGTGACGCCCGCGCCCGCCGCATCCACGGCGGGCGTCTTCGCATGCAGGGATCCCGATGAGCGCCACCACCCTCCCCGACAACGCCCCGCGCACGCGCGACCAGCGCGACGCGCGCGCAGACCGCTGGTTCCGCTACGCGCTGGTGGCCACCGTGGTCTTCGTGGTGCTGTCACTCGCCACCGCCGCGCTGGCGATGCTCTGGGGTGGCCGCGACGCCCTGCAATCGCAGGGCCTGTCGTTCTTCCTGTCGGCCGAATGGAATCCGGTCGAGAACCGCTACGGCGCGCTGGCGCCGATCTACGGCACGGTGGTCACCGCGATCATCGCCATGCTGGTGGCGGTGCCGGTGAGCTTCGGCATCGCGGTGTTCCTGACCGAGGTCGCGCCGCGCTGGCTGCGCGGCCCGGTGGGAACGGCAATCGAGCTGCTCGCGGGCATTCCGTCGATCATCTACGGCATGTGGGGCCTGTTCGTGTTCGTCCCGATGATGACCGAATACGTGACGCCCTGGCTCAACGACCACTTCGGCAGCCTGCCGCTGGTCGGCGCGCTGTTCCAGGGCCCGCCGCTCGGCATCGGCTTGCTCACCGCCGGCCTGGTGCTGTCGATCATGGTCATCCCGTTCATCTCCTCGGTGATGCGCGAGGTGTTCCTGACCGTGCCCGCGCGACTCAAGGAATCGGCCTATGCATTGGGCTCGACGAAATGGGAGGTCTGCTGGGACGTGGTGCTGCCGTACACGCGCTCTGCGGTGATCGGCGGCATCTTCCTCGGCTTGGGCCGCGCGTTGGGCGAGACCATGGCGGTCGCGTTCGTGGTCGGCAACAGCGTGCGCCTGACGCCGTCGCTGCTCGAGCCCGGTACCACGATCGCGGCGCTGATCGCCAACGACTTCGGCGAAGCCACCGACACCTACCGATCGGCCCTGCTGCTGCTCGGCTTCGTGCTGTTCATCGTCACCTTCGTCGTGCTCGCACTGGCCCGCATGATGCTCTCGCGGCTCGCACGCAAGGAGGGCAACTGATGTCGGCCCTGGTTGACCCGCGGCGCGCCGCGGACGGCCTGTACCTGCGCCGGCGCATCACCAGCGCGGCCGCGATGGTGCTGTCCTGCATCGCGGCCGTGCTCGGACTGGTATTCCTCGCCTGGATCCTGTGGACGCTGGTCAGCAAGGGCATCGCCGGCATCAACTGGCAGCTGTTCACGCAGGACACGCCACCGCCGATGGCCGAAGGCGGCCTGCGCAACGCGCTGTTCGGCTCCGCGGTGATGTGCGGGCTGGCGATCCTGATCGGTGCGCCGCTGGGCGTGGCCGCCGGCACGTGGCTTGCCGAGTACGGCAGCCGCAGCCGCATCGCCGGCACCGTGCGCTTCATCAACGACATCCTGATGTCGGCGCCGTCGATCGTCCTCGGCCTGTTCGTGTACACGCTGCTGGTGATGCGCAGCGGCGGCAACTTCTCGGCCTTCGCCGGTGCGGTCGCACTCGCCTTCATCGTGCTGCCGGTGGTGCTGCGCACCACCGACGAGATGCTGCGGCTGGTGCCCACGCAGATGCGCGAGGCGGCGCTGTCGCTCGGCGTGCCGCAGTGGAAGGTGACCGTGCAGGTCCTGTACCGCAGCGCGTCGGCGGGCATCGTCACCGGCATCCTGCTGGCGCTCGCGCGGATCAGCGGCGAGACCGCGCCCCTGCTGTTCACCGCCTTCGGCAACCTGTACTGGAACAGCAACATCATGCAGCCGATGGCCAGCGTGCCCACGGTGATGTACCAGTACGCCGCCAGCCCCTATGAAAGCTGGCAGCAGCTGGCCTGGGCAGGCGCACTGGTGCTGACCGTGTTCGTGCTGCTGACCGGCCTGCTGGCGCGCGCACTGCTGCTGCGCAAGCGCATCCCGAATGATTGACACCCTTTCTCCCCGGATCCCGTCGATGAATGACAGTTCCCCCCGCCACCCTGCCGCCGGGCGCATCGCGTTCTCCACCGCGACCCCGGAACGCGCCACGGCCGCCGGCAAGCCACCGATCAAGATCCAGGTGCGCGGCCTCGACTTCCATTACGGGAAGTTCCACGCCATCAAGGGCGTGAACATGGACATCCCCGAGAAGCGCGTGAGCGCGCTGATCGGCCCGTCCGGCTGCGGCAAGTCGACCCTGCTGCGCGTGTTCAACCGCATCTACGCCCTCTACCCCGGACAGGTCGCGAGCGGCAGCATCCTGCTCGACGGCGAGGACATCCTCGCGCCGAAATACCCCATGAACCGCCTGCGCAGCAAGGTCGGCATGGTGTTCCAGAAGCCGGTACCGTTCCCGATGACCATCTACGAGAACATCGCCTACGCCATCCGCCACCACGAGAAACTGTCGAAGAGCGAGATGGACGCGCGCGTCGAAGGTGCGCTGCGCCAGGGCGCGCTGTGGGACGAGGTCAAGGACAAGCTGCAGCAGAGCGCGCTTGGCCTGTCCGGCGGCCAGCAGCAGCGGCTGTGCATCGCGCGCGCCGTCGCGCTCAAACCCGAGGTGCTGCTGCTCGACGAGCCCACGTCGGCACTCGACCCCATCTCCACCAGCCGCATCGAGCAGCTGATCGAGGAGCTGAAGCTCGACTACACCATCGTCATCGTCACCCACAACATGCAGCAGGCCGCGCGCGTCTCCGACTACACCGCCTTCATGTACCTCGGCGACATGGTCGAGCACGACGCCACCGCGACCATCTTCTCCAACCCCTCGAAGCAGCAGACCGAGGACTACATCACCGGAAGGTTCGGATGACCATGCAGCCCCATGACCACATCCTGCGCGCCCAGGACGAAGAGCGCGAGCGCATCATCGGCGAGATCCTGCGCATGGGCGAGATGTCGGTCGCCCAGCTCGAGGCCGCGCTCGACGTCGTCGAACGCCGCGACGACCGCGCCGCCGAGCGCATCATCGCCAACGACGACGCCATCGACGCCATCGAGCGCGAAGTCAGCCAGGACGTGATGATGACTGCGACCCGCGGCCCGCTGGCACGCGACCTGCGCGAGATCCTCGCCGCGCTGCGCATCGTGTCCGACCTCGAGCGCATCGGTGACTACGCCAGCAACATCGCCAAGCGCTCCAAGGCGCTCAACCAGGCGCCGCCGCTGCCGCTGGCCGGTGGCCTTGCACCGCTGGGCGTGCTGGCCGCGCGCCAGGTGCGCGACGTGCTGGAGGCCTACCGCACTGCCGATGCCGAGGCGGCGCAGCGCGTCCGCGAGCGCGATGCAGAACTCGATGCCGCGTACACCCGCCTGTTCCGCGAGCTGCTCACCTACATGATGGAAGACGCGCGCGCGATCACCGGCTGCACGCACCTGCTGTTCATGGCCAAGAACCTGGAGCGGATCGGCGACCACGCCACCAACATCGCCGAGAACATCTGGTTCGTGGTGCGCGGCGAGGACAACCTGCCACCGCGCGAGAAGCGCGACGACACCAATACCACCTCCTGAATGGTGGCCGCGGGTGCTGCGATGCAGCACCCCGGGCTGCGGCATAATCCGGCCTCCCGGCATCCGCCGGACCTGATGGAGACCGACATGTCGAAGCCCACGATCAAACCCGTCGCCCTGGCCATGGCCTCGCTCGGCGGCATCGCCCTCTCCGGCTCCGCGTTCGCGATGCACCAGCTCGGCAGCGGCTACATGGCCGCCGGCACGGCGATCACCGCCGACGCGCCGGCCGATGATCCCGAGGCCAAGGCAGGCGAAGGCAAGTGCGGCATGACCAATGCCGACACCGACGGCGACGGCCGCATCTCCTCCGCCGAGTTCGCCGCGCGCCATCCCGACAAGGACGCCGCCTACTTCGCCGCCATGGACACCAACAGCGATGGCTTCGTCGACCAGGCCGAGCACGACGCCCACCACGCCGAGAAGAAGGCCGGCGACGGCAAGGCCGCGCATGAAGGCAAGTGCGGCGAAGGCAAGTGTGGCGAGGGCAAGTGCGGCGGCGCCGCCTGACCTGAGGCCCACCACCGGCGCGCGCCCGCTCGCGCGCCGGTGACCGTCATGATGCCCTTGCTCGACCCTCGCAGCGTTGGTCTGGGGCTGCGCCGCGGCCTGCTGGCGGAGCTGCGCGCAGCCCCTGCCGGCAGCTTCGACTTCCTCGAGGCCGCGCCCGAGAACTGGATCGGCGTCGGCGGCGCGCTTGGCGATGCGTTCGCCGAGCTGGCGGCCCGCCAGCCCATGGTCTTCCATGGACTGTCGCTTTCACTCGGCGGCCCGGCGGCGCTCGACGAAACCTTCCTGCACAAGCTGCGTCGCTTCCTCGACGCCCATCGCACGCCCGTCTACAGCGAACACCTGAGCGCCTGCGGCGACAGCCTCGGTCAGCTCTACGACCTGCTGCCGCTGCCGTTCACGGAAGCGGCGGTGCACCACGTCGCCGCGCGCATCCGCCGCACGCAGGACATCCTGGGCCGCCGCATCGCGGTGGAGAACATCTCCTACTACGCGGTCGTTCCGACCGGAGCCGCAGCGCCGCTGACGGAACTGGATTTCATCAATTCCGTGCTTGCCGAGGCGGACTGCGACCTGCTGCTCGACGTCAACAACATCGTGGTCAACGCGACCAACCACGGCTATGACGCGCACGCATTCCTGCGCGGGCTGCCGTCCGCGCGGATCGCCTACATCCACGTCGCCGGCCACTACGACGAGGCCCCGGACCTCAAGATCGACACACATGGCGCGGCGGTCGGCGACCCGGTGTGGGCGCTGCTCGCCGAGGCCTACCGCGTGCATGGCGCGCGCCCCACGCTGCTGGAGCGCGACTTCAACTTTCCGCCGTTCGACGTGCTGCTGGGCGAGCTCGCCACCGTGCGTGGCCATCTGACTGCAGCGACGGTGCGCGAACATGCCGCCTGACCGCGTCTCCGGCGACCAGCTCGGCGACGACGAAACGCTGCGCGCGCAGCAGGATGCGCTGGCCGCGTACATCCGCGACCCTGGCCGCACACCGCCACCCGCGGGCATCGAGGCGCGCCGCCTGAAGATCTACCGTGACCTGTTCTTCAACAACATCGAAGGCCTGCTCGGCGGAAACTTCCCGGTGATCAAGCGGGTCTACGGCGACCGCTGGCCAGCGCTGGCGCGCGACTTCTACCGCGACCACGGCGCACGCACGCCGCTGTTCACCGAGGTCGCGCGCGAGTTCCTCCGCTATCTGGAGGACAGCGGCGGCCGCGAGCCCTGGCTCGTCGAACTTGCGCACTACGAATGGATCGAGCTGGCGCTGCAGATCAGCGAGGCGCGGGTGGACGACATCGCCCACGACCCGCTCGATGCACCGGACACCGACGTGGATGCCGCGCTGCTGGCGGGTGCGCCGCTGCTGTCGCCGCTGGCCTGGCCGCTGGCATACGCCTGGCCCGTGCACCGCATCGGCCCGGATTTCCAGCCCGCGTCGCCACCGTCGCAGCCGACGCTGCTGCTCCTGCACCGCGAGGCCGACGGCCGTGTCCGCTTCCACGCGCCCAGCTCGTTGGCTTGGCGGCTGCTGCAGCGCCTGGATGAAGCGCCTGGCGCGAGCGGTCGCGACCAGCTGGTGGCGCTGGCAGGCGAAGCCGGCAGTGCCTGCGACGACGCCTTCCTCGCGCAGGGCGTGGCGATGCTCCGCCAGTGGCATCGCCAGGGCATCGTGGCCGGCGTGCGCCGGTGAGGGCCGGCCACGGCGCTCGGCTAGACTAGTGCCGGTGAACACCCTTCCCGAATCTTCCGCGCCCCCTTCCTTCGCCCCGATGTCGGCGCGCTTCCGCGGCTACCTGCCGGTGGTGGTCGATGTGGAGACCGGCGGCTTCGACTGGAACCGCCACGCACTCCTCGAGATCGCGGTGCGCCCGGTCGACCTGGACCACGCCGGCCGCTACGTGCTTGGCGAAGGCGCCAGCGCGCACGTCGTGCCGGCGCCGGGCACCACCATCGATCCGAAGTCGCTGCAGATCACCGGCATCGACCTGGACCATCCGTTCCGCTTCGCCAAGCCCGAGCGCGAGGCGCTCGACCACGTGTTTGCGCCGGTACGCGCGGCGATGCACAAGCATCGTTGCCAGCGCGCGATCCTGGTGGGCCACAACGCGCACTTCGACCTGAATTTCCTTAACGCCGCGGTCGCGCGCAGCGGGCACAAGCGCAACCCGTTCCATCCCTTCAGCGTGTTCGACACGGTCACCCTCGCCGGCTTGGTCTACGGGCAAACCGTGCTGGCGCGCGCGGTGCAGGCGGCAGGCATGGAGTGGAACAGCGACGAAGCGCATTCGGCCGTGTACGACACCGAACGCACCGGCGAGCTGTTCTGCATCATCGCCAACACCTGGGGCCTGCACGCCCAGCCGGCCGCTGCGACCAGCACCGGTGCCGGGCCGGACGCGGCCGACGCCAGCGGCGACATCCTGCCCGCCTAGACGCGCTGGCGGACCGCCTCGAACAGGCACACGCCGGCGGCCACCGACACGTTGAGGCTTTCAACGCCCGCGGCCGCGGCACCCGGCATCGGCAGCGACACCAGCTGGTCGCACATGTCGCGGGTCAGCCGCCGCAGGCCTTCGCCTTCGCCACCCAGCACCAGCGCCACGTTGCCGCGCAGGTCGATGCCGTACAGCGACGCGCCTGCATCTCCCGCCAGCCCGTAGATCCACACGCCCTGCTTCTGCAGCTCGCGCAGGCTGCGCGCCAGGTTGGTCACGCGCACCACCGGGATGCTGTCCGCGGCGCCGGCCGAGGTCTTGCGCACCGTGGCGTTGACCTGCACCGCCTTGTCCTTGGGGATCAGCACCGCGGTCACGCCCGCCGCGGCGGCGCTGCGCAGGCAGGCACCCAGGTTGTGCGGGTCCTGCACGCCATCGAGCACCAGCAGCAGCGCGCGACCCCCGGCCGCTTCCACCAGCTCCGGCAGCGCGTCCTCGTCAAACGTCTTCGCCGCGGCATAGCGCGCCACCGCGCCCTGGTGGCGCAATCCGCCGGCCACGCCGTCCAGCGCCTGCTGCGCCACGCGGCGCACGTCGATGCCGCGCCGGCGCGCGTTGTCCTCGATGTCGCCGATGCGCGCGTTCTTGCCGCCCGCCTCAAGCAACACTTCGCGCACGTTGTCGGCATCGTGCTCGATCGCCGACGCGACCGCGTTGATGCCGACGATCCACTGGTTCTGCTTGCTTGTCATAAGTGCCCTGGTGGTCGCGCTCAGTACTTCTTCTTGGCGCGCTTGGCCGGCTGGCCGCGCGTTGCGGGCGCACGCGGCTCGCCGGGTTCACCCGGCTTGCCCTGGCCTTCGCCGACCAGCCGGAAGTCGATCTTCAGTTCCTCGACGCTCGCCTTGAGCACCACGATGCGCACGCTGTCGCCAAGGCGGTATTCGCGCTCGGAACGCTGGCCCGTGAGGGTCTTGCGGATCGGGTCGAAGTGGTAGAAATCGTTGGGCAGCTGGGTCACGTGCACCAGGCCGTTGACCTTGGACTCGGCCAGTTCGATGAACAGGCCGAAGCTGGTCACGCCGCTCACCACGCCGTCGAACTCGCGGCCGACGTGTTCTTCCATCCATGCCGCACGGTAGCGCTCGTCGACTTCGCGTTGCGCTTCGTCGGCGCGGCGCGAACGCTCCGAGCACTGCAGCGACAGCGCGGTCATCTGGTGTGCGGAGTATTCGTAGTTGGCGGCCTTGCCACCGGTCAGCGCGTGCTTGATGGCGCGGTGCACCAGCAGGTCGGCGTAGCGGCGGATCGGCGAGGTGAAGTGCGCGTACGCCTCCAGCGCCAGGCCGAAGTGGCCGATGTTCTCGGGTGCGTACACCGCCAGCGACTGGCTGCGCAGCAGCACCGACTCCAGCAGTGCCGCGTCGGGGCGCTCGCGCACCGTCTCCAGCAGCTTGCGGTAGTCCTTGGGCTGCACCTTCTGCCATGTCGGCAGGCGCAGGTGGAACTCCTTGAGGAATTCCAGCAGGTCGGCGTACTTGGCTTCCGGCGGCCGGTCATGGTCGCGGAACGGAGCCGGGACCGCCGCTTCGAGCAGGAACAGCGCGGCCTGCACGTTGGCCGCGATCATGCATTCCTCGATCAGCTTGTGCGCGTCGTTGCGCTGGAGCATGCCGGCCTGGGTCACCTCGCCCTGCGGGCCGAGCACGAAGCGCACCTCGGAGGTCTCGAAGTCGATCGCGCCGCGCTGGCGGCGCGCCTTCTCCAGCACCTGGAACAGCTGGTGCAGCTGGCGCACCTGCTGCAACTGCTGGCCGATGAAGGCCTGCGCGGCATCACGGTCGGCATCGGGGACGCCTTCGCCGACCGCGTTCCAGACCTGGGTGTAGGTCAGGCGCGCGTGCGAGTTCATCACCGCCTCGTGGAACGACGACGACACCACGTTGCCCTTGCGGTCGACCTGCATGTCGCAGGCGAAGCACAGGCGGTCGACCTTGGGCTTCAGCGAGCAGATGCCGTTGGACAGCGTCTCGGGCAGCATCGGCACCACGTAACCCGGGAAATACACCGAGGTCGCGCGCTTCTGCGCTTCGACGTCGAGCGGCGCCGACGGGCGGATGTAGTGCGAGACGTCGGCGATCGCCACGATCAGCCGGAAGCCGTCGCGGTTGGGCTCGCAGTACACGGCGTCGTCGAAATCCTTGGCGTCCTCGCCGTCGATGGTCACCAGCGGCAAGGCGCGAAGGTCGAGTCGGCGGCTGGCGGATGCGGCGTCGACCTCGAGGGGCACGGCGGTGGCTTCGTCGAGCACCTCGGGCGGGAACTCGTGCGGGATGTCATGGCCGTGGATCGCGGCCTCCACCGCGATCGACGCGGTGAGCTTGTCGCCGAGCACCGCCAGGATGCGGCCGATCGGCGGCCGGTGGCTGTCGGGCGGGGTGACGATCGCGCAGACCACCAGTTGGCCGTCGCGCGCCTCCTGGCGCGCATCGGCCGGAATCTGCACGTTGCGCTGGATGCGCTTGTCGTCCGGCACCACGTAGCTGATGCCGGACTCCAGCGCGAAGCGGCCGATCAGGCGCTGTACGCGACGCTCCAGCACTTCGACAATCGCGCCCTCGCGGCCGCGGCGGTTGACGCCAGTGACCGAAGCGAGCACGCGGTCGCCATGCATCACCTTGCGCATTTCCGCCGGCGGCAGGAACAGGTCGTCGCCATGGCCGGTTTCCGGTCGCAGGAAACCGAAGCCTTCCGGGTTGGCGATCACCGTGCCCGGGATCAGGTCGAGCTGGCGCGCCGGCACGAAGCCGCCGCGCCGGTTCTTGAGGATCTGGCCGTCACGAACCATCGCGCCCAGGCGCTTGTCGAGCGCGTCGGCGCGATGCGGTTCGAGCAGGCCGAGGCGCTCGGCCAGCGCTGCTGCGTCCATCGGACCATCGGCGGCCGCGAGCACTTGAAGGATCGCTTCGCGACTGGCGATCGGATGCTCATAGCGGCCCGCTTCGCGCGCGGCCTGCGGATCCTGGAACGGCGTGCCGGCAGCGGGCGCCGGCGCCCTGGCCTGCCTCGGCTCCGGCGCGTCGCTGCGCGATGCTGCGTGCGGAGGCTGGGCCCTTGCGGTCGGAGCCTTCGGAGCCCTCGGGGCCCTCGGAGCCGGAGCCTCCGGAGCGGTCTCTGGAGCTGTCCCGCGCGTCGTGTCTCGCGGCGTGGCCGATGCACCACGCGATGAGGGTGACATCGCGCGCACCAGCGCGGGATCAGGCATCCAGCCCGGCAAGGCAGCCGGCTTCGCGCGCGGCGAGGGCGGGTGTGCGCCGTGTTTCTGCGTGGTGCCGGTCTTGCCCTTCGCGGGCTTCCTGTCCGACGCCTGGCCTGCCCCGGCCTTCGCGGATGGGGTGTCGCGGCCGTGGCCGCCCTTGCCTGTGGTCTTTGTCATCGGGCAATTGTACGCGCCGGCTGTGGTGAACTTCTCACGCAGCCGTTGACAGCGCAGCACTGCATTGCAACAATGCGCGCCCACCTGCCCGGGTGGCGGAATTGGTAGACGCACTAGCTTCAGGTGCTAGCGGGGGCAACTCCGTGGAGGTTCGAGTCCTCTTCCGGGCACCATCTACAAGTCGCGGGGCCATGCCCTTCGACGAGATGACACGAAACCCCGCGAAAGCGGGGTTTTTTGTTGCGCGTAGAATCGCAGGGCTTCCACAACAGCCGCGACCGCAGTCCCGATGAACGACACCGTCCGCCCCGTTTTCCACGGCTTCGAACAGATCCCGCTGCGCGAGTACGCCGAGCGCGCCTACCTCGACTATTCGATGTACGTGGTGCTCGACCGCGCCCTGCCCTTCATCGGTGACGGCCTGAAGCCGGTGCAGCGGCGGATCATCTTCGCGATGAGCGAGCTCGGCCTCGGCGCCGGCGCCAAGCCGAAGAAGTCCGCGCGAACCGTGGGCGACGTGATCGGCAAGTACCACCCGCACGGCGACAGCGCCTGCTATGAAGCACTGGTGCTGATGGCGCAGCCGTTCTCGTACCGCTATCCGCTGATCGAGGGCCAGGGCAACTTCGGCTCGGCCGACGATCCCAAGTCGTTCGCGGCCATGCGCTACACCGAGTCCAAGCTCACGCCGATCGCCGAAGCGCTGCTCGGCGAACTGGGCCACGGCACGGTCGACTGGGTGCCGAACTTCGACGGCACGCTCGAGGAGCCCACCTGGCTGCCGGCGCGCCTGCCGCACCTGCTGCTCAACGGCACCACCGGCATCGCGGTGGGCATGGCCACCGACGTGCCGCCGCACAACCTCAATGAGGTGGTCAGCGCCTGCGTGCGCCTGATCGACGACCCCGAGGCCACGGTCGCCGACCTCTGCGAGCACGTGCGCGGCCCCGACTACCCCACGGGCGCGGAAATCATCACCCCCGCGGCCGACCTGCGCGCGATCTACGAGACCGGCCACGGCAGCGTGCGTTCGCGCGCCACCTTCGAACGCGAAGGCGCCAACATCGTCATCACCACGCTGCCCTACCAGGCCAGCCCCGGCAAGGTGATCGAGCAGATCGCCGCGCAGATGCGCGCCAAGAAGCTGCCGTGGCTGGAGGACATCCGCGACGAGTCCGACCACGCCAACGCGGTGCGCCTGGTGCTGATCCCGCGCTCCAACCGCGTCGACGCCGACCAGCTGATGGGCCACCTGTTCGCCACCACCGACCTCGAGAAGAGCCACCGGGTCAACCTCAACATCATCGGCCGCGACGGACGACCGCAGGTCAAGGACCTGCGCACGCTGCTGATGGAGTGGCTGGCGTTCCGCGCCGACACCGTCACCCGCCGCCTGCAGCACCGCCTGGAAAAGGTGGAGCGCCGCCTGCACATGCTGGAAGGCCTGCTGGTGGCGTTCCTCAACCTGGACGAGGTGATCCGCATCATCCGCACCGAGGACGATCCCAAGGCCGTCCTGCAGGCGCGCTTCGCGCTCGACGACGACCAGGTGGACTACATCCTGGAAACGAAGCTGCGCCAGCTGGCGCGGCTCGAGGAAATGAAGATCCGCGGCGAGCAGGACGCGCTGGCCGCGGAGCGCGAGACGCTGGTGGCCACCCTCGGCAGCAAGGCCAGGCTGCGCAAGATGGTCAAGGACGAGCTGCTCGCCGATGCGAAGAAGTTCGGCGACGCGCGCCGCTCGCCGCTGGTCGAGCGCGGCGCCGCGCAGGCGCTGGCCGAGACCGATCTCGTGGCCAGCGAGCCGGTGACCATCGTGCTCAGCCAGAAGGGCTGGGTGCGTGCCGCCAAGGGCCACGACGTCGACGCGTCGGGACTGTCCTATCGCGAAGGCGATGCAGCGCTGCAGGCCGTGCGCGGGCGCACCTCGCAGCAGGTCGCCTTCCTCGACTCCACCGGACGCAGCTACTCCACCCTGGCGCACGGCCTGCCGTCGGCGCGCGGCAACGGCGAACCGCTGACCGGCCGCTTCTCGCCGGCGGCGGGCGCGGCATTCGTGGCGATGGCCAGCGGCGAGAACGACAGCCGCTTCGCACTGGCGTCATCGGCCGGCTACGGCTTCGTGACCCGCTTCGAGAACCTGACCGGACGGCAGAAGGCCGGCAAGGCGATGCTGTCGCTGTCGCCCGAGGCCCGCGTGCTGCAGCCGGCGCCGGTGGCCAACGTGGAGCGCGACCGCATCGTGGCCGTGACCAGCGCCGGACACCTGCTGGTGTTCCCGGTGTCGGAACTTCCCGAGCTCGATCGCGGCAAGGGCAACAAGATCATCGAGATCCCCAAGGCCAAGCGCGCCACCGAGCGCGTGGTGGCGATCGTCTCGGTGCCCGAGGGCGGCAGCCTGGCGGTGAAGTCCGGCGCGCGCACCATGAGCCTGTCCTGGCGCGAGCTCGAACCCTACATCGCAGCGCGCGGCAGCCGCGGTGGCCTGCTGCCACGCGGCTGGCAGAAGGTCGACGCGCTCTCGGTCGAATAAGACCGCATAATCGATCCTTCCTGAGGGGGAGGATCGTGCATGGTGCGCTGGTGCCTGCGGCTGGCGTCGTTGTTGCTGTTGTCGGTGGCGCTCGCGGCGCTGGCGGGATGGTGGGCGCTGCGCGCCAGCCTGCCGCAGCTTGACGGCACTGCCGGGCTTCCCGGCCTCGCGACCCAGGTCACCGTGACCCGCGACGCGCTCGGCGTGGCCACCATCGACGCGGGCAACGAAGCCGATGCAATGCGCGCGCTGGGTTACGTGCACGCGCAGGAACGCTACTTCGAAATGGACCTGATGCGCCGCACCGCGGCCGGCGAACTGGCGGCGCTGTTCGGGCCGGTCGCGCTGGACGCGGACCGAACACACCGCGTGCACCGCATGCGCGCGCGCATCGCCACCCACCTCGACGCCATCCTCGGCGACCGGCGCGCACAACTCGATGCCTATGTCGAAGGCGTCAACGCCGGGCTGGCCGCGCTCGACGCGCGTCCCTGGCCCTACCTGCTGCTGCGCACCGCGCCGGAGCCGTGGCGCGCGGAGGACTCGGCGCTGGTCGCGTTCGCGATGTATTTCGACCTGCAGGACGCCGGCAACGCCCGCGAGCTCGCGCTATTGAAGATGCGCCCGCACCTGCCGGAGCCGCTGTACGCGCTGGTGACCCACGCCGGCTCCAGCTGGGACGCGCCGCTGTTCGGCGATCCGATCGGCGATGCCGTGCTGCCCGATGCCGGAGCGGTCGACCTGCGCCAGCTGCCGGCGCAGGGCGCCGGCGACACCGGCGCGCTCCCCGATGCGCCGCAGCCCGGGAGCAACAACTTCGCTGTGGCCGGCACGTTGACCGCCGACGGCCGCGCGATCGTCGCCGACGACATGCACCTGGGCCTGCGCGCGCCCGGCACCTGGTTCCGCGCGCGGCTGCACTACGGCGATGCAGGCACGCCGTCCGGCGGCGTCGACGTCTCCGGTTTCACCCTGCCCGGCCTGCCCGCGGTGATCGTGGGCTCGAACCGCCACGTGGCCTGGGGCTTCACCAACAGCTATGGCGACTACCTCGACTGGGCGGTTGAAACGCCTTGCGGCGTTACGCCGACGCAGCAATGCGCCGCGGTGGAGACGCACCGCGAGACGATCGCCGTCGCCGGCGCCGATGCGGTCGTGCTGGACGTGCGCGAGACCGCCTGGGGCCCGGTCATGCACGAACTCGACGGCGGCCGCGTGCTCAGCCTGCGGTGGACGGCGCACCTGCCCGGCGCGGTCAACTTCGGCCTTGCCGGCATGGCGCGCGCCCGGGACATCGACCACGCGCTGGTGCTCGCCCGCGACGCCGCCATGCCCACCCAGAACCTTGTCATCGGCGACCGCGGCGGACGCATCGCCTGGCGGCTGATCGGACCGCTCCCGCAGCGCGCATCCGGCTGTACACCGATGTTCCCCCCGCTGGACGCAGGCACCGACGCGTGTCCTCCCTGGCCGGCCAGCACGCGCAACGCCCCGACCCTGGCCTCGCCCACCGCGGACCGCCTGTGGACGGCCAACAACCGCGTGGTGAGCGGGCCAGCGCTGGACCGCCTCGGCGACGGTGGCTACGCACTGGGTGCGCGCGGCGCGCAGATCCGCGACGCGCTGCGCGCCACCGGGACCTTCGACGAACGCGCCCTGCTGGCCATCCAGCTCGACGACCGCGCGCTGTTCCTCGAGCGCTGGTGGCAGCTGCTGCGCGAACGCGCGGCGGCATCCTCCACGCCGGCGATGGACGCGCTGGCCGACGCGGCCGCGACCTGGGAGGGGCGCGCCGATCCCGCATCCACCAGCTACCGCGTGGTGCGTGCCTGGCGCATCGCGGTCAACGAGCGCATCGCCGACGGCCTGCTGGCCCCCGCGCGCGCGGCACTCGCCGACGATTTCGCGATGCCAGCGCTGCCGCAGCTGGAAGGCGTCGCCTGGCCACTGGTGTCGCAGCGTCCGGCGCACCTGCTGCCGCGACGCTTCGCCAGCTGGGAGGCACTCTTCGAGGATGCCGCCGTGGCGGTTCGCGACGAATTGTCCGGACAGGGCCCGCTGGCCGAACGCAGCTGGGGCGAATACAACACCGCGCGCATCTGCCACCCGCTGGCTTCGGTGTTGCCGAAGCCGGTGCGCGGGTGGCTGTGCATGCCGGCCGACGCGCTGCCCGGCGACACCCACATGCCGCGCGTGCAGGGTCCGGCGTTCGGCGCGTCGCAGCGCATGGTGGTGTCGCCGGGTCGCGAGGCCGACGGCATCATCCACATGCCCGGCGGACAGAGCGGGCATCCGCTGTCGCCCTTCTGGGGCGCCGGCCACGACGACTGGGTGCACGGCCGCCCGACCCCGTTCCTGCCGGGCAAGGCCGAGCACGCACTGGTGCTGGCGCCACGCTGAGGCGCGCCGGGATCATCCGCTGGACCGCTGGTGCACGCCGAGCACCGCGCGTCCCGACGGATCGGTCTGGCCGGCGAAGGACGCATCCCAGGCGATCGCCGCGGGCGACGAGCAGGCGATCGACGGCCCGCCCGGCACGGTGCGCGCGCAGGCCGCGCCAGGGAACGCATCCTCGAACAGGCTGCGATACCAGTAGGCTTCGCGCGTCGCCGGCGGGGCGTGTGGAAACCGCTGCGCCGCGTCGGCGAATGCCCGCTCGCCGACGACCTGCGCGGCATGCGCCTTCAGCGCGTCGATCCAGCCGTAGCCGACGCCGTCGCTGAACTGCTCCTTCTGCCGCCACAGGATGCTGTCGGGCAGCAGCCCGTCGAACGCCTCGCGCAGCACCGCCTTTTCGATCGGCCGGCGTGCCGTGCCGCGCTCGCGCACCATCTTCTCGCCGGCGTCCATGCCCATCGCCAGGTCCAGGAACTCCAGGTCGAGGAACGGCACGCGCGCCTCGACGCCCCAGGCCATCATCGCCTTGTTGGCGCGCAGGCAGTCGTACTGGTACAGCGCATCGAGCTTGCGCACCGTCTCCTCGTGGAACGCGCGCGCGTCGGGCGCCTTGTGGAAGTACAGGTAGCCACCGAAGATCTCGTCGCTGCCCTCGCCCGACAGGACCATCTTCACGCCCATCGCCTTGATGCGCCGCGCCAGCAGGTACATCGGCGTGGATGCGCGCACCGTGGTCACGTCGTGGCTTTCGATGTGCCGGATCACCTCCGGCACCGCGTCGATGCCTTCCTGCAAGGTGTAGACGAAGCCGTGGTGCACCGTGCCGAGTGCAGCGGCCGCGACTTCCGCCGCTGCGAGGTCTGGCGAGCCCTCCAGGCCGATGGCGAACGAGTGCAGCCGTGGCCACCACGCTTCGGACGCGTCGTCATCCTCGATCCGCCGCCGCGCGAAGCGCGCGGCGCAGGCGGCGACCAGCGACGAATCCAGCCCGCCCGACAGCAGCACGCCGTAGGGCACGTCGCTCATCATCTGCCGGTGGACGGCGGCCTCGAAGGCGTGCCGCAGCGCGTCCGGTGCGACCACCACGCCGCGCGTCGCGTCATGGTCGCGCCACGCGGGAGAGAAGTAGCGGTGCAGCGTACCGGTCGCGGTGTCGTACCAGTGGCCCGGAGGGAACTGCGCCACGTCGTCGCAGTGCCGGGCCAGCGCCTTCATTTCGGATGCGACCCACAGCCGGCCGTCACCGTCGTGACCCCAGTAGAGCGGGCAGACGCCGATCGGGTCGCGCGCGATCACCGCGCGACCGCGCACGCGATCCCACAGGGCGAACGCGAAGATGCCGTTGAGCCGCGCCAGCCACGGGCCGATGTCATCCGCCTCTGCGCCGGTATCCGCGCGACCGGCGTGATGGCTGTACAGCGCGTTGATCACCTCGCAGTCGGAACCGGTCTGGAACGCGTAGCCATCCTGCAGCCCCTCCTGCAGCTCGCGATGGTTGTAGATCTCGCCATTGACCGCCAGCACCAGGCTGCCGTCGGCCGAACGCAGCGGCTGCGCGCCGCCGGCCGGGTCGACGATCGCCAGCCGCTCGTGCACGAGGAGTGCGGCCGGTTCGGCATGCACGCCGGACCAGTCCGGACCGCGATGGCGCTGCAGCGCCGAGAGCGACAGCGCCAGGGGACGCAGCAGGGACACGTCGGCCCCGGGGCGAAGGTCGAAGATGCCGAGGATGGAACACATGGCGTAGCTCCTTGTGCCGGCAATCACCGGCGGTGGAACGCCTGCGCGGAAACGAAAAACCCGCGCCGGGCGCGGGTTTCGGGTTGCCTGGCTGGTGTCGCCTGCCTAGTCGCCCGCCCGCTGGTCGCGCACGCGATTGTCCGAACCGCGATTGTTGCGGTTGCAGGCAGTGCGCGTGGCGGCGGGGTGGCGGGACATGGCCTCGAAACTAGCCTCCACTCCACGTGGCCGTCAAGCGCGCGTGACGCCCTCTTCCCTCCCACCCGCTGAACGCGTTCCGCACGGGTGCCGATGCATCACCCCCGATTCATCGCCTGGGGATCCAGAATGTCGCCACCCTCAAGGAGCGAACGAACATGACCCGGAACCACCGCATCCGCACGCTCGTACTCGCGCTGGGCCTTGGCCTGGCAGCCACCGCCGCCACCGCATCCGCCCAGACCATCGGCTACAACACCCGCACCGGCGATGTCTGGGTCGATTCACGCCTGGGCGAGATCAACGACTATGGCCGCCAGTACCGCGACCCGTTCATGGACGAGATGACCGGCTATTACGGAGCGCCGCGCCCGCTGCTGGTCGAACTGCTCGACCAGCGCCGCTGGGCCCCGGGCGACGTGTACTACGCGTGCGCGCTTGCGCATTCGCTGCGCATCCCGTGCCGCGACGTCGTGCGCGAGTACGACCGCCACCCCGGCCAGGGTTGGGGCGCGACCGCGCAGCGCCTGGGCATCAAGCCCGGTTCACCGGCGTTCCACGCGCTCAAGCGCGGCCAGGTGGATACCTACGGCCGTTGGGGCCATCCGATCGTGATCGACCGTGACGTGCGCGTCGACTGGTCGCGCCCGGATCGCCGAGGCGGCAAGGCTTCGCACGACAGGCCGGGCCGCGGGCACGCGGAGCATGCCGCGCCGGGCAAAGGCCAGGGTGCAAGCCAGGGCCGAGGCAACGGCAATGGCAAGGGCAGCCAGGGCAACGGCAAGGGCCGCGGCAATGGCAACAACGGAAACGGCAAGGGTCCCGGCAAGCCCTGAAAGTCGCGGCCGCGTGCCGGCCACCTGATCACTTCGACGGCCACCGCATTCCGGTGGCCGTCGCCGTTTGCGGCTCAGGCGGGAGCCAGCAGGTGCTCGATCAGCGCCTGGTAGATCCCGGGCAGCGCTTCGAGATCGGCGACCGCCACGTGCTCGTCGACCTGGTGGATGCTGGCGTTCACCGGGCCGATCTCGATGCACTGCGCACCCAGCGGCGCGATGAAGCGCGCATCCGAGGTGCCGCCACCCGTGCTCTCCTCGGGCTCGCTGCCGGTCATGCGCGCCAGCACCTCGCGCGCGGCGGCGCGCAGCGGCCCTTCCGGCGTGTGGAACGGCTCGCCGCTGCGATGCCAGCCAATGTCGAAGTCGAGGCCATGGCGGGCCAGCATCGATTCGATCGTCGACTCCAGCCGCGACGCATCCCAGTGCGGGTTGTAGCGCAGGTTGAAGTGCACCGTGAACTCACCCGGGATCACGTTGCCCGCGCCGGTACCGGCCTGCACGTTGCTGACCTGCAGGCTGGTGGGCGGGAAGCTCTCGAAGCCGTCGTCCCAGCTTCGCGCGGTCAGTTCCGCGAGCGCCGGCAATGCGGCGTGCACCGGGTTGCGGGCCTTCTCCGGATACGCGACATGCCCCTGGATGCCCCGCACCAGCAACGTCGCCGACAGCGAACCGCGACGGCCGACGCGCACCAGGTCACCGAGGCGCGAGCTCGATGAAGGTTCACCGGTAATGCACCAGTCGATGCGCTGGCCGCGTTCGCGGAACACCTGCGCCACCCGGCGCACGCCGTCGATCGCATCACCCTCCTCGTCGGAGGTCAGCAGCAGCGCGACGGTGCCGCGATGGTCCGGGTGCGCGGCCACGAAACGCTCCATGGCGACCACGAACGCCGCCACGCTGCCTTTCATGTCGGCGGTGCCGCGCCCGTACAGCCTGCCGTCGCGCACCTCGGGCACGAACGGGTCGCTGGCCCAGGTTTCGCGCGGGCCCGGCGGCACGACGTCGGTATGTCCCAGCAAGACCAGCACCGGCCCACCCTCGCCGTGCATGGCCCACAGGTTGTCGACCGCCCCGAAGCGCAGCGACTCGCAGGCGAAGCCGGCGCGCGCGAGGCGCCCGGCCAGCAGCTCCTGGCAGCCGGCATCGTCCGGCGTGACCGAGGGGCGCATGACCAGCTCCTTCGTCAGCGCCAGCACCTCGCTCATGCGTCCACTCCAAAGCGCTTCTTGAAGCCGTTGTCGCTGAAGCCCTGGCTGAGCACGCCGTCGTCGGTGACCACAACCGGGCGCCGGACCAGCTGCGGGTATTCACGCAGCAGCAGCTTCCATTCGGCATCCGAACCCGCCGCCTTGCGGTGCTCCGGCAGCTGCCGCCACGTGGTCGAGGCCTTGTTGACCAGCAGCGCGAAACCGCCGGCCTGCGCCGCCCAGTCCTGCAGCATCTCGGGTTCGGGTTTGCTGGCGCGATAGTCGACGAACGTATGCGCGATGCCGAACCGGTCCAGCCACTTGCGCGCCTTGCGGCAGGTGTCGCAGTTGTCGAGTCCGTACAGGGTGGTCATCGAATGCCTCCGCGCCCGCTCAGAGCGCGTGCCCGCGCAGCAGCTCGTTGACCGAGGTCTTGGCGCGCGTGCGCGCGTCGACCTGCTTGACGATCACCGCGCAGTACAGCGAATGCGTGCCGTCCGCGGCCGGCAGCGAGCCCGCCACCACCACGCTGCCCGGCGGCACCACGCCGTAGCTGGTCTCGCCGGTCATGCGGTTGTAGATGCGCGTCGACTGGCCGAGGAACACGCCCATGCCGATCACGCTGTGGTGGCCGACGATCACGCCTTCCACCACTTCCGAGCGCGCGCCGATGAAGCAGTGGTCCTCGATGATCGTGGGTGCCGCCTGCAGCGGCTCCAGCACGCCGCCGATGCCCGCGCCGCCGGAGATGTGGCAGTGCTTGCCGACCTGCGCGCAGGAGCCGACCGTGGCCCAGGTGTCGACCATGGTGCCGGTGCCGATGTGCGCGCCGATGTTCACGAACGAGGGCATCAGCACCACGTCCTTGTCGATGAAGCTGCCGCGCCGTGCGATGGCGCCCGGCAGCACGCGCACGCCGGCCTTGCGGAACGCGGCCTCGTCGAAGTCCTCGAAGCGCAGCGGGATCTTGTCCCAGTACGGCGACGGCCAGCCTTCCATGACCTCCATCTCCTGGACGCGGAAGTACAGCAGCACCGCCTTCTTGAGCCATTCGTTGACGGTCCAGCCGCCGGCGCCGTCCGGCTCGGCGACGCGCAGGCGACCACTGTCGAGGCCGTCGATCACGCGCTCCACCAGCGGCCGGGTCGAACCCTCGAGTTCCTCCGGCGTCAGCGTGGCGCGCCGTTCCCAGGCGCTGTCGATCATGAAGGCGAGGTCCTGCTCCGGCTTCCTCGCGGCGGGTTGGGCGGCGGCAGCCGGGGTAGCGGGCTTGCTGGCCTTCTTCGCGGACTTGGTCGCCGTCGTGGCCTTCCCCGCCGTCGATGACTCGGTGGTCTTCGCCAGGTCGGTCGTCTTCGCGGTCGCCGCCTTCTTCGCGGGCGGCTTCTTCTTCGTGGTCATGCGGGTGGTTCTCCATCGATCCTGGCCAGGAGCGCTTCGTGCAATCGGGCACATGCGTCCTGGTCCAGCGGTTTGTTGTCCTGTCCGGTGATCCGGAACACGTCTTCGGCGCGCGCGCCGAAGGTCGCGATGCGTGCGTCGTGCACGCGCAACCCCTGGCGGCGCAGCACATGCGCGACATCGGCAAGCAGGCCGGGCCGGTCGGTGCAGACCAGGCTGAGCACCGTGGCACCGCCGTCGCCGACGGTTGCGAAATCGACCTGCGGAAGTATGCGGAAATGGCGCAGGTGGCGCGGCTGCGCGCGGCGTGCGGGGCGCACGCGGTCCAGTGGCGCGGCCAGCACGGCCGCCAGCTCGCGCGCAATGCCCTGCACGTCACCTTCCACGCGCGCATCGGCGGGCAGCACCTGGAAGCTGTCGAAGATCGCGCCGCCGGGCCCGTCGAGGGCGCGCGCGTGCTGGATCTCCAGGCCCAACCGGTCGAGCGTGATCACGATTGCCGCGAACAGGCCGTCGCGGTCGTCGCCATGCACGAACACCTCCATCGCCTGGCTGCCGGCGGCCAGCAGGCGCGCGCGTACCACGACCCCGGCACCACCGGACTCGCGCAGCGCGCGCGCCTGCCAGGCGATCTGTTCGGGGCGTGCGCGCAGGAAGCTCGCCTCCGGGAACTGCCGGAGCAGGGCATCGGCCTCCGCCTCGGCCACGCCATCGGCGGCCAGCAGCGCCTTCGCCGCGGCGTGCGCCTCCACGATGCGCTCCCCGGCCGCCACGGGATGTTCCAGTCCGCGGCGCAACGCCAGGCGGGTGGCATTGCGCAGGTCCGCCAGCAGGCGGTCCTTCCAGGCGTTCCACAGCTTGGGCGAGGTGCCCGCGATGTCGGCGCAGGTGAGCAGGTACAGATGGTCGAGGCGCTCGCGATCGGCGACTTCGGTGGCGAAGCGGTGTATCACCGCGGGATCGCTGATGTCCTGCTTCTGCGCGGTGATCGACATCAACAGGTGCTTGCGCACCAGCCATTCGACCAGCGCGGTATCGCCCTCGCCCAGGCCGTGCGCCTCGCCGAAAGCGCGCGCATCGACCGCACCGAGCTCGGAATGGTCGCCGCCGCGGCCCTTGGCGATGTCATGGAACAGCCCCGCCAGCAGCAGGAGCTCCGGCTTGCGCAGCGTCGGCCAGACCTCGTGCGCCATCGAGAAGCGTGCGTCGGCATCGTCGCCGGCGAACGCCGCCAGGTTGCGCAGCACGGCCAGCGTGTGCTGGTCCACCGTGTACATGTGGAACAGGTCGAACTGCATGCGCCCGGACACCTGCGCGAAGGCCGGGATCCAGCGCCCCAGCACGCCCAGGCGCGCCATGCGTTCCAGCGTGCGCACCGGGACCGGCCCGCGCAGCAGCGCCATGAAGGCGGCACGCGCTTCGGGCGTGGCGTCGCCATAGGCCGGCAGCGCGGGCAGCGCCTCGGCCAGCGCGCGCGCGGTGTGCGTGTGCAGTCCGCGCAGCTCGCCGAGCCGCGCCCAGGTCGCGAACAGCGCGAACACCGCGCCGATGTCGCCATGCGGCCAGTGATGATCGCGCGCGGCGAGATAGCCGCGGCGCAGTTCGAAGTCGTCGTCCACCGGTTCGGGCGCGGCGGTGCCGTCGAAGTGCTCCTCGAAACGCTGCAGCAGGCGGTCGCCGATGCGGCGGACCACCGCGGCGCTCTGGTAGAAGCCCTGCATCATCTGCTCGACGCCGAGGTTGTCGCCGTCGTCGGAAAACCCGAGGCGCGCGGCCAGCGGCTTCTGGTGGTCGAAACGCAGGCGTTCCTCGGCGCGCCCCGCCACCAGGTGCAGGCCGAAGCGCAGGCGCCCGAGCGCGCGGCGCTCGCGGTCCAGGGCCGCGGCCTCGTCGGCGCCGACCTGGCCCAGCGCAACCAATGGCTGCAGCTCGTGCGTGCCGAACGCGCGCCGCGCCATCCAGCCCACCGTCTGCAGGTCGCGCAGCCCGCCCGGGCCTTCCTTGAGGTTGGGCTCGAGGTTGTCGGATGTGTCGCCGAAGCGCGCATGGCGCCGCGCGAGTTCGTCGGCCTTGGCTAGGTAGAAGTCGCGCGCAGGCCACGCGCGGTCCGGCGCGATGGCACGGGCCAGCGCGGCCACGGCATCCGCGTGCGCCACCAGCGCCCGCGCATCGAGCAGCGCGGTCATCACCGTCAGGTCGACGGCGGCGGCGGTGCACTGCTCGGGCGAGCGCGTGGCGTGGCTGGCGGCCAGTCCGGCGTCCCACAGCAGGGCGATGAAGCGCGCCAGCGCCTCGCGATGGCGCTCCTGGGCCTCCGGCTCCGCCAGCACCAGCAGGTCGATGTCGGAGTGCGGGAACAGCTCGCCGCGGCCGTAGCCGCCGACGGCGAACAGCGCCGCATCGGCGTCGGCGGGCAGGCAGCGCCGCCAGGCCGCGACCACGATCGCGTCGACCGCGCGCGCGCGCAGCGCGGTCAGGCGATCGGCGTCAATGCCGAGGTCGAAGCGTCCCGCGAGCTCCGCATCGCCCAGCAGCAGCGATTCGCGCTGTTCGAGCGCCCAGCCGGCATCGCCTTCACGCGGCGTGCAACCGGTCGCGTCCGGGGGCATGGGCGCGGCCGTGGACATCTCAGAGCCCGTTGTCGTCGCCGGGCAGGCGGGTCAGGATCTCGACCCCGTCGGCGGTCACCGCGACCATGTGCTCCCACTGCGCGGACAACTTGCGGTCCTTGGTGACCACGGTCCAGCCGTCGGGCAGCAGGCGCGTATGGCGCGCGCCCTCGTTGATCATCGGCTCGATGGTGAAGGTCATGCCCTCCTCCAGCACCAGGCCTTCGCCCGGGCGCCCGTAGTGCAGCACCTGCGGCTCCTCGTGGTAGACCAGCCCGATGCCGTGGCCGCAGTACTCGCGCACCACGCTGAAGCGCTCGGACTCGGCGTACGACTGGATGGCGTGGCCGATGTCGCCGAGGGTGGCGCCCGGCTTCACCGCGCGGATGCCGCGGAACATCGCCTCGCGCGTCACCTCCACCAGGCGCTTGGCCATCACCGACGGCGTGCCGACGAAATACATGCGGCTGGTGTCGCCGTGCCAGCCGTCCTTGATGACGGTGACGTCGATATTGATGATGTCGCCGTCCTTCAGGACCTTGGCTTCGTTGGGGATGCCATGGCAGATGACGTTGTTGACCGAGATGCAGGTGGTCTTGGGGTAGCCCTTGTAGCCGACGTTGGCCGGCGTGGCGTGCTGCACGTTGACGATATGGTCGTGGCAGATGCGGTCCAGCTCCTCGGTGGTCACGCCCGGCACCACGTGCGGGGCGACCACCTGCAGCACCTCGGCGGCCAGGGCGCCGGAGACGCGCATCTTCTCGATCTGTTCGGGGGTCTTGGGCTTGATCATGGCGGGCATTATCGCCCACCCGGCTGCCGACCCGCATGGCAAGGCGCGCCTGGTCCGCGACTACGCGGCATATGTGACGTGTTGCGGCAGTTCGTACGGCCGCGCGTCCCACGACCGTTCCTGCGGGTCAATCCCGCCCGGAACAGAACATATCGAGGCGCAAGCGGCCGACACCCCTGATTCTCCGATGGTTTCCCAGAGTTGGCACGACCTGTGCTTGACGGTCCCCGCCCGCAACATGTGCGGCGCATCACACTCACCGTGGGAACCACTATGCATCTCGCCAAGCAATCCATCACGTTTTCCGTTCTCGCCTGCGCCCTGTCCCTTGGCGTGATCGGAAACGCGAGCGCCGCCGAAGACAGCGCAACCTTCCAGGTCCGCCTCGTGATCCAGGAGTCGTGCACGATCAGCGCCACTCAGCCGACCGACATCGATTTCCTGAGCCACGTCCGTTCCACCGGCGCGCCGGCGACCGCGACCGGTACGCTGACGGTGAACTGCTCCGCGGGCACGCCCTACTCCATCGGCCTGAGCGGCGGCGCGAACACCCTAGCCAACGCCACGGCTCCGGCCGCGGGTGACCGTCGCATGGCCAGCGGCAGCGCGTTCGTGCCCTACGACCTGTACCGCGACGGCGGCTTCAGCAACTTCTGGGGCAACACCGCCGGCGTCGACATGCAGACCGGCACCGGAAACGCGGCAAACCAGGCGTTCACCGTGCACGGCCGCGTGCCGTCGACCAACTTCCCGGCGGGCAGCTACACCGACTCAGTCACCGCGCGCGTGGTGTACTGAGCATCCGCCCGGGAACACGATCGGCAGACATGACGCGACCGCAATTGCACCATCGACCGGCGTCCACGCGCCTGCCATCCCGATGGCTGGCGCTCGCGCTGGCCGGACTGGGCATGCTCGCAACGCTGCAGGTCGGCGCCGCCAGCCTGCAGGTCGCTCCCATCTCCGTCGAACTGGCGGCGGGGGAACAGGCCGAGGCCCTGTGGTTGAGCAACACCGGTGACCAGCCGATCCAGGCGCAGGTCCGGGTGATGGCGTGGTCGCAGGACGCCAGCGGCGACCGGCTCGATCCGAGCCGCGAGCTGCTGCCGAGCCCGCCGATCGTGGAGATCGCACCGGGCCAGCGGCAGCTGGTGCGAATCGTGCGGCCGCAGGCCGCAGCCGTCCCGTCGGAGCGCGCCTTCCGCCTGCTCGTCGACGAATTGCCCAGCCCGCAACAGTCGCCTTCGTCGGGCCTGCAGTTCCTGCTGCAGTACTCGGTGCCGGTCTTCGTGCTGCCGCAAGGCGCGACGCCGCAGGACGCGCCGGGCCCGCGCCCAGCCACCGACGTATCGGCGCTGTCGGCCAGCGTGGAGGGCACCGGGGACGACGCACGATTGACGGTGGTCAACCGCGGGACACGGCGCGTGCGGTTGAGCGAGCTGTCCAGGGTCGATGCATCCGGCGCGGAGGCGCCGCTGGTCGCGGGCCTGGTGGGCTACGTCCTCGCCGGCCAGCGCATGCAATGGCCGCTGTCCCTGCCGCCGGATGGACTCCGCGGCGCAAGCCTCAGGGTGAGACTGAATGACGACCAGGACCCGCAGATCCTGCCGCTTTCACCACCGACTCCCTGAGCTGTCCCTGCTGGCAATTGCCCTGGCGCTGGCCGCGATCCCGGTCGGGGTGCAGGCACGCGGCGCGGCCGCGCTCCTGCCGGATGAGGGCGACGCCGCACTGCTTGCCACGACGGCCGGCAGCCAGGAACTCTACCTCGACGTCTCGCTCAACGAGGTCGCCACCGGCACCCTGGCACGCTTCGTCCTGATCGACCGGAAGCTGCATGCCAGCGCGGCCACGCTGCGTGGCCTGGGGCTGCGCTGGCACGGAAGCGAAACGGCCCAGGGCCTGGTCGCGCTGGACACCCTGCCCGGACTGCAGGTGCAGTACGACGAAGCGCGGCAGCACCTGGCGCTGCTCGCGCCGGTGGAGCTGCTGGGTGGTGGGCAGCCGGCGCGCGGCGGCTACATCGCCCCCGCTCCGCTCCAGGCCGACCCCGCAAGCCGGATCCCCGGCCTGATCCTGAACTACGACCTGTACGGGCAGCACGACGACGACCATTCCAGCCTCAGCGCATGGAGCGAGCTGCGGCTCTTCGGCCTGGGACATGGCGTTTTCGTCAATACCGGCACCACGCGCGCCTTCCGTGCGCGCGGCGCGCGCGACGGGCACGAAGCCGTGCGGCTGGATTCCTTCTGGGAGTACGACGACCCGGAGCGGATGCTCACCGTGACCGTGGGCGACACGCTCACCGGGGCGCTGTCCTGGACGCGCCCGACACGCATCGGCGGCATCAGGGTCTCGCGCAACTTCGCCCTCCAGCCCTACCGGATCACCACACCGCTCGCATCGTTCGCCGGTGAGGCGGTGCTGCCTTCGACCGTCGACATCCTGATCAACGGCATCCAGCAGTCCAGCCAGCAGGTGCAGCCCGGCCAGTTCGTGATCGACAGCGCGCCGCTGCTCAGTGGCTCGGGACAGGCGCAGATGGTGATCACCGACATCAACGGCCAGCGCCGGGTGCTGGATTTCGCCCTGTACGGAACGCCGCAGCTGCTGGAGGCCGGCCTGTCGGACTGGTCCGTGGAACTGGGCGCGATACGCCGCGGCTACGGACAGGACTCCTTCGACTACGCCGGCGACCCGGTGTTCAGCGCAACCGGTCGCCGCGGCCTGAGCGACCACGCCACGCTCGAAGGCCACACCCAGCTCGCCCCCGGCCTGCAGCTGGCCGGCATCGGCGGCGGCTGGCGCCTGGGCGCGCGCGGCGGCCTGCTGACCGCGGCCGCTGCCGGCAGCCGTCACGACGGCGGCAACGGCACGCTGGGCAACCTCGGCTACCAGTGGAGCTCATCCGCGTTCAACCTGTTCGCCACCAGCACCCGGCGCAGCGCCGGGTACCGCGACGCCGGCAGCCTCGAGACCGGCGCGCTGCCGCGCCGCACCGACCAGGCCTTCGCCGGCTTCAACACCCGCCTGGGCCAGTTCGGCGCCAGCTACATCCTGCAGGCCGACCAGAACAACCAGGCGCGCCGCTACGCCACGCTCAACTGGTCGCGACAGCTGCCGCGCAACGCGATGCTCAGCCTCAGCTTCAGCCGCGGGCTCGACGACGACGCAGGCGCCGCCGCCTACCTGTTCTGGTCGATGCCGCTGGACCGCCGCACCTCGGTATCGACGACCGCCCGCCATGGCGACCGCAGCCAGGCGCTGTCGGTGGGCGCGCAGCGCTCGCCGCACAGCGACCTGGGCGGCTGGGGATGGCGCGCGCAGGCCACGGTCGGCGACCAGCCGGGCGCCCAGGCGGAAGTCTCACGCCTCGGCCAGCACGGCCAGTGGACGCTGGGCGCGAACCATTGGCGTGGCGAAGGCGAAGGCGAAATGCCGTCCGCCACCACGGCCTACGGCAGCGCCAGCGGCGGCCTGGTGCTGGTGCGCGGCCACGCCTACGCCATGCGTCGGGTCGACGACGCGTTCGCGGTGGTGGACACGAACGGGTTTGCCGATGTCCCGGTGCGCCTTGAGAACCGCGTCGTCGGGCACACCGACGACAACGGCCTGCTGCTGGTCAGCCGGCTCAATGCCTGGCAGGCCAACCGGCTGTCCATCGACCCGCTTGACCTGCCGGTCAACACGCAGCTGGGCGAAACCACCATCGATGCCGTGCCGCGGCGTCGCAGCGGGATGCTGGCGGCGTTCGCGTTGAAGCGCATCCAGCCCGTGGACCTGGTGCTGCGCGACCCTGCCGGTCGTCTGCTGCCTGCTGGCAGTGCCGTGTGGCTGGTGCCCGATGGCGGTGGCTTCGACGCGGCACGGGCGCCAGACACCGTGGTTGGCCACGGTGGCATGGTGTGGCTCCCGGACCTGCCAGCCGGGACGCGGCTGCATGTCCGGAGCGGAGACCAGTCGTGCATGGCCATGCCCACCCTACCCGCGGGCTCCGGAGCCCCCGAAGAACCAGGCGAAGTGATATGCCGATGAGCCGCTTCCAGCCCCCATCCAGCCGTTGCGCTCGCTCCGGACGCCTGCAGCAGCGCGCGCGGGCCGCCGCCAGGATCCTGGCCCTGCTGCTTGTCGCCGCCAGCGCCATGCTCCCCGTCCATGCACAGAGCTGCTGGATAGGCCAGAGCCTGGACATCGCGTTCGGCGTGGTCGATGGCTCGGGCAAATCCACGTCCAACAGCCTCTCGGTGACCTGCAACCGTGGAAGCGGGTCTCCCGCGCTCGCGTACCGCATCTGCATGTTCATCCCCGAAGGCAGCCCCATCCCGGGCATCAACCCCCGCTGGATGACCAACTACAACGGCGCGCAGATGGCCTACGACCTCTACGCCGACCCGGCCCATTCGCAGCTCATCCCGCCCACGCCCGGCAGCAGCGGCTACGTCCTGCACTCCACCGTGCTGTCGGTGCAGACGAACACTGGCGCGCAGGCCAGCGTCACCCTGCCCGTGCACGCCCGGGTGCGCGCGGGGCAGACCCTGCCGGCCACCTACGGATTCCAGAGCCAGATCGGCGGGGGTCGGATCCGGTACGTCTACAACAGCGGCAGCCCCGGAAACGCACCCACCGCCCCCAGCCCCGAGCAGTGCCTCGCGGGCACGGCGGCGGAGACCACCTTCTACACGCACGTCAGCGCGACCTTCGCCAACACCTGTCGCATCACCACCGCCACCGACCTCGACTTCGGCGCCGTCACGGCCCTCGCAGGCAACCGCGACCAGACCTCGACCATCCAGCTGCAATGCCCCACCGGCACGCCCTGGCGCCTGGGCCTGGACGACGGCAACCACGCCGTGGGCACCACCCGTCGGATGGCCGGACCGAATGGCAGCCACCTGCGCTACGAGCTGTACCGCGACCCGCAGCGCACGCAGCGCTGGGGTGGCAAGGCGATCGCGACCGACAACAGCATCGGCGCGGGCACCAACGCCACGCAGAGCCTGACGGTCTACGGGCGCGTCCCTGCCCAGCCGACGCCGGTACCCGGCAGCTACGCCGATACCGTCACGATCACCCTGACGTATTGAACTGCTGCACCCGGCTGAAGTGTGGACGGTGTCCGGAAAGCGGGCGACCCGGGTCGCAGATCGGGCCTGCGCCCGGACGGCTGCGGGAGGGTGGGCGGCATGATGGTCTGCACTCCGCACGCAATCCCCCCGGCACCGACCGATGTCCGCCCTCCGCACGTTCGCTTTCTGCCTCGCCATGCTGGCGGCGGGCGCCGCGGGCGCGAGCGACCGGACACGGTTGCAGGTGAGCCTGGTGCTGGTCGATGCCTGCACCGTCCACTCCCCGGGGAATGGAGGCGCGGATCCGGGCACGGTCCAGGTCGAGTGTTCGTCAGCCCAACCCTATCGGGTCGATGCCCGTGGCGCGGAGCGCGCGCCGACGAGGACCGGGCTGGCGAGGCCCGGCGAGATTCCGGGGCTGACGGTCACCTTCTGAGCCCGCGGCTGGGCCCGCAGCGCCTCCGCTTGCCCGGCAACTGCCGCGCGCGCTATGATCCGCCGGCTTTGTCGGCCGCTTGTTGCCGTCAGCTGCCCACGCCGGGCATGGCGCATCCCTTCGGGGGCGCAGGCGAATACACACCCGCTGCAACCACCCGTTCCGGGGTGTCCCCAGTCCACTAGGACCAGGGATCTGGATACGGAGGCAGCGGGGAGGCCCAACCCCGGAACCTTTCGCCACGTCGCCCATGCGGGCTACGGCGGTGAGCCGCCCCACCCTTCCGGCGGCCGGGTTCCCCATCAGGAGTCACAAGCAATGTCCCAGGTCACCATGCGCCAGATGCTGGAAGCCGGCGTCCATTTCGGCCACCAGACCCGCTACTGGAACCCCAAGATGGCGCCGTACATCTTCGGTGCCCGCGGCAAGATCCACATCATCAACCTCGAGAAGACCGTTCCGCTGTTCAACGACGCGATGAACTTCATCTCGGGCATCGCCCAGAAGCGCGGCATGATCCTGTTCGTCGGCACCAAGCGCAGCGCGCGCGATCCGATCAAGGAAGAAGCCGAGCGTTGCGGCATGCCGTACATGACCCAGCGCTGGCTGGGCGGCACGCTGACCAACTTCCGCACGGTGAAGGGATCGGTCTCGCGCCTGAAGACGCTGGAAGCCGGCGAGACCGACGGCAGCTTCGACAAGCTGGTCAAGCACGAAGTCCTCGGCCTGCGCCGCGAGCGCGAGAAGCTGCTGGCTTCGCTGGGCGGCATCAAGGAAATGAACCGCCTGCCCGACGCGCTGTTCGTGATCGACGTCGGCCATGAAGACATCGCCATCAAGGAAGCCAAGAAGCTCGGCATCCCGGTGATCGCGGTCGTCGACACCAACTACGACCCGGCCCTGGTCGACTACGCCATCCCCGGCAACGACGACGCCATCCGCGCCGTGCAGCTGTACGCCCGCGCCGCGGCCGACGCCGTGCTCGAGGGCAAGGCCGCCGCGCCGAGCGCCGCCAACGTGCGCGAGGAAGAGTTCACCGAAGGCGCCGATGGCGACAAGCCGCGCCGCGCCCCGGCCCGCAAGGCCAAGCCTGCCGACGCCGCCAAGGGCGCCGACGAAGCCGCGACCGACGCGCCTGCCGCCGACGCGGCACCTGCGGCCGAGTAAGCCACACCCACGCCCCAGCGGCGTGCCAGGCGGCCGCGCCATCGTGCGCGGCCGCCGACTATCGAACCCACAGCTACCGAGGTCCCCATGGAAATCACCGCAACCCTGGTCAAGGAACTGCGCGAGCGCACCGGCGCCGGCATGATGGAATGCAAGAAGGCCCTGACCGAGGCCGGCGGCAACGTCGACGCCGCCGCCGAGGCGCTGCGCAAGTCCGGCCTGGCCAAGGCCGACAAGAAGGCCGACCGCGTCGCCGCCGAGGGCCGCATCGTGGCCGCGCAGGCCGACGGCCGCGCCGTGCTGGTCGAAGTCAATTCCGAGACCGACTTCGTCGCCAAGGACGAGAACTTCCTCGCCTTCACCCAGTCCGTGGCCGACGCCGCGCTTGGCGTGCAGGGCATCGACGCGCTCAAGTCCGCCACCGTTGATGGCAAGACCGTCGACGAAGCACGCGCCGCGCTGATCGCCAAGGTCGGCGAGAACGTGCAGGTGCGCCGCATGGCCACCATCGCCAGCAGCGACAACGTCGCCGCGTACGTGCACGGCGGCCGCATCGGCGTGCTGGTCGAGCTGAAGGGCGGCGACGTCGAGCTCGCGCGTGGCCTGGCCATGCACGTGGCCGCGATGAACCCGCCCTACAACAAGGCGGCCGACGTTCCGGCCGAGTTCCTTGCCAAGGAAAAGGAAATCGAGCTGGCCAAGATGTCCGAGAAGGACCGCGCCAAGCCGGCCGAAATCCTCGAGAAGATCATCGGCGGCAAGGTCGCCAAGATCGTCAACGAGGTCTCGCTGTACGGCCAGGCCTACGTGCTCGATACCAACCAGACCGTCGAGCAGGTGCTGAAGGCCGCCGGCGCCGACGTCGTGCGCTTCGAGCGCCTGGCGGTTGGCGAAGGCATCGAGAAGGTGGTCGAGGACTACGCCGCCGAAGTGATGAAGCAGGCCGGCCTGGCCTGACCCGCCGCGCGGCGGAAACGCCGTGATGCAGAGGGGCCGCGGAGCGATCCGCGGCCTTTTTTTGTTGCGCGATCGGCCGCCTGCGGTCGCGCGATCGGATAGAATCCACGCCGCTGTCCGCCGGAGTATCCCCATGTCGCAACTCGCTTACCGCCGTGTCCTGCTCAAGCTGTCCGGCGAGGCTCTGATGGGTGAAGAGGACTACGGCATCGACCCCAAGGTCATCGGCCGCCTGGCGCGCGAGATCATCGAAGCCCAGCAGGCCGGCGCCGAGATTGGCGTCGTGGTCGGCGGCGGCAACATCTTCCGCGGCGCGGGCCTTGCGGCCGGCGGCATGGACCGCGTGACCGGTGACCAGATGGGCATGCTGGCCACCGTGATCAACGCGCTGGCGATGCAGGACGCGCTGGAGAAACTCGGCGCGCGCGCACGCGTCATGAGCGCGATCAAGATCAACGACGTCTGCGAGGACTACATCCGCCGCCGCGCGATCCGCCATCTCGAAAAGGGCCGCATCGCGATCTTCGCCGCCGGCACCGGCAATCCCTTCTTCACCACCGACTCGGGCGCCGCGCTGCGCGCGATCGAGATCGGAGCGGACCTGCTGCTCAAGGCCACCAAGGTCGACGGCGTGTACGACGCCGACCCGAAGAAGCACCCCGGCGCCACGCGCTTCGATCGCCTGACCTATGACGAAGTCCTCGGCCGCGACCTGCAGGTGATGGACACCGCGGCGTTCGCGCTGTGCCGCGACGCCGACATGCCGCTGCGCATCTTCGACATGGAGCAGCCGGGCCAGCTGCTGCGCATCCTGCGCGGCGAGCCGATCGGCACGCTGGTCCAGGGCCGCGGCTGAGCGTCACCTGTTCGCCGCTGGAATAGTGTCCGCGGCCCCGCGGTGGCAGGCTGCTGCCCATGCAAGCTCCACACGACCACGACCAAGAGCATGACATCGGCCACGGCCACGGCCACCACCACGGCCCCGCCCCGGGATCGTCGACGCGTGCCTTCGCCGCCGTCACCCTCGTCAACCTGGGCTACACCGCACTCGAGGCCGGCTACGGTTTCCTGACCAATTCGCTGGCGCTGCTTTCCGACGCCCTGCACAACCTCGGCGACGTGCTCGGCCTGGCGCTGGCCTGGGGCGCCGCGGCGATGGCCCAGTGGCCAGCCACCGAACGCCACACCTACGGCTGGCGGCGCGCCACCCTGCTCTCGCCGCTGGCCAACGCCACCCTGCTGGTCGGCCTGTCCGGTGCACTGGCGTGGGAAGCGGTGCGGCGCCTGTCCGCACCGCCCGAGGTCCCGGGCATGACCATCGTGGTGGTCGCCGCCATTGGCATCGCGGTGAACCTGGGCAGCGCGCTGCTGGTCCACGGCGGCCACGGCCATGACCTCAACCGCCGCGCCGCCTACCTCCACCTGCTGGCCGACGCGGCGATCTCCCTGGCCACGGTGGTTGCCGGCATCGGCATGCTGGCATGGGGCTGGGCGTGGCTGGACCCGCTCACCGCGCTTCTGGTGGGCGTGGTGGTGGCCGTGGGTGCCGCGCGCCTGCTGCGCGACAGTTTCGACGCCGCGATGGACGCGGTGCCGACCGGGATCGACCACGCCGCCGTACGCGCGTTCCTCGCCGGCCAGCCCGGCGTCAGTTCGGTGCACCACGTGCACATCTGGTCGCTCGGCGCAGGCGAAGTGGCGATGACGGCGCACCTGGTGCGACCGTCGGGCGACGACGACGACCACTTCCTGCATGCGTTGGGCGGATCGCTGGAGGCGCGTTTCGGAATCGGCCATGCCACGCTGCAGCTCGAACGTCGTGGCGAAGCCTGCGACAGGCAGGAGCATGGAGGGAGCGGCCCAGCGCGGGGCTGAGGCCGCGCGTCGCGGCATCGCCTATAATCCGCCGCTTGCTTACCCGCAGCGAGGCCACGATGCCCAACCAGATCAAGAAAGACGCGCAAGCGCGCATGGCGAAGAGCGTCGAGGCCCTGCGCCACGACCTGGGCAAGGTGCGCACCGGGCGCGCCTCCACCGCGCTGGTCGACCACCTGAGGGTCAACTATTACGGCTCCGACATGCCGCTGACGCAGGTCGCCTCGGTCACGGTCAGCGACGCGCGCACCCTGACCATCACGCCCTGGGAAAAGCAGATGGTCAGTGCCGTGGAGAAGGCGATCCTGGCCTCCGACCTCGGCCTGACGCCCAACACCTCGGGCATGGTCATCCGCATCAACCTGCCGGCGCTGACCGAAGAGCGCCGCCGTGACCTGACCAAGGTCGTGCACAGCGAAGGCGAGAGCGCGAAGGTCGCGATCCGCAACATCCGCCGCGACGCCAACCAGCAGGTCAAGGACATGCTGAAGGAGAAGGCGATCTCCGAGGATGACGAGCGCCGCAGCGAAACCGAGATCCAGAAGATCACCGACGAGGCGATCAAGGATGTCGATGAGGTGGTCAAGGCCAAGGAGCAGGAGCTGATGGCGGTCTGATGGCGGCACGATGAGCGCCTCCGCCACACCGCAACCGGTACCGCGCCACGTGGCCGTCATCATGGACGGCAACGGCCGCTGGGCCGCACGTCGCAAGCGCCCGCGCGCGATCGGCCATCGCGCCGGCGCGCGCGCGGTCAACCTGTGCATCGATTTCTGCATTGAACGCGGCATCGAAGCGCTGACGCTGTTCGCGTTCTCCAGCGAAAACTGGGGCCGCCCCGCCGACGAAGTCGGGGCGCTTATGAAGCTGTTCCTCAACGCCCTGGATCGCGAAGTCGGCGAATTGCACCGGCGCGGCGTGCGCGTGCGTTTCATCGGCGAGCGCAGCCGCTTCGACCCCGCCATCGCCAGCCGCATGCAGGCGGCCGAGGCGTTGACCGCGGGCAACACCCGGTTGGCGCTGTCGATCGCCGCCAGCTATGGCGGGCGGCAGGACATCGCCCGCGCCGCGCGTGAGCTGGCCGCGGAAGTGGCCGCTGGCCGCATGTCGCCCGAAGACATCGACGAGTCCGCACTCGCCGCACGCCTTGCGCTGGCCGACGTGCCGGCCCCGGACCTCTTCATCCGCACCGGCGGCGACCTGCGCATCAGCAATTTCCTGCTGTGGCAGCTGGCCTATACCGAACTCTGGTTCACCGACCTGCTGTGGCCCGACCTCGATGTCGCCACGCTTGAACAGGCGCTCGACGCCTTCGCCAGCCGCGAGCGCCGTTTCGGGCTGACCGGCGAACAGGTGGCCGTGGCCGCCGCCCCGACCACGGACACCCGGACCCAATGACCCGAACCCGCCTCATCGCCGCCTTCATCATGGGACCGGCCGCCATCGCGGCCGTGCTCCTGCTGCCGACCCAGTGGATGGTGCTGCTTGCCGCGGTCATCTTCCTGGCCGGCATGTGGGAGTGGTTCGCCCTGGCCGAGATCGAGGACACGCTGGCACGCGGCGCGCTGCTGGTGCTCAACCTGCTGCTGATGGTCGCCCTGGCCTGGGCCACCGGTGGCTCGGGCGGGACCATGGTGCTGTTCAAGCTCGCGCTGGTGGTGGGCGTGGTGTGGTGGCTGCTCGCCATGCTGTGGCTCGTGCATTACGACTTCGCCTCCGACCACGACACCAATGCGCGCGTGTTCAAGCTGGCGGCGGCGACGCTCGCGGTGATCCCCGCGTGGTGCGCACTCGCCCTGCTGCATCACGACGGACCGGGCTGGCTGCTGCTGGCCCTGGGCATCATCTGGGCCACCGATACCGGCGCCTATTTCGCCGGCCGTGCATGGGGCAAGCGCAAGCTGGCGCCGCGCATCAGCCCCAACAAGACCGTCGCCGGCCTGGTCGGCGGCCTGGCGGCGGGCATCGTGGTCGCGGTGCTCGGCGCCTGGCTGCTGGGCACGCAGCCGTCCCACTTGGCCCTCGTGGCACTGGTGGCGCTGTTGACCGTGCTGTTCTCGGTCGTCGGCGACCTGTTCGAGAGCCTGCTCAAGCGCCACGTCGGCGCCAAGGACTCGGGCAACCTGATCCCCGGCCATGGCGGAGTCATGGACCGCCTCGACAGTGTGCTCGCCGCACTCCCGGTGTTCGCGCTGGGCAAGTTCTGGCTGGGCTTCTGATGCAACGCGTGGCGATCCTCGGCGCGACCGGCTCGATCGGCGCGTCCGCGCTCGACGTCGTGGCGCGCCATCCCGATACGATGCGCGCCAGCGTGCTGGCCGCCGGCAGCAATGTCGCCGCACTGGTCGCGCTGTGCCGCAGGCATCGGCCGGACGATGCGGTGATCGCCGATGAAGCGGGCTTCGCGGCACTTCGCGACGGCCTCGCCGATGCAGGCCTGGCCACCCGCGCACATGCCGGCGCTGCGGCCATCGACGCGCTTGCCTCCGGGCCTGGCTGCGACACCGTGGTCGCCGCGATCGTCGGCGCCGCCGGCCTCGACTCCACCCTCGCCGCGGCACGCGCCGGCAAGCGCCTGCTGCTGGCCAACAAGGAATCGCTGGTGCTCGCCGGCGAGCTGATGATGGCCGCGGCCCGCGACGGCGGCGCGCGGATCATCCCGATCGACAGCGAGCACAACGCCATCTTCCAGTGCCTGCCGCGCGACGGCGCCGGCGCAGGCGTGCGGCGCATCGTGCTGACCGCATCCGGCGGGCCGTTCCGCGGACGCGATCGCGCCACGCTGGCCAACGTCACCCCGGCGCAGGCCGTGGCCCACCCGAAGTGGTCGATGGGGCCCAAGATCTCGGTGGATTCGGCCACGCTGATGAACAAGGGCCTCGAAGTGATCGAGGCCTGCCACCTGTTCGGCCTGCCGCCGGAGCGGGTCGACGTGCTGGTCCACCCGCAGAGCCTGGTGCATTCGCTGGTCGAGTTCATCGACGGCTCCACCCTCGCCCAGCTTGGACTGCCCGACATGCGCACGGCGCTCGCGGTCGGCCTGGGTTGGCCGGAACGGGTGCAGTCGGGCGTCGCTGGCCTCGACCTGCTGGCGCACGGGCGGCTCGACTTCGAGGCGCCCGACACCGCCGCCTTCCCCTGCCTGCGCCTGGCCTATGCCGCCCTGGCCGCTGGTGGAACAGCACCTGCGGTGCTCAATGCCGCCAACGAAGTCGCGGTTTCAGCCTTCCTTCAGGGCCGGGTAGGCTTCCTGTCCATTCCCGTGCTCGTCGAAGAGACATTGGAGGCGCTGCCTGCACGCGCCGCAGACACGCTCGACGCACTGCGCGAAGCCGACGCTGAAGCACGCCGCGTCGCCAGCGCCGCACTGTCCCGCCACCCCGCCTGACGCACACGGATCCGCGCCCCCCCATGAGTACGTTCCTCGGTTCGGTGTGGTGGATGATCGTCAGCCTTGGCGTGCTGGTGACGTTCCACGAGTTCGGCCACTACTGGGTGGCGCGCCGCAACGGCGTCAAGGTGCTTCGCTTTTCGATCGGCTTCGGCAAGCCGCTGTGGTCGCGTCGCGGTCGCGACGGTACCGAGTACGTGATCGCCGCGCTGCCGCTGGGCGGTTACGTGAAGATGCTCGACGAGCGCGAAGGCGACGTCGACCCCGCCGAGGCCTCGCAGGCCTTCAACCGCCAGTCGGTGTGGCGCCGGATCGCCATCGTCGCCGCCGGCCCGCTCGCCAACCTGTTGCTGTGCATCGCGCTGCTGTGGGCGATGTTCGTGATCGGCCGCCCTGATTTCCTGCCGGTGCTGGGCCAGGTCCAGGGCATCGCCGCCGAAGCCGGCTTGGCGCGCGGCGACACGGTGCTCGCCGTCGGCGAACGCGCCACGCCGACCTGGAGCGAGGCGGCGATCGCGCTGACGACGGCGGCCATGGACCGCGGTGACCTCGACGTGCGCGTGCGCACCGCCGCGGGCGACGAAGCCACCCGCACCCTGCGGCTGGCCTCGCTGCCCGCGGACATGGACGAGCGCCGCGCGGTCCGCGCCATCGGCCTGGTGCCGCGCAGCCACCTGCTGCCGGCGATCGTGGGCAGCGTGCGCGAGGACAGCGCCGCCTGGGGCGTGCTGGCCGACGGCGACCGCATCACCGCCATCGATGGCAGCCCCGTCGATTCCTTCGACGCCATCGGCCCGCTGGTGCAGGCCCTCGGCGAGCAGGGCGGCGCGGGCATGGTGGAGGTGCAGCGCGACGGCGAGCGCCTGGCACTGGAACTCACCCCCACCCTGGCTGAAGTGGAAGGCCGCGCGCCTTTCTGGGCGCTGGGCATCACTCCCGACACCGCGCAGGCGCCGACGCCGGATGCCCTGCTGCGCCACGGCCCGCTGGCCGCCCTGCCTGCCGCGGTGGCCGAGACCGGCCGCCTGGCCAGCGACTCGCTCGGCATGATCAGGCGCCTGCTGACCGGCCGCGCTTCGGCGGAGAACGTCTCCGGGCCGATCACCATCGCCCGCTATGCCAACGCATCGGCCAATCTGGGCGCCGCGTGGTTCCTCAGTTTCCTCGCCCTCCTCTCGCTGAGCCTGGCCATCATCAACCTGCTGCCGATCCCGATCTTGGACGGCGGTCACCTGTTGTATTACCTTATCGAGTTGGTCAAGGGCAGCCCGCTCGGCGAGCGCGCGATGGTTGCCGGCCAGTACGTCGGACTTGCGATGCTCGCCGGCCTGATGGGCCTCGCGTTCTACAACGACATTCTGCAACTGGTGCGCTGACGCCACCCGCAAGACCGCTGCACGACACGCACACCCCCGAACCGCCATACCCGGACGCATTTGATGACGCGATACCCGAAACGCCGCCTGCTCGCCCTCGCCCTGGCTTCGTCGCTTGCGACCCCGGCCCTGGCCCAGCAGCCGGTCGATCCGCAGGCCGCATTCGGCTTCGCGCCGCAGCCCGCCGCGCCGGCCACATCCGCCATGACCCGCGGTGCCTTCACGGTCAGCGACATCCGTGTCGACGGCCTGCAGCGCATCGGCGCCGGCACCGTATTCACGTACCTGCCGATCGAACGCGGCGATACCGTCGATGGCAGCCGTGTCGGCGACGCCATCCGCGCGCTCTACAAGACCGGGTTCTTCGAGGACGTCCGCATCGGCCGCCAGGGCGACATCCTGGTGGTGACGGTGACCGAGCGTCCCGCCATCAACAAGCTGACGCTTGCCGGCAACAAGGACATCAAGACCGAGGACCTCACCAAGGGGCTGCGCGACATCGGCCTGTCCGAGGGCGAGACCTTCGACCGCCTCGCGCTCGACCGCGTAACCCAGGAACTGACCCGCCAGTACAACAACCGCGGCAAGTACAACGTCGAGATCACGCCGACCGTGTCGCCGCTCGACCGCAACCGCGTCGACGTGACCATCAACGTCAAGGAAGGCAAGGCGGCCAAGATCAGCCACATCAACCTGGTCGGCAACGAGACCTTCGACGACGAACAGCTGACCGACAGCTGGGAGTCCGGCGAGAGCAACTGGCTGAGCTGGTACCGCCGCGACGACCAGTACTCGCGCGAGAAGCTCGAGGGCGATCGCGAGAAGCTGCGCAACTTCTACCTCGACCGCGGCTACGTCGACTTCAGCGAGGACAACATCCAGGTTGCGATCAGCCCCGATCGCCGCGAGATGTACATCACCGCCGGGCTCACCGAAGGCGAGGTGTTCACCGTCGACAAGGTCGAGGTGACCGGCGACACGGTGCTGCCCAAGGAGGAGATCCAGAAGCTGGTGCTGATGCAGTCCGGCATGTCGTTCTCGCGCGCCCTGCTCGAATTCAGTTCCGACCAGATCACCGCCACGCTCAGCAACATCGGCTACGCCTTTGCCCAGGTCAACGTGATCCCGGACATCGACCGCGAGAACCGCAAGGTGTCGATCAACCTGCAGGTCGTCCCGGGCCCGCGCGTCAGCGTGCGACGCATCGTGTTCAAGGGCAACTCGCGCACTTCCGACGAAGTCATGCGCCGCGAGATGCGCCAGTTCGAGGGCACGTGGTACTCGCAGGCCGCGATCGACCGTTCCAAGGTCCGCCTGCAGCGCCTCGGCTTCTTCGAATCCGGCAGCGTCAACGTCGAGAGCAAGCCCGTCACCGGCAGCAACGACCTGGTCGACGTGGAGTTCAGCGTCACCGAGACCACGTCGGGCAGCTTCATGTTCGGCCTCGGCTATTCGCAACTGAGCGGCATGACCACCTCTGTGCAGCTGTCGCAGAACAACTTCCTCGGCAGCGGCAACCGGATCTCGATCGAGGCGCAGCGCAACGTCTACCTGCAGCGCTACTCGTTCTCGTACGTGAACCCGTACTTCACCGACAACGGCCTGTCGCTCGGCTACAACGTCTGGTGGCGCGAGTTCGACAACTCTGAGTTCAACACCGCGCAGTATTCGTCGACCAGCCGCGCCGCGCAGGTCATGCTCGGGATCCCGATCTCCGAACACGACAGCTTCTCCGCCATGTTCGGCATCGACAGCAACCAGATCTTCGCCTTCCGCGGCAGTTCGCCGCAGTCGATCGTCGATTACATCGATGTCATCGGCCAGCGCACCTTCCACGCCTGGCGCGGCGAAGTGGGCTGGGCCCGCGACACCCGCAACGACTTCCTGCAGCCGAGCCGCGGCACCCTGCAGCGCGTCTCGGCCGAGGTCACCCTGCCCGGCTCCACCGCCGAGTACTACAAGCTCAACTACGAGTTCTCCAAGTACTGGCCCATTTCGCGCGCGCTGGTGCTCAACACCCGCGCCGAGATCGGCTACGGCGACAGCTATGGCAATGCGCTCCAGGGCATCGTCTTCGATCCCGACTCGCCCGAGGACACGGACGACCTGCCGCAGCGCCGCAACGCGATCGCCGACGGCCTGCCGTTCTTCGAGAACTTCTACGCCGGCGGCGCGCGCTCGGTGCGCGGCTTCCGCGACAACACGCTGGGCCCGCGCGAAACCGCGTTCAACAGCAGCTACCGGCAGGTGATCGGCGGCGCGGTGAAGACCATCGGCGCATTGGAGATGTTCTTCCCGACGCTGCTCGACTCGCCGGCAGCGCGCATCTCGGCGTTCGTCGACTTCGGCAACGTGTTCAAGGACGTCGACGCGTTCGACACCGGCGAGCTGCGTTCGTCGGCGGGCGTGGCGCTGATGTGGCGCGCACCGGTCGGCCCGATCTCGATCAGCTACGCGTTCCCGCTCCGCAAGAAGGAAGGCGACGAGATCGAGCGCCTGCAGTTCACCTTTGGCGGCGCGTTCTAACGGCGGGCATTCCATGCACTCGACGACGACCCTGACGGCGGCGGCGCTGGCCGAGCGCTTCGGGCTGGTGCTGCGCGGTGACGGCGAGACCGAGGTCGACGCGGTCGCCACGCTGTCCGGCGCCGGTCCGAGGCAGCTGTCGTTCCTCTCCAACCCGCGCTACCGCAGCCAGCTGGCGGGCTCGGCGGCGGGCGTGGTGGTCGTGGGCGAAGCCGATGCCGACGCCGATGGCCTGGGTCGCACCCTGCTGGTCGCCCGCGATCCCTACGTGGCGTTCGCGCACATCGCGGCACTGTTCGATCCGCCGCAGGCGCCGCGCCCCGGCGTGCACGCCAGCGCGGTGGTCGAGGCCGGCGCGCGCATCGATCCTTCCGCCGAGATCGGCCCCTTGGCTTTCATCGGCGAACGGTCGGTGGTCGGCGCCGGCGCGATCGTCGGGCCTGGCTGCGTGGTCGGCGAGGATTGCGTCGTCGGCGCGGGCAGCCGCCTCGTGGCGCGGGTCACGCTGGTACGCCGCGTCCGCCTTGGCGAACGCGTGCTGATCCACCCGGGTGCCGTGCTCGGCGCCGACGGCTTCGGGCTGGCGATGGACGGCGGCCGCTGGATCAAGGTCCCGCAGCAGGGCGGCGTTGTGGTCGGGGACGACTGCGAGATCGGCGCCAACACAACCATCGACCGCGGTGCCATCGAAGACACCGTGCTCGAGGATGACGTGCGCCTCGACAACCAGATCCAGGTCGGCCACAACGTCCGCATCGGCGCGCACACCGCGATGGCCGGCTGCGTGGCAGTTGCCGGCAGCGCGGTGATCGGCCGCTACTGCCTGGTCGGCGGCGGCGCCGGCATCGTCGGCCACATCACCGTCTGCGACCGCGTGGTGATCACCGCGATGGCGCTGGTCACCAGTTCGATCGACGCGCCGGGCGAGTATTCTTCCGGCACGCCATTGATGGACAACCGCAGCTGGCGCAAGAGCGCCGCTCGCTTCAGGCAACTCGACGCGCTGGCCCGGCAGGTGCAGCGACTCGACAAGGAGACACCATGACACCACCCGCCGTGCAGCTGCCGATCGGCGTCAACGCGATCCGCACCATGCTGCCGCACCGTTATCCGTTCCTGCTGGTCGACCGCGTGGTCGAGTTCGAGGCGCACAAGCGCGTCCTCGCCTACAAGAACGTCACGGTGAACGAAGCCTATTTCCAGGGGCACTTCCCCGACCGCCCGGTGATGCCGGGGGTGCTGGTGGTCGAAGCACTCGCGCAGGCTGGCGGCGTGCTCACGCAGCTGTCGCAGGGCGGCACCGCCGAGGGCCGCCTGTCGTACCTGGTCAAGATCGACAACGCGCGCTTCTCGCGCATGGTCGAACCGGGCGACCGCCTCGACCTCGAAGTCACCATCAAGCGCGAGATCCGCAACATGACGCTCTATTGCGGCCTCGCCAGCGTCGACGGCGAACAGGTCGCGAGCGCCGACATCCTCTGCGCCGAGGTCAAGGACTGAGATGGCCGCCACGACGATCCACGCCAGCGCGGTCGTCGATCCTGCTGCGCGGATCGGCGAAGGGGTCGACATCGGCCCGTTCACCTTCATCGGCGCCGGCGTCGAGATCGGCGACGGCAGCCGCATCGGCGCCCACTGCAGCATCCAGGGGCCCACCCGCATCGGGCGCGACAACCATGTCCACGGCCACGCGGCGATCGGTGGCGAGCCGCAGGACAAGAAATACCGCGGCGAGCGCGTCGAGCTTGAGATCGGCGACCGCAACGTCATCCGCGAGTTCGTGACCATCAGCCGCGGCACCGCGGGCGGCGGCGGCATCACGCGCATCGGCGACGACAACTGGTTCCTCGCCTACGCGCACGTGGCGCACGACTGCATGGTCGGCAGCCATTGCGTGTTTTCCAACAACGCATCGCTCGCCGGCCACGTCTCGGTGGGCGACCACGTGATCCTCAGCGGTTTTGCCGGGGTGCACCAGTTCTGCCGGGTCGGCGACCACGCGTTCGTCGGCATGGGGGCGTTCGTCAACGGCGACGTCGCGCCCTACCTGATGGTGGCGCAGGACGGCTACGGGCGGCCGCGCGGGATCAACGCCGAAGGCCTGAAGCGCCGCGGTTTCGACGGCGAACGCATCGCCGCGATCCGCCGCGCCTACCGCGCGGTGTACATGTCCGGCGACAGCCTCGATGACGCGCGCGCCAAGCTCGCGGCGATGGCCGCCGACAGCGAGGACGTGCGGCGCATGCTCGCCTTCATCGAGGCCGGCGAACGGCCGCTGCTGCGGTGAGCGCGCGCGCGCCGCGCTTCGCGCTGGTGGCCGGCGAGGCCTCGGGCGACCTGCTCGGCGCGGGACTGGTCGAGAGCCTTCAGGCGCGCTTTCCGGATGCCGTGTTCGCCGGTGTCGGTGGCGATGCGATGCGCGCGGCCGGCGTGGACACCTGGCACGACGCCGGCGAGCTGGCGGTGATGGGCCTCAGCGAAGTGCTGGCGCACCTGCCGCGGCTGCTGGCGCTGCGGCGCGGACTGCGCAAGCGCCTTGTCGACTGGCGTCCGGACGTGTTCATCGGCATCGATGCGCCGGATTTCAACCTCGGGCTCGAGCGCCAGCTCAAGGGCCGTGGCATCCGCACCGTGCATTACGTCAGCCCCTCGGTCTGGGCCTGGCGCCAGGGGCGCGCGGCGAAGATCGGGCGCAGCGCCGATCGCGTGCTGTGCCTGTTCCCGATGGAGCCGGCGATCTACGCCCGCCACGGCGTGGACGCGCGCTTCGTCGGCCACCCGATGGCCGACGCCATGCCGCTCGAGCCGGATCGCGCCGCCGCCCGCGCACGGCTGGGCCTGTCCGCAGATGCACCGGTGCTGGCCGTGCTGCCCGGCTCGCGGCTCGGCGAGATCGGACGCCTCGGCCCCGCCTTTCTCGCGGCTTCCGCTCTGGTCGGGCAGCGCATTCCCGGCCTGCAGGTCCTGGTGCCGGCGGCCAACGCCGCCTGCCGCGCCGCGCTGTCCGGCCTGCTCGCGGATCCCGCACACGCCCTGCCCGGCGCCCACCTGCTGGACGGACAGGCGCGCGACGCGATGTTCGCCGCGGACGTCGTGCTGCTGGCCTCCGGCACCGCGACGCTCGAAACCATGCTGGCCAAGCGGCCGATGGTGGTCGGCTACCGGATCTCGCCGACCACCCACGCCATCGTCAAGGGCCTGGGCCTGCTGAAGGTCGACCGCTATGCGCTGCCCAACGTGCTGGCCGGCGACACCATCGCCCCGGAACTGATGCAGGACGACTGCACGCCGGAGAAGCTTGCGGATGCGGTGCTGGCCTGGTTCGCCGACCCGGACGCGGTCGCGGCACTCGCGCCGCGCTACCGCGAACTGCACCTGATGCTGCGCCGCGACGCTTCGCGCGAGGCCGCCAACGCCGTGGCCGAACTCGTGGATGCAGGCCACCACGTCGCCGCGGGCGGCACGGCGCCCGCATGAGGCAGCGCCCGCCACGCGCCGGCGGCATCACCCGCAGCGGCGATCATTCCTGCGCCGCCGAGGCGACGCTGCTGGTCGCGGGCGTGGACGAAGCCGGGCGCGGCCCGCTGGCCGGCCCGGTCGTGGTGGCTGCGGTGGTGTTCGATCCCGCACGCCCGCGCGTCAACGGACTCGACGACTCCAAGCAGCTTTGCGCATCGCGGCGTGAAACCCTGTACGCGCGCATCGTGGAACGCGCGCTGGCCTGGCACGTGGTGACCATCGCCGCCGCCGAGATCGACCGCCTCAACATCTACCAGGCGACGATGCTGGGCATGCGCCAGGCCGTGGAAGGCGTCGCCCATGCCGCCGGCTGCGCGCGCATCGACGGCAACGCGCTGCCGCAGGGGCTGCCCTGCCCGGCAGAGGCCTGGGTCGGCGGCGATGCGCGTGACCGCAGCATCATGGCGGCGTCGATCCTGGCAAAGGTCACGCGCGACCGCGCTCTGCAGGCCCTCCATGCGCGCTATCCGCAATACGGGTTCGACGCGCACAAGGGCTATGGCACGCCCGCGCACCTGCATGCGCTGCGCGCGCACGGCCCCTGCCCCGAGCACCGCCGCAGCTTTGCGCCGGTGCGTGCGGCCGAGGCCCGCGACCTGTTCGCGGACCTCGGCGTGCCAGCCGCCTGATCGTCGCGCGCACTCACTCCAGGACCGGGCTCGCGCGGATCCGGGCCTCGGAAATTCCCGCCGCGCGCGCGCGTTCCAGCGCCTGGCGGGAGGCCTCGCGCATGCCCAGCATGGCCAGGCTCTCGGCGTTGTAGAGCGCGATCTCCGCGCGATCGCCAATGGTCGTGGCGCGCGAGTTCCGCACCAGCTCCAACGCCTCCTCGCGCTTGCCCAGGTTGGCGCAGTACCAGCCCAGCGCGGCCTGCGCATAGCCGTCTCCCTTGTTGATGCCCAGGTAGCGGCGCACGCGCTGCTCCGCCTGCATGTACGCCGCGCGCACCTCCGCGCGCGCGGCGCCGCTGGCGCGCAGGCCGTCGGCCAGGTTGCCCCAGTTGATGTAGTCGTCGGGGTCGAGTTCGAGCGCACGCCGGTACAGCGCGACCGCGCCCTCGTGGTCGCCCGCCTGGCCGCGCAGGAGCGCGAAGTTCGCCAGCACGTCGGCGCTGGGCGTGATCGCGATCGAGCGCTCGAAGGCGCGGGAAGCATCGTCATCCTCGCCCGCCAGCAGGTGCAGGAACCCGAGCGTGTTCCAGTTGCCGGCGTTGTCGGGGTCGAGCTCCAGCGCGCGGCGGTACGCGCGCTTTGCATCCTCCAGGCGCCCGTCGCGATAGGCCTGGTAGCCGATTTCGGCATGCACCTGCGCGTTTTCCGGCGCCAGCGCCAGCGCCTGGTCGAAGTGCTGCCGCGACCGCGCCGCATCGCCGCGCGCTGCCGCGATCTTGCCGAGGCCGACATGTGCAAGCGCCGCGCTCGCGGGCGCACGGCTGGCGGCCTCGAAATGCGCCTGGGCCTTGTCGAACTCGCCATCCACGCGCAGCAGGTTGCCCAGCGCCAGCGATGCCTCCGGCGGCACCGGGACCATCTCCAGCGCGCGCCTGCAGGCCACCAGCGCACGCTCGTGCGCCTTGGCGTCATTCCAGTACTCGAAGCGCCGCGTTTCGGTGGCGCACAGCGCCGCCTGCGCGCGGGCAAACCCCGCGTCCGCGGCAAGCGCGGCGCGGAAGGCATCCGCGGCCTGGCCACTGCGCTCGCGATCGAGCGGGGTGCGCGCGAGCTCGATTCCGCGCAGGTAGGCTTCGAATGCCGCCACGCTGCGGGTCGGCGCGAGGCGCTGCCGCAGCGACTCCCGCTGGGCCGGCACCGCGCCCAGCATGGACTCGACCACTTCGCCCGCGATCGCGCCCTGGGTGTCGAACAGTTCCGACATCGCGTGTTCATAGCTGCGGCTCCAGAGCACGTAGCCGGTGCCGGTATCGCTCAGCCGCGCATTGATGCGCACCCGGTCGCCATCGCGGCGCACGCTGGCGTCGAGCACGGCGCGGACGTCGAGCATGCGCCCGAGCTCGCGCACGTCGACGTCGCGGCGCGGATCAGCCGGGTCCATCAACGCCGCCACCTTGAGGCCCGGCACCGCGGCCAGCGCATCGTGCATTTCCACCGCGAGGCCCTCGGCAAACCACGCATCCTCGGCACTGCCGCCGAGCATGGAGAACGGGCGCAGCGCGATCGTTGCCGTGTTCGGCCCCGTCGCCTCCGGAGGGGCCAGGCGCCACCACGCCGTGGCGATGATCACCAGGAGCATGGCAACCCCTGCCACGCGGAGCCACGGCGACCGGCCGGCGCCACGCTCCTCCGCCACGTCGTGTACCGATGAAATTTCCACCAGCGACGTCTCGTCGGAAATTTCCTCCGCGGCAGGCAGCGCTGCGGCGGGATGGACGTCGGGAACGCACATGAAACGGTAGCCGACCGCATGCAGGGTCTGGATGTAGCGCGGATGCTCCGCATCGTCGCCGAGGGCCTTGCGCAACTGCGCGACCACGCGGTTCAGCACGCCTGGCGTGACGTGGCGATGCCCCCATACGTGGTCCAGCAGCTCATCGCGGGGAATCGCATGGCCGGGATGCGCAAGCAGTACCAGGAGCACCGCATAGGCCTTGGGCTCCAGCGCCACGGGCCGCCCACCGCGCATGACGCGGTGGGCGCCGGTGTCGACCTCGACGTCGCCGAACCTGTAGATGCGTGCGTCGTCCGCCATGGCAATGCCGGCCCTGTCCCGCCCAGCAGTGAGCCCCGGTAAGAACGTGGGAAGCGGACTGAACCGGCACACCGCATTCCCTCGCGCTTCCATCATGGTCTCCGTCCATTTCCGTCAAGCTTCCCGGTCGACAGAGGTGGACACTTGGATTCCCGCCCGACGGCGGCTCCAATCCGGAGAACGCCATGTACGTCCATCTCGACTCACTCCCGTTGCCCGCAGCCGATCCGTCCGGTCGCGCGCGCCGCAACCACATCGCCGGCCGCGTCCCCGACCAGCGAAGCATCGAACGGTTCCAGCGGGTCGCCAGTGCGCTGGCAGGCCCTGAGCAGGTGCCGCAACTGGACGGAATCGCCAGTGCGGCACGCCAGCTGCTGGACCAGCACGCGGACCGCACCAGACTGGCGGGTATCCGACAGCGCGCGCGCTGCCTGCGGGCCTTGCGCATGCTGGCAAGCGAACCGGCGTGGCAGCTCGATCCCGAACTCAGGGAGCGCATCCAGCTGATCGCGGACTACGCCACCGGCAGCGAACGCCTGTTGCCCGACGCCGTACCGGTGGTCGGTGGCCTGGACTACGCCCTGCTGGTCGACCTGGCCATGCCGCGGCTGATCGATGAACTCGATGCCTATCTGGATTTCCGCCGCCTGAGGATCGAAGAGGCGATCCTGCGCGGTGAACGCCCGCACGAGTTGGCGTTTGGCCGCGACGAATGGCTGGAGGCGCGCCAGGCCGAGTTGCGCTTGCTGGCGCACATCCTGGAACGCGGTCGGCAGACCTACCTGGAGGAAACCGGCGCCCCGCGGTTCCAGGTCCACTGAGGGCGATCCGCGCGGATCGGGCTGTCAAGCCTTGTCCGCGCGGGAGCGGGCACCTAACCTGCGTGTTGCCACGCCGGTCCTGCGATGTCCCCTCGTTTCGTCCACCTCAACCTGCACAGCGAGTATTCACTCGCCGACTCGACGATCCGCATCCCGGACCTCGTCAAGCGCTGCGTGGCCATGGGCCAGCCGTCGGTCGCGGTCACCGACCGCAACAACCTGTTCTCGCTGGTCAAGTTCTTCAAGTCGGCCGAAGGCGCCGGCATCAAGCCGATCGCCGGCGCCGACATCAGCATCGCCGACGGCAGCGACAACCCGGCCACACTTACCCTGCTCTGCCGCGACCATGACGGCTACCTGGCCCTTTCGCGGCTGCTGACGCGGGCGTGGATGGAAGGCCAACGCCACGATGGCGTGGTGGTGCGCCCGGAGTGGCTGCGCGAGGACCACCGTGGCCTGTTCGCGCTCGCCGGCCGGCATTCCCCGGCCGGGCATCTGGTTGCCGCCGGCAAGCACGACCTGGCCGAAGCCTGGCTGCGCGACTGGCGCGGCGTGCTGGATGACGGCCTGCACCTGCAGCTCGCGCGCTGCGGCTTTGCCGACGAGGCCGCGTTCAATGATTTCGCCCTGCACGCCGCCGGACCCTGCGACGTGCCGCTGGTGGCCGGAAACGAAGTGCGCTTCCTCGATGGCGACGGCTTCGACGCCCACGAGGCGCGCGTGTGCATCGCCTCCGGGCGCGCGCTCGACGATCCGCGCCGCCCGCACGACCACACCGCGCAGCAGTACCTGAAGTCCGCCGACGAGATGGTGGCGCTGTTCACCGACGCGCCGGACGCGATCGACAACGCCGTGGCACTGGCGCAGCGCTGCAATCTCGAGCTGCGCCTGGGCACGTACTACCTGCCGGCATTCCCGGTGCCGAGCGACCACACCCTGGATTCGTGGATCCGCAGCGAGGCGCGCGACGGGCTCGACAGGCGCCTGGCCGTCGCCCCGCTGGCGCCCGGCCACGACCGCGCCAGCTACGACGCGCGCCTGGACACCGAGCTCGGCGTGATCGTCTCGATGGGCTTCCCCGGCTACTTCCTGATCGTCGCGGACTTCATCAACTGGGCCAAGGACCACGGCATCCCGGTCGGGCCCGGCCGCGGCTCCGGCGCGGGCTCGCTGGTCGCCTGGGCGCTGGGCATCACCGACCTCGACCCGCTGCCCTACGACCTGCTGTTCGAGCGCTTCCTCAACCCCGAACGCGTGTCGATGCCGGACTTCGACATCGACTTCTGCATGGACCGGCGCGACGAGGTGATCGACTACGTCGCCGCCAAGTACGGCCGCGACCGTGTCAGCCAGATCATCACCTACGGCACCATGGCCGCGAAGGCGGTGGTGCGCGATACCGGCCGCGTGCTCGGCTTCCCGTACGGCTTCGTGGACAGCGTGGCCAAGCTGGTGCCGATGACGCTCGGCGTGTCGCTGGCCGACGCGCTCGGGCGCACCGAGAAGGGGCGCAAGGACGATGCCTGGCGCTCCGACGAACTCATCGCCCGCTACGGCGACGAGGACGACGTCCGCGACCTGATCGACCTCGCGCTGCAGCTCGAGGACCTGACGCGCAACGCCGGCAAGCACGCCGGCGGCGTGGTGATCGCGCCGTCGCCGCTGTCCGACTTCTGCCCGCTGTACGCCGAACACGATGGCGAAGGCCGCGGCCGCAACCCGGTCACGCAGTTCGACAAGGACGACGTGGAAAGCGTCGGCCTGGTGAAGTTCGACTTCCTCGGCCTGCGCACGCTGACGATCATCGACTGGGCGGTGAAGGCGATCAACGAGCGCGCACGCACCGGGGCGGATGCGTCGGCCGCGCCGCTCGACATCACCAAGCTGCCGCTCGACGACAAGGCCACCTACCAGCTGTTCGCGCGCGGCGACACGGTGGCGGTGTTCCAGTTCGAATCGCGCGGCATGCGCGAGCTGCTCAAGCGCGCCAAGCCCGACGTGTTCGAGGACATCATCGCACTCGCGGCGCTGTTCCGCCCCGGCCCGCTCGGTTCGGGCATGGACAAGGACTGGGTCGACCGCAAGCACGGCAATGCCGTGGTCACCTATCCCCATCCGTCGCTGGAAACGGTGCTCAAGCCGACCTACGGGGTGATCGTCTACCAGGAACAGGTGATGCAGATCGCCCAGGTCCTGGCCGGCTACTCGCTGGGCGGCGCGGACCTGCTGCGCCGCGCGATGGGCAAGAAGAACGCCGCGGAGATGGCCAAGGAGCGCGCCAAGTTCGAGGCCGGCGCCTCCGGCAACGGCGTCGACCCGAAGGTGGCGACGCAGATCTTCGACCTGATGGAGAAGTTCGCCGAGTACGGCTTCAACAAGTCGCACTCGGCCGCCTATGCGCTGGTCGCCTACCAGACCGCATGGCTGAAGGTGCACCACCCGGCGGAGTTCATGGCCGCGGTGCTGTCGTCGGACATGGACAACACCGACAAGGTGGTGATGTTCCTCGACGAGGCGCGCAAGCTCGGGCTGGACGTGCAGCCGCCGGACGTCAACGCGTCGGGGTACATGTTCGAAGCCATGGATGGCGGCACGCTGCGCTATGGGCTGGGCGCGGTGAAGGGCGTCGGCCAGGGCGCGTGCGAGGCGATCGCGGAGGAGCGCCGCAAGGGCGGCCCCTACGTGGACCTGCTCGACTTCTGCCGGCGCGTGGAATCCGCGCGCCTCAACCGGCGCACGCTGGAGGCGCTGGTCAATGCCGGCGCGCTCGACGCGCTCGGGCTCAACCGCGCTTCGCTGACGCTGCAGCTGCCGGAGGTACTGAAGGCCACCGAACAGCTGGCACGCGAACGCGAGGCCGGGCAGGCCTCGCTGTTCGGCGGGTTCGCCGAGCCGCAGGCGGCGGCACGCATCGAGCTGCGCGAGACCGCGGAATGGCCGCTGCAGCAGAAGCTGGCGGGCGAGCGCGAGACGCTTGGCCACTACCTCAGCGGCCATCCACTGGACCCGTACCGCGAAGAGCTGAAGGGCCTCGTCGGTTGCGACCTCGGCCAGCTCGATGCGCTGTGGGAGTCGGGCGCATCGTCACGCGGCGGCGGCAAGGATGGCGGCCGCGGCGGCTGGCGCCAGGAGGTCACGGTGGTGGTTGCCGGCCAGGTCGCCGGCATGCGCAAGCGCGGCGAGTCGCAGGCGTTCGTGCACATCGAGGACGGGCGCGGGCGCCTGGAATGCGCGTTCTTCTCCGAGGCCTGGTTCGAGAACGCTGCGCTGCTCACCCGCGATCGCATCGTGATCGTCGAAGGCGGGCTGCGCGAGGACGAGTTCAGCGGCGGGTTTTCGCTGCGCGCGCGCCGCGCCTGGGATTTCCAGCAGGTCTGCGAGCAGGCCGCGCAACGCATGTCGCTGCGCCTCGACCTGCGCGTGGCCGGCGTGCTGGAACGCGTCGAGACATTGCTGGCGCGCCACCGTCCCGGCCCCACTCCGCTTCGCTACGACCTGCTTCTCGTCAGCGGGGCGGCCGGCAGCCTCGACGTCAACGGCACGCAGTCGGTGCGCGTGGATCCGGCCATGGTCGGCGAGCTGCGCGCGCAGCCGGGCGTCAAGGCGGTGCGCGTGGCGGTGGGCCCGCGGCCCTGGTCGCAGTAGGCGACGCACTACCGACCGCACGCCCGGGTACGGCCTTCGCGGGCGCCGTCGGCTAGACTGGCCGCTTTCCCGCGCCAAGACCGTCGATGAACCCGAACTACCTCGACTTCGAACAACCCATCGCCGACCTCGAGGCGAGGATCCAGGACCTTCGCCGCGCCGGGTCCGGCTCGGCGGTCAACGTCGACGCCGAACTGCGCACGCTGCAGGACAAGCTGCGCCTGCGCACCGCGCAGATCTTTCGCGACCTGTCGCCGTGGCAGGTGTCGCAGCTCGCGCGCCACCCTGCGCGGCCGTACACCAACGACTACATCCGCTTCGTTTGCGACGAGTTCCAGGAGCTGGCCGGTGACCGCGCGTACGCCGACGATCCTGCGATCGTCGGTGGGCTGGGCCGCATCAATGGCCGCTCGGTGATGATCATCGGCCACCAGAAAGGCCGCGACACCAAGGCCAAGGTGCGCCGCAACTTCGGCATGCCGCGCCCCGAGGGCTACCGCAAGGCGCTGCGCCTGATGAAGATGGCGGAGCGCTTCAAGCTGCCGCTGCTGACCTTCATCGACACGCCCGGCGCCTACCCCGGCATCGGCGCCGAAGAGCGCGGCCAGTCCGAGGCGATCGCCCGCAACCTGATGGAAATGGCCGAGCTCCGCACGCCCATCCTGTGCACGGTGATCGGCGAAGGCGGCTCCGGCGGCGCGCTCGCGGTCGGCGTGGGCGACCGCACGCTGATGCTGGAATACAGCACCTACTCGGTGATCTCGCCCGAGGGCTGCGCCTCGATCCTGTGGAAGGACGCCGGGAAGGCGCGCGACGCCGCCGAACAGCTGGGCCTCACCGCCAAGCGCCTGCTGGGCCTTGGCCTGGTGGACAAGCTGGTGCGCGAGCCGATCGGCGGCGCGCACCGCAATCCGAAGCAGATGGCCAAGCGCCTGAAGGCCGTGCTGCTCAACGAGCTCGACGCCTTCGAGGGCATGTCCAGCGATCAGCTGCTGGACAGGCGCTACAAGCGCCTGCGCAGCTACGGCGCCTACGAAGCCGCCTGATCGGTTGGCACGCGCGCCTGGGCCGCCTAGCCGCCCCAGGCGCGCTGGTACTGCACCGGCACCACGGGCGTGACGCCCAGGACCCTCGCGGCGCGCATCGGGAAGTACGGATCGCGCAGTGATTCGCGCGCCAACAGCACCACGTCGGCGTCGCCCGAGGCCACGATCCGCTCGGCCTGCGCCGCTTCGGTCACCAGGCCGACGGCGCCGGTGGCGATATCCGCCTCGCGGCGGATGCGCGCCGCGAACGGCACCTGGTAGCCGGGTCGGGGTTCGATCTGCTGGCGCCGGTCCAGTCCGCCGCTGGACGCGTCGATCAGGTCCACGCCCAGCGCCTTGACGCTGCGCGCCAGCTCCACGCTCTGCTCGACGTCCCAGCCGCCATCGACCCAGTCGGTGGCCGAGATCCGCATCCACAGCGGCAGGCGTTCCGGCCAGACCTCGCGCACCGCAGACACCACGTCGCGGACGATCCGCGTGCGGCCCTCGAAGCCGCCGCCCCAGGCATCGCCGCGCCGGTTGGCGAGCGGCGACAGGAACTGATGCAGCAGGTAGCCGTGCGCGGCGTGGATCTCGACGAGCTTGAAGTCGGCTTCCAGCGCACGCGCCGCTGCCGCGCGGAAACCAGCGACCACGCGCGCGATTCCCTCCGCATCGAGCTCCTGCGGCTGCGGGTAGTGGTCGGCATAGGCCGCGGCCGACGGCGCCACGACGGTCCAGCCGCCGTCGGCGACCGGCACCGCGCCATCGCCACGCCACGGCGCGTGCGTGCTGGCCTTGCGCCCGGCATGCGCCAGCTGCATCGCCGGCACCGCGCCCTGTGCGGCAATGAACCGCGCGATCGGCGCCCAGGCCGCGGCCTGGGCTTCGTTCCACATGCCGGCATCCTGCGGCGAGATGCGTCCCTCGGGGCAGACCGCGGCCGCCTCGGTCATCACCACGCCGGCGCCACCCGCGGCGCGGCTGCCGAGGTGCACCAGGTGCCAGTCGCCCGGCAGGCCGTCGACCGATGAGTACATGCACATCGGCGAGACGGCGATGCGGTTGCGCAGGACGATGTCGCGCTGGCGCAGTGGCTGGAACAGCTGGCTCATCGGGGTCTTCCGCGGACGTGGCGGACCACTGTAGGCCGAGTGCGCTCCCGGGCGTGCGGGCGCTGGCGGATCACTGCATCGCGGGCACATGGCAACATCGCGGGATGGCCTCGCCTCCGCCCTCCGACCGCATCGCCTTGCCCGATTGCCCGGTGGCCACCGGCGCGGTGCTGGTGGCCCTGAGCGGCGGGCTGGATTCCACGGTGCTGCTGCACCTGCTGGCCGCGGACGCCTCGATCCGCGCGCGCGGCCTGCGCGCGGTCCACGTCCACCACGGGCTGCACGCCGATGCCGACGCCTGGGCCGTCCACTGCGCGCGCGCCTGCACCGCGCTCGACGTGCCGCTGCAGGTGGCGCGGGTCGACGTGGCACGTGACGCCGGGCGCGGGCTGGAGGCTGCGGCGCGCGCGGCGCGGCACGCCGCTTTCGCCGACGCGCTGGGCCACGGCGAGGTGCTCGCGCTGGCGCACCATCGCGACGACCAGGCCGAGACGTTCCTGCTGCGCGCGCTGCGCGCGTCCGGCCCCGACGGCCTCGCGTCGATGCGTGCCTGGCGCGGCTTCGCGGCCGGCTGGCTGTGGCGCCCGCTGCTGGCGCTGCCGCGCGCCACGCTGCATGCCTGGGCCATGCGCCACGGCCTGGCGTGGCTTGAGGATCCGGCAAACGCGGACCCGGCCCACGACCGCAACTACCTGCGCCACCAGGTCATGCCGCTGCTGCGCGCACGCTGGCCGGAGGCCGATGCTGCGCTCGCGCGCTCGGCAACGCTGTCCGCCGAAGCGAGCGACCTTCTGGCCCAGGGTGACCACGCGGCCCTGGCTGCGGCGCGCGACGCCGGACAAACGGACCGCACACAGCGCGAAACCGCAGCCGCCCCGCCAGTCGACCCGGGCCTGTCCATCACCGTCCTGCAGGCGCTGCCCGCGGCGCGGCGCGCGCGCGTGCTGCGCGCCTGGATCATCGAGCTTGCACTGCCCCCGCTGCCGGCAACCGGCGTCGCGCACATCACGGCCGACCTGCTGCACGCGCGCAACGACAGCGTGGCGGCCTTTGCATGGTCGGACGCCGTGGTCCACGCCTGGCGCGGCCGCCTGCATGCCGGCCAGCGGCTGCCTCCGCTTCCCGCGGACTGGGAGGCCGGGTGGGACGGGCGCGCGCCACTGCCGCTGCCCGGCGGGGGCGCGCTGTCGCTCGTCGGCGCGGAATGTTTCGATACCCCGCTGAAAGCGCATGCGCGGCGCGGCGGCGAACGCATCGTGCTCCCTGGCCGCACGCATTCGCACGCGCTGAAAGACCTGCTCCAGGCAGGTGCGCTGCCGCCCTGGCAACGCGCGCGCATGCCGCTGCTGTCCGCGCCCGACGGCACCCTGCTCGCCGCCGGTGACGCCGTGCTCTCGGCACGCCTGGAGACGTGGCTTCGCGCCCGCGGCGCCGGCCTGCGCTGGTGGCACATGGCGTAAACTGGCGCCATGCCACGCAAGCCCGCCACCACCAACGACACCTCGCCCGTCGCCGACTTCGAAGCTTCGCTCGACCTGCTCGAGCAGCTCGTCGAGAAGATGGAACACGGCGAGATGAGCCTCGAGGATTCGCTCGCCGCGTATGAGCGCGGCGTCGGCCTCTACCGCCGCTGCCAGCAGGCGCTTGAACAGGCCGAGCTTCGCGTGCGCCTGCTTACCGATCCACAGCAGCCGGAGCGCGCAGAACCCTTCCCGGGCCGCGATCTCGACGATGCCTGACCCGGAAGCGAGGGCGGCCCGGCTCGAGGCGTGGCGCCAGCGCATCGACGCCGTCCTCGAGCGCACACTGGACCAACACCCGGCTGCCGAGCCACGCCTGCACGCGGCCATGCGCCATGCCGTGCTGCTCGGCGGCAAGCGCATGCGACCGCTGCTGGTCTACGCCACCGGCACCGCGTTCGGCGCAGGCGAGGACGCGCTGGATGCCGCGGCCGCGGCGATCGAGCTGATGCACGCCTATTCGCTGGTGCATGACGACCTGCCGGCGATGGACGACGACGCCCTGCGGCGTGGCCAGCCCACCGTGCACGTCGCCTTCGACGAGGCCACCGCGATCCTCGCCGGCGACGCGCTGCAGGCGCTGGCGTTCGCGGTACTGGCGGATGCCGCCGTGGGCGACGCCGCGCGCGTGGCAATGCTGCGCGAGCTCGCCGTGGCCGCCGGCGGCGCCGGCATGTGCGGCGGGCAGGCGCTCGACCTCCAAGCCACCGGCGACACATCGGCCACGCTGGCCGCGCTGGAGCACCTGCATGCGCTCAAGACAGGCGCGCTGATCCGCGCCGCCGTGCGCATGGGGGCGATCGTCGCCGGCGCCGATGCCGACGCGCGCATGCGCCTGGATGCCTACGCCGACGCGCTCGGCCTGGCGTTCCAGGTGCGCGACGACCTGCTCGATGTCGAAGGCGACAGCGCCACCCTCGGCAAGACCGCCGGCAAGGACGCGGCACAGGACAAGGTCACGTTCCCGGCGCTGGTCGGCCTCGATGCGTCACGCGAGCGCCTCGCCACGCTGGCGGCCGCGATCCGCTACGCGCTGGCGCCCTTCGGCCCGCGCGCGGCGATCCTCGCCACGCTCGCCGAGTTCGCGATCAAGCGCAGGCACTGACGCGCGCGGATCAGAACAGGCGCATCGTCAGCGGGTAGCGATAGGCCTCGCCGTTCCACGCCTTCACCGCGGCGATGATGCTGCACACCAGCCACATCAGCGCGATCGCGGCCATCGCGACCATCAGCACCAGGCCGGCAGGCGCGGTGAGGATGATGCCGATGCCGAGCGTAAGCACCGTGGCCCCGACCAGCACCACGCCGATCGCGAACGCGATGCAGGCATAGATGAACATGCTGAGGTTGAAGTTCAGCGCCTCGCGGGCGTGGGTGGCGACGAACGACGAATCGCCGCGCTTGAGCAGGTAGACGGCGCCCGCGCCCAGCATGCCGGCCACGCCGGCGATCCAGCTGGTGCACAGCGCAAGGACCAGGGCGGCAATGTGCGCCAGCGCCGCCCACTGGCGCTCGCTGCCGGTGGCGGGGGTGCTGGCGAGATGGGTGGTCTGTTGCATCGCGGTCTCCTGGCCGGTGCATCCGGCATCCCCATAGCATGGGGATGCCGCGATGGAGCGCAACCCAACCGATGGCACCCGGTGCCGCCGTGGCGTCAGGCGCGCGCTAGCGGCTCATTCACCCGCGACGGTCATGCCGCCGATGAGGATCGAACCCGTGCGGATGTGCGAGCGGGTGTCGACGTCGCGCCCCACCGCTTCGATGCCGGCGAACATCTCGCGCAGCTTGCCGGCGATGGTGATGCCGTCCACCGGGAAGGCGATCGCGCCGTCCTCGATCCAGAACCCCGCGGCGCCGCGCGAATAGTCGCCGGTAACGATGTTCACGCCCTGCCCCATCAATTCGGTGACCAGCAGGCCGCGGCCCATGCCGCGCAGCATGTCGTCGAGGTCGCCGGCATTGGCGGCCACCTCGAGGTTGTGCACGCCGCCGGCGTTGCCGGTGGTCTGCAGCCCAAGCTTGCGCGCCGAGTAGCTGCCCAACACGTAGCGCTGCAGCACGCCGCCGGCGACCAGCGACGATTCGCGGGTGGCCACGCCTTCGCTGTCGTAGGCCGACGAGCGCAGCCCGCGCTGCAGGAACGGCCGCTCGTCGATCGCGAACCAGTCGGGGAAGAGCTGCTCGCCGACGCTGTCCACCAGGAAGCTCGCACCGCGGTACAGCGCGCCGCCGGAGACCGCACCCAGCAGGTGTCCAACCAGCGAACGCGCGACCTCGGAGGCGAACAGCACCGGATAGCGGCCGGTGGCCAGCGGCTTCGGACCCAGGCGCGCGGCGGCGCGCTGCGCCGCCAAGCGGCCGATCGCGGCCGGCGACTGCAGATCGTCGGCGGCGAGCGCCACGCTGTACCAGCCGTCGCGCTGCATGGCATCGCCTTCGCCGGCGATCAGCGCGCAGCCGATGCTGTGGTGGCTGTCGCGCTCGGCGCCGACGAAGCCGTGGCTGTTGGCATAGACGCTGAGCGACGTGCCGCTGCCGACCGACGCACCGTCGGAGTTGGCGATGCGCGGATCGGCGTCACGGCCGGCCTGCTCGCAGGCCAGCGCCAGGTCGATCGCGTGGTCGGCGTCCAGCGCCCAGGGGTGCCAGGTGTCGAATTCGCGCACCTCGCGCGCCATCAACGCCGCGTCGGCGAGGCCGGCCGCGTCGTCATCCTCGGTATGGCGCGCGATAGCGCAGGCCTGCGCCACGGTCGCTTCCAGGCTCTCCGGCCGCAGGTCGGCGGTGCTCGCGCTGCCCTTGCGCTGGCCGAAGTACACGGTCACGCCGATGCCGCGGTCATGCGTTGATTCGACGGTTTCGACAGCGCCCATGCGCACGTTGACGTTCAGGCCGCGCTCCTCGGAACACGACACCTCGGCCTGGCTGGCGCCGGCGGCGCGCGCGCGGTCCAGGAGCTCCGCGGTGATGCCCTGGAGCTGCGCCAGGCGCTCGCGGCTGTCGTCCGTGGCGGGCGTGACTACGGTCGGCTGGGTCTGCAATGGATTATCCTTCATGGTCTATACGGGGTGCGGCACATGCGCGGAAAGAACGAAGACACCGGCGAATTCCTGGGCGCGAGCCGCAGCGCGCAGCGCCGCGAGGCGCTCGACGTGCTGGCGCTCGCGCAGCAGCTGGTGGCGCTGGACCCGGGCCGCCTGGACAAGCTGCCGCTGGGCGACGACCTGCCGGAGTTCATTGAACGCGCGCGGCGCATCACCTCGCACATCGCGCGCAAGCGCGAGATCGCATTCCTGGCCAAGCAGCTGCGCCGCGAGGACGACGAGGCACTGGACGCGATCCGCGACGCGCTTGAAGTGGACGGTGAAGCCGCGCGCATCGATGCCGCGCGCCTGCACCGTGCCGAAGACTGGCGCGAGCGCCTGCTCGGCGACGACGGCGACGCCGCGCTGGCCGCGCTGCTGGAAGAATTCCCCGGCGCCGACCGCCAGCGCCTGCGGCAGCTGGTGCGCAACGCGCTGGCCGAACGCAAGGCGAACAAGCCACCGCGCGCGTTCCGCGAGCTGTTCCGCGAAGTGCGCGCGCTGCTGCAGCCGGCCGATAGCCAGGACGACCACTTCGGTGAAGGCGACGACGACGGCGACCGGGAAGGCGACGACAGCACGCCCTGACGGGGGATCGCCGGGACCGCGCGCCGGCATCAGGCGCGCGTGCCGCCGACGGTGATGCCGTCCACGAGCAGCGACGGCTGGCCCACGCCCACCGGCACGCTCTGGCCGTCCTTGCCGCAGACGCCCACGCCGTCGTCCAGCGCCATGTCATGCCCGACCATGCGCACCTTCTGCATCGTTTCCGGGCCATTGCCGATCAGCGTGGCGCCCTTCACCGGCGCGGTGACCTTGCCGTCCTCGATCAGGTAGGCCTCGGTGGCCGAGAACACGTACTTGCCGCTGGTGATGTCGACCTGGCCGCCGCCGAAGTTGACCGCGTACAGGCCCTTCTTCACCGAACGGATCATGTCCGCCGGGTCGTCCTGGCCGGCGCGCATGTAGGTGTTGGTCATGCGCGGCATCACCAGGTGCGCGAACGACTCGCGGCGGCCGTTGCCGGTGGGCGCCACGCCCATCAGGCGCGCGTTGAGCGTGTCCTGCATGTAGCCGGTGAGCACGCCGTCCTCGATCAGCGTGGTGCACTGCGTCGGCGTGCCTTCGTCGTCGACGTTGAGCGAGCCGCGGCGATTGTCCAGCGTGCCGTCGTCGACGATGGTCACGCCCGGCGCGGCGACGCGCTGGCCCATGCGCCCGGCATAGGTGCTGGTGCCCTTGCGGTTGAAGTCGCCCTCCAGGCCATGGCCGACGGCCTCGTGCAGCAGCACGCCGGGCCAGCCGGGGCCGAGCACGACCGGCATGATGCCGGCCGGCGCGTCGATGGCGTCGAGGTTGACCAGCGCCTGGCGCAGCGCCTCGCGCGCGAACTGCTCCGGTCGGCCATCGCCGAGCAGTTCCTCGTAGGAGTAGCGGCCACCGTAGCCGGCGTAGCCGCTCTCGCGGCGGCCGCCCTGCTCCACGATCACCTGCACGTTGAGCCGCACCAGCGGACGCACGTCGCCGGCGACCACGCCGTCCGAACGCGCCACGAGGATCGTGTCTACGCCGCCCGACAGGCTCACCATCACCTGCTTCACGCGCGGGTCGGCGGCGCGCAGCAGGCGGTCGACCCGCCGCAGCGCCTCGACCTTGGCGTCGTTGCCCATGGCATCGATCGGGTCGGTGGGCGCGTACAGCGAGCGTGCGCCCGCCGGTACCAGTGTCCTGGCCGCGTGTTCGTGTCCGCTGCGCGCGATGGCGCGCGCCGACTGCGCCGCCGCAAGCAGCGCCGCACCGTTGATGTCATCGGAATAGGCGAACCCGGTCTTCTCGCCGCTGATCGCGCGCACGCCCACGCCCTGCTCGATCGAATGCGAGCCGTCCTTGACGATGCCGTCCTCGACCGTCCAGCTCTCGCGGCGCGCGTGCTGGAAATACAGGTCGCCGAAATCGATGCCCGGCCCCAGCAGCTGGCCGAACGCGCGTTCGAGGCCCCCGCCGTCGAGGCCCGCGGGCAGCAGCAGGCGGGCTTCGGCAAGGGCAAGGGCTTGGGTCATCAGCTGGAGTCCGGGAAGGCGTTGCAGGGGAGATGCGGGCGTACGGCAGCGAATCAACCCGACGCGGGCACCACCGGACCCGCGCGCTCCGCTGGCGGCGGCTCGCGAACCTGCACCTCGACCTTCGGATCCTTCCACGGCCCGGTGACGTGGTAGACCTTGGCGCCCACGCGGCCCAGCGGCCGCTCGAACACCGCGTTGGCCACGGCCCCCACGGCGGCACCGACCGGCCCGGCGGTGAGCGCACCGACCGCGGTGAGCAGCCCGCCGGTGCGCGGCACCACCTCGATCACCTGGTCGTAGGTCTGCGCGCGCAGGTCGGCCGTGCCGCGGATGCTGATTTCGGCCGCGGCGCCATCGATCAGCATGTCGTCGCTGCGCGCCTGCCCGGCGCCGAACGCGACCGTGCCGCCGATGCGGTTGAACGCGAAGCCCTTGGCGAAGAAGTCGCGGAAGTCCAGGGTGAGGCGCCTCGGCAGTTCGGTGATGCTGAGCAGGCCGAGGACCCGGCCGGCGCCGGGCTCGACTTCCACCAGGCGGCCATCCTTCACCGTCAACGCCAGGCTGCCCTCGAGGGCGTCGAGCCGGAAACCGGCCGGGCCGCCCGGCCAGGTCGCGTCGAAGTCCGCTTCGCCTTCGCCACCGTCGAGGCGCTGGCCCAGGCCGAAGCCGGACAGCAGTGCGCCGAAGTCGCGACTTGCCAGCGACACCTTCACGCGCGTGCGCGCGGCCTGGCCGCGCCCCAGCCAATCGCCTTCGACCTCGACACGCTGCCTGCCCCGCACCGCATGGAACTCCTGCACCAGCAGCCCATCCGCCGTCTGGCGCGTGCGCAGCCGGGCCGTGCCCAGCGCGGCAGCGCCGAACCGCAGGTCGTCGACGGTGATGTCCAGCGGCGGGATGCGCGCCGGGTCGATGTCATCGGCGGCCGCGGCCTCGCCCTCCCCGTCGGCGCTCGGCGTGCCACCGCCCGCGCGCGCACCGGGTGCGGGAAAATGCAGCCGCTGCAGGTGCGCGGTCAGCGCGGCGCCGGAACGTCGCGGCAGCAACAGGCCACCGGCCAGCGCCGGCCCGTCGAAGCGCACCGAGGTTCCCGCCGCCACCGGCTCGGCCAGCACGCGCGTCTGCGTGAAGCCGCTGCCCAGCAGCTGCAGGCGACCGGCCAACACGTCGATCCGGCGCAGTGCGAGCCCTTCGCCAGCGTCGGCGTCCGCGTCGCCACCACCCGCCAGGCTCGCCCAGTCGAGCGCGTCCAGCACCGGCGTGCTCCCGGTGACGACCAGGCCCGACGCCGGGGGCTCGCCGTCAATGCGCCCGCGGCCCAGCACCGCGCGCACCCCGGTCTGGTTGCCGCGGCTGCGCGCGCGCAAGGCGACCCGGTTGCCCAGGGCCACGTCCACGTCGCCCTCGCCTAGCGGCAGGTCGACATCGATGCGTGCCGCCAACGGCGTGGCCGCCGGCTTGTCGAGCGGCGCCGGCAGCATCAGCTGCGTGCCCACCAGGTCCGATCGCAGCTGCAGCCGTCCGCCGCCTCCGTCGCTGCCGGCATCCACCGGGATCGCCACTGCGAGTGTCCACTGCGATCGCCCGCGCAGGCGATCGCCGAGCCAGGCCAGCTGCGGCGCACGGGCGGCGAGTTCGGACGCGGCCAGGCTGGCGCCGAGCTCGGCCTCGAAGGCGTTGCCGCGATCGGCGACATGCCCGGTGCCGGCACGCAGGGCCAGCGTGCCGGCCAGGCCTTCGCGGCGCACGCGAAGCGCATTGGCAACGAAACCGTTCTGGTCGTAGCGTGCCTCGCCGCGGACATCGTCGAACGCGACGTCCCAGCGTTTTTCGCCCAGCGTCGCGCCTTCCAGCAGCACGCGCCCGGAAACCGCCGGCCGTATCGGGTGCTGGTGCAGCGGCAGGTCCAGGGCGAACGCCGCGCGCATCGGGCCCGCGGCGGACAGTCCCTGCAGCAGCGCTTCGCGGCCCTCGCGCAGCGGGCTGGCGCGCAGCAGCGCGAGGACCGGCGCAGCATCGCCGGCGATGTCGGCGCGCACCAGCAGCGGCGCATCGCCGAAATGGGCGATGCGGCCGGACAGTGTCGGCAGCGGCACTCCGGCCAGCTGCGCACGTCCCGACACCGAAAATCCATCGGCGATGAAGTCGACCACGCCGTCGAGGCCGTTCGCGGCCGGCCAGTCGGGATCGAAGCGCAGCACCACGTCGTCGAGTCCCGCGCGCGCGTGGAACAGCCCAGGACCGGCGGTCTTGCCCGCGGCGCTGAACGGCCAGTCGTCGAGGTCGCCGGACAGCACGGCACGCCCGCCGCGCACGTGGCCGCCGACCAGGGCCGTGTCCAGCCAGTCCACCGCCGCCCGCGGCATGCGGTGGCGGACCCAGAAGCGCTTGGCCACCGGGATGTGGGCATCGTCGATGGCCGCCGCCAGGTCCACGCGCGGGCGCGTGCCGTCGCCCTGGAAGACCAGGCCACCGCGCACATCGGCGCCGTAGCCTTCGCCGCTGACGCGCAGCGCCGGCGTATCGACGTGCCAGCCCGCGCCGTCGCGCCAGGCCGTCACCCTGCCCGCGAGGCGCACCGCGTGCGCCGGCGGGCCGAAGCCGCGCGGCCAGTCGAAGCGCATGACGGCCTTGCGGTCGAACGCGAACGTCACGCCGTCGGCGTCGCCGACCAGGGTGCCGGAGAGTCCGGACACGCCAGGGGCATCGCCGACCGCGTCGAACCGCAGGTCCTCCACCTGCGCGCGCGCACGGAAGCGGCCGCTGGCATCGCCCGCGACCTCCACATCACGCAGCACGCCACCCGGACGCGTGTCGAGAAGCCAGTCGGAGAGTGCGGGCGGCATGGCGCCTGCGAGCGCGGCCAGCGCCAGCAGCGGTCCGGCATCGATGCGCTCGGCGACCAGCGCGCGACGCGCACCGTCGGCGACCAGCAGGCCGTCGAGCACCTGCGCATCCGCGCCGGCCCCGACCCGCAGCCGCGGCGCGTCGACGCGCCAGCCGCCCGCGAGCGCGAGCCAGCGGGCGTCGATCTCGACGCGACCGAAATCAAGCGATGGCGCGGCGGAGCCCGCCACTGCGTTGCCGCGCAGGCGCACACCATCCAGTTTTCCGGAGACCCGGAGGTCGGTGACACGGTTGCCGCGCAGGTCCGCCCATGCCTGGATCCTGCCGGTTCCCGCCGCCGTCCCCACGCCCACCGCGCGCAGCCCCGACCAGGCCGCCAGGTCGGCATCGCGCAGCGCCAGCCAGGCGCGGCCATCGCCACGGCTGCGATCGAGATCGGCCGAAATGTCCAGCGGCGAGACGCCCTTGCGCATCCAGGCGCGCGCCGCGACGCGCACGCGCTCACCGTCCACGCGCAGGCGCAGGTCGACCTCGCTCAGGGCCGCATCGATGCCGAGCGCGGGGGCCAGCACCGCCAGGCGGCCATCGATGACCTGCAGCTCGCCGAGGCCTTCGAGTGCAGCGAAGGGATCGCCACCCGACTGCGCCTGGCCCGGCAGGCCGCGGACCTGCCAGCGCCCGTCATCGTCGCGCTCCAGCGTGAGCTCCAGCCCGCGCAGCCGCAGCTCGGTGAACGAGCGCCCGGGCAACAGGCCGGCGTATTGGGAGACAAGGACTTCCGCCGCGCCGATCGGGATCGCGTGCGGGCCGTCGCCGATGCGCAGGCCGTCCAGTCGCAGCAGCGGGCCGCGCCGGGTCCACTCGGTCTCCACGTGGTCGAACGCGACCGTGCGCCCGGCGCGCTCGCCAAGCCAGGCGGCGATGTGGTCGGGGTGGCGCTCGGCCAGCGGCAGCAGCTGGCTGGTGATGCCGGCGCCCAGCGCCATCAGCACCAGGCCGATGGCCAGTACATACCAGGCGCCGCGCCTTGCGACGCGCAGGCCACGGCGCAGCGGCGTCGGCGGCATCAGGCCCACGCCGCGCGCCCGGCGTGGCTAGAGCAGCACCACATCGAACTGTTCCTGGAAATACTGCTCGTCGGCCTGGAAGCGGATCGACTTGCCCAGGAACTCCTCGAGTTCGGCGACCGCCGCCGACTCCTCTTCGGTGATCCGGGTGACGACTTTCGGCGAGGCGATCACCAGCAGGCGCTCGGCATCGAACTGGCGCACCGCGCGCACGATCTCGCGGAAGATCTCGTAGGTCACGGTCTCGTCGGTCTTGAGCATGCCGCGCCCGCCGCACTCGTGGCAGGTCTCGCTCAACTGGCGCTCCAGGCTTTCCACCGTGCGCTTGCGCGTCATCTCCACCAGGCCCAGCGGCGAGAAGTCGTAGACCGTGGTCTTGGCGTGGTCGCGCAGCAGCGATTTCTCCAGCGTGCGCAGCACCTGGCGGCGATGCTCGGCATCGACCATGTCGATGAAGTCGATGATGATGATGCCGCCCAGGTTGCGCAGCCTGAGCTGGCGCGCGACCGCCTGCGCGGCTTCCAGATTCGTGCGGTACACCGTCTCCTCGAGGTTGCGCTGGCCGAGGAACGAGCCGGTGTTCACGTCGACCGTGGTCATCGCCTCGGTCTGGTCGATGACCAGGTAGCCGCCGGACTTCAGCGGCACCTGCTTCTCCAGCGCGCGGCCGATCTCGTCCTCGACGCCGTACAGGTCGAACACCGGGCGCGCGCCGCTGTAGTGCTCGATCCGCTCGGCGAGCCCGGGCATGTACTGCGCGGCGAACACCTGCAGGCGATCGCAGGTCTCGCGCGAATCCACCTTCACCTTTTCCACGTCGCGGCGCATCAGGTCGCGCACCGCGCGCATCGGCAGGGTCAGGTCCTCGTAGACGCAGGTGCCGACGCGCGCGCTGGCCACCTGCCCTTCGACCAGCAGCCAGGCGCGTGCCAGGTAGGCGATGTCCTCGGCCAGCGCTTCAGAAGGCTGGCCCTCGGCGTTGGTGCGCACGATGTAGCCGTGCTGGTTGCCCGCCGAGAACCCGGTCACCAGCGACTTGAGGCGCGCACGTTCGGCTTCGTCCTCGATCCGCGCGGACACGCCGACCACGGTCGACTGCGGCAACAGCACCAGGTAGCGCGACGGGATGCTGATCTGCATCGTCAGCCGCGCGCCCTTGGTGCCGATCGGATCCTTGACCACCTGGACCACGATGTCCTGGCCGTCGCGCAGCAGCTCGCTGATCGGCGGCGTGGCCGCGGGCTGCGGCGGCTCGTCGCCGACCAGCTCGGGCGGGCGCAACGAGCGCATCACGTCGTTGGCATGCAGGAACGCGGCGCGCTCCAGCCCGATGTCGACGAAGGCCGCCTGCATGCCGGGCATCACCCGCTGCACCTTGCCCTTGTAGATGTTGCCGACCACGCCGCGCCGCCAGCCGCGTTCGATGTGCAGCTCCTGCAGCATGCCGTTCTCGACCACGGCCACGCGCGTCTCGCGCGGGGTCACGTTGACCAGGATCTCCTCGCTCATGCCCGGCCGCCGGCGCGCGGCGTGCGCGCGTTGATCCCGAAGCCGCGCAGCAGTTCGGCGGTCTCGTGCAAGGGCAGCCCCATCACCCCGGAATAGCTGCCCGCCAACCGTGCGACGAAGCGTTCGGCGCCGCCCTGGATGGCGTACGCGCCGGCGCGGCCCATCGGCTCGCCGCTGGCAACGTAGTCCGCGATGTCCTCGTCCGAGAGGTCGGCGAACGTGACGTCGGTCGCCACCAGCACCGAAGCCTCGCGCCCCGCCGACACCAGCGAGACCGCGGTCAGGACCTGGTGGCTGCGTCCGGACAGGCGTCGCAGCATCGCCGCCGCCTCGGCGGCGTCCGCGGGCTTGCCGAACACCGTGTCATCGAGCACCACTTCGGTATCCGAGCCCAGCACCACCGCAGCGGGCACCGCGACCACGCGCAGCAGCCCGGCCCCGGCCTTCTCGCGCGCGACGCGGGCCACGTAGCTGGCGGGCGCTTCGCCCGGCGCACGCACTTCGGCGACTTCGACATCGAGCACGCCGAAGTCGAGGCCAAGGCGCGCGAGCAGTTCGCGGCGGCGGGGGGATTGCGAGGCAAGATGCAGCATCCGGCAAGGATACCGCGCATGAACGCCGGCCCGACGCGCGCGCGCCGGCCAACCCCGGAGCGGCTCACGACCCGTTCACTGCATGAGCAAGACCCTTGTTCCCTTCGTTCTGGAGACCACGATGCCCCATTCCGCCCTGCGCCCGCTGCTGCTCGCCTGCGCCCTCGCCCTCGGTACCACCGCCATGACCGCTTCCGCACAGACTCCGGCCATGCAGGCCGCCAGCGATGCCACCCTGCTGTCGGTCTCGGCGCGCGGCCAGGCGAGCCGGGTGCCCGATGTCGCCACCGCATCCGCCGGCGTGGTAACCCAGGCCACCGACGCCAGCGCGGCGATGCGTGCCAACGCCGCACAGATGACCAAGGTGATGGCCGCCATCCGCGACGCCGGCGTGGCGGAAAAGGACATCCGCACCACGGGGATCAGCGTCAATCCCGAATACCGCTACGCGGAAAACAAGGCGCCGGAGATCACCGGCTACCGCGCCAGCAACACGGTCAGCATCAAGGTCCGCGACATCGACCGCCTCGGCAAGGTGCTCGACGCGCTGGTCGCCAGCGGCGCCAACGACATCAACGGCCCCGCGTTCGAGATCGACCAGCCCGAGGCGGTCTACGACGAGGCGCGCCGTGCCGCGCTCGACCTCGCGCGCGCGCGCGCCGCGATGTATGCCAAGTCGCTGGACCTGCGTGTCCGCCGCATCGTCAGCATCAGCGAAGGCGGCGGCTTCCAGCCCCCCCAGCCGATGATGATGATGAAGTCGATGGCACGCGATGCCGAGTCCACACCGGTGTCGCCGGGCGAGACCACGCTGGATGCGAACCTCGACGTGGTCTTCGAACTGGGGCGCTGACATGGGCGGATCCGATCGCAAGCAGGCGCCACCCTCCCCCGATCCTCGGCCGGGCAAGAACCCGGGCTACGCCGAACCGCAGCCGCGTGATCGCACCGAAGCGGGCCGCGGTGCAAAGCCTCGCCCGGACCCCGAAGACGGCGGCCTGGCACCCGACCGCGAAAACGACCCCGCGCCCGGCGGCGACTGAGTCCCCGCCGCACTGATCCGCCGCCGGTCGCCTGCGGGCGGCCGTGCGTCGCTGCGCGCCTTGCCGCGACGCGATGGACCGGGCAGCTTGGACGCGTAGTCCAGTCGCGCCACGCGGCCCAGACAACCCCTCGGCCGCGTCCCGCGCGTTGGCATGCATGCCGGACATCAGCCGGTGCATCCGAGGGAGGTGGTCCATGGTCCTGCATCCCGTTATCCACGGTCGCGACGCCGCACGCCCCGATCCTGTCCGTATCGCGGGCATCAGCGGCACCCTGCTGCTGAACTCGGCGGCGTTCCTGCTGCTGCTGGCGCCGATGACCCGGACGCTCGAGGTGCCTCGCGCCGAGGCGCCGCCGGTCGTGGTGCTGGTCCCCGACCGGCCGAAGCCGCCTGATCCGCCGCCGGTCGAAGTGGCGGTGGTGCGCCCGCAGCCCACCGCCCCCGCGCCAACATTCGCCCCGCGCATCGAGGCGCCCGCCATGCCGCCGGCAATAGTGGTGGAACACGGCAGCGTCGCGGTGGATCCGGAGCCTATGGCCGAATCCGCCGCCGCCGGCAGCGTGCTGCCGGCACACGGCCCGGTCACCGGCATGCGCCTCGAGTACGGCGAGGCGAGTGCTCCGCCCTACCCGCGCGATGCGCTGCGCGATGGCGCCGAAGGTACGGTGATGCTGCAGGTCCTGGTGGGGGTCGACGGTCGGCCGCTGGAGGTCACGATCCACGCCGGCAGCGGCCATCGCCGGCTCGACGAGGCCGCGCGCCGCCACGTGCTGCGCCACTGGCGCTTCCGTCCGGCGCTGCGCGGTGGCGAGCCGGTGCAGGCGCTGGGCCTGGTGCCGATCGAGTTCGTCCTCGACCGCGGCTGAGCCCCACCGCGCCTAGGCGCGGTGGTAGGGATGGTTGGCGAGCAGCGCGGCCGCACGGTACAGCTGCTCCGCCAGCACCAGGCGCACCAGCATGTGCGGCAGCGTCAGCGGGCCCAGCGACCAGGTTTCGTCGGCGCGGGCCAGCACCTCGTCGGCGTGGCCCTCGGGCCCGCCGACGAGGAAGGCGAGGTCGCGCCCCTGCCCCCGCCAGTGCTCAAGCCGGGTCGCCAGCGCTTCCGAGTCCCAGGCGCGCCCGCGGCTATCCAGCGCCACCACGTGCACGTCCCGCGGCAGCGCGGCGAGCACGCGCTGGCCTTCATCGCTGGTCGCGCGCACCGCATCGCGGCCCTTGCCGCGCAGGCCGGGCGTGATTTCGACAAGTTCCAGCGGCAGCCAGTGCGACAGCCGCTTGCGGTATTCGGCAAAGCCCTCCGACACCCAGCCCGGGGGGCGCTCGCCAACGGCGACCAGGCGCGCTTTCATCGGCTCCGCGCGGCGGCCGCCAACAGGCGGATCAGCCCCGCGTCTGGCGGGGCGCGGCGCCTGCGTCGTGGCCGGCATCGGCGTCGGCGTCGCGGCCCGGCGGCTCGTCGCCCACGGTCCACAGGCGCTCGAGCGCATAGAACTCGCGTACCCGCGGCAGCATCAGGTGCACCACCACGTCGCCCAGGTCGACCAGCACCCACTCGGCCTCACGCTCGCCCTCCACGCCCAGCGGCTGGCAGTCGAGGCGCTTGGCGAAGCGGACCACCTCGTTGGCGATCGCCTTGACGTGCCGCGTGGAGGTGCCGGATGCCACCACCATGTAGTCACAGACGCTGGTCTTGCCGCGGACATCGATCTCCACGACGTCCTGGGCCTTCAGTTCGGCGACCGCCTCGAGCACGGTGGCCAGCAGCACTTCGACTGCGGGGGGCGGGTTGGGCAGACTGGTCTTGATGACTTGGGTGGGGGTGGTCAATGGGGTCGACTCGTTGGCGTGGCGGCGATTATAGCGAAGCGGCGGTCCCGGACCCGGGCCCGCCGACATACAGCCGATGTTGGCGGATATGTGCGGCAACGGCCGCCGGCACCATCGGCGGCCAATCCTCCCCGGCGGCGATGCGGCGCCGCACTTCGGTGGAGGATTCGTCGCGCAGTTCGGGCAAGGCGAGCACGGCGTAGCCACCGGCCGGTGAATCCGCAAGCGCGCTGGCCTCGCGGCGCCGGAACTCGATGCCACGGTGCACCGTGAACGCCAGGCGCTCCACGGTCGCCGCGTCCAGCGGCGCACCCGGGCGCTCCACGGCGAGCACGTGGCCGTGCGCGAACAGCTCCCGCCAGCGGTGCCAGCGGTCGAGCTGCAGCAGCGAATCGCCACCGACCACCCAGGCGATCGGCCGGTGCGGGCCCTGTTCGGCACGGATCAGGCGCAGGGTGTCCACGCTGTACGACGGCCCGTCCCGGCGCAGTTCGCGCCGATCGACCCGCATCCCCGGCTCGCCCGCGATTGCCAGCTCCAGCATCTCCGCGCGCGCCTCGGCGTCGGCGTGCGTGCGCGCCTTGTGCGGCGGATCCGCGGCGGGCAGCAGCACGACTTCGGCGCCAAGCCGGTCGCGCACCGCGCACGCGATGGCCACGTGGCCGAGATGCACCGGGTCGAAGCTGCCGCCGTAGCAGGCCAGCAATGTCACGCCGCGAGCAGCGGCAGCGCGCGCGCGTCGGCGACCGCGAGCAGCAGGCGCTCCAGCACCTGCCAGGCGTCGCCCTCGCCGCGCCCCTTGGCGATGCGGTCGATCCGTCCGGCCACGGCCACGAAGCGCTCCCAGCGCGCCGCCGGATGGCGTGCCAGCGCGCGCTTGTACGCCGCCTGCTTCGCATCCCAGACCCGCTGCACCTTGAATTCCGCGGCCAGGTTGCCGCCACGCGCCTGCACCCGCGCCAGCGCCGCCGCGCGCTGCAGCTCCATCACCACCATGCCCATCAGCGCCGGGACCGCTTCGCCCTCGGCGCGCAGCCCTGCGAGCATGCGCACGGCCTGCGCGCCTTCGCCGTTGAGCGCGGCGTCGACCAGGCGGAACACGTCGAAGCGCGCGGCGTCGGCCACCAGCACCTGCATGCGCGCGGCATCGATCACGCCACCCTCGGCCAGCAGCACCAGCTTGTCGATCTCCTGAGCGGCGGCCAGCAGGTTGCCGTCGACGCGTTCAACCAGCAGCTGCACGGCGTCGCGATCGGCGCGCACGCCGCGCCGCCGCAGCCGGGCCTCGACCCAGCCGTGCAGCTCATGCGGCTTGATCGCCCAGGCCACGGCAATGGAACCGGCACGCGCGACCGCCTCGCTCCACTTGCCGCCGTGCTTGCCACTCCATTCGCCGCCGGTGACCAGCAGGCAGGTATCGGGCGGCGGGTCGGCGCAGTAGGCGGTGATGACCTCGGCGCCCTGCTTGCCCGGCTTGGTGGTGGGCAGGCGCACCTCGATCACGCGCCGTGCCGAGAACAGGCTGGGCGCGCGCAGGCTCGCCTCGAGCCCGTCCCAGTCGATGTCACGACCTTCGACATCGAACACCTCGCGCTCGGCGAAGCCCTCTTCGCGCGCCCGGGCGCGGATCGCATCCGCCGCCTCGAGCACGCGCAGGGTTTCCGGGCCGGCGACCAGGTAGACCGGCGCCAGGGGCGCTCCGGCAAGCCCGGTGGCCAGCTGCTCCGGCGTCAGTTCCCTGGCCATCGCCGCCGATCCAGCCCGCTCAGGGCGTGCCGGCGGCGGGATCGTCGACGGCGGGCGCGACGGCCGGAACCGCGCGGCCGGCTTCGGCTTCGACCGCACGGCTGCGGGTGACCGCATCGATGCGACGCAGCACGGATGACGCCATCTCGCGCTGCAGCTCGCGTGACAGCAGCTCGCGCTCGCTCTCCGAGCCGGTGGAATCCTGGGGCAGCGATACGTAGTCACGCGACAGCTCGATCACCTGCTGCGGCACCAGCATGCCGCCGCTGCCGTCGACCAGCGAGAACACCGCCGCGTAACGCAGCGTGTATTCCTGGGCGCGACCGAACTGGTCGACGCTGAGCGGCTGCGACTCCCACTGTTCGGAGTGGATCCGCAGGACGGAGGCGCCGGGGCTGTCGCCGGTCGGCACTTCGATGCCGGCACGCTCCAGCGAGCGCGACAGCGACTGCGCCAGCGCGCTGTAGGGGTCCTGCGCGGTCACCCGCACCCGGTCCAGGTCCGGCGGCAGCGTGAGCGCGTCGCGAAGGTGGAAACCGCAGGCGGGGAGCGCGAGTACCAGCAGCGCCAGTACGAAGCTACGGAGATGGGAACGGGTCATCGGCGGAGTCTGTACGAGGCGGCCAAGCGCGGCAAGCGGGGACGTCGCGTTCATGAAGCCACCACGTTGACGATCTTGCCGGGCACCACGATCACCTTGCGCACCGACAGCCCTTCCAGCATGCGGGCGACGCCGGGCTCGGCGAGCGCGGTGGCCTCGATGACCTCGCGCGCGGCATCGGCGGCGACTTCGATGGTGCCGCGCAGCTTGCCGTTCACTTGCACCGCGAGGGTCAGCGCGTCGCGCACCAGCGCCGCCGGATCGACGACCGGGAACGCGACGTCCTCCAGCACCGTCTCCGCATGGCCGAGGACCTGCCACAGCGCATGGCAGGCGTGCGGCGTCACCGGATTCAGCAGCAGCACCATCGCCGAGAGCGCCTCGTGGCGCACGGCGCGGCCGCCCGGCGACGCGTCGTCGAACTTCGCTACGTGGTTCATGAACTCCATCAGCGCGGCAATCGCGGTATTGAAGCTGTGGCGGCGGCCGTAGTCGTCGCCGACCTTCTGGATGGTCTCGTGCAGCTGGCGCCGCAGGGTGCGCTGCGCGGCCGTGGGTGGCGACACGTCCCCCGCAGGCAAGGGAAGCGTGTCGGCGTGCTTCTGGACCTCGCGCCAGAAGCGCCGCATGAAGCGCGACATGCCCTCCACGCCGGCCTCGTTCCACTCCAGCGAGAGCGTCGGCGGCGAGGCGAACATCGAGAACAGGCGCACGGTGTCCGCGCCGTACTTGTCGACCATCGACTGCGGATCGACGCCGTTGTTCTTCGACTTCGACATCTTCTCGGTGCCGCCGACGGACACCGGCTGCCCGTCGCTGCGCAGGTGCGCGCCCACCACGCGGCCGCGCTCGTCGCGCTCCACCTCGACATCCGCCGGGTTGATCCAGTCGCGCGCGCCGTTGGCGGCCTCGCGGTAATAGGTGTCGGCGACCACCATGCCCTGGGTCAGCAGGTTGACCGCGGGTTCGTCGCTGTCCACCAGGCCCTGGTCACGCAGCAGCTTGTGGAAGAAGCGGAAATACAGCAGGTGCAGGATGGCGTGCTCGATGCCGCCGATGTACTGGTCGACCGGCGTCCAGTACCTGCCGCGCGCATCCACCATGTCGGCGGCGCCCGGCGAGGTGTAGCGGGCGTAGTACCAGCTCGACTCCATGAAGGTGTCGAAGGTGTCGGTTTCGCGCTCGGCCGGCTGGCCGCACGTCGGGCAGCTGGTGCGGCGCCATTCCGGGTTGGACTTGAGCGGCGACTGCACCGTTCCGGAGGCGAAGGCGGCCTCGACATCCTCCGGCAGCACCACCGGCAGCTGGTCCTCGGGCACCGGCACCGCGCCGCAGGCACCGCAGTAGACCACCGGAATCGGGCAGCCCCAGTAGCGCTGGCGGCTGACGCCCCAGTCGCGCAGGCGGAAGTTGACGCGCTTGCGACCGCTGCCTTCGGCTTCGAAGCGCGCCGCCAGCGCCGCGAAGGCGGCGTCGAAATCCATGCCGTCGTAGTCGCCGGAATTCACCAGCGTGCCGCGCTCGGTGTACGCGCCGCGCTGCTCGATGCCGTCCAGGAAATCGCGGACCATCGCCACCGCGGCCGAGGTGTCCCAGGCGTCGACCGAACCGCCGGCCAGCGCCGCCTGGAACGGATCGGCGTCATGGGCGACGTCGCTGGCCACCTCGCGCAGCGCATCGGCCACGCCCGGCGGCACGATCACCGGATGCACGGGCAGTCCATAGGCCTTGGCGAACTCCCAGTCGCGCTGGTCGTGCGCCGGCACCGCCATCACCGCGCCGGTCCCGTAACCCATCAGCACGAAGTTGGCGACGTAGATCGGCACGTCCTCGCCGGTGACCGGATGGATGGCCCACTGACCGGTGGCCATGCCGCGCTTTTCCTGCGCCTCGAGCTCGACTTCCGACACCCCGCCCTGGCGCAGGTCGGCGAGGAACGCGGCCAGCTCGGGATTGCCCTGCGCGGCCTTCAGCGCCAGCGGGTGCTCGCCGGCGATGCTGATGAAGGTCGCGCCCATCAGCGTGTCCGGGCGCGTGGTGTACACCACCAGCGGGGCGTCCTCGCCATCCACGCGGAAGGCGATCTCGAGGCCTTCGCTGCGGCCGATCCAGTTGCGCTGCATGGTCTTGACCGGATCCGGCCAGCCGTCGAGCGTGTCCAGCCCGTCGAGGAGCTCCTGGGCGTAGTCGGTGATGCGCAGGAACCACTGCGGGATCTCGCGCTTCTCGACCACCGCACCCGAGCGCCAGCCGCGGCCGTCGATGACCTGCTCGTTGGCGAGCACGGTCTGGTCGACCGGATCCCAGTTCACCACCGAGTTGCGGCGGTAGGCCAGGCCCTTTTCCATCAGCCGCACGAACATGCGCTGCTCGTGGACGTAGTAGTCGGGATTGCAGGTGGCGAACTCGCGCGACCAGTCGATCGCGTAGCCCAGCGACTTCAGCTGGGTGCGCATGTGGTCGATGTTGGCGTAGGTCCACTTCGCCGGCGCGGTGCGGTTCTTGATCGCGGCGTTCTCGGCCGGCAGCCCGAACGCGTCCCAGCCCATCGGCTGCAGCACGTTGTGGCCGGTCATGCGCTTGTGGCGGCTGATCACGTCGCTGATGGTGTAGTTGCGCACGTGGCCCATGTGCAGCGCACCGGACGGATACGGCAGCATCGCCAGGCAGTAGAACTTCGGCTTGGCGCTGTCCTCGGACACCTCGAACGCGCGCTCCCGCTCCCAGAAGCCCTGCGCCGCCGCCTCGACGGCCTGTGGCTGGTAGCTGGAAGGATCGGGGCTTTCGGAGGTGTTGGACACGTGGCGGGAACCGGCGGGAGGGGGCCCGGAAGCCTACCGCAGCGCACCCCGGGCCGCCATGCGCTTGCCGCTGGCGTACGCGCGGCGATGGCACAATGCCGCAACTCCCGTGCGAGCCCGCCCCGTGCTGCAGGCGTCTGTCTCCAGGCTGCGCCCCTACCGCACACCTGCGTTCGCCCTGGCGCTCGCGCTGCTGGTCGGTGTCTGCCTGGCTACGGTGTTGGGCGTCAGGGGCCTGGTGGAGAGCCGGGACTGGGTGGAACACAGCTACAAGGTGATCGGCGCGCTCGACCAGGTCCAGTCCACGCTCCACGGCGCGGAAGCCGGCGCGCGCGGATACCGCCTTGCCGGGCACCCGGGAATGCTGGCCGAGTACATGGCCAACATGGAAGACAACGAACGCGCGCGCGAAGCGCTGGTCGTCGCTGCCGCGGACAATCCCACGCAGCTGGGCCTGGCCAGGCGCATCGACGCCCTGTCGGAGACGCGGATCGCCGACCTGCAGCGGCTGGTCGACATCCAGCAGCGCGACGGCGCGCCTGCGGCCATCCGCGCCATGCGCCCCGCTGAAAGCGTGGCCGCCCACCAGGTGTTCATTGCCGCCAGCACTGCATTGCGCGCCGAGGAAACGCGCCTGCTGGAGGAGCGACTCGGCACCAGCCGGCGGAACGCCGTCCTGCTGATCAGCTTCGTGGTGCTCGGGCTGGCGGTGTCGCTGGGGCTGATGATCGCGCTGCTGCGCAGCCTGACCGTCGAGAACAGCCGCAGTCGTCACCTCGAGGCGGAGGCGCGCATGGCCATCGCGCGCACCGAGTGCGCGCAGGCGCGCGCCGAACGTCTCGGCGCGCAGCGCCAGAAGCTGGGTGCCTACGCCGGCATGCTGCAGAGCTGCCAGAACCTCGATGAAGCCATGGAGGCCACGGCGTTCACCCTGCGGCAGCTGGTGCCGTGGCTGGGCGGGCGCTGCTACGTGGCCCGGGCGTCGCGCGATTTCCTGGAGACCGCCGCGCACTTCGGCCAGGAAGCGGTCGCGAGTGGCGACCTGATCGCACCCGGCGACTGCTGGGGCATCCGCCGCGGCCAGCCGCACCACGTCGACGGACACAGCGGCGGGCAGCGCTGCGCGCATCTCGACCACACCGGCAGCCTGGCCGGCGTGTCGTCGCTGTGCGTGCCGCTGGTCGCGCAGGGCGACACCCTGGGCATGCTCCACGTCAACGCCCAGGCCAATGGCAACGAGGACGACAACGACGTCGAGATGGTCACCTCGGTCGGCGAGCAGCTGGCCATGGCGATCGCCAACCTGCGCCTGCGTGAAACGCTGCGCGTGCAGTCGCTGCGCGATCCGCTGACCGGCCTGTTCAACCGCCGCTACCTCGAAGAGAATCTGGCGCGCGAACTGCAGCGCTGCGAGCGCCGCAACCTGCCGCTGTCGCTGCTGATGATCGATGTCGACAACTTCAAGCGCTTCAACGACCAGCATGGCCACGCTGCGGGCGATGCCGTGCTGTCGCACGTCGGTCGCACGCTGGAGGCGCTGGTGCGCGGCGAGGACCTTGCGTGCCGCTATGGCGGCGAGGAATTCACCCTGATCCTGCCCGAGGCGGACGCGGCCACCGCGATCACCCGCGCCGAGACCATCCGCCGCACCGTGGCGATGACCACCCTGCTGCACATGGGCCAGACCCTCGGGCCGGTGACGCTCTCGATCGGCGTGGCCAGCTTTCCGGCCGACGGCGCCACGCCGGAAGTGCTGCTCGGCCTGGCGGACGCATCGCTCTATCGCGCCAAGGCCGAAGGGCGCGACCGCGTTGTGCACGCCACCGCCACCAGCTGAGGCCGCACCGCTACCCGGCTTGCCGCGTGCGTCGATCGCCGGTGACGGCCGTCCAGCCCACCCATGCAAGCCAGGCGAACCACGCGGCGAACGCGATGCGCTGCACCAGCGCCGCCGGCATGGCATCGCCCGCCAGCGAGGCAAACACCAGCACCGCGACCCCAGCCGCTGCATGCAGGGCCGCAGTCGCCGGACGGACGCGCGCGCCAGCCAGCGCCAGCAGTGCCGTCGCGGCCACGAAGGCGATTTCCCAGATCGCCCACGCCGCGCCGTGCAGGCGGCTGCGCGCCTGGTCGGGCGCGTCAAGGTCCAGCGGCAGCAGGCCCTGCGCGACGAACGCGAGCGCCGCCAGCAGCGCTAGGGTCCAGCCGAGGCGCGCGGCAAGCGCGGCGTGCCCGGTCAATGCACCACGTGCACGCAGCGCCAGCATCGCGGCCAGCGCCCCGGGAATGACGAACGCAAGCAGATTGAAGCCCAGTGCGTGCGGCACGCCGGTCGCGCCCAGCACCGCGACCGGATGCAGGTGCTGCGCGAAGCCATCCAGCGCCAGGCCGAATCCGCCGAGCGCCAGCGCGAAGCAGGCCGCCGCCACAAGGCCCGCCCAGCGCCAGGCATCGCGCCGCCTTGCATGCGTGTGCAACCTGTTCCGCGCTGTCGCCATGCGCCCATGTGCCTGGTCCGGGGGAGCGGCATCGTCGCCCCGCGCGCTTGCAAACGGCAAGCGCTGGCACAATCTCCTGTCGATCGCCGATTGGATCCCGCCATGTCCCCGCACACCGCTTCGCCCCACGTCTTCGATGCCACCGCCGACAACTTCGAGGCGGAAGTCCTTGAGCGCTCGCTGCGCACGCCGGTCCTGATCGACTTCTGGGCCGAATGGTGCGGCCCGTGCAAGACCGTCGGGCCGATCCTCGAAAAGCTCGCGGCGGACTACAACGGCGCCTTCGTGCTGGCCAAGATCGATGTCGACAGCCAGCAGGAGCTGGCCGGTGCGTTCCAGGTCCGCTCCATCCCCACCATCATCCTGGTCAAGGATGGGCAGCCGGTTGACGGGTTCCCCGGCGCGCTGCCCGAGGGGCAGCTTCGCGAGTTCCTGAAGCAGCACGGCATCGAGCCGGCCGCCGCCGAAGCCGAGGCAGCCGAGGCCGCCCCGCCGCCGCCGCCCGATCCGCATGCCGAGGTCCTGCGCCTGCGCCACGCGAGCGAAGCCGCGCCGGCCGATGACGCGCTGAAGCTCGAGCTCGCACTCGCACTGCTCGCCACCGGGGTCACCCAGGAGGCCAGCCAGCTGCTGGACGCCCTGCCCGCCAATCTCGCCACCGACGACCGTGCGGTGCGTGCACGCGCCAGCCTGGACTTCGCCGCGCTGCTGCGCGATGCGCCGTCGGTCGAGGTGCTGGAGATGGCGATTTCCCGTGACCCCGCCGACCTGCGCGCGCGCCACCTGCTCGGCGCGCAGCACATCGTGGCCGGCCGCCACGAAGCGGCGCTGCAGCAGTTCATGGAAATGCTGCGCCGCGACCGCGCCTTCGACGACGGCCTGCCGCGCAAGGCGCTGATCGAGGCGTTCCGCGTCATCGACGATGACACGCTCGTCGCCCGCTACCGCCGGCAGATGTCGGCGCTGCTGCTGTCCTGACGGCGTGCGCGCGTCCACGCTGCGGTGGGGCATGAACCTGTGGCCGCCGTTCCTGTTCGCCGGGATCCGCATCACCGCGATTTCGGAGGACTTCCGCCATGCGCGCGTGCGCATGCGCCAGCACTGGTTCAACCGCAACTACGTCGGCACGCATTTCGGCGGCAGCCTGTTCGCCATGACCGACCCGTTCTGGATGCTGCTGACCATGCGTTCGCTGGGCCGCGGCTACATGGTCTGGGACCAGGCCGCGGAGATCCGCTTCGTGAAGCCCGGCCGCGGCACCGTCGAGGCGAGCTTCGACCTGGGCGACGACGTGCTCGAGGCGATGCGCACGGCGACCGCCGACGGCGGCAAGCACCTGCAGTGGTTCGACACCCGGGTCCACGACGCCGATGGCGACGTGGTGGCCACGGTGCGCAAGCAGGTCTATGTGCGCCGCAAGCAGGCCGCGAACGGAGGCGCCGGGGCGTGACCCGGGTCGCATCGCGCTTCATGCGCGCCTGACACGCAGCCGGTATCCTCGCTGGTGCCACAGGGGGGCCTGATGTCGCAAGCCAATGATCACGGCGTACATGCGCCGATGCCAATGCCGATGCCGGAGATATCCGGCTATCGACTCACGCGCGTGCTCGGCGCGGGCGGCATGTCCACCGTCTACCTCGGGGAGCAGCGCTCGCTGGGCCGCGAGGTGGCGATCAAGGTCATGCTGCCCGACGCGCTGACCGACGAGGTCAGCCGCCGCCGCTTCGAGAACGAAGCGCGCACCGTTGCCCGCCTGGACCACCCCAACATCGTCGGCATCCACGACGTCGGCAGGACCAGCGAGGGCCTGCCCTACTACTCGATGCCGCACATGGCCCACGGCCACCTCGGCCAGCGCGACCTGCGCGGCAAGGAACCCCAAGTGCGCGCCATCCTGCAGGCGCTGCTGGACGCGCTGCGCCATGCCCACGCACGCGGCATCGTGCATCGCGACGTCAAGGCCGAAAACGTGCTGTTCGACGACACCGACCGGCCGCAGCTGGCCGATTTCGGCATCGCCCTGCGCCGCGGCTACGGGTCACGCGTCACCACCGCGGGCCTGGCCGTGGGCAGTACCGCCTACATGCCGCCGGAGCAGGCGCGCGGTGAAGCGGTGGATGCCCGCGCCGACCTCTACAGCGTTGGCGTGCTGGCCTGGGAGATGCTGGTCGGGTCGCTGCCGTACAACGCGCCCGATGCCCTGTCGATGGCGGTCATGCACGTCCAGGACCCGATCCCCCGCCTGCCGCGCCAACTGCGCCACTGGCAGGGGTTCATCGACCGCGCCCTGTCGAAATCGCCGGATCGGCGCTTCAGCGATGCCACACAGATGCTCGCCGCGCTGGACAAGGTGGTCGAGCGCAGCGGGCGCGGACCTGCGGACGTCGGCCATGAGCTGGGCAAGCGCCTGCGCGCGCTGCCCGCCATGGTCTGGCTGGTCGCGGGGCTGGTCGTCGCCGCGGGGATCGGCCTGGCCACGCGCGAGAGCGGCGGGCAGCAGGCGTTCTATCGCGCCGGCGACAACGGCGATGCCGCGGCGATCTCCGCGACGGCGGGCATCGGCCCCCTCGCCACGGGCATCGACGCCGCGAACCGGAATGCCATGCCCGGCAACCCCGACGACGCGCTGCTGCGCGCGGCCCCCGAGTCCGACGCCGAAACCTGGCTGGTCGCGGCGGACCGACAGCTGCGCGAACACAAACTCACCGCGCCCGCCGGCGACAACGCCTACACCAGTGTCCTCAACGCCTGGCAGGCCGACAGCGGCCACCTCAAGATCGCCGCCTCCGCGGATGCGCTGATCGCCGCGCTCGCCCGCGAGGCCGAGCGCGAGATCCTCGGCGGCGACGATGCAGGTGCCCGCCGCAGCGTCATGCAGGCGACCCAGCTGGCGTCGCGCACCGCGCGTTCCGACGGCCCGGCGCTGGTGGCCCTGCGTGAACGCGCGCGCAAGGCCATTTCGACCCGTGTCGACTCCGCAGCTTCCGACTACGACCGCACTGCCGCGCTGGCGGCCGTGGAGTCAGGCCGCCGGATGGGCCTTGAGGCGCGTGCACTGGCGGCGCTCGACACGCGCGCGCGCAAGATCCCGCTGGCCGGCGAGCGGATCGAAGGCGGAAGCATTGATACGGTCCTGGTGCAGCAGGGCGGGATGCGCCTGGCGGCGATGCGCCGTGCGGTCAGCCGCGCCGACTACACCGAATTCGCGTCGGCGACCGGCCGCGAACCGGCGCGCTGCCGCGAGCGGGCCTCGCTGCTGCGCGTGATGGCGCCGCGCAACTGGCGCAGCCCCGGATTCGACCAGGGCGCGGGCGACGCTGTTGTCTGCGTGTCCTGGGACGACGCATCCGCGTATGCCCACTGGATCGGCAAGCGCGACGGCCGTTCGTACCGCCTGCCCACCTCATCGGAATGGCGACGCCTGCCCGCGACCGCGGGGGGATCGCGCGCGGTCGCCGAGTGGAACGTCGATTGCAGCGGCAGCTGCGAGTACCGCGTGACCAGCGGCGGCAGCTGGCGGGAGGATGCCGGCGACAGGCGCGAGGGTGGCCGCGGCTACGACGACGTCGGATTCCGGCTCGTCCGCGACCTTTGACCGCGGCGGAAATACGGGCCCACAAATGAAAACGCCACCGGGCGGCTGCCCGGTGGCGTCGAAGCGGTTGCCTCGGCGTGAATCAGGCGCGCGTGTCGCGCCTGCCCGCACCCGGGCCGCGGCCGCGGCTGCCGGGGACCTGCGGTCCGGCGTGCGGCTGCGCACTGCGCGGCTGCGCCTTGCCATGGCCACGATGCGCCGAGGGCCGCGCCGGACGCTGGTCGCCCGCCGGGCGCCCGCCACGGCCACCGTTCGGCGGCCTCGGCGCGTCGAGGCGGATCGGGCGGCTCGGCTCGAAGCCGGGCACCACCACCATCTCGATCTCGGCCTTCAGCATCTTCTGGATGTCACGCAGCAGCGCGCCCTCTTCGGGTGACACCAGCGACAGCGCCTCGCCCGTCGCGCCGGCGCGGCCGGTGCGGCCGATGCGGTGCACGTAGTCCTCGGCCACCATCGGCAGGTCGTGGTTGATCACCAGCGGCAGGTTCGGGATGTCCAGGCCGCGGGCGGCGACGTCGGTCGCCACCAGGATGCGGGCACGTCCGGACTTGAACGCGTCGAGCGCCTTCTGCCGCTGCGCCTGGCTCTTGTTGCCATGGATCGCCACCGACGGCAGGCCGGACTTCTCCAGCTGTTCGGCCAGGCGATTGCAGCCGTGCTTGGTCTTGCCGAAGATCAGCACCTGCTCGGTGTGGCGCTTGGACAGGATGTCGACCAGCAGGTCGCGCTTGGCGGCCGAGTCGACCGGGTGGGCGCGGTGCACGATGGTGTCGGCAATGGTGTTCTGCGCGGCCACCTCGACCTGGCGCGGATCACGCATGAATTCCAGCGCCAGCGCCTTGATGCGCGCCTCGAACGTGGCCGAGAACAGCAGCGTCTGGCGCTCCTTGGGCACGCGCGCAAGCACGCGCTTGATCGACGGCAGGAAGCCCATGTCGAGCATGCGGTCGGCTTCGTCGAGGATCAGCATCTCGACCGCGTCGAGCTTGGCGTGGCCGGACTGCATGTGGTCCAGCAGGCGACCCGGGCAGGCGACGAGGATGTCCACGCCGCGGCGCAGGTTGTCGATCTGCGGCTGCATGCCGGCGCCACCGAAGATCGTGGTGACGTTGAGCTTCATGTGGTGGCCGTATTCCTTGATGCTCTCGGCCACCTGCACCGCGAGCTCGCGGGTCGGCACCAGCACCAGCGCGCGCGGCTTGCGCGGGCCACGGGCGGGGGTTTCCTTGCCCAGGCGCTGCAGCAGCGGCAGGCCGAAGGCGGCGGTCTTGCCGGTGCCGGTCTGGGCCGCGCCGAGCACGTCATGGCCGGCGAGGATCAGCGGGATGGCCTGTTCCTGGATCGGGGTGGGCTGGGTGTAGCCGCTGGCGGCAAGCGCGCGCAGCAGGCCTTGCGAGAGCCCAAGGCTCTCGAAAGTCCGGATATCGGACGTCATGGAACAACTCCTGGTTCGACAGTTCGCCCGGCGATTTCCGTGATCCGCGCGGCGGGCAATCAATTTTTGACGGCGACCGGAGGGACCGGGCCGTGTCTGCGCTACGAAAGACGTGCGGGAGTAAAAGAGGCCGTGGTGTCGCCCTGGGGCGGCCGCGGCTTGGCAATGACCGGAGATACGGACTGCCGTGCGCCAACCCGGGCATCATACGGCATGAATGCGCTGTCCGTGGCAGGCGGCGGCGCGGACAGCCTGTCCGGTTCATGGCACGACGCCGGCGCGGCGCGCGCGCATACTCGGCCGACCCGCCTCCGGACGCCACACGCGCGCTGAACCGATGCCGCTGGACGCCGCCACCGACACCTCGCAACTCGTCCCCGTGGTGGCGCTGCTCGGCGCGGCGGTGATCGCCGTGCCGCTGTTCCGCCGGTTCGGACTGGGCTCGGTACTGGGCTACCTGGCGGCGGGCATGGTGATCGGCCCGTTCGGGTTCGGCTGGTTCGTGAGGCCCGCGGCGATCCTGCACGTCGCCGAACTCGGCGTGGTGATGTTCCTGTTCGTGGTCGGCCTGGAGATGCGCCCCTCGCACCTGTGGAGCCTGCGCCGGCAGATCTTCGGGCTCGGGCCGCTGCAGATCGCGAGCTGTGCCGCCGCGCTGGCCGGCGTCGGCCTGCTGCTCGGGCTGCCCACGCCGGTGGCGTTGATCGGCGCGGCCGGCTTCGTGCTGACGTCCACCGCGATCGTGATGCAGGTGCTCGCCGAGCGCGGCGACATCGCCACCCCGCGCGGGCAGAAAATGGTGTCGATCCTGCTGTTCGAGGACCTGCTGATCGTGCCCCTGCTGGCGCTGGTGGCGTTCATGTCGCCGCTGCCCGAGGCCGCTGGCGGCGCTTCGCGGCTGGCATCGGTGGCCATGGCGGTCGCCGCGCTGGTCGCCCTGGTGGTCGCCGGGCTGTACCTGCTCAACCCGCTGTTCCGCCTGCTGGCGGCGTCGCGTGCGCGCGAACTGATGACCGCAGCCGCCCTGCTGGTGGTGCTGGGCGCGGCGCTGCTGATGGAGATGGGCGGGCTGTCGATGGCCATGGGCGCGTTCCTGGCGGGCGTGCTGCTGTCGGAGTCCACCTTCCGCCACGAGCTCGAGGCCGACATCGAGCCGTTCCGCGGCCTGCTGCTCGGCCTGTTCTTCCTCGCCGTGGGCATGTCGCTCGACCTGGCGGCGGTGGCCGCGGACTGGCGCCTGGTGGCGCTCGCGGTGCCGGCGATGATGCTGGCCAAGGCGCTGTGCATCTACCTTGTGGCTCGGTTCATGCGCAGCAGCCACGCCAACGCCCTGGACCGCGCCGTGCTGATGGCGCAGGGCGGCGAGTTCGCGTTCGTGCTGTTCGCCGCCGGCGAATCCGCCGGGATCATCGGCGGCGGCGCCAACGACAGCCTGACTGCGATCGTGGTCCTGTCGATGGCCCTCACCCCGCTCGCGGTGCTGCTGGTCCGGCGCGGGACGCGGGCCGCGAACGCGTCGCTGGACGGCATCGATGCCGCCTCCGGCCAGAGCGGCAGCGTGCTGATCATCGGCTTCGGCCGCTTCGGGCAGGTGGTCAGCCAGTCGCTGCTGGCGCGCGACATCGACGTGACCATCATCGACAGCGACGTCGACATGATCCGCAACGCGGCGGGCTTCGGCTTCAAGGTCTACTACGGCGATGGCACCCGCCTCGACGTGCTGCGTGCCTCGGGCGCCGGCAGCGCGCGCGCGATCGCGGTCTGCGTCGACGACCAGGGCGCGGCCGACCGCATCGCCGCGCTGGCGCGCAACGCGTTCCCGCAGGCGCGCCTGCTGGTGCGCGCCTACGACCGCGTGCACGCCCTGCAGCTCGCCATCGCGGGCGTCGACTATTCGGTGCGCGAGACCTTTGAATCCGCGGTGCAGTTCGGCGAGGCGGCGCTGCGCCAGCTCGACGTGGATCCGGCCGAGGCGGCGCGCGTCACCGCCGAAGTCCGCCGCCTCGAGGCCGAGCGCTTCCAGCTGGAGCTCTCGGCCGGCATCGGCGCCGGCATCGGCATGATGCGCACCAACACCGGCGCCGGGCCCAAGCCCACGCCGCTCACCACACCGCGCCGCCAGGCGCAGGTGCTGAACCCGGAGGGCGAGGCGGGCCCAGGCGCGCAGGCACCCGAGGCCGAGGAGACCGATGGCGCGCCCACGCCATGACCTCCGACACCCTTTCCGCCACGCCGGCGAGGCGTAAAGTTGCGCGTCGGCCCGGATAGGGGCCGCGCCCTTTCCCATGCCCAGTCGGGCGGAGCACACCGTGAGCCACAAGTCCAAATCCACGCCCCAGATCCTGCTGCTGTCGCTGGCGGTCACCGTCGCGCTCGCCGCGTGCCAGCGCGAGGCGGCCGCCCCGGTCGCAACCACCGCAACCCCCGACGCCGCGCCGGCGCCCGCCGCGCTGACGCTCGATGAATCCAAGCTTCCCGGTGTCAACAGCTTCAAGGCCTCGGACCTTGATCCGTCGGTCGAGGCCTGCGTCGACTTCGGCGGGCACGTCAACGGCACCTGGCTTGCCGCCAACCCGATCCCGGGCGACCGCACCTCGTGGGGCGCGTTCGAGATGCTCGACGAACGCTCGCAGGCCGTGCAGCGCCAGCTGGCCGAGCAGGCCGCGGCCATGCCCGGCGCCGGCGGCGTGGAGGCCATCGTCGGCAACTTCTGGTCCACCGGCATGGACGCGGAGAAAATCAACGCCCAGGGCATCGCCCCGATCCAGGGCGAGCTGGATGCGATCGCCGCGCTCGACAGCCAGGACAAGATCGTCGGCTACCTGCGCACCAGCGCGGCCAAGGGCCAGAACACCCTGTTCGGCTTCGGGGCCGAGGCGGACTTCAAGAAGTCCGACATGAACATGGCCTACGCCATGCAGGGCGGCCTGGGCCTCCCGGACCGTGGCTATTACTTCGACGCCGACAAGAAGGACAAGCTCGACGCCTACCAGCAGCACATCGCCAAGGTGCTGGAGCTGTCAGGCGTTGCCGCCGCCGATGCGCAGGCCCAGGCGAAGGACGTGATCGCGTTTGAAACCCGCCTCGCCAAGCCGTCCAAGTCGAGCGAGGAGATGTCGCGCGACGTGTCGCTGTACTACAACCCGGTGAGCATCGCCGACGCCGACAAGCTGACCCCGAACTTCCCGTGGGCGCCGTTCTTCGAGTCGCAGGGCGTGGCCACGCCGGCGACGTTCTCGCTGGCGATCCCGGCGTTCCACGCCGAGATCAGCAAGATGCTGGCCGACGTGCCGCCGGCGCAGTGGCAGGCCTACCTGCGCTTCCACGCGGTCGACGGCGCGTCGCCCTACCTGTCCGACGCGTTCGCGCAGGAACACTTCAACTTCTACAGCCAGGTGCTGCGCGGCCAGAAGGAAATGAAGGAGCGCGGCAAGCGCGTGCTCGATGTCATCGAGACGCAGGCCGGCGAGGCGCTGGGCCAGATGTACGTGAAGGTGGCGTTCCCGGCCGAATCCAAGGCGCAGATGGAGACCCTGGTCAAGAACCTGAGCGACGCGCTGAAGCTGCGCATCGAGAACCTGGCCTGGATGTCGGACGAGACCAAGGCCAAGGCCATGGAGAAGTGGGCCAGCTTCACGCCCAAGATCGGCTACCCGGACAAGTGGCGTGACTGGAACGGCCTGACCACCGGCCGCGACAGCTACATCGGCAACGTGCTGGCCGCCAACGAGTTCAACTACAAGTGGAACCTGTCCAAGATCGGCAAGCCCGTGGACAAGACCGAATGGGGCATGCCGCCGCAGATGGTCAACGCCTACTACAACCCGCTGCAGAACGAGATCGTGTTCCCGGCGGCGATCCTGCAGCCGCCGTTCTTCGACCCGGCGGCGCCGGCGGAGATGAACTACGGCGGCATCGGCGCGGTGATCGGCCACGAGATGATCCACGGCTATGACGACCAGGGCAGCCGCTTCGGTCCCACCGGCAACTTCGAGAACTGGTGGAGCGAGGCGGATGCCAGCGGCTTCAAGAAGCTCACCGACCAGCTCGTGGCGCAGTTCGACGGCTACGAGGCGGTGCCGGGCAAGAAGGTCAACGGCAAGCTGACGCTCGGCGAGAACATTGCCGACCTCGGCGGCCTGGCGGTGGCCTACGACGCGATGAAGAAGGCGACCGACGGCACGACCGATGCCGGCACCGATGGCCTGACGCGCGACCAGCGCTTCTTCGCCAACTGGGCCACGGTGTGGCGCCGCAACTTCACCGACCAGGAGCTGGCGGTGCGCCTGAACACCGACCCGCATGCGCCGGCCAACTTCCGCGCCATCGGTGCGCCGTCGAACCTTGGTTCGTTCGCCGCCGCGTACTCGTGCAAGCCGGGCCAGCCGATGGTGCGCAGCGGCAAGGACCAGGTCGTCATCTGGTAAGCGCCTGACGCGAGCAATGCGTGAAGGAAGGCCCGGCAAACGCCGGGCCTTCCGCGTTTGCGGGGCTGCGAGCGGAGTTCATGGCCTGCCCTGCACGGCTTGGTAGACTGCCGCGATCCCACTGCTGGACCTTCAGATGCCGAAGCACAAGCCGCTCGTCCTTGCCCTCGCCGCCAGCCTGCTGCTTGGCCTCGCCGCCCCCGACGCCGACGCACAGCGCCGCCGCGCCGCCAAGGCGCCGGCCGGCCCGACCGCCTGCGGTGATTTCTACGCCTTCACCAACAAGGACTGGCTGGCCGCCACGCCGGTGCCGGCGACCGGCACGATCTCGGCCTTCGGCGAACTGCAGCAGCGCGTGCTCGAGCAGCAGCGCGAACTGCTGTCGACCGCGATGACCGCACCGCAGGGCAACGTGCAGAAGCTGCTCGGCGATTTCTGGGCCAGCGGGCTGGACGAAGCCGCGGTGGAAGCCGATGGCGCCAACCCGATCGCACCGCTGCTCGACCGCATCAACGGCATCAAGCGCGCCAAGGACATCCCGCCGTCGATCGCCGCGCTGCACCAGGTGGGGATCCCGGTGGCGTTCAACTTCAGCGCCGACGTCGACCTGGCCGATCTCGAGCGCCACGTCGGCTACTTCGCGCAGGGCGGCACCGGCCTGCCCGACCCGGCCTATTACACCCGCGAGGACGCCGACGCGCGCGCGCTGCTCGGCCGCTACAACAACTACGTGCAGAAGATCCTCGCCCTCACCGGCACCGCCGAGAAGGACCTGGCCGCCGAAGCGCAGCAGGTGATCGACCTGGAGACCCGCATCGCGCGCGCCTCCAGGCCCATCCCCTCGCTGCGCGATCCGCGCCGGAACTACGCGCTGGTCGCCACCGACACGCTCGGCAAGAGCTACAAGCGCCTGCAGCTGGATGCCTTCCTGACCGCCCAGGGCGTCACCGACGACAGCGTGTCGATCGCCAACCCCGAGCTGTTCGCGGCGCTTGACGGCCTGGTCGGCAGCCTGAAGCCGGCGCAGTGGAAGACCTACCTGCGCTTCCAGGTCGGCGACGCCATGGCGCCGTACCTGTCGAAGGGGTTCCGCGACGCCGAATTCGACTTCCGCGGCCGCGTGCTGCGCGGCGAGACCCAGCAGCCCAGCCGCGAGCTGCTCACGCTGGCGGCGATCAACCACGCCGCCGGACAGATGGTGGCGCGCGAGTACGTCGGCCGCTACCTGCCCGAGGCCAGCCGCACGCGTGCCGAAACCATTGCCGGCGAAGTCCGCGATGCCCTCGTCCGCTCGCTCGACCGCAACGCCTGGATGGACGACGCCACCAAGGCCGAGGCCGGCAAGAAGCTCGCTGCGCTCAAGATCGAAGTCGGTGCGCCGCGTCGCGACGTCGACTACACCGTGCAGCCGATGGGCCGTGGCAGCTTCGGCGGCAACATGCTGATCGCGTCCACCTGGCACCACCGCGAGGAAATGAAGCGCATCGGTCGCGGCAACGCCCAGCGCCGCTGGGGGGTGCAGCCGCACCAACCCGCGCTGGCCTACGACGCTGCCCACAACCGGCTGGTCATTTCCGCCGCCGTGCTGCAGGCACCGGTGCTGGACATGTCCCGTGACGGCGCCGCGCATTACGGCACCTTGGGCGCCCTGGTGGCGCATGAGTTGAGCCACGCGATCGACGGCAAGGGCCGCATGCTCGACGCCTCCGGCACCGTGCGCGACTGGTGGACGCCCGGCACCAACGCCGCGTGGAGCGACCGCCTCAACCGCCTGTCGGCGCAGTACGGTGCTTACGACGTCCCCAACCTCGCAGGCCGCAAGGTCAACGCCACGCTGACCCGCGACGAGAATGCCGCCGACCTGGCCGCGGTCGAGCTGGCCTGGGATGCGCTGCAGCACGCGCAGCCGGCGCTGGAAAAGGACGGCAGGCAGGCGTTCTACGCCGCATGGGCCGGGCTGTGGCGCCAGCAGCCGTCGGCCGCCTTCGCCGAACAGCAGGCGGCCAGCGAATCGCATGCGCCGGGCAAGTGGCGCGCCAACGGTCCGCTGGCCAACCAGCCGGCCTTCAGCGAGCTGTTCGCCTGCAAGGCCGGCGACGCCATGCGCCGCAAGGACGAGGAACGGGTCTCGCTCTGGCGCTGACCGCGCCAGCCACGCGACGGGTATTCAGAACCGTCGCGTGGGCGCGCGCCGCTTGAACGGCGGCTGGCCGCGCCAGTTGCGGATCAGCAGCCAGCCGAACAGCATGCCGCCGAGGTGCGCGAAATGCGCCACCCCGGACTGCGTGCCGGTGATGCCCATCAGCAGTTCGATCGCGCCGTAGACCAGCACCAGCGTGCGTGCCTTCATCGGGATCGGCGGGATCAGCAGCATCACCCGCTGGTTCGGGAACAGCATGCCGTAGGCCAGCAGCAGCCCGAACACGCCGCCCGACGCGCCCACCGTGGGGAACGCGCCACTGCCCTGCGACACCGCCCAGCTCACCACCCCGAGCTGGCACAGCCCCGCGCCCGCCACGCACACCAGGAAGTAGGTCAGGAAGCGCTTCTGGCCCCAGGTGTATTCGAGCTGTGCGCCGAACATCACCAGCGCCAGCATGTTGAACAGCAGGTGCGCCAGGTTGCCGTGCAGGAAGCCATAGGTCAGCAGCTGCCAGGGCTGGAACGTGTGCGCGCCGGCCATCAGGTCGAAGGCATTGGTGCCCAGCGGCCACAGCATCAGCGGTGCGAACGCCACGCTGCCCAGCACCGACTGCAGCAGGAACACACCGGCGTTGGCGATCAACAGCCCCTTGGTGACGGGCGGCAGGTTGTTGAGCATTCCCGATCCTTGCACGGACAGACTCCATGATAACGGTTGCGCACACGCGATCCGGTCGTGGCGCTCACGCCGGGCCCCAGATGTCGGCGTCGAGCGAGCGTGCCGCGCGCGGCATGCGCACCCTGCCCTCCACTACCGCGACGCCTTCGGCGCGCAAGCGCCTCGCCTGCTCGATCCACTGCGCGGAGTCGCGCGGGAACGCGATACGCCCGTCGCTGCGCAGCACGCGATGCCAGGGCAGGCGCGGATCGTCGTTGCCGGCCAGCACGCGCGCAGCGAGCCGCGCACGCCCCGGCAGGCCAGCGCGGCGCGCCACCTCGCCATATCCCGCCACCTCGCCCGCGGGGATCGCGCGCACGGCGGCAAGGATCAGTTCGGCAGCGGTCGGCGCGTCCATTGCGCTAGCATAGCCAGCACGTCCTTCCCCCGGTCCCCGCCATGCAGAACTTCGAACAGGTCCGCCGCCACGTTGCCGGCAACGGGTTCAAGGTGACCATGCAGGAGCCCTACGTGCTCTGCGTGGAGCTGTCGCTCGACGCCGGCCGTCGCCACCAGGCGATCTTCCTTTCCGAACTGCACGACGACGATGGCCGCTGCTACCTGCGCGCCAGCACCGCCGTCGCACCGATCACCGGCATCGATGCGCGCCGCGCGCTGTCCTTCAACTGGGGCACGCGCGTCGGCTACCTCGCGATCGGCGAACTCGACGGCGTGCCCTACCTGCAGCTGTGCGAGAACCGCCCGTACGAGAGCCTGGACGCGGCCGAGCTCGGCCGCCTGGTGCTGGAGATCGGCGGCATGGGCGACCGCCTGGAGCGCGCGCTCGGCGCCGACGGCGACCTGCTCTGACAGACCGCCGGGTGCCGGCGGTCACGCCCCTCAGGCAAACAGCTTGAACAGCAGGTAGGCGATGCCACCCGACATCGGGATGGTCAGGATCCACGCCCACAGCATCTTGTGCACCACCGACCACTTGATGGCATTGAGCCGCTTGGCGGTGCCCACGCCCATGATCGCCGACGAGATGTTGTGCGTGGTCGACACCGGGATGCCCAGCGACGACGCCGCCAGGATCACCGAGGCCGCGCTGGTCTCGGCCGCGAAGCCGTGGATCGGGTGCAGCTTGACCAGCTTGTGGCCCAGCGTCTTGATGATCCGCCAGCCGCCCGCAGCGGTGCCCGCGGCCATCACCAGCGCGCAGCTGATCTTGATCCAGGTGTCGATGTCACCCTCTGCCAGCGCCGCGTCCGAGGGGTGCAGGAAGGCCAGCCACGCGGGCAGCGAATCCAGGGTGCCGGCCGACTGCGCACTGACCAGCGCCAGGGCGATGATGCCCATGGTCTTCTGCGCATCGTTCATGCCGTGCGCGAAGCCCATGCCGGCGGCGCTGACGATCTGCGCCTTGCCGAAGAAGCCGTTCACCCAGCGCGGCCGGGCGATGCGCGCCAGCCAGCCGCCACTGCGCGCCATCATGGATATGGTGAAGAACAGCACCCCCATCAACAGGAAGCCCGCCGCGAACCCCAGCACCGGCGAACTCACCATCGGCACGATCACCTTCCACAGCACGCCGGCGCTCTGGTAGAGCGGCTCCGCCGGCTGCGACCAGATGATGCTGTCGAAATTGTTGGAGGCCGCGGCCAGTGCTGCGCCCATCAGCCCGCCGATAAGCGCGTGCGACGACGACGACGGCAGGCCCCACCACCATGTGATCAGGTTCCAGACGATGCCGCCGAGCAGCGCGCACAGGATCAGCTGCGAACCGACGTCGACCACGCCGGCGTCGATCAGCCCCGAGGAGATGGTCTTGGCGACCGCGGTGCCGGCGAGCGCGCCGATCAGGTTCATGCCCGCCGCCATGCCGACCGCCTGCATCGGCGACAGCACCTTGGTGGCGACCACGGTGGCGATCGAGTTGGCGGTGTCGTGGAAGCCGTTGATGTACTCGAACGCGAGCGCCACCACGACCACGGTCATCACGAGGGCGAGCATGGCGCGGCCTCAGCTGTTCTTCAGCACGATGCCGAACGCGACCACGCCGGCCTCGCGGCAGCGGTCGATGGCTTTCTCGAGGATCTCGAAGAACTCCTTGAGCAGGAACATCTGCCGCGCATCGAGCTTGCCGGAGTAGATGTCGCGGTACAGCTCGAGCATCAGCCGGTCGGCCTCGTTCTCCAGCGCGCGCAGCTCGTCGTTGAGCGACTTCATCGGCTCGAGCTTCAGGTGGCGCAGCTGCTGGACCATCTTCAGCACCACGACGGCGGCCTGCTCCAGCATCGCCGCGCGCGGCGCGAAGTCGATGTGCTCCAGGTGCTGGGTGGCCATCGAGTAGCGGTCGGCGAACTTCTCGATCTGCTTGGGAATCTTGTACAGCGCCGAACCCAGCGCCTCGATGTCCTCTCGCTCGATCGGGGTGATGAAGCTGTCCACCAGCGCCTGGCTGATCTTTTCAGAGGCTTCGCGCTCGCGCAGGCGGGCCAGCTTGAAGGCATCCAGGGCCGGCTGCCGGTCGGCTTCCTTCAACATCTGGTGCAGGGCGCGGGCCGCGTCCAGGGCGGCTTTTGCCGCTTCCTCGAGCAGCGTGTAGAACTGGTTGCCTTGGCCGAACATGGTCTGCAGGGAAAACATGGCGCGCTGCCTCGTCGCAGTCGAATGGGATACACCCGGCGTCGCGGGCGGCGAATTATGACTGTTTAAAGACCGTTGCGCCCGGCATTTCCCGTGTCGGGCTGCTGTCGTCGCGCCTGTTATGATCGCCCCGCGCACCGCGCGCCCCCTCCCCCGGAACCCGATGGAAAGCGAATCCAGACCGCCGCAGCGCCGCCAGGCCCCCGTGCCTGCCGCGCTGCCGACACGCCACGGGGGCCCGCGCCCCGCCGCTTGCCGACGACAGGATCCGCCGCCGTGCTCCAACTCCTGATCGTCATGGCGCTGATCGCGCTGAACGGCTTCTTCGCGATGTCGGAGATGGCGCTGGTCACCGCACGCACGTCACGGCTGCGGCAGCTGTCCGAGACCAGCCGCGGCGCACGCGCCGCGCTCAAGCTGGCCGAGCACCCCGACAACCTGCTGTCCACGGTGCAGATCGGCATCACCCTGATCGGCGTGCTCACCGGCGTGTTCGGCGGGGAAGCGATCGGGCAGATGATCGCCAGCTGGCTTGCCGACGTGTTCCCGACGGCCAGCGAGTACGCGCGCCCGATCGGCATCGGGACGGCGGTCGGGCTGATCACCGCCGGCTCGGTCATCTTCGGCGAGCTGATCCCCAAGCGCCTGGCGCTGACCAATGCGGAGGGCATTTCGATCGCGGTGGCGCTGCCGTTGCAGGCGCTGGCAACCGCCGCCAAGCCGGTGGTGGCCACGCTGGGCGCGATCAACCGCCTGGTGCTGCGCGTGCTGGGCATCCGCGACGACAACCGCAACGCGATCTCGGAAGAGGAGATCCGCATGCTGGTCAGCGAAGGCCACGAGCAGGGCGTGATCGACGCCGACGAGCGCAACATGATGAACCGCGTGCTGCGGCTCGGCGACCGTTTCGCGGAGAGCCTGATGACGCCGCGCACCCGCATCGCCTGGCTCGATGCCGCCAAGAGCTTCGAGGACAACCTGGCGATCATGCGCGCCACCCCGTTCTCGCGTTACCCGGTGTATCGCCGCGACGACAGCGACGTGGTCGGCGTGCTGGAGGTCAAGTCACTGATCGACCGCATCGACACGGGCGAGTTCGACCTGTTCAAGGACATGCGCGAACCGCTGTTCGTGTCCGAGTCCACGCCGGCGCTGAAGCTGGTGGAGATCCTGCGCGAGGGCCAGCAGTCGCTGGCACTGGTGGTGGACGAGTACGGCGACGTCACCGGCATCATCAGCGTCAACGACGTGCTCGAAGCCGTCATCGGCCGCACCTCCAGCGGCGAAGGTGCCGACTCGCACCCGCTGGTGGTCGAGCGCGAGGACGGCTCGTGGCTGGTCGATGGCGCGCTCGGCGCCGACTCGCTGCGCGAACTGCTGGGCGGAGGGCCGCTGCCCAACGAGGACGAACACGACTACAACACCGCAGCCGGCATGACCATCGCCCACTTCGGGCGCATCCCCAACGCGGGCGAACATTTCGAATGGGGTGTGTGGCGCATGGAGGTGGTCGACCTCGATGGCCCGCGCGTGGACAAGCTCCTGCTGCAGCGCACCGACGCCGCCAGTCCGGTCGGCGATGGCTGACCACGACGGCACGGGGCGCAGGACGCACGCGAAGCCGCCACAGGCCAGCGTGCGCACCCTCCTTGCGACACTGGTGGCCGGGCCGGAAGACGAGGCGCTGCCGCTGCGCACGCTTCTTGATGGCCTTGGCCGCAGCATGTTCGGGATGCTGCTGTTCATCGCCACGCTGCCGGCGTTCCTGCCCATTCCCGGCCTGGCCGGCGCGCTCAGCGGGCCGCTGGTGAGCCTGGTCGGGCTGCAGCTCCTGCTTGGCCTGCGTCGCCCCTGGCTGCCCGGCTTCGTTGCCAGGCGCGGTCCCAGGCGCGGCACCCTGGCGCGCTTCGAGCACAGGATCTCGCCCTGGCTGGCGCGCCTCGAACATCTGGTCCGGCCGCGCCTGGCGGGACTGATCGACCATCGCGCGGCCACCATGTTCACCGGCGTGCTGCTGGTGCTGCTGGGCGTGCTGCTGGCGTTGCCGATTCCGTTCACCAACTACGTGTTCGGCGTGTTGCTGCTGGCGTACGCGCTGGCGCTGCTGGAACGCGATGGCGTGCTGCTGCTGGTGTCGTGGGGCGCCGGCCTGGCGGCCATCGTGATCTTCGGCGTGACCGGCGGCACGCTCGCGGCATTGGCCACGGAATGGATCGACCGGCTCTTCTGACGCCTCAGGCCAGCAGGCGGCGGAAGTCGTGCACCGTCATCGGATAGCCCAGCCAGTAGCCCTGCGCAAGATCGCAGCCGCGCTCGCGCAGCACGTTGAACTGGCCTTCCTTTTCGACGCCCTCGGCGACCACGGTGATGCCGAGCGAGTGCGCCATGGCGATGATCGCGGTGGTGAGCGCCAGGTCGTCCGGATCGCGCAGTACGTCGGCGATGAAGCTGCGGTCGATCTTCACGCCATCCACCGGCACCCGCCGCAGGTGGCTCAGGCCGGAGAAGCCGGTGCCGAAATCGTCAAGCCAGACCTTCACCCCGGCGGTGCGCAGCCGTGACAGCAGGCTGCTGACCCGCAGTTCGTCGCCGATCACCGCGGTCTCGGTCAGTTCGACGTGCAGGCAGCCGGCTGGCAGGCCGGTTTCCTCCAGCACCCGCTCGACCTGTCCGGCGAGGTCGCCGGTGCGCAGCTGCCGCGCCGATACGTTGACCGAGACGAACAGCTCTTGGCCCGGGAAGTCACGTCGCCAGCGCACCGCGTCCTGGCAGGCCGCGCGCAGCACCTGCGGGCCGATGACCTCGATCAGTCCGCTCTGCTCGGCGACGTCGATGAACACCGACGGGGCAACCATGCCGTGCTCCGGATGGTGCCAGCGCAGCAGCGCTTCGGCGCCGACCAGCCTGGTGTCCTCGAGCCGGAACACGGGCTGGTAGGCGATGCTCAGCTCACCGCGCTCCCACGCGCCGCGCAGGTCCTGTTCCATGCGCACGCGGCGCTCGACCGCCTGGTCCATCGCGCGGCTGTAGAAGCGGTAGCAGTTCTTGCCGGCCACCTTGGCCTGGTACATCGCGATGTCGCCGTTCTTCATCAGCATGCTGGCGCCGACCGCGTCGTCGGGGAACAGGGTGATGCCGATCGACGTCCCCAGGAACACCTGACGGCCGCGCACCAGGATCGGACGGCTCAGCTCCGCCACCAGCGTCTCCGCCAGCCGGCTGGCCGCGGTGCGGATGCCGCCCGGGGCCAGCGCATCGGATTCGATCAGCACCACGAACTCGTCGCCGCCGAAACGCGCGAGGTGCGCGCCCGCGCCGCCGTGGCGCTCCACCGCCTCCTGGATGCGCGTCGAGAACTGCACCAGCACCTCGTCGCCGGCGTCGTGGCCGAGGGTGTCGTTGATGCGCTTGAAGTCGTCGATGTCGGCGAACAGCAGCGCCAGCTGGCGACTGGCGCCGTGCAGCTCCATCAACCGGCGATCGAGCACCTCGCGGAACGCCAGCCGGTTCGACAGCCCGGTCAGCGCATCGGTGTAGGCCATGCGCCGCATCTCGCGGTCATGGCGCACGATGCTGTCGCCCATGCGCCCGAAGGCGCGCATCAGGTCGCCGAGCTCGTCGCGCCGACCATCCCTGGGGATGGCTGCGGCGAAATTGCCGGCTTCGATCTCGCGCGCGGCGTCGGCCAGCTGCCTGATCGGGCGCACCAGCGTGCGCTGCAACAGGAAGCTGATACCGCCGCCGAACACGACCAGCGCCGCCATCAACGCGGCGATCCAGCCGGCATGGCGGCGCCCGATCTCGCTCAGCCGCGCGCTCATGCCCTGCACCGCGCGCGCTTCGTCCTTGGCCACCGACGCCACCGAATAACCGATGCGCAAGCCACCGAGGCGCTGGTCGCCAAGCCGCACCGGCGTCGACACATCGAGGACGCTGTCGCTGGACTGCACGTGCGGACCGGTGCCGGCGATGGCCTCGTAGGCAAGCGCGTCGTCCATCACCTGACCGAACGTGGCGATGTCGCCCGATCCATCGTGGATCACCGCGCCCGTGTTGTCGTAGACCACGGCATAGGCGACATCGGGCTGTTTCATCACCGCGCGCAGCAGCGCGCCGATCTGGTCCAGGTCGAAGTAGTACAGCGGGTTGACCAGGCTCGCCGCCAGCTGCACCACGGCGGCCTCTCCGCGTTCGGCCAGCCGGTCGAAGGCCAGCGCGTGCATCGACTCCTCGCTCAGCGCCAGCACCTCCTGGCGCATCACGTCCTGGCGATGAAGGACCAGTGCGACCACACCCAGCACGACCAGCAGCGCAACCACCACCGCGGCCAGGAAGCGTGCATGCAACCCGTCGCGCAGCCTCATTCGATCTTCGCCCCGACACGCGACACGCCGGCACGCAGCAGGTCGAGCGAACGCGCGGTCGCGGCGTCCATCGGCAGGAACCGGGTGGTGTTGAAGAAGCGCAGCAGTGCCTCGCTGGCATCCGGATCGTTCGCTGCGGCGGCCAGCACCTCGCGCAGGCGTGCCTTGACCGCAGGATCCATGTCGCCGCGGGCCATCTCCAGCGCGCGCGGGAACTCGGGGGTGACATGGAACACCACCAGGTCGCCCCGGTAGCTGGCCGGCATGCGCTGCGCGCTGTCCCAGTCGAGATTGCTGAGCGCGCCGGCATCGACCAGCCGCTTGTGCACCCAGGTGGCGATGTTGAGCTCCGAGCGCGCGAACAGGTAGCCCACCGAGCCTTGCGCCGGGCGATCGCCCGGCGACAGCAGGATCTCCATGGGCAGGCCGCGACTGATGAGCTCCATGGCCGGCAGGTAGTAGGCGCTGGTGGAGTTCAGGTTCTGGAAGGCGATGCTGCGCCCGCGCAGGTCGTCAAGGCTGTCGATGCCGCTGTCGCGGCGCGCGAAGAACACGGTGCGGTAGCTGCTCACGCCGCTGCGCTCGGTGAGCAGCAGCGGCTCCGCGCCGGCGCGCGTCTGCAGCTGCAGGGCGCTGGCCGTGGTCTCGGTGACCCAGTCGACGCGCCCACGGCGCAGGTAGCTCTCCATCTGCTTCAGGTCGCGCGCCATCAGGATGCGCCCCTCGCGGATGCCCACATCCGCCATCCGCGGCACCACGTAATCAAGCAGCGGCTTGAGCTGGTCGTAGTGCGCGGCGGGGTCGTCGCTGATGCGTCCCAGGACCAGCACGCCGGCATCGCTCGCCGCCGCCGTGTGCAGCAACGCGAGGAAGCACAGGACCATCGCGGCTGGCAGGTGGCGCAGTCGGCGGAACATCGCGGTCAAATGAGGCTCGCGTCACAGTGGCGGTGCAGCCTGGCAGCCTAGCGGAAATCACCTCCACTGGCACCTGCCGATCATCCCCCGGGGCCGGGCGGCGATGCCAGCCGCGCCATGCGCTGGGCGTCGGCCAGCACGCCGCGCAGCAGGCGCACCTCACGCGTGTCCAGGGCACAGCGCAGGAAGATGCGTCGCAGCTTGCGCAACGCCGACTCCGGTGCCCTGCCCTTGTGGAAATCGATTGCATCGAGGGTGTCGCCAAGCTGGGCGAAGAACCCCTCCAGCTCGGCGTGGCTGGCTGGAGGCTCGCGCTGCTCCTCCTGTGGCGCGAGGGCCACGGCATGGCCGCCGTCGGCCAGGGCCGCCATCCGCAGTTCGTAGGACAGCACCTGCACCGCGGCGGCCAGGTTGAGCGAGCTGTAGTCGGGATTGGCCGGGATATGCACCGCCGCATGGCACAGCTGCAGCTCGTCGTTGTCGAGCCCGGTGCGCTCGCGCCCGAATACCAGCGCCACCCGTGCACCGGATGCCGCGGCGCCGTGCAGGCGCGCGGCAGCGGCGCGCGGCGCCAGCTCCTCCAGCGCGATGCGCCGGCTGCGCGCGGTGCAGCCCAGCACCAGCGCGCAGTCGGCAACCGCTTCGGCGAGGCTTCCGACGATGCGCGCCGCGTCCAGCACGTCGTCCGCGCCCGCGGCCATCGCGATGGCATCGCCATGCGGATAGCGCTCCGGCGCCACCAGCACCAGGCGCTCCAGGCCCATGGTCTTGATCGCCCGCGCAGCCGCGCCGATGTTGCCCGGATGCTGGGTCCCGACGAGGACGATGCGGATTTCGCCGCCTTGCTGCGCGATGTTCATGGGTGCGAATGGTAAACTGCGCGACGGCCTCGAGCCGCCCGTTCTTTCCCCCTGCTGTCCATCCCAAGCGCCCGGAGCCTGCCCGCGATGCTACAACCTGCTGTCAACATCATGGTCAAGGCGGCCCGCGCCGGCGGCAACGTCCTGCTGCGCAACATGAACAAGCTCGACGCACTCAACGTGGTCGAGAAGGAACGGATGGACTACGCCAGCGAGGTCGACGGACTGGCCGAAGCCGCCGTGATCAAGGAGCTGCGCCGCGCCTATCCCGAATACGCCGTGCTCGGCGAGGAAGGCGGGGCCATCAAAGGCAACCGCGGGCCGAGCCGCTACACCTGGGTCATCGACCCGCTGGACGGCACCAGCAACTACCTGCGCGGCTTCCCGCACTGGTGCGTCTCGATCGCGCTGTGCGAGGGTGCCGAGCCGCTGCACGCGGTGATCTTCGACCCGCTGCGCAACGAGCTGTTCACCGCCAGCCGCGGCAGCGGCGCGCAGCTCAACGGCCACCGCATCCGCATCGGCGAGCGCAAGGACCTGACCGGCGCCACCATCACCACCGGCTTCGCGCCGCGCGAACGCGCGCGCGTGGCGGCGCAGTTCGACTGCATGCGCCAGGTGCTGGCGACGGCCGAGGACATCCGCCGCACGGGCTCCGCCGCGCTCGACCTGGCGTACGTGGCCGCCGGGCGCACCGACGGCTACTTCGAGGCCGGCGTACAGGTCTGGGACGTTGCCGCCGGCATCCTGCTGGTCCGCGAGGCCGGTGGCCGCGTCAGCGACTTCCGCGGCGCCGCGCTTGGCCCGATGCACATCGCCATGCAGAGCCGCCAGGTGCTGGCCGGAAACCTCAAGCTGGCCGACGCGCTGCAGAAGACCATCGAAGCCTCGGGCTACGCCGCCGCGTTCTGAGCATGGCGCTGGGCGTGGCGCTGGGCGTGGCGCTGGGCGTGGCGCTGGGCGTGGCGCTGGGCGTGGCGCTGGGCGCGGGTGCCGGGTGCCAAGGCCCTTGAGGGCTCATGTCCCCCGGCGATGGCCTTGCGGCCATCGCCTCCTCCTTGACTTCCCCCTCAAGGGCCTTGGCACCCGGTCCGCCGCAGTACGCGGTGGTTCGAGGAGCAAAGGCCACAGCCGGGGGGGCACGCGCATGCTTCCTGCACCTGCAGCCAGCCCAGAGCCACGAAGTGGCCGGGAGGCGTTCGCGGGGAAGTAAAGGAGGAGGCATCCGCCGCAGGCGGATCCGGGGGACATGAGCCGCGAAGGCCTCCCGGCCACTACCGGGCGCTCCACGCCCCTACCGCCCCCCGGAAACCGCAGAAGAAAAAACCCCGCGAGATGCGGGGTTTTTTGTCTTCGCACCCTGCCCCGCAATCCGGGGCAAGGAGTCGCGGGCGATCACGGCCTGCGTGCGAGTTCCGCGTCGTCGCGTGCCTTCGGCAGCAGGTCCTGCTTGGTGACCTTCAGGAAGCCCATGGTGAGCAGCGGGCAGGCCGCGAAGATCGACGACAGCGTGCCGAACACGATGCCGATCATCATCGCCGACGACATGCCCTGCAGCGAACCGCCGCCATACAGGTACAGCGCGAACACCGTCAGGAACGCCGCCACCGAGGTGATGATGGTGCGCGACAGGGTCTGGTTGATCGACGCGTTCAGCACCTCGTGCGGCGGCGCGCGCATGCTGCGGAAGTTCTCGCGCACGCGGTCGAAGACCACGATGGTGTCGTTGATCGAGAAGCCCATCACCGACAGCAGGCCGGCCAGCACGGTGAGGTCGAACTCGCGCCCGGTGAGCGCGAAGAAGCCGGCCACGATCAGCACGTCGTTCAAGGTGGTGACGATGGCCGCGACCGCGAACTTCCACTCGAACCGGAAGCCGATGTAGATCAGGAAGCCGACCACCACGAACAGCAGCGCGTACAGCCCGTTCCAGGCCAGCTCGCGGCCCACCTGCGGGCCCACGAACGCGTTGCTCTGGATGGTCGCCTGGTTGCCCTCGGCGGAGGCCGCCGCACGGACTTCCTCGGCGGTGCGCGCGTTGGCGTCGGCGCTGGTCTCGCCGTCGCGCGGCTGCAGGCGCACCAGCAGGTCGCTGCCGCTGCCGTAGGTCTGCACCTGCGCGCTGGCGTAGCCGGCCGCCTCCAGGCGTTCGCGCACGCCGTCGACGTCGGCCGCCTGCTGGAAGCGCAGCTCCACCACGGTGCCGCCCGTGAAATCCAGCGCGTAGTTGAAGCCGATGCCGGCGATCGCCGCGATCGAACCGATGGTGAGCGCCAGCGACACCAGCACCGACACCCAGCGCAGGCGCATGAAGTCGATGTTCGGGGTGGCCGGGATGAGCCGCAACGGGAAAATGGTCATGGTCGTGTTCCCGTCAGATGGGCAGGGTGGTGAGTTTCTTGCGGCCGCCGTAGACCAGCGTGGCGATGCCGCGCGACACCGTCACCGCGGTGAACACCGAGGTCAGGATGCCGATCACCATCGTCACCGCGAAGCCCTTCAGCGGCCCGGTGCCGAACGCGAACAGCGCGATGCCGGCCAGCAGCGCGGTCATGTTGGAGTCGAAGATGGTGCCGGAGGCCTTGTCGTAGCCGGTCGCGATCGCCGCCCTCGCTGGAAGCCCGGCACGCAACTCCTCGCGTATGCGCTCGTTGATGAGCACGTTGGCGTCGACCGACATGCCGATCGACAGCGCCAGCCCGGCGAAGCCCGGCAGCGACATGGTGGCGCCGAACAGGCTCATCACCGCCACCACCATCAGCAGGTTGAGCAGCAGCGCGATACAGGTGAACAGGCCGAACATGCGGTAGTAGATGCCGAAGAACAGCAGCGTGAACACGAAGGCGTACATCACCGCCTGGGTGCCGCGCTCCACGTTCTCCTTGCCCAGGCTCGGGCCGACGATGCGCTCCTCGATGAAGTCCATCGGTGCCGCCAGCGAACCGGAACGCAGCAGGCGCGCCAAGCCGTCGGCCTCGGCCTTCTCGAGGCCCGTGGTCTGGAACTGCTTGCCGAACACGCCGTTGATGTTGGCCACCGAGATCACTTCCTCGCTGACCCGGAAACTGCGCACTTCCTCGCCGGCGGCGTTGGTGGTCAGCTGCGGGATGCGCTCGATGTACACCACCGCCATCGGCTTGCCGACGCTCATCGAGGTGAAGTCGAACATGCGCTGGCCGCCGAGGTTGTTGAGCGTCACGCTCACCGCCGGCATGCCGTTCTCGTCGAGGGTCGACTGCGCGGTCACCATCTGCTCGCCGGAGGCGATCACGCGCTTGTTGAGCAGCACCGGGATCGGGCGGCCGTCGACGCCGACGTCGCGGCGGTAGTACACGCGCGCCTCGGGCGGCACGTTGCCGCTGGCGACCGCGTCGAAGGGGTCGCCGTCCACCACCGCGCGGTATTCCAGCGTGGCGGTCGCGCCGATCATGCGCTTGGCCTCGGCGGTGTCCTGCACGCCGGGCAGCTGCACGACCACGCGGTCGGCGCCCTGGCGGGTGATCACCGGGTCGCCCACGCCGATCTCGTCGATGCGGTTGCGCAGCGTGGTGATGTTCTGGTCGATCGCGTCGGTGGAGATCTGGTTGAGCTCGACGTCGGGCACGCGGACGGTGATGCGCTTGCCCACCGCCTCGCGCAGCAGCGTCGGCTGCGCGGTGGCCAGCAGGCCCATGGCGCGGTCGGCGTCGGCGGCGTCGGCGAGGTTGGCGACGGTCACGCCGCCGGCCGTGCGCTCGACCGAGTCGTAGCGGATGCGGTTGTCGCGCAGCACCGCGCGGATCTCGTCGGCGTAGGCGTCGAGGCGCTTGTCCAGCGCCGCCTTCTGGTCGACCTGCAGCACGAAATGCACGCCACCCTGCAGGTCAAGGCCCAGCAGCATGGGCTTGGCGCCCACGGCTTCGAGCCAGGCCGGCACGGTGGACGCGAGGTTCAGCGCGACGATGTAATCCTCGCCCAGCACCGGACGCAGCGCGTCCGACACCAGGGTCTGGTCGGCCAGGCTGGTCAGCCGCACCATCATTTCCTTGTCGTCGGTGTCCACCGCCTTCGCGGTGACCCCCGCCTCGGCCAGCGCGGCGTCGACCTTGCCGCGCAGCTCGGCGCCGATGGTCGCGCCGCGGTTGGCGGTGATCTGCACGGAGGGATCCTGCGGATAGATGTTGGGCAGCGCGTACAGCGCGCTCAACAGCACCACGAGGAGGATGACGACGTACTTCCAGCGGGGAAATTCAAGCATGGCTTCGTCTTGCGGGAGGTCTTCCCGCGGACGGGAGCGACATGGTCGGGGCCCGGCGGCGGAACCGCGCGCCGGGCTCGGGGGAGCGTGTTCCGGCGGTCAGGCCGCCTTGAGCGTGCCCTTGGGCAGGACGTTGCCGACCGAACCCTTCTGCACGCGGATCTCGACGCCGTTGGCGATCTCGACGGTGAGGAAGCTGTCGCCGATGTTGCGCACCACGCCGGCGATGCCGCCGCTGGTGATCACTTCGTCGCCGACCGCGAGCTTCTCGAGCATGCCGCGATGCTCCTTGGCGCGCTTCATCTGCGGGCGGATCATCAGGAAGTACATGATCAGCAGCAGGATCACCGGGAACGCGAGGGTGGTGAGCATGCTCGGCGCCGCGGCCGGGGCGGCGGCCTGGGCATAGGCGGGGGCGATCAGCAGGTCGAGCGGGTTGGGCAGGCTCATGGGTTCATCCATCAAGACGGAAATCAGCGGGGAAGTATGCCATGCGGCCGGCGGCGGGCGCTTTCAACGCCTGATGCAGGCCGCGCGGTCAGCCTGGCCGGGCGGCCGCGGCCGCGCGTACGGCATGGAAGGACTCGCGGAAGGCCTGGAAGGTTCCCGCCTCGATCGCCGCTCGCATCCCCGCCATCAGCGACTGGTAGTACCAGAGGTTGTGCAGGGTGCCGAGGATCGGGCCGAGCATCTCGTTGCAGCGGTCCAGGTGGCGCAGGTAGGCGCGGCTGTAGCCGCCGGCGCAGGTCGGGCAACCGCAGCCCTCCTCGATCGGCCCGTTGTCGCGGTCATGGCGGGCGTTGCGGATGCGCACCGTGCCGGTGGACGTGAAGTAATGGCCGTTGCGCGCGTTGCGGGTTGGCATGACGCAATCGAACATGTCGACGCCGCGCGCCACCGCTTCCACCAGGTCCTCGGGCCGGCCCACGCCCATCAAGTAGCGCGGATGGTCTTCCGGCAGCTGCGGGCAGGTGTGTTCGAGCATCGCGTTGCGCTCGGCCTCGGTCTCACCCACCGCCAGGCCGCCGATCGCGTAGCCGTCGAAGCCGATCACCTTCAGCCCTTCCGCCGACCGCGAGCGCAGGTCGTGGTGCACCCCGCCCTGGACGATGCCGAACAGCGCCGCGTCGTTGCCCTCGTGGGCGCGCCGGGAGCGCTCGGCCCAGCGCAGCGACAGCTCCATCGAGCGATCCACCACGCCGGCGTCCACCGGCTTTCCGTCGACGTGCACCGGCGGACATTCGTCGAAGATCATCACGATGTCGGAGCCGAGCACCTTCTGGATGTGCATCGACTCCTCGGGCCCCAGAAACACCTTCGAGCCGTCGGTGGGCGCCGAGAAGGTCACGCCGGCTTCGGTGATCTTGCGGCGGTGCGCCAGCGAGAACACCTGGAAGCCGCCGGAGTCGGTGAGGATCGGCCCGTCCCAGCGCATGAAGCCGTGCAGGCCGCCGTGCGCTTCGATCACCTCCAGCCCCGGCCGCAGGTACAGGTGGAAGGTGTTGCCAAGGATGATCTGCGCCCCCAGCGCCTTGACCTGCTCCGGCAGCAGGCCCTTGACCGTGCCGTAGGTGCCGACCGGCATGAACGCCGGCGTTTCGATCACGCCACGCGGGAAGGTGAGGCGGCCGCGGCGGGCGCCGCCGTCGCGGGCGGACAACTGGAACTGCATGCGGGACATGGACGGTGCTGCCGGCGCGTGGACAAGGCCGGCCATTGTCGCGGATCAGGCGCGGCCGCGGAAACCGCGTTCAACGCGGGAAACGCACCAGGCCGTCTTCGTCCACGCGCAGGCTGATCCCGCCGCCTGGCGTATGGGCTTCCAGGAGATCGATCTCGACCACGTAACCACCGGGCAGGCGCACGCTGCCCGCGTGCCCCGGCCCGCGGAACCCGGCCGCCAGCAACTCGCCGTGGATCGCGCCCGCCGCGTCCGGGTGCAGCGCGTCGGGACGCAGCAGCACGTCGTCGTCGCCCGGCAGCCCGAGCGACGAGGCCGGCACCAGCGTGCCGCGGCCAATGAAACCGGCCACGAAGCGGTCGGCCGGCCGCCGGTACAGCGCCTCGGCAGTGTCCCACTGCAGGATCCGGCCGCGGTCCATCACCCCGATGCGGTCGGCCATGGCGAATGCTTCCGCCTGGTCGTGGGTGACCATCAGCACCGTCGTGCCCGCGGCCTTGAGCAGCGCGCGCAGTTCCAGCGCCAGGTGTTCGCGGGTATCGGTGTCGAGGTTGGAAAACGGCTCGTCGAGCAGCAGCAGCGCCGGGCCCGGCGCCAGCGCGCGCGCGAGTGCCACGCGCTGCTGCTGGCCGCCGGACAGCTCGTGGGGATAGGCCGCGGCCGACATCGACAGGCCGACAAGTGCGAGCAGCTCCGCCACCCGCGCGCCGCGCGCCGCGCGCTCCAGCCGCTGCAGGCCGAACGCGACGTTGGCCGCCACGTCGAGGTGCGGGAACAGCGCGTAGTCCTGGAACATCATGCCCACCCGGCGCTGCTCCGGCGGCAGCGAAAGCCGTGTGCTGGACACGCAGTCGCCATCCAGGGTGATGGATCCGGCGCGCACCGGCTCGAAGCCGGCGATCGCACGCAGCACCGTGGTCTTGCCGCAGCCGGACGCGCCGAGCAGGCAGCCGATGGTGCCCGCCTCCAGGCGCAGCGAAAGGCCGTCGACCACCACCTTCGGCCCCCCGCGCGCCGGATAGGCCACGTCGATCACGTCCACGTCCAGCAGCGGTGCACTCACGACGCGCGCTCCTGGCCGAAGCGCAACCCGGTGCGCGCCAGCAGCACCACCGGCAACAGTCCCACCAGCACGATCAGCAATGCCGCCACCGCCCCTTCCTCATAGGTGCCACGCGATGCCTCGGCATACAGCCAGGTCGCAAGCGTCTCGAAATTCAGCGGCCGCAGCAGCAGCGTCGCCGACAGTTCCTTCATCGCGTCCACGAACACCAGCAGCGCGGCCGCAGCCAGCGACGGGCGCAGCAGTGGCAGGTGCACGCGGCGCAGCGTGGCGCCCGCGCGGTGGCCGAGGCTGGCCGCGGCCTGGTCGAGCGACGGCGGGATGCGCGCCAGGCCGGACTCGATGCCGCCGGCCGCAATCGCCAGGAAGCGCAGCATGTACACCAGCACCAGCGCCGCCACCGAGCCCATCAGCAGCATCCGCGGCTCCATGCCGAACACGTGCAGCGCAAGGTTGGCGCCATCGTCGAACCACGCCAGCGGCATCAGCAGGCCGATCGCCAGCACCGTACCGGGCACGGCATAGCCGAGGCTTGCCGCACGCAGCCGCAGCGCGGCCGGGCGTTCGCGGCGACGGCCCTGCGCCAGGCGCAGCGCCCACGCCATCACCAGGCCCGCCAGCACCGTGGCCAGCGTCGCCACCACCGCCACCAGCACCGTGTTGCGCGTGCTCGCCAGCAGCTGCGGCGACACCCCGCCGTCGCCCATCCGCGCCACGGTTTCCACCACCAGGTAGCCCGCGGGCAGCACGAATCCCACCACCACCGGCAGCAGCGCCAGCGCGAAAGCCAGCGCGGCACGGCCACCGCGCAGCCGCAGGGGCTGCATCGGCCGCGGCCGCTGCCCGGACGCGTAGCGCTGGCGGCGGCGTGCATGGCGCTCCAGCGCGAGTAGCGCCACCACCACCACCAGCATCGACAGCGCGATCTGCGCGGCGCCCGGCAGGTCGCTGCGCGTGATCCAGGTGGTGTAGACCGCCACCGTGAGCGTCTGTACGCCAAGGAATTCGGATGCCCCGATATCGTTGAGCGCCTCCATCAGCGCCAGTGCGGTACCCACCGCGATCGCCGGCCGCGCCAGCGGCAGCGCCACGCGCCGGAACACCGCCGCCGGCGAGGCGCCCAGCGTGCGCGCGGCCTCGATCAGCCCGGCCGCCTGGGTCATGAACATCGCACGCGTGGTCAGGTACACGTAGGGGTAGAGCACGAAGCCGAGCAGCACGATGCAGCCGGCCAGCGAACGGATGTCGGGCAGGCGGAAGTCGCGCGGGCTGTCGTAGCCCAGCAGCGAGCGCACCATGCCCTGCACCGGCCCCAGCGGGTGCAGCAGGTCGAGGTAGGCGAACGCCACGATGTAGGTCGGCACCGCCAGCGGCAGCAGCAGCGCCCAGGCCAGCGTGCGTCGGCCGGGAAACTCGTAGGCGGTGACCAGCCAGGCCGCGCCGGTGCCGATCGCGACCACCAGCACGCCTACGCCGGCCAGCAGCAGCAACGTGTTGCGGGCGGCGGTCGGCAGCACGTGCACCACCACGTGCGACCACATGCCGTTGCTGCCCTGGAGTGCGGTCCAGGCCAGCGACAGCAGCGGCAGCAGCACCACCACGGCAATGCCCGCCGCGGCCAGCTGCCAGGGGTCCAGGCGGCGCAGCGCCGCGGCGGCACCGCGGCTTGCGTGAAGGTTCATGCCGAGAGGGCCGACCGGGCCGGCCAGGTTGGCCGGCGCCGTGCTCAATTGTCGAAGCCGACCTTGTCGACCAGCTCACTCGCCTGGCGGCGATGGCGCACGACCTCGGTCAACGGCAGCGGGTCGATGCGCAGCTCGCCGAAGCTCGCCACCACCGGATCAAGCTCCACGCCGGCCTTCACCGGGTACTCGTAGTTCGCGCGTGCATACAGACTCTGCGCCTCGTCGGAGACCAGGTACTCCATCAGCCGCACCGCGTTGTCGCGGTTCGGCGCGTATCGCGCCACGGCCGCTCCGCTGATGTTGACGTGCGTGCCGCCGCCATCGGCGCCGGCGAAGACCGGGCGGATCACCTTGATGGCCTCGCCCCACTGGTGCTGCTCGGAACCGGGCTCGGCGTTCTTCATGCGACCGACGTAATACGCGTTGGCCAGGCCGATGTCGCAGATGCCGGCGAGGATGTCGCGGGCCACGTCGCGGTCGCCGCCGGCCGCCTTGCGCGCCAGGTTGGCCTTGACGCCGCGCAGCCAGGTTTCGGTGGCCTCGGCGCCGTCGTGCGCGATCATCGCCGCGAACAGGCTGGTGTTGTACGGGTGCTGGCCGGAGCGGATGCACACCCTGCCCTTCCACTTCGGATCTGCAAGGTCCTCGTAGGCGAAGGAGTCCAGCGCCAGGTCGCGGTGTGCGTACAGCACGCGGTCACGCAGCGATAGCGCGAACCAGTGGCCGTCCGCGCCGCGCAGGTGCGCCGGAATGGCGGCCTCGAGCACGTCGGAACCGATCGCCTGGGTATGGCCCGCCTCGACGACATCCAGCAGGTTGCCGGTGTCCACGGTCATCAGCACGTCGGCCGCCGAACGCTCGCCTTCCGCCTTCAGGCGCTCCATCAGCCCGTCCTTGAGCAGCACCGTGTTGACCGTGATGCCCGTATCGCGGGTGAATGCGTCAAGCAGTGGCTGGATCAATCCCGGCTCGCGCGTGGTGTAGAGGTTCACCTCGCCCGCCGCGGCATCGGCCTGCGGCGTCGTGGCGCCGGCATCCTCCGCGGACGGCGCCTGCTTGCCGCAGGCGGCGAGCAGCAGCGCGGCGCATGCGGCAGCGAGAAGTGCGGCGGGACGGTTGGATCGGGACGGCATTTGCACGGGAGCTCCTGGGATCGTTCGCGGGCGTGGCCACGGCTGCAGCCGTAACGGGCGGTAATGAGAATCACTATTGTCTCACCGGTCGCCGGCAGCGGCTAGCCACAGGCGTGCGGGCCGGGCTCGAGGCCGGAGCCCGGCCGAAAGCGCCTACAATCGCCTGCTTTGCGCGGACCCCCCATGGCCCCCAACGCCACCGTCTACAAGGTCGAGCTGCAGGTCAGCGACATGGACCGGCACTACTACGCCCTGCACAACCTCACCCTGGCGCAGCACCCGTCCGAAACGCCCGGCCGGCTGATGGTGCGCCTGCTGGCGTACGCGCTGTTCGCCGAAGAGCGCCTGGAGTTCGGCCGCGGCCTGAGTAACGAGGAAGAACCCGACCTCTGGCGCCGCGACTACACCGGCGACATCGAGCAGTGGATCGACCTGGGCCAGCCCGATGAAAGCCGCATCCGCAAGGCGGCAGGACGCGCCAGGCAGGTGGTCGTGGTGACCTACAGCGGCGGCGGCGCCGCGATCTGGTGGGGCAAGAACGCGGCCGCGCTGGCGCGCATTAGGAACCTGGTCGTGGTCGACATCGGCGCCGACACCGTGGCCGCGATGGAAGGCCTGCTCGAACGCGGCATGCGCCTGACCGCGATGATCCAGGACGGCGAGCTGCAGCTGATGAGCGATGCGGCCAACGTCGTGTTCACCCCGCGCTGGCTGCAGGGCGGCCCTCAGTCCTCCGGATAAAGCAGCATCGCGTCGCCGTACGAGAAGAAGCGATAGCGCTCGCGCACCGCATGCGCGTACGCCGCGAACACCCGGCCCTTGCCCGCGAACGCCGACACCAGCATCAGCAGGGTCGATTCCGGCAGGTGGAAGTTGGTGAGCAGCACGTCGGCCGAGGTGATGCGGTAACCGGGGAAGATGAAGATGCTGGTCTCCCCCGCGAACGGCCGCAGCACGCCGTCCACGGTCGCCGACTCCATCGCCCGCACCACCGTGGTGCCCACCGCCACGACGCGCCCGCCGGCCGCGCGCGTCGCGTGCACCTGGTCCACAAGCTCCGCACCGACGTTGATCCACTCGCTGTGCATGTGGTGGTCGCGCACGTCGTCCACGCGCATGGGCTGGAACGTACCGGCGCCGACGTGCAGGGTGACGTGGCCGAAGTCGACGCCGCGCGCGCGCAGCGATTCCAGCAGCGCTTCGTCGAAATGCAGGCCCGCGGTGGGCGCGGCCACCGCACCCGACTCGCGTGCGAACACCGTCTGGTAGCGCTCCGCGTCGTCGGCGCCGGCATCGCGCTGGATGTAGGGCGGCAGCGGCAGGCGGCCGGCCTTCAGCAACCACGACTCCAGTGCCCCCTCGACATGGAAGCGCAGGTGGTGGAAGGCGCCGTCGCTTGCCAGCACTTCGGCCTCGCCGCCGGCGTCGAACAGGATCCGGTTGCCGGGTTTCGGCGTCTTGCTGGCGCCCACCTGCGCACGGGCCTCGTTGCCCGGCAGCAGGCGCTCGATCAGGATTTCCACGCGCCCGCCGGTGCCCGCCTTGTGGCCGAACAGGCGCGCCGGGATCACCCGTGTGTCGTTGAACACCAGCAGGTCGCCGCTGCGCAGGAACTCCGGGAGGTCACGGACGTGGCGGTCTTCGAACGTCGCCACCGCAGGCGGCACCACCAGCATGCGGCTGGCCGAACGCTCGGCCAGAGGCGCCTGTGCGATCAGCGCCTGCGGCAGGTCGAAATGGAAATCGGACTTCTTCACTGCAGGGGTTCCGTCAGCGCTGGAATTTGGTGGAAAGGACGAGCGACGAGGTGGTGCGCTCAACACCGTCGAGCGCACCGATGTGGTCGGTCAGCGCATCCATGTCGCCGATCGTCGGCACCACGGCCTGCGCCACCAGGTCCCACGGTCCGCTGACCGACTGCAGGCTGCGGAGTTCCGGCATGTTCCGCAGCGCCTCGACCACCGCCGGCGCCTGCTTCGGGAACACGGTGACCATGATCAGGGCGCGGATGCGCTCGCGCTCGTAATCATCCTTCACCCGCACCGTGTAGCCGGCAATCACGCCCATGCGTTCCAGGCGCTCGATGCGGCTCTGGACCGTGGTCCGCGACAGTTGCAGGCGACGTGCGATCTCGGCGGTGGACGCGCGCGCGTTCTCGCGCAGCAGCGACAGCAATGCCTCGTCGGAGCCGGTCAGTTTCATCTCGCCCATTCCGTACGTCGATTCGACGAAAGCTACCCGACTATTGCGCAATTCGCACCTACCAAGCGCCGAACCCATGGCGATAATAGAAGGCGAGGCGCCGGAGGGTGCCACTCCAACCCGAGGATCCGCACCATGTCCGTGACCGCCAAGCTCGCCACGCTCCGCGCCCGCAAGGGCCACCGCCGCACCACCGGCCTGGATGACGCCACCGTGGAGCGCCTGGCCGCGGGCCATGCCGACCTCGCCGCCGTGATCGACGCGGCCGCCGCGGAATTCTCCCGTATCGAAGCCGAGTTCGGCGACCTCCTCGACCTCGACGAGGATGCGCAGATCCAGGCGGTGCAGGCGGGCTACGTCAACTTCTATCCGCAGGACGGCGTGAATCCGTATGTCGCACTCGTCGCGCGCGGGCCGTGGATCGTGACCCTCAAGGGCGCGGTGCTGTACGACACCGGCGGCTACGGCATGCTCGGCTTCGGCCACGCGCCGCAGGCGGTGATCGATGCGATGGCCAAGCCGCAGGCGATGGCCAACGTCATGACGCCCAGCCTGTCGCAGCTGCGCCTGGACCGCGCGCTGCGCGCCGAGATTGGCCACAGCATCGGCGGCTGCCCGTATGCCGCCTTCATGTGCCTCAACTCCGGCTCCGAGTCGGTGTCGCTGGCCGCGCGCATCGTCGACACCAACGCCAAGACCATGACCGACCCCGGCGCCCGCCACGCCGGCCGCACGATCAAGCGCCTGGTGGTCAAGGGCGCGTTCCACGGTCGCACCGAGGCGCCGGCGCTGTACTCCAACTCCTCGCGCAAGGCCTACGAGGGCGCGCTGGCGAGCTACCGCCACGAGGACAGCGTGATCGTCGTGCCGCCCTACGACCTGGCGGCGCTGAAGCAGGCCTTCGCCGATGCCGATGCGAAGGGCTGGTTCATCGAGGCGATGTTCCTGGAGCCGGTGATGGGCGAAGGCGATCCCGGCCGCGGCGTGCCCGTGGCGTTCTACGCCGCCGCGCGCGAGCTCACGAAGGCGCATGGTTCGCTGCTGCTGGTCGACTCCATCCAGGCCGGCCTGCGCGCCACCGGCGCGCTGTCGATCGTCGACTACCCCGGCTTCGAGGGGCAGGATGCGCCGGACATGGAGACCTACTCCAAGGCGCTCAACGCCGGCCAGTACCCGCTGTCGGTGCTGGCGGTCACCGCACGCGCCGCGGGTATCTACAAGCGCGGCACCTACGGCAACACCATGACCGCCAATCCGCGCGCCGCCGATGTCGGCGTCACGGTGCTCGGCCTGGTCACACCCGAAGTGCGCGCCAACATCCGCACCCGCGGCCAGCAGGCGCTCGAGAAGCTCGAGGCGCTCAAGGCCGAGCTCGGCGGCCTGATCACCAAGGTGCAGGGCACCGGCCTGCTGTTCTCCTGCGAGCTGGCACCGGGCTTCAAGGGCTACGGGGCGGGTTCGTCGGAAGAGTGGCTGCGCGAGCGCGGCCTGGGCGTGATCCACGGCGGCGAGAACTCGCTGCGCTTCACCCCGCGCTTCGAGATGTCGGAAGACGAGCTGGACCTGGTGGTGTCGATGGTCAAGCGCGCGCTGCTGGAAGGGCCCCGGGTGCAGGCTGCGGCCTGATTACCTCTCGCCGCTACTCCGTGGCCTGAGGGGCGTTGGAGGCCTGGCGGGCCCTGTGGTGGCCGTGAGGCCTTCGCGGCTCATGTCCCCCGGCATCCGCCTCGCGGCGGATGCCTCCTCCTTGACTTCCCCGCGAAGGCCTCACGGCCACTTTGGGGCCGGGTGGCGGCTGTGGGTGCGGGAGAGCAAAAGCCAAGCCGGAGCGCAAGGCCCGGGGTCGCGGGGTGTGCCTTTACACACCGCGTAATGCGGCGCAGCGGGTGCCAAGGGCCTTGAGGGCGAAGTCAAGGAGGAGGCATCCGCCGCAGGCGGATCCGGGGGACATGAGTCCTCAAGGCCCTTGGTACCCGCCACCCAAGTGAAGCGCCCTACTCCCAGCAGCGGTCCGTACGGCCTTTCAGCGTCGCCGAGCGGCCGCAGTCACGCTGCCCGATGCGGCCGTCGGTGTGCTCGACGATTCGCCGCCCCGTGGCCCGGTCGCCGAGCAGCGAGAAGGCGTCGTACAGGCGGCCGGTGGCGGTGCGTGCCTCGTAGCGGAGCGTGTCGCCGTCGATGCGGATGACCTGGAAGAGCTGGGTGTCTTCGGCCACCGGCGCCATGGTCTCGCGGGCTTCCATCGAGAGCAGGTACTGCTTGGCACCGGCCACCGACACCACGTACTGCGGCGTCGCCTTGCCGGCATCGCCTGCGCGGCGACCGTAGGTGTGGTCGTGGCCCTGCAGCACCAGGTCGACGGAATGGCGCTCGAGCACCGGCATCAGGTGCCGGCGCAGCACGCGGTTGTCGCGACCCTCGCGCGGCGAATACATCGGCTGGTGGATGGCCACGATCGTCCAGGCGCGCGGGCTGTCGCGAAGCACGCCGTCGAGCCATGCGGCCTGCGCCTTGGCGGTACCGAGATCCAGCGCCGAGGTGCCGTCGAGCACCACGAAACGCGCGTCGTGCATGTCGAACCAGTAGGTGGTCGCCTCCGCGCCGGGCGCGCCGTTGCCGGGCAGCGCGAACATGTGCGGCCAGTGCGCGCCCAGCACGCGGCGCTCCTGCGGCGTGTCCTCGAACTCCTCGAAATACTCGTGGTTGCCGGCCAGGGGCGCGAGCAGCATGGTCGACGCCAGCGGTGCCGCGATGTCGGACCACTCGCCCCACTCGTTGTCGTCTTCGCCGTCGCCACCGCTCACCAGGTCACCGGCGAACAGCGCCAGCCGCGCCTTGGGGGCGTGGCGCATCGCCTCCAGCACCACGCGCGTGACGAGGCTGGCGTTCTTGTTCTGGGTGTCGCCGAAGTACAGGAATTCGAGAGGCGTACCCGGAGCCGCCGCCGTGCGCAGCTGCCGCCACGGGCTCCACCAGCCGTTGCCGCCCTGCACGCGGAATGCGTACAGCGTGTCGGGCTGAAGACCGCCCACCGTTACCTGGTGCTGGTGACCGGCGCCGTTCTCCGTGGTGAACGCACGGCTGTGCGCCGCCAAGCTGCGCGTCACGCCCATGTCGGGCGAATCACCGGCGACCACCAGCTCCAGCCTTGGCGCATCCACGCCGTAGGCAGTGCGCCACGACACCTGGAAGCCCGTCGCAGGATCCTCGGCCGGTGAGGCGACGATGCGGTCGGGGTGTGCGGCCGGCGCGTAGCGCAGATCGCCGGCGGGCACGAGGGTGTTGGGCTCCACTTCGCGGGTGTCGCCCGCTGCGGTGCCTGTCATGTCTCGCGACGCCGCCGGGCTGGCCACGGCCAGCGCGAAGAGCACCGCCAGCAGCAGGCGGCCTGCGCCGCGCGACGCCACGCCACCCACGGTCAGCGCGTTCATCGGGTGCATGCCGGCAGGTCGAGCGCGGACGCGATCTCGCGCCAGTCGATCGCCACCGCGCCCTGGTCGTCGTGCACCGCATACAGCACGCCGTCGGGGAACTGCGCGGTCGGTGCGTAATGCAGCCAGATGCCGTCGGTGTTGGCGACCGTCGGCCCTGCGACTGCACCCGCATGCTCCAGCGTGTCGCGCGCGAACAGATGGAATGCGGTGCTGCCCTTGCCCTGTTCGGTGGTGATCCACCAGCCACCACCATCCGCGCAGGTCTTGAGCACGATGCCCTCGGCCTGCGCCTGCAGGAACTCTGCACCGATGGTGCGGCCGCTGAACGCGCCCGCCAGGTCGTAGACCTTGAACTCGTTGGCGTAGGTCTCGTCTTCCTCGGCGATCAGCAGGCGGTTGTTGGCAGGATCGCCCCACAGGGACTCGACGACGCGCAGTGCGCCATCAGCTGACGTGTCGCCGAAGCCACCGACATGGCGGACCGCGAAGCCGTCGCCCCGCGGCGAGAGGGCGAAGCGCTGCACGCGTCGACCGAGTTCCTGCAGCGGCGGCAGGATGTCATCGCCGGCCGCGTCCACGCCGGCCATGTAGGCGTCGGTGACATACACCTCGTAGCCGCCGTCGAGCTTGCCCACCCACAGGCCGTACGGCAGCTGCAGCACGTCGGTGCCGAACTCGGCCACCGTCTCCATGCCCGGCAGGCGCAGCACCTGCACGCGCCGGTTGTCGCGCTCGACCACGAACGCGAAATCATCGACCACGGCGATGCCGTTCGGCCGGTCGAACTGGCCCGCGCCCGCGCCGCGCCCGCCGACATGACGCAGGAATGCACCCGTGCCGCCGTCGTACACCACCAGCCGATGCGTGGCCTTGGCTGTGGCCAGCAGCAGCACGTTGCCATCGGCGCCGGTCCAGCTGGCAACCGAGTCGATGTTGTCGTCAGGCGTCATCGGCGTGGCGAAGGCTTCAGGCACAGCGACAGCATCGATGCTTGTGGCCGGACGCGCGGCTTCCCGTGCGCGGTCGGCGCGGTCTTCGCCATCCTCGACCGCCGGCTTGCCGGAACAGGCAGCAAGCAACAGGACGGAAACGGCAACGGAAATCAGGCGCTGGGGCATCGGGGATCAACCTTGGATCAGGGGCGCGCGTGTCACGCAAGCGAAACATCATCCCCGCGCTCCATGACGACTGGATTGCAGGGCATCGGACCCGGCAACGGTCACATGCATGCCATGCGCGTGCCATTCAATACGCCGATCACTTCGCTTCCGGATCCGCTGCATGAACCGCATCTTCAAGGCCACCCTTCTTTCGCAGGCGCTCATGCTTGCACTGGTGGCACCGGCCGCACTTGCACAGGCCACGGCCCCCGATGGCTCGGCCGATGCGGCAGGCGAACCCAGGCAGCTCGATTCGGTTGTCGTGCAGGGCGAGATCACCTATCGCAACCGCACCACCGACACGGCGCCGGTGCTCAGCTACGACCTCGAGTATTTCCAGCGCTTCGAGCCGAACACGGTGGGCGACATGGTCAAGCGCCTGCCCGGCGCGGCGTTCGTCGGCTCCGACATCATGGAGTTCGACGGCGTGCAGCTGCGCGGCATGGGCGGCGGCTACACCCAGGTGCTGATCAACGGCAAGAAGGTGCCGGGTGCGGGCGACGACCGTTCGTTCTGGGTCGACCGCATCCCGGCGGACATGGTCGACCGCATCGAGATCCTGCGCAGCAACAGCGCCAACCGCTCCGGCGACGCCATCGCCGGCGCGATCAACATCATCCTGCGCGACGCCTACGAGTTCGACGGCGGCTACCTGCGCGTCGGCGTGAACCGCGCGCACGACGGCGAAGTGAATCCGACGTTCGGCGCCGTCGCCAGCGGCGAGGCGCTCGGCGGCCGCATCCTCGCCGGCATCAACGTGCAGGACCGCTACCGCGCCAAGTTCAAGCGCTCCGACCGCTTCACCGATCCATCGATGGAGGAACTGGCCAGCTGGGAGGACCAGACCGAAGTGAAGGACGGCCGCGACTATTCCGGCAACCTGTCCTGGACCGCGGACGTGGGCGACACCGGGCGTTTGAGTGTCGACGGCTTCTACGTGAAGACCGATCGCGACGTGACCGAAGTGTCCTTCGAGGAGGAATACGACGACGGCGAAGTGATCACCTCCAACGTGCCGGGCCTTGCCACGGTGAACCAGAAGAACTGGGGCCTCGGCGCCGAGTACCAGTTCGACATGGCGGGCGGCCGCACCACGCTGAGCGTCGACCACGCGCGCTTCGAGGACGACAGCATCGAAAGCGAGGAGGCGCATGCCTATGTCGACGGCGAGTGGGACGAATCCGATGCCGAGGCCGAATCGCTCGATGCGAAGGACGCCGAAACAAGCTTCACGATCGCCCACAAGCGCCCTGTCGGCGCCGCGGACATGGAATTCGGCCTCGACTACCGCACGAAGAAGCGCGACCTCACCTACTCCTACTACGAGGGTGCGGCCGACAACGAGGGCGACACGCTGGTCTACGCGCTCGATGGCGTTGTCGCCAGCGTGATCGAGGAAAAGCGCCTCGACCCCTACCTCATGTTCTCCGGCACGCGCGGCATTCTGTCCTGGGAGACCGGCCTGCGCCTGGAGACCACCAGGTCGGACATCCGCTACAGCGAGGACGGCGAGGTCGAAGGCGCCGCGAGCAAGGATTACAACGAACTGCTGCCGTCGCTGCACCTGAAGTGGGCCCTGACCGATGCCGACCGCCTCAGCCTGTCGCTGGCCGGCAGCATCAAGCGCCCCGACTTCAACGAGCTGGTGCCGGCCCTGCTCGACGGCGAATTCGGCGACAACGACTACATCGGCAATCCGCAGCTCGACGCGGAAACCGCCAACGGCCTCGACTTCGGCTACGAACGTCGCCTCGGCAAGCGTGGCGTGGTGGGCATCAACCTGTTCTACCGCGACGTCAGGAACCTGATCGAACTGGTGAATACCGGCGAGCCGAGCGAGGAAGCGCGGGACGCCTGGGACGACATGGTGGAGGACGGCGACTACGCCAGCGTCGAGGACGCCATGGCGGCGGAACCGGCCAAAAGCTGGCTGTTCACGTCCGCCAACGTCGGCGACGGCAAGGTCTACGGCGTCGAGTTCGACCTGTCGACCCCGCTGTCGGCGTTCGGCATGGACAGCACCGGCGTGTTCCTGAACTACGCGTACGTCAAGTCGGACGTCGAAGACTTCATGGGCACGCGACGCTTCAACAACCAGGCCCGGTCGGCGTTCAACGTCGGCTTCATCCAGGACGTGCCCTCGCTGGCCGCGAGCTTCGGCGTGACGTATCGCAAGCAGGGCGACGCGTACGAGCGCATCGTTGGCGAGGAAGTCACCATCCGCTACGGCGAGGACCTGGAAGCGTTCGTCGAGAAGCGCTTCGGCAACAGCCTGTCGCTGCGCCTGTCGGCCGCCAACCTGCTGGATGCGTCGAAGGACGAGTTCTTCCACAAGTTCGACACCCTCGGCGACCAGCTGGCGCGCGACCACAAGGAGTACGAGCTGGAGACGGAGGAAGCCGGCCCGGCCTGGCAGCTGGTCATGCGCTGGGCGTTCTGACCCGCTTGCTGCAGACTTCCCGCATTCGCACGCCGGGAACCCCGCATGAAGATTGTCGAAGTCCGCCATCCGCTGGTGCAGCACAAGCTCGGCCTGCTGCGCCGCGCCGACAACAGCACCAAGACCTTCCGCGAGCTGTCGGCCGAGGTGGCCACGCTGCTCACCTACGAGGCCACCGCCGACCTCGAAACCGAAGAGGCCGAGGTGGCCGGCTGGGCCGGCCCGGTGCGCGTGACGCGCATCAAGGGCCGCAAGGTGACCCTGGTGCCGATCCTGCGCGCGGGGCTGGGCATGCTGCCCGGCGTGCTGGATCTGATCCCGGCCGCCAAGGTCAGCGTGGTCGGCATCAAGCGCGACGAGGCGTCGCTCGAGGCCGTGCCGTACTACGAGAACCTGGTGGGCGAAATGGCGGACCGCACCGCGCTCATCCTCGATCCGATGCTGGCCACCGGCGGAACCCTGATCGCGACCGTCGACATGCTCAAGGCCGCCGGCTGCAGCCGCATCAAGGGGCTGTTCCTGGTGGCGGCGCCGGAAGGGCTGCGCGCGCTGCAGGCACGGCACCCGGATGTCGAAGTATTCACCGCCGCGATCGACGAACGCCTGGACGCCACCGGCTACATCCATCCCGGCCTCGGCGACGCCGGCGACAAGATCTTCGGCACCCGCGCCTGAGTCCATCGGCACGGTGCGCCACTGGCCGGGCCGGTGGCCTGCCTGGCGCACGCCTGGCGTTGGGCCAAGTGTGGCCAGCCCCTTGTTCACGCTGTTTTCGGGTCCTGCCGGCTCCCGCCGGTCGCATGCGACCGACGGCGCACTGGCCGGTGCGCATTGGCTGTTCGGACGCAACCGCCTCGACATCGAAAGCCACCAGCTGATCCGCGACGGCTACCGCACGCAGCTCGACGAACGCGCCTTCGCGGTGCTCACCTGCCTGCTTCGCCACGCCGAGCAGGTCGTGCCACGCAGCACGCTGGTGGCCGAAGCCTGGCCGGGCGTCGCCCATGTGAACGACAGCGCGGTGTCCAAGACCATGCGCCGGCTTCGCATCGCACTCGGCAGCGAAGCCGGCCGGAGCCTGTCCACCGTCTACGGCGTGGGCTACCGGCTGACGACGCCGGCGGTCCTGGTACCGGCCGGGGCAACCCTTCCACAGGGCGGAGCCGGGACCAACGGCACGGCGGTGTCGGTTCCAGGTGCGCCACGTCCCCGGCTGCCAGGCCCTGGCGTACCGGAGCCGGCGCGCGCGCAGGACATTCCCGCGCAACCCGAAATCGCGACCGCCGCAGGCGTCCGCCCTGAAGCAGCCAGTGTGCGCGAACGCACCGACCGCGCCCGCCGACACCGCATGGTGGTCATTGCAGTGTTGCTGCTGACGGCGCTGCTGGCCGCCTGGCTGCTGCTCGCGCCCGTGGCACGCTGACCGCCGGGTTCAGCCCGTGGCGCCCAGGCTCCGCGCCTGCAGCCCTGCCATGCGGTGCTCCGCCGTGAACCGGCCGCGGTCGTCGCGCGCCAGCTGTGCCAGTGCGAATTCCGGGTCATGCGTAAAGAACAGGTGCACGTTGCGCGCCAGCTTGTCCTCCAGGAACGCCTGCTTCTCGTCGATCAGGGTCTCCGCGCAGCGGTCGTAGCCCATGGTGATCGGCACGTGCACCCAGGGCAGTCCCGGCACCAGGTCGGCGCAGAACACCACGCCGCCGTGCGGCTCGCCGTCGCGCAGGTCCGGGCCCAGGATCTCGGCCAGCATCATCCCCGGCGTATGCCCGTCGCTGTAGTGGAAGCGCACGCTGTTGCCGAGCGCCGGCGTGTGCACGCCGTCCACCAGCTCCAGGCGCCCGCTGGCCTCCAGCAGGCCTGGAAGCTCGGGGATGTAGCTGGCACGGTCGCGCGAATGCGGGTGCGTCGCGCGTTGCCACTGCTCGCGGCCGACCACGAAGGTGGCGTTGGGGAACAGCAACGATGGCGCGGCACCCTCCGACCAGGCGGCCAGCAGGCCGCCGGCGTGGTCGAAGTGCAGGTGGCTCAGCACCACCACGTCGATGTCCTCGTGGCTGAAGCCCGCGGCCGCCAGCGAGTCGAGCAGCACGTGGCGGTCCTCGGTGACGCCGAAGCGCTCGCGCAGCTTTGGCTCGAAGAACGCGCCGATGCCGGTTTCGAACAACACCGTGCGACCGGCGAGTGGCGTGGCCAGCAGGCAGCGCGTGGCGAGCGGGATGCGGTTGGCGTCATCGGGCGCCGCCCACTTGGCCCAGACCGCGCGCGGCGCGTTGCCGAACATCGCGCCGCCATCGAGCTTCTGGGTATTGCCGTCGATCGACCAGAGTTTCATGGGCCGATAGTAGACCTTCGCGCGCCTCAGTCGGCCGAAGTCGTGCCGAAATGCAGCATGAAACGGCCATCTTCGGGATCGGTCGCCACCACCTCGACCGGCGCCATGGTTCCATCCAGCGCCAGCCTGCCCTGCCCGCTGGCATCGGGCTCGGCACTCGGCAGCCGCAGCCGGCTGCCACGCCAGGCCTTGACCGTCACCAGTGCCCCCGCGGCGGCGACCCGGAGCCTGGTCCGCGCGTCGGCAGGAAGCGCGACATTGCGGCCGGCGGCATCGTCGAGCGCGTCCTGCTGCAGCACGAACAGCGGCTCACCATCGGCTTCGACCGCGAAGCGCCAGTCGGTGGTGCCGACCGAGCCATCGCGCAGCACGACGATGCGCTCGAGCTGCAAGCCGAGGCGGCGTTCGGCCGGCGCGACCGGCGGGGCATCGGCAGCGCCCGCGATGCTTGAGGGCGAGGAAGGTGCCGGCGCAGCGGCGATGGCCGCGGCAGGCGCGTCCTGCAGGGCTCGGGCGCGACGCTGGGCGTCGAGTTCAAACAGGTTGCCGATCAGCGTGGTCAGCGCGACCAGGAAGAACACGGTCGCGGCGAGCTTGGCCGGCAACTTCAGGTACCACGGCTTTGCTGGCTGCTGTCCGGACACGGCGGGCCCCCGGGCTTATCGGCTGCGCGCCGGCGCGGCTTCGACGGCCGCCTTGCCGACCGGATTGCGCGGGTCGCTGCCGCCCTCGAGTTCGTCGGTCTTGCGATCCCACGCGACCGTCTGCAGGTTGCCCCAGACGTGGCTGGAGGCACGCCCGTCGGGCTCGGCCTTCGGCAGGTCGACCACGTGCCCCATCGCCTGCAGCGCGCGCGCGACTTCAGGGGTGAACGTACCGGTCTCGGCCGAGATCCGGTCCGGCATCCACTGGTGGTGGTAGCGCGGCAGACCGGCGACGTCCTGCGCTGACAGCCCCGCGTCGTAGCCGAGCATGCCGAGCAGCACCATGGTGATGATGCGCGTGCCGCCGGGCGTGCCGAGCACCGCGATGCGCTCGTCGGAGACCATGAAGGTCGGTGTCATCGAGCTCAGCATGCGCTTGCCGGGCTTCGGCGCGTTGGCGTCGTAACCCATCACGCCGAAGGCGTTGGGCGTGCCCGGCATGAGCGCGAAATCGTCCATCTCGTTGTTGAGCAGCACGCCGGTACCCGGCGCCACCAGCCCGGAGCCGTACAGCAGGTTCACCGTCTGCGTCGCGCCGACGCGGTTGCCTTCCGCGTCGATGATCGAGAAGTGCGTGGTCTCCTCGTCTTCCAGCGGCGTGGGTGCGCCGGACAGCAGTTCGCTGGGCGTCGCCTTGTCGGGATGGATGGTGGCGCGCAGGCCGGCGGCGTAATCCGGGCTGGTGAGCAGGCGCTGCGGCACCTTCACGAAGTCCGGGTCCCCCAGGTAGAAGGTGCGGTCGCGGAACGCGCGGCGCATCGACTCCACCACCAGGTGCGTTGCCTGCGCCTCGGGCAGCGCATCGAGGTCGTACGGCGCCAGGATCTGCAGCATCTGCGCCAGCGCGATGCCACCCGACGACGGCGGCGGCGCGGTCACTACTTCCCAGTCGTGGTAGCGGAAGCGGATCGGCTCGCGCACGCGCACGCGGTAGGCGGCGAGCTCTTCGGCCGTCCATTCGCCGCCGGCGTCGCGCACGCCGGCCACGAGCTTTTCCGCCACGTCGCCGCGATAGAAGCCGTCGAAGCCGCCGTCGGCCAGCGCCTGCAGCGTCCGCGCCAGGTCCGGTTGACGGAACACGTCGCCTTCGGCGATCGGGCGGCCACCGGCCAGGTACACCTCGCGTGTGCCGGGATAACGCTCCATCACCTCGCGCCGCGCCTGGTAGCCGCGCGCCATGCGCGCATACACCGGGAAGCCCTCGCGGGCGATGCGGATCGCCGGTGCCAGGCTGCGCGAAAGCGGCAGCCGGCCATGTTCGGCCTGCAGGTGCACGAACGCGGCCGGCAGGCCGGGGATGCCGGCCGACCATGCGCCGTTGGTGGCGCGGTCGCGGTCGAAGCCGCCGTCGGCCAGCACATAGCGCTCTGGCGTGGCCGCGGCCGGCGCGGTCTCGCGCGCGTCCACGAACAGGTCCTGGCCGCTGGCGGCATCGTGCAGCAGGAAGAATCCGCCGCCGCCGATGCCGGAGCTGATCGGCTCGACCACAGACAGCACCGCCGACACCGCGATCGCGGCGTCAAAGGCGTTGCCGCCGTCGGCCAGGATCTCGAGGCCCGCATCGGTGGCCAGCGCGTGCGCCGAGGCCACGGCGACGCCCGGCGGCCTGGCCGCAGGCGCGCCGGAGGTCGCGGTGGCGGCAACGGCTTCGCCATCGGCCACGCTGGCGCACGCCGGCACAAGGGCCAACAGCAGCGACAGCGCGCCAAGGTGCAGCAGGTTGCGAAGGCTCATGCAGCGTTCTCCCGCAGCCGCATGAGCTTGGCAAGCAGCTGGTCGTGGGTTTCAGGGATGTCGGGATCGGGGTCGATGCACTCGACAGGACAGACGACGACGCACTGCGGCTCGTCGAAATGCCCCACGCACTCGGTACAGCGCGCAGGATCGATCACATAGATGGTCTCGCCCTGCGATATCGCATCGTTCGGGCATGCCGGCTCGCAGACGTCGCAGTTGACGCAGAGCTCATTGATACGCAGGGCCATGGGCTCATTGTAGACCTAGCCCGCAAGGACCGCCGCCGGGGATGCCGGCGGCGGCGCCTGGATCACTTCGCTTCGATGAAGACGTAGTCGACGCCGGCGGGGGCAACCGCGGCCGCGACGCGCTCGTTGTCGGCGGCAGCACCGATGAACAGCACGCGCACGCCCTTCATGGTGTCGGCCGGCACGTCGGCGAACGACTGCACCACGATGTCACCCATGCGGGTGGAATCAGCCGAGGCGTAGGCCAGCAGGTTGCCCTTGACGATGCCGCGGGCCACGTCGCCCTTGGCCTTGTCGAGCAGGCGCTCGTAGGCGCCGGTCTGGTCCTCGGCACCGGCCGTGGACGGCAGGAAATACACGTAGGGCTGGTTGCTGATGCCCTCCATGTTGCGCGTCACCACGTCGGAGACGTAGGCGCGCCACGCCGAGTCGTCGGAGCCGGCGGCAGGTGCGGTCAGCGCGGCCTGGACGGCGACCGGCGCGGCTTCTTCCTTCTTGCACGCGGCCAGCAGCGGGAGTACGAGGCAGGCGGTCAGGATCAGGCGGGACATCGTGTTCATTGCAGGTTCCCCATGTTTTCTGGAAGGCCGGAACGCGTGGTTCCGGAGGTCAAAGCTTGGTGCGCCGCCATTCGGCCTGCAGCGCATCGGCCACTGCCGCCGGCACGAATCCCGAGACATCGCCGCCAAGGCGTGAGATCTCGCGTACCAGCGATGATGAGATGAAGCCATATTGTTCCGCGGGGGTCAGGAACAGCGTCTCGACTTCGGGAATCAGGTGGCGGTTCATGCTGGCCAGCTGGAATTCGTACTCGAAATCCGACACCGCGCGCAGGCCGCGCAGCAGCACCCCGCCGCCGACCTCGGCAACGAAGTGCGCCAGCAACGAGCCGAAGCCCAGCACTTCCACATTGGGGTGCGCGGCCAGCGCTTCGCGGGCCAGCTCGACGCGCAGCGCCAGCGGCAGTGCCGGACCCTTGCCCGGGCTTTCGGCAACGCCGACGATCAGTTTCTCGAACAGCGGCGCCGCCCGGTCCACCAGGTCGACGTGGCCGTTGGTGATCGGATCGAAGGTGCCGGGATAGACGGCGATCCTGTTGCGTGCTGTGGTCATCGCGTCGCTGCGCCGGGTCGGGTGGCTTGGGCCGCGGCGAGTGTAGCAGCGCGGCGGCAGGCCGGGCTCAAGCGGGTCCGTTCCCGGCGGCGTCGGCAGTCGCGTGGCGATAGAGCGCGTGGCGCGCATCGCGCGTTGCGGACTCGCGGTGCAGGCGCCAGCCCGCACCGGGATCGGGTGCCACGCCGGCGGGCGATTCCAGGTACAGCCACGCGTCGCGCGCGAGCCACGGCGGCAGGCGCTGCAGCGCCGCGGCCCAGGCGCCGTCGGCGAACGGCGGGTCGACGAACACCAGGTCGAAGCGGCCGTGCACGGGCAGTCGCAGCCATTCCAGCGCGTCGGCACGCACCACCTTAGCGGCGTCGCCTGCGTGCAGGCGTTCGCAGCTTTCGTACAGCGCCTGCACCAGCGCCGGATCGCGTTCGACCAGCAGCGCTTCGGCGGCACCGCGCGACAGCGCTTCAAACCCGAGCGCACCGCTGCCGGCGAACAGGTCGAGCACGCGCGCACCGTGCAGCATCGGCTGCAGCCAGTTGAACAGGGTCTCGCGCGCGCGGTCGGACGTCGGGCGCAGGCCCGGCGCGTCGGCCACCGGCAGCTTCGACCCACGCCACTGGCCGCCGATGATGCGCACGCTGCCCGCGGGCCTGGCGCGTGGCGAAAGGGTCGGAATGTGGGCCGGTGGTACCATGCCGCGTCATTGTCCGCGCTCGCGCGGCCATGTGCACCCCCTCCCCCACACGGTCCGGTTGCCATCGCAATGGTCAGCTTTTTCCGCCGCAAGAAACCCGAAGCAGGCACCGGCGGAGGGCATGCCGGCAGGCCGAAACTGGACATCGAGGCGCTGGCGGCGGCGTTTCCGAACGCCCCCGGTACAGAGCCGTCGGGTTCCGATGCAGGCGACCACACCGACGACGCGCGCGCCGCGCCGGTCGCCGATGCGATCGACGCGACCGCCGGTACTTCGCCGTCGACGGAAGCCGAGGCAGCAGCCGAAGCCAAGGTGCAGGCGTTCATGGATGCGGCGGTCGCCGCGCCTGTTGCCGCCCCGTTGCCACCCGCGCAGGTCCCGATCGAAGCGCCGATACCGGCCACGCCCGGGTCATCCGGAACCCAGGAAAAGCCGGCCGCGGCACCCGGCAAGTCGGGCTGGCGCGAACGGCTGAAGGGCAGCGGCTTCGCCCGCGGGCTTGGCGGCCTGTTCTCGCGCAATCCGCGCCTCGACGACGACCTGCTCGACGAGATCGAAACCGCGCTGCTGACCGCCGACGTCGGCGTCACCGCCACCACCCAGCTGGTCGAGTCGCTGCGCAAGCGCATGAAGGCCCGCGAGTTCGCCGATGCCAACGCGATGCTCGGCGCGCTGCGCGGCGACCTGATCGCCATGCTCGAGCCGGTCGCGCGGCCGCTGGTGATCGACCCGGCGGTGCGCCCGTTCGTGATCCTCACCGTGGGCGTCAACGGCGTCGGCAAGACCACCACCATCGGCAAGCTGGCGCGGCGCTACAAGGACGAAGGCCGCAGCCTGATGCTGGCCGCCGGCGACACCTTCCGCGCCGCGGCGGTCGCTCAGCTGCAGGCCTGGGGCGAGCGCAACGGCGTGCCGGTGATCGCGCAGGGCCAGAACGCCGACGCCGCCTCGGTGGCGTTCGACGCGCTGCAGGCCGCGCGCGCGCGCGGCACCGAGATCCTGATCGCCGACACCGCCGGGCGCCTGCACACCCAGCAGGGACTGATGAACGAGCTCGGCAAGATCAAGCGCGTGCTCGGCAAGCTCGACAACGCCGCGCCGCACGAAGTGCTGCTGGTCATCGACGGCACCACCGGCCAGAACGCGCTGTCGCAGCTGCGCCAGTTCCACGCCGCGGCCGGCGTGACCGGGCTGGTGGTCACCAAGCTCGACGGCACCGCCAAGGGCGGCGTGGTGTTCGCGCTGGCGCGCGAGTTCGGCATTCCGATCCGCTACGCCGGCATCGGCGAGCGCCCCGAAGACCTGCGCGTGTTCGACGCCGAGGCCTTCGTCGACGCACTGCTGCCGGAAGCGCTGGGCGCGTGACGCGGCGCCGCGTTGCCGCCTGGCTGGCGGGGACGCTTGCGCTCCTGCTGCTTGCCGCCGCCATCGTGCTGTCGCTGCTGGCACAGCCGCAGCGACTTTCGCGGCTCGCGCTGGACACGGTGGGCGGCATCCTCGGGCTGGAGATCAGCGCTTCGGGCGAAGCGCGCTACCGCCTGCGCGGCACGCCCATGCTCGAAGTGCGCGACGTCGTCGCGCGCCAGCCTGGTGCCGCCACGCCACTCTTGCGCGCAGAGCGTGTGTTCCTTTCCCTGCCATGGTCCACGCTGCGCAACCGCGCCGCGCCGCTCGAGCTCGACCGCATCGAACTCGACGCGCCCCGGCTTGATGTCGCTGCGCTCACGGCCTGGCTTGCCACGCGGCCACCCGGCGACGGCCGGATCCCCACGCTGCGCAATGGCCTGCTGGTCAACGACGGTCGCATCGACGGCGACGGCTGGCACGTCGAAGCGCTCGGGCTGTCCCTGGACGCGCTGCGCGCCGGCGCGCCGCTGGCCGCGAAGGCACGCGGTCGCCTCGTGCTTGCGCCGCCCACGGCGGTCCAGTTCGACCTGCGCATCGCTGCCGAACGGGTCGAGAACGGCAGCGGCGCCGCCGTCACCGGCCGCGCCACGCTGGACAACGGCAGCTGGCGGCTGCCCGCCTACGTCACCGCCTCCGGGCCGCTGCGCTACGACGCCGGCACGCTCCGCGTGCAGCCGCTGCGCTTCGGCGCAAGCGCGCGCTACGACGGCGGCGACAGCGCGCTGCCATTCACGCTCGGGCTGCATGGGCCGCTGCGGCTGCGCAACGGTGCGTGGTCGCTCGCGCCGGCCGACGTGGTGTTGCAGGGTGAAGGCGTGGTGCCCACGCTCGATGCGCGCGGCCGGATCGCACTGTCGCGCGCACTGCTGCTGGAGCTGTCCGGGCGCATGGCAGCATGGCCGCAGGCCTGGCCGGCGCTGCCGCCGCCGCTGGACGCACCGGACACCCCGCTGCCGTTTTCCATCGCCTACGCCGGCAAGGCGACGCTTGGCGACCCCGTGGCCGTGCAGCTTGCGCGTGGCGACGCGCGCGCCGAAGCCGTGTTGCGCATCGCCGAAATCCTCGCCTGGTCGCAGTCCGCCGCGGACGACTCACCGCTGCCGCCGCTGCGTGCGCGCGCCACCGCGCCGCGCATCGAAGTGCCGGGTGGCGTGCTCGAAGGCGTGGAAGTGACGATCGAAGAATCGCCGTGAGCGAAGTTGCCGACAGCGGCTTCGCGCCGCGGCTCCTCGCGTGGTTCGACATCCACGGCCGCCATGACCTGCCCTGGCAGCACCCGCGCTCGCCGTATCGGGTGTGGCTGTCGGAAATCATGCTGCAGCAGACCCAGGTGCGCGTGGTGGTGCCCTACTTCGAGCGCTTCGTGGCCGCCCTGCCCGACCTGCCGGCGTTGGCCGCCGCGCCGCTGGACGACGTGCTCGGGCTCTGGTCGGGTCTGGGCTACTACGCGCGCGCGCGCAACCTGCACGCCGCGGCGCGCGCCTGCGTCGAACGCCACGACGGCGAACTGCCGCGCGACTTCGACGCACTGCTGGCGCTGCCGGGCATCGGCCGCAGCACCGCCGGCGCGATCCTGTCGCAGGCCTGGGGCGACCGCCACGCGATCCTCGATGGCAACGTCAAGCGCGTGCTGGCACGCGTCCACGGCGTCAGCGGCTGGCCGGGCCTGCCCAAGGTCGAGAAACAGCTCTGGCAGCACGCCGAGGCGCAGCTGCCCGACGCGCGCCTGGCCGACTACACCCAGGCGCAGATGGATCTCGGCGCCACCCTGTGCACGCGCCACGACCCGGCGTGCATCCTCTGCCCGCTGCACGACGGCTGCGTCGCACGCATCCAAGGTCGCGTCACCGAGCTGCCCACGCCGAAACCCGGCAAGGCGCTGCCGCAGCGCGAAGCCGTTCTGCTGCTGCTTCGCGACAGCGAAGGCCGCGTGCTGCTGCGCCGCCGCCCGCCGGCCGGCGTCTGGGCCCAGCTCTGGTCGCTGCCGGAGGCCGACGACCATGACACCGCGCGTGCGCTTTTCCACGCCCATGTCGACGGTGACTACGCGCAGGGCGAGGCCCTCGAGCCGATTGCCCACGCTTTCAGCCACTACCGGCTGAGGCTGCTGACGCTGCGCTGGCGCGCAGTCGCCCCCGCCGCCGCGGTGGGCGACAATGACGACCTGCGCTGGGTATCGCTAGACGCGATCGATGCCCTCGGGATCCCGGCGCCCGTCAGGACACTGCTCGACGCGCAGTTCGCCGAGCAGCAGGAGGATCCGCCGCCATGAGCCGCACCGTGTACTGCGAATACCAGAAACAGGACGCCGAAGGCCTCGCCTTCGTACCGTGGCCGGGCGAACTGGGCAAGCGCGTCTTCGCGCACATCGGCAAGGCCGGTTGGGCGGCATGGCTGGCGCACCAGACCATGCTGATCAACGAGAACCGGCTGTCGCCGCTGGATCCCGCGCACCGCGCCTTCCTCGAAGGCGAGATGGAGAAGTTCCTGTTCGGCGGCGGCGCCGAAACGCCCGCCGGCTACGTGCCCGAAGACGCTTCCTGATCTTCGCGGGCCGCCTTCTCGGCGGCCTTGACCTTGCTGGTGTCGAGCGGACGGATCTCGCTGATGCGGCACGGGATCTGCATCGAACCCTGGCCGCTTGCCAGCACCTTGTCGAAGCGCGCCGAAACGCGCCCGGCCTGGCTGCTGGTGACCGCGATCACCGGGGTGAATTCGATATCCGGGCAAGGCCCGTCCAGGTCCAGCAACCAGGCGCGCCTCGGGCTGGTCCACAGCGCGATCGCGCCGTCGCCCAGCGGCGTCCAGCCGGTGATGCTCCCGTGGAACGGGAAGCTGTTGACCGGCAAACCCGCCGCGGCGCGATAGATCGCGAGCTTTTCCGCGGCGCCGACTCTGCCACCCGTCGCACAACCCGACACCAGCAATACCGCCGCCAGGGCCATGCCCATCCGGGCAATCGTTTTCGTGGACATCGTCGCCTCCCGCCGCAGTGCGGCATCTACATCCGTAACGCCATCATGCAACGCGCGGAATGCGCCCGGAGCGACACCCCACAAGCAGGTTCAGCTGCCGTGATGCTTGCCGCACGCGCCCCGCCGCCGTATCATTCCGCGCTCGCCAGTGGCCGGGTAGCTCAGTTGGTAGAGCAGGGGATTGAAAATCCCCGTGTCGGGGGTTCGATTCCCTCCCCGGCCACCATTTGCGGTGGACAGTGAAGCGAGACAGGACAAGGGCTGCGAGCAATCGCGGCCTTTTTTCTTGTCTGTCGTCCGCGTATCCCTCTCCGATCCATACCCTTCGGATATCCCTCAACGGGCCGGTGCGTTCGTCCGCACAGGACGCGCTCAGGGACGCGGCAACCTTCCCGGACAGGGGACGATCCCCCTCGACGATCAACCGGGCTCCTGGGCGACTGGGGAGCGATCCCGGACGCCTCTGGGGGACAGGATCGAGGGGGAGCTCCCGGACGTTACGGGGGCGGATCGTCTAACCCTGCGTGGGGGCTCTTCCTACCCGACGACGCGGCCCGTCGCAGCGGGCGCGACCGCAGAGGCGCAGGCTTCAACACCGGCAAACTGGCCCTACAGGCGCGAGTGTGATGAAGTCGACCCCTACGTTGATGCAGGGGAGGCATCGAATGCGGACAGACCTACGTGGCCTTGTGGAGCGCATCGACCTAAGCGCGCCACGCGGTCTGATCCCGCTGTTCGAGGCAATCTCCAATTCCATTGATGCCATCGAGGAGCGAAAGCTAACGCCTTCAGATGGACGAATCCGAATTCGCTTGATTGAGCGCCATGACCTCGCCACCGAGGGACATGACCCCACGATCCTGTTTGATGGGTTCGAGATTTCCGATAACGGCATCGGCTTCACCCAGCGGAACATCACATCCTTCGGCGAGGCCTACACCCTTAGCAAGGTGAAACTTGGCGGCAAGGGTGTTGGCCGCTTCATGTACCTCAAGGTCTTCCAGCAGGTGGAAGTCAGGAGTGTGTTCGAGGCCGAAGCCGGAGGCCTCCTGCGCGCGTTCCGGTTCAACATCGACGATGAAATGGCGGGCTCAGATACGACGAGCCCAACAGACGAGCCAGTAGGAACGACCATCGTCATGCAGGGCTTGGACCAGAAGTACCAAGCCGCTTGGCCGCGCGACCCAGAAACGATAGCCAAGCGCATCATCGAGCACTTCCTAATCCGGTTCGCTGCGCGGCTTTGCCCCCGCATCATCCTTGAGGCGTCTGGCTTCGAGGCAGTCAACGTTAATGACCTGTACGACCAGACGGTTCAACCCCATATCCAAGAACGCTTCTTCACCGTAGGGAAGAACACTTTTGCTGTTCAGGCCTTCCGGAACAAGGATGGGCGCGCCAAGCATGAGTACCACCTCTGCGCTAACGGTCGCGAGGTCACCACGGCTCGACTACGCGATCTCATGCCCGAGCTGCCGGAGAAGCTGACCGACGACCAGCAGGCTTCTTATGCGCTCATCGTTCTCGTCACCGGCGAGTACCTTGATGACCACGCGAATCGCGAACGAACGAGCATCCTGTTCCAGTCGGATGATGCACTCGATCTTGACCGCACGCTGCTCTCGAAGGCCGAGCTTACGAAAGCGTTGGCAGAATCACTCCGAGAAGTCTTGGTCGAAGACCTAAAGACGACCAACACGGAGAAGGTGGCGCAGATCGAACGCTTCGTTGAGAAGGCACCGGAGTATCGCGTGCTGATGCGCGAGCGGTACCGGACTCTCATTCAGAAAAAAATTCAACCTGGGCTTAGTGATGAAAAACTCGATGAGGCTCTGCTACACCTCCGCCGCGAAATAGAGGATGGCGTAAGGAAGGAAGAGCGGCACGTCGCAGCTCGAATGGAGACCGAATCGTTTGATGCCTATGAGCAGCAGATCAAGAAGCTCATGGAAGACATGAACGATGTTGGCAAAAGCAAGCTAGCGGACTACATCGCGCATCGCCGCGTCATCCTCGACCTCATCGGGCATAGCCTGAAGCGCGCCTATGAGGACGACAAGTACCCGCTCGAACGGGTGCTACACAAGATGATTTTCCCAATGGGCGCTACATCGAAGGACATTTTCTTCGAGCAGCAGAACCTGTGGCTGATTGATGAACGCCTCTGCTTCCATACGCTTCTCACCTCGGACAAGAAACTCAACAGCGTGCGCGGATTGGAGGGTACTTCAGGAAAAGAGCCGGACATCTTCTCGTTCTTCTACGACACTCCTGTTGGTGTTTCGGAACCGGGTGATGGCTCTGGCGGCGTGGTCATCATCGAGTTCAAGCGACCCGGCAGGGACGATTACAGATCAGACCCAACGGAGCAGATCACGCAACGGTTCTATGAGATCAGCAACGGCGGGGTCAAAGACGTGGATGGGCGCCCGATCAATCCGACCAATTTGCGCTACGTCGGGTATCTAATAGCCGACATTACCCCGACCATGCAGCGGCAGGTAGACATGCTCTACAACAAGACCGCTGACGGCGAAGGCTACTTCAAGACGCTGGCCGGCGGTCGCGGCTATGTCGAGATCATTTCGTATGACCGACTGGTTAAGGACGCGATGCGTCGAAACCGCGTGCTGTTCGACAAGCTTGGTGTTCATAAGGATTGAGCTCGCCGTCTGGGGGCAGTTCATCGCGATAGGAAAGGAGAATTGGATGGTTCCGGGTGACGATGACGATGATGGCCCCATGCTCAAGCCGCGCGTGGCTGGTCGAAAGAAGACCGCAAAATCTGCTGCCAAGAAGGCAGCCAGGAAAGTTGTAGTCGTTATCAAGAAAGCTCCAGCCAAGAAAGCTGCTAAGAAAGCAGCAGCGAAGAAGGCTGCGAAGAAGCCTGCTGCAAAGAAGGCTGCGAAGAAGCCTGCTGCAAAGAAGGCAGCCAAGAAAGCTGCAAAGAAGCGTGCCTAATGCCCAGCCTTGATGATGCCAAGAAGAAGCTAGACGAGCTCTCCGCTCAAGTCTCGACCATTGTCAGGACTGTAGCCGCAGGCGTCCTCGCGATCGTCTGGCTATTCCTATCCGGCGACTCGGACAGCCCTCCATTGCTGTCAGCCGTTCCCGCATGGCTAATGGCCTTGATTGCGTTACTCGCGATCAGCTCCATTACCTTTGACTTGCTTCAATACGTCACTGCTTACGAGCAGGTGAGCAAGGCGCGAACGGCCGCAAAGAAGGCCGGGTTGCAGGAGGTTGACTACTCCGATTCGCCACTGAAGGACTGGCGTTACCGGTTCTATGCATGGAAGTACTACGCCGCAATCGCCTCCGCCGTACTTCTGATCGCGTCCGTTGGGTGGGCGGTGGTTGATGACTTGTTCTTCTAACTTGTTTGCGGCTCTTAAACCCCAAAGAGGCGCTTGTTGAGGAACAACAGATCTGCCGACCTGGCCGCGTCCGTCTCCGACAGACCGAAGACAGCGATGGCGAGGGCCAACACCAGGTCATCGTGCTCCCCTTCGCGGGCATTGAACGTCGCGTTGCCCGCGTCCGTGTATTTGACCCGGAACTCCTGCAACTCGCGGGTCAGCACGGCTGCATCGGGTAGCGCGCGCGGGATGCGGAGGTCGCCGGAATGCAGCAGCGCCTGTAGACGGCTGACCAGCGTCACCTTCGACACCGAGAACCCGAACTCCGTCTCCGTCGTCTCCCGACCGCCAGTGATGGTGATGGCTTCGCCCCGGAGTAATCCGGCGCACGTCTTCCGCGCCGCTGCGCTTCCTTTTGGCATGCTCGGCGATGTACTTCTCAGAGAGCTGGGGAACGGTGATTTCCCGCTTGTCGCGCTCGCGGGCCTCTTCGGCATCCTTCCGGGCCTTCACCTTCGCCGCGGCAGGGTCGCCCCCTAGCTCGATCTCTTTCCGGAGCTTCAGAAAGACCTCACGGGCGGCCGCGGCCGACAATGCGGGCCAATGGCCGAAGACGTAGCGACGGGATTCCTTCGTCTTGGTGGTGTAGACGCAGCGGAAGGAAATGCTCCCTTTGGCAGTCACGCAAATAGCGAACCCCGGTAGAGGGGGTTCGTCTCGTAATCCAGACGGCTGCACCCTGGCGGCGGGAGGGGAACGCTCTTTAGGTACTTCTCTGTGATGCGGAATTGCTCGGCAGATTTCGTGGCCATTGCCTGTTCCTCTGTGGTCTAGGGTCATATCCCTCGCGTATCCCTGAAGGACACGGACGGGACGCGAATGCATCATCCTTCAAACGGACGGGGAACGCATCATTTTTCCCTTATTAATCAGTATCTTATAGCAACTTTACAGAGGAATTTTCAGGCAAAGCAAGGTTAGGGAGTGCCCGTGGACTCCTTGAAAATCCCCGTGTCTGCACGGCATTCGCCCTGCGGGGCTTTTCGTTGGTGGACGTGGGAAAATCCACGACATGAATGATTCCGGGCCGCAGCCCACGGCCCAACAGGCCACCGCCACCACGCGCGTCCTCACCGAAGCACTGAAGACCGACATCCGCGCCGCCTACAGCAGCCTGCAGGACAACACGCCCGGCTTCAGCACGCGGCGTGCGCAGAGCCACATGATCGGCGTGGTCTCGCGGGCTCTGGCTACCAGCGGCGGCATCGGCATTGCCGAAGCGCCGACCGGCGTCGGCAAGAGCCTCGCCTACCTGACCGCCGGCGTGCCGATCGCGCTGGCCACCGGCAAGAAGCTGATCATCAGCACCGGCACCGTCGCCCTGCAGTCGCAGCTGGTCGAGCGTGACATTCCGGCGTTCCTCGCCGCGACCGGGTTGCAGGCACGCGTGGCGCTGGCCAAGGGCCGCACGCGCTACCTGTGCACGCGCAACGCCGCCGAAATGCAGGGCGGATCGAGCCAGGATGCGATGTTCCCCGACGAGGAGCCGCTGTACGACCGTCCGCTGTCCCCGTTCGAGATCGAAGCCGCGACGCGCCTCCTCGAGGCATATACCGATCGCCTGTGGGACGGCGACCTGGATGCCGCGCCGGAAGTCGTCAGCCCTGCCCTGCGCAGCCAGATCACCACGCCGGCATCGGCCTGCGCGGGACGTCGCTGCGGCTATGCCGCGCAGTGCCCGGTGCTGACCGCGCGCACCACCGTGCGCGAGGCGCAGATCGTGGTCACCAACCACGCCCTCCTGCTGTCGTCGCTGTCGCTGGGGGATGCGGAAAACAGCCAGCCCTTGCTGGCGGCGCCCGCGGACATGCTGCTGGTGCTCGATGAAGGCCACCACGTTGCCAGCGTCGCCATCGACCAGGGCGCGGCGCGCCTGCCGCTGGGCGACATGGCCAAGCGCGTGGCGCGGATGCAGGGCCTGGTGACCGCCAGCTACCGTCTGGTCGGCAAGGAGACGATCGGCACGCTGCTGCCGAGCGACGCCGTCGAGCTGGCGGCGCGCGTCGCCAAGGCGCTCAAGGCGTTCCGCGTCGAACTCGAACACGCCTGGACTCCCGAACCCGGCGATCGCGATCCGATGTGGCGCGCGCCGCACGGCCGCCTGCCGGTGGACTGGATGCCCGCCGTGGAAGAGCTCGGCGACGACACCCGCAGCCTGTTCAACTGGGTGCACGCCGCGCAGCAGATGGTCGCCAAGTCGAAGCAGGATGATCCGGCCAAGGAGCGCCTGCAGCGCAACCTGGGCATGGCCCTGGAGATGGTCGAGGAACAGCACGCGCTGTGGTCGGGCTGGCGCCGCGAAGACCGCGAGGGTTCGCCGCCCATGGCGCGCTGGCTGACCCAGGCCCGCGACGGCGACCTGGTCTGCCACTGCTCGCCGGTCTCGGCCGCGCAGGTGCTGCGCCAGCTGCTGTGGAAGGACGTCGACTCGGTGGTGATGACATCGGCAACGCTCACCGGCGGCGGCGATTTCCAGGCGTTCGCCATCGATACCGGGCTGCCGGATCACGCCGAGATGGTGAGCCTGCCCTCGCCGTTCGACCTGCCGCGCCAGGCGCAGTTGATCATCCCGAAGTTTCCGGCCACGCCCGATGACCGCGAAGGCCATCCCGCGGCCGTCGCCGACTACCTCGAGCGCGAGCTGGACTGGGGCAAGGGCAGCATGGTGCTGTTCACCTCGCGCTGGAAAATGGAAAAAGTCGCGGAGCTGATGTCGGATGCGCGCCGCAGGCAGATCCTCGTCCAAGGCATGGGCAACAAGTCGCAGACGGTTGCCGACCACGTGGCACGGATCGCCGCCGGCAAGGGTTCCGTGCTGTTCGGCCTGAACTCGTTCGGCGAGGGCCTCGACCTGCCGGGAGAGGCGTGCACCACGGTGGTGATCACCCAGGTGCCGTTCTCGGTGCCGACCGACCCGCAGACCGCCACCTTGAGCGAATGGCTGGAGAGCCGCGGCCACAACGCCTTCAACCTGATCGCGGTGCCGCACGCGCTGCGCACGCTGACCCAGTTCGCCGGGCGGCTGATCCGCACGTCCACCGATACCGGGCGCGTGATCATCCTCGACTCGCGGCTCCTCACCCGGCGTTACGGCAAGCGCATCATCGACGCGTTGCCGCCGTTCGAGCGCGTGATCGGCTGAGACGCCGGCTAGGGCTTGGCGGGTCCGCGCGGCTTCGGATCGGATTCGGTCGTGCGTTGCGTGCCGCCGTGGAAGTTGCGATCCACATCGTCCGGCGCTTCCGGCGATACCGTGTTGCGGTCGCCGGACCCGTGCGGGTATTCGCGCTGTTCGCGGTGTGCGTCCTCGCCTGCGGGACGGTCCTTGCGGACGTCGGGCTTCTTGTCACCGTGGGTCATGAGATTGGCCTCGCTTGCGGGGTATCCGATGCTCGTCCAAGGCGCGTGCGCTGCGCGTCAATTCCACGACACGAGCGCGTGTACGCGCCTCAACCACGCGGCCCGCCCATCACCGGCAGGATCACGCCGTTGACGTACGACGACATCACCGGTGATGCCAGGAACACATACGCCGGTGACACTTCCTCGGGCTGCGCCGGGCGTTTCATGTCGCTGTCCTTGCCGAACTCGGCGACGTCCTCGGGCGCCTTGTCGGCCGGGTTGAGCGGTGTCCACACGGGACCTGGGGCGACGCAGTTAACGCGGATGCCGCGCTCCAGCAGGTTGGACGCCAGCGACATCGTGAATGCGTGGATGGCGCCCTTGGTGGCCGAGTAATCCAGAAGCTTTGGGCTGCCGAAGATGCCGGTCTCCGAGCCGGTGTTGATGATGCTGGCGCCGCGCTCCATGTGCGGCAGCGCGGCGCGCGCCATGTGGAAGTAGCCGGCGATGTTGGTCTGCAGCGTTTCCTGCAGATGACGGTTGCCCAGGTCTTCCAGGCGCTCGACGTGCTGCTGGAAGGCGGCATTGTTGACCAGCACGTCCAGCCGGCCGAATGCCTTCACCGCCTTGCGCACCGCCTTCTTGCAGAACTTCGGGTCGCGCACGTCGCCTGCGATGACCAGGCAGCGCCGGCCTTCGGCCTCGACGTGGCGCTTGGTGAGCGCGGCGTCTTCGTCTTCGTCCAGGTGCATCACCGCGACATCGGCGCCTTCGCGCGCGAACAGCACCGCCACCGCGCGACCGATGCCGGAATCGCCGCCGGTGATGATGGCCGCCATGCCCTCGAGCTTCCCGCTGCCGACGTAGTCGGGCGCCTCGAACCGCGGCGCGAGCGCCAGCGCATGCTCGTGACCCGGCTTGGGCAAGTGCTGCGCGGGCATCGGATTCTCGGGCTGTCGACGCGTGCCGGCCTGTGTCGCTTTTTTGGCGGCCTTTTTGCCCGCCTTCTTCGACACGCGCCTGGAGGCGGCGTCGGCCTTCGACTGGATGTCGCGCTGGCGCGCCACCGTGGCGCTGGTGCCGTCGTCGCTCGCCACCGTCGCAGCCGTGGCTGCCTTGCGCTTGGTCGTCTTCTTCGCCATGTCCTTGCTTCCAGGTCCGCTGGTGGCCCGAGACTGCCACCACCTCCGTGGTCACTCCGTCATGCAGGCCCTCACCGCAGGCACGCGTCACGCCGCGCGCGTCACTCCCAGCTCGGCAGTTCCTGCTCAAGCGTTGCGAATCCTTCCCACGGATCCTTGCGCAAGCGCGCGGCCCGCTGCTTCGCCTTGGCGAGGTCGAACGCCGCGGGCCCGGCCACCTTGCCCAGCTCGTCCCAGCGGATCGGCGCCGCCACCGGCGCGCCCTTGCGCGCGCGCAGCGACCACGACGCCACGCTGGTGGCGCCGCGGGCGTTGCGCAGCCAGTCGATGAACATCTTTCCGGAGCGCTTGGCCTTGGACATGGTGGCCACGTAGCGGTCCGGTGCCTGCAAGGCCATCGCTTCGGCAAAGCCACCGCAGAACGCGCGCACGTCGTCCCAGTCCGGGCCGCGCGTGATCGGCGCCACCACGTGCGCGCCCTTGCCGCCCGACAGCCGCACGAAGCTCTCGAGGCCGGCTTCGGCGAGCCGCGCGCGCACATCGCGCGCCGAACGCACCACGTCCGCCCAGCCCAGCCCTTCGCCGGGGTCGAGGTCGAACACCAGCCGGTCCGGCAACTCGGGATCGTCGACCCGCGAACCCCAGGGATGGAACTCCAGCGTGTTCATCTGCACCAGGTCGATCACGCCGGCGATATCGTCGATGTAGAGGTACGGTTCCTTGCCGCTCTTCTGCTTCAGCACGATCGAGCGCACGTCGTCGCCGAGACTCTCGGCGTGGTGCTTCTGGAAGAAGCACTGGCCCTTGGTGCCGTCAGGGCAGCGCAACAGCGAAAGCGGGCGCCCGGCCAGTTCCGGCAGCATCCAGTCGGCGACGCTGCGGTAGTACTCGGCCACGTCGCCCTTGGTGTACTTGGCGCCTTCGAACACCACCCGGTCCGGGCTGGTGATGCGCCCAGCCGTCACTTCGTCCCTCGCCACCTGCGGTTCCTCCACGTCTCGCGCCGCCTTGTCGATGCGCAGGCGCTTGAAGGCCGCCTGGCGCAGCAGGCCCTCCTTGGCCCAGCCGCGGAACGCCACTTCGGCCACGAGCTCGGGGCGCACCCAGTGCACGGTGCGCAGCGGCAGCGCGATATGGCCGGGCAGCTCCACCGTCGCCTGCTTCTGCTCCAGCTTGCGCAACCGCACGGTGAGGTCACGCAGCATGGCGTCGTCGAAGCCGGTGCCCACGCGCCCCACGTAGCGCAGCCCGCCGCGCTCGCGCGTGGCCATCAGCAGCGAGCCGAAGCCGGTGCGGCTGCGCTTGGGATCGGTGTAGCCGACTACCACGAACTCGTCGGCCGACTCGTGCTTCACCTTCAGCCAGTCGTTGCCGCGGCCACCTCGGTAGAGACTGTCGGCACGCTTGCAGATGACGCCCTCGATGCCTTGGCGTCCGGTCTCGGCGAACACCTCGGCACCATGGCCGACGACGTGGTCGCTGTAGGCCAGCAGGTGCGGCGCCGCGGGCAGCAGCGACTTCAGCAGCGTCTTGCGCTCGGTCAGCGGCGAGTCGCGCAGGTCGATGCCGGCCAGGCCGACGAGATCGAATACCAGGTAGCGCAGCGCGGCCTTCGAGGTGCCGTCGATCACCCGCTGCAGCTCGGAGAAATCGCTGTGGCCGTCGGGGCCGAGCACCACCAGCTCGCCATCCAGGCAGGCGTCGGACACCGGCAGCGCGGCGACGGCTTCGGCGACTTCGGGGAAGGTCTTGTCCCAGTCCAAACCACCGCGAGAGCGCAGGCGCGCCACGCCATCGACCATGTCGACCATCAGCCTGTAGCCGTCCCATTTGATCTCGTGCAGCCAGTCGTCGCCCGGCGGTGCCGCACCCCGCAGCGTGCAAAGCTGCGGCTCGAAGCCGGCGGGAACGCCCGTGCCCTTCGCGCCCGAAAGCGCCAGCGCGGCCTTGCGCCAGCGCGCGTCGGCCTTGCGCGGGGCGCGGGGCTTGGCGGGCTTGGCGGGCTTGGCGGCCTTCGCGGCCTTGGTGGTCTTCGCGACGGGGCGCGGTTTCGACGGCGCCTCCACCAGGTCGTCGGCCTCCATGTCCGCGGCATGCGCGTCGCTGCGCTTCATCAGCAGCCATTGCGCCTGGCGCCCCGCCTTCTTCGTGCGCACCAGCTTCCACGCACCCTTCAGCTTGCTGCCACTGAGGGTGAAGTCGAGCTTGCCCGCGGCGATGCCCTCGAGCGGGTCGCCGTCGCAGGCCCAATGGCCATGGTCGAAGACATCCACGTGGCCGGCGCCGTAATGCCCTTCGGGGATGTCGCCGGCAAAGCTGGCGTAGGACAGCGGATGATCTTCCACCTCCACCGCCAGGCGCTTTTCCCCGGCGCGCAGCGAAGGGCCTTTCGGCACGGCCCAACTCTTCAGCGCGCCATCGGCCTCGAGGCGGAAATCGTAGTGGCGGCTGCTGGCGTGGTGCAGCTGCACCACGAAGATCGGGCGGTGGCCGACGCTGGTCGGGGCTTCACCCGACGGCTCGGGGGTCCCGTCGAAGCGCCGCTTGCGGGCGTATTCGCGCAGGCTCACGGCGCAGCCTCACCCGGCCTTGAGGGCAGGACCCTTCTCGGCCTTGCGCGCAGCCGCCTTCTTCGTGGCCACGGCCTTCTTCGCGGGAGCCTTCTTCGACGCGGCCTTTTTCGCCGCCTTCTTCGCAGGCGCCTTTGTCGCGGCGGCCTTCTTCGCGGCTGGCTTGCCGTCGTCGACCGCGGCCTTCTTCGCGGGCGTGCGCTTGTTGCTGCCGATGCTCTTCTGCAGCAGCGCCATGAAATCCACGACGTTCGTCGCCGCGCCCTCGGGCGCCTCGAACTCGCTTTCAGGCGGCTTCGCCACCGTGCCGTCGGCCTTCATCTTGTCGCGGATGACCTTTTCCAGCCGCTCGCGGAACTCGTCCTTGTAGCCCGCCGGATCCCACTCGCCGCTCATCGACGCGATCAGCTGCTTGGCCATCTCCAGCTCCTTGGGGCTGATCCGGTAGTCGGCGGACTTGCCCTCCGGCAGGCGGTAGTCCGCCGGTTCCACCAGCTCCTGCGGGTAGCGCAGCAGCATCAGCATCAGCGCGTCGTCGCGCGGCAGCACCGCGGCCAGGTATTCGCGGGTGCGGATCACCACCCGCGCGATGCCCGCCTGCGCGGTGGCCTTGAGGGTCTCGCGCAGCAGTACGTAGCCTTTCTCGGCCTTCTTGGCCGGTACCAGGATGTAGGGCTTCTCGTAGTACTCCGGCGGGATGGCGGAGGCGTCGACGAAGGTCTCGACCTCCACCGTCTCATGGCTCTCCGGCGCGGCGGACTTGATGTCTTCCTGCTCCAGCACGACGTAGCTGCCCTTGTCGTACTCGAAGGCCTTGACGATGTCCTTCCAGGGCACTTCCTCGCCGGTCTCGGCGTTGACCCGCTCGTAGCGCACCGGATTCTTGTCGCGCGAATCCAGCATGCGGAAATGCAGGTCGATACGGCGCTCGCCGGACATCAGCGACACCGGGACGTTGAGCAGGCCGAACGACAGGGTTCCGGTCCAGATCGGGCGCGCCATGGCGTGCCTCGCGAGAGTGTGGGGTTGTCGACGCTAGGACGGGCGCGGTGAGACACGGGTGAAGCCTGCCGCGGCCATTGCGGGCCGTATTGCCACGCCCGGACCCTTGCCATGCACCGCGGGTGCTGCTGTATACTTGCCAGCTCTTTCGGGCGGTTAGCTCAGCGGTAGAGCATTGCCTTCACACGGCAAGGGTCACAGGTTCGATCCCTGTACCGCCCACCAGATTCGCGATTGCAAAAACCCCCGGTTTCCCGGGGGTTTTTTGTTGGCCGCGACCTCAGCTGCCGAGCACGCCCTCGCGCAGGCGCGGCCAGGCGTCCAGCCATTCCGCCACGTCGCCGGCCGGCATCGGCTCCGCCACCAGGAAGCCCTGGAACATGCCGCAACCCAGCGCGCGCAGGCAGGCCAGATCCTCGGCGTTGTCCACGCCTTCGGCCACCGTGTCGACATCGAGCTCGCGCGCCAGCGCCAGCGCGGCCTGCACGACCGCGCGCCGCGAGGCGTCCCCGGCCACGCCCTGCACGAATGCCCGGTCGATCTTCAGCTCCGAGAACGGCATGTCGCGGAGTTGCGCGAGCTTGGTGAAGCCGTTGCCGAAGTCATCCAGCGCCAGGCGCACGCCCTTCAGCCGCAGCCGGCTCAGGATATCGAGCTGCGCGCGCGGCTCCGTCGGCAGGCGCGATTCCGACAGCTCCAGCACCAGGCGCTCCAACGGAAAACCGGCCTCGTCGGCCAGGGCCGCCAGGCGATCGGGGAAGTCCAACCTGCCGAGGCTGGCGAGCGACACGTTCACGGCCACATCCAGCCCGCCGGGCACCTTCCAGGAGCGTGCGTGGTCCAGCGCATTGACCAGCACCGTCCGCGTCAGCGGGGTCACGAGGCCGGCGCTCTCGGCCAGCGGCAGGAACTCCGCTGGCGGGACGACGCCGCGCACCGGGTGCTGCCAGCGCGCCAACGCCTCCACGCCCACGACCGCGCCGGTGCGCAGGTCGATCTTGGGCTGGTAGTGATTGAAGATATCGCCCGCGAGGATGGCCGCTTCCAGCTCGGCGGCGTCCGCGGACGAGGTGGATTGCGTGGGGCCATCCGTCCACGCCGCGCCGACGCCGGCGACCTCGCGTGCCTGCAGCAGCGTGCGCAGGCTGCCAGGGGTGACCGGCTTGGCCAGGCTGCCGAGCACGTCGAGGCCCTGCTGGCGGGCAAGCTGCTCGACCACCTGCAGCACGCGCGGCTCCGCGCCGCTGATCAGCACAAGCCCGCCCCGGAATTCCGTGTCGGCCAGGTGGCGCACGAATTCCACACCGTCCATCCCCGGCATGCGCAGGTCGCAGAACACCAGACCGAAGTCGGCGGGCGCCTGCGCCAACCGTGCAATCGCGTCCGCACCACTCGAACTCAGTTCGATGCCGGCGTAGCCGCTGTCCTTCAGGCCCATCGCGCGCAGCTGGATCTGCAGCAGGCGGGTGGTGAAATCGTCGTCGTCGACTATCAGGATCTTCAAGCGTTGCTCCTTCCCTGCCACGGCGACGCAGGCGGCTGCGCCGCACGCCAATGCCGCATCGCCGCAAGCGCGGCATCAAGTTCCCCCACCACCGCGGTGACCGCGGGTTTGATCCGGGCGAGGCGGCCGGCCCCCCCGTACGCCTCGAGTTCGGCGCACAGTTCTCCCAGCACCATCGCGCCCAGCGCGCGGGACGAGGATTTCAGCGAATGGGCGAGCATGGCCGCCTGTCCGGCATCGCCGTCCGCTGCGGCCTGCAGCAGGCCCGCACGCATCCCGGTCGCGACCTCGTCGAAGCATTCGACGAGTTCCACCATGGCTTGTGGCTCGTCACCCGAAATATCACGCAGCACCCGCACGTCGAATGGCATGCCCCCTCCCTGGAGCAGCTGGATCACGACGATTGCTGCCTTGCAACATGCTACCGGGAGCGCCTCTGGCGGCCCGTGCGGGCTGTCACACACCCGGGTTACAAGTTCAAACCGGAACTGGCCTACCGCACGGGGAAATCGTGGAAGGTCGCCGGCGCCGGCTCCGGCTCCAGCGTGTAGTGCCACCACTCCATCGGATAATTGGCGAAGCCCGCCTCTTCCATCGCGGTGCGCAGCAGCTCGCGGTTGCGGCGCACCTCCGGCTCGGTGCCCGGATGGTCGGTATTGGCACGCGCGTCGAAGAAATCGAACGGCGTGCCCATGTCGAGTGCCTCGCAGCGGTCGGCCTCACAGCGCAGCAGCGTCAGGTCGACGGTCGCGCCCCGGCTGTGGCCGGAGCGTTCGGAGATGTAGCCGCCGAGCAACGCGTGCTTGTCGATGTCCGGGTAGTACGCCGCCTTGGTGGACTGGTCGGTCGGGTCGGACGCCCAGCGCACGAAGCTGCGCACGGCGCGCATCGGCCGGTAGCAGTCGAAGATCCGCAGGCGGCGACCATCGCGCCGCAGGGCAAGCTCGACCCGCGCCAGCGCCTCTGCCGCCGGTCGCAGCAGGTAGCAGCGCGGCGCTTCATAGCCGTCCACCGGCGCCCCGGTGAAGTTGTGGCTGCCCGAATAGCGGATGTCGAGGTCGATGCCCGGTGCCAGCGTGGCGATGTCGACCATGCCTGCGGCTGCGGCTTCGCCGCTCGCCACAGCACAATCGCCGACGCGCATGAATGCCAGGTCCTCAAAGTCGTAGCTGAAGTCCGCGTCGGGATCGACCTTGGCCATCGCAAGCCGGGCCGGGCCGTCGCCCTCGCCTGCGCGGAAGTCGAGCCAGGCGTGCGCGTCGGTGTCCAACGTGTCCCACTCGACCAGCATGCGATCGCCGGACGCCAACACGCGGCCGGCAAGCCTGGGCGACTTCGCGGCCACCATGCGGACCTCGCCGCCGCGCTCGCACACCGACGCTTCGCCGAACCATGGATCGCGATAGATGCCCAGCCAGCGCGCCATCGCGGTCGGCGCCACAGGCATGCGTGATGCCGGGGCGGTCTCCGCAACGGCGCCGTCAAGCGCGCCTGCGGCAGGGGCCGCTTCACGCGCCGCGGCCAGCGCTTCGGCGTAGTACGCCACCGTGCGCGCTTCCTGCGGCGCGGTGAACTGCTTCACCAGCACCTGGTTGAGCACCGTGCGCGCCTCGTCCGCGTCGCCATTGATCAGCAGTACGAAACCAACGCCCTTCTCCGGCAGCAGCGTGAGCGCCGAGTACATGCCCGACAGCGTGCCCGTGTGCGAAACCTTCCACGTGCCGTCGACGTCGGTCAGCCGCCAGCCGTAGCCGTACGCGGAAAAATGACTGCCATCCCATTCGCGCATGCGCCGCGACAGCGGCATCGGCATGTGCGCCACCCACGCGGCCTCGCGTTGGCCCTGCGAAAGCCAGGGCTTGCCATCGACCAGCCCGTGCCGATCCGGCTGCAGCCACATCCGCGCCCAGGCCAGCATGTCGTCCAGGCTGCAGCGGATGCCGCCGGCCGCGGCCATCGGCATGTTCGCGATCACGTCGCCATCGCTACGCACCGCGACATTGCGCCCATCGCGGCGCGCGTGCGGCAACGCCACATTGCCGGCCTCGACGGCGTTCCACTCGCCAACGCGGCAGCGCTCGAGGCCGAGTGGTGCAAACACCTCGCGCCGCATCAGTTCTTCGTACGACGCCCCGCCTGCCGCCGCCGCGACCTCCCCGGCTACGATGTACAGCGTGTTGTCATACGCATAGCGCGAACGGAAGCTCCAGCGCGGCTTGAGGTGCGCAAGGCCTGCGACCACTTCGTCACGCGTGAAATCGTTGGGCTCCGGCCACAGCATCAGGTCGCCCGCGCCTGGCCCCAGGCCACTGTTGTGGATCAGCAGGTCGCGCACCTGGATCTCGCGCGTCACCCAGTCCTCGTGCATGCGGAAGCCCGGCAGGTGCTTCACCACCGGGTCGTCCTATGCGAGCTTGCCGGCGTCGACCAGCCGCGCGAGAAGCGCCGCGGTCATCGCCTTGGAATTGGATGCGATCTTGAAGATCGTATTCCGGTCTATGGCCTCCCCGCTCCCGGCCGCGACTTCTCCACGCACCTCGACCTGCCGCACCTCGCCATCGACGATCACGCCGACTGCGATGCCGGGCAGCTGGTATCGCGCAACCGCGTCGTCCACGGCGGCGACGATCGCAGGCGTTGCCGGTCCGGCAGCGAGTGCCTGGCCTGCAGCACAAAAAAAAGCAGCCGCCAGGGCGGCTGTTGAAACACGGTTCGTGCGTATTGCCAATGCGGTCTCCCTTCTCCGAAGACGCCACCCCTCGCCACCGGCATGCACCGGCGGCGAGGGTCACGTGATCAGAAGTTGTAAGTCACGACCAGCTGCGCATAACGCGGCGCCTGCCATGCCGTGCCTTGACCGAAGTGCGGCATCCGGACACCCGGCTGCGCCTCATAGCGCGAGTGCACGTTGATGACCGCCTGGTTGTTGAACAGGTTGTAGACCGACAGACGCGCCTTGAGATCGATACCCTCCACCGGCAGGGTCCAGGTCACGTTGGCGCCCATGTCCCACATCCACGGCATGCGGCCGAATGCGCCACGCTCCGTATAGACCAGTTCCCGCGTGGCCAGGCTGGAACAGTTGGCCACGCACAGCCAACCCGAACCACCGCCGCTGAACTCGCCGGGACCCATGGCGCGGTTGTCGTTGGGCCAGACCACGCCGAACGCAGTGATCGGTCCACCGGAACGCGCCGAGAGCGTCGAGCCGAAGCTCCACATCTCGTTGACCTTGTAGCTGCCGCGCAGCTTGATCTGGTGGCGGAAATCGTTGAACAGCACGCCGTAGCGTTCATTGACGGCCGGGTGGTCGTAATGCTGCACCAGGTTGGTGTCGGCATATCCGGTATCCGAGTTCACCGGGCCTTCGATGTTGCCCTCGCTCTTGGACCAGAGATAGCTGGCGTTGAACGCCCACTTGTCGTCCCAGGCGCGGTCAAGCTGGAATTCGACCGCCTTGTAGGTGCGCCTCGGCTTCTTGTAACCCATCAGGGCATTGCTGCCGGTCGCCCGGTAACCTTCCTGGGAGCTGTCGAACTCGAACCACTCGTCGGTCGACTCGCACCAGAGCGTCGCGGAATCACCGGCGTTGATGATCGGGAAACTGGAGTAGCCGGGGCACGCAGCGACCGCGTTGATGCGCACGTCTTCGACCGCACGCGTCACCTTGCGATAGGTGGCGTTGACGCCATACGACCACTCCTGGTTCAGCGCCTGCTGGAAGCCCAGGATGAATTCGTCCTGGAAGACCATCTTGAGGTCGCGGGCGACTTCGGTGCGCAGGTCATCAGGCGCGGGAATCGTGCCGTCGGTGTTGACCGGGCCGATCTGCGGGCCCAGGTCCGGGGCAAGGTAGGGAGCACCGGTGATCGGGTGCGGTGCCTCGACCCAGCCATTGAGCACGTAGTAGGTGTGTTCGTCCGTGGTCCCGCCACCGAAGTAGTCCGCCAGCTTGTTGGTCAGCGGCAGGTAGTAGCGGCCCGCGTTGCCGAACAGCTTGGTCGTGCCATCGCCCTTCATGTCCCAGCTGAAGCCGACGCGTGGCGCGATCATGTCGCCGAAGCTGGCCTCGGCAAAGGTCGATCCGGACGCGAGCTTGTTATGGAACTTGTCGGCGCGCAGGCCGAGGTTCAGGAGCAGGTTCGGGGTGACGTTCCAGTTGTCCTCCACGTAGAACGCCTGCGCCTCGGTCGTAACCGGGGAACCGGTGATGTAACGGCGCGCATCGATGATGCGAGTGACTCCAACAGGAATGATTGCACCATTGGGAAGCAGGCCACCCGGGGTTGCCGCTTGCGCCTGGTAGCTGACGCCGTCACCGGGGTAGACCACCGAACTGTCGGAGTCCATCACCTCCTGATCGACGCCGAAGCGCAGCAAGTGGTCGCCGACCGTCCACTCGAAATCGAGCCGGGTGGCCTCGCGCTTGTCGTACCGGCTGCTGATGCTGGCATTGGTCGGATGGCAGCCTTCCTGCATGGTGCGCGGGCCGAAGGCGGTGGTGTAGTTGCCTGCCCGCGTCACGATGCTGCAATCGCCATCGAGCGGGGTACCGGCGAGGGCGCTACGCTCGTTCACGCCGAACATCGCCTTGGCGAGGAAGTTGTCGGTGAAGTGGCCGGTGTAGGTGACCGACCAGTTGTCGCCGCCCGAGCCTGCGGTACTGCCTCCCCGCCAGACGCCCCGCTCCCCGGTTTCCCAGTCGTACGCGTAGTTGGTGGTGTTCGAGTCCGCCTTGTCGGAGAACGCGAGCAGTTCCACGAGGTGGTTGTCGTTGATCCGCCAATCGACTTTGGCGCCCCAGAAGTCGTTGTCATTCTTGGTGTACCAGGCCTGGCCGGTATCGATGTCCCGCGGGTTGCTGTCGCGTTTTTCGTACATGGCAAAGAAGAACAGCGTGTCCTGGACGATGGCGCCGGAGGCCCATACGTTGGTCTTGTAGAACGAGCTGTCGTCACGGCTCCGGCGATCGCGCTCGTCGAGGCTGCCGTCCCTGTGGAAGCGGTCCTCCCGCGCGGATGACCAGGCCGACGGCTCCATCGTGACCTCGGCACCGGCCTTGAACTCGTTGCTGCCGGACCGCGTGACCGCATTGATAACGCCGCCGGTCGTACGCCCGAACTCCGCCGAATAGCCGCCGGTCTTGACCTGGAACTCCTCGTAGAAGCCGAAGGGGACCGATGAAAATCCCTGGCGCCGGTACGGGTCGGTCACATTCAGGCCGTTGATATAGACGCCGTTCTCCGCCACCGACGAGCCGCCAAAGGTCAGGCCTCCGAAAGTGGCGCCCGAGGAAACCACGCCCGGCGCCAGCAGTGCCACCGAAGCCAGGCTCTGGTCGACCGGCAGGCGCGCAAGCTCCTCGCGCCGGATATTGGTGGCCGACTCCGTCGATTGCACGTCCACCCGGTTCAACACGCGCGACCCGAGCACCTGGATCCCCGCAAGGTTTGCAATGGTGCCATCACTGGCCAGGTTCACCGTGGTGGTGCCACCCAGCGCCACATTGACCGGGATGGGATCGCCAACCTGCTGTCCCCCGCGCGTGACCTGGATGTCGTAGTCGCCCACCTGCAGCTGACCAAGGCGGTAGCTGCCGTCGCCACTTGCCGTCACCGTTCGCGTCAGGCCCGTGCTGGTGCTGGTGATGGTGATCTGGTCGCCGGCGCTGGCGCGGCCCGCCACCGAGCCGGTTGCGCTCTGCGCCATCACCATCGGCGTCATGGTGGACATGCACGCTCCCAGCGCGATGCTGAGTGCGGCGCGACGGAATCTGGTACGGCTGGCCTTCATTGCTGTTCTCCCCGGAACATGTGCGTGATGGTTGGCTCTGGTCAGGTACGTTCATCGGCATCGCGTGGCAGCAACTGCCACTCGAAGCCGTAATCCCACTGGTCGAAATACAGGTTGCCCCCTGCCCACTCGGCTTCCCCGCGCTGCAGGTCGACGGTTTCCGAGCGGACGTGCTGCTTGGCCGGCACGAGTTCGCGCGACCAGTCGTCGTTGAAGGCGATGCGGTACGCGTCCATGCCGCCGAAATAGAACCCTGCGAGCGCATCGCCGGCGCCCGGCAGTCGGCCGAAAGTGACATCCATCGGCACCCAGCCATACGGGGCCAGGTACATCCAGCCCCAGTCGTGCATGTTGTTGTAGTCGCCGTCGGAGAAGATCCAGCCCGACTGCCAACGCGCGGGAATGCCGTTCATGCGCAGCAGGGTGATCAGCAGCAGCGTCTGCTGGCCGCAATCTGCATGGCCTTGCTCGAGCGCGTGCTGGCCGATGTTGCTGATGGTGGAATACTCGCGCGCGCCAGCCCACGGCAGCGCGTCCACCGCAGCGAACAGCTTCTGCGCGATGCGATACGGATTGGTCTCGCCAGCCACGACCTGTGCGGACTTCAGCCGCATCGCATCGTTGAACACGACGTGCGGCGCGCGTTCGGCCACGAACGGCGCGAGCTCCGGCGTGATCTCCGCCTGCACCACCTTGTCGGGATCGATGTCGGCGTACTGGCCGAACGTGGTCAGTTCGTAGCTGATCGAGAACGCGGTCGGCTTGCCGGCAACGGCGGGGGCCTCGAGGTACACGGTCCGCTGCAGCGTGCTTTCCGGCGCGATGCGGTGTGCGCCAGGCTCGCTCGACAGGAACCGGATGTCCTCCTGCTGCCCCGCAAGCGCGCGCGGATACGGTATCCACACACGTACGGTCTCACCGGCCGGCACCGCATCGGCATCCACGGTCAGCGACTGGGTCACGCGCACACGACGCGGCGCCGCGGCCAGCGCGCCACTGGCCAGCGCGGCCTCGCGCACCTCGGCGTGGTGCGGATGGGCGGCCTCCAGCGGGCTGTCGTTGAACTTCGGCGGCGTGGTCCGGCGCTGCCGTGCCTCCCCGCTCAGGCGATACAGGTTGGAAGGCCCGCGGTTGAACCAGCGGCGCTCGCTATCGATCACCCGCGCTTCGATCAATCCGGCCGCGTCCCATCGCGCGAACTCCGCATCGTCGAGGTCGGGAATATCGCGGCGCAGGCGCGCCTTGGCTGAATCTTCGTCAAGGCTGAAGTCGATCAGGATGCGGCGCATGCGCTCGCGCTGGAATTCAAGCGCCATGCGCTGGCCGGAGGTGGGTCCCTCCTGCGCGAGTGCGGCGGCGATCAGCTTGTCGGCGCCGGCAAAATCGCCGGCATCCACCAGCTCCACGATCGCCACAGGTGCCGCGAGCCGCGCGCCGATGTCGGCGTTGGCAGTGCTGGCGTGCGAAGCCGGCGGCGACTGGCCGGCGCTCGCCTGCATGGCAGTCGCAAGCAGCAGCACGCACGCTCCCCATCGCAGCAGGCTGTGGCCCGCACGTCGTGGCATCCGGTCGGAAAAAACGCCCGCGATCTGCACCCCTGACCCACTCCTCGCCCCTGGGGACGGCTTCGATGGCTGTGTAACATGGCGTTCACAGGTCGTCAATAATTTATTCTTTTGTATTGATTTCCGCGAATGATGTATTCCATGATCAAGCCCGGCCTCGACATTCCGGGGAGGGGACGACCCATGCGATTCGCAGCCCTGCTGCTCTGCCTGCTGTTCGCCGCGCCCGCGCTGTCCGCGCGTGAACCGGTCTCCACGCCTGCGCACGACGTGCCGGGCATCGTCGAGGCGCAGCTCGCGCCGGACTACTGGATTGCGCGCCTGCGCCAGCCCGACCGCGTGATCCTCAGCCGCGACCAGATCGCGCAGCAGAACGTGCGCATGCACGACGAAGATCCCTCACTGCACGACATCGCTGCCCTGCCCGGCACGCTGGAGGCCGACCAGGTCACGGCGTGGATCACCGCGCTGTCGGTGATGCCCGAACGCGAGCTCTACGACGAGACCGGCGCCGTGGGCACCAAGCGGCAGATGGCTCGCATCGAAGCCAACCTCGCGCTGAAGTCCATCCCGCAGACCCAGGTCACCCGTTACGGCATGGCGGTGCGCCGCGCGGCCCTGCGCACCTTCCCCACCCGCCTGCGCGTGTTCAATTCGCCCGGCGACACCGACATCGATCGCTTCCAGGAAAGCGCGCTGTTCCCCGGCGACCCGGTGGCCATCGTGCATGAGAGCCGCGACCGCGCCTGGTACTTCGTGGTCAGCCAGCGCTACGCCGCGTGGGTCGAGAAGGACGCCATCGCGCAGGGCGACAAGCAGGCGGTGCTGGAATACGGCCGCCGCGCGCCCTATCTGGTGGTCACCGGCGCCACCGCGCGCACCGTCTACACCCCCGAGCGGCCCGAGGTCTCCGATGTGCAGCTCGACATGGGCGTGCGCGTGCCGGTGCTGGCCGACTGGCCGGGCGACCGCGAGGTCAACGGCCAGCATCCTTATGCCGGACACGTCGTCGAACTCCCTGTGCGTGCCGCCGACGGCACGCTCGAATTCGCGCCGGCACTGATCCCGCGTTCGGCCGACGTCGCCAACGACTACCTGCCGCTGACCGAAGCCAACCTCATCCGCCAGGCGTTCAAGTTCCTCGGCGAACGCTACGGCTGGGGCCACTCGTACAACGCGCGCGACTGCAGCGGCTTCGTGTCCGAGGTCTACCGCAGCTTCGGCGTGCTGGTGCCGCGCAACACCCGCGACCAGTCGGTCAGCCCCGCGCTGAACCGCCTCCCGCTCACCGCGGAGGACGATCACGACAAGCGCCGCAAGGTACTGCGCGAGGCGCGCGTCGGCGACCTGGTCTACATCCCCGGCCACGTGATGATGATGCTCGGCCATGTCGATGGCGCGCCCTACGCCATCCACGACACCAGCGGCATGACCTACCGCCGCGACGACGGCGAGCTGCGCCGCCTGGACCTCAACGGTGTGGTGGTGACGCCGATCCTGCCGATGCTGTCGAACGCGGACACGCCGACCATCGATCGCATCACCAGCATCCAGCGCATCCGGCCCTGATGCCCACACGCGTGCCCCCCAACGAGCGCAGCCGCCCATGAAGATCACCGAAATCCGCCTCGGCATGCTGCGCGTGCCGTTGAAGACGCCGTTCAAGACCGCGCTGCGCACGGTCGACACCGTCGAGGACATCGTGGTCGAGGTCCACACCGACAGCGGCCATGTCGGCTACGGCGAGGCCGCGCCCACCGCGGTGATCACCGGCGACACGCACGGCTCGATCATCGAAGCCATCCGCCGCGTGATCGGCCCGCGGCTGATCGGGCGCGAAGTCGCCGATCTCAACCGCAACGTCGCGCTGGTGCAGTCGGCCATGGAGCGCAACACCAGCGCCAAGGCGGCGGTCGAGATCGCGCTGTACGACCTGTTCGCGCAGCTGTACGGCGCTCCGCTCTACCGCGTGCTCGGCGGCGGCGGCGACCCCGTTGTCACCACCGACATCACCATCAGCGTCGACTACATCGACAAGATGGTGGCCGACTCGCTGGCCGCGGTGGAGCGCGGCTTCGAATCGCTGAAGATCAAGGTGGGCAAGGACATCGGCGTCGACATCGAGCGCGTCAAGGCCATCCATTCCGCGGTCGACGGCCGCGCCCTGCTGCGCCTGGATGCCAACCAGGGCTGGACGCCGAAGCAGGCGGTGCGCGCCGTCAGCACGCTCGAGGACGCCGGCGTGGCGCTGGAACTGCTGGAGCAGCCGGTGCACGCGCGCGACATCGAGGGCCTGAAGTACGTCACCGAACGCGTGCTGACGCCGGTGATGGCCGATGAAAGCGTGTTCGGCCCGGCGGAAGTCATCGACCTGATCCAGCGCCGCGCCGCGGACATCATCAACATCAAGCTCATGAAGACCGGCGGCATCTCCAACGCCGTGCGCATCGCCGACATCGCCGCGGTGTACGGCGTGGAGTGCATGATCGGCTGCATGATCGAATCCAGCATCAGCGTGGCCGCCGCCGTGCACCTGGCCATCGCCAAGGGCGGCGCCATCACCAAGGTCGACCTCGACGGTCCGTCGCTGTGCCGCTTCAACCCGGTCGATGGCGGCGTGGAGTTCAACGAATCCGAGATCTCGGTGGGCGACGCGCCCGGGCTTGGCATTCGCGGCATCCGCGGCCTGGAAGCCATCCCGGCCTGACCGGCGGCGCACATGCCTCCCCTGCTCAGGATCCGTGGCGAACGCGACCGCATGTCGGCCATCGAGCGGCGCATCGCCGACTTCATGCTCGAGAACGCCCACCTGCTGCGCGACTACTCCTCTCAGCAGCTGGCCAACGCGCTCGGCATCAGCCAGTCGAGCGTGGTGAAGTTCAGCCAGAAACTCGGCTTCAAGGGCTATCCGGACCTCAAGTATTCGATCGGCGAATCGCTGGCGCGCCATGACGGCGAGGATGACGGCTCCGGCATCGAACCCGGCGCGGACATCGGCGATCCCTACTCCGCCCTGGCCGACACCCTGTGGCGCGCCAAGTCGCAGGCCGAACAGGCCACGCGCGTGCTCAACCCGCACGAGCGCATCGATGCCGTGGCCGCGGCCATCCGCGGCGCCGACAAGGTCTACTCGGTCGGGCTGGGCCACGACGGCCTCAACGCGCGCGCGTTCGCGATCAAGCTGGCGCTGCTCGGGCGCACCGCGATCCACCTGTTCGATCCGTCGCTGATGGGCATCGGCACCTCGTCGGCCGCGCCCGGCGACGTGCTGCTGGTGTTCTCCGAACACGGCGAGGAGGGCGCGCTGTGCCATACCGCGCGCCTGTTCCGCGCGCGCGGCGGCAAGGTGGTCACCATCACCCGCCACACCGCGAACGCGCTGCGCGCGAGCGCCGATGTCGGCCTGCTGGTGTCGGCGCATGACCCGCGCGGCCATGTCGAGCTGCTGCTCTACCAGGCGGCACTGCAGCACCTGCTGGACCTCGTGTTCCTGCTGCTGTGCGAGGACGACGCGCACCTGCGGCGGCTGGTGGCCAACTTCGCCGAAAGCCTGCAGGCACCCGGCACATGACGCGCCATCCTGGCGCTACCTTTCCATCTGACGCACAGGCGATGATCCAAGCATGAAGCGAATGTCCACCGCCGCCCGCGTCCTGCTCGCACTCGTCCTCGGTGCCGTCGTCGGGCTTGCCCTCGCCTTCCATGACGCAGCGCTCGCCGCCAATGTGGCCGACGCCGTGCAGCCCGTCGGCCGGCTGTGGCTCAACGCCCTGCAGATGACCGTGGTGCCGCTGGTCGCGGCGCTGGTGGTGCTGGGCGTCAACACGGCAGCGGATGCCGCGGCATCGGGCCGCACCGCGCGCCGCGCGATGCTGGTGTTCGCGGTATTGCTGATCGCGTCGGGCACGTTCACCGCGGTGATGGCACCGACGTTGCTGTCGCTGGTACCACGCGATGCGTCACTGGTGGAGGCGTTCCGCGCCGCGATCGGGGCCGAAGCCACCCAGCCCGGCCGCGCCGCGAGCTTCGGCGAATGGATCGCCACCGTGATCCCCAACAACGCGCTGGCTGCGGCGGCGGCCAACGCCATGCTGCCGCTGGTGGTGTTCTCGCTGTTCTTCGGTTTCGCCGCCACGCGCATCCTGCCCGAGCGGCGTGCGCAACTGCTGGCGCTGGTGCAGTCCATCGCCGACACCATGATCGTGATCGTGCGCTGGGTGCTGTGGGCGGCGCCGGTAGGCGTGTTCGCGCTGGTGCTGGCGGTGTGCGCTCGGGTCGGCGCGGGCGTGCTCGGCGCGCTCGGCTGGTACGTGCTGCTGCTGTGCACGCTGTACATCATGGTCACCGTGCTGCTGTACGTGGTGGCGGCGGTGGTGGCGCGCGAGCCGGTGCGGCGTTTCGGCGTCGGCATCGCGCCCGCGCAGGCGATCGCGGCCAGCACGCAGTCGTCGCTGGCGTCGCTGCCGGCCATGGTCGACTGCGCGCGCGAACGCCTCGGCTATCCGCTGCACGTCACGTCGCTGGTGCTGCCGATGGCGGTGTCGCTGTTCCGCATCACAAGCCCGGTGCAGTACATCGGCGTGGTCAGCTTCATCGCCTGGATGTACGGCATCGAGCTCGGCAGCGTGCAGGTCGGCACCGCGATCGTGCTGTCGGCGCTGATCAGCATGGGCTCGGTGGGCCTGCCCGGGCAGGTGAGCTTCATGACCAACAACCTGCCGGTCACCCAGGCCATGGGCCTGCCGGTGGAGCCGCTGGCGCTGCTGCTGGCGGTGGACAACATCCCCGACGTCTTCTCCACCGTCGGCAACGTCACCGGCGACCTCACCGCCACGAGCATCGTCGCGCGCCAGGACGCGTAGCGCGTAGCGCGCCACGCGCTGCGGCGCGGCGGCGCGGCGGCGCGGCGGCCTGCAGCGTCAGCTCTCCTTCGAGGCCCGCATCGCCATCACCCGCCCGGGTGCCGCGAACGTATCACTGCGCGACGCTGCCCAGAACGCCTGGAACACCGCGTGGTCGGGCACCTCGCCGCTCAGCAACTGGCCGGGCTTGAGGTAGTTGTAGATGCCGGCCAGCGAGCGTACCTGCACCTTCGACATGCGCCGCAGGATGTGTTCCGGCCCCAGTTCTCCCGGGCCCTGCAGGCCTGCGGCGCACAGCAGGTCGCGCAGCGCCTTGAGGGTGTTCTGGTGGTAGTTGGCGACTCGCGTCGCCTTGTTCTCCACATCCAGGCGCGTCCAGCGCGACGGGTCCTGGGTGGCGATGCCGGTCGGGCACTTGTCGTTGTGGCAGCTGCGCGCCTGGATGCAGCCCAGCGAAAACATGAACGCGCGGCCGGCGTTGCACCAGTCCGCACCCAGCGCCAGGGTGCGCGCGATCCCGAACGCGCTGGTGAGCTTGCCCGCCGCAGCCACCTTCACCCGGTCGCGCAGGTCCAGGCCCACCAGCGTGTTGTGCACCAGCATCAGCGCCTCGTTCATGGGCACGCCGATGTGGTTGATGAACTCCACCGGCGACGCACCGGTGCCGCCCTCGGCGCCGTCCACCACGATGAAGTCCGGCAGGATCCCGGTTTCGTGCATCGCCTTGGCCACCGCGAACCATTCCCAGGGGTGGCCGATGGCCAGCTTGAAACCCACGGGCTTGCCGCCCGACAGCTCGCGCAGCCTGGCCACGAACTCCAGCAGCCCGCGGGGCGTGGTGAAGGCCGAATGCTGCGACGGCGAGATGCAGTCCACGCCCGCCGGCACGCCGCGCGCCAGCGCGATCTCCTCCGTCACCTTGGCCGCCGGCAGCATGCCGCCCTTGCCGGGCTTGGCACCCTGCGACAGCTTGATCTCGATCATCTTCACCTGCGGATCCACGGCGTTGGCCGCAAAGCGCCCGGCATCGAACGCGCCACGGTCGTCGCGGCAGCCAAAGTAGCCCGAGCCGATCTCCCACACCAGGTCGCCGCCGAACTCGCGGTGGTACGACGAGATCGAACCCTCGCCGGTGTCGTGGTAGAAGCCCCCGCGTTTTGCGCCCAGGTTCAGCGCGCGGATGGCATTCGCCGACAGCGAGCCGAAGCTCATCGCCGAAATATTGAATACGCTCACGTCGTACGGCGCCGCGGACGACTCGCCCACGCGCACCCGGAAATCGTGGTTGTGCAGGTGGGTCGGCACCAGCGAGTGGTTGATCCACTCGTAGTCGTCACCGTAGACATCGTGGACGGTGCCGAAGGGCACCGTGTCCTGCTCGTGCTTGGCACGCTGGTAGATCAGCGCCCGCTGCTCGCGCGAGAACGGCACCTCCTCGGTGTCGCGTTCAATGAAGTACTGCCGGATCTCCGGCCCGATGCCTTCCAGCCCGTAGCGGAAGTGCGCCAGCACCGGATAGCAGCGCCGCAGCGTGCTGGTGCGTTGCAGCACGTCCGCCGTGCCGAGTGCCGCTGCCGCGCCGAACACCACCACCGCCGCCCACCAGCCGGGCGACCAGGTGATCGCGGCGACGAGGGACAGCACCGTCAAGGCGATGCTGAGGGCGTAGGCGGAATAGCGATGCATGGCAGGTCGGCGACAGAAGCGCGCACGGCGCGGGGGCCGCATGATCCCACAGACGCCGCAGGTCACGCCGCCACAACGCGCGAAGCGCTACACCATGGGCCCCACATCCACCCGGTGCGCCCCCGTGACACGCGACCGCAAAGACCTGCCCAACGACTCGTGCAAACCCGACCTGCCGGAAGACCCGCAGCACCGCCGCGAGCGCAAGCAGCATGAAAGCGAGAACCAGGACGAAGCCCTGGACGAAACCTTCCCGGCCAGCGATCCGGTCTCGCCGTTCGTGCCGGCCAAGACGCGCGAATGATGCTGGCGTGGTGCCCGGGGCGGGGATCGAACCCGCATGGCCTTGCGGCCGAGCGATTTTAAGTCGCTTGCGTATACCAGTTTCGCCACCCGGGCAGATCAAGCATCGGGACGCGTTGCGCGGCCCCAGCAGGCATAACGCAGCAAGCGCCGGCCAACGGCCTTGCGTGGCGTTCGAGTGGCGCGAGGCGCCCGGGTTCAGGCGCCGTCGGACTCGACGATGTCCACGCCCGGCCGCGGCTTTGGCCGCTGCGGCGGCATGCCGAACACGGGTAATCGACGCAGCGTGGCAAAGAACGCCAGCGCGCGCAGGCGGTCGGCACTCACCCAGTACCAGCCCGCGCACAGCAGCAGGAACATCGCCAGGATCACCGGATGCGGGATGTCCAGGCGCATCGCCTGTCCCGCGGCCAGGCCGCAGGCCACGCTGAAAGCCGCAAGCAACAGCGCCGCCTGGGTCGGGCCGAAGCCGCCGTCCTGCATGAAGTGGTGGATGTGGTCGCGGCCGGCCGAGAACGGCGAACGGCCTTCGCGCGAACGGCGCACGGTCAGCACCAGGCAATCCATCACCGGCACCGGGATCAGCCACAGCGCCAGCACAGGGTTCACCGGATGGCTGGTGTTCTGCGTCAGGCGGAATACCACCCACGCCACCACCAGGCCCAGGAACGCGCTGCCGGCGTTGCCCATGAACGCCTTGGCGCGCGGCTGCCACGGGAAGCGCATGTTGTAGAGCAGGAACGCCCCCACTGCGCCGGCGATCGTCAGTGCCAGCCGCGACAGCCAGGTGTTGCCGGCATACAGTGCCGCTGCCGCCAGCATGGTCAGGCACGCGGCCACCAGCAGGCCGGCCAGGCCATCCGCGCCGTCGATCATGTTGATCGCGTTGATGATGCCGATGGTCGCGAACACCGTGAACGGCACTGACAGCCAGCCCAGCGCCAGGTCGTCCATGCCGAATACCGCCCCCAGCTGCTCCACGCGCACGCCGGCGCCGTAGATCATGATCAGCGACGCGATGACCTGCGCCAGGATCCGCCAGTACCAGCGCAGGTCGTTGCGGTCGTCGTACAGGCCCACGGCCACCAGCAGCACCGAGGCGCTGGTGAACGAGATCATCGATGCCATCGCATACGCGTCGAGCGTGGTCAGCACCACGGCGATGAACGCCACCGCCATTGCCAGCCCGCCGGTGATCGCGGTGGGGTGTGCGTGGTCCTTGCGGCCCTTGGGGAAGTCCAGCAGGTTCAGGCGGGGTGCGAAGGGATGCAGCACCTTCATCATCAGCCAAGTCAGGGCCGCGGCAGCGATCCCCTGGAACAATCCGGTGTCAATCAAAAAATCCATGTCTCGACTGCGCTCTCCGATGCGCTACAACCTTCCAGTGGCGGAATAGTAGAAGCAATTTCCGCGCCAATATTTCCGCACTGCATTTTACGCCGCCGTGCGCGAGCGCGGGGCTTGAACGATCACAAAGTCGGGCAGTCCGCGAGAAACACCGCAACCCGTTCATTTACATGATGGTGCAGTGCACATCGCAGCGTCATGACAGGCACCTGGCCGACGTCTGTCGCGCGCTTCCCGCGCCGCTGATAACGCGACAACGGTCACGCTTCAGGAAGCGCTTCAGGCGGAGCGATAGCCCGCGGGGTTCGCCGACTGCCAGCGCCACGCGTCCTCGCACATGCGCTGCAGATCCAGTCGTGCACGCCAGCCGAGCACTTCAGCGGCACGCGACGGGTCGGCCCAGCACATGGCCACGTCACCGGGGCGGCGCGCGATGACCCGATACGGCACTTTGCGCCCCGAGGCTTCCTCGAACGCGCGCACGAGTTCCAGCACGCTCACGCCCTGCCCCGTGCCCAGGTTCACCGCCTGGCAGCCGAAGCCCGGGCGCAGCGTCTCCACCGCGCGCACGTGCGCCTCGGCGAGGTCCATCACGTGGATGTAGTCGCGCACGCCGGTGCCGTCGGGCGTCGGATAGTCGCCACCGAACACGCTCAGGCATTCGCGCGCGCCCACCGCCACCTGGCTGATGTACGGCATCAGGTTGTTGGGGATGCCGCCGGGGTCTTCGCCGATGCGCCCGCTGGGGTGCGCGCCCACCGGGTTGAAGTAACGCAGCAGCAGCGCGTTGAAGCCCGGCCGTGCCGCGCACAGGTCGCCGATCAGCTCCTCCACCACCAGCTTGGTGCGGCCGTAGGGGTTGGTGACGCGTAGCGGCGCGTCCTCGTTGATCGGCACGCTGTCCGGGTCGCCATACACGGTGGCCGACGAGCTGAAGACCAGGTTGGCCACGCCCGCGGCTTCCATCGCCTGCAGGAGCGTCACGCTGCCGCCGATGTTGTTCTCGAAATACGCCAGCGGCTGCTCGCAGCTCTCACCCACCGCCTTGAACGCGGCGAAATGGATCACGGCGTCCACGCCTTCCAACGCCGCGGCAAGCTGCGCCGCGTCGCGGATGTCGCCCTCCAGCAGCGCCACCGGGCGCTCGGCCAGTTCGGCGATGCGCTCGACGGCGATCCGCGCGCTGTTGGAGAAGTTGTCGTAGATCACCGCATCGTGGCCACGCGCGGCCAGCGCCACGCAGGTGTGGCTGCCGATGTAGCCCGCGCCGCCGCAGACCAGGATCTTCATGCGCCGTGGTACTCGCGGTACCAGCGCACGAAGTTCGCCACGCCTTCCTCCACGCCCACCTGCGGCCGGTAACCCACGTCGGCCACCAGCGCGGACACGTCGGCCTCGGTATCGGGCACGTCGCCTGCCTGCAGCGGCAGCAGCTCCATCACCGCCTTGCGGCCCAGGCACTTCTCGAGCACCTCGATGTAGCGCAGCAGTTCCACCGGCTCTTCGTTGCCGATGTTGTAGATGCGGTACGGCGCCACGCCGCTGGTGCCAGGATCCGGCGCCTCGCCCTTCCATGCAGCGTCGACGGTGGGCACGCGGTCGAGCGCACGCACCACGCCTTCCACGATGTCGTCCACGTAGGTGAAGCTGCGCCGGTGGTGGCCGTTGTTGAAGACCTTGATCGGCTCGCCGGCAAGGATGGCGCGGGTGAACAGGAACAACGCCATGTCCGGCCGGCCCCACGGCCCGTACACGGTGAAGAACCGCAGCCCGGTGGTAGCGGTGCCGTAGAGGTGCGCATACGAGTGCGCCATCATCTCGTTGGCCTTCTTGGTGGCCGCGTACAGCGTCAGCGGGTGCTCGGTGCCCTGGTGCTCGTTGAACGGCATGGCGCGGTTGGCGCCATACACCGAACTCGTGGACGCGAACACCAGGTGCTCCACGCCGTGGTGGCGGCAACCTTCCAGCACGTGCAGGAATCCGGTGACGTTGCTGGCCACGTACACGTGCGGGTTTTCCGCCGCATAGCGCACGCCTGCCTGCGCCGCCAGGTTCACCACGCGCTGTGGCTTGTGCTTCGCGAACACGTCTTCCACCGCCGCACGGTCGGCCAGATCCGCCTGCACGTGGGTGTAGCCCGGGTGGTCCATGAAGCGCGCCAGGCGCGCCTTCTTCAGGTTGACGTCGTAGTAGTCGTTGAGGCTGTCGAAGCCGATGACCTCGTCGCCGCGCGCAAGGAGCTTGAGGGCGACATGGCTGCCGATGAAGCCGGCAGTGCCGGTGACGAGGACTTTCATGCAGGGGCTCCGGTGGGAGGGGGAATGATAACCCCCGCCCACCTGCACGCCCCTCGCTGTGCCGCCGTGCGGCCTAGCTTTCGCCCATGCCCGCCGCCGGTTCCGGCGCGCTGCCGGCGCGCACCTTCTCCTCGATGCGCCGGCCCACGTCGGCATCGATCGACGTCCAGTAGGCGAACGCGCGCTCCAGCACCGGGCTGCGCACGCCGCCCAGCAGCGCACCGGACACCGTTTCCACCAGGCCGTCGCGGTCGGCATCGCTGAACACCTCGCGCACCAGGATCCCCGGCTGGGTGAAGTCGTCATCGTCGGCTCGCAGGGTGTAGGCGCTGCGCACCATCGTGCCGTCGGCCTCCCAGCCGTTGTCGACCGCGCCGGTCTCGTCAGACCACGCGCGACCGCCGCTGTTGGTCGCGTATACCGGCGCACTGCCACTGTGCTGGTAGGCCATTTGCCCGTCGAACATGTAGGTGTTCACCGGCACCTTCGGCTGGTTCACCGGCAGCTGGTGGAAATTGGTGCCGATGCGGTTGCGCTGCGCATCCGCGTAGGCGAACGAACGCGCCAGCAGCATCTTGTCGGGCGACAGGCCGATGCCCGGCACCGTGTTGCCCGGCGAGAACGCCGCCTGTTCGATCTGCGCGAAGAAGTTCTCCGGGTTGCGGTCCAGCGTCATGGTGCCGACCTCGATCAACGGATAGTCCGCGTGCGGCCACACCTTGGTCAGGTCGAAGGGATTGATGCGGTAGGTCTTCGCATCCGCATACGGCATCACCTGCACGGACATCACCCACTGCGGGTGCTCGCCGCGCGCGATGGCGTTGAACAGGTCGCGGCGATGGAATTCCGCGTCGGCGCCGGCCATGTCCCGGGCCTCGCCGTTGTTGAAGAAGCCCATGCCCTGGCGGGTGTGGAAGTGGTACTTGACCCAGGACTTCTCGCCGGCCGCGTTGACCCACAGGTAGGTATGCGAGCCGTAACCGTTCATGTGCCGCCAGGTGCGCGGCAGGCCGCGCGGGCCCATCAGGTAGGTCACCTGGTGCGCGGTCTCGGGGTTGTTGGTCCAGAAGTCCCACTGCATGTGGTTGTCGCGCAGGCCGGAATCGGGCAGGCGCTTCTGGCTGCGGATGAAGTGCGGGAACTTCATCGGGTCGCGCACGAAGAACACCGGCGTGTTGTTGCCCACCAGGTCGTAGTTGCCCTCGCTGGTATAGAACTTCAGCGAGAAGCCGCGCACGTCGCGCCAGGTGTCCGGGCTGCCCATCTCGCCGGCCACGGTGGAAAAGCGGATCAGCAGCTCGGTCTTCGCGCCCGGCTGGAACAGCGCGGCCTTGGTGTAGCGCGACACGTCCTGCGTGGTCTCGAACGTGCCGAACGCGCCCGCGCCCTTCGCGTGCGGCTGGCGCTCCGGCACCTTCTCGCGGTTGAAGTGCGCCATCTGCTCGAGGAAGTGCACGTCGTGCAGCACGATCGGACCGTCCGGCCCGATGGTCAGCGAGTTGCGGTCGCTCACGGCGGGCGCGCCTGCGCCGGTGGTGGAGGGCGGGTGCGCCTTGTCGGCTGGATTGCTCATCTGGCTGGGTCCTTTTGCTTGGAGGAATCGCTGCAAGCGCCGCAGCGCGGGTGCAGACGATCATCGCCCCGGCGTGGACCTGAATACCAATGAATTGAGCGGGCGCATTCGATAGCCGCCCCCTATCACGGCAGCGATCAGCTCACACCGCGTGGCGAGCCAGCTCCGTCGCATCGCTCACCGCTCGCACCCGCGCGATGCCCAGCGCCTCGGCGAGGTAGCGGGCATTCGCACCGCCCACGCAGATCGCCACGCCTGGCGGCAGCGCGTCGTGCAGCGTCTGCAGTTCGTGCAGAGCGGTGCGTGCCTGGCCCGGATCGACCGAGCTGATCGCCACCGCCGCCGCGCCCAGGCGCTCCGCCACGCGCGCCAGCTCGCGCGCGGGCAACTCGGTGCCCAGGTACAGCACGGGCGCGCCGGCCTCGTACGCATGCAGCGCCGCACCGATCAGGCCCAGCTCGTGGCGCTCGCCCGGCAGCGTGGCGAACAGCACGCGCGGTCGGCCGCCGCGCGGCTGCTGGTTGAGCACCGACAGCAGGCGTGCGCGCAACATGCTGCTCACCAGCCTTTCCTGCGCAATGGCCAGGCGCCCGTCGGACCAGCGCACGCCCACTTCGCGCAGCAACGGCGTGACCACGCGCGCCATCAGCACCGGCAGCGGCAGCGTGGTGATGGCCACCGCCAGGTCACGGTCGAACACATCCACCTGGTAGTCGGCGATCGCATCGAGCATGCGTTCGGGCAGCGTTTCCACGCCGCCGTAGCCCGCGTGTCGGCCCTCTTCGAGCAACTGGTCGAGCGCAGCGTCGTCGAGCGCGGCAAGGTCGCGGATCGGATGGCCGCGGTCGGTCAGCCGGTGCAGGCGCGTGAGGCGCTCCACCATCGCGCCGTCGTACAGGCGCCGGCCCTTTTCGTCGCGGTGCGGCAGCACGGCCGCGTGGCGGCGCTCCCACGCTCGCAGGGTTTCGGGGGTGAGCCCGCTGAGCTCGGCGGCGGCCTTGACGGGGAACATGCCACGCAATGTACAACACATGTACAGCCTTGGCTTGTACAACCGATTAACGGCCTGTTGCGGACACTGGCGCCACACCCCAACAAGGACATCTCCGATGACCAGCACCAACTCCATCCGCCAGGCGTCCACCCTCCGCACCCTGACCGTCGCCCTCGCCCTCGGCCTGTCCGCGCCGCTGGCCTTCGCCGGCTCCAGCGGCACCGCCGCCGCCAAGCCCGCGCAGGCCCAGGCCGACATCGTCGACACCGCGGTTGCCGCCGGCCAGTTCAAGACCCTGGCCGCGGCCCTCACCGCCGCGGATCTCGTTGACACGCTCAAGGGCAAGGGCCCGTTCACCGTGTTCGCGCCTACCGATGCCGCGTTCGCCGCGCTGCCGGCCGGCACCGTCGACGAACTGCTCAAGCCCGAGAACAAGGCCAAGCTGGTCGCCATCCTCACCTACCACGTGGTCCCCGGCCGCTACCCCGCCGCGCGCGTGTCCGGCCTGGACACGGCGGCCACCGTCAATGGCGATTCGGTCGACATCGCCGCCGCCAACGGTGGCGTCACGATCGATGGCGCCAAGGTCGTCAAGGCCGACGTCAACGCCACCAACGGCGTCATCCATGTCATCGACAAGGTCCTGATGCCCGGCGGTTGATCGCCACCCCTGCCCCGAGCAACCTGGAGACAACCATGAAAGTCCTCAACATCGTGACACTCGCGCTGGTGATCGTAGGCGGCATCAACTGGGGCCTGGTGGGCGCAGCCCAATTCGACCTGGTGGCGACCCTCTTCGGCGGCCAGGACGCCATGCTGGCGCGGCTGGTGTATGTGCTGGTCGGCCTGTCCGCGCTGTGGCAGATCCTGCCGCTGATGCAGGCAAGCGTCGCCACCGACGACGGCCGCGCGGAGATGCGCCGCTGATGCCAGCCCCCGCAGCGCTGGTCTGGTTCCGCAACGACCTGCGCCTGCGGGACAACCCGGCCCTGCAGGCCGCGCTGGGCACCGGGCTCACCCCGGTGCCGGTGTACGTCCACGCGCCACATGAGGAAGGCGCGTGGACGCCCGGCGCGGCGTCGGATGCATGGCGCCACCGCGCTCTCGTCGCACTTGATGGACAGCTCCGCGAGCGTGGCTCGCGCCTGCATGTGTTTTGCAGCGATACCCTCCCCTCGCTGCTGGCCGCGGCCGCCTCCTCCGGGGCGTCCGCGGTGTTCTGGAACCGCCGCCACGAGCCCGCGATCGACGCGCGCGACACCCACGTGCGCCGCGAGTTGCGTCGTGCCGGCCTGCGCGCGGACGCGTACAACGGCAGCCTGCTCTTCGAACCCTGGCAGGTGGAAACCCGCCTCGGCGATCCGTACCGCGTGTTCACCCCGTACTGGAAAGCCGCGCTCGCCAACTGGAATCCGCCGCGCCTGCTGGACGCGCCGGATCAGCTTCCATCGTTCGACGACGCGCTGCCCGGCGAAGTCACCCTCGACTCCCTCGGCCTGCAGCCATCGCCGCGCTGGGATGCCGGCTTCTGGGACACATGGAATCCCGGCGAGCACGGCGCCGATGCCGCGCTACGCACCTTCGCCAGCGAAGGCCTGCACGACTACCGCGACGGCCGCGACCGCCCCGACCGCTCGCTCACCTCACGCATGTCGCCGCACCTGCACTTCGGCGAGATCGCCCCCTGGCGCATCGCCGACGCGCTCGCCAACGCCGGCCCCGAAGACGAACGCGCCGCCTACGTGCGCGAGCTCGGCTGGCGCGAGTTCGCGCACCACGTGCTGCACCACTTTCCGCACACCCCCGATACCGACTTCAACCCGCGCTTCGCCGACTTCGCCTGGGCCGAACCCGCGCCCGACCTGTTGCGTGACTGGCAACGCGGCCGCACCGGCGTGCCGATCATCGATGCCGGCATGCGCGAGCTCTGGGCCACCGGCTGGATGCACAACCGCGTGCGCATGATCGTCGCCAGCTTCCTCACCAAGAACCTGCGCATCCACTGGCGCCACGGCGCCCGCTGGTTCTGGGACACCCTGGTCGATGCCGACCTCGCCAACAACACGCTCGGCTGGCAGTGGGTGGCGGGTACCGGCGTGGATGCCGCGCCCTACTTCCGCGTGTTCAATCCGGTGCTGCAAGCGCAGAAGTTCGACCCCAAGGGCGAGTACATCGCGCAGTGGGTGCCGGAGTTGCGGGGATTGCCGGCGAAGGGGCGGCATGCGCCGTGGGAGGTGGCGGGACGGGAAGCGGCGCTGGCGTACCCGCGGCGGCCGATCGTGGATCTGGCGGAGAGCCGGCGGGATGCGCTCGCTGCATTTACGCAGCTGTCCGGAAGCAGGTCGGACGATTCACAACCTTGAGGGCTGCGGCTATCTCGCGCGCCATGCGGATCGAGCTTGCGGTGGCTTGAGCGGTCAGCCGGGGGCCAACCGTCGCACCATCTCCTGGATCACCGTGTAGGTGATCGTGCGCAGGCAACGGGCTTCGCCGGCAAGCGTGGGCCCGATGTGCACATCCGTGGGGAGTCGGGCGTTTTCCACTTCGACTGCCAACAACAGCGCCTCCGCCTGGTCCATGATGCGATCCCGCATCCACACCAGTTGATCCCGGGCGCGCTTTTCCGTGAGCCCGATCCCCATGCCGGCCTGCACCACCAAGGGAAAGTCCAAGTCGGCGAACTTCGTGACACCCAGGACCGGCCAAGCCAACGTGGACTGCGAAGGCCACCCCTCCCGGTCGTAGGCCGGGGACTCGTAGCACACCGTGCTGAGCAGGTCGTAGTGCGGAGCCAAGGCCACACCCCCGTGACCAATCAGGAAGCTGATATTCTTGAGGTGGGCATCGCTGTTGCCCGTCAGCAGATTGAAAACCAGCCAGTCGAAGAGCCGCCAGCGCGTCTGCAACCGGGCCCGGCACAGACCCGAGATCCGGGCCAGCACTTCGATGCTGCCCTGCTGGTACTTGAACTGGCGATCGAGGTTGAGCAACTGGCAAGCGTCGATCGCGTGCAGCCGTTGCACGCCCTCGCCTGACACCGCGCGGTCGAAGCGCTCGATCAGATAGACCGGCTCGGGCACGTAACGGCGCTCGACCCGCGGCACATCCAGTCCCATCCGCCTGGCCAGCTGCATCACGAACGACTCGTTCGCAACGCTATGCGGGTAATCGGCTTCCGGGTGGTCCGGCTTCAGAATGTACGTCGACGCCTCCGACCCGACGGGCTGCAGCAGCTGCCCGTCCACCATGACGAGCGCCAGCTTGTGCTGGGCACCGGCAAGCGACATCCGCTTTTGCGCTCCCGGCGGCCAGCGACTGCCGTGGCAGCGCACGGATGCGCGCCGAAAGTTCGGTGTCCGACAGTGCAACCGTCCCGCCAGCTGCCTTTGGTGTGCCGGGTGGCAGCAACGTCAAGGAGCCGGCGAGCGGATCACGCGGGACGCGGGAGTGACAGGTCGACCTCGATCCCGAGCCCTTCGCGGTTGAAGTAATCAAGCACGTTGAACAGCCGGAAGCTGAGTCCGTCGCTGAGCTGGTCGTGCATGAAGTCCATCGACCAGACCTCATTGATCGCCTCAGGCACCGCCAGCGGCTCGGGCTTCTCCCGCACCAAGCGCTTCTTCGGCTTGATCCGCAGGTTCAATTCCAGCTCCCGGTAGATGCGGTAGACCCGCTTGTGGTTCCAGCCAAAGCCTTTGACGTTGCGCAGGTGCAGGAAGCACAAGCCAAAGCCCCAGTCGCGATACGTCGTGGTCAGCCGTACCAGCCAGTCGGCAATCCGGGCGTTCTCCTCGCAGGCTTTCGCCTGGAGCCGGTAGCAGGTTTCACTGACCTCGAAGGTCTGACAGGCATGCCGAATGCTGGTACGTCCGCCTTCCACTGCTGTTCTGGCCATCTCCCGGCGCCGAGATGGCCTCACCATTTTGTTGCGAGCGCTTCCTTGAGCAGGTCGGTGCTGAGCTGGGCCTCGGCGTACATCTTCTTCAGCCGACGGTTCTCCTCCTCCAGCTCCTTCATCCGGGCCACCATGGACACCTCCACGCCGCCGAACTTGCTGCGCCACTTGTCGAACGTCGCCGAGCTGATGCCGTGTTCGCGGCACAGCTCAGGCACCGGCATGCCGGCTTCGGCCTGCTTGAGCACGGCGATGATCTGGCTGTCGGTGAAGCGGGACTTCTTCATCGAACCTGCCCAGGAAAGCGCAAGAGAAAATTCCACTTCTGACGTCAGCTAACCTGTGGGGGGATTATCCAATGACCCGGTGGCCGCTTACCGCGCGCTGCCTCGTTGCACTCATACAACCAGCCACAAATTCCAACAGTGGAGCAGTACAAGGGCAAACATATGTCGTTGGTGACTAGTTGGGAGCAGTGGCGCGATGCGCTGGGACGTCAGGGAAGTAGACAGCGAAAGAACGTGCACTGATTCCTGAGCGAACATCCGGCCACCCTCTACTTGGGAGACTCGTGGTTCAGCACACTCCTACGGCGCACAAATTCAGTACACGTCACGCAGGAGGCACCCACGCTGCTCATGGATCTCGGGCTTACGAGCCCCATCCAAACGCCATGCTATGAGCAGCAATCGAAAATGATCAACAAGGAAAATACGATGTCGGAGAATAACGCATCGGTTGGGGACAAGCGGCCACTGAGACTGGTGCTTGTGCACGGCACATGGAGTGACGGATCAAGATGGACAGACAGGGACACCACATTCTATCAGCGACTCACTCGCAGACTAGAGGATCGAGGTTACGACGTCTCGAATCCAGAGCGCGTGATATGGCACTCATGGAACCGATCGAAAGCAAGAGAGAAAGCAAAGCAGGCTCTCTTGGAGGCATTTCAAAGAGATTCCGACTCCAACCAGACCACTCCAATGCTAATTGTCGCCCACAGTCACGGCGGGAATTTTTCGACAAGCGCTTTCAGAGAAGCCGCTTGGACCCCTGGCCCCTTCCCTGTTCGGGGCATCGTGTGCCTTAACACGCCGTTCCTGACACAGGAACTGAGAGCGTCAACAAGTTTCTTAAAATTCTGGTTGTTGCTCGCGATCACTCTTTTGCTCCTTCCCGCAATCGTGGAGTCTAGATACCTTGCACGCGCCACTTCAATCGAGCGAGCGATAGATCTCTTATTACATCCACAATCACCCCTACCCGATCTTTTCTGGCCGCTTAATCAGATCTCCCCAAGCATGATGGTTGCCGCCTTTCTCGCAATCTCTGCAACGCTACTACTTATGATCGCCCTAACTCGAAAATATCGCTCGTCCCAACAAATAGCGTTCAAGCGCAAGCCGAGAGTACTCTGCCTTTCCTGTTGTGACGATGAAGCAATATCTCTCCTAGGGCTAGGGGAAGGACTTGCAAACCTAACCCACCTCGCCTTCCACCCGGTGGCATTGATTCTCTACGCAATAATCGGGACTGCCATATCTTATCTTAGCCTAGAAGATATGACGCTGACTTCCTGGGTTTATGTGATGCGACACTTCTTCATAATATGGACGTTAACCGCGCTCGTTCTTTCAACGATCTCTTCAGTCTGGGTCAGCATACTTTTCGGTCATGGACCTTCTGACGCGGTCAGATCACTTGTTTCGCGCACCTTGGTTTCTTATGTCCCCCTACGGCCTTCAAAGTCGGAATTCAGAGCAGTGTCGGATCTTGTGACACCTTGGTGGAGACCAGGGCTGTTCCACTCGTCCATTTATGAGAGCGAACAGACTATTGATGAGATTGATCTCTGGCTAGACGACATTCTTCCTAGACGAGACGCGTCTGGAAGCGCCTTGGAAACAGCACTACCTGACGTCTAACGCTTCATCGCGCTCGCGGTGTCATCGCATGCTCCCGCATCGAACAGACCCTAGAATTGGAACCTGCGGCGACTTGACGATACTCGACTGGCGTAAGGTCGCCAAGCTAGTCATGCGGATGCTACTCGTTGGGCTCGAGTACCTGCCAGTACAGGCCTCGCGCGCACCGTCGCCGCCGGTGAATAGATGCTGGTACTGGAACCTCCTCGCCGACAGTCCGGTTGAAGCGTTTGAGCTAGCCGTTCCTGTTGGGTTTGCCAGGTTGGATGTACCGGATCGCCATACCGTCGAGCTTGGCCCACGGCACGAAGATTCCGCCCACCAACGAGGGGCCGTTGTCGGTGCACAGGATCTGCAGTGGGCCGTGGTCGCGCTTGAGCTGTTCAAAGATGCGGATCAATCGTGCAGACGAGATCGAGGTGTAGACCTCAATGTTCAATGCCTCGCGGTTGAAGTCGTCGACTACGTTGAACGTACGTTATCGACGGCCACGGGTGCGCCTGTTGGCCATGAAGTCCTCTGAAGAGACGTTGTCTGGCAGGCGCGGCACGCGCAGCGGTACGCGTTCGCGCTTGTTCAGCCGCTGCTTGGCCTTCCGGCGCAGGTTGAGCTTCCGTCATGAATCGCCGACGCATGAGTGATGCAGTTGCGCAACCAACCGAGCAGCAGCAAGTTGAGGCACAAATTGAGGAATCACGTTTGTCGAGCTACGTCTTCTTGGTCCGGAGAAGGACGTGTGACGACAATGCGCCGCAATCTGGCCGATCCGCTTCCGCAAGCCCGTTTGCCCGATATGGACCTAGGCATGAGATCCGGGTAGGGGAGGCGATGAGCGACCACATGTCATGGGTCACCAGCTGGGAACTCTGGCGCAAAGCGATTGGTCCGCACGGCAGCAGGCAGCGGCAGAACGTCGACGCGTTCCTCGAAACGCACCCCGCCATCCTCTACTGGGGCGATTCCTGGTTCAGCACCCCGCTCTACCTCAACCTCGCGCGCCAGAGCGCACGCCGGATCAACGGCTTCAGCATGATCATCGGCAAGCCCGGCGCGCTGGCCACTAACCTCTTCAGCTCACGCGAAGTCGATCGCGTCGGCGACCGCGTGGCCAACAACCCCTTCGACCTGGTGTGCCTGAGCGCCGGCGGCAACGACTGCCTCTCCGAACGCCTCACCGCCGCCTTCCGCGCGTGGACCACCGCGCCCGGTACGAAGCCGCCCAGGATCGATGCTCCGGCGGCCTTCGCCATCTTCCGCGACGCCAGGCTGCTCGATCGCGTAAGCGACGCCTACGTGCGCGTGCTCGGCCGCCTGCAGGCAATCCAGGCCAAGCGCCCGCTGCTTCGTGTCCTTGGCCATCCCTACGTGCCCATCGTCGACGTCGGCCGTCCGGCAAAGCTGACGCCCTCCAACATCGGCCTCATCGCCTGGGTGAAGGACGACGTCGGTCCCTGGCTCTGGGAACCGATGCGGCACGTCCTGAAGAACAAGGACGAAGGCCGCGAGTTCGCCCGCATGATCCTCGAGGACGGCTTCCGCGACTCGGTCCTCAAGCCCCTGGCCCAACGCTACGACGGACTTTTCAGCATCGTCGACTTCGGCGGCGTGGACCCCATGGCCGAAGGCTTCTGGAACGACGAGATCCACCCGGGCGAAACCGGCTTCGATGCCCTCGCCACGCGCTTCAACGACGCGGTGCGCACCGCACTCCCGGCGCGCAAGCGCCACGCCGTGAAACCCTGAGACAGCCCGCATGCAACCAGGACAGGATCCCCGCGTCTTCGGCACCGACGCGGGCAGGGACGCGCGCCGCGAGTTCGAAGACCATGTCGGCGGCCGCAGGGCGAAGGCCGGCGTCAGCAACGACCCGCCTGGCCCCTGGGGCCTGGCACTGTCGGGCGGGGGCATCCGCAGCGCGACCTTCTGCCTGGGCCTGGTCCGGGGCCTCGCGCGCGCGGGCCTGCTCAAGCACTTCGACTATCTTTCGACGGTGTCCGGCGGCGGCTATCTCGGCGCCAGCCTGGGGCGCCTGTACAGCAGCCAGACCGGTGCGGCGCAGGTCGAACAAGGCGTCGCCAGCGACCATTCGATGTGGCTGTGGTGGCTGCGCAACAACGGCCGCTACCTGACGCCCGCCGGCGCGAAAGACCTCGGCTTCGCCACCGCGTCCATCGTGCGCGGCGTCATCTCGACCCACCTGGAGATCGGCATCCTGATCCTCGCGATGGCCGCGCTGGTGCTGCTGCCGCACTTCCTGGTCTCGCTGTTCCCGCCCTTCCACGCCGGCACCTTCTGGAACCACGAACTGGCCAGCACCATGCCCAGCGTCTGGGGCTGGCTGCTGCTGCTGCCGCTGTTCGCCTGCGTGCACCAGGTCTGCGCCTACTGGTACACGCGCGACCCGCACACGGTGACCAGCATCGGGCTCATCACCGTCGTCGTGGCCGCATGCATCGTCTTCTCGGGCAAGGCCGCCATGGATGCCGCCGCGGCCGTCAACACCAGTACGCATGCCGCGGCGAAGCTCATCTTCGCCTTCCTGGTGCTGGCGCCGGTCACCGCCGCCATCGCGCACGCCAGGGAGCAGCTGCGCGGCATACCGGCCTCGACCCAGCGCCTGCTGCGGACCAAGCGCCTGGCCTACGGCCTCTGGGCGCTCGCGATCGCCATCGCGCTGCTGCTGCTGGACTGGGCCACCTGGCAGCTGACCCGGCTGTTCTGGAGCGGCGACGTGCAACACGCGGTCACCCGGCTCGGCGGCACCATCCTGGTGGTCGCGGCGGTCGGCCGGCTGGTGCTGCCCGAGCTCCAGCGCTGGATGGCGACCAGCAAGGGGCCGAGCCTCAACCTCGAACGCATCCTCAACCTCACCGGCATCGCCCTGGGCCTGCTGGTCGCCGTGCTCTGGACCGCGCTGCTCAGCGTGCTGATCTTTCCGGCGGACATGCGGCTGGCCTACTGGGGCCCGGGCGCGGAATGGCACCAGCTCTGGCGCGAGTCGCCGCTTCCCCATTTCGTCCTGGCCTGCGCGGTCTGCGTGCTCTACATCCTGGCGACCCTGCGCAGCTACGACCTGCTCAACCTCGCCTCGCTGCACAACTTCTACCGCGCCCGCATCGAGCGCGCCTATGTGTCGTCGGGCAACTGCGGCCCGGACGGCGGCGGGCGCTTCGGCGGATGCGCGCTGGATCCGCTCAGCCCCGAACGCACCAGCCGCATCGCGCCGCTCACCGAAGCCGTGCCGGGCGACGACATCGACCTTGGCGAATACCGTCCGCACGAATACGGCGGTCCCATCCATCTCGTGAACTGCTGCATCAACCAGTCCGTCGACGACCGTACCGGCCTCTACAACGCCGACCGCAAGGGCGTGGCCATCGCGGTCAGTTCGCTCGGCGTGGAACTGGGCACGAACTTCCCGGACGGCGACACGGGCGCCGCGCGGCGCGCGAAGCTCTCGCAATGGATCGCCATCTCGGGCGCGGCCGCCAGCACCGGCATGGGCTCGCGCACCTCCACGGGCTTCGCCGCGCTGCTGTTCATGTCGGGCATCCGCCTCGGCTACTGGATGCCATCGCTGGTGAAGCAGGCCGCCAAGGGCCCCATGGACTGGCTGCTGGCCAAGGCGCCCAAGCCCGTCGCGGTGGTGGCCGAATCGCTCGCCCGCTTCCCCGGCCTCGCCTCCCCGGTGTGGTACCTCTCCGACGGCGGGCATTTCGACAACACCGGCATCCACGCCCTGCTGAAGCGCCGTGCGCCCGTCATCGTGGCCGCCGACTGCGGCGCCGACCCGAAGTACCTCTTCGCCGACCTCGAATCCCTGGTGCGCAAGGCCAAGATCGACTACTGCGCCAGGATCGAGTTCATCCGCCCGGGCGCCGGCGCGCTGCCCGAGCCGCTGGACGTCATCCTCGGCACGCCGGAAACCATCCAGCCCGGGCTCGGCGCGCAGTGGCTCGTGCTGGGGCGGATCTCCTATGACGACGGCAGCACCGGCGCTCTGCTGGTGGTGAAGCCGCGCCGCCTGGACGCCATGCCCTTCGACATGGTCGCCTATGCCGACCGCGCCCCCGACTTCCCGCAGCAGACCACCGGCGACCAGTTCTTCGACGAAGCGCAGTGGGAGAGCTACCACCAGCTCGGCCTGCTCATGGGCGAAGCGGTCACCCCGGCGCTGATCGCCGACGCGCTGGCCGTCGTGCGCTCCAACAAGCTCGCCACGTCAAGCCTGGAAGACGCCGAAAAGCAGTCCACCGCGTCGGCGCTGGCCCTGGCGAAAAGCGATCGCAGCAAGCGCGCCGGCCTGACCGTTCGCGCCACCCTGGGCGCCGGCCTGTCGCTCAGCCTGCTGGTGGCGGCGTGGCAGGGCGTCGAGCAGTACCGCGAAGCCAATCGCAGCGCCCAGCGGCTGTACGAGGAACAGGCGCTCGCGCTCAGCCAGAAGATCCAGCGCGAACCGGTGGAAGCGCTGCTTGAAGAGGAATTCGCCCAGGTCGCAAACGGTTCCGCGCTGCGCGAAGACGGTCGCTACCAGGTGGTGCTTGACCGGCTCGCTGCGCGCTGCGATTCGCTGGCGGATGCCGGTGACGCCTCGCAGTGCCTGGCCCTGCACCGCAAGGTCGCGCCGCTGGTGAAGTACAGGCCCGAGCCGTATTACGACTACTGGTTCGCGGACAAGCGCTTCGCCTATGACGAGCGGGTGGCCGCGCGCAATGCCGCGCGCGTGGCTGAGATGGCGCCTGCAGGGGCGGCGGCCGTCGAGGCATCCGCGGCCGCGGCGGCTGCAGTGGCGGCGGCGCAGGCGGCACAGACGGCCGAGATGCAGGCAGCCGCGCAGGCGGCGGCCCAGGCGGAAGATCAAGCCGCAGTTGCGGCGGCATATGCTGCCGCGCCCCAGGCTGCGGACAACGCTTCCACTCAAGCCTGGGAGGACCGTGTAGCAGCCGCTCCCGCGCCACCGCCGCCCGCTCCGACAGATACGCTCGCCGCCGCGCCGGCCGCACCGCGCGCACCGCTTTCCCGCTGCGCCGACAACGTCCGCCTGTTCCTGCACGCCTACGACGCCGAAAGCATCCCGTACGCGCAGGCCGAAGGCGCACGCCTGGCCCGGGAGCTGGGCGCGCCGCCGCGCACGGTCGACAACGTGGTCGATACCGCCAGCCGCAAGGGCACCGCCCCACCCTTCGTCTGGACGCGCACGGCCGTCGTTTATCCCGCCAGCACCAGCCCGGCCTGCGTGGCGCGTGCCCGGGCCGCCATGGGCGACGCCGTGCGCATGCAGCCGATCGACTTCGGCACCCCCGACACCTTCGAACTCTGGATTCCCCCGCGCACCGTGGCATCGCCCGGGACCGCAGCCACACGAGCGAGGTAGCCACCATGCCCTTCAACTCCCTTCCCCCGGGATGGACCTCGCGTCCGGCTTTTCCGGGACGCGTGATCAAGGCCGGCGAAGCCGACAGCGCCATCGTCAAGCTGGTACAGGAGCGGCTCAACTTCACCGGCTGCGGCCCGCTGCGCATCAACGGCACCTTCGACCGCGACCACACCGAGCGCGCGGCCAAGCTGTTCCAGGCCCGCTACACCGATGCCACCGGCCAACCGCTGGTGGTCGACGGCAAGATCGGCAGCCTCACCTGGGGCGCGATGTTCGGCGAAGACACCACGCCCGCAAACGCCCTCCCGCCGTCGCGCCTCCTGGGCGAGGTGCTGGACGTGGCACGCCGGCAGATCGGCGTGCTCGAAAAACCGCTGGGTTCGAACCGCGGCCCCGAAGTCGACCTCTACCTGCAGGCCGTGGGCCTGCGACCCGGCCGCGGCAGCTACGCCTGGTGCGTGGCGTTCACGTACTTCTGCTTCGACACCGCCGCGCGGCGGCTTGGCTGTGCGAATCCCCACGTGCGCACGGCTGGCGTACTCGATCACTGGAACCGCGCCCGGGACAACCGCGGGGCGAAGCGAATCACCCACGCGGCCGCAGTCAACGACCCGGGCCTTGTGCAGCCGGGCCAGCTGTTCGTGATGGATTACGGCGGCGGGAAAGGCCACACCGGGCTGGTGCTGGAAGTCGCGAACGGCCGGCTGACGACGATCGAGGGCAATACCAACGACGGCGGCTCGCGGGATGGCATCGGCGTGTTCCAGCGGGACGCGCGGAAGATCGCGGGGGTCAACAAGGGGTTTATTGATTACAGCGCGGTGTGAGGGGGACGGGGCGCGCCATATCGCCGCCACGCACGAACGCGCGTTCCGTTCGCGGACCAAAGCCCCCGCTGGACTGGCACAAGTTCTGCTTCCCTGCAGAAGGAAGCAAGGACTCTGGGAACGGGGAGTCCTCAGGGAAGCCAGACGAAACTCCAGGGAAAATCATTGCGCGGTCTTCATTGGCCCCAGTGCGGGGAAAAGAATTGACGCTATTGGACGTGGCGCGGCACAAGCAGCCGAGCCCGCGCACGCGCACGCGCGTGCTCGTGCATGTCGCGGCTTGCGGCGCTCGAGGTTGCATCCGGGCTGCGTGCGGCCACAAACCACCAACCGCGTTGACTCGCCCGGGCGACAAGTTCCGGCGACAGGCATTGCAATCAAACAGGGGGATACATGACACAGGATGTTCGCGGCACTTACACACGATTCGTTACAGCACTACAGACGCTGCTGGCCGAATCACCTGTCCAAGTGGAGGGTCTAGACACCCTCGGGGACGAAATCCAAGGGGCGCAACTGCTGGTCCCGGTTATCGGTCCTTTCAGCGCCGGCAAGAGCAATCTCCTCAATTCCTTCATGGGGGAGTCAGTACTGGGCGTCGGAATCACTCCTGAGACCGAACTGGCGACAGAGATTCGCTATGGCGAGGAGAATGTCCTGCTCGCTTTCCGGCCTGACGGCCGCAGCGAGCAACTGGAAATCGGGGACCTGAAGAGCATCAAGTCGCGGGCCGGGGAGTTCACCCACCTGCAGCTCTACCTGGACAACCCCAGGCTGAAGTCCATCGCACCGCTCACGCTGGTCGACATGCCGGGTTTCGACTCGACCCTGGCGCGACACAACCAGGCGATCTCCTACTACCTGCCCCGAGGAGCCCACTTCGTTGTCCTTACCAACAGCGAAAGCGGAACCATCACGCAATCGGTGATGCGTCACCTCGACGACCTGCATACCTACGACCGGGGCTTAACCTTCGTCCTGAGCAAGACCAATCTGCGTTCAATCGAAGAGGTTAACTCGGTAGCGGCGCTTGTCCAAGAACAGATCAACGCCAGCTTCGGCGATCGCCATCGACTCGTCCAGGCCGGCATCGATGGTTACGAAGCGCTCGCCCCCGTGCTGGAACGCCTGGATCCGGACCTCATCATCACCAATCTCTACGAAAGCCGTCTCAAAGGCATCGTTTACGACGCACTGGAGCAGATCAATGTGGCCGAAGCCTCGCTGCAGCGGGATGAGGCAGAGAATCGCCGCGTGGTCAGGGAACTCGAGGCCGGTCTGAGAAAGCTCGAAGCCCGGCGCAACGAAATGGTCGAAGACCTAAGGGAGCGACGACTTGATCCGATCGTCGACCGGTGCCTCTCCGAGGTGGCGGGCGACCTCAGGAATGCACAGGACGAGCTGATCCATGCAGCCCAGAATGGCGAAGAGCCATTCTCCAAGTGCGTCAGCGAGATCATCCGCAGCGCCGCCAGCAGGGTTGTCAAACGCGAGGTCAATGACTTCAGCCGCGACATCGTCGACGAGTTCGCGAGGAGCCTGGAGAAGCTGGATATTCCGTCCGTAGGCGACGGCGCGGACGGCGACTGGGTGCAGTCGATATCCACCCGTGTCACCGATTCGATGCAGAGCGCCACTTCGACTCTGAACCGCTGGAGTGAGTCGCTGGCTGAGCACAATGCCCGACAACTCGAAGACAGGACAGATCGCGAGAAGGCTCCAAGTACGACCAAGATCAACGCCTATCGCGGCCTCGCCACCGTGCTTGCCGTCACGACAAACGTTGTTGCCCCCTTGGTGGAACTTGCGATCATCTTCCTGCCTGAGGTGCTCTCGTTCATTCGTTCCCACCAACAGAAGACTCGCATTCGGGACATGGTGATTCATGAGGTCATTCCGTCGGTCCAGAGGCAGCTTCGGATGCAGCTGGGCGACCTGCTGAAGCAACAGCTCGACAGCCTGGTCAGCCAGGTATGCGAGACGTTTGAAGGGAACATCGCCCGGCAGAAGGAGGTGATTGATGCGCACACGTGCAGACACCAGTCCGACAGCGAGCGAGTTGGGCTCCGGCTGCAGTCGCTGGAAGAGATCAGGCGTGAGCTGGGGCGGCTCAGCAGCGGCGCACTGTTTCGGGCGACCTGACCATGAATCTCGAAGATCTTGTTGCGATCAATCGCGCCATCGAACAGTGCGTCGATAGAAACTCGGACCTGGTCGGTCGGGATGCGAACCTGCTGCTTTCCAGGCTCGGGGTGAGCCGCAGCACCGAACTCTCCCATGCTTTCGCCCAGCTTGTGGATGAGAACAGACTGCTACAGATCGGGATCGTCGGACGGGTCAAGGCTGGCAAATCGTCACTGTTGAACGCATTGATCTTCAACGGGCAGAGCATCCTTCCCAAGGCCGCCACCCCGATGACTGCAGCCCTGACCACGCTCACGCATGGCGATACGTTCAGCGCCCAGGTCCAGTTCTATACCCCCGCAGATCGCAAGGACATCAGCGAGAAGGCAGCGCAATTCGATGCCTTGTTGAAAGACACGTGTGAGCGCACAGCGAAAACGCTACGGGACCGCCAACAGCGAACAGGACAGGTGGTCGACGAACAACGCTTCTCAGAACAGGTCGAGCGGGAGGCCTTGCGCGCCATGCGGGCGGATGCCGCGCTTATGGCAGCCCATGATCAACACGAGCGAATGCGCAAGACGCGCGTCAGCGAAAAAGCGCTGGCCGAATTGGCAACCATCCACGCGGCGAATCTCGAGGATCTGTCGGAGCAGCTCAAGGACTTCGTCGGCGCCGACGGCCGTTACACGGCACTGACCAAGAGCGTCGACATCTTTCTGCCCCTGGATTCCCTCCGTGACATTCGCATCACGGACACCCCGGGACTTAACGACCCGGTCCAATCGCGCGAAGAGCGCACCACCGCGCTTCTTTCCGAGTGTGATGTGGTCTTCATCGTGAGCCCTGCCGGCCAGTTCCTCAGCGAGCAGGATCTGCAAATGATGGGGCGCATCACGCGCAGTGAAGGCATCCAGGAAATTGCAGTCATTGCCAGCCAGATCGACAGCCAGATGCACGGTGAAGACACCCGCCGGGACACGCCCAGGCAGTCGCTCGAGTCCATCAATGCACACTTGGCCGAGCATATGGTGTCAACGCTCCGCAGGCTGAAGACCACCAATCCGGAAGTGGGCAGCACCTTCGACAAGCTCATCGAGCAAGGGGGCAAGCGCGTCCTTCACACGTCGGGCATCTGCCACAGCCTGGCTGCAAAACTTGCCGGCCCCGAACGCTGGGACGGGTCCGAGCAGGCCGCCTGGAACAACCTTCACGGCACTTACCGCGAGTTCTTCGACCTGGAAGATCCCGACCGCTCTCGTGCGCAACTCGAGTTGTTGGCCAATACCGCTGAAGTTAGGGCACTGATCGAAGAAGTCCGCTACCGCAAGCAGTCCATCGTCGAGAGTCGGATCGAACAACTGACAGCAGCCAAGAGGCAAGCCCTTGATGAGCTGGGTGTCGCCCTGATTCAACTCGCCAGGCAGAAACGGGAGCAGATCACGGCGACAGACCTGGCATCCCTCAGGAAACAAAAGCGGAGCTTGTCCGACAAGGCGACTACGTTTGAGTACGACCTGGACTCGTGCCTGGAAGAATGGAAGTTGGAGTACCGGAAGGCACAGAGCTCGGCACTCAAGAAGGCACTGAGCAATGCCTTGAAAGTTGCATACGGGGCGGTCGCGTACAATCCAGAAGACAAGACTCAAGAGATCACCACCGAAACGCCCGGTGCGTTCAACTGGGTGGCGCGCAACCTCTGGAACGGCGGCCGTCAAACGACACGCAAGAGTATCAAATGGCTTTATCCGAACCAGATCAAGGGCGATATCATCAACTTCGCACGGACTACGAAGGAGGCGTTGCAGGCGGAGTCCAGCGAAGTCACCGTAGAACACAAGAAGAAGTTGACACGCGCACTGGCAGACGCGGTGAGCCGCACCCTTGGGGATGAGATCGAGCTGGCGATCGTTATCCGCTCGCTGCGAAGCATTGTCGCCAGGCTCCCGTCCCACACCTTTTCGCTGGACGCAACATCGGTGAAAAGCCTGCGGAACGACACTACGTTGCAGGGTACCGAGGCGGAGAGATTCATCGAAAGCGCCACGAACTGCCTTGCAGAACTCAAGTCAGATGCGTCACGTCAGATCAGCACATTCACGGACGAACTGCGTGATGCAATTCCCGACTCGATTTCCGATCAGTTTGTGACTGACGTGCTTGCCCGCATCGAGGACCTGGAACAGCAGATCGAACACCGGGAGCTGACCAAGCAACGCCTGGATCGTATGGTCCAAGAACTGGAAGCGCTATGACGGACGCGCTGCTCACGCCGTCCCTCCGGGACGCCATCACCAGGCTGGGCCGGATGTTCGTATGGAACAGACGCCGTCTGAGCGGCGAGGTTATCGAAGAGCTGGATGCACGCCAGGCGCAGTTCTGGCAGGAGGCTGAAGCGCTTCGCCGCCTGGCAGTTGATGCCACAACGCGAGCCGATGCGATGGCCGAGGAGTTTCAACAGAGCAGTGGAGAGCTTGCCCGTCTTCGGCCAAAGCTCACCTCCAAGAAGCAGGCGCTTGAAAGCCTCTCAAGCCAACATGAGGAGCTCGTTCGTACGCATGGGGAAACCTGGTCCCGCTTCCGGCTGGTCACTGACATCCTGGCGGTCAGACCCCGATCAAACCGCGGGCTGGCGCGATTTCACGAACTCCTGACCAACGACTACATGCAGTTCGCCGAAAGCGAGTCGTCGCTGGGAGCTGAAGCGAAGGCACAAGCGATGCTGCATTCGATAGAGCGTGAGCTGGCATTCCGTACCAACTACCCCGATGTCTTCCAGAGAACCATCATCGGCGTGGCAGGCGGTTTCAGTAGCGGGAAATCGGCTTTCATCAACAGCTTCATTCGCGACGACGCCATCCGCCTCCCGGTGGGCATCCAGCCTGTAACTGCTATACCCAGCTACGTACTATCGATACCCAAGCCGGCCATCCGGGGCTATCCAGCCAACGGCGGTTTCATCACGCTCGATCAAGCCACCTATCGCGGATTCTCCCACGCGTTCATCAACTCGTTCGGATTCGACCTCAAGGCGATCCTGCCGTTCATGAGCGTAGGCGTACCGATGGACCATAAGCACGTCGAACACATCTGCTTTGTCGACACCCCGGGATATAACCCTCCGACGACTGCAGGCGAGTACACGAGGAGCGATAAGCAGACGGCGCTCGATTACTCGCGGCAGGCCGACGCCCTCATCTGGGTCGTCGGCCTCGACGCCAATGGGACCATGCCCGACTCGGACTTGGACTTCCTGCATTCCCTGGGAGTCGAACAAGTCCCGATTCAGATAGTGCTGAGCAAGGCCGAGCTCAGGTCGGATGATGACATCGAGTCTATTCTGGACGAGGTGGAAGGCGTGCTTCAGGACAACTCCATCTCTTATTCGGGCGTATCTGCCTACAGCTCGATCCGAAAAGAGGAGCGCGCATTCCGCGGTGCGAGCCTGACGGCATTCCTCGCAAGCCAGAACATGCGTCGCGACGCGGTTGAGCACCTTCGGGGGCATGTTGCACAGGTGTTTGACATGTACGACACGGCGATCCGCGCAGACATCGCTTCACGAGTAGCGAAAAGCAAGGCCGCGAACCGGCTCGAACTGAGATCGCTTGCGATCGGTGGAGAAGACGTTGCCAAGGAGATCAGCAAGGGCCTTCGCACGCTCAGGAAGGATCTGCAGACCGATGAACTGAAGGCCTGCCTGGATGAATCGTCCAGACTTCGGGCCGCATTCTTCGACGCAGTGGACATGGCCCTGGTCGACGGCGAAACTGACGCACTCAATTAGCCGCCAAAAAGCGTGAAGTGGCGCCGTGGACGTACCGGCGGGCCTGATGACCACTCCCTCAAAGTAGCTCTGCGGTCAGCGAAGCGATCCCCGCCGACGCCATGTCCGCTTCATCCGGGCACCGATGACCTCCAGCGGAGTGGCGTTTCTCGACCGGACCTGACTGCCGCATTTCGGGCAACGCAGAAAGGAGTCGATGCCCTCTGCCCGGCAATCGCCGACCTGGTCGGGTGTCGTCAACCTCCAACCGCACGCGGAAGCGCACAGGAAGGTCTGGGGAGGTATTGGAAACGCCATTCGAACTCCTTCGTAGAACCAACCAAGGTCGTGAATCCCTTCGATGTCATTCAGCGGAATGTGGCATTGGCTGAAGGCATCACGCGTACTGCAACAGCGCTTAAGTTGTCGTCCAACCGTGTGTTGGCCTTCGCGATTTCTACAAGCAACGCCACGATGTTTTCAGGTGCAGCATCTTTCGTTGCCAACATCTCCGCAATCCCGCTATCCGTCAATGCACCATGAACACCGTCGCTGACACACAGCCACAAGTCCCCGGCCCGAGGCGCAAGCGCGGTAAAGAAAACGTCAAACACATCCTCAATCCCGGATGCGACCAGCGCGCTATCCAGATCTTCGTACAGGCTGCCAGCCACGGCAGCCTGCTCCGCCGTGAGATCCCCCTCGCGCACCATGCGGTTGGCAATCGTGTGGTCAACCGTGAGCTGGCGCAGGTTCTGGTCCCGCCACAGGTAGACACGCGTGTCGCCCACGGACAGCACGCGCACCTCGTCCTGGGTGAACTGCACAGCCGCCAAAGTCGACGCCATCCCTTCGCAACGGGTGCCCGCAACCGCGGAGGTCATGCGACGCTGGATGACGCGCGCCGCGTTGCCGGTGATGCGGTCGCCCGCGACTTTGACGAGCTCCTCGAGCACCATGCAGCTCGCACGTGACGCACACGGTGCGTGCGCCAGACCGTCGGCCACGGCCACCAGCAGTGCTTCGCATGCGGGCAGCGACCGGGTCGTGGCCCCCAACAGCAGCTGCGCGCCCAGCAGCACGGCATCCTGGTTTTCATTGAACCGCCAGCCGGGATCGGTCGCGGCCGCCGCTTCAAAGTAGAGAACGGGCTGCATGGCGCCTTACGGAGTCGGCACGGGCTGGTGCTCGCGGGGAAAGTCCGGAGCCGCGCTGACCATGTCGAACGCGTGCTCCAGTCGCACCATGGCCCAGGTGTCGCGCGCGCAGTAGGCCAGCAACTGCGTACGCAGCCGCTCGCGATCGTCCTCGTGTGTGCCCGGGGCGCAGGCCTCCAGGTAGGCGCTCTGTGCGGCGCCGCCATCTGCAACGCCCAGGTCCGCGTAGTCGAGGTCCGGGGCGATCGTCGGCAGCACCGCCTTGATCGACCAGGATCCGCGCATGTCGCGGTGATAGTAGTGCCGGCGATAGATCGGCAAGAGATCGACCATCCGGTCCACGATGCCCCGCAGGTCCGCCGCGTGCGCGGGGAACATGCCAGCCAGTTCACGCAGGCGGGCGCCCTCGAAGCCCTTGTTCCAGACGAGCACCGCCTGCGCACCTGCGGTGACTTTCACGATCGCGTCGACGAGATCGCGCAGGGGTGATCGCCCGGACACGTCGAGGAAGGCATCGTGCCGGAAGCTGCCGTCGGATGACTCCGTGTGGCACGAGAACTGGAACGGCAATTGCTGGAACGGGCGTGTCCCCAGCCAACGCGGCACCACGAAGCTGATCGTCTCGAAGTCCAGATAGGCGCGCGGATACGCGATATCGGCCAGAAGGCCCTGCAGTTCGCCGGAGACAAACGCCTCCCCGCTTCGCGTGGCCGCAGCCACACGGCGATGCACCGGGTTGCCCAGCGCATCGTCCGGGACGTCACACAGATCGACATAACCCGCCTCGACCAGCCGGCCTGCCAGGTCGCGCGAGCGAGGGAGCAGGTCAACCGGAAACGCGGGGCCGGGCGGCTCTGCCGCGCGGCAGTGCGCCAGGAACGGACATTCGTAGGGCTCGGAGCAATGGCCGCCGGTCTGCAACAGCGGCAGCGGGCCGGCCGCAACTTGCTTGAGCGCTTCAACGATGTCCGGGATCCGCGGCACCAGGGCCTCGACCTCGCTGGTCACATCGACCAGCTTCAGCAGGCCGCGATAGTCGCCTTCCGTCTCGTACACGAACGCCCTGTCCACGTGCCCATGAACAATGCGCGAGACATTGCGCCCCGTGCCTCGGGCGACCCAGGTCTGGATGGCGCAGTCCCACAGGTGCTCCGGCTTCACCGACGTCGTGGACTTGACCTCGATCAGGGTGTCGCCGTCATCGTGACGCTGGAAGGCGTCGACGCGGACGCGCACGCCCTCGTGCGAGAACGCCGGCTCGAACAGCATCGGCGCCTGCTCGCGTGGCAGCGCCAACAGCGCGACCGTCTCGGCCAGGGCCTCGTTCACGTGCCGATGGTCGGCGGCGATCAACACCCCGCCGCCAAGCAGGTCGCGCGCAAGGTCACCGAAGCGGGTGCCCTCGTCCAGTCGCGCCTGTGCCGCTGGCGTCCACTGCGAGGCCTCGGGTTCATGCAGCTCGAGCCACAGCCGCTTGTGGCATTGGCGACCGGACTGGATGCGCGATTTAGAGAGGTGGCGGCCGATCAAGCCCGCACCTTCAGTTCCCAGTGCGTGTACGGCGAAGTTGCGGTGGCCGGCGCCGCGCCGCCTGCGCCCTTGTCGCGCATGCGTTTGACCGCATACGTCCCCTGGGGAAAGCCGGAAAGCCTCAGGTAGTGCATACCCATACCGATGCCGCCGCGATGGATTTCAAGGGCATTGCGCATGGCCAAGCGGTCGGGCTTGCCAGTGTCTCCCTCGAAACGCTCCATCATCTCGGTGAAGCAACAGGAGAATCTCGGCCGCTTCGGCGATGCCAGGATGAGTCGGAATTCCACTGAGCGCTCTTCGGCAGCCTTCACTCCAGACGCGTCGAGAATGCGGTCCAGGCGGATCAACTTGCGCGCCAACTGCACCTCATTGAACTCGGCGATGCCCTTGGCCTCGATGAACAGCATGGCCAGCTTCTCGCCATCGTCGTAGACCACCAACAGGTCCACGTCCTCCTGCGAGCCGGTAACCGGCCGAAAGTCCGTGTACAGCGGATCGACACCCTCCACCCCCTCGTGCGGTGCCATCGGCACCGGGGCGGGATGCTCGCCCTGTGGCATCCAGGCGGTCGAAGTCTTTGCAGTCCACAAGGCGGCGAACAGCCAGTCCAGGTGGTAGTCCATGCCGGCAAAGACGCACCGTGCCGACGCCGACAGCCCCATGTCCAGCGCGTGCTCCCGCAGGAGCGAGTTGCAGTGCGCTGACAGGAAGGTCGAAGCACTCGCGTAGTCGGCGTCCTCCCCCAGGTACGCAAAGCGCATCAAATGATCCCGCTCCTTCGCATTGAGCAACTTCAGGTTGCGGATCAACGCGTCGGCCATCGTCCTGCTCATTCAACTCTCCCCTTCCCCATTTCGCCAGAGTCTCCGATATCCGTCTCAAAACCCGAGACGGCTGAAAAAGCCACCACGACTACCTTCCTCGGTACGGCTCGCACCCAACCCCATCGCTGTCACGATCCAGATGCGTCCCATAACCAGGATCACCACGCCGCACCGGCGCAGCCCCGGCTGCCCGGGCCGCGTCGCAGTTCACAAAGGGTCGTGTTCCAGCCGCAGCGCCAGCGGGCGCCGAGTTGGCGGGCGCAAAACGTTGCGCCGCAGGCGGTGCAGGCGCGGCCGTACGCGCCGGGCCGCGATGGCAGTGGTACTCGCCAGTGCTGCGATTGGTGTGGCAGCCCTCGCTGTTGAGGCCACCGCTATGCGCGGCAACGGGGCCTGCGGCCAGCAGCAGCGTGCAAAGCATCATCTGTTTCAACACAGGCATTCCCTCCCCCAAGGTTCGCCACCTGCCAATCCACCCACGACGTTCAACGCCGCACCCTCAAGCTGACACCTACCCTCCCACCCTCACGCCATCAACAACCCACTGATCTCCCCCACCTTCTCCCGCAGCAACTCCTCATCCCCTCGCGTCTCGATGTTCAACCGGATCAACGGCTCCGTATTCGAGCTGCGCAGATTGAAACGCCAATCCCCGAAATCCGCCGACAACCCATCCGTGTAATCCAGCTCCGGCTGCAACGCACTGAAATGCGCCAGCACCGCCGCGATCGAGGCCGCTGCATCCGCCACGGTGAAGTTGATCTCGCCGCTGCACGGGAACTTCGCCATCCGGTCTTCCACCAGCTCCGCCAGCGACAGGCCGCTCGTCGACACCAGCGCCGCGATCAGCAGCCAAGGGATCATCCCGGAGTCGGCGTACGCGAACTCGCGGAAATAATGGTGCGCGCTCATCTCGCCGCCGTAGAGCGCGTCTTCGGCGCGCATCTTCTCCTTGATGAAGGCGTGGCCGCTCTTGCACAGCACCGGCGTGCCGCCGGCCTCGCGCACCATCTCCACCGTGTTCCACAGCAGCCGCGGGTCGTGCACCACCTTGCCGCCCGGGCTGCGCGCCAGCAGCGCCTTGGCCAGCAGCCCGACCAGGTAATAGCCCTCGATGAAGCGGCCGGTGTGGTCGAAGAAGAAGCAGCGGTCGAAGTCGCCGTCCCAGGCGATGCCGAAGTCGGCGCCATGCGCCTTCACCGCGTCGGCGGTGGCGGCACGCGCGTCGGGCAGCAGCGGGTTCGGGATGCCGTTGGGAAAGGTGCCATCCGGCTCGTGCTGCACGCGCACGAACTCGAACGGCAGGTGCGGCGCCAGCAGGTCGATGACCGTGCCGGCGCCGCCGTTGCCCGGATTGCTGACGATCTTCAGCGGCTTCAGCGCAACGCCCGCCACGTAGGTCAGCAGGTGCGCGATGTACGCCGACTTGTCGGTCATCGCGCGACTGCCGCCGGTGCCCTGCCCCGGGGTGAAGTCATCGGACAGCGCACGGTCGCGGATGGTGAACAGGCCGGTGTCGGCGCTGATCGGCCGCGCGTTCTCGCGCACCAGCTTCAGGCCGTTGTAGTCCATGGGATTGTGGCTGGCGGTCACCATCACGCCACCGGCCGCACCCAGGTGATCGGTCTGGAAATAGACCTCCTCGGTGCCGCAGAGGCCGATGTCGATGACCTCGCGGCCAGCTTCGCGCAGACCCTGCGCCAGGGACGCCTGCAGCGACGGGCTGCTCAGGCGGATGTCGTGCCCCACAACGACCGCACCAGGGCCAAGCAGTTCCGAAGTGGCCGCGCCGATGCGCATGGCCAGGGCTTCATCGAGTTCGTCGGGCACGCGGCCGCGGATGTCGTAGGCCTTGAATGCTTTCGATGACACGGGCGTGCTCCAGCGGTGCGGGGACACGGATCATACCGGTGGATGCTGTCGCATCAGCGACCGCTTCGACGGCCCCAGGCTGCCATCAGCGAGCAGCCGATCCACGCGAGCAGAACCCCGGCCAACCCGCCAAGAACATTCAACGCCGCATCTTCAAGCTTCGGCTGCCGCCCATCCGTCAGCCATTGCGACAGCTCCGCGGCCACGCCGAAGGCCGCGACCAGCAGCACGCCCCACCCGTTGCGCACGTCCTTGCGCGCCAGCCAGACCAGCAGGCCCAGCCAGGCGAATGCGAAGAGGTGGATCCACTCCGGCGGGTCCAGCGGCGTGTCGCGTGTCAGGCCGTACAAGCGATGCACTCGGTCCATGCCGAGCCAGTCTCCCAGCATCGCGGTGGGGAGGAACAACATCGCCGACACCGCCAGCGCGGACGCGACCAGCAACGCCGCCACCACCGGATGGCTGCCGCGGGCGAGCAGCATCGCCACGCCCAGCGCCAGGACCGCCAGCAGCACATCGGCGCCGGTCATGGCGTGGGCAGCAATTCGCGATACACGGCCAGGGTGCGGTCGATGACGATCTTCTCGTCGAACTCCGCCAGCGCCTTGGCACGCGCGGCCTTTCCGAAGCGTGCGGCCAGCTCGGGATCATCGTGCAGCCGCGCGATGGCCGCAGCCAGCGCCGCGGCATCGCGCACCGGCACCAGCAGGCCGTCGACACCGTCGCTCACCACTTCCCGGCAGCCGGGCACGTCGGTGGTGACCAGCGGCAGCGCGCAGGCGGCGGCCTCGATCAATCCCTTCGGCAGGCCTTCGCGATAGCTGGGCAGCACCACCACATCGACCGACGCGAACAGCGCCGCCATGTCATCGACGTGACCCAGCCACTGCACCACGCCCTCGTCCGCCCACGCGCGCACGGTGGCTTCCGGCACCGCGGCGGGATTTCCCGGGTCGGGGTCGCCGGCCAGCAGGAATTCGATCGCCCTGCCTTCGCCCTGTAGTCGCCGCGCGGCCTCCACGAATTCCGCCAGACCCTTGTCCCACAGCAGGCGCGCGGCCAGCAGCACGCGCAGCGGACGCGTTGAATCGCGCTGGCCTTGGCGTGCCACAAAGCGCGAGCAGTCCACACCGGAACCAGGAATGAGGCGGACATGCTCGCGATCCACGAGCCGCGCGGCTTCAAACAGCGCTACGTCATCCGGGTTCTGCAGCACCAGCCGCGCATTGCCGCCATCCAGCGCGGTACGCAGCAACGCACGCACCAGCGGGCGCAGCACGCGGGCCTTGGTGTCGTTGCTGGTGAACACGTAGCCCATGCCGGCCACGGCGTTGACCCGCGCCGGCACGCCGGCCAGGCGCGCGGCCAGCGACCCGTACACCGCGCACTTGATGGTGAAGCCGTGCACCACCGCCGGGCGCTCCCGGCGGAACAGCGATACCAGCCACGCCAGCAACTTCGCCTCGCGCAGCGGGTTGAGGCTGCGGCGGTCCATCGGCACAGGTTCCCAGCGCAGGCCGAGGGCGCGCAGCTTCTCGCCGTACGGGCCGGGGGGCGAGATCAGCAGCAGCTCGTAGCCGTGCGCCTGCAACGCCAGCGCCAGCGAGCGGCGGAAGTTGTAGAGGTACCAGTCGGTGTTCGCGAACAGCACGATCTTGTGTGACGCACGCGGCATCGCGTGCGCCATGTCAGACACGCTCCATCGTCACGACACCACTCCGCGCTTGGCCAGCGACAGCAGGTACTGGCCATAGCCGTTCTTGGCCAGCGGCGCGGCGAGGCGCTCGAGGTCGGCATCGTCGATCCAGCCGTTGGACCAGGAGATCTCCTCGGGGCAGCACACGCGCAGGCCCTGGCGCGCCTCGACGGTCTCGATGAAGTTCGAGGCCTCGATCAGCGACTGGTGGGTGCCGGTGTCGAGCCAGGCATAGCCGCGCCCCAGCTGCTCCATGTGCAGGGCGCCCTCGTCGAGGTAGCAGCGGTTGAGGTCGGTGATCTCCAGCTCGCCACGCGCAGACGGCGTGAGCGACGCCGCGAAATCGCTCGCGCGGCCGTCGTAGAAGTACAGCCCGGTGACTGCGTAGTTGGAACGCGGCTTGGCCGGCTTCTCCTCCAGTCCCACGACCTTGCCGTCGGCGTCGAAATCGGCCACGCCGTAGCGCTCCGGATCGCTCACCCAGTAACCGAACACCGTGGCGCCGTGCTGGCGCGCGTCGGCGCGCTTCAGGACCTCGGTGAAGCCGTGGCCATGGAAGATGTTGTCGCCCAGCACCAGGCAGCTCGGCTTGCCGCCGACGAAGTCGCGGCCGATCAGGTAGGCCTGCGCCAGCCCGTCCGGGCTCGGCTGCACCGCGTAGTGGATGTCCATGCCCCACTGCGAGCCGTCACCGAGCAACTGCTGGAACAGCGCCTGCTCGTGCGGGGTGTTGATGATCAGCACCTCGCGGATCCCGGCGAGCATCAGCGCGCTCAGCGGGTAGTAGATCATCGGCTTGTCGTACACCGGCAGCAGCTGCTTGCTGATCGCCTGGGTGATCGGATACAGCCGGGTGCCGGAACCGCCGGCCAGGATGATGCCGCGGCGCGACGTCATGCCGCGGCCCCGATGCGCTCGAGGCGGTAGCTGCCGTCGAGCACGCGCTGCACCCAAGGCTGGTTGTCGAGGTACCAGTCGACCGTTTCGGCGATGCCGCGCTCGAAGCTGTAGGCAGGCGTCCAGCCCAGTTCGTCCCGCAGCTTGGAAGCATCGATCGCATAGCGGCGGTCGTGCCCGGGGCGGTCGGCGACATAGGCGATCTGCGATTCACGCGGCTCGCCGTCCGCGCGCGGGCGGCGCTGGTCGAGCAGCGCGCAGATGGTCTTCACCACCTCGATGTTCTGCTTCTCGGCATTGCCGCCGACGTTGTACGTCTCCCCCACGCGGCCCTTGGCCAGCACCGTGCGGATCGCCTCGCAGTGGTCGGTCACGAACAGCCAGTCGCGCACCTGCTTGCCATCGCCGTACACCGGCAGCGGTTCGCCGGCCAGCGCCTTGGCGATCACCAGCGGGATCAGCTTCTCGGGGAAGTGGTACGGCCCGTAGTTGTTGCTGCAGTTGGTGGTCAGCACTGGCAGCCCGTAGGTGTGGTGGAAGGCGCGCACCAGGTGGTCGGACGCGGCCTTGGACGCCGAGTACGGCGAGTTGGGCGCGTACGGCGTGGTTTCGGTGAAGAGCCCCGTGTCGCCCAGCGTGCCGTAGACCTCGTCGGTGGAGACGTGCAGGAAGCGGAACGCGTCCTTCGCCGGGCCGTCGAGCGCCTTCCAGTAATCACGCACCGCTTCCAGCAGCGCCAGCGTGCCGACGACATTCGTCTGCACGAAGGCGGCCGGGCCGTCGATCGAGCGGTCGACGTGGCTTTCCGCGGCGAAATTGACCACCGCGTCGGGCCGGTGCTCGGCGAGCAGGCGCGCGACCAGCGCGCCGTCGCCGATGTCACCCTGGACGAAGGTGTGTGCGGGGTTGTCGTCGAGCGACGCCAGCGTGTCGAGGTTGCCGGCATAGGTGAGGACGTCGAGGTTGACGACGCGCACGCCGGCCGCGACGGCCTCGAGCACGAAATTTCCGCCAATGAAACCGGCGCCGCCGGTGACAAGCCAGGTAGTCATATGTTCTCCATGATTCGTGTTCTCCATGAGTCGGACCAGCATCCGGCTCGTCTATGTCAGCGGCATGAACTGGTACGGCACCCAGTACGGCGCATGCGTAGCAAAATTCAGCCAGACGAACTGCACAACCCCGTAATAGCCAAGAATTCCAACAACGATCGCGGTGCGGGCGCGGGTGGTCGTGGCCAAGCGTGGCAGCCTTGCGAATACGTACAGTTGCAATGGAATCAAGTACAGCGCCACGCGGTCCACCGCGGTCGAGGCGATCCCCACAAGCGGCACGCAGAGCAATGCGAATATCGCGACCCAAACCCAAAGTTTGCGCTCGCCGAGTTCGGGGGCAAGCTGTTTCCGGAATACGATCATCAAGGCTGCCGGCAGCGCGTTCATGACCACACGGATCGCGCCGCCCTGCGATTGCATGTCGGCTTCGACGTAGTTTGCCCAAAGCGTCTCGGCGCTATCGGCCAGCAACAGGTAGTACATCAAGCCGGTGGACACCAACATCATCGCGGCCGTCAACCAGCGGTTACGGCTGGATGCAAGAGCGGCGATGGGCAATAGCAGCACAGCAGACTTATGGAACAGCGCGCCCAGGGCAACGAGGACTACGAAAGTCCTGACTCGATGCTCGCCCAGCGCAACCAAACCGATCAACGCGAAACCGAGCGCGACCGATTGCCGCGTGTATCCCATGCCCACCACGATCAACATGTACGGTACCGCGACCAGCAGCGCGAGCCAGGGATTGGGCTGTCGCCGACAGAAAACCACCGTACCGACCATCAACACCGCTCCGTAGATCAGGTTCACGGTATAGATGCTGCCGCCGAGTCCGGCGACAAAGCGATTCAACACATAGTGGCCCGGGTCGCCCATGGCGGCCGCTTCCGCAAAGCTGAGGTCCGCAGCGTGCTGGAAGTGCGGCAGGTAGTTAAACCAGTCTCCGCCAACTTCATGGCGCAGCCCGATCATCAGTGCGAACAGCAGGCCGACGATCCACCACATCACGCGCGCCTGCCTGGCGGGCAAGCTGCGCGGCACCAGCACGCCGAAGGCCGGAATCAGGAACATCAGCCAGAACGGCCACATCAGGCGTTGCCGCCTTCTTGTTCCAGCCACGCCTGGAACATCAGCACGGCCCACAACCGGTAACCGAACGACCCCTCGCCCCGCTGGTGCCGCAGCCAAGTCGCACGGATCGGCGCCGGATCAAAGTAGCCTTCGCGCTTGAGCCGGTCTTCGGCCAGCAAGGTTTCGCCCCACTCACGCAAGGGTCCACGCAACCACTGGTCCAAAGGAATGCCGAAGCCCATCTTCGGCCGCTCCATCAACGCGCGCGGCACATGTCGGTCTACCAGCTGACGCAGCAGCCACTTTCCCTTGCCATTGCGCAGCTTCATGTGCATCGGCAGCGACCATGCGAACTCCATCACGTCGCGGTCGAGGAACGGCGCGCGCGTTTCCAGTGACACCGCCATCGAGGCTCGGTCGACCTTCACCAGGATGTCGTCGGGCAAGTAAGTCAGGCCGTCGAGCGCCATCATCCGCGCCACCGGGTCTCCAAGTTTCGGCCAGCGCAAGCGGTCGTCGAGCAGGTTGGGCGGCATGTGGCCGCCCACCGCCGTGCCGGCCGGATCGGGCCATTCCGACACCAGCGAGACATACAGGTCGTCGAGGCTGCGCACGCCTGTCAGGCGCGCGCCCAGCTTGTGTGCCTTGTCGCCCGGCAACGCAATGCCGGCGCGGCCCGCAACTGGGCCGAACATCCTGTTCACCGTGGTCGCAGGCAGCGCGGTCAGAGCTGCGCCAAACGCGCGGCGCAGCACTGGCGGCATCCAGCGGATCCGATCCCACGTCTTCGGTCCAAGGAAATAGCGGTTGTAGCCGCCAAACATTTCATCACCCGCATCGCCGGATAGCGCCACGGTCACGTGCTGTCGCGCCAGCTTCATCACTAGGTGGGTGGGCAGCTGCGATGAGTCGGCAAAAGGCTCGTCGTACATCGCGGGCATCCGTGGGACCAGTGCCAGCGCGTCATCGCCGCTCAGGCGCAGCTCGGTGTGATCGGTGCCGAGATGCGCAGCCACTGCGCGTGCGTGGGTCGCTTCGTCGTACTGCTTCTCGTCAAAGCCAATGGTGAAGGTGCGCACCGGCCGCGAGCTGCTGGCCTGCATCAGTGCAGCGATCACGGTGGAATCAATACCGCCGGACAGCAACGCCCCCAGCGGCACGTCCGCCACCATCTGTCCGCGCACTGCGTTGCCAAGATGCCGTTCCAGCGCGTCGAGCGCGTCTGCTTCGGAACCTTCAAACGGATGGGCCATGCCGCGCTCTGCGACCGCCGCCAGCGACCAGTAAGCCACTGGTTCCACGTCGCGCTCGCCCGAACCCAGCCGCAGCCAGGTCCCCGGCGGCAACTTGTGGATGCCCTGGTAGATCGAGTACGGCGCGGGGATGTAGTTGTGGCGCAGCAACATGGCCACGGCTCCGCGATCGATCGCGGCATTGAACACGGGATGCGCACGCAGAGCCTTCAGCTCGGATCCAAACAGGAAGGTGTCGCCCTGCCAGCCGTAGTACAGCGGCTTCTCGCCAATGCGGTCGCGCGCCAGCCACAGCGTGCGGTCCTGCCGATCCCAGAGGGCGAGCGCGAACATGCCGACGCTGCGCTTGATGGTGTCATCGACGCCCCAAGCCTCGATCGCGGCCAGCAGGGTTTCGGTGTCGGAATGGCCGCGCCACGCCGGCGCGGCCCCTTCGGCTTCGAGGCGCTTGCGCAGTTCGAGGTGGTTGTAGACCTCGCCATTGTAGGCGAGCACCCAGCGGCCACTCGCCGAGGCCATCGGCTGGTGCCCGGCAGGCGACAGGTCGAGGATCGACAGGCGACGGTGCGCGATGGCGATGCCTGTTTCGGTGTCAGCCCACGCGCCGCCGTCATCCGGCCCGCGGTGGCGGATGTGATCGGCCATCGTTGTAGCGATCGCCGCGATGTCGCCTCCCGCAGAACTTCGTGCCCAGAACCCCGTGAATCCACACATTTACTGACCGCCCCCTGCCGTCAATGACTGAAACATGTCGACCAAGCGCGGGGCTTGCGCCTGCACCGAATAGACCCCTTCCACGCACCGCCTTCCGTTCGCACCCATGGCCTGTCTGAGCGCGGGGTCCGCGACCAGTCGCCGCAGCACCTGTTCCCATTCCGCGGTCGTGCCGGCCAGCTCGCCGTTTTCCCCTGCCTGCACGATGTCGAGGTTGACGCCGACCGGCGATGCCACCACCGGCAGCCCGCAGGCCATGTACTGGATGAGCTTGTAGCCACACTTGCCGCGCTCCCACGGGCCATCGGCCAGCGGCATGATGCCGATGTCGATGTCGTGCAGCTCGGCCACCTCGGTGTCCTCGCGCCAAGCACGCGCTTCGAACGGCGTACCCACCACCTGGTCAGGCCGCGCGCCGATGGCAACACAGCGGACCAGCCCCTCCTCCTGCAGCGGCAGGAGCGCAGCGGAAACCGCCTGCAGATAGCCTGCCGTCGATGGTGAGCCGATCCAGCCGACCACCACGGGCCCTGTTGTGGGCCGCGGCGAAGACGGCAGATAGCGCTCGAGGTCGATCACAGTCGGCACCTGTTCCACCCGGGCACAGCCGGCGGCGCGGGCGCGGTCGCCCAGATAGGCGTTGCCAGCGGTCACCAACTGAGCGCGGCGCATGATCGCGTCAATCTTGCTACGCAGCAGTGCGCGGACAGGCGGAAGGCGATGCATATCGTAGCGGTGAAAGACCGCATCGTCGTAGTCGACCGCGAGCCGGGTCTTGCGACCAAGCAGGGGAAGCTCGACACAGTGCGGAAGCCACGGCCAAGCCTCCTTTTCGAGCCAGACCACGTCGAAGTTCGCCAGCGTACGCGTGCGCCTGACCCGGCTCGCGTACGCGCGAGCGACCGACCCTACCGCCACCGAACCGCCGTACAAGGCCTCCACGTAGGAATCGCCGAGCAACGGCGACACCTCCACCTCGATACCTGCATCGCGGAGTGCAGGCACGTACTGCATCATCCGAAGGCGGCTGCTAGCCCCCAACGGACCATAGCGGGGAAACATGAGAAGACGCATGCTCAAGCGCGGTCCAGACTGGAATACACGGCCCGGTACTGGGCAACGCCTTCGTCAAGAGAGAAATTTCGGTGGGCCGCTGCGACGCAACGCGCCTGGATGTCGGGTTCCGCAGTCAGCGCCATCAGACTTTCCAGTCCCTGGTGCAACGAAGCACTGTCGAAGGTGTCGAGTGCAACACCCACTCGCTCGCTTTCCAGGATGCCGGCCATATCGCCGACGCCCGCATTTCCCAGACATGGAATTCCACAACCGAGGAACTCGGCCAGCTTGGTCGGGGCGGAGGCCTGCTTGGAGAACACCGGCTTGATGAAGAAAACCCCCGCGTGCATGCGGGCCATCTGTGCCGGCACTTCGGAGTGATCCGCCGTGCGCAGTTCAATCGCATGCATCGACACGCCTCCCGCGACCAGTCGCTCGCGAATGTAGTCGTGCTCGTTGCGGTTGACGATCAGCCAGCGCGCGTCAGGCCGCAACTCCAGCAGCTTGGCGAAGCAAGCCACGGCGGCATCGAACAGGTACCAGGTTCCAGCAGAGCCGACATAGCCCAGAACGAAGCCTTCGCGCGGCGTTGCAGCGGGCACAAAGCGCGACAGGTCGGCGCAAGTGGGGATCACGCTGAACGGGGGCAGCCTGCCATGCAGGTAGTCAAAGCCCTCCATCTCGCGCACACCGGCATAAGTCAACGAAACCACGTGGTCGGCGCGCTGCAGGAAGCGCCGCTCAAACCACTTGGCGACGCGATACATGCGGCCTTCGCGCAGCCACAGGCCGCCGTCGACGCGCTCGTCCGCCCAGAATCCGCGCATGTCGAACACGAAGCGGGCGCCAGTCAGCCGCTTTAGCGCCAACGCCATGACGGCGGCGACGTAGCTGCGGGCATGAACGATGCGCAAGCGATGGCGCAACAGCAGCCACAGACCACTGAGAATGCCGATGCCGATATCCCAGCTGGTGGCCACCGCGGAGGGGCGCTTGTGGTAGCGGCGGGGATGCCAGTGGATGCCGGCCACATCCATGCGCGCCTGCACGCGACCACGGGCGTCAGCATCGGCCCAATCTTCGGGCTTCTCAAAGCTGAGCAGGTGGATCGGTCGCCCGCTGGCCAGTCGCTCCAGGTAGGCCAGCACCTGCGACTGACCCAAAGGCTCCAGCATGCCGTCGTAGGCAATATAGAGAACGCCGTTGGCCATTACCTTTTGGCCTCCGACAGCCCGGGTACGTGGCGCCAGTCGGGCAACAGCAGGTCAAGATAGGCATCGGCTGCCTGGTCCACGCTGAAGTCGGCAGCCCTGGCTTTCAGAGCGGCCCTGTCGTGTGTACGCGTGAGCGCTTCCTGCATCGCCCAAGCCAGGGCATCCGGATCGGCAACGGGTACCAAGGCCCCGTAACGGCCGTTGTCGAGAATCTCGCGAGGCCCGGAGGGACAATCCGTGCTCACCACTGGGACGCCCTGCTCCAGGGCTTCAACGATCACCGTGGGAAGGCCCTCTCCTACCGAAGACAGCACATGCAGGTCCGCCTTCCGGTAATAGGCTTCGGTACTGGTGACGAATCCGGGCAGGCAGACGTCAGCGCTGATACCCAGATCGACGATGAGTCGTTCCAGCGCGCCGCGCTCTTCACCCTCCCCGAGGATCAGCAGTTTTGCATCCACGCTTCTGCGCAAGATGGCGAATGCTCGCAGCAGCGTGGCGTAATCCTTGATGGCCTTCAGCGTGCCAACAGCCAGGACCTTGCGGTGCGGTCCGGTCGCCCAGTCGAGCAATTCGGGTGTTTCTTCGGTAACGGCGGCCTTCGCCCCACCGACAATCGGATTATAGATCGCCACGACGCGATCACGCGCCAATCCGGCGATGCCCGCCAAGTCGTCAGCCGCACCCTGCGATACGGTCACCACGCCATCTGCGCGGGGAAACGATAGCCGCATGGTGGTCTTGAGGTTGAGACTGTGGAGCCTGTCGCGACTGCGCTCCGCAGCCGACCAGGTCGTATGTTCAGCCACTACGAGACGTGTCTTGCTGTTTGAGGCTGCGCGTGCAGCGATGGCGAGGACGGTCAGCGGCCACATACAGGCAAGCAGGGACTGCGGGCGTGTCTCTTGCAAGTAACGGTTCAGCGGCCAGAGAACGCCGCGCATGCGCTTCACGCCCAGGTCGATCACCCGGATCCTCGGGTCCAGCAGCGGCCTCAAACCCCCGGCGACGCGCATCAGCAGCAGGTCTACCGAGTAGCCCCGGGCCACGAACTCATTGGCCAGATTAATGTTGACGCGTTCCGCACCGCCAGCACGAAGGTCGGGCAATAGCAAAGCCACATGAGGCTGGCGGTTGCTCATCGCTGCGTGGATTACTTCGGTGCCACTCATGAGCCCCCCCGCACGGTGCGCCTCAGCAGACCGACCGCGGCGCTTTCCGTCGCCAGGCAATAAAGCCAAGCAACGAGCCGCTTCAGGACCCGGCGAGGCTTGGCCGTCTGCGCCTTGTGAATGACAGCAAGCTGGTCGATGAACCCACCCATCTCATACCTGATGGCTGCCGCACGGCACATCTCGGATTCTTTGGTGCGAACCGACAGGTCTGCGTGGGCGAAATCCGCAATCAAAGTGGGCATCTCTACGGCAGGCAGATTGGACTGCAGCTCGCCCACGTTTCCATACGGCAGCTCATGCAGGAAGCCGTAGCAACGTTCGCGTTGGCTGTCCGTTGCACAGATCGTGGGGACGCCCAGCATTGCAGCTTCAAGCGCCGCGGTCCCCATGCCTACAAAGATGTCGTACGACGCGACAGTCCTCTGGAAATCACAGTAAGGAAGCTCGCCCTTCAGTCGCACCAGATCTCGGACATTGCATTCTGCGATCTCTTTCTCCATTTTTCCTTGGAGAGGGCCATCTCCATAGATGTCCCACGACACATGCACCCCACGTTCGCGCAAGGTTGCGACTATCCAGGGGGCGCCAAGATTGTAAGCCTTGAAGTCCACCAGCCTTCCCACCGACACGATGCGCAGTTGCGAACCTGCGTTGGCGGCCCAGGCATTTTCGGCGGCATCAATGGGCAACGTAGCGATCGGGGATCGGCCTAGATCAACATTCCAGCGCTTGGCATGCGAGCTCCTGCATTCTTCATTCATGAAGAACAGATGGGGATAGCCGACCGCCCGTGCGACCCAATGATTTAGGACGATCCGATCCTGCCTCTCGCCGGTCATGAAGTAGGCACGCGGATGGAACACGCCGGACAGATGGGTGATCCGTCCGCGCGATGCGCACTGGAGTTCGACCTGGAGCGCCCGAGGGGCTGAAATGGGATCGAAGCTGATGATAATCACGTCCATCGCTTCGCTAAGAATCGACCCACCTTCAGCGCGCAACTTCCGGCGCAGATCGCCGGTGTCGTTGTAGGTGACCACATGCGCCGAGCTCGGCAGGGCGTGCAATAGGCCACCGTCTCCGCAGCACACCATCACCCCAAACCCATTCTTGGCCAAATAATTGGCCATGCGCACTATGAGGGTTTCAATGCCGCCAGTGCGCAAGCTTCCATAGACCAGGATAAAGAGGGTCTTTGCCTTGGCCGCAATATCGTTTCCAGGATTCGTTTGCTTCACTTGCCGCTCCGCGGGAAGTGCCCGACGATTCGGTGGATCAATCCCCAAATGCCGGTAGATTCAGAAGTGGTTGCCTTGTGGCTGAATCGAAACAACGCAATTGCCGCGAACACGCCAGAGAGCAATATTCCGAAGATGGCGCCGGTCACGGGATACTCTGCGGCCACTGTCGAGATAAACATGGCCGACGCCAGCAACCCCAGCAACAGCTTCCAGACAATCGCTTCCCATCGAAAACCCGATCTCTTGTGTGCGAGCCAGAAGACGATCGGCAGGTTCACCATGTACATCAACAGGAAGGCGATGCCCGTCGCCGGCAAGCCAAAGGTTGGTACTCCGATCCACACGGTCAGGACGAACACACCCATCGACAGTGTGTCACTGAACAGGAAAGTTCGCCCCTCTCCCGCGGCAAGAATGATGTATCCCAATGGGAAGCAGGCCACTTTGAGAATATCGCCCATTATCTGCCAACGCAAAACGCCCGCCGCTTCCGCGAATTCGTTTGAATAGAGCAGTTGGACAACCCACGGCGCCAACGCCAGCACTCCCAGCAACACGGGGCCGGCCAGCATCAGGGCTGCTTCGGATTGCTCATTGACGAGGCGATTGACGGCTGCAGGGTCGTGGATCACTGCCGTCAGCCTGGGGTAAAAGTCGGTACCCATCGCGCGCAGGACAAAACCGGCATAGGTCATCGAGATGACCCAAGCCGCCTCGAAATAACCGAGTGCGTCTACGCCTAACTCATGCTGGACCATAGTGCGGACAAGCAATTGCCCTGCGAGCACAACCAACCCCGCAAGCATGACGGGCATGCCCAATCGAGCCAGGAAACTCCATTCCCGGCGCAAGTCACTCCATACGAGCGGCGCGCGACCAATCCCAGGCAAGCGTGAGGTGTACCAATAACCGACCAAAAAGGTCGAGATGGGCGTGAGCAGCAAGTAAGCAAGGAGCCCCTGTTCCCGCCAGTGCAACAGGACAGGCACGCCAACAATTGTTGCCAGCAGGGCCGACAGCACGCTTGTCCGCGCCAGGTCGCCGATGCGGCGCATGCCATTGAGTAAAGCAGACTGAGAGCCTGCGGCTACCGAGAAGCCAACGCCCAGCGCGAGCCATCCGACAGCTCCCGTTAGCGATGCGTCATCCAGGACCTGCGTCGCCAGCTCATCCCTCATCAGCCAGAACAGGGAAGAGCCCAGCACAGCCAATGCCAATGTTCCCCAGAACAATGCGCGGCGTGAAGTTGCAAGCGTTACTGCATCGGTAGTCGCGTTTGCCGCCGCGATTTGCCGTGTTCCCACGACACCGGATCCCATGGCAGCGACCGTTGCCGCCGTGGCCATCAGGTTGCTTAGAAACCCGATGAGACCTATGCCGGCTGGACCGAGCACCACCGCAGCTACTTTCGTGCGCAACAGGCCAATCAGGATATTGATCACCGACGCCCCACCGATGATCGACGACGAGCGCAGGATCTGACGGTAAGAACTGCCCTCGGTCACGCTGGTTCTACTGCCCCGCGAATGGCAGCGATCACTGCCTCCGCCTGCTCAGTCGTCTGGTGCGGACCGATCGGCAAGCTCAGCACTTCATCCGCCATGCGCGTCGCGAGCGGGAATGCTTCATCTGCAAAGTTCGTCGCGGCATATGCGTCCTGCTTGTGCGGCGGAATCGGGTAATGGATCAAGCTGCCGACGCCGGTGTCGGCCAAGCGTTGTTGCAAAGCATCGCGCTGCGGGTGGCGCACGACGAACAAGTGCCATGCAGGTTCGGCCCACTTCGGCACCTGCGGCAGGATCAGGCGACTGTCCTTCAGGCCATCCAGGTACTGCCGTGCCAACGCGGAGCGGCGTGCGTTCCATGCATCTAGGTGTTTGAGCTTCACGCGCAGTACCGCAGCGTGAATCGGATCGAGGCGACTGTTGTAGCCCTGCACCTCGTTAACGTATTTCACCCGTGAGCCGTAGTTGCGCAAGACGCGGATGCGGTCGGCAATGTCTGGATCAGCAGTGGTGATCGCGCCGCCGTCACCCAGCGCACCGAGATTCTTGCCGGGATAAAAGCTCCATGCCACCACGTCGCCATGGGCACCGATGCGTCTTCCCTTGTAGCGCGCGCCATGAGCCTGCGCGCCGTCTTCCAGAACACGCAAGCCGTGCTTGCGGGCAATGGCCAGAACAGAGTCCATGTCGGCGGGCTGGCCGTACAGGTGTACCGGCAGGATCACCTTGGTTCGCGGAGTGATGGCAGCTTCGATCAGGGCCGGATCCAGGTTATAGGTCGCTTCCAGCGGTTCGACCGGCACCGGTGTCGCCCCGCACTGGCTGACAGCTAACCATGTGGCGATGTAGGTATTGGACGGCACGATGACTTCATCGCCGGGACCCACGTCCATGGCCAGCAGTGCCAGATGTAGAGCATCCAAGCCGTTAGCCAGGCCGACGCAATGCGCAGCCTCGCAATAAGCGGCGTATTCGGCCTCGAATGCGTCCAGCTCTGGGCCCATGATGTACCAGCCCGATGAAACGACGCGCTCAATAGCCTCAGCGATTTCTTCGCGCAACTCGACGTGCGGCGCCTTCAGGTCCAGGAACGGGATCATTTCGCCGCTCCTGCCAAGGCCATGAATTCGTCGTAATCCCGGATGTAATCGTTCGAATCGTAGTAGTGCGATGCAAACACAAGCAACAGCGCGTCGGACGAGTACTTGTACTGGATCCCCCAGACCATAGGCGGGAGGTGCAGCCCCAGGTCAGGACGGTCGAGCGTGAATTCCCGACGCTTATGACCGTCATCAGCAACGACACTGACGCTTCCGCGGACGCAGACCAGGAACTGATGGCATTCCAGGTGGGCATGCTCGCCACGTGTTTCGACGCTCGGCACGTCAAACACCATGAAGTAGCGCTTGGCGGCGAAGGGTATCGACCGTTCGAACTCACCTACTGTCAGGCTGCCACGGATATCTATCACTCGTGGCAGCTGATGAAGTTTTACGTTCCAATCGTCGGCATCAGTGACGCTGTTGGCTTGCTCTGAGGTCCTGGCACCCCGCTCGGCGCCGCGAGCATCCACGTATCCGATGATCCTCGCTGGATTGCCCACTACGATTGCATTGGGCGGCACGGATCGCGTGACCACCGCCCCGGAGCCCACCATCGCCGACCTGCCGATCTTGAGCCCCGGGAGAATGGTGGCTCCGCCACCTATCGAAGCGCCTGCCTCGATCTGGGTAGTCAGGTACTCGGCGGGATGCTGTTTGCTGCGAGGCAGCTTGTCGTTGGTGAAGGTCACGTTCGGACCAACAAAAACATCATCGCCAACCCGAAGGCCGTCCCATAGTTGCACGCCGTTCTTGATCGTCACGCGATCGCCAATGACGACGTCGTTCTCGATAAAGCAATGCGAGCAGATGTTGCAGTCGGCACCGATGGCTGCGCCAGGCAGTGCAACAACGTATTGCCATAACTTTGTGCCAAACCCGATCCGCGTCGTCAGCACATCCGCGAGTGGATGCACGTAAGCGTTGTTCGCACTGCTCACGCCTGCGCTCCGTGATAAGCCCGATCCCACTCGACGAAACCCGCCACACCTACTCCTATCGACACCTTCGGTCGATACCTCACCATCCTCATCAATTCCGAAGAATGCGCATCGCTCGAACCAATAAAGAACGCCGTTCTTGTCGCCAACAGTTTCATTCAGCAGCCTTTATCCAGTTATTCGATGCCGAAGGTGCTACATCACCATGTTCGAACGCGGAGCCAAGGACGCTTGTAAGCTGGGGAATAAACAACATGGCCCCCCTTCACTTAGGTGATTGGAATCTCTATATACCGATATGCCGTCCCGGTAAATGACACAATCCGGCCGACAGAACCAGGCAGCCACATCGACAAATTTGACGTGTGGTGAAATTTCGCTTTCAACAGTGCGATAGAAATTTCCATTGGCTGCCTGGACCTGCCGAAGAGACAGCTCTTTCATTGAGTCGCGACCCATCATGTGATTCTGCGCTAAGGCAATGGCCATGTTCTTTGCATAAGTCGGCACGGGCCCGAGCACCAGCACTTGCTTGCCGAGCGACTTCATTGTCATCAACGTGTTGCTCAGCGCTAGTGGCGCGACCTCCTCGTTCCTGCCTTCGCCATTGAGCGAAAGTCGAGGTACGCTTTCAGAGAAGTACTCTGACCAGAATCCTGCCATCACGACGGTTCTGACCTCCGTCTGCGCCTTAAGTGCAGCAAGAACCTCCAGGTTCTGACCAATGCACGCTGGATTAACTGCGTTCGCCACCTCCAGGAGAGGCGGACATGTTGAATTCGCCGCCACCAGCGCAGCGCGACCTGAGCGGCGCAGAGCCTCATCAAACGCAGGCAACCAAGCGAGCATGTGGCTATCTCCCCAAAGCAGGAGATCAGGCTGTTTTGACGTTTTTCCTATAACGCACAGGTCAACCGGATGGCCTCCAATCCTTGAGCCACACGCTTTGAAGGGGATGGGCGCTGTCCGCACACGATCTATCGCCACCACTGAAGGGGAGAACCTGCTTTCGGCTCCCCGATTGACCACACCTGTCAGCGAGACCGCAGCAATCACTACCGTCGCCGCGGCTCCAACTCCTATCACAAGCCGCCGGCTGGAGCCCCTTCCCATTCGACGGAACGGCTGTTCGATAAAATGATACGAAGCACTGGCCACCAGCAACGACGCGACCAGCAGAGCGGGGATCCAGGGCGTCAAAGGCTCCAGACTCGTCCCGAAACGGGTGAACACGATCAGGGGCCAATGCCAGAGATACAGCGAATAGGAAATGAGCCCAAGATAGACTACGGGGCGTAATTGCAGCAGGCGGCCCACCCAGGTGGATCCACACGCTCCCACGTAAATAAGGATGGCAGCACCAAGTACCGGCGGCACTGCCGCCATGGCTGGAAACGCGGTGTCGGCGTCGTAAGCGAACACCGGAACCAGGATTGCCATCAGTCCAGCAAAGGTCAAAGCCTCCATTAACCAACGCGCCCGCAGTTGCGGCACTGCAACGACTGCAAGTATCGCGCCGGCCATGAGTTCCCATGCGCGGAACGGCAGCAGAAAGAACACGGCGACAGATTTGTCCGAGAGTAGGAACTGCGCCGCCAGCAACGAAGCGACTGACGCCAGCAGCAATACGGGCAGCACCCGTCCTTTCAGATACTTGAAGCACAGGAGTAAGAGCAACGGAAAGATTAGGTAGAACTGCTCCTCCACTCCCAATGACCACATATGCAGGAGCGGATTGAGCTTGGCATCAGCTGCGAAGTACCCTTCCATCAGGTCGCGCCAGAACACGATGTTGGCTGAGAACAGCACCGTGCCCAATGCTCCGCGGAATGTGGCAAGGTAATCCGATGGCAACAAGATGAAGTAGCCCGCAATCAATACCGCGACAAGCACTGCGAACAAAGCCGGAAAGATGCGCCTGATCCTGCGTTCGTAGAAGCGGGCGAACGTAAACGTGCCGTCTACCATCTCACGACTGATGATCTTGGTGATCAGGTATCCGGAGATGACGAAGAACACATCGACGCCGACGTACCCGCCAGGCACGAAGCGCGATGACAGGTGATGCAACACAACCGCCATGACGGCGACCGCGCGCAGCCCGTCGATATCGGGCCGGTACTTCATCTCGGCGTTGGTCACAAACGCCCGTCGACCGCTTCCCGCGGCAGCACATACTTCACGTCATACAGCACCGCCCCGGGCTTGCCATGCGCGCGGATCCCCGCCGCACCCAGCCTCCGGAACTCCTCGTGCCCGACCGCCACCACGATGGCGTCGTACTCACCCTCGCCCGGCGCGCACAGCGACAGCCCGTACTCATGCTTCGCCTCGCCCGCATCCACCCACGGGTCGCACACATCCACGCGCGCGTTGTACCCCTGCAGCGCGCCAATGATGTCCACCACCCGCGTATTCCGCAGATCCGGGCAGTTCTCCTTGAACGCCAGTCCCAGGATCAGGATGCGCGCGCGCACCGGGTTGATGCCGTTGCGCACCATCAGCCGGATCACTTCGCCCGCCACGTACGCGCCCATGCCGTCGTTGGTGCGGCGGCCGGCCAGGATCACGTCCGGGTGGTGCCCCACTTCCTGCGCCTTGTGCGTCAGGTAGTACGGATCCACGCTGATGCAGTGCCCACCCACCAGGCCCGGGCGGAACGGCAGGAAGTTCCACTTGGTGCCGGCGGCTTCCAGCACTTCCAGCGTGTCGATGCCCAGCTTGTTGAACAGGATGGCCAGGTCGTTGACGAGCGCGATGTTGAGGTCGCGCTGGGTGTTCTCGATGACCTTGGCGGCTTCGGCCACCTTGATGCTGCTGGCCTTGTGGGTGCCGGCGGTGATGATGCTGGCGTACAGCGCGTCCACGAAGTCCGCGGCGGCCGGCGTGGAGCCGGAGGTCACCTTCATGATGGTGGTGACGCGGTGCTGCTTGTCGCCGGGATTGATGCGCTCCGGCGAGTAGCCGCAGAAAAAGTCGACGTTGAACTTCAGGCCGCTCACCTGCTCCAGGATCGGCACGCACACTTCTTCGGTGCAGCCGGGATACACGGTGGACTCGTACACCACGGTGTCGCCGGGCTGCAGCACCTTGCCCAGCGACTCGCTCGCCCTGCGCAGCGGGGTGAGATCCGGGCGGCGGGCGCTGTCGATGGGCGTCGGCACGGTGACCACGTACACGTTGCAGTCGCGGATGCCTTCAAGGTCGCTGGTGAAGCCGAGCTGCGTGGCGCTGGCCAGGAGCTCCGGCTCCACCTCGAGCGTGCTGTCCTTGCCGGCACGCAGTTCGGCCACGCGCGCGGCGTTGATGTCGAAGCCCACGGTGGCGTACTGCTTGCCGAACTCGACGGCGAGCGGCAGGCCCACGTAGCCCAGGCCCACCACGGCGATGCGCGTGGCGCCAGGCGCTGGAAACTGGTTCATGCGGTAACCCCTGACAAGTTGATGGCGATTATCCCGTCTTGACGGGCAATCGATGCGGGTCGCGGCCATGGCTTGCGCGCATGGCCTGTGCCGCGGCAATCCCGGCCAGCGCGGCGGCCACCGCCAGCATGGCCGGCGTGCGCAGCGGGTAGTCGACGATGGAGTGCGCCAGGATGGCGGCCAGCGCCACCAGCGCGGTCACGCCCAGGCCGCGCGCGTCCGCCGGCAGCCGCCACAGGCCGCGCACGGTCAGCCCCAGCGCCGCGGCGCCCAGCACCATGGCGATGAGCGCCGGCACGCCGGCCTCCAGCCACCACTGCGCGTACTCGTTGTGGGCGTGGTTGATGTAGTTGCCCATGAGCATCTCGCGCGGGGCTTCCTGCTCGAACACCGGCACGTAGCTGCCCAGGCCTGTGCCCGCGGGCGCGAAGCGCGCGGCGATGTCCCCGGTGACGGCGCGCAGCGGGGCGCGCAGCTCGTCCACGGTGTCCACCTGCATCCAGCGCAGTGCCGCGAGCAGGCCGACGCCAGCCAGCGTCAGGCTTGCGGCCAACATGACGCGGCCGCGGCGGCTGCCACGCCACGCCGGCCAGTGCGCCGCCACCACCACGCCGCAGGCGAGGATGAAAAGCACCACGCCGGCGCGCGACCCGGTGAGCGGCAGGGCCACGGCCGCCAGCAGCATCACCAGCGCCGAGACCGCCATGGTCGCCGCACGGTGTGGACGCCCGGTGGGCCAGCGGCCCACGGCCGTGGCCAGCCGCGCACAGGCCAGCGTGGCGGCGACCACCAGCAGCGTGGCCTGGTGGTTGGGGTTGGCAAAGAAGCCGTTCATGGCCGGCTGCCACTGCGGGTATGGGTTGAGCGCGCTTTCCTGCGGCGCGCCGAGCTGGGCGATGCCGAGCAGCAGGCTGGCCACGGCCATCAGCACCACGACCACCGCCAACCTGCGCTGTGCCTGCGTGGGCAGCGCGAGCGTGAGTGCGAACACGGCGACTGCGGGCAGCAGGGCGAAGCCGGCATCGCGCGTGGCGGCGGGCGCCAGTGACCAGTGTGTGGGGGCATCCGCGCCGAAGCGCTGCAGGTCCTGTCCCAGTGCCGCCCTGCCCTCGCCGCCCGCCATGGCGCCGGGCAGCCACAGCTGCAGCAGCGGGATGGCCACGACCGCGGCGATGAAGGCGAGCCACGCCCACGGCACGAGGCCTACGCGGTGTACCGCGCTGTCAGCGCGGTTTTGCAGCAACAGGTATCCACCCCAGGCGATCAGCGGCAGCGCCAGCAGGCGCGCGGCGAATACACCGCCGCCGGATTCCTGCGAACTGCCGCCGGCGACCAGCGACAACACCAGCAGCGCGACGACGGCAGCCAATGCCGCCGTGTCACGCCCGCGTAAACCTGCGGTGGCTGATGCGCCGTCCATGCGTTGATCGATTCCCCAATAAAAACGGGACGGGGCAAGCCCGTCCCGTCGGATGTCTGCCAGCCCCCTCAGGGGCTTTGTTCAGCGGCTGACCGGCGGCGGTGCGACGTAGTCGACGTCATCCATGCTGGCCAGGCCGGCCGCGCCCAGCACGGCTACGCCGGAGATGATGGCGGCGCCGCCCAGGTCCACGCCGGCAGTGGCAGCGGCGTTGGAGCCGCCCGCGCCACCGGCCGCAACGCAGGTCGCCGGCACGCCGTACACGCCAGCGCTGCGCATCGGCTGGGTGCAGCCGTTGGGATACACGAGGGTGGCGCTGCTGCCTTCGGCAAGCATGATGCGCGCGCCGCTGCGCACCTGGGTACCGGACGCCGCCGTGGCGAACTCACCGCCCGTGCTCACCATGGCGCTGCCGCTGTCGATGCGGAGCGTGGCACCGGCACCCTGCGCCAGGACAGGCGCGGAGAAAGCGGTGGCGAGTGCGATGGTGAGCAGCAACGAGGTCTTCATGGAATCCTTCCAGATATTGCGAGGGGAGCGGCATGACGCGCCGCAACACAGGGTAGTGCAATCAAGCCTGGGCGCGCAACCGCGAATGCCGCTGAATTCCCTGCATTTTCAACAGGATGGTTCAGCGCAATGACGGCTGCGTGACAGCTCAGCGGCTGATGGGCGGCTTGTTGTTGTTGTCGTCGTCGCTGCCACCGCCGCCGGCGACGGCGGCGATCACCGCCACGCCGCCGACGATGCCGAGCACCGTGCCGGTGCTGACACTGCGCGAGGTGCTGGCGAGGTCGCAATCGGCAGTGACGGTATAGACGCCGGCGGTGGCCAGCGACTTGGCGCAGCCGTTGCCGTACTTGAGCGACGCGCTGCCGCCTTCCGGCACCAGCACGCGATGGCCCGGCGCGATGGCCTGGCCGCTGGTGGCCTGGGCGAACTCACCGCCGGTGCTGACCAGCACGGAGCCGTTGTCGACGTTCAGCGCGATCGCGGGTGCTGCGTCCTGCGCATGGGCGCTGGCGGCAAGCCCGCTGGCTAAAACGAGGCTGGCGATATGAAGGGTGATGCGTGACATGTGTAGTCCGTCCGTGGGTTGGTGCTTGCAACAGCGCAACATCATGCAGGAATCGTGCCAGCCGGTCCAGCCGCGCGGCGCCTTGCCGTTGGCGGCCCGAGCCTGCGGGATGGCGTCAGTCCGCGCGCCTGATGGTGACGTCGGTCACATGCAGTTCGCCGCGCAGCACCTGGGCCACGCCGCGCGGGGCCGGGTTGACCAGGCGCAGCCACTGGCCTTCGCAGCTGTCGTTGGCCGGCACTTCGAGCGCCAGTTCAAACGCGGTCCAGTCGTGCGCTTCGCGCACGCGCGCACCCTGCGCGATGCGGGTGCGGCCGTCGCCGCAGGTAAGGGTCCATTCGAGGCCCTGGTCCGAGTGCAGGCCGCGGGTGCGCGCGCGAAGGGTCAGCAGGTGACGCCCCGGGGCCAGCAGCAGCGGATGTTCCAGCCCGACACTGGCCACCGGCCGGCCGAGGAATGCGAAGCGCGCGGCGTGCGCGCCGCCGGGCAACGCCATGCGGTCGAAGACCACGCCGTTGGTGCGGCGCAGGCGCCAGTCGAAGCCGCTGGACGTGGGCATGCGTGCGAAGTCGCCGTTCCACGGCACCGGCAGGCGTTCCGGCACCACGTCAAGGCCACTCACCCAGCGCGCATAGGCACTGCCCCAGCGCCCGTCCTTGAGCATGCCGTCGATCCAGCGCGCCACCTCGTCCGGCGCCAGGCGGCCTTGTGCGCGCAGGGCGCCGTGCAGGTTGTCGGCGGCATCCGGCAGGCCGGAACTGGCCGCCGCGCGAAGGATGGCCGGGCGCCAGCGCGGGTGAAGCGCGAGATGCGCGGCGAGCGCTTCGGCAAAGGCGGGATCCTGCGACAGCTGCGCCAGCATGGGCAGCAACTCGCTGTGGCTGCTGCTGGCGACGCTGAGCATGGCGTCCAGGTGATCGATGGCGGTGGCGTATTCGCCCACCTCGAGCGCGCGGGTGGCGAGCCAGCCGCGCATGTGCAGGTCGCGTGGCGCGCGGCGCACGGCGGTCTGGTAGCGCTGGCGCACGTCGTCCGCACTGCCCTCGCCCGCCAGCGCGGCGGCAAGGATGCCGAAGGCGCGGCCCTGCGCGGGTTCGCGCGCGAGCACGCCGCGGGCGATGGCGGCGGCGGACTGGTTGTCACCGGCGCGCAGTTGCGCCCGGGCTTCGGCGAGGTCGGCCGTGATCGCCGCCGTGTCGCCGCGGCTCGCGACCAGGCGCACGCCGGTGAACGCGAGCGCCGCGAGCAATGCGGCGAACAGCAGCCAGCGCGCGACGCTCATCGCGCGGGCTCCAGGTGCAGACGCGCCACGCGCCAGACATCATCGTGGCGCGCGAGCTCGACGCGCAGCAGGCCGGTTTCGACGGTGCCGCGGCGATCGCTGACGCGGTAGGCGCCGAGCATGGTGGCGACGTGGGTATCGAGGGTCCAGCCAGGCGCGTCGACGGCCATCCGCAGCCGTGCGTCGCCGGCATGGCGCGCGCGCAGCTGCGCGCGGATGCCGGCACCCTCGAGGCCGGTGTTCATGTCGAGCCACGCGGGATGCGCATCACCCTGCCCGGCCAGGTAGATGCGGATACCGCGCACCGCGTCTTCGGCTTCGGAGAACAGGCGCAGCGGATCTTCCTGCGACGCCGCTTGAGTCACATCCATCGCCGCGAGCGCGCGTGCTTCCGTGGGTGTCGGCTTCTCGCGGCTGGCGTCGATCGAGGCGGCCTGGCGTTCGCGTGTGGCCGGATGCCTGCTTGAAGCCTCGGGCGTCGGCGCGTACGTGGTGGCGGCCATCGCCGTGGCTGCTGCGGGCGCAGCCGGCGCGGACGATGACATGTGCGCGGGCACCGCCATGGATGTCGCCGCGGATGCGGTCGCCGCACTGGTCGCGGGCGCCGCCGCGGGCCGCTGCTCCGCCGCGATCACTTCGACCTCATCGAGCCGGTGCGGGAGCGACGTGATCATCTGCGTTGCGATGTCCGGCGCGGCGCGACGTGGCGCGGCCGGTGCGGTGCCGAACGGGTCTTCGAAGTTGTCTTCGCGGTGCACCGCAAACCAGGCCAGCACGACACACAGCAGCGTCAACAGCAGCACGGTGAGCGGGCCGGCGATCTGGTTGCGCGGGCGCGCGACCATCGCAGCGTCCCGCCGTGGACGCACCGCCGCAGCTGTTGCGCCGGGGCCATCCGGTGCACCGAGGCTGGCGTCGTAGTCGCTGCGCGCGGACTGCAGGCGGAGCTGGTTCCAGGCCTGGTTGACGCGGGTGGCGAACGCCGATTCCCAGTGCGCGCCTTCGCTGCGGTCGGGATGCAGCCAGCGCAGCAGGTGGCGGTGGTGGTCGCGGATCTCGGCGTGCGCCGCATCGCGCTGCACGCCGAGCACGCGATAGGCGTCGGCATCCTCGGCCAGCAGCACCTGCTGCACGTAGAAGCGCGTGGCTTCGAGCAGCTCGCCCTGCGCATGCCCGGTGCGGTCGGCGGCGGCGCGTGCGCGCTCGGGCGAGCCGGAGGCGATGGCCAGCAGTTCGCCCATGCCGTCCGGGAGCGGCCGCGCGCGCAGCGTGCCGCGAAGCGCGGGGGCACGCAGCAGGCCGAGCGCCACATCCAGCGCGTCGTCGCTCCCCGTGGTCATCCCCGCGCCCCGTTACTTGCCAGCGAGCTTCGGCGTGGTGCCGTAGGAGTAGTACGAGGCGTAGTCGTAGCCGTAACCGGCGACCTTGGCGTCGTAATGCGTGAGCAGGCCGCCGATGACGCGTGCTCGCGCCGCGGCCAGGCGCTTGAGCGCGGCCTGCGCGGTCTTGATGCGCGTCTCGCCGGCCTGCACCACCAGCAGCGTGCCGGAGACGACGTTCGACAGAATCGGTGCGTCGGCGATGCCGAGCACCGGCGGGCCGTCGATGATCACCTGGTCGTAGGTTTCCGCGGCGACGGTCAGCATCGACAGCAGGCGGCTGCCGGACAGCAGCTCTGCCGGATTCGGCGGCAGCGGGCCGGCGAGGATCACCTTCAGGCGCTCGTCGTCGGTATCCATCACCACTTCGCTGGCGCTGGCGGCGCCGGCGAGCAGGCTGGACAGCCCGGTTTCCGAACGCACGCCGAGTACCTTGTGCAGCGACGGGTTGCGCAGGTCGGCTTCGATCAGCAGCACGCGCTTGCCGAGCTGGGTGAAGTTGCGCGCCAGCGTGTGCGCGGTGGTGGACTTGCCTTCCGACGCGCTGGGGCTGGTGACCAGCAGCACCTTGGGCACGCCGCGGTCGGTGGAGAACTGCAGCGCGGTGCGCACCGAGCGGTAGGCTTCGGAGAACGCCGAGCGCGGGTCGCCCATGGCGGCGGCCACGCTCTGCTTGCGCAGGTTGGGGATGATGCCGAGCACGGCGAGGCGCAGGTGTTGCTCGACGTCTTCCGGGCTCTTCAGCGTGTCGTCGAGGAACTCGAGCACGAACGCCAGCAGCACGCCCAGCATCAGGCCGAGCAGAAGCCCGATGGCGAGATTCTTCGACAGGCTGGGCTTGAAGCGGCCGGTCGGCACGATGGCGCGGTCGACGATGGAGATGTTGTTGGCGCCCACGCCCGCGCCGCCGGCGACGCCGATCTCCTTGTAGCGCTGCAGCAGGCCGTCATAGAGCTGGCGGTTGGTGTCCACCTCGCGGCGCAGGATGTTGTAGTCGATGGAGCGGCTGTCGACGTCCAGGGTCTTGGTGCGCAGGCTGTTGAGCTGCGCGACCAGCATGGTCTCGCGCGCCTGGGCGGCGTCGTACTCGGCCTTGATGGAGCCACGCACGGACGCGCGCTCCTGCCCGATCTGACGGTCGACTTCGTCGATCTGGCCCTTCAGCGCCTGCATGCTCGGGTATTCGGGCTTGTAGGTCTGCAGCTGCTGCTGGTACTGCGCGTTGAGCGTGGCGCGCTGCTGCTGCAGGGTGTTGAGGATCGAGTTGCCGATGGCCGCGGCCGGCAGCGCGCCGCCGCCGCTGACCTGGCTCCATGCCGCCTGGGCGCGGATGCGGTCGTCCTGGGCACTGGCCAAGGCCGCGTTGAGCGCGCCGAGGTTCTGGCTTTCCAGCGACTGGCTGCCCTCGCCGCTGGCGACGATGTTCTCCTTGGTGGCGAACGCCACCAGCGCGCGCTCGGATTCTTCCAACCGGCCCTTGGCGAGCGCGAGCTGCTCTTCCAGGTACTTGCTGGCGTATGACGACGCGTCGAACTTGCGCTCGATCGCCGACGCGATGAAGCCGTCGGCCACCGCGTTGACCACGCGCGCGGAGAACGCGGGCAGCGTGGAGTCGTAGTGCACGCGCACCAGGCGCGAGTTGCGCACCGGTTCGACCGTCAGGCCGCCACGGACGATGCCGACCGCCTGGCCGAGGTTGGCCATGGCATCGGGCTCGCCGCTTTCGTCGATGGGCTCGGGCAGCGTGTCGGCATCGGCGGCGGCATCGGCCTTCGATTCCGGGCGCAGCGCACCGGTGGCACGCTTCCACCAGGTGGTGGAACCGAGGTGGTCGACGGTTGCGGCATCGATCTGCAACTCGTTGGCGACGCGCTCGGCCAGGCTGCGGCTCTTGAGCAGTTCGTACTGGGTCTGCAGGAAGTCCGGCGCGGAGCCTTCGGCGTTGCCCACGCCCTCGATGTTCATGACCTGCACCGACTCGCGGTCGATCTGCAGCGTGGCCGAGGCGCGGTACACCGGCGGCATCATCAGCGTGGCGATCAGCGCCAGCGCGACCACCGCGCCCAGCACGCCGAGCACCAGCCAGCGGCGCTTGACCAGGATGCGCCAGTAGGCGAGCAGGTCGATCTCGTCGTCGTCGCCGCGCTTGTCGTCGAAGAGGTCCAGCGCCAGCGTGCGCCCGTCAGTGGTGGCGGGCAGCTGCGCGCCTTCGCGGCGCACCGGAAGGTTGCTCCTGGAATCGTCCGCCGGATGGCCCGGCAGCTTGTCGTCTTGCATGCGTGTTGTTGTCCGTAACCGTTGTGGCGCTCAGAGCGCGAAGAACAGGCCCAGCGCAGGCACCGTGCGCAGGAATTCGCGGAACGCCGACTTGCTGCCGGAACGTTCGATCACGATGATGTCGTCGCCGTACACCTGCGCATCCGGCATGTCGCCGCGGCGCACCGCGGCCAGATCAAACGCGGCGGCCATGCGCTTGCCCTCGACCTGGCGGAACAGCACCACGCCTTCGAGGTCCGCGAACTCGTCCAGCCCCTCGGCCATCGCCACTGCCTGCAGGAGCGTGGTCTTGCCGGTCAGCGGATAGATGCCCGGCTTCTTGACCGCGCCTTCCAGGGTGACGCGCTGGCTGGTGTACTCCTTGACGAAGATGCTGACCTGGGGGTTCTGCAGGTAGCCTTGGGCGTACTTGGCGGCGAGCTCGGACTCGAGCTCCGGCACGGTCTTGCCGCCGGCCATCACGCTGCCGACCAGCGGCACGTTGATCAGCCCGTTGGAATTGACGCGCGCCTGGTGCTTCAGTTCATCCACGCCGAACACGCTGATGTCCAGCAGGTCCTGGGCGCCAACCCGGTAATCGGTGGCGCCTTCGTAGGCGCCGGACGCGGTGGTGGTATCCGGCGGCGGCAGCACCACGCCCATGTTGGCGCGGTGTGCGCTGCGGTTGGGCGAGGCGCAGGCGCCCAGCACCAAGGCCAGCAACACCGCGAACAGGACGATCCAGGACTTACGCATATATATAGCCTCGTGACAGAAGCGCCGTCGCCGTCATGCGGAACGGAGCAGGCGCGACCAGAACGGCTTGCGCGCCCTGGCAGGTGGTGCGGGAAGGGGCGGCAGTGTATCTGCTGCGGAATTCAGGATCATGGCGGCTGGGCGGGTGACAACCATGTGCCCGGCTTCTTCGGCGCCCACCAGTCGGGCCGCGGCTTCGCGGCCTTCGGCCAGCAGCGGCGGGCGGCGGGAGGGATGGTGGGCATCCGTGGCGAGGATGTGGCAGTGGCCTTCGCCCACGAACCGCTCGCCCCAGTACTGCGCGCGACGACCGAAGCGGCCGGTCAGCGCGCCGGCGGTGACCTGCATGAACACCCCGCGCCCGGCGAGGCGCACGAAGGTGTCGTAGTGCTGCTCCACCCAGGTGAGCCGCTCGGGATGTGTGACCACGGGCACATAACCCGCGGCCATGAGTTCGAACATGGTGTCTTCCAGCCGCGGCGGCGCCACGTGGTGCGGCGGCTCGAACAGCAGGTAGCGCGAGCCGGCGAGCGTTGGAATGCGGCCGTCGCGGATGCCCGCGGCGAGGCCCTGGTCGAGGTGCACGTCGGCGCCTTCCACCAGCTTCAGGGCGATGCCCTCGCGGTCCAGCTCGGCCTGCAGCGCCACGATCGCGGCGCGGATGTCCGGGCCCTTGTTCTCGTACATGCCGGGGTAGATATGCGGCGTACACGCCGTCACCGTGATGCCATCGGCCACCGCGATGCGCGCCATCTCCAGCGACATGGCAAGGTCAACCGCCCCGTCATCGATCGCGGGGAGCAGGTGGCAATGGAGGTCGAACATGCCGCGGATCCGTGTGGCAGCGCGCAGGGGGCGCAGCCGGGCACTTTACCACCCCAACCTTTACCCCTCCTCACACTGGGGCGCCGCCCGTGTGGCATGAAGCCCCGAGTGCCCTGTGGTGGCCGCCCCGAGTGCCCTGTGGTGGCCGTGAGGCCTTCGCGGCTCATGTCCCCCGGATCCGCCTGGCGGCGGATGCCTCCTCCTTGACTTCCCCGCGAAGGCCTCACGGCCACTTCGGGGCTGGGTGGCGGCTGTGGGTACCGGAGAGCGAAGGCGAAGAGCAAAGGCCAAGCCGGAGCGCAATGCCCAGGATCGCGGGGTGTGCCTTTGAGCCACCGCGCAATGCGGCGCACCGGGTGCCAAGGGCCTTGAGGGCGAAGTCAAGGAGGAGGCATCCGCCGCCAGGCGGATCCGGGGGACATGAGTCCTCAAGGCCCTTGGCACCCGGCACCCGGCACCCGGCACCCGGCACCCGCATTGAACAAAAAAAAGAGCCAGGTCCATTCGCCCGTCGGCAAATGCACCTGACCCTTTTCGTTCTTTGGAGGCCTCAGTCGGAATCGAACCGGCGTACGCGGATTTGCAGTCCGCTGCATGACCACTCTGCCATGAGGCCCACGTAAAACTGTTCAACGCGGCGCATTGCTGCGCCTGACACAACAAGACCCCGTTGCCGGGGTCTTGTCTCAAAACTGGAGCGGGAAACGAGACTCGAACTCGCGACCTCAACCTTGGCAAGGTTGCGCTCTACCAACTGAGCTATTCCCGCGTTGAGCCAGGCATTTTACGTGTCGCGGATACGTTGTCAACAGGTGCGCCCTCACTTGCGCGAAGTATCGGCCAGGCCGCGCGCAGGTACTCGAATCCGGACCACAGCGTGAGCAGCGCGGCCACCGCCAGCAGCCAGTCGCCGATGTGGAAAATCGGCTCGCCGAGCCACGCCGACGGCCGCGGCGGATTCTTGTCGGGCGTCACCGCGTACAGCAGCGCGAGCAGCGCCACCATCTGCACCACAGTCTTGATCTTGCCGATGGTGGCCACCTTGACCGTGGCGCTCTGCCCCAGCTCCGCCATCCACTCGCGCAGCGCCGACACCGCGATCTCGCGGCCCACGATCACCGCCGCCCAGAACGCCATCCACGGCGTGGGATGGCCCTGCACGATCAGGAACAGCGCGGTGGCGACCATCAGCTTGTCGGCTACGGGGTCGAGGAAGGCGCCGAACGCCGAGTACTGGTTGTAGCGGCGCGCGATCCAGCCATCCAGCCAGTCGGTGATGGCGGCGAAACCGAAGATCGCGGCGGTCAGGAAATTGCTCCACTGCCAGGGCAGGTAGAACATCAGCACCATCACCGGAATGAGGATGATGCGCAGCAGGGTGAGCCAGGTAGGAATGGTGAGCTTCATTGGTCTCGCGTGGCCTTGGCGCCCGACGCGGGGGCGTCCAGGCCGTGCAGTGTGGCGTAAATCCGTTCCGCGAGCGCCTGGTTGACGCCTTCGACGCGCGCGATTTCTTCGATGCCGGCCGCGCGCAGGCCACCCAGCCCGCCGAAATGCTTGAGCAGGCTGGCGCGCCGGCGCGGGCCGATGCCGGGGATGTCTTCGAGCCGACTGGTGCTGCGCGCCTTCTGCCGTCGGCCGCGATGGCCGGTGATGGCGAAGCGGTGCGCCTCGTCGCGCACCTGCTGCACCAGCTGCAGGCCGGGGGATGCGGCGCCCGGCTGCAGCTCGCGGCCGTCCGGGAGCAGCAGCGTTTCATGCCCGGCCTTGCGCGCTTCGCCCTTGGCCACGCCGACCACGGTGACGCCCTGGATGCCGAGTTCGCCGAGCACCGCGTTCGCCTGCGCCACCTGCCCCGCGCCGCCGTCGATCAGCAGCACGTCGGGCAGCACCGGGCCGTCGCCCTCGCCCGCCGCGCTGTCGGCCGCGCGGCGGAAACGCCGCGACAGCGCCTGGTGCATGGCGGCGTAGTCGTCGCCCGGCTCGATGCCGGCGATGTTGTAACGCCGGTACTGGCCGCGCACCGGACCCTCGCCATCGAACACCACGCACGAAGCCACCGTGGCCTCGCCCATGGTGTGGCTGATGTCGAAGCATTCGATGCGCCTGGCCGGCGCCGCCAGGCCCAGCAGTTCACGCAGCGATTCCGCGCGTGCGGCCTGCGCCGCCTGGCTGCCGAGCATGGTGGCCAGCTGTTGCTCGGCGTTGCGCCGCGCCATGTCCAGGTACCCGGCGCGCTCGCCGCGCACGCTGGGCTTGATGACCACCTTGCGCCCGGCCTGCAGCGAAAACGCGTCCTGCAGCAGGTCGATGTCCTCGATGACGCGGTCGAGCACGATCTCCTGCGGCGGCACCTGGCCGGTGTAGTACTGCGACACGAACGCCGCCAGCACTTCGGCCGGCTCCTCGACGCCGTTGGTTTTCGGGAAGAACGCGCGGGTGCCGAAGTTGCGGCCGTCGCGGAACGCGAGCAGCAGCACGCAGGCGTGCGTGCCTTCCATGGCGATGGCCAGCACGTCGAGATCCGCGGCGCGGCCGTCGACATACTGCCGCGCCTGCATGCTGCGCAGGCTGGCCAGCGTGTCGCGCAGGCGCGCGGCGCGCTCGAACGCGAGCGCGGCACTGGCGGCCTCCATGCCGGCGGCGAGCTCGTCGACCAGCTGGTCGCTGCGGCCTTCGAGGAACAGGCGCACGCGGCGCACGGCGTCGTCGTATTCCGCCCGCTCCACGAAGCCCACGCACGGCGCGCTGCAGCGGCCGATCTGGTACTGCAGGCAGGGCCGCGTGCGGTTGCGGAACACGCTGTCCTCGCAGCTGCGCAGCTTGAACAGCTTGTGCAGCAGGTTGAGCGTCTCGCGCACCGCCATCACGCTGGGGTACGGGCCGTAGTAATTGCCGGGCACGGCCTGCGGGCCGCGGTGCATGGTGATGCGCGGCGAATCCTCGCGCGTGAGCAGGATGTAGGGATAGCTCTTGTCGTCGCGCAGCAGCACGTTGTAGCGCGGCTTGAGCGACTTGATCAGCTGGTTTTCGAGCAGCAGCGCCTCGGCCTCGGTGCGCGTGACCGTGACCTCCATGCGCGCGACCTGCGCCAGCATGGCCATGGTGCGCGGGCTCTTGGGGCTGGCGCTGAAGTAGCTGGCGACGCGCTTGCGAAGCGCGCCGGCCTTGCCGACATACAGCACGCTGTCATCGGCGGCGTGCATCCGGTACACGCCCGGTGCGGTGCTCAAGCCACGGACGAAGGCCTTGCCGTCGAACACGTTGCCGCTGCCGGCCGCGGTCATTCGCCGATGGGGACGTGGCGCAGCGCGCCATCCCGGGTGTCGAGGCGCAGCACGGCGTGCGCATCGGTATCGGCAATCCAGACCACGCCGTCGGCGACGGCCAGGCCGCAGGGCGCGTGCAGGCGCTGCGGCAGCGGCCAGGTGCTGAGTTCGCCGCCGCCAAGGCGCAGCGAGCGCAGGCAATCGTTGCCGCTGTCGGCGATCCACAGCACCGGCGATTTGGGATCGAGCGCGATCGCCTGCGGCTGCTGCAGCGCGGCTTCGGTGCGCGCGCCATCGGCGTCGCCGTGGTTCCAGGCGTCGCGGCCCACCAGGGTGGTGACCTGGCCGCTGCGCGCATTGAGCGAACGGATCGCCGAGCCGGCGGCATCGCAGACGTAGACGACCTGTTGCACCGATGCCAGCGCGACCGGCTCGGCGAACGCCGCCGTGCCGCCCGTGCCATCAACCACGTCCAGCTCGCCCGAACCGGCCAGCAGCGTGATGCCCGGCGTGCCGAGGTCGTAGCGCCACACGCGGTTGTCGCCGGCGGTGGCGATGAACATGGCGCCCGCGGCCAGCGACACCGCGCGCGGCTGGTCCAGCGCCACCATGCGCGGATCGACAACCGGGCCTTCGGTGGGCGTGCCCGGGCGGCCCGCGCCGAGCACGGTGTCGATATCGCCGCTGCGCAGCTGGATGCGGCGCACGGCGTGGTTGCCGGCATCGGCGACGTAGAGCATGTCGCGCTCGATGCACAGGCCCTGCGGTCGGTTGAGCGCGGACAGCTCCATCGGGCCGTCGATGAAGCCCGGGCCGCCGGAGCCGAACTGGCGCAGCACGCGGCCGGAGTGGTCGCACTCCAGCACGCGGTGGTGGCCGCTGTCGGCCACGTAGAGGTAGTTGCCGGACAGCGCGATCCCGACCGGGAAGCGCAGCGGCAGCACCGGCTCGCCAACGCGGCGCATCTCGATGGGCTCGACGTTGCGCGAGCGCGGCTTGGCCTCGGCACTCAGCGCCGCGACCGCCGAGTCCAGCTCGCGCAGCTGGCCGTCGCCGGTGAAGCGTTCGCGGATGCGGCCATCGGCGTCGATCAGCACCACCGTGGGCCAGGCTTCGATGCCGTAGTGCTGCCACAGCGTCCAGTCGGCGTCGTGGACGATCGGGAATTCGAAGGTCTGGCGGTTCAGGCGCTTGGCGACGCGGCGCGGGTCGCGTTCATGGTCGAAGCGCGGCACGTGCACGGCCACGACGTTGAGCCGTTCGCCATGGCGTCCGCGCAGGTGCGCGAGGTCGACCATGCGCTGCATCGACCACGCCGAGCCCGCGTTGACGAACGCCAGCGCGCAGACACGACCGCGCAGCTGCGCCATGCGCACCGGCGCGGTGGTGTTGAGCCATTCCAGGCTGGGCGGGAATTCCGGGGCGAGGACTGCATCCATCGCTCGATTATGCCTGTCTTCCAGGATCGGGCGCACCGCGCCCGACCTGACGCATCCGCTACGGCGTGCCCGTTACTGGTTGGCGTGCTGCGCCGGCTTGAGCAGGCTCTCGCGCTGGCGGCGCTGCTGCCCCGCGGTCGAGCACTGGGTCGTGGGCATGCGCGACCCGGTCTTGAGCTCGCGCTTGCAGACCACGCGGCTGTCCGCCTCGGCGTCCTGCAGCAGCGTATTGACCAGCTGCTGCGCGCTGGCGACCTCGCGCCGTGACTCTTCGGACAGCGACGCCACGGTGCCGGCGGTCTCCAGCTGGCTGGAAATGACATCCAGCGACGCCTTGACCCTGGTGGCGTTGGCGGCGGAAAGCTCCGAGTAGATCTCGCCGCGTGCAAGATCGGCCTCGATCCTGGCGCGCTGCTCCACGAACGGCTTGGCGGAGGCGACGTCCAGCTTGTTTTCGTTCGCCCATGCCAACGCGGGAACAGCGAAAAGCAAAACGCACAGCAACAGAATCCTGTTCATCTTTTTCCTGGAGGGGGTGTCCAAAAACGCACCCGTTTTTCGCAGATCGACCGATCAGCTGTCAATCCCGGCCATGCGCCGCTCGGCCCGCAGCAGGTCGTCCGGTGTATCCACTCCCGGCGGGAAGGGCTCGGGCGTCAGCGCCACGGCGATACGGTGGCCGTGTTCCAGGGCGCGCAGCTGCTCCAGGGATTCGGTGCGCTCCAGCGGCGTCGGCGGCAGCGCCGCGAAGCGCCGCAGGAAGCCTGCGCGGTAGCCGTAGATGCCGATGTGGCGCAGCCAGTGGCCGCCGGCGGGCATGCGCTCGCGCCCGCCTTCAGCTGCGAACGCGTCGCGCGGCCACGGCAGCGGCGCGCGGCTGAAGTACAGGGCGTCGCCGTTGGCCGCGCGCACCAGCTTGACGGCGTTGGGATCGAACAGCGTGGCGACATCGTCCACCGGGGTGGCCAGCGTCGACATCTCGGCGCCGGACGCCACCAGTGCCGCGGCCACGGCGCGGATCCCCGCCGCGGGCGCGAACGGCTCGTCGCCCTGCAGGTTCACGACCACGGCGTCATCGGCCCAGCCGGCGATGTCGGCGCATTCGGCCAGGCGGTCGCTGCCGGAGAGGTGCTCCGTCGAAGTCATCGCCACGCGTGCGCCGCAGCCCTCCAGCGCGCGCGCGATGCGGTCATCGTCCGCGGCCACCCAGACCTCGCGGGCGCCGGCGGCGAGCGCGCGGCGCGCCACGTGCAGCACCAGCGGCTCGCCGCCGAGCAGCTGCAGCGGCTTGCCCGGCAGCCGCGACGCGGCGAAGCGCGCGGGAATGGCGACGATGAAGTCGAGCGCGTCCATGGTCAGGCCGCCGGTTCGCGCAGCCGTGCGAGCAGCGCGATCCAGAACGCTTCGGGAAGATCGGCCCGCACCGGCACCATGTAGTGGCGCTCGGTGACGAACGCCGCGCACTTCACCGCGTCCTTCGCTGTCATCAGCACCGGCAGGTCGCTGCCGAAGCGCAGGTCGTCCTCGCTGTAGGTGTGATGATCCGCGAACGCATGCGGCACCACGGCGATGCCGAGGCTGCGCAGCATGGTGAAGAAGCGCTCCGGGTCGCCGATGCCGGCCACGGCATGCACGCGCTGGCCGATGAACGCCGCGAGTGGCCGCGGGCGGCCGCCGGCGAGCGGCATGGCGTCGCCCGGCGCCAGCCACATCGGCCATTCGCCGAAGCCGGCCACGAGGTCCGGATCGCTGCCGACGTTGAGCACGCGGAAATCGCAACTCGCCGCGCGTTCGGCGGGCTCGCGCATCGGCCCGGCGGGCAGCGGCAGGCCGTTGCCGTGGCGGCGGCGGCCGTCGATGACTTCGATCTCGATGTCGCGCGCCAGCGCGTAATGCTGCAGGCCGTCGTCGCAGACCACCACGTTGCAGCCGGCGGCAACCAGCGCGCGCGCGGCGGCGGCGCGGTCGGCATCGACGCGCACGCGCACGCCGGTCTGGCGCGCGATCAGCACGGGCTCGTCGCCACCGATGGCCGGCGCCGTGCCCGCATCGACCCAGGCGGCGGCGCGCGCATCCTTGCGGCCGTAGCCGCGGCTGGCAACGCCCGGGGTAAAGCCCGCGGCCTTGAGGCGCTCGACGATCGCCAGCGTGAGCGGCGTCTTGCCGCTGCCGCCGGCGATCAGGTTGCCGACCACGATCACCGGCGCGCCCGCCTTCTTGCGGCGCAAGAGGCCCTTGCGGTACAGCGCGACGCGCGCGGCAACCGCCGCGGCGTAGAGCTTCGACAGCGCGCGCGCATGCAGCGGCGGCGTGCTGCCGTCGAACCACCAGCGCGGCGCCTGGCGCACGCGGCTCATGCCGGGCCACCTTCGCGGAACTGCATGCCGTGCAGGTGCGCGTACAGCCCGCCCTGGGCCAGAAGCTCGGTGTGCGTGCCCTGCTCCAGCAGCCGGCCCTGGTCGAACACCAGCACCTGGTCGGCGTGCTCGATGGTCGACAGCCGGTGCGCGACGACCAGGGTGGTGCGGTCGGGCATCAGCCGCTGCAGCGCGTCCTGCACCAGGCGTTCGGATTCGGTGTCGAGCGCGGCGGTCGCTTCGTCGAGGATCAGGATCGGCGCGTCGCGCAGGATCGCGCGCGCGATGGCCAGGCGCTGGCGCTGGCCGCCGGACAGCAGCGCGCCGTTCTCGCCGATCGGCGTGTCCAGGCCCTGCGGGAGGCGCTCGATGAATTCCCAGGCATTCGCGGCTTCGGCGGCGGCGCGGATCGACTCGCGCGGCGCCTCGATGCCGTAGGCGATGTTGGCCGCCACGGTGTCGTCGAACAGCGCCACGCGCTGGCCGACCAGGGCAACCTGGCGGCGCAGGTCGGCGAGTGCGTAGTCCGCGAGCGGCGTGCCGTCGAGGGTGATGCGGCCGGAATCGGGCTCGTAGAAGCGGGGCACCAGGCGGATCAGGCTGGTCTTGCCGCTGCCCGAACGCCCGACGATCGCGGTGACCGTGCCAGGGCGCGCGGTGAAGCTGACGTGGTCCAGCGCCACCCTGCCCTCGCCGCGCGCATAGCTCAGGCTGACGTCGTCGAACACCAGTTCGCCGCGGGCGCGATCGACCGCCTTGCGGCCGCGGTCGTCTTCTTCGACATCGTCGAGGATCGAGAACAACCGCTCGGCCGCGGCCACGCCGCGCCCGATCACGCTCTGCACGTTGGTGATGCGGCGCAGCGACGGAATGATGCCCATCATCGCGGTCATCAGCTGCATGAACTCGCCCGGATCCAGGCGCTTGGCGAGCGCCTCGCCGATCGCCACCCACACGATCGCCGCCAGCGCCAGCGCGGCGAGGATCTGCACGAGCCCTGACGACAGCGCGCGGGTGGTCTCGACCTTCATGTTGAGGCGCAGCACGCGGTTGGCGAGCGACGAGTAGCGCGCCTGCTCGAACGCCTGCGCGCCGTGCACCTTGACGTCCTGCTGCGCGGCCAATGACTGCTCGGCGCTGTGCGCCAGGTCGCCCATGCTGCTCTGGATGCCGCGGCTGATGCGCCGGTAGCGGCCGCCCACGTACCAGACCAGCACCCCGATCAGGGGCGCGATCAGGATCATCGCCATGGTCACCTTGACGCTGGTGTAGAGCATCAGGCCGAACAGGAACACGATGGTCAGGCCGTCGGCGATGATGATCTTCAACGCATCGGCGCTGGCCTGGGTGACCTGTTCGGTATCGAAGTTCAGGCGGCTGACCATATTGGGCACGGCTTCGGTGTCGAAGCGGCTGCTCGGCAGGCGCAGGTACTTGCCCAGCACCAGTTCGCGCAGGTCGCGCACCACGCTGCGCCCGGAGCGCGCCATGCCGTAGTCGGTGCAGAAGGTCGCCACGCCGCGGAGCAGGAACAGGAAGATGATCGCCAGCGGCAGCAGCACCGCCATTTCCGGCTTGGGGTTGACGAAACCGTCGTTGGTCAGCGGCTTCATCAGCCACACGAACGCCGCGCCGGCGCCGGCCTCGATCACCATGCCGATGGTGGCCACGGTGAGCAGCGGCCAGTAGCGCGCGGCGAAGCCGAGCAGGCGGCGGTAGGTGACCCAGGCGCTGGGCGCGGCGTCTTCGGCCGCGGACCCGGCCGCGCCTGCCGCGGGCGTGCCGGCAGCGGCGGTCTTGCCGGTGGTGTCGCTCATTGCGCCGCGGCCGGCGCGGCGCGGGCGCCGGCTTCGGGCGCCGTGGCGATGGCCACGCGCTTGAAGCCGAGCTGGCCGAGCGCGTCCATCGCGGTCACCACTGCCTGGTGGGGCGTGCGCGCGTCGGCGCGCAGCAGCACCGCGCGCTCGCGGTCGTCGCCGGCGACTTCGAGGATGGTGGCCTTCAGCGAGTCGACGTCGGTGCGCAGCGCCTCGCGGTCGTCGATGAAGTAGCGGCCGTCGGCGTTGACCAGCACGCTCAGCGCCTGCGGGTCGTTGTCGGCCGGCCGCGCCTCGGCGCTCGGCAGCTCGAGCTTCAGCATGGAACGGGTGTCGAAGGTGGTGGTGACCACGAAGAAGATGATCAGCACCAGGATCACGTCGATCAGCGGCACGAGGTTGATCTCGGGCACGTCCTCGGCGCGTCGGTCACGGATGCGCATGCGGCGCTCAGGCCCGCGCCGGGGCGGCGACGTGTCCCGCGTAGCCGGCGTGGGCGTCCACGGCCGGTTCGGCGGCGCGACTGGCACGGTGGTCGATGGCGTCCATCAGCTGGATCGCCTCGTGCTCCATGTCGATGATGTAGCCGTCGATGCGCGCGCGGAAATAGCGGTGGAACATCAGCGCCGGCACCGCGACGATCATGCCCGCCGCGGCGCACACCAGCGCCTTGCCGATGCCGCCGGCGAGCTCGTTCATCTCGCCCATGCCGACGTCCATGATGCCGAGGAACATCTGGATCATGCCGACCACGGTGCCGAACAGCCCGAGCAGCGGGCCGGCGGCGGCGATGGTGCCGAGCGCGTTGAGGTAGCGCTCCATGCGGTGCACCAGGTGGCGGCCCACGTCCTCGACGCGCTCGCGCATCTCCTCGCGCGGGCGGTTGCGCATGTCCAGCACCGCGGCCAGCAGCGCGCCCAGCGGCGAATTGCCGCGCAGCGACTCGATGTGCGCGGGGTCGAGATGGCCACCGCGGCCGGCCCAGTCGCGCACTTCGCGGCCGAGGCCGGAGGGCACCACCACGCTGCGGCGCAGCGTCCAGTACCGCTCGACGATGATCGCCAGCGCCACCGCCGACAGCAGCAGCAGCGGCAGCATCGGCCATCCGCCTGCCTTGACCAGTTCCAGCACGCCTTGCTCCCCGGGCCGGGGGGCCCGCCGTTCAATCCGGCGGATAGGATAGCGCGGCGGGCGAATGCGCCGCCCGTTCGAGCCTGCGCACCGCGTCCCACAACCGCGGGCGCCGCTGCCGCTCGGTGCCCGCCTCCAAGCCATCGGCGCCGAGGCGGATGCGCAGCCCGCCGCCCGTGGCGGTCTCCAGTACGGTCGCGCCGGCGGCCTGCCAGCGCGCCACC